>JAFKJU010000006.1 GCA_017305935.1 Hyphomicrobiales bacterium | reverse complement strand
GGCGGCGCGGATAGAGATGCGGCGAGACCGAGCGGATCAGTTCGCCGGCCCGCTCGGCTGCGGCTTCCAGCTCCGCCCGCGCCTTGGCTGGCTGCAGCAAAGCCTGCAGTACCCCGGCACTGGTGCGGGTATGCATGCCGATTAGCACGTTGTCGAGCAGCGTCAGGTCGTTGAACAGCCGGCTCGACTGGAAGGTGCGGGCAATCCCCGCCGCCGCGATGCGGTGGACGGGCCAGCCGGTGATGTCGCGTCCCTCCAGCGCCACGCTTCCCGCCGTCGGGCGGTAGATGCCGGAGATCAGGTTGAGCAGGGTGGATTTGCCGGCGCCGTTCGGGCCGATGATGCAGACGATCTCGGAGGCGGCGAGCGTGAGGTCGACCTCCGCCACCGCGACGAGGCCGCCGAAGCGGATCGACAGGCCGCGAACGTCGAGGAGCGGGTTCGTCATGGATGGGCTCCGTAGTTGCGGGCGCGCTGCGGGAAGAGCCCCTGCGGGCGCAGGATGAGGAAGAGGATGACGATGACGCCGACGAAGAGCAGCCGGTAATCGGAGAAGATGCGCAGCTTTTCCGGCAGCATGGTCAGCAGGAAGGCACCGATGATGACGCCGAGCGTATTGTCCATGCCGCCGACGATCACCATGGTCATGATCGTCACCGAGACGAGGAAGGTGAAGTTGTCGGGCGAGATGTAGCTGACATAGAAGGCATAGATCGTGCCGGCGAAGGCGGCGAGGAAGGCATCCACCCCGAAGGCCAGCATCTTGTAGCGCACGATGTCGATGCCCTGGCAGCGCGCGGCGAGCGGATCGGCGCGCAGCGCATTCCAGGCAAGGCCGACGCGGCTTTCGTGCAGGCGTTTTGCCGCGACGATCGACAGGCAGACGAGGGCCGCCGCCAGGTAGTAGAAATTGGCCTGGCTCGGCAGGCGCCAGCCGAAAATGACGATCGGCTGGGCGAAGGAATGGCCGAACAGCGTTGGTGCTGGAATGCCGACAAGGCCGTTGGCGCCGCCCGTCCAGGCGAAATTGTTCAAGAGCTGATGCACGACGATGGCAAAGGCGATGGTGACGAGCGCCAGGTAGCTGTCCTTGGTACGCATCGAGGGAAAGCCGAGCAGGAAGCCGAAGACGGTCGCGACCACGGCCGAGGCTGGCAGCGTCCACCAGAAGGAAATGCCGAAATTGATCGCCAGCAGCGCCGAGGTATAGGCGCCGATGCCGTAGGAGGCGCCGGTGGCGAAGTTGGGAATGTTGGCGCTGCCGAGCTGGAAGTTCAGTGCCAGCGCCAGCACTGCATAGAGCTGGGCCACGATCAGCAGGTGCAGCACATAGCTGCTGCCGTTCATGAAGAAGGGATAGGTGAGCACGATCACCGCGCCGAGCGCCATGGAAAGGCGGCGCTGGTCGCGGAAGGCGGCGACGATGCGCTCCTCCACCCGCGGGCGAAGCTGCAGCACGGCGAAGATCGCGCCCATTACCGCCAGCAGCGCCACGATGATGACCGTCTTGTCGGAGAGCAGGAAAGCCCCCAGCAGCGCGGCGCCGCCGATTTCGACCGCCGTGACGATTGCGGCATTGGTGGCCCCGCCCTGGCGGACCGCCGGGACGTCGGTTTCAATTCCGGTGTGCGACATGGATCAGACTTTCTCGAAGACGGGTTTGCCCAGCAGGCCGGAGGGCTTGAGCACCAGGACCAGGATGGTCAGCACGAACATGAAGACGAGCCGGTAGGAGGCCCCGTCGGGCACGCCGATCTGCACGAGCACGTCGACGCCGGCGATCAGCAGGCTGCCGAGGATGGCGCCCTGCATCGAGCCGAGCCCGCCGATCACGGCGGCGGAAAAGCCGATCAGGCCGAGCTGGACGCCGAAATCGAACCGCACCACGCCGGCATGGCTGACGAAGAACACCGCGCCGATGGCCCCGACCGCCGAGGCGATGAAGAAGGTGATGGCGAAGATCCGGCTCGGCCGGATGGCCATCAGCCTGGCGATGTTGCGGTCCTCGGCGACGGCGCGGATGCGCATGCCGACCGGCGTGTAGGTGAGGAGCGCAAACAGCGCCACGACCATGGCGATGCTGACGCCGATCACGATCAGGCTGAAGGTGGGAACGACGAAATCGCCGATCGCAAACGAGCCCGAGGCGATGGACGGGAAGGGTTTCGGGTTCGAGCCCTGCGGATAGAAGGTGCGGATCATCTCGCGGATGACGGTGCCGAGCGCCACCGTCGCGACCAGCGCCATCATCGCCGGCGCATTGCGGAAACGCCGGATCACCAGCCAGTCCAGCAGCACGCCGAGAAGGCCTATCGCCACCATCGAGACGAGGATCGCCAGCACGAGTGCGGCGGGCGCTCCCATCGGCGCGGCGAGGCCCGCCACGGTCTGCACGACCAGCAGCGCCACGAACGGCGCCACCATGGCGACGTCGCCATGGGAGAAATGGATGACGTCCAGAACGCCGAAAAGCAGGCTGAAGCCGAGTGCGAGTAGGGTGTAGATGCTGGCGAGCACCAGCCAGTTGAGCAAATGCTGCGCAACCAGAGCGTCCATTGAGGTTCTCCCTTCATTATTGGACAGCGGCCTTTCGAGTTCCCCTCGTGACCTGAGCGCTGTGCCGGGGGATTATTGGTGTCATCCTCGCCGACGCAAGGGAAAGCTCGCCGCCATTGGCAACGGTTTTCTGATCCAGGCCATCAGAAATTACGACTTTCTGAACAGGCCCTCATCCCGCAGCTTTCCGGCGTGGCCGAGACAGGCACGACCCCGGGAGACGCCATGGGGTCATCCGGCCGAAACAAGATCAAGAGGGTGAACGAATGAAGACACTGACGATGCGTCGCCGCGCGCTCATGACCGGCCTCATGCTGTCCGCAGCCATGTTCGCGATGCCGGCGGCGGCCCAGGACAAGCCTCACATCAAGCTCGGCTTCATCGGCCCCGTCAGCGGCGGCAATGCCCAGCAGGGCCTCGGCGCCCGCAACGGCTTCCTGCTGGCCATCGAGCAGGCCAATGCCGCAGGCTACCCCTACGAGGTGGAGCCGGTGGCGCTCGACGACGCCTCCGACCCGCAGACCGGCGTGTCGGCGGCGCTCAAGCTCGTCAACGACCCGGAAGTCATCGCCGCGACCGGCCACTGGAACAGCCCGGTGGCGCTCGCCACCATGCCGATCTTCAATCGCTTCCAGGTGCCGATGATCGTCTGGGGCGCGATCAGCCCGAAGATCACCGAGCAGAACCTGCCGGAAATCACCCGCGTCACCCCGACGCTGGTGACCGAGAACAAGCCGCTGGCCGAATGGGCCGCCAAGAAGCTCGGCGCCAAGAAGATCGCGATCATTGCCGATACCAGCGACTACGGCACCGCCAACACCGAGGCCTTCGAGACCTTCTTCACCGAGGCGGGTGGCTCGATCATCGGCAAGGATCTGTTCCCGGTCGGCACCGTCGATTTCCGCACCACGCTCACCAAGCTGCGCGAGGCGGCGCCGGATGCGATCTATTTCGGCGGCGTCATCGCCGAAGCCGGCATCCTGCGCAAGCAGATGGTCGAGATCGGGTTGAAGGTGCCGATGATCGGCATTTCCGGCTTCTACGATCCGGAATTCGTCAAGCTCGCAGGCCCAGCGGCCGAAGGCACCATGGTCAGCTACCCGGCGGCGCAGTCCAATCCGAAGCTGGAGAAGATGAACGCCGACTACAAGGCGCGCGGCTTCGCCGAGGATACCAGCCCCTATACGAAATACGCCTTCGACGCGACCAACATCCTGCTGGCCGCCATCAAGGAAGCCGGGATCGAGGACAAGGTGGCGCTGGCCAAGGCCATCCGCGCCATCAAGTATGACGGCGTGCTCGGCGAGACGACCTTCGATGCCAACGGCCAGACCCAGATCCCGGTCGCCATCGAGATCAAGGAAGTGCGCAACGGCGCCTGGGAAACCCGCCCCGAATAAGCGCAAATCCGCCGGTGCCGGAGACACGATCCGGCATCGGAAAAACTGCTGCACAGCCACGGAAACCCATATTTTCGATCCGTGCGGCGGCTTGTTACCACGGACCGGGGCGCCCGAGCCGCTTGGCGGCGAAGCCCGATTTTCCAGAAAAACCAAAAGGATCCCCGATGATCAGGACAGGTCAGCAATACAAGGACTCGATCCGCGACGGCCGGCGCATATGGGTAAACGGAGAGCGCGTCAGCGATGTCACGACCCATCCGCAATTCAAGCCGATCGTGGATATCCGCGCCCGCATCTTCGACATGCAGCATGAGGAAGCCCATCGCGACATCATGACCGTCGTCGAGAACGGCGAGCGCAACGCGCTCGGCAGCGCCCTGCCGCATACCCAGAACGACTGGTGGGCCAAGCGCCGCGCCACCGACCATCTGCTGAACGAAATCGGCGGCGTCGTCACCCGCGTCGGCGACGAGACGGTCGGCGAAATGTGGTCGCTGTTCGACGGCCAGGACGTGCTCCACGAGGTCGATCCGCAATTCTCCCGGAATATCGAAACGCATATCCATCGGGTACTGCGCGAAGATCCCTTCCATGTGTCCGCCAATACCGATCCGAAGGGCGACCGCTCCAAGGCCCCGCAGGATCAGGATCCGGACATGCTGCTGCATGTCGTCAAGGAAACCGACGCCGGCATCGTCGTGCGCGGTGCGAAATACGAGACGGCCGCTGCCTATGCCAACCAGGCCTTCACCAAGCCGACCATCGCCAACTGGGGCAACAATGCGCTCAGCGACTACGCGGTCGGCTTCATCTGCGACCTCGGCTCGCCGAACCTGAAGTTCATCTGCCGCACCGGCTTTGCCGGCCGCGCGCCGCAGAAGGATTATCCGCTGGCCAACGGCTTCGACGAGGTCGATACCATCGTCATCTTCGACGACGTGCTGATCCCGTGGGAAAACGTGCTGTTCTACCGCCACACCAAGGCGGCGACCTTCATTCGCGCGACGCTGCACCGATATTCGGCCTTCGCCTTCGTCCAGCGCAATCTCAAGGTTGCCGACATGATGATCGGGGCTGCGCTGTTCAACGCCCGCCAGACCGGTCTCGACAAGCAGCAGGCGGTACAGGAAAAGCTCGCCCAGCTCGCCGTCTATCGCGAGGGCATCAATGCGCATCTGACGGGCGCCATCGCGCTTGGCGAAAAATCGCCGGCCGGCCTGATGATGCCGAACCAGTCGCTGCTCTATACCGGCCGCGTGCTGGCCTGCTCGCAGCTTCACGAGATGATGCACATCGCCCGCGAACTCTGCGGCGGCCAGATCTGCGTGACCCCGGATGCGGCCTCCTTCGAGAACCCGGAAACCAAGCCCTGGCTCGACAAGTATTACACGATCAACGACGAATGGGTCGCCGAGGACCGCCGCAAGCTGCTGGCGTTTGCCCGCGACCTCCTGAATTCGGACTATGCCGGCCACCGGCTGACCTTCCAGCTTTTCGCCCAGTCGCCGCCGTTTGCGCATCTGGGCGCCGTCTACCGCAACTTCGACTGGGACGGTCCGCTCGCCTTCGTCAAGAATGCTGCTGGCCTGTCGGACCGGGTGATGGGCGGGCGCACCCTGACGCCCGGCGATGCCGCCATATCGAGCTGGTTCTCCGCCGACGCCAAGCGCGCCGCCGCCGAATGATCGACCGGGGGCAGCCCGTGGCGGGCTGCCCCGCTTCCCGATATCCATCCCACCGGCCGGGTCGGCCGGGTCAAGCAGTGGAAACGAGACATGATCCATAAACGCATCCGCCCCTTCAACACCAAGCAGACCTATCCCGAGCAGAAGCTCGACAACGACCTCAGCCAGGGCGTCGTCGCGCGCGGCACCATGGTCTTCCTGCGCGGCCAGGTCGCCCAGGATCTCGACACCCGCGAAAGCCTGCATGTCGGCGACGCCGGCAAGCAGACCGCCAAGACGATGGAAAACATCAAGATGCTGCTGGAAGAAGCCGGCAGCGAGATGGGCCATATCTGCCGCATCGTGGTCTATCTCACCGATGTCCGCTATCGCGAGGCCGTCTACCAGGAGATGGGCAAGTGGCTGAAGGGCGTCCATCCCTGCTCGACCGGCCTCGTCGTGCCGGCGCTGGCGCGGCCGGAATGGGTGGTCGAGATCGAAGTGACCGCCGTCATTCCCGACGCGGCCTGAGGGAGGCCGCGATGACCTTCTCGATTTCCGCGCATTGCCCTGAGACCGGCATGTTCGGCGTCGCCGTGTCGTCGTCCTCGCCCTGCGTGGCGGCGCGCTGCGCCCATGCGCGGGCCGGCGTCGGCGCGGTGGCGACGCAGAACATCACCGATCCGCGCCTTGGCCCCAAAGGGCTCGACCTGATGGCGAGCGGCCTGTCGGCGCCCGATGCGCTCGAAGCGCTGAAGCGCGATGCGCCGCATCTGGATTATCGCCAGCTGGCGCTGGTCGATGCCGAGGGCCGCACCGCCTCCTTCTCGGGGAAGAGGACGCTCGGCACCCACCGCGTCGCCACCGGGCCGGGCGTGGTTGCCGCCGGCAACCTTCTGTCCGACCCCGGCGTTCCCGAAGCCATGGTGGCGGCCTTTAACGCCGCTGCCGGGCAGAGCCTCGGAGACCGGCTGCTGGCCGCCATGCGCGCGGCCGAAGCTGCGGGCGGCGAGGAAGGGCCGGTCCATTCGGTCGGCATGATCCTCGTGCGCGACCAGGCCTGGCCGATTGCAGATCTCCGTGTCGACTGGGCCGACGAGGATCCGATCGGCGAACTGGCGGAGCTGTGGGTGCGCTGGAAGGGTGAGATGGAAGCCTATGTCTCCCGCGCCCTCAACCCATCCGAAGCGCCGAGCTACGGCGTGCCGGGCGACCTGTAACCGTCTTCAAATGTCCTCCCGGACATCAGCGGGGCGTGCCGGGCACGCCCCGTTCTTTTGGACCGGCTGGCGGAGGCCCTCGCCGCGGGGCCGCGAGGGCGCATCGGAAATCCTGAAGCCGGGCTTCCGAAGATGCTGTTTTGTTTTTCGGGCGCGGCGTGATCATCTCTGATGAACGATCACGCACGGTTGGAGAAGACGATGTTCGGAATGGATCGAATGGCCCGCACTCTCAGGACGAAGCTGGCGAACCGCTGGAACCTGTCGGCGCTGACACAGGCAGGTGCTGCGGATTTCGGCGCGACGGCGGCCGACGTCGCGGAGGCGGCGCAGCAGCGGGCGGACGTGCTGGAGCGGCTGGCGCACATGGCCGAGATCCATGGCGCCGCCGATGCGTTGAAGTCGGCTGGGCGCTACCGGCTGTTCGAGATGGCGCGCACATGCGACCATTGCCCGCATGAGAGGAAATGCGCCCGCGCGCTCTACGCTGCCTCGAAGCCTTGCGCGAAAGATGTGGATTTCTGCCCCAATGCGGCGGAATATGCCGCGCTGACCATGGCAGGCGGCGCCGCGCACGCATCATAACGCTCTCGGCCTTGTGGCCGGATCGCGGCCTGAACAGGAAGACCGCATGCGCTTCACCCTTCGTCAACTGACCTATTTCATCGCCGCCGCCGAGACCGGAAGCGTCACGCGCGCTGCCGAGCAGGTGAACATTTCCCAGCCGTCGATCTCGGCGGCGATCCTGCATCTCGAGGTCGAGTTCGGCGCCCAGCTCTTCGTGCGCCACCATGCGCAGGGCCTGTCGCTGACGCCCGCCGGCCAGCGGCTGCTGGTCGCCGCCAAGGAGGCCTTGCGCACCACGCAGGGGCTCTACGACGTGGTGAATTCCGCCATGGGCGTGGTGGCCGGGCCGATCAATCTCGGCTCGTTCCGCACCTTCACGCCGCTGATCGTTCCCGAATTGTGGAAGAGTTTCGTCACGCGCCATCCCGAGGTGCAATTGCATGTGACCGAGGGCAGCGAGGCGGAGCTGCTGGAAGGCCTGCGCAACGCCCGCATCGATGTGGCGCTTACCTATGAACTGAGCCTGACGTCCGACATGAACTTCGTGCCGCTCGCCGAATTGCCGACTTATATCCTGCTGGCTGCCGACCATCCGCTGGCGACGCGGCCGAGGCTGAAGCTGAGCGACCTGGAGCAGGAGCCTTTCATCCTGCTCGACCTGCCGCTCACCCGGCAATATTTCCTGTCGCTGTTCGAACGGGCCGGGATCGCGCCGAGGGTTGTTGCCGAGACCAGCCTTCCCGCCGCCATCCGCTCCTATGTCGGCGCCGGCATCGGCTTTTCGATGATGACGGTGCGGCCGCGCAACATGAGCGCCGAGAACGGCTATCCGCTCGCCTATGTCGAATTGCAGGAGGACTATCCTCCGATGAAACTCGGGCTCGCCAGCCTCAAGGAACTGAAGCGCTCCCGGGTGGCGGAAGCTCTGGAGGACCTCTGCCGCGAGTTGATCCGCGAAGGCAGCCTGCCCGGCATGGTTCCGATTCCGCAATCGTCCTGCGCGGGCTGACAAGCCTCCTTTCCGAGTTTTTCCTGAGGCAGAACGCCAGAAAAGCATTCTTTTCCAATGCCCGCCGTCTTGGAACAATGCACGCGTGCTTCCGCCTCGGGCGGTGCCATTCAACCAATTAGAACGATGGAGTGCCGGGCGTGGACGCAAAGACTGAACAGACCATTCGGCTCAAGTTTCTCGAAGGAATGAGCCATGCCGCCTGCACGGTGAACATCGTCACCACGGACGGCCAGGCGGGCCGCGCCGGCGTGACGGTCTCGGCGATGGCCTCGGTATCGGCCGACAGCACCTGGCCGACCATGCTCGTCTGCGTGCATCATCTCAGCCCGGCTGCGGCAAGGATCGTCGAGAACGGCGTTCTCTGCGTCAACGTGCTGCGCGACGACCAGTCCTATATTTCCGACACCTTTGCCGGCCGCTTCAAGGACGAGGTGAACGACAAGTTCGAATGTGCGGAATGGGTGTCGATGCCTTCGGGCGCGCCGCGCATCGTCGATCCGCTCGTCGCTTTCGATTGCCGGCTGATATCCTCGGAGCAGGTTGGAACCCACTATATCTTCCTGTGCGAGGTGCGCGAGCTGCATGTTTCCGGCGGGGGCTCGCCGCTCATCTATGCGAACCGCGCCTATGGCGCCTCGATGCGGATCGACGGCGCCCGATCGCTGACGGCGGCGCGCGCGAATGCCGGAAGCCGGCTGTCGGTCGCCTGTTTCCACACCTTCGGCCCGTTCATCATGCCGCGCCTGATCCAGCGCATGGAAGGCATCGGCATCCGTCTGGTGGAGGGCGACCAGCGTCGGCTGAGCGAAAGCCTGCGCGCCGGCGAAAGCGAGCTGGCGCTGCTCTACGACATCGACCTCGGCGACGAACTGGAAAAGATCCCGCTCGACCATCTGTTCCCCTACGTTCTGCTGCCCGACGGCCATCGCCTCGCCGCGCAGACGGAGATCGAGGCGACGGAGCTGGCGGAGGAGCCGATGGTGCTGCTCGATGCGCCGCCGAGCGCCGACTACTTCGTCGGCGTGATGCGCGCTGCCGGCGTCGAGCCGCTGATCGCCTACCGCTCGATCTCCTTCGAAATGGTGCGCGGCCTGGTCGGCCATGGCCTCGGCTATGCGCTTCTCGCCACCAAGCCGGCGGCGGACATGACCTATGACGGTCTGAAGCTGGTAGCGCGGCCCCTGGTCGGCCAGCAGCTTCCTTCGTCGATCGTCATCGCCCATCGTAAGGGCGAGGCGCTTTCCGGCCCGGCACGGCGCTTCATCGAATGCTGCCTTGAGGTTTTCAGGAAGGGGCCATCGGCCGCCTGACCGATAACGAGGCAGGCCGAAAGGCCTGCCGCGCAAGACACGGCTTAGGCGCCCGACGCCCGGCGAAGCGGCACGACAAGCAGGGCGGAACGGTTTTCCGGCACGAACCGGGCGGGTGCGTCCAGGAGGGCGCAATCCTCCTGGCCGAGAGTGACGGTTGCCTGCGAATCGGACAATTCGGATGCGCCGCGCAACGCGAAAACGACGCTCAGCCCGTGCGGCTCGGGCTGCAACAGCCTGCCTTCGGTGAGGATTTCGGCCGGGGCGAGACGCCAGGCATCGCGCGCCGCCATGACATTGACGACGCGCACCGTCCCGCCCTTGGGCACGCCGACCGGCGTCAGGCCGGAATCGAAGCGGTGGGGCTGACCTGTCGTCAGGTCGACGGCGTGGTCGTCGAATTCCAGGGCCAGGCCCTCGCCCTCGATCACAGTGATGGTCCGCTCCACGCCGGGAAAGGCGGAGAAGAGGCCGGATGTGGCAATGATCGCCCGGCTGACCCGCAGCTCGAAGGCATCGCGCGAGGCATCGGGCGGCAGCAGGCAGATCTCGTCGGTGGAGCCCGTGCCGTTCTTCCACGGCATGGTCACATAGCCCGTGGCGGGCAGGTATCGTATCGTCATGGTTTTCCTTTCAAACAGCGGGCGCCAGCGGCCCCCCGCCGGCGAGCGAAGAGCGCCCGTTCATTTGTCGCTCCAGACGCCAGAGTTGCGGTGGGGCCTGCAGCGAATGCGGCCCGAGCGGCCGGAACTCACCATCGCCGGTAATTTCGACGTGCAACCACTCGTTCCGCCCCTCGATGCAAGCGAAATAGCGTCCCGGTCGGGGCCGACAGAGCGTCGGGTGCAGCCAGAGGCGGCCATCCGCGGTGCGCTCCGTTTCCATGAGCCAGCCATGCCCCATCAGCCGGGCGGCGCCGGAGAGGTCGCCGGCCTCGATTGCCGCCCGCACCAGCGTCGAGGAGATGCGCACGCCGGCATGGGTGATGTCAGGGGCGATGCTGACGCCGAAACCGCGGGCGGCGCCCAGTTCCGACAGCAGCGCCATGTCGCCGGCGCGCCGGCTGCCGAAGCGGAAGTCCGGTCCGGCGATCACATGGGCGACGCCGAGCGCTTCGACGAGGATGCGGTCGACGAATTCCAGCGGGCTGAGGCTGGCAAAGGCCCGGTCGAAGCGCGGCGAATAGATAAAATCCACGCCGTACTGGCCGAGTTGCACGCGCCGGGCCGCAGGCGTCGCCAGCCGGAACGGCGCGGTTTCCCTGCCGAAGAAGCTGCGCGGATGCGGCTCGCAGGACATGACCGCCACCGGCCGGCCGGCGGCAAGCCGCTGCGCCATCCGGGCCAGCCCCTGATGGCCGAGATGGAAACCGTCGAAATTGCCGAGCGCAAGGACGGCGCCGCGCAACGGATGATCGGCATCGAGACGATCCTCGACCATGGCGGGCATGCCTTGCGCATGGTGCGGTAGCGGCAATGCGGATATCATCGCGCCCATCTTATCGCGCTCCTGTTGAGACCCCCGACACTAGCGTCCGGCGCTCGCGCGCGAAAATCCGATGTTTCGTACCATTGCATCGGGAAATCCTCGGCAGCTTCACGGAAGCGCGCCGTCGCATTTTCCGCGCGCGATCGATGCTTGCATGTCACTTAGAAGCGTGAACGTGGCGACCAGGCGGAACGCCGACGCTTCTCGAAGGCTTCGGTCGTTTCCGGCGTATTTTTTCCCGTTCCCCGAACTTCCGGCTCATTTCCTCGTTATTGAAGCGCCTCAAACACAGTAAGGACGAAACATGAAGCGCTTTCTCCTCGCAGGCCTCGCGCTTTCCGCGCTTGCCGGAACCGCCATCGCCCAGACGACGCCGCCACCGCCACCGCAAGGCGCGGAACAGGCAGCACCTTCCCCCGACGATGCACCGCCGCCGCGCGTCGATGCCGACGACAATGACGATGCCGCACCGCCGCCTCCGCCGCCGCCCCGCGAAGCCCGGGAACACGGTCACATGCGGCCGGAAGGCCATCGACCGCCGCCTCCACCGCCGCCGTCCAGGGCCGCGCATTTCCACATCAAGACCGGCGATACCAAGATCGACGTCAAATGCGCCGAGAACGAGCCGATGAAGGTGTGCGCCGATCTGCTGCTGCAGATTCTCGACCGGGTCGAGCGGTCGAATTATTGATCCTTGGGCGGGGCCGCCAAAAGGGCGGCCCCGCACGAATCCGGTATCGGCAACAGCAGGGCCATGCTACAGCGCGGCGAAGAAACCGCTCCTGCGAGGCCCCATGACCGCTGCACTTTATGCCGACTATATCGCCGAGCTGAGAGCACTTTTTTCGGAACTGGATCGTCAGCCGGAACGCTTCCAGACATTCGACGTTCATCTGGAACTGGCCGCAGCCGGCGGCCTGATCGTCTATGAAACGAAACGGCGCAAGGGCCAGACCGACGCCCTGTATTACGGCCGCCCCGCCGATGGCGGCGCCAACCGACAAGTCTCGCAGGCCACCGCCTTCGCCGCCATCGACCGCTTCTTCGCACTGGACCAGTTCATCGCCCTGACCGGTGATCGATCGGGCGCCGCCACGGTGGATCCCCGCTATCCGCATTGCGCAGTCCATTTTTCCTACCGCAAGAAGGGTCACCCGGCCGCTCGCGCCATGCTCATGGTATTCGTCGGCTTCAACGATGCGGCGGACGCCCTGGCCTTCGTATCGCAGGATGGCGACGGCTCCGCCTATGTCGCCGAACGCCCGTATCACGGCGAGCGCGCCTACGAATGGAAATGAAGGTTTGCGGCAAGGGAGAACGCCCGCACGAGGGGTGCGCGACGTAATGACTCGACAGGAACGGGACCTGCCGGTTGGCCCGCGCATCAGGCGCGGGCGTTCGCCTTGCCGCCCAATCCGTATTCCGATGCCTGCTTCAGATGCTGTCGCAACAGTGCCTCGGCCCATTCGAGGTCGCCGCTTTCGACGGCGTCGAGGATGGCGAGATGTTCGCGACAGGATTGCTCGATCCGCTCTGCCGGTAGTTCGAAGAAGGCGGCGGATTCCTGCATGCGGCGCAGATTGTTCTGGTGACGGATCGCATCGGTTAAAAAACGGTTGCCGGAAAAGCCGGCCAGATTTTCATGGAAAAAGGCGTTGACGCGGAACCATTCGTCGCTGCCCGAGCGGCTGGCGGGATCGCTCAGGATGCGCTTATGGGCGCGGCGGATCTGGGCGGCGATCTCGGCATCCACGTTGAAGTTCGGGGTGCGTAGCGCCGAGCATTCCACGATGGCGCGGAATTCATAGCTCTCCCGATAGGCTTCGTCGCCATCCAGCGTATCGACGAAGCGCCAGCCATGGCCGGGCAGGCGCTGCGCCAGGCCTTCCGCCGCAAAACGCATCAGCAGCTTGCGCACGATGCCGCGCGAGACGCCGTAGCGGGGAATGAGCTCGGCTTCCGACACTTCCTGCGGCAGCTCGTTCTGCGCCCGTTCGCGCAGCATCTGGCGATAGAGTTCCTCGATCGGCGAATTCGGCAGGATTTCGCCAAGATCGAGCGTCGAGACATCGCGTGCCACCCTGAGCCCGCGCTTTTCCATCGGCTGCAGCACGCCCTTTTCCACCAGGAGATCGAGCGCGCCCGTGATCGGCGAGCGCGAGACGCCGAACAGCCGCGCCAGTTCCGGCGCCGAGATACGCGTGCCGACGCGCAAATCCGCGTCGCGAATGCGGTCGATGATCCGCCGCGCCAGATCGAGCTGCAGCGTGCTCGGACCATCCACTTGTCCGGTTTCCGATAAATCCATGTCGTCCAAGACGCCCCTTGTTTCGCTCTTGCATTATAGCGCGCCTGCGGCGCAATGCGACTCCGCATTTTTCGAATTTATTGCTTTTCATATCGATAAAATGCATTATGCTTTGGTGAATGACGGAACCGAAGGCAGCGCATATGGCAAAGATCACTCCCTTTCCTCTCATTGAGATCAGCGGCGCGCCGCGTCAGCGTGGGCGCATCTATGGCGAGACAGCGCGCGAACGCATCCGGCTTTCGGCCGGGCTCTACACCGATCAACTGCATCGCCTTGGCTTCGACGATGCCAATATCGAGCGCCTGGTCACCGCCTTCCTGCCGCGCATCCGCGATTGGGCGCCCGATCTGGTGACCGAGATGGAAGGCATTGCCGAGGGCGCCGGTGTCGATCTCTCAGCCATCGTGCTCGTCAATGCCCGCACCGAGGTGCTGCAACTGGCGCGGCTGGAGGCCGGCGTCGCCGATGAGGAGCCGGATGGCTGCACCGGCGCGGTGCTGCTGCCGGAGGTGACGCGCGACGCCACCGTCATCCACGGCCAGAACTGGGATTGGCGCGCCGAATGCGCCGATACTTCCATCGTGCTGCGCATCCTGCGTGAGGACGGGCCGGATATCCTGACCTTCACCGAGGCCGGCGGCCTGGCGCGCAGCGGCTTCAACGCCGCCGGCATCACCATCACCGCCAATTATCTGGAAAGCGACCGCGATTACCGCGACATGGGCATTCCCTTGCCCTTCATCCGCCGCCGGGCGCTGGAGGCGCAACATTTCGCCCTGGCCTTGCGCGTCGTCGCCATCACGCCGAAATCCGGCTCCAACAACATGATGTTGAGCACGGCCGAGGGCTATGCGGTCGATCTCGAATGCGCGCCGGACGAGGCCTTCCCGATCTATCCACAAAACGGCTTGATCGTGCATGCCAACCACTGGCAAAGCGCGATTGCGCTGTCGAAGCTGAAGGAAACCGGCCTTGCCAGCGTTCCCGACAGTCTCTACCGCGACCACCGCGTTCAGAAAGTCCTGGCGGAAACCGGCGGCAAGCTGACCGCCGACGATCTCAAGCGTGCTTTCTTCGACGATTTCGCCGCCCCGTTCTGCGTCTGCCGCGCGCCGATGGCCAAGGAGGGCGGCAATCTCTCGGCGACGGTGGCGATGATCCTCTGCGAACCGGCCAAGGGCATCATGGAGGTCGCGCCGCTGCCGGCGATCAACCGCGAGTTCACGCGTTACGACCTGACGATGGAGGAAGGCGCGCTTGCCCGCGCGGCCGGCGCTTGCCCGGACAGAACCGAGGAGGAGAGCCGATGGTCCGCTTCATCCTGACCCGGATCGCCTCGTCGATCCCGACCCTGTTCCTGGTCTCGATCATTGTCTTCGTGCTGATGCGCATGATTCCGGGCGATCCGGCGGCGTTGATGCTGGGCGATCTCGCCCAGCCGGGACAGGTGGAAGCCTTGCGCGCCGAAATGGGCCTCGATCGGCCGATCGCGCTGCAATATCTCTATTGGCTCGGCAATGTGCTGACCGGCGATTTCGGCCAGTCGATCTCCACCCGCCAGGCCGTCCTGCCGCTGATCCTCGAACGCTTCTCCGTCTCGGCGACCATCGTTCTCGTGGCCGTTCTGTTCGCCACCGTCATCGCCGTGCCGGCCGGCATGTTCGCCGCCTGGCGGCAGAACCGCAGTGGCGATATCGCCGTGATCGCGGCCTCCACGCTGTTGCTGTCGATCCCGAGTTTCTGGGCCGGGTTGATGCTGCTTCTGATCTTCGGATTAAAGCTCGGCTGGCTGCCGGTCGTCGGCTATGTGCCATTCAGCCGCGATTTCGGCAGCGCATTGCTTTATATCATCCTGCCCGTCGTCACGCTGGTTCTGGTCGAATCCGGCTCGATCACCCGCATGGCGCGGGCCAGCACCATCGAGGTGGCGCGGCTGGAATATATCACCCATGCGCGCGCCAAGGGCCTGTCGGAGGCGGCGGTCATGTGGCGCCATGCCTTCAAGAACGCCTTTGCCCCGACCTTGACGCTGATCGGCTTGGTTCTCGGCAGCCTGCTTGCCAATATCGCCGTCATCGAGACCGTCTTTACCATTCCCGGCCTCGGCCGCCTGCTGGTCGACGGCATCTATGCCCGCGATTATCCCGTCGTGCAGGGCTGCCTGCTGTTTACGGCCTTTATCTATGTGGTGGTCAACCTGCTGGTCGATCTCCTTTATCCGCTCCTCGATCCAAGGGTGACGGCATGATCGCACGGGCTCTTCGCATTCCGGCCATAAGGTTCAACGGCCTCATCGGCATCGTCGTCGTCGGCCTGCTGCTGTTCGTGGCGATCTTCGGTCCGTGGCTTGCGCCTTACGATCCCCTGAAGCTCGATCTGCTCGCCCGCCTCAAGGGGCCGTCGCCAGATCACCTGCTCGGCGCCGACGAATTCGGCCGCGATATTCTCAGCCGGCTGATCTATGGCGCGCGCACCAGCGCCTGGATCGCCTTTTCCACTGTTATCTTCGCCATCGTCTTCGGCACTATCTTCGGCATTCTCGCCGGTTTCCTGCGCGGCTGGACGGATCGCCTGCTGATGATGGTCAACGATGCGCTGCTTGCCTTTCCCGGCCTGCTGCTGGCATTGGGTTTCATGGCCGTGTTCGGCGCCAGTCGAAACGGCATCATCGTCGCGCTCGGCATCGCCTATATGCCGGTCGCGGTCCGCGTCGTGCGCGGCACGGTCCTCTCGATCCGCGAGCGGGAATATGTCGAGGCGTCCCGGGTGATGGGCAATAGCGAGATCGTCACCATGTTGCGGCATGTGCTGCCGAATTGCGTGGCGCCGGTCATGGTGCTGGCGACGACGATGTTCGGCTGGGTGGTGCTGTCGGAAAGCGCCCTGTCCTTCCTCGGGCTTGGCGTACCGCCGCCGGCGCCGAGTTGGGGCAATATGCTCTCCACCGGCCGGCCTTACATCAATCAGGCGCCGCATATCGTCATTTTGCCCGGCCTCTGCATCTCGATTGCGCTGCTCGGCGTGAATCTCCTCGGCGATGCGGTGCGCGACTGGCTCGACCCGAAGATGCAGGATTGACCCCCATGGCCGTTGCAGACGAAAAAGAGACCATCCTCTCGGTCGAAAACCTCTCGGTGCGGATAAACCGCAGCGGCTTCACCGTCGTCGACGATTTGAGCTTTGCGCTGCCGGCCGGCGAGATGCTGGCGTTGGTCGGCGAATCCGGCTCCGGCAAGACCATGGCGGCGCGCTCGGTGCTCGGCCTGCTGCCGCCGCCGTTCGAGGTGGCGCCGGAAAGCCGGATACGCCTGCGGGGCATCGATCTGACGACGCTGCCGCCGGCCAAGCTTCGCGAGATCAGGGGCGCCGAGATCGGCATGGTGTTCCAGGAGCCGATGGTGTCGCTCAACCCGTCGATGACCATCGGCCAGCAGATGGCCGAGGGACTGGCGCTGCACCGCAAGCTCGGCAAGGGCGAGATCCGCGACCGCAGCCTCGCCATGCTGGAGCGCATCCGCATTCAGGATCCGCAGCGTTGTCTCGCCGCCTATCCGCATGAATTTTCCGGCGGCATGCGTCAGCGCATCATGCTCGCCTCGGTCATGCTGCTCAAGCCGGCATTGCTGATCGCCGACGAGCCGACCACGGCGCTCGACACGCTGATCCAGCGCGACGTCCTCGACCTGATGGTGGAACTGACGCAGGAAAACAACACGTCGGTGCTGTTGATCAGCCACGATCTCGGCATGGTCTCCCATTACGTGCGCAATGTCGTCGTCATGCACAAGGGTAAGGCGGTCGAGCAGGGCGGCAGCGCCGAGGTTCTGCATGCGCCCAAGCATGATTATACCAGACGCCTCGTCGATGCCCTGCCGCGCCGCAGCGCCGGCGGCATTCGTCTGGCCGACACTGCCGTCGAGCCGCTGATCGAGCTGAAGGATATCGTCATCGATTATCCGGGCCGCGCGAAACTGTTTGGCAAGACAGCGGGAAAACGCGCCGTCCACGGTGTCGACCTGACGGTCAACCGGGGCGAAACGCTGGCGCTGGTCGGGGCCTCCGGCTCGGGCAAGACGACGCTCGGCCGCGCCATCGTCGGGCTGGTGACGCCTTCGCAAGGCAGCATGGCGTTTCGCGGCCAGCCGCTCGCTTATGACCGGGCCGCGACGAGCCGCAACCTGCGGCAGGCAATCCAGATCGTCTTCCAGGATCCCTATTCCTCACTCGATCCGCGCCAGCGCATCGCCGATATCGTCGGCGAGCCGCTGAAGCTCGACCCAGGCCTGGATCGCGCCAAGCGGCAGGAGCGGGTGCGGGAGGTTTTCGCGGAAGTCGGCCTCGCGCCTGAGTTCGCGGACCGTTTTCCGCATCAACTTTCGGGCGGCCAGCGCCAGCGCGTGGCGATTGCCCGCGCCATCGTCGGCCGGCCGGCCTTCGTGGTCGCCGACGAGCCGGTTTCGGCGCTCGACATGACCGTGCAGAAACAGACCCTGAAATTGTTTCGCGACCTGCAGGCACGATACGGTTTCGCCTGCCTGTTCGTTTCCCACGATCTCGGCGCGGTGGAACAGGTGGCGGACCGCGTTGCGGTGATGGAAAACGGCCGCATCGTCGAAATCGGTGCGCGTGACGACGTCTTCGACCGGCCCCAGCAGGCCTATACCCGCCGGCTGCTCGACGCGGCCATGCTGCTCGACCGCTCCTTTGCCGGCGAGGCGGCGCAGAGGCAGGCGGCGGGATCATGAGTTTCGCGCCGCCTCCGCTCCGGGAAGGTGGCATGGCCGGCCGCCTCGGCTTCTACGATCGCGGCCGTACCCCCTATTTCGCCAGCCGCATGGAGCCGCGGCTTTGCTATTGCCTCTATGTTCCGCGCGAATACGACGGGCAGGGAGGGGAAGCATTCGACCTGGTGGTGCTCGTCCATGGCACGGCGCGCTCGGCGGAAACCTATCGCAACTTCTTTGAAGACTTCGCCGAACGCGAGCGCGCCATCATCCTGGCCCCGCTTTTCCCCGCCGGCATGTCGGCACCGGGCGAGTTGTCCAGCTACAAGCTCATGAGGGATGGCGGCATCGCCTACGACCTGGTGCTGCTCGACATGGTGGCGGAGGTGGCGGAGCGCTATCGCCTGCGTTCGGATCGCTTCCTGCTGCACGGCTTTTCCGGCGGCGGCCATTTTGCGCACCGTTTTCTCTACATCCATCCCGAGCGGCTGATGGGCGTTTCCATCGGCGCCCCGGGTATCGTGACGCTGCTGGACCCGGATCATGATTTCTGGGTCGGCGTGCGCAATTTCGAGGCGATCTTCGGCACGGCGCTGGATATCGAGGCCATGCGTCGGGTTCCCGTGCAGATGGTGATCGGCGGCGAGGACAAGGAGACTTGGGAAATTCGCCTGACACCGCAAGACAGCTGGTGGATGCCGGGCGCCGAAAGCCTGGCCGAGGCCAACCGGCTGCAGCGCATGGCGGCCTTGCGCGAAAGCCTTGAATCCTGTGGTATTGCCGTGCGCCACGATATCGTTCCCGGCGCCGGCCATGATGGCCGGGCCATGGTGTCGGTGGTACAGCACTGGTTCTCCACGGTTCTCGCCTCCTCAAGAAAGGGATGAGACATGCAATCCTTCGGCCGCGTTATCGAACTCTGGCGCTATCCCGTCAGTTCCATGGGCGGCGAACGTCTGGAACAAGCACGGCTTTCGCCCGGCGGTTTCGAACATGACCGGCTGTGGGGTATCGTCGAGGCGCAAAGCGGCGAAATCGCCGCACCGGAAAACCGCAAGCCCTGGCGACCGCTGCCGAACCTGCATTCGCGCATCGGCCCTGATGGCATCGAGGTCAGCGACGGCGACAGCGCCTGGCTCCCCGTCGATTCCGCCGAGGCGGCGGAGATGGCCAGCCGCTTCCTCGGCTTTCCGGCCGCCTTTCGCCCGCATCTGCCCTATGGTTCGGAGGCTGAGGGCAGGATCGCGCCACGCTACCAGCGTGCCGACATTCACTTGCTGACCACCGCCTCCCTGCGCGAGCTGGGCGACCTTCTCGGCAGGCCGGAAGAGGTGCAGCCGCGCCGCTTCCGCCCCAATATCGTCGTCGAGACCGATCCCGAATTCACCGGCCTGGTCGAACAACGGCTGATCGGCCGCAAGCTCGCCATCGGCGATGCGATCGTCACCTTTTCCGAGCCCTGCGCGCGCTGTACCTTCACTGCGCTGGCGCAAGGGGAGTTGGCCTTCATGCCAGCCGTGCTGCACAAGATCAGCCAGCATGGCGAGGGCGGTTTTGGCGCGCTGTGCACCGTGGACGGCGAAGCGACCCTTCGTGTCGGCGACACCATCGGTTTCGCGGACAGGTAACCGGCACGCCGGCGATACCCTTTTACAAGCTCTCCCGAAGCGGCAAAACGCCCATGAAAAAAGGCGGGTTTGCCCGCCTTTCATCTCGATGGGAAAGAGGCTCAGTTCTTCTTGACGCCCCAGGCGCGTTCCTTGTCGGCCGGCCACACGGCAAAGCCTTCGATCTTGGCCCCGACGGCGGCGACGACCGGCTCGTAATAGATGCCGAGGATCGGCACATCCCTGGCCATCAATTCGTGGATCTGCTTGAAGATCGCCTTGCGCTCCTCGAAATTCGTCGTCTTCGTCGATTTCAGGAGCAACTGGTTGGCCTCGGGATTGTCCCACTGCGCCGTCAGGTCGGTCTTCTTGTCGCCGATGATGATGCCGTAGAATTGCGAGGGATCGAGGCGGGCGGAATAACCGAAGGACTGCATCTGGAACTTGCCGGCCAGATAATTGTCGAGCTGGGCCGCCCAATCCAGCACTTCCAGCTCGGCATTGATGCCGGCGCTCGCCAGCATCGCCTGCACCAGCACGCTGTTTTCATACATGCCCTGGTAGCGGGTGTTGGTCTGGATCTTGATCGTTTCGCCCTTGTAGCCGGCCTCGGCCAACAGCGCCTTGGCGGTTTCGGGATTGTAATCCGGCCATTTCAGGAAATCCTGATCGAAGAAGGCGCTGGCCTGCGGCACGCCGGACGGATTGAACTCCGCAAGGCCGGCCGTGCGCGCGGCAGCGATCTGCTTGAAGTCGATGGCATGGGCAATCGCCTGGCGCAGCTTGACGTTCGACATCAGCGGATCGTTCGTCTGGATCAGAAGCGGCGTCAGCGACAGGCCGGCGGTGGTCATCACCTGCACGCCGCGTCCCTTGGCTTCCTCGATGCGCTGCGATTCGAAATTCTCCAGCACGTCGATTTCCCCGGCAAACAGGGCGGTTTCGGCGGCCGAAGTATCCGGGATGATCATGAATTTGGCCTCGTCGACCAATGCGGTGCGGTCGCCCGCGTAGCCGCTCGCCTTTTCCTTCAGCGGCTTGTAGCCGGCATATTTTTCCAGCGTGACGTATTGGCCCTTTTGCCATTCCTTCAGCTTGAACGAGCCGCTGCCGATGGCGCTGTCGCCGATCCACTTGCCATCGGCGCCGACATTCTTCGGGCTGGCGATCCAGGCGTTGCACTGGATATTGGCAAGCTGGGCGAGGAACAGCGCATTCGGCTCGTTGATCTTGAAGACGACGGTGCGCGGATCGGGCGTTTCCACTGCCTCGACCTTCAGCCCCTGTGAGCCATCGAAGAACGCATTGCAGAACCAGGCCGCGCCGGCGGCGACACGCCGATCCCAGTTCCATTTGACGTCCGCCGAGGTCACGGGGTCGCCATTGTGGAAGGTCGCGCCGTCGCGCAGCGTGAAGGTGTAGGTCTTGCCGTCGTCGGACACCGTCCAGGATTCGGCCAGCACCGGGCCGATCGTCAGGTCGTCGCGAAACCCGACCAGGGTCTCGAAGATGTGGTGCAGCACGGTGTCGGTATTGGCGTCGCGGTTCAGCCCCTCGACGCCGCGAATATCGGCGTTGATGCGAATGTTGAGGGTGCTGGCCTGCGCGGCGGCGCCAAACAGCAATCCCGCCGCCAGCGCCGTCGAAATCAAGAATATCCGGTTCATGGTCGTCTCCGATTGTTCCCCGCTTCGTTGTCGTCAGGAGCGCGCGCGGTTCGCGCCCAGCGTTTCTGCAAAGAAGTCCTTCACCTGGCCGATCAGTTCGCGGTCGTCATGGGCGATGCCCGGAACGATATCGTGGCGCACGGCGATGCCGTACTGCTCGAAGCTGCGTTTGAGCGCGCGCATGCGGTCGTTGCGGGTTGCGCCGGCCAGATCCGCGCCCGGCATGTACCAGGCATCGCCGGGTTTGATGGTGATTTCCCAGGTTTCGAGGTCGTCGCCGCCGATCACCATCTGCACCGCGACCTTGCGCATCGCCTCGAGATCGACCGCCTTGCCGAAGACCTTTTCGAAATCGCGCACGCCGACCCAGAAATCATGGTCGAAATCGAGCAGCGTCACCACGCCCGGCGCGCCGATCGAGGCGGCGAGAAGGCGTTCGGGATGCAGATACAGGAAACGATGGGTGAAATGCCCGCCGCCGGAAAAACCGTACATCATCACCCGGTCGCCCTCGATGCGGTATTTCTCTTGAATCTCGGCGATCATATCGAGCATGACGGCATCGTAGTGCAGATCACCCGCCCTTAGCATTTTGTAGGACGAAAGATCACCGGGAAAGCAGATGTTCGCTGGAAAGAGCGGGCAGAGAACAATGACGCCGTTGGCCTCGGCAAAATCGGCAAAGGCGTCGCGATAGGCCAGCATGCCGCGCTCCGTCCCATGAACGATGACCGCCAGCGGATAGGTCTTTTCGCCATCTTCCTCGTAATCGTCGGGAACATATGCGCAATAGGGAAAACGCTGATCGAAGCGTGAGGCGTAAACCGTGGTATGCCCGAAATCGTAATAGGAAAGCTTTTGACCGTGACCGCCGACTTTGCGCATGCGTGTGTTCCCTCCAGTTGAAGAGACTATTTCATAATTTTATGTGCATGAAAAGCTTTTTAGCTGATTGTGGCCGATGTCGTCGTGCATGATTGGGAAGCATGTCTGGAGAGATGAAATTGATCCTGTCGAAGCGACGGCGCCGGCCGCCGGCGCCATGCGCAGGTCGACTGGAAACCGGATTCTGAATTTGTCGGATAAGAAGATGTGGTCTGTCGCATATCGCGGCAGCAGGTTCCCTGCATCGCGGGCGCTGTCGCTGAACAACCCGCACCGGAAACAGCCGCCGCCGCTTGAGGACGCTGTGGCATGCGACCTTTCATTCAGGGGAAAGGAGGCAGCTCGCTGCCTCCCGAAGACCGAACCAGACCTATGTCCTCGAACAGGGTCTAGCGGATTTCGCGGGCCAGGGTCTGTAGCCGCTGGAAGGCATCATACCGTTTGGCATGCAGGGCGGCGGTTTCGCTGCCGGCGGGCCGGTATGTGCGATCGGTCGCGGACAGGGCGGCCATGGCGGCGCGCATATCCGGGAAAACCCCGCCGGCGACGCTGCCGAGAATGGCGGCCCCGAGCAGCACCGGCTCCTCCGACCGGGTGGCGAGAAGCGGCTTGCCCGTGGCATCGGCGAGAAGCTGGCGCACGAGATCGAGCTGGCCGGCGCCGCCGCTGATCACGATCCTGTCGATCGGCGCGCCGGCGGCCGCCTGCACATCGATGATCTGGCGCAGGCCGTAACCGATGCCGCAAAGGCCGGCGATGTAGAGGGCGACGAGATTGCCGATATCCCGTTCCATGCCGAGGCCGACGATGGCCGCGCGGGCATGCGGGTCGGCAAAGGGCGCGCGGTTGCCGAGGAATTCCGGCACGATATGCAAGCCATCCGCGAGCCTTGCTGCCTCGGAGAATCCGCCGGCTTTTTCCACGGCCAGCTCCGCCAGCAAGACTGGTAGCGACAGACCGCGCGCTTTTGCCAGTTCCCCCGCTTCGCCCGCCGCCGGGTGGAAGGAGAGAAGCTGCTCGATAGCCGCGCCTGCGGCCGACTGCCCGCCCTCGTTGAGCCACATGCCCGGCACCATGGCGGAGAAATACGGCCCCCAGACGCCCGGCACGAATACCGGCTCATGGGTGGAGGTCATGGTGCAGGAGGAGGTTCCGAAGACGTAACCGAGATTGTTTTCCGGCGGGCCGTCGACGCCGACCGTGCCGATGCCGCCCGCATGGGCATCGATCATCCCGGCGGCAACTGGCGTGCCCGCGACAAGGCCGAGTTCGGCCGCCGCCTGCTGCGTCAGTCCCTCGCCGAGCGGCGTGCCGGGCTCGACGACATGCTGGCCGATGCGTGCGAAATCCTCGTCCGCGAGCATGCCGAGGCCGATGCCGTGGAAATAGCCCGGATCCCAGCGTTTTTCATGGGCAAGATAGGTCCATTTGCAGGTGACGGTGCAGGTGGAGCGGGCGAGGTCACCGGTCGAGCGCCAGGTCAGGAAATCGGCGAGGTCGAAGAATTGCCAGGCGGCATCGAAGACCTGCTGCCGGTTTTCCTTCAGCCACAGCAGTTTCGGCGTTTCCATCTCCGGCGAGATGATGCCGCCGACATAGCGCAGAACGTCGTATCCGCCGGCATTGATGCGCTCGACCTGATCCACCGCCCGATGGTCCATCCAGACGATGATGTCGCGCTCCGGATCTTCTGATGGACCGACCGGCAGCGGCTTGCCTTTTTCTCCAAGTACCACGAGCGAGCAGGTTGCATCGAAACCGATGCCGGCGACGGCCTCCGGCGCGACGGCGGCCTTGTGCATCGCCTCGCGCACCGAGGCGCAGACGGCGGCCCAGATCTCGGTGCTCGATTGCTCCACCATCGCGCCCGGCCCGCGAAACAGCGAAATGTCGCGTTTTGCCGAGGCCAGCATCCGGCCCGAGAGATCGAAGAGACCGGCTCTGGCGCTGCCCGTGCCGACATCGACGCCGATCAGATAGGGTCCGGCGCCTGTGGACCCTGCGGTGACTGAAGTGTTCATGGGACCATTGCCTTCAAGGAGAAATGACATGGGCAAACGGCGCCAGGCCGTTTGCCCGGCCTCTGTAACATATCCGGGAGAGACGGAAATGCTCTAGAGATCGACGCTGTTGGGCAGGATGACGAGATCGCGGATCGTGACGTTGCGCGGCCGGGTGAGCATGAAGAGAACGGCATCCGCCACCTCCTTCGGCTGCATCAGGCTGCCGTTCGCCAGCGCCTCGTCCATCTTTTCCTTCGGCCAGTCGTCGAGCAATGCGGTGACCACCGGTCCGGGCAGAACAGCGCCGACGCGCACGCCATGCTGCGCCACCTGCCGACGCGTCGAATGCACGAAAGCCTGCACCGCGAATTTCGAGGCCGTGTAGATCGGCTCCCAGACGACGGGCACGACGCCGGCGATCGACGAGGTGAAGAGGATATCGCCGGTTTTCTTTTCGATCATGTAGGGCAGAACTGCATGAACCGAGCGGAAGGCCGCATTGATATTGAGGTTCAGCATCCGGTCCCAGGCATCCGGATCGCCTTCGGCCACGGGACCGCCGATATAGGCGCCGGCATTGGCGTGGAAGACGTCGAGCCCGCCGGCGATGTCGAGGATGCGCGCCAGCATGCCCGAGACGTCGGATGGCTTCAGCAGATCGACGACGAGCGGCAGCGCGTTGGGGCCAAGTTCGCCGCAGAGCTGTTCGAGCTTGTCCTGTGCGCGGTCGACGAGAACCACCTTCGCGCCTTCTGCGATCAGGGTTTTGGCGCATTCGAGGCCGATGCCGGAGGCGGCGCCCGTAATGGCGGCGATCTTGCCGTTCATGAGGTCAGCCATGGTTTGAACTCCATTCCAGTCTGGTTAGGCGCGGCCGTGGCTGACGCGGGAGCGACGGGCGAGCGAGTCGACGATGACGGCGATTGCGAGGACGCCGCCGGTGATCATGTAACGCAGCGAGGACGACAGGTTGAGCAGCGTCAGGCCGTTCGAGATCGCCTGGATGACGATGATGCCGAGCAGGGCCGAATAGGCGCTGCCACGACCGCCGAAGAGGCTGGTGCCGCCGATCACGGCCGCGGCGATCGCGTTGAGATTGACGTCGCCGGTGCCGGCCTGCTGGCTGGAGGAGGCGAGGCGCGACGCCGAGAGGATGCCGCCAAGTGCTGCGAGCGTCGAGCAGAGCATGAAGGCGCTCATATAAATGCGGCGCACATTGATGCCCGAGCGGCGCGCCGCCTCCTTGTTGCCGCCGACGGCGAACATCGAGCGGCCCCACTGGGTGCGCGTCAGCCCGTAATTGAGGATGACGGCGAGTGCGACGAAGAGGGCGAACATCCACGGAATGCCGCGGCCGAGATTGAGATAGAAGACGGCCGCTTCCAGCGCCACGGTCAGCACCACGGCCTTGAGGATCAGCGCCCGCATCGGCTGGGCCGACAGGTTGGCGGCAAGGCGCTGTTTGCGGGTCTGCAGACCCCTGCCGATCATGACGAGGCCGGGCACGAGGGCCAGCGTGTAGGACAGCCAGTCCGGCATGATCAGAATCTGGCCGAAACGCACCAGCGCCGAGGCGTAAGGCAGGTTGATCGAGCCGGTGGGGCCGAGAATGTAAAGCTGCATGCCCAGCAGGGCGAGCAGCCCGGCAAGCGTGGCAACGAAGCTCGGCATGCCCAGCCGGTTGTAGAGCGTCGCATAGAGGAGGCCGACGCCCGCGCCGACCACCAGCGCGGCAAGCACGGCGCCGACGATCGGCCAGCCCTGGTTGACCCAGAGCACGCCGACCATGGCCGACGCCAGACCGCTCATCGATCCGACGGAGAGGTCGATTTCGCCGAGCACCAGCACGCAGACGATGCCGAGCGAGATGACGCCGACGGTGGCGCAATCGAACAGCAGGTTCACGAGGTTGTTGGGCGCGAGGAAGATCGGGTTCAGCGCCGAGAATACGATGGAGATGACGACGAGCCCGACGGCGACGGGCAGCATGCCGAGATCGCCGGAGCGCACGCGGTCGATGAAGCCCTTGGCCATGGCGGCGAGGCTGTCGTCGTGACGCACGCGCTCGTCGCTGCGGTCCAGCATCGGCTGGGACGAATTCTGGCTCATGCTGCTCCCCCATGGCTTTCTGCCGCATGGCCGGCCTTGCGGTCGGCACGGCGCGAGACGGAATTGTCCGTGGCGCCGGTAATTGCGGAAACGAGTTCCTGATTGGACGAATCCGGCGTGAAGACGCCGTTGTTCTTGCCGAGACGCAGAACGACGATGCGGTCCGCAACGGCGCGCACGTCCTCCATGTTGTGGCTGATGATGATGACGCCGAGGCCGCGGTCGCGCACGCGCTCGATCAGGTTCAGCACTTCGGCCGTCTGGGCGACGCCGAGGGCTGCCGTTGGCTCGTCGAGCATGATGAGCCTCGGATTGAGCAGCAGCGAACGGGCGATGGCGACGGTCTGGCGCTGGCCGCCCGACAGCGAGGCGATCGGCTCGCGCACGGAGGGGATGCGCGCGGCAAGCTCGCGCAGCAGCGTCCAGGCGCGCACTTCCATGGCGACTTCATCGAGCGCCCAGGGCGAGAGTTCGTGACCGAGGAAGAGATTTGCGACGACATCCAGGTTTTCGCACAGCGCCAGATCCTGAAAAACCGTGGCGATGCCCATGCCCAGCGCCTCGGCGGGGCTGTCGAGCGAAACCTGCTGGCCGCAGAACTCGATGGTGCCGGAAGAGGGCTGGTGAACGCCGGCAAGCACCTTGACCAGCGTCGACTTGCCGGCGCCGTTGTCGCCGACGAGGGCGACGACCTCGCCGGCCTTGACGTCGAGCTCGATATCCGTCAGCGCGGATACGGCCCCGAAATTCTTGGATACACCGCGCAGGCGCAGCACCGGTTCGCCTTTGGCGGGAGCAGTTTGACGCGTGGCTGTCATGGCCCTCGGCCCCTTTCGACTGGTCTGGATGTCCGGCCGCGAAAGGCGCGGCCGGACATGACGGCGATTTTACTTGATGATGCCGAGCTTGCGGCAACCGTCGGCATATTCGCCGGTGCAGACTTCTTCAGGCTTGTTGATGCCCTTGTCGAAGATTTCGGCCTTGATGTTCTCCGCCGTCACGACCGCCGGAACGAAAAGCTGCGAAGGCGTCTCGTAGAGCTTGTGGGTCGCTTCCGGCGTCTCGCCCTTGAGCAGGGCGACGGCGACCTTGGCGGCAGCCGCAGCCACGATTTCGGAAGGCTTGGAGATTGTATTGTACTGGTCGCCGGAGATGATGAGCTGCAGCGCGGCGATCGTCGCGTCGTTGCCCGTCACCGGCGGCATGTCCTTGACGCCGGCGGCCTTCAGCGCCGCGATCGCGCCGCCGCCGGTGCCGTCGTTGGCCGCGACGATCCCCTTGATCTGGTCGCCGAAGCGGGTGATCTGGCCTGCGGTCCATTCCTGCGCCTTGGGCGGCGCCCATTCCGGCGTGTCGAATTCGGCGAGCGTCTTGTAGGACGAAGCGGAAAGCGCTTCATGGATACCGTCGCGAATGAGGCCGGCGGCCGCATCCGTCGGGGAACCGTTGATCTCGAGCACGCCTGCGCCATCGGGAACGCCCTTGGCCTTCAGGTGATCGACCAGCGATTGCGCGATGGCCTTGCCGATGCCCTGGTTGTCGAAGGAGACGTAATAGTTGGCCGGCTTGTCGGGGATCGGGCGGTCATAGGCGATGACCTTGACGTCCTGCGACTGGGCGATCTCGACAAGCGCTGCGGCGGCTGCGGAATCGACGGGATCGAGAACGATGACCTTGGCGCCCTGGGCGATCACGGAATTAAACTGCTGCTGCTGGAGCGAGACGTCGGCATTGGCGTTCTGGTAGATCACCGTGCAGGACGCGCACAGCTTTTCCATCTCGGCCTTGAAGCCGGGATAGTCGTGCTGCTCGTAACGGGTAGAGGCCTGGTCGGGCATCAGGAAGGCGACGGTCGCATTTTCCTGGGCGGAAGCGGCGGCGCCGAGCGACAGGACGAGGCCGGTCGAGGCGAGCAGGGTGGTAAGCGTCTTCATTGGGTTCCTCCACATTGATTTGGCACGGTTGATGTTCGCAGTCACGTTCGCCGGCGACCTCAAGCCGCCAAGGGCGACAGAACCGACCGCCTGCGCGCGCTTCGAGCACGCAGATCACCGTTCGCCGCAGCGATGCCGCAACGTCCGGTTCGTCGATGTTCCGTCTGACTCCTCCCATGGGTCAGCCTTGCTGTTTAGGCAACTTCATCGATGGAGCAGGCTTGCTCAATCGATGAAGCATGAATTGCCACCAAACTCCATTGGTGTCAAGGTGGCGCACGAAACGGAGATGACATGTGAATCGCACGACGCCCGCGAAAAGGACGACCATCTATGATCTGGCAGAGCTGGCCGGCACATCCGCCAGCGCGGTGAGCGCCGTTCTCAACGGCAATTGGAAGAAGCGGCGCATCAGCGCAAAGCTTGCGGAAAGGATCACCAAGCTCGCGGAGGAGCAGGGTTACGCCGTCAACATGCAGGCAAGCGTCCTGCGCCGCGAGCGTTCGAAAATCATCGGCATGATCGTGCCGAAATACGATAACCGCTATTTCGGCTCCATCGTCGAACAGTTCGAGGTGCGAGCCCGCGAGCGCGGTCTTTTCCCGATCATAACCTGCACGATGCGCGATCCGGAGCTGGAAGTGGAGGCGGCGCGGACGATGCTGTCCTATCAGGTCGATTGCCTGATCGCGACGGGCGCGACCGATCCCGACCGCATTGCCGATCTCTGCGCCGGAGCGGGCGTACGCACCATCAACCTCGACCTGCCGGGCGCGCGGGCGCCTTCGGTGATCTCCGACAATTATGGCGGCGCGCTGGAGTTGACGCGGCGGGTGCTTGCCAATTGCCGGCGCGAATACGGCGTCAAGGCGCCGCTGTTCTTCGTCGGCGGCCGCGGCACGGACCACAACACGATGGAGCGCGTGCGCGGTTTCCGCGACGCCCATGCAGAGGCCGGCATTGCGGTCGACGAGGCCATGATACAGGCCTGCGGCTATGCGCCGGAAAAGGCGGAAAACGCCATGAGGCAGCTTGCCGCGCGGACGAGCACCCTGCCGCGCGGCTTGTTCGTCAATTCTACGATTTCGTTGGAAGGGGTAATGCGCTGGATTCGCTATTCCGGCCACTATAGCGACGGCATGCCGCATCTCGGCTGCTTCGACTGGGATCCTTTCGTCGCCATGCTCGGCGACCATATCGAGATGGCGCGGCAGGACGTGCCGAAAATGCTGGAGGCGGTCTTCGGCATCATCGATTCCGGCGCAGGCGACTTCTCCGTGGTCGAAGTGCCGCCGATCATCGGCGGGGTCGATTAGGCCGTCGCGGGCACCGTCCGTTCGGGCGCGGACGGGAATGTGATCCCCGGGGGACCGACCGCCGGCATGACGGTGCGCCATGCTTCTTCCGGCAGCGGAAATATGCGAAAAAGAAGCGCAGCCTCGCGCGGAGGCGCTAAATCGCAAGGGGACGGGGACGGATGCGGTTGCTGATCGTGGAGGACAACCGCGAACTCGCCAGCTGGCTGGCCAAGGCGCTGGTGCAGGCGCGTTACGCGGTCGATGTCGCGCATGACGGCGAGGAGGCGGGGCATCTGCTTGCCGTGGCGGACTATGCCGCCGTCGTGCTCGATCTTTCGCTGCCGAAGGTCGACGGCATGACGCTGCTGCGCCATATCCGCCGCGCCGGAAACAAGACGCCGGTCATCATCCTCACCGCCAATGCCTCGCTCGGCGGCCGCGTGGCCGGGCTCGACACCGGCGCGGACGACTACCTCGCCAAGCCGTTCGAACTCGCCGAGCTGGAGGCGCGCCTGCGCGCGTTGATCCGCCGGGGAAACGACCTTGCCAGCCCCGAGATCGCAGTGGGGGACCTGGTCCTGAACGGGGCCACGCGGCAATTCACCCTCAAGGGCGAGCCGCTGCAACTGACGCCCCGCGAGCATTCGGTTCTCGAATATATGATGATGAAGGCTGGGACCACGGTGACGAAGGCGGCGCTTCACGAAAGCGTCTTCGGTTTCGACGCCGACCCCGACCCGAGCGCCATCGAGATCTACGTGCATCGCGTCCGCAAGAAGCTGGAGGGCGGGACCGTGCAGATCGCGACGTTGAGAGGCCTTGGATACATGCTGAGGGCGGTTTGACGATGGCGCTCCCATCTTCAGCCGAACGGCATTCTCTTTTCAATGGGCTGCGCTTCAGCCTGCGCGCCCAGCTTCTGGCCTGGGTCACGGCGACGCTTGCCGCCGTGCTGTGCGTCAACCTGTTTCTCGGCCTCAAGCAGGCGCAGGAAACCGCCGATATCGTCACCGACAACATGCTGCTCGGCTCCGCCCGCGTCATTGCGGAGGCCGTGCGTGTCGACGCCGGCGGAATGATCGCCGTCGACATTCCCCCCGCAGCGCTGGAAATCTTCAACACCGGCTACGGCGACCGCGTCTATTACCGGGTGGCGACCCCGTGGGGCAATATCGTTGCCGGCTATGATACACTGGCCATGCCCGACCGGCGCGGCGCCGGCCAGAACATGCGTTTTCGCGACATGGACATTCGCGCCCTGGCGATCGATCATCCGGTCGTCGGCCTGGGGGAAGACGGCGTGGTCGAGGTCGTCGTTGCGGTCACCCGCAATGGCGAGGAGGCGTTGCGCCGCCGCCTTTGGCTATCCGATTTCATGTACCAGTTCGTCCTCGTCGCCGTGGCGGGGCTGGTAACGCTTCTCGGCCTTCAAAGGGGACTTGGGCCGGTGCTGCGGCTGCGCGACGCGGTGCTGGCCAGCCGGCGCGAGCGGTTGGAGCCCTTCGACCCCGCAAGCGTGCAGATGGAGTTGCGTCCGCTCGTCCACGCGCTCAACGACTACATGGACCGCGTCCAGAAGCAGATGGCGGCGCAGCGCCGCTTCGTCGCCAATGCCGCCCATCAATTGCGCACACCGTTGACCCTGCTGATGACGCAGGCCGCCGTCGCCGCGCGCGAAACCGATCCGGCAAGCCGCACCGAAGCCCTGCAGTCGCTGACCCGCAGTACCCGGCATGCTTCTCGCCTGGCGGAGCAATTGCTGGCGCTGACCCGCGCCGAGCCGGGCAGTCGCGCGCCGCGCGCCGAGCGGATCGACATGGCCGAGGCGGCGCGCGCGGTGCTGGAAGCACATGCCGAGGAGGCGTTGCGGCGGAACATCGACATCGGCCTGGAGGTGAAAGGCCCGGCGCCCGTCGTCGGCGACGGAGCCATGCTGCGCGAGATGATCGTCAATCTCGTCGACAACGCCTTGCGCTACACGCCGGCTCCCGGCGAGGTCACCGTCGGCGTGCGCTGCGAGGGTGACGAGGTCGTGCTGACCGTTGAAGATTCCGGCCCCGGCATTCCCGAAGGCGAACGCGGGCAGGTGTTCGAGCGATTTTATCGCATCATGGGCACGCAGGCCGAGGGCAGCGGCCTGGGGCTTGCCATCGTTCGCGAAGTGGTGGACGGGGCCGGCGGCAGCGTCATGCTCGCAACGGCCGCGGCTGGCGGCCTGTCGGTGGTCGTCCGCCTGCCCCGCCAATGAGGACAGGGGGCCTTCGCCCCCTGTTTCAGTATCCGTTCCCGAGCGTCAATGGGTGTCGAGGCTTTGCTGCGGCCGCCACTTGGCGAGTCGGTTCTCGATCAGCGTCATCACATATTCGGCCGCCAGCGTGACGACCATGACGAGGACGATGGCGGCGAACATGCCGGCGGCATCGAAGGTGCCCTTGGCGATCGAGATCAGCTGGCCGATGCCGAAGCGGGCGCCGACGAACTCCCCGACGATGGCGCCGATGATGGCGAAGCCGAAGGAGACATGCAGGCTGGCGAAGATCCAGCTCATCGCCGAGGGAATGACAACGGTGCGGGTGACCTGCCAGTTGGACGCGCCGAGGATACGGGCATTGGCGATCATGTCGCGGTCGGCCTCGCGCACGCCCTGAAAGGCATTGGCGAACACGACGAAGAACACCATCACGAAGGCGAGCGCCACCTTGGAGGCGAGGCCGAGGCCCATGATCATGATGAAGATCGGCGCCAGCACGACACGCGGAATGGAATTGACCGCCTTGATGTAGACCGAAAAGATATCGGAGAGCATCTGGTTGCGGCCGAGCCCGATGCCGACGACGACGCCGGCCACCGAGCCGGTGACGAAACCGATCAGCGCCTCTTCCATCGTCACGCCGAGATTGTACCACAGCGATCCCTCGGTGGTGCCGTTGAGCGCCCAGTCCTGCAGGCGGGCAACGACGGCGCTGGGGCTGGCATAGAAGAACGGATCGATCCAGTTCATGTCGGAAGCAAGTTCCCACAGGCCGAGGAGAAGGACGAGAATGGCGATCTGCCAGAAAAGCACGGTCTGCTTGCGGCGCCTGATGCGGGCCTGTGCCGCCGCCTCGATTTCCGTGTCGCTGGTGCCCGGGCGATAGCCGGCGGCCATCGTGATGTCTGTCATGGTCCCGTCCTCCTCAGGCGGCTTCGCTGGCGCGGCGATAGCTGGTCTCGACTTCCTGGCGCAGGTCTTCCCAGATGGTCTTGCAATAATCGATGAAGGCCTGCTCGTAGCGGATTTCCGAGACGACGCGCGGGCGCGGCAGGTCGATGCGGTAAACCGATTTCACCGTGGCGGGGCCTGCGGTCAGAACGTAGACCTTGTCGGCCAGCGCCACCGCCTCTTCGAGGTCGTGGGTGACGAAGACGACCGAAGCCTGCCGCTCGGCCCAGAGCTTCAGCAGTTCCTCGTGCATCACGGTGCGGGTCTGCACGTCGAGCGCCGAGAAGGGCTCGTCCATCAGCAGGATTTCCGGCTCGTTGATGAAGGTCTGGGCCAGCGCCACGCGCTTGCGCATGCCCCCGGAAAGCTGGTGGGGATAATGGTGCAGGAACTTGGAAAGCCCGACGCGCGCCAGCCAGTCCTTGGCCGATTTCTCCGCCTCGCTGCGCGAGCGGCCGCGAAACAGCGGGCCGGCCATGACGTTGTCGATGACGTTCTTCCACGGAAACAGCGCATCCTTCTGGAAGGCGAAACCGACGCGCGGATCGATGCCGTTCACCGGACCGCCCATCAGGCGGACCTCGCCGGCGGACGGCCTGGCAAGACCGGTGACCAGATTGAGCGTCGTCGACTTGCCGCAGCCGGTCGGACCGACGACGGCGACGAATTCGCCGCGCTCCACCGTCATGTTGAAGTCGGCGAGCGCCGTCAGGCTCTTGCCCGTCGGGGAGACGAAGCGGCGCGTCACATTGATGAGTTCGATGGCCGGCTCTCGGCCCTGACTGGCAGCCATGGGACATCCTTTCCGCGGCGGGGGATGGCGCGCGAATGACGTTTCGACAGGCCCGCTCCCGAGCGTCGGGAACGGGCGAGGGGGGGTAATTACTTGGCGTTCTTGACGAATTCGCTCGTATAGGTCTTGGCGAGGTCGATCTGCTTGCCCTTGACGTTCTTGGAGAATTCGGAAAGGACGGCGAGCACCGTCTTGGGTCCATCCTCCGGCATGACGCCATCGGGCGTGAACATGCCCTTGCCCGCGTCGAGGGCCTTGATGTAACCCTCCTTGTCGCCGACGTAGAAATCCTTCGGCATCTGCTCCGCGATCTCGGCGCCGCTATGCGTTCCGATATACTTCAAGGTCTTCACGAAGGCGTTGGCGAGCTTCTGGACTTCTTCCTTGTGGGCGTCGACCCAGGAGGTTTCCATGTAGAGCGAGGCGGCCGGATAGGTGCCGCCGAGGGCGGCGCGGGTTTGCTCGACCGTGCGCAGGTCGGTGAGAACCGTGGCTTCGCCGGTCTTGACCAGGCGCGAAATGGTCGGCTCCGTGGTCATGCCCGCCTGGATCTGGTCCTGCTGCATGGCGGCGATGAAGGTGCCGCCCGCGCCGACCGGAACGGTGACGATGTCGCCCGGCTGCAGCCCGGCCTTGGACGCCATGTAAAGCGTCAGGAAATTCGTCGAGGAGCCGAGGCCGGTGACGCCGAGCGTCTTGCCCTTCAGGTCGGCGAAGGATTTGACATCGGGATATTTGGCCGAAAGCATCTCGACCTCACCCGGCGCCTGGCTGAACTGCACGACGGATTCGACGAACTTGCCCTTGGCCTGAAGGTCGACGCAATGGTCGTAGAAGCCGACGACGCCCTGCACCGCGCCGGCGAGAAGCTGGTTTTCGGCATCGACGCCGGCGGCTTCGTTGAGAAGCTCGACGTCGAGCCCTTCGTCCTTGAAATAGCCCAGCGCTTCCGCCAGCTTGGCCGGCAGATAGATCTGCTTCTCATAACCGCCGACCATGATGGTGATCTTGTCGGCCGCGTCCGCAAGCGAGGTTGCCGACAGCAGGCCGGCGACCGCGATGGCCGACATGGAAAGAGCGCGTGCAAAACCGCGATGAAACCGCATGAATTCCTCCCTGTGCGTGGCACCGGTGCGCGCTCTCCCGAACGCATCTCCTCTCCGGTGTCCTGGGAAAGGATTAACACGCGCAGCTTTCAGTCAGCTTTCATTGACTCCCGGTATAGCGAAATGACCGCTTTCGCTCATATCCCGGAGTGAATTCCTTTCTATTGCAGGCGAGTTATCCGGCCAGGAAACTCTGCCATGAGTCTCCCGTACCAGATCCAGCCAAGCCTGTGCGGCGGGTGAGAGCCAGGCGCCCCGCCGCCAGACCATGGCCATGTTCCATTCCGCATCGGGCTCGTCCAGGGCGACATGGCACAGGCCGCGCACCTTATAACGGGCCGCAATCATCCGGGGCAGGAAGGTGACGCCCAGGCCCGTGCCGACCAGTTCAACCATGAAGTCGGTCTGGCCGCTTCGCGCCACGATATCGGGCTCGAAACCCGAGCGACGGCAGGCATCCATGACCATCCGGTGCAGCGCGAAGCCGGAAGCGAACAGGACGAAGGGTGTATCCTTCAGGTCCAGCATCGTCACGGAGGCGGCGTCGGCCAGGGGATGGCCGGGCGGCAGCAGCGCGACGAGGGGTTCGCGGCGCACGGGCTGGAACTCGAACTCCCCGGAAACGGGCAGCAACGCGCCGGCGAAGTCGATCTCCCCCGCATGCAGAACCGACGCCAACTGATCGCTGCCATATTCCGTCAACCGCACCTCGATCCCGGGAAAACGCTGGCGGTAGATGGCAAACAGCGGCGCGAAAATCGTGCTGCTTCCGACAGGCGGCAGGCCGAGCCGCAGCGCGCCGCGCCGGACGCCGCGGATTTCGTCGATCTCGGCCATCAGGTCGTCGCGATCGGCCAAGAGTTTAAGGCCCCGGCGATACACCACCTCTCCCGCCGCGGTCATCACGCTGCGATGGCCGATGCGGTCGAGAAGCCGCAAGCCGATCTCGTCCTCGAGCTGTTTCACGGCCTTGCTGACGGTCGATTGCGTGGCGCAAACGGTCTTCGCGGCGCTGGAAAAGCCGCCCTGACGCACGACTTCTATAAAAGCACGCAACGGGCGAAAATCCATATCAAGTCCTCTTTGGAATATTGCTTATTCAATCAATTCATTTCTCGAATAGCAAGAGGGCGCTTATGTTCGGGAAAAAGGAATTCGCCATGTCTGTTCATCACAGGTCCGCCCGTTTTCTGCATCACCACCCGGTTGCCCAGGTGCTGACCGTTTTCAGCTTCTGGCTCATCGGCGAAGCTCTCGTGCGCGTTCTCGGCAACCCGCTTCCTGGCGGTATCGTCGGTCTCGGGCTGCTGCTCGTCCTGCTGGCCATGCGGCGGATCAGCACGCTCAGCATGCGGCGCGGGGCGGGCTGGTTCCTCTCGGATATGCTGCTGTTCTTCGTGCCCGCCGTGCTTGCCGTGCTGGATCACCCGGAACTCTTCGGCCTGACCGGGCTGAAGATTCTATTCGTCATTCTCGCCAGCACGGCGCTGGTCATGCTCGCCACGGCCTTCACCGTGGATCGCTGCTGGAAATATCTGGGTGACAGAAAGGAGCGGGAGCATGCCTGAGGCCTTCCTGCATACGCTCTTCTGGTCGGGCCTGACGATCGGATTCTACTGGCTTTCGAAACAGGTCTATCGCCGCTGGCCGCGCTGGTGGCTGATGCCGCTGGCGGTGACGCCGCTGCTGTTGCTGCTCGTGGTCGTCTCCCTGCATGAAAGCTATCGCGATTATATCGGCGGCACGCATTGGCTGGTGCTGCTGCTCGGACCGGCGACGGTGGCCTTCGCCATTCCGATCTATGAACAGCGCGCGCTGATCCGGCGTTACTGGCCCATCCTGCTGGCCGGGATGCTGGCCGGCAGCCTGGTGTCGATCCTGTCGAGCTGGGCTCTGGCGAGCCTGGTGGGGCTAGACGGGGTGATCAGGTTGAGCCTGCTGCCGCGTTCCATCAGCACGCCTTTTGCGATGGAAGTCTCGTCCGAGATCGGCGGCATTCCCGACCTGACGGCGGTCTTCGTCGTCGTCACCGGCATCGCGGGCGCGGTCATGGGCGATCTGATCCTCGCCAGGTTCCGCATTGCCTCGGCGCTGGCGCGCGGCTCGCTGTTTGGCCTCGGCGCCCATGGCGCGGGCACCGCCCGGGCGCATCAGATCGGCGCCACGGAAGGAGCCGTCGCCGGGCTTGTCATGGTTCTCGTCGGGCTGTTGAATGTGCTGATGGCCCCGCTTGTCGCGCTGCTGAGGTGAACCATGAGCATCGTCACCCGTATACGCCTGTCGCTGGAACGCATGAACGCCGCCTGGCGCGATGCGCTTGCCACGGCCATTGCGGGCGCCCTGGCCTGGCTTCTGGCGAACTGGCTCCTCGGCCATCCGCATCCGGTCTTTGCCATCGTGACGGCCATTGTCTGCCTCGCGCCCGGCCTGCCCAATCACGGCCGGCAGGCGACGGGGCTGATGCTGGGCGTGGCGATCGGCATTCTCATGGGCGAACTGGCGCTGCAAATTCCCGAGACCATGCTGGAGGCCGAACCCCTGGCGCTTTTGCGCATGTCGGCCGCGGTCTTCCTTTCGATCCTGATCGCCTCGGTCTTCGGCCTGCCGGCCGTGGTGCCGATCCAGGCAGGCGTCTCCGCCGTCCTTGTCCTGGCCATGGGGGCGGAAAGCGCGGGCTGGCACCGGATGGAGGACGTGATCGTCGGCGCAGGCGCGGGCCTGCTGTTCAGCCAGATCCTGCTGACGCCCGACCCTCTGCGCCAGATCGACAGCGCCATGGCTCATCTGCTGCTGCGGATCGGCGCCGGGCTGGAAGCAGCGGCAGAGGCCTTGCACAAGGCCGATCCGCGCCGCGCCCAGACGACGCTCGGGCTGATGCTGAGGGCGCAGGAGGATCTGGCGCTGCTGCGCGCGGGCGCCGATGGCGCGCGCTATTCCGCCCGGTGGTCGCTTCGCGGGCGCTTGGCCGCTGCCTCGGTCATCTCCGCCGCCGACGATGCGGAGCATGACGCGATCCGCCTCTGCGCGGCGGCGCTGCTGCTCGCCGATGGTCTGCGCGAGGCATTGTTGCAGGGCAAACGGCCTCCCGGCGAACTGGAAAGCAGCCTTCGGGCGCTGGCCGCGCTTTCCAGCGGCAAGGCGACCGGTCCCCTCGCATATCCCGGCCATTCTTCGCCACAACTCGAAACGATCGCGCCGGACTGGATGCCGGTCGTGTCATCGCTGCGCATCCTCAGCGAAATTCTTCGGAAAAACGCGTTGCCCGGCCGTCATCAAAAGGTCGGCAAAGCGGAACTAGCATCCTGATCCCAGGCAACGAAAGGAAACGTCATGTCCGTCAAGGGAAAAGTCATTCTGGTCACCGGCGCCAGCCAGGGCATCGGTCGCGGCATAGCGCTGCGGCTGGCCAGGGACGGCGCCAATCTGGCGCTGGTCGACATCAAGGCCGACAAGCTCGAGGCCGTAAAGGCCGAGGTCGAGGCGCATGGCGTCAAGGCCACGACCTTCACGGCGGATGTCAGCGACCGCGACCAGGTCTTTGCCGCCGTCGAGCACGCCGAAAAGGAACTGGGCGGCTTCGACGTCATCGTCAACAATGCCGGCATCGCCCAGGTGAAGCCGCTCGACGATGTCCGCCCGGACGATCTGGACCGCATCTTCCGCATCAATGTCGACGGCGTCGTCTGGGGCACTCAGGCAGCGGCGGCAAAGTTCAAGGCACGCGGCCACAAGGGCAAGATCATCAACGCCTCCTCCATCGCCGGCCATGACGGTTTTGCGATGCTCGGGATCTATTCGGCGACGAAATTTGCGGTGCGGGCGCTCACCCAGGCGGCGGCCAAGGAATACGCCTCGCATCAGATCACGGTGAATGCCTATTGCCCCGGCATCGTCGGCACCGACATGTGGGTCGAGATCGACGAACGCTTTTCCGAGATCACCGGAACGCCGAAAGGCGAAACATACAAGAAATATGTCGAAGGGATCGCCCTCGGCCGTGCCCAGACCCCGGAAGACGTGGCCGCGCTGGTCGCATTCCTCTCTTCGGACGATTCCGACTATATCACCGGCCAGGCCATCCTGACCGACGGCGGCATTGTCTATCGCTAAGCGATCCTCGACATCCTGGGTCGCGGCGGATCGCTCCGCCGCGATCACCTGACACGGGCTGCGGCCCCGAAATACCGCCTGACTCACCTGCATTCGCGCCCGGACATATGGCAGCGCCGAGCCCCGACCGGCTCGCCGAAGCGACCCGCTTGTCGCGCCGCGCAAAATGCCGGGTCATCCTTTCCTCCGGTCACGGTTCGAGGAGGACGGAGACGATCGGCAGCCGCCCTCCCGGCAATGCAGTGCCGCAGGATTTTCGAAAATAACGCTTCTCAATTCGGGTCGGCTCTGCTATTTATAGAAAATAGGGGAAAATTCCAGCGAACTGGAAACTAACAAACCGGGAGTCACAGATGAGCGACGGGAATGGAACGACGCAATTCGCGATATCGCCACTCAAGCGGCGCACGATGCTCCGGGGCGCGGTTGCGGGTATTGCCCTGATGGCATTCGGCGGCGGCCTCGTCCGCCAAGCCAACGCGCAGGAGGCCACGCCCAAAAAGGGCGGAACATTGAATATGGCCTATACCAGCGGAACGGTGCGGGAATCGCTCGATCCCGCGCGCGCCAGCATGGGCAACGACACGATCTATTGCGCGCACATCTATGACAGGCTGATCCGGCTCGAGAACGGTTTCGCGATCTCCAACCAGCTCGCCGAAAACTATTCGTCGAACGAAGCGGGTTCGGCCTGGACCTTCGTGCTGCGCGAGGGCCTGTCTTTCTCGGACGGCACGCCGCTCACCACGGCCGACGTGGCCTACAGCTTCGCCCGCGTGCTGGACCCGGCCACGGCCTCGCCCAGCCAGGCCAGCCTTGCCCAGACGCTCGACCCGCAAGGCATCCAGGTCGTCGACGACAGGACGATCACCTTCAATCTCAAGGAGCCCAACAGCCAGTTCCCGTTGCAGATCGCCACACGCAACTTCGCGATCGTCAAAAAGGGGACCTCCGAATTCACTGTTGAAACCGCCATCGGTTCCGGTCCCTTCCGCCTGACCAGCTTCGCCCCCGGCGAAAGCTGGGAGATGGTGCGCAACGAGCATTACTGGCGCCCGAATCTGCCGTATCTCGACGGCATCCGCCAGGTGAACATCGTGGAATCCGCGACGCTGATCCAGTCGCTGCTCTCCGGCAATTCGAATGTCATCGGCCAGGTCGGGCCGGCCCAGGCGCAGTTGATCGAGGCCTCGGACAAGGCCCATGTCGCCGTAAGCGAGAACTCGGCCTTCATGTATGTGGTCATGGACCTCACCCAGGCGCCCTTCGACGATCCCCGCGTCGTGCGCGCGATCAAGCTTGCGGTGGACCGGCAGGCGCTCTTGAACGTCGTCTTCCAGGGCTATGGCACGCTGACGAGCGACGTCCATATCTGGCCCGGCCATCCCACCTATCCCGAGAACCTCGGAATTCGCGCCCAGGATCTGGCGCAGGCCAAGGCGCTTCTGGAGGAAGCCGGCCATCCCAACGGGATCGAGCTGGAACTGTTCACCTCGCCGAGCCTTTCCGGCATGGTGGAACTGGCGACGGCCTTTGCCGAGATCGTCCGCCCCGCAGGCATCAACGTGACGATCCGGCAGGAGAACGCGGGCACCTATTGGAGCCAGATCTGGCAGGTCAAGCCGATGTATGTCAGCTACAGCCAGGCGCGGCCGCCGGTGACGATGCTGAGCAATCTCTACGCGACCAAGCCGGCCTTTGCGGAAACCAAGCTCAACAATCCCGAGATCGACCGTATCCTCGGCGACGTGCGCACATCGCTCGACGTCGACAAGCAGAACGCGCTTCTGCGGAAGGCATGGCAGATCGTCGCCGACGAGTCGGGGTCCAGCGTCGCCTTCTCGCTCAACGTGCTCTGGGGCATGAGCAACAATATCCGTGACGTGCGAACGCACAGCGGCGACAATCTCCAGTTCCACGATGCCTATTTCGTCTGACGCGGGCTTGCGGCCTGAAAACGGATTGATCGGATTTGTGCCTTGATTCGAGAGCCTGCACTTGAGGGTGCCCGTGAGGGCATCGGACGAATGGTCTTTGCCCGTGTGATCGCCATCAAGATCGCATGGGCGGCCATGACCCTGCTCGTGATGTCGATCATCACCTTCGCGGCAACCAGTTCCAGCCCGGTCGATGTCGCCCGCAACGCCCTCGGGCGCGAGGTGACGAATGAGCAGTTGGAGCGCTTCATCGCCGATCGGGGCCTGAATCGGCCGGTGGTCGTGCGCTACGCGGCCTGGCTCGGCGATTTCGTGCGGGGCGATTTCGGCACTTCGACCGTCACCGGCCGCAACGTCCGCGACGACGTGATGCCGCGGCTGGGCAACACGCTCGTGCTGGCCGCGCTGACACTGGCGATCAGCCTGCCCGTGTCGCTCGGGCTGGCCGTCTACATGGCGCTGCATGTCGGGCGATGGCAGGATCTTATGCTTCTGTCATCGACGACGGTGCTGACGGCCCTGCCCGAATTCGTCACGGGCATGGCCCTCATTCTCGTCTTCGGCGTCGCTCTGCACTGGCTGCCGATCGACAGTACGGCGCTCAACTTCCAGAGCGGATGGAGCGCCTGGGCTTCCTATGTGCTGCCCGTTCTGTCCATGCTGCTGGTGAGTGCGCCTTACACGATCCGCATCGCTCGCTCGGCGATCCGGGAATCCCTGTCTGCGCCGCACACCCGTACGGCGGTTCTGGCGGGCCTGTCGCGGCGGCGGGTGGTGGCGCTCTATGCGGTTCTTCCCGCGGCGGTCCCGATCATAAACACGCTGGCGCTCAATCTCGTCTATCTCATCAGCGGCGTGGTCGTCATCGAGAACGTCTTTTCCTTTCCCGGGATCGGCCGGCGTCTGGTCGAGGCCATCACGACCAGCGACATCGAGACGGTGCAGGCGATCGCCATCGTCATGGGCGCGATGTTCATCGCCATCACGCTGATCGCCGACATGGCGGCCGCCATCGTCAATCCGAGGCTGCGCAGCAAATGAGCCCCATCGCACCCGCATTCTCCTTCGACAAGCAGGATACCGCCGCCCGGCGCAGCCTGTGGCGCAGCCTCGCATCCAGCGGCAACGGACGGCTGGGGCTCGCTCTCGCGGCGATCATGCTGGCGGTCATCGGGCTCGGGCCCTGGCTCGCGCCCTATCCGCCGACGCAGATCGGCCTCGGTCTGCCGAACCAGTTTCCCACATGGGCGCATCCGTTCGGCACCGACGACCTCGGCCGCGACATTCTCAGCCGCTTCCTGGTCGGAGGCCGGTCGGTAATCCTGGTTCCGTTCGTGGCCGTGGTGTTGTCCACCGTCGTGGGCGGCTGGCTTGGAATCGTCAGCGCCTATGCGCAAATCCAGCCGCGGCTGCGCTGGATCGACCAGGGCATCGCCAGTCTTCTGGATCTCGCGCTGGCCTTGCCGCCGCTGCTTCTGGCGCTGGTGCTCATCGCCGGCTTCGGAACCTCGCCGCCGGTGCTGATCCTGTCGGTCGCGGCGATCTTCGCTCCGCGCACCGGCCGCATCCTGCGCGGGGCCACGCAGGCGGTCGTCACCAGCGATTACGTCGCCGCCGCGCAGGCGCGGGGAGAAAGCCTCAGCTACATTCTCTTGCGCGAGGTGCTGCCGAACATCGCCGCAACGGCGATCGCGGAATTCGCCTTGCGCATGACCTGGGGCATCATCTTCGTCGCATCCTTGAGCTTCCTCGGGCTGGGCGCCCAGCCGCCGTCGAGCGACTGGGGCCTGATGGTGGCGCAGGCGCGGCCCTACATCACCGTTTCGCCGATCGCCGTCCTGGCGCCCGCAGCCGGAATCGCCCTGCTTTCCGTCGCGCTCAACCTCATCGCGGACGCGCTGGCCGATCATCTCGATCCCGCGTCGGGCCAACCGGGAGTACCGCTGTGATCCATCCGGCTTCCCCCCGAACCGATATGTCCATGCCCATCGCCGGCCCTGCCGGGCGCAACGGTCCCGACACGATCCCGGTCGTGCTGAGCATGCGCGATCTCTCGCTTTCCTACGAAGGAGCCGATGGCGAGTTGAACCCGGTCGTACACGAGGTGTCCCTCGACCTGCGGCGCGGAGAGATTCTCGGCATCGTCGGCGAAAGCGGCAGCGGCAAATCCACGACCGCGCTCGCCTCGATGGGCTATCGCAGTCCGAATGTCCGCGTGGGCGGCGGCGAAGTGCTGCTGGGTGGCACCAATCTGCTGACCCTCGATGTTCCCAGGCTCCGCACCATCTGGGGCCGGCGTATCGGCTTCGTCGCGCAACAGGCAAGTCTGGCGCTCAATCCGTCGCTGCGGATCGGCGCGCAGCTCGCCGCACCCCTCAAAAAACACATGGCGCTGGCCGGAAAGGCCCTGCACGACCGGCAGGTCGAATTGCTGCGTATGGTCGACCTGCCCGATCCCGAAGCGGCGCTGCGGCGCTATTCCTTCCAGTTCAGCGGCGGGCAGCAGCAGCGCATCGCCATCGCGCTGGCCATGTCCTGCGATCCCGAGATACTGGTCATGGACGAGCCCACGACCGGGCTCGACGCCACCACGCAGGCGCGGATCTCCGATCTGTTGCGCGCTCTGGTGCGCGAGCGGAAAGTGGCGGTCATCTATGTCAGCCACGATCTCGGCCTGCTTCATGCCCTGGCGGACCGCATCGCCGTGATGCTTGACGGAAGGATCGTCGAGACGGGTGCGGCCGATGACGTGGTCGTGCGCGGCGGTCATCCCTATACACGCGCGCTGATGGCGGCCGCCCCGCGCATCGGCACGGCAAATCTGCCGACGCCGGCCGCCGGGGCATCCGATGCGCTGCCGGTGCTTCGCGCCCGCGCCGTGGTCTGCACACATCCGGGCGCAGGCGAGCCTTCGGTCCACGGCATCGACCTCGAGGTCGCACGCGGCGAGACGCTGGGCATCATCGGCGAGAGCGGCAGCGGAAAATCCACCCTGCTGCGCGCCATCGCCGGATTGATGGCGCCGACCGCCGGCAGCATCGATTTCCAGGGCGACAAACTGGCGCCGCTGGTGTCGAAACGCCCGGTGCGCACACGCGGCGAGATCCAGCTCATCTTCCAGAACCCGGATTCCTCGCTCAATCCGCGCCAGACGGTGCGCTCCATCCTGACGCGCCCGATCCGGCTGTTTCGCCCGGACGTGCGCCGTGGCGACGAAACCGCCGAAATCCGCCGCCTGCTCGCGGCCGTCCGCCTGCCGGACAGCCTGATCGACCGGTTTCCGTCCGAATTGTCCGGCGGGCAGAAGCAGCGCATCGCCATCGCCCGCGCATTCGCCGCCAGGCCACTGCTGCTGCTCTGCGATGAAATCACCTCGGCGCTGGACGTGTCGGTGCAGGCGGCGATCCTCGATCTTCTCAAGGATCTGGCCCGCGAAAATGGCGTTGCGACGGTGTTCGTCAGCCACGATCTCGCCGTGGTCCGGGCGCTGGCGCACTCGACCATCGTCATGCGCCACGGGCGCGTCGTCGAGCGCGGCGAAACCGGCGCGGTCTTCACCGATCCCCGCGATCCCTACACCCGCGCTCTTCTGGAGGCAGTGCACGATCTGCCGCCGGCCGAAGCGCCGCACGTCTAATCGGCCGGCAGGTCCTTCGAAAAAACGAGAGCCACAGCTTCCGCTTTCCACCCCATCATCACCAAGGAGAAAGACATGGTTACCATCGATCCCAGCAAGGATATCCTGACGCTCATCAACGTCGTCGAGGTAGACCCCGCAGATTGCGACAAGGTTGTTTCGATGTTCGTCGAGGCCACCGAGGCGGTCATTTCGAAGCTGGACGGCTTCATTTCGTCGAGCGTGCATCGCAGCCTCGATGGCACCCGCGTCATCAACTACGCACAGTGGGAGAGCGAGGCCGCCCTGGACGGCTCGCGCAACCATCCCGACACGCAGGTCTATTACGAAAAGATGGACGCCTATGCCAAGAGCATGCAGCCCATGCTGACCCGCGTTGCGACCAGCAACGAACGCTGAACCCTGACGCCTCGCTTCCCGGCCCGGCTTCGGGCCGGGCGTTTCCCCGATATCGAAAGCAAAACGCATGTCTCAATCCCCGAGCACCATAGATTTCCTTGGCCCCGACGATTTCGGCGGCATTTTCGAAGACGCCATCCGCGGATTGCGGGCCAGGGGACATGACGTCGGCCGCTTCGCCGACGCATCGGACTACCTGGCCTCGGGCCGGCTCGGCCGGGTTGACGTTCTGGTGGATGTCGACGTGCTCCAGGTCGGCGCCGCCGAAATGGACGCCGCCCCGCGCCTGCGCGCGCTGATCTCGCCGGTGATCGGAACCGAGGAATTCGATCATGCCGCCGCGACCGCCCGCAATATCCTCATCGCCAACGGCCAGACGGTCGAGAACTATACCAGCATGGCCGAAGCGACGGTCATGCTCATCCTTGCCTCCCTCTACGAATTCGACAAGGCGATCACCTATATGGACGATCCGTCCAGCCGGCCCGGCTATCCCCGGGCAAGAATGCTGCGCGGCCGCACGGTCGGCATCATCGGGCTCGGCAAGATCGGCATGGCGGTGGCCGAGAGACTGCAACCCTTCGCCTGCGATGTGCAGGCCTATGTTCGCACCCCGCGCGATCTGGGGCAGGGGATCCGCCCGGTGGGCCTCGACGACCTGTTGCGAACCAGCGACGTCGTCGTGGTCGCTACGGAACTCAACGAACATACCCGAGGGCTTCTGGGCGCCGACAAGCTTGCCTTGATGAAGCCGAACGCGGTCTTCGTCAACATCGCGCGCGGCGCGATCTCGAACGATGCGGCGCTTGCCACCCTGGCGAAGGAACGCACCGGCATGCGCCTTGCCCTCGACGTGTTCGACCCCGAGCCGCTTGACCTGGCAAGCCCCTTGCGGGCGCTGCCCAATGCGATCCTGACGCCGCACATGGTCGGCCACACCTGCGACACCTTCGACCGAATGCCGCTGGTGCTGCTGGAGAACATCCTGGACGTACTCGACGCGAAGGCCCCGCGTTTCACCTTGAACCCCGCCGTGGTCCCCTCGTGGTCGGCGAAATGGGCAGGTGACGCGCGATGAACCACGCGCAACGCTTCGCCCGCGTGTCGGCGGCCGAGATCGCCCGCCGACACGGACTGCTGGCCGATCTGTGCGCCTTGCACCGGCTGGGCGCGATCGTGACCCTCGGCAACGAGGACGACATGTCCGGCTATGTGCGCTGGTTCACCGACGAGCCCGTCAGTTCCTACCGCACGGCCGTCGCCTATCTTCCGGGCGAGGGGATGAGTGTCGTCGAACACGGTTCGCGCGGAGGCCGCTCGGATCACGATCCGGCCGATGAAAGCTATCGGGGCGTGTTCGAGATTCACACCGTGGCCAGCTTCCAGTCCGCGGCCTTCACCAGCGATTGCGAGGCCGTGTCGCTCGCATCCGCGCTGCGCCGTCATGGTTTGCGGCGCATCGGCATTGCCGGGCTGCAGCAGATGCCGCATGCCTTCGTCCAAGCGCTCGGACGGGAACTGGACGGGCCCGCGTTCATCGATGTGACCGACGCCGTCGATGCGATGATGGTCGTCAAGAGCGCCGAGGAACTGGACCTGATCCGCGCCGCGGCAGAGTTGCAGGACCAGGTCTTTGCCGAGGTCTTGCGCCATCTCCGCCCCGGAATGCGCGAGATCGACGTCACGGCCATCGCCAGGGCCGCCTCCTTGCGCCTTGGCGGGGCAGGCGGTGTCATCCTGGCGGGCTCGGCTCCGCAAGGAAGCTTCGCGCCGTTCAACAGCCCGTTCAACCAGGCCCGTGTGATCGGGGAGGGCGACTACGTGTCGCTGTTGATCGAGAATGCCGGCCCGGCCGGATATTTCACCGAGATTGCCCGCAATATTTCCTTCGGAAAGGCGCAGCAATGCCTCATCGATGCAAGCGCAACCGCCCTCGACCTGCGCAACCGGATCTTGCCGGAGATCGTGGCCGGTGCGTCCTGCCCGGAGATCTTCGCGCGCCACAACGCCCAGCGCGCCGCGTTTGGACTTGAGGCGGAAAACCGGGTGTTCGCGCATGGCCAGGGGTATTTTCTGGTGGAACGGCCGATCATTCGTGACGACGAGCCGATGGTGCTCGCCGCCAACATGAATCTCGCGGTCCACCCCACCCTTGCGGACGGAACGACGACATTCGCCGTCGTGTGCGACAATTTCCTCCTGGACGAAACCGGCAAAGCCAGGCGGATCCACAAGACGGAAGAACGCGTTTTCGAAGTCTGATCGCATAGCTGCCAGCCAAGCGATCAGGCCGGCCGTATTCTAGAGCTCCAGGTTCCCGTAAATGCGGCGGGTAATGAAGTTGAGAGTGTCGATTTCACCTTCGTCGACACCATGAAAAGCCCGGCTGGCGATGAGCGACACCTTGCGCTCCGCGTCGGTAAAGGCGGTCTTTCCCTTGTCGGACAAATTGACCTGGATCGAGCGCGCATCACGCGTGGACGTCCGCGTTTGCAATAATCCCTGTGCGACCATGCGTTGAATGGCCTTTGCCGTCGTCGAAAGGAGAGCTGTGGACTCCTCGGCGATTTCCGTTACACTCGCCGTCTTGCGTTTGCTCAGAATGCTGAGAATTCTCCAGCGGGTGGCATCGAGTCCGAGAGGCTTCAATGCCGAGTCAAGTCGCCTATGATACAGGGAAATCAGCCTGGACATATTGTAAAAAGGCCATTTTTCGAACTCGAAGTTCTCATCGGCAAGCTTGAACCTGGTCTCGTGGATATCGTTGGTCATTTTTTCCTCACATATTCGAGGAATATTCCATTATCTCATCGGGAGAGTCCATCCGAAATCGCTCAAAAAGCGTCACGGAATTCAAATACATTCTCAATCTTCTCCTTCCTGTATGCTACCCGTGATTGTGCCTGGCCGAAAGGTTTCTGAATGTTGACAAAGCGAGAAAATTATTAGAACATATAGTGAACAAACATGGAGAAGGCCATGACGAGAACGGAGCAGGTCATTGAAGACGCGATGGCGCTCGTGAAGCGTTGCAGGGCGCAGCGCGAGCGTGAAACGGAGGATCGACGCCAGCGGCTGGCCCGTATCGAATTGATGCGGGTGCCGAAATATCTTCCACGCGGCGGCGTGCAACTGGACCTGCCGTTGAATTGAATTCTTGAACGGTTTCAATCGTGCGCAATCGCCTGGGCGCAAAGGGGAGGTCGGGTATCGTCTGTGACGGTCGCGCGTGCCGACAGGCTGGCTGCCTCGAAGGCGTTGCCGGTTATCTCGACGGGGTCACGGGCCGGCCCGCAGCACCTTTCCGGGATTGAGGAGCGCCGGCGCATCGAGCAACTCCTTGATCCGTCGCATGAGAACTAGCTTCGACGGATCGGACAGGCGCGACAGCGACGACACCCTCTTGAGGCCAATCCCGTGCTCGGCGGAAAACGACCCTCCGGTTTCCGAAAGCGTGCCGTAAACCGCCTGGTCGAGAGCGCTCGCCTTTTCGAGCGGAATGTCGGTGCCGGCCTTGTTGAGAACGATGTGGAGGTTTCCGTCGGCAAGATGGCCAAAGACATAGGGGTCGAGAGTGCCGTCTATCGCCTTCAGATCGGCAAGGCAGCGTTCGAGATACGAGGCGACCTGTGAAAGCGGGACGGAAACGTCATAGGACGGCGCGCCCGGATGGTTTCGGTAGATGAGATCCGTGTCTTCACGAAGCCGCCAGAGATCCGCTTCCTGGGCACCGGAAAACGCGATCACGGCGGAGGCATCGGGATGAACGGCGGCCACGGCCTCATAGATCCGCCCGAGTTCGGACTGCAGGGCCGATTCCTCCGCGCCGCCGAGCGTCATCAGAAGATTGACGGGGTGATCGGCCGCGAAATCCGTTGCCGACCAGCGATGATGCCTGGACGTCAGATGAAAATAGCGGCTCCAGATGGCCTCGGCGGCGCGCAGATGCCCGTATTCGGCATCGAGCCCCCGGCGAACCGTCTCGAGCGCGGCGTCCACGGATGCCAGTCCGAACAGCGCCGTTGCCGTGGCCAAAGGCTGTGGTTCGAGCTTGACGGCGAGACGCGTTATGACACCGAGCGTTCCTTCCGCACCGATGAAAAGATGCTTGAGATCGTATCCCGCGGCATTTTTCACCACCCGCGTCAGATCGGAATAGATCGAGCCATCCGCAAGCACGGCTTCCATGCCCAGAATACGATGCCGCATGACGCCGAACCGGAAGGCCGAGATACCGCCGGCATTCGTCGAGGCCATGCCGCCGATGGTCGCCGAACCGCGCGACGGCAGGTCGATCCCCGTTTCAAGGCGATGTTGCGCAGCCGCAACCTGTAACGCCTGGAGCGTGACGCCGGCTTCCACGACCGCCACGCGCTCGACGGGGAGGATATGGTGGATTCGATTGAGGCGCGCGGTCGAAAGCACCACTTCGCCCGGCTTCGACATCCCTCCGCCCACGAGCCCGGTTCGCCCGCCATGCGTGACGATCGGAACACCATGGGCAAGGCAACATTTGACGACAGCGGCAACTTCTCCGGTCGTTGCAGGAAGAACGACGGCGCCGGCTCCGAGGTTTTCAGGCGTCACGCCATAGTCGATCGACGCAACGGCCTCGCCCTCTCTGAAATTTCCATCCCCCACGATGTTGCGAAGTTCGGCGGTAAATGCGGGGGGCAGGCGGTGCATTGGACGATCCCTGTCGGTCATATCGAAAATGGTGGGAGGCTGGCGAAACGGGTGTTCAGCGGCGGAGCGAGTTAGCCGCGGCGTTCAGGGCGGAAGATCGCGCAGACGGTCTGGCTCCGTCACGCGGCGCGCCTCGCCCCGGATCGATAGGGCAGGTAACGGGTCAGTCGTGCCTCAAGCAGCCGGATGAGTGTGATGAGCACCAGATTGATGAACAGATAGAGCAAGCCGGCGATGGCGAAGATCTCGAGGATCGCGTAGGTCTGGCTCATCAGCCGCTTCGCGTGGCCGGTGATTTCGAGCACCGTGATCGTCGAGGCGAGGCTGGTGCCCTTGACGACGAGGACCAGTTCGTTGCCATAGGCCGGCAGCGCCTGGCGGATGGCCAGCGGAAAGGCGATGCGGCGGAAGCACAGGAGCCGCGACATGCCGCAGGCCTGCGCCGCCTCCATCAACCCGGCCGGGATCGACAGCAGGCCGCCGCGCAGGATTTCCGAGGTATAGGCGGCGGTGTTGAGCGCCAGCGCCATCACCGCGCAATGGGCGCCGTCGCCGATGATCCACCACAGCACGGGATTGTCGCGCACGAAGGGCAGCTGACCGAGGCCGTAATAGAACAGGAAGAGCTGGACGAGCAGCGGCGTGCCGCGAAACACGGTGCTGTAGCCCTTGGCGAAGCCGCTCAGCAGCCTGTTCTTCGACAGGCGCATGACGGCGAGCGCCAGCCCGAGATTGAAGCCGATGGCGACGGAGGTAACGGTCAGCAGGGCGGTGAGCCACAGGCCCTTGGCAAGCGTCGGAACGGCGAGGCGGACGAGTTCGAAATCCATGGCTTATTTCCCCGAACGAAGCCGCAGCAGGCGCTCGACCCGGTCGAAGCCTCCCTGGCTGACCAGCGTGATCGCGAGATAGACGACCGCGGCGATGAAATAGAAGATGAAGGGATGCCGGGTCGAGCCGGCGCCGACGAAGGCGGCGCGCATCAGCTCCTGCAACCCGACCACGGAGACGAGGGCGGTGTCCTTGATCGTGGTCTGCCAGACATTGTTCATGCCGGGCACGGCAATCCGCAGCATCTGCGGCGCGATGATGCGGCGAAAGATGCGCCTGCCGGGAATGCCGAGCGCCCGCGCCGCCTCGATATGGCCGGCGGGAATGGCCGCCAGCGCGCCGCGCACCACCTCGGTCGAATAGGCCCCGGAAATCGCGGCGATGGCGACGACGGCGATGACGAAGGCATAGCCGTTGCCGGCCAGCCCCGCGTAACCGAAGGCGGTCGCGACACGGGCCACGAACTCCACCGAGGAGAAGAACAGCAGATAGATGATGAGCAGTTCCGGCACGCCGCGCACGATGGACGTGTAAAAATCGACGACCAGCGTCAGCGGAAAAATCCGCGCCCATTTTATCAACCCGCAGGCGGTGCCGATGACGATGCCGAAGGCCATGCTCGCCAGCCCGAGCGCGACGGTGATCGCCGCGCCGCGCAGGATGGCGGCAATCCAGCCGCCCTCCCATACCTGCCATAATCCAAATTCCATCGAAGCAGCCCAAACCTGTCTGTTGTCCTGTCGGAGACAGCGCCTCCCGGAAAGCTCCGGGAGACGCCGCATTGGTCTTATTTGCAGGGCCGGGAGATGTCGGTCTTGAACCATGTCTGGCTGGCCTTGCCGATCGAGCCGTCGGCGACCAGCTCGCACAGCGCCTTGTCGATGCGGGCCTTCAGCTCGGTGTTCTCCTGGGCGATGCCGACGCCGATGCCTTCGCCGAGCGTCGGATCGGAGGAACTGGCGATCTTGACGTCGATGAGCTGGAAATCCTTGCCTTCAGGCTTGGCGAGAAAATCCTCCAGGGCGGAGGCGTCCGAAAAGGCCGTATCGACGCGGCCGCTGGCCAGGTCGATCTGCATCTGGTCGAGCGTGTCGTAGGTCTTCAGGTCGGCATTCGGCACGTTCTTTTCGAGGTAATGGGCGTGGGTCGTGCCGGCCTGCACGCCGACCTTCTTGCCGTCGAGTGCCTTGATCAGGCTGTCGAAATCCTTGATGCCGGCGAGATCGGAGGTCTTCGGCGCAACGAACATGTTGGCAAGCTCGGCATAGCCGATGGAAAAGTTGATTTCCTTCTTGCGGTCGTTGGTGATCGACATGCCGGAGATGATGACGTCGAAACGCTTGGCCTTCAGCGCCGGGATCAGGCCGTCGAAGGCCTGGACGACGAACTGGCACTTCACTTCCAGCTTGGCGCAGAGCAGGTTGCCGACATCGGCGTCGAAGCCGGTGACATTCCCGGCCGCATCGGCCATGCTCCACGGCGGATAGGCGCCTTCGGTGCCGATCAACAATTCGCCTTCGGCCGCCTGCGCCGTCGTGAGACCGGCGGCGAACAGCGTTGCGAGCAACAGACTTTTCAGCTTCATGTTCTGGTTCCCCATGTTGAGCTTCGTTGTTGGGCGGAAAAAGCTGGCGGGCGTCAGAGCGTACGGGCCAGGAACTGGCGCATGCGTTCGGAGCGCGGATTGGTGAATATCTCCGCCGGCGCACCCTCTTCCTCGACCTTTCCCTGGTGGAGGAAGAGAATCTTGTGTGAGACCTCGCGCGCGAACTGCATTTCATGCGTCACGAGGATCATCGTATTGCCTTCTTCGGCCAGTTGCCGGATGACCCGCAGGACTTCGCCGACCAGCTCGGGATCGAGCGCCGAGGTCGGTTCGTCCAGCAGGATGAGTTTCGGGCGCATGGCGAGCGTGCGGGCGATGGCGGCGCGCTGCTGCTGGCCGCCGGAGAGCTGGCCGGGATATTGCGCATGTTTTTCCGAGAGGCCCACCTTCTTCAAAAGCGCATGCGCGTGGTCGACGGCCTCCTGCTTGCTCTCCTTCAGCACATGCAGCGGCGCTTCGACGATGTTTTCGAGCACGGTCATGTGCGGCCAGAGGTTGAAGTTCTGGAACACCATGCCGACGCGCGAGCGGATGCGCTCGACCTGGCGCATGTCGGCCGGGGCGGCGCTGCCGTCCGCCGCCTTCTTCATGCGGATTTCCTCGCCGTCGATGACGATGCGCCCGTCGTTCGGCTGTTCCAGCAGGTTGAGGCAGCGCAGGAAGGTGCTCTTGCCGGAGCCGGAGGAGCCGATCATCGACACGACCTCGCCCGGCTGGGCCGTCAGGCTGACGCCGTTGAGCACCGAGAGCGAGCCGAACCGCTTGTGGATGTCCTGCACCTCCAGCGCCGGGCGCCCGCCGGCGCGTGGGGTCGTTGCTTCCGGATGCGGCACGACCGAGACGGCGGCGGCAGCGGGCAGGGGCTTTTCTTCGCCGGCGCCGCCGACTGCCTTCAGGTCGGCAAAGGCGCGGTCGAAATGGCGCAGCGCCGTCGCAAGGCAGGTGCCCCGCCAGTCGGCATCCTCGGGGATGAAGGCGGCGCGCAATGTCTGCTTGATCTTCGCACCCAGCGGCGAGTCGACCTTGCCGAACAGGTGCAGCCAGTTGTCGGCCTGCACCGCGTCGGAAACCGTGGCGCCGTCCAGCGTGCCGCATTCGACGACCAGCGGCAGGACGCGCGCCTGCGGCAGGGCATGGCGAACGGCGGCCGAGACATAGCCGGTCGCCGTCGCGGCGATGCCGGTGCCGGTCGTCGCATTCGTGCCGGTCACGACGACGGAGAGCGCCGGGCCGAAAATCTGCCGCCCCCAGTCGAGCCCGGCATGCTCGTTTTCGGCGACCGAGAGCAGCGCGGGATAGCCATAGGGGCCGGCGCCGGTATGCAGGTCGAAGACGACGACCTGTTGGGCCTGCTGCGCGAAGGTCGAGAGAATCTCGTTGAGCGTGCGGTTGGACCAGACGGGGCCGTCGCCGCCATAGAAGAGGCCGTCCGGGAAATCGTATTGCCCGGCCTCGATGATCGGGGCGAGGCCGGCATAGCCGCCATGCTGCCGCTTGGCGGCCTCGAAGGCCTCCTGCGCCCGGTCGCGTTCCGGGCCTTCCCAGGCGTGGCAGACCAGCGCGTCGTGAAGGGCGGCATAGCGCTCGTTTTTCGGCGCGCCCTTCTGCCAGTCGATGAAATTGCGGTTGAGGTCGACATTGTCCTCGTTGACCCGGCGTTGCCAGGCCGTGCCCCAGGGATTGATGAGGTGGATGACCAGCACGGCGGTGTCGTCGGCAAGCTGCCAGGGCGAATTCTGCGACAGCCAGGCGGTCTGGCAGGCCGAGCCGAAGGGGCCTTCGACCCCATGCGTGCCCGAGACCAGCACCAGCAGTTTTTTCGCATCGTTGCGGCCGAGATAGGCGACGTCGGTCGCCAGGCGCTCGCCGTTCGGTCCGTGCAGCGGATGCAGGTATTCGACGAGATCGGCGCCCGCCTGCCGCGCGGCGGCCAGGAAGCGGGCACGGAGCGCGGAAAAGTCACCGGCGAAAAGCCCGGACGGCGTCGAAGGGGACATGCGACAGTGCTCCCGGTTTGTCGTGTGCAGAATTGCGTTTCCGCTCATTGTTCGTTCCCATGGGACCGTGGTCCGGTCCCTGTTCTGTTTGGTGGGGGACGCCGGCCGGCGTCAACCGATCGCTAACGCGCGAAGCGCATCGAGAAAACGGTCATTGTCGGATGGCGTGCCGATGGTCACGCGGATGAAGCTTTCGAAGCCCTTTTCCTTCCACGGCTTGACGATGATGCCGTTCGACAGGAAATGCTCCATCGCCGCCTGGCTGTCGCGGCGCACGTCGAGGAACAGGAAATTCGTCTGCGAACGCGCTGCCGGCAGGTCCATCGCGGCAATGGCGGCGGCGACCCGCTCCCGCTCGGCCTTCAGTGCCGAGACCGATGCGCGCATCCACGCCTCGTCCTCCAGCGCTGCGACTGCCGCAGCCTGTGCTGCGGCATTGACGTTGAACGGCGTCTTGGCGGCGGTCATGGCGCGCGCCAGCCGCGCATCCGAGGTCACGGCATAGCCGACTCGCAGGCCCGCCAGCCCATAAGCCTTGGAAAAGGTGCGCAGCACCACGAAGGAGAGGGGCGAGGCGCAGAGCGCGGCAAGGCCGTCCGGCAGGCCGTCGTCGGTGAATTCGAAATAGGCCTCGTCCAGCACCAGCAAGGTTTCGGGCCGCACGGCCGCGACGATGCGGCCAAGGCCGTCGCGATCGAGCGCTGGGCCGACAGGATTGGAGGGCGAGGATAGGAAGAAGATCGCCGGCGCCTTTTCGAGCATGGTCAGGATCGCCGGAATATCGAAATCCAGATCCGCGCGCATCGCGACTTTCTCGACGGTCGCGCCATTGGCCAGCGCCTCGATCTCGTGCAAGCCGAAGCCGGGACAGATGGTGGCGACGACGGCCCCGGGCCGCAGCACCGCCCGGCAGACCGCCGCGATCATTTCCTCCGAACCGTTGCCGACGACGATGCGATCCGTGGCGATGCCCAGCTTTTCGCCGAGTGCGGTCCGCAAGGCCGTGCAGGCCGGATCGCAATACCGCGCCGGGTTGAGGCCGGCGAGCGCGGCCGTCACCTTCGGCGAGCATCCGTCCGGGTTTTCGTTGCTGGCGAGTGCGGCGATATCCTGCCGGCCGCTGCGCAGCCTCGCGGCGGCAATGTTCATCCCGGCATTGTAGGGCGGCAGACTCGATACATGCGGATTGAGCGGAATTTCGGTGCGGGTCGGTGTCGTCACGGGGCCTCCTTCGGGAAATGCGGGCGCCATGCTCAAAGATCGAGCACGACGGAGGATTTCGGGCGGGTGCAGCAGAGCAGTACCCGGTCGGCAGGCATGTCGTCGAGCGGCTCCTCGAAATAATCGACCTCGCCGGAGACGAGGCCCTGCTCGCAGGTGCCGCAGACGCCGGCCCGGCAGGAGAAGGCGGGCTCGATACCCTGCGCTTCCAGGAAGGCGAGGATAGATTCGCTCGCCCCATCCCAGGCAAAGCTGCGCCCCGATTTTTCGAGGACGATCTTTACGCCGCCGTCCTCGGCCGCCACTGGCGCGGGTGCCGGCGGTGCCTTCCGGGCGGGCGTTTCGCCCTCAGCCGTCAGCAGGCTCGCCGGGCCGAAGAATTCATAGGCGATGCGTTCCTTGCGCACGCCGAGCCCGGTCAGGATGCCGTAAAGCGCCTGCATGAAGGGCGGCGGGCCGCACATGTAGATGTCGTAATCGTCGAGGGGTAGCAGGCTTTGCAGCGTGTCGCGCGACAGGAAACCCCTGGAATGGCAGCGGTCGCCATCCCCGGCGAAGCGGTAGCAGAAATGGACGGAGATGCCAGGGCGCAAGGCCGCCAGCGCCTCGACCTCGTCACGCAGGGCATGGACCTCGGCGCTGTCGCAGGCATGGATGAACCAGACGGGCCGTTCGCTTTCCCGCGCCAGCACGTTGAGCATCGAGACCGTCGGCGTCAGCCCGACGCCGCCGGACAGCAGGACCACGGGCCGTGTGCTCGCCGCATCGAGCTTGAAGCCGCCGCGCGGCGTGTCGATCTCGATGACGGCGCCCGGCTCGACCTCGTCATGCAGCCAGCAGGAGCTCAGGCCCTGCGGCACCTCGTCCGAGGGGGCGGCCTCGCGCTTCACCGTGATGCGATAGCTGCCTTCCTCGCGTGGCGAGGAGGAGACGGTGTAGTTGCGCAGGGCGTATCCGCCCTTGCCGTCGGGAATGCGCAGGGTGAGGAACTGTCCCGCCTCGAACGGCCGCCACTGCCCACCATCCAGTGGCGCGAGGCGGAAAGAGGTGATGGTGGCGCTTTCGCGTTTCTTCGAGACGACCTCGAAGGGGCGGAAGCGCGAGGCCGCGGCGTCGCTCATCCGGGGCGGTCCTTACTCTGCGGCGGCGGCCGTCGTGGCGGCCTGCGCCTCGGCGGCGATCATCTGCGCCAGCTTGCGGCGGAAGCGCATCGGACCGACGTCGATCTTGAGATCGAGGTTCGGCGTCTGCATGATGGCCATGCCGTGATGGACGGCCTCCAGCACCACCCGGTCCTCCTCGAAAGCGCCGCGCACGGATTTGGCGAAGCGGGCCGAGACGTCGGCGTCGTCGGGCGCAAAATTGCGCATCTGGAACCAGTAATATTTGGTGCGGTTCTCGTCGACCGGAGTCATGAAGTTGTAGCTGTCCATCAGGAAGGTATTTTCCGGCAGCGCCTTGCCTTCGCCGCCGGTATGGGCGGGCGCGAAGATCGCCTTGATGATGGCATTGCTGGGGTAGCGCACCTCGTAATGCTGCTTGCGGTCGGTATTGCCCTCGAATTGCAGGAAGGGCGCATAAAAGGGCGCCGGCTCGGAATCGATCATCCAGCGCCACACCGTCACGCCGTTGTCCTTCACGGTCGTTTCCAGCGGCGTTTCCTCGCAGGCCGAGCTTGCGAAGGACGATTGGTGGACCCAGGCGACATGCGACGGATCGAGAAGATTGTCCGTCATGTAGAGATAGTTGCAGTTGAGCGTCATCGACTCGCCGCGATTGACGCCCCAGGCGGGATCGCCGAAATACTCGACCTCGAAGATATCCTTCGGATCCGCCTTCTCGGCCTCGCCCATCCAGATCCACAACAGGCCGTAGCGCTCGTGAACCGGATAGGAGCGCACCTTGGCGACATGCGGAATACGCTCGGCGCCGGGCACGCGGGTGCAGGTGCCGGAACAGTCGAAGGTCAGGCCGTGATAGCCGCATTCGACATCGTCGCCCTTGATGCGGCCCATGGACAGCGGCAGCTTGCGATGCGGACAGGCGTCTTCAAGTGCTGCGGGCTGGCCGTCCTGCAGCCGATAGAGGACGATGTTTTCGCCGAGGATGGTAACCGGCTTCAACTCGCGGCCGATCTCGTGATCCCAGGCCGCGACATACCAGGCGTTCTTGAGAAACATTTCGCTCTCCTTGCTTTTTGGTAAGGGCATGTTCGCTGTTTTTTTCGCGTCAACAAGTTGCCAGCACCTGCGTTCTTTTTTAGAAATTCTAAATTGCATTTCTGACAAGGAGACCTTGATGTCCAAGCCGTCCCTGCGCGGCCTACAAGCCTTTGAGGCGATCGGGCGTTGCGGCTCGGTCAGTGCGGCCGCGGCCGATCTCGACGTTTCGCCGGGGGCGATCAGCCAACTGGTTCGCAACCTGGAGCAATGTCTGGGACTGACGCTCCTGGAGCGTCGCGGCCGGCGCGTGGAGCTGTCCGCCTGGGGGCGACTTTATTATCGTGAAGTCGCCAAGGGGTTTCAGCAGCTCTCCCATGCCGCAAACGTGCTGACGCGCGCCAGGAATGAGAGCGGCGTCGTGCTCAGCGCTCTGTCATCGGTGGCGAGCAGATGGATCAGCCGCAAAATCTTCGATTGGCAATCCCTCTGTCCAGACTCGAACGTGCGCATTCTCGGGCAGGAACAGGAACCTCGACTCGGTGCGGAAGAAGTGGACTTCCGCATCACCTATGGCCGACGCTCCCATGTGCATGAACACGTTGCACATCTGTTCACGGACTGGGTCGTTCCGGCCTGTTCGCCCGCGCTGATTTCCAGCCGCGTTCCGCAATGTCCGCAGGACATTCTCACCTTCCCGCTTCTCAACGTGGAATGGGAGGCTGACTACAAGGCTTCTCCGCAATGGAAGGATTGGGCGAAGCTGATCTCCGCTGACGGCCATCAGACGTTTTCAGGTCTTTCCTTCACCCTGTCGAGCAGCGCTATCGATGCGGCCGCAAATGGAAGGGGCTTCGTGCTTGCACAGCTTTCGATGGTGCAGGAAGAGGTCGCAGCCGGCACGCTGATCGTCCCCTTCGACATCCGCATGCGGTTGCCCGAAAGCTATTATCTGGCATGGGACAGAACCGCCCTCGAAAAGCCGTTCGGACTGAGGTTCCACAAATGGCTGCTGGGTGTCGCAAGACAGCAGGACGCGGTTTCTTCGCCGAACGCGAATCCCGTCTAGCCGATGGACAAAGCCCAGGAGTGCGGCAATCTGGAAAGCCCCGCTCAGTTCGGACCCGTCTTCATCCGATGCGCGCGCGCCGCGCGCAAGCGGGCGAAATCGTCGCCGGCATGATAGCTCGAGCGGGTCAGCGGCGCGGCCGAGACCATGAGAAAGCCCTTCGCGAAAGCCGTCGTTTCGAATGATGCGAATTCATCCGGATGGACATAGCGGGCCACCGCATGGTGTTTCGGGGTGGGCTGGAGATATTGGCCGATCGTCAGGAAGTCGACATCGGCGGCCCGCATGTCGTCCATCACCTGCAGGACCTCGCCACGCGTTTCGCCGAGCCCCACCATGATGCCCGATTTGGTGAAGATCGACGGGTCCAGTTCCTTGACCCGGTGCAGAATGCGCAAGGAGTGGAAATAGCGCGCTCCCGGCCGGACGTCCCGATATAGCGACGGCACGGTCTCGATATTGTGGTTGAAGACATCAGGCCTTGCCGCGACCACGGCTTGCAGGGCGTCCGGCCCGCATTTGAGGAAATCGGGGGTGAGCACTTCGATCGTGGTATTGGGCGCGTGATATCGGATGGCGCGAATGGTCCTGGCGAAGTGCTCGGCGCCGCCGTCCTCCAGATCGTCGCGATCCACCGATGTGATCACCACATGCTTCAGGTCCAGTTTCTTCACGGCATCCGCCACGCGCGCCGGCTCGAACATATCCAGCGCGTCCGGCCGGCCGGTCGCGACGTTGCAGAAGGTGCAGCCGCGCGTACAGATATCGCCCATGATCATCATGGTGGCGTGCCCCTTGTCCCAGCACTCGCCGAGATTCGGGCAGCCGGCCTCCTCGCACACCGTCTTCAGCCTGCGGCCACGCACCACGTCTTCGGTGGCCTGCCGGCCGGCGCCGGCGCGGGCGCGAACGCGGATCCAGTCGGGTCTAGGAAGGCGTGGGGAATCGGCTTTGTTCGCCTTTTCCGGATGCCTTTCGGCGGGATTGGTCAGATCTCTTTTCATAGGTCTTCGCCAGGATTTGATTGATTCAGCATTTGCGATGTGGACTGTTCCATAGACCGCGGGCGCTCTCGACCGTTTCGAGATAATGGGCAAAGCCGTTGCGATAATGCTCCGCAGCCTCCTGCCGCGGCTCGATCACCGTTTCCGGCTTCGTCCAGGCCTCGTAGTCGTAGGCGATGCCGGCGGCGTCCATGGCGGCGATCGCCGCACCGCGCGCGCCGACTTCGGGACGCCGGGCGATCTTGAGCGGGCGCTGCAAGACATCGGCCACCATCTGGCTCCAGATCTGCGAATTCGCCCCGCCGCCGCAGATCGACACATCGCCCGTCAGGCCAGCCGCCTCGATGCAGTGGCGCGCCGCATAGGCAACCGATTCGCACACGGCCGTCACCAGGTCCGCCTTTGTCGTCCATGTGTTGAGGCCCGAAAGCTGCCCTCTTGCGCGAACGTCCACGAAGGGCGCGCGTTCTCCCGTCGCCGAGAAGAACGGGAGCGCCGTGACGCCGTTCGCCCCCGGCCTGCTCCGGGCGATCAGACTGTCGACCTCGCTGTGGCAGGCGCCGATCATTTCGAGCACCCAATCCAGCGTGGCGGTGCCGACCGTCGCCGGCATGGACCGGATCCAGCGCCCGCCCGCCGGCATGCAAAGAGTCATGCCGACAGGCGGGCCGCTGCGGTCGACCCGATCGGTCAGAACCTCACAGGCCAGGGTCGTGCCGACAATGATGAGGCCGTCTCCCACCCGGTTCGCGCCGGCGCCGATGGGGCAGGCCACCAGATCGAACGGCCCCGCATGAACGGGAGTGCCGACCGGCAGGCCGGTCAGGGCGGTGCCTCTGGCGTCCAGGGGGAATGCGCGTCCCGGCGCGGGCAGAACCGGGGCCAGAAGGCGGGCCATTTCTTCCAGGCCCAAAAGGCGAAGGATCTCGGGATCGTAGTCGCGTGCCTCGATATCGAGGAAGGGCAGAGAGGCATCGGAGGCATCGGTGAAACGCACACCGGTCAGCCGCTGGAGAATGCCGTCCTTGAGATAGCTCGCCGTATGGGCTGCCGCGATCAGGTCGGGCCTGGTCGCACGCAGGGCGGCAAGCAACGGAGCGTGGCTGCCGGGAAAGATCGCATTGGCATTGCGCCGGAAGACGGCCTCGAACACGCCGCGATCGATCCAGTCCTGCAGATAGGGATTGCCGCGATCGTCGAGCCAGGACACTGCGCGCCCCACCCCGAAACCCTGCTCGTCGAGCAGCCACAGCCCATCGCTTTGGCCGGTGATGCCGATCGCATCCACCGTCGGGCACTCCCGGCAGGCTTCCTGAACGACGTCACTGACGGCGCGAACGATTTCCTCGAAATCCTGTTCCACCGCCCCGCCCCCCAGCGGTGTCGGCGAACTGCGTCGCGCGGCAACGGCAAGACAGTCCCCCGTCTGCGAAAAGCACGCCGCCTTTACCATCGACGTGCCGAGGTCGATACCGAGAATCATGCTCCCTCCCGAATGCATATGCCGCGTCCGGAGACGGCGGCAGTTCCCGTGTCGACGCCATTTGATGCATATGTTCAGACTTTGCGCAAGTGCTCCATTTATCGAACGCGAATATTCCGTGCGTCTATGGCTTGTTTCGTGCGTCGGCGAGCAGGCGCACGGCGACGCTTTCGTCCGTGATGAGATGGGTCGCATAGCCGCCGCGCACGCCGGCCAGGATCGCCTCGGCCTTGGATGCGCCGCCCGCCACCATCAGGCGGTCGGGAATGGTGCGCAATTCGCCGAGGGAGATTCCGATGGGATGAATCGTCGGCGGCAGTTCGACCGGCTCGCCATTGGCGTCGATCCAGCGGCAGGCGATATCGGCGACGGCGCCACGGCGGGAGAGGAACTCCTTCTCCGTCGGGTTCACATAGCCGAGTTGAAGCATTGTCGCTTCGTCCGTCAGTCCGCCGATACTGAAGACGACCAGCGACGCCCGCCGGGCCATATCCAGTGTCTCGTTCAAGCCCGGATCGCTGATCAGGCCGGCCGCCGTCTCGGCGTTGCGCACATAGACCGGCGCATAGAGCGCGCGCGCCGGCGCCTTGAAGAATTGTCCGACCTGCTCGGCAACCTCGTGCGGGTTCGTGCCCTTCTGCGCATTGTGCAGTCCGCCGATCAGGGCGACGATCTGCATGTTCGGCACCGTATATTCGCCATGCAGCGAATCGGCCATGGACTGGAGCGTGCGACCCCAGCTGATGGCGACGATGGAATTTTCACGCGCCATTTCCTGAAGCGTCTCGGCCGCCACCTGACCCAGCCAGCGTCGCTGCATCGCGCCATTGTCCGCCTTCGGCACGATACGAACCTTCTTCAGGCCGTAGAAGGCTTCGAGATCGCGCTCGGCCTCGAAGGTTTCCGGGCTGACGCCGAGCGAGATGGTGACGAGCCCGCTCTGCCGGGCGCGCTGCAGCAGGCGGATCACCGTGCTGCGGCTGACGCCGAGCTTGTCCGCGATCTGGCTCTGCGTGAGCTCTTCCACATAGTAGAGCCAGGCTGCTCGGGCCAGTTCCGTGGCCTTGGTGTCCAGTTCGTTCATGCACCACTCCCGATGTCTTCATTTGTTCATCGCGCAGCAGAAATGCAGCAGCAACGTTTCCATTACCATTGATAGCTTGTCTGCAACACGAGTTGCAACCTGAATCCGACCGGTGGAAACCGAGCGCTTCGGGGAATTAACTCACGGAAATATGTCATGAAAATCGATTTGATGCGGCGCAGCATGATTTGGTTCTTGTCAACGAATTCATCGATTGATACAAAAGCGCATATCATGAACAAATGGTTCCATTAGGAAAATCCGATGACGTTATCAGCGAGCCTAGACAAGGACCTGTTGCTGGAGATGCAGCGCCGCATGCTGCGCATCCGCTTGTTTGACGAACGCGCCTCGAAGATGGTCAAGCGCGGCTTCATTCCCGGAACCGTGCATACCAGCATCGGCCAGGAAGCGCAGGTCGTGGGTGCTTGCATGGCTCTGGCAAAGGGCGATCACATGACCGGCAATCACCGTTCGCACGGCCATCCGATCGGGATGGGATCGCCGCTCGGGCCCCTGATGGCGGAGCTCGTCGGCAAGGCCACGGGCGTATGCAAGGGCAAGGGCGGCTCGCTTCATCTCGCCGATTACGCCGTCGGCAGCCTCGGCGAGTCGGGCATCACCGGATCGTCCATTCCGATTGCCGTGGGCGCCGGGCTTTCCGCGCAGGTGATGAATGAAAAGCGCGTCGCGCTGACCTTCTTCGGAGACGGCGCCGCCAATCAGGGCGTGCTCTACGAGTCGATGAACATGGCCTCGGCCTGGAAGCTGCCTGTCATCTTCCTGTGCGAAAACAATCACTACGCCCTGTCGACCCCGGCCCATACCGTGACAGGCGGGCGGATCGTCGACCGCGCTTTCGGTTTCGGCATGCCCGGCATCCGCGTCGAGAACGGCCAGGATGTCCTGGAGGTCTACGATGCGGTCGCCGAAGCCGTCGCGCGGGCCCGGCGCGGCGAAGGCCCCAGCCTGGTCGAGGTCATGACCTATCGCTTCCGCGAACATTCCGAAGGGCTGCGCATTAATACCGATTATCGCGATGCGAATGAACGGGAATTCTGGCTCTCGCGCGATCCGGTCGCCCTTTTCCGCGCCATGCTGATCGAACGCGGCATCGCATCCGCCGCAGAGATGGATGCCGTAGAGGCGGAGATCGCGCAGGAGGTCGAGGATTGCGTTGCCTTCGCCACCGAGAGCCCCGATCCCGATCGTTCCGTCGCTTTCGCCGATCTCTACTCCGACGCCTATCTTCTGGAGGATGTGCTTTGAGCATCATGACCTATATCGGCGCCATCGGCGCGGCCCAGCAGGAGGCCATGGCGGCGGATCCCCGCGTCGTCATCCTTGGCGAGGACGTCGAGGCCAATGTCTACGGCACCACAGGCGGAAGCAAGCAACGTGCGCAACAGGGCGACTTCGTCCAGCAGTTCGGCCGCTCGCGCATCCGCAACACTCCCATCTCGGAAGAGGCGATCGTCGGCGCGGCCATCGGCGCCGCCATGACCGGCCTGCGGCCGATCGTCGACCTGTCCTATTCCTCCTTCCTCTACATGGCGATGGACCAGTTCGTGAACCAGGCGGCCAAGAACCGCTACATGTTCGGCGGCCAGTCATCCATTCCGGTCGTCTTCCGCTCGGCCATGTTCTACGGGCTTGCGACCGGCGCCCACCATTCGGACCGGCCCTATCCGATGTTCATGGGCGTGCCGGGCCTCAAGGTCGTGGCCCCGGCCTCCGCCAGCGACGCCAAGGGGCTCCTGCGAACGGCCGTCGACAGCGACGATCCGGTTCTGATCTTCGAGGCCGTGCGCCTGTGGGGCACGAAGGAAGAGGTCGAGGACGGCGAGTACAGGATACCCTTCGGCGTGGCGCGCACCCGCCGCGACGGCAGCGACGTGACCGTCGTCGGCATATCCGGCTGCGTTCCGCTGGCGCTGGAGGCAGCCCGGCAGATGGAGGCGCGCGGGGTGTCCTGCGAGGTCATCGATCCGCGAACCCTGGTGCCGCTGGATACCAGGGCCATCGTGCGGTCGGTGCTGAAGACCGGGCGGCTGGTGATCGCCGAACCGGCGCATCGGACATGCGGCGCTGCGGCCGAAATCGCGGCGGTCGTCGCCGATGAGGCGCATCACGCCTTGCGCGCACCCATCAAGCGCGTCGCGGCGCTCAACATGCAGATCCCGTTCAACCCCGTGCTTGAGGCCGAGATGTATCCGACGACCGAGCGGATCGTTGCGGCGATCGAGGCGGTCAGCGCGGACCAGTTGGACACCAGAACCCGGAGGGCCGGACGATGAAGGTTGAAGTGCTTTTGCCGCAGTGGGGCATGGGAATGAGCGAGGGGACCGTAGCCAGCTGGCTGAAGAAGGTCGGCGATCACGTCAAGGAGGACGAACCTCTTGCCGAGATCGAGGCGGAGAAGGCAACGCAGGAACTCGAATCGCCGGCGACCGGCATCCTCTCCGAAATTCTCGTGCAGGAAGGGCAGGAGGCCCAGGTGCGCTCGGTGATCGCGATCATCGAAACCGGGGACTGAAGCCCGTCCGGTCTGGCCCCGGCCGGCAACCGGGACCCGCCAGGACACCATCCGCAAACCGAACGCGAGCGATCATCATGAGCGTCAACGGCCAACCGGCACCGCCGCCGCCAGGGGTGGACGAGATATTCGATCTCGTCGTCATCGGCGCCGGCATCAATGGCATCGGCATTGCCCGGGATGCGGCCGCACGGGGTTTGCGCGTCGCCCTGGTCGAAAAGGAGGATCTCGGCAGCGGCACCTCCAGCTGGTCGGGGCGGCTCATTCATGGCGGCCTTCGATACCTGGAGCAGGGCGATATCGCACTGGTGCGCGAATCCCTGCGGGAACGGGAAAGACTGTTCCGCCTCGCCCCACATCTGGTCAAGCCCGTCCCGCTGATGATCCCGTTCTACCGCCATAACCGCCGGTCGCGATGGATGTTGCGGCTGGGAATGATCGCCTACGATATCTTGTCTTTCGACAAGACGACGGCCTCGCATACCATCCTGTCGCGCGCCGAAACGCTTCGCCGCTTCCCCGAAATGGACGGCGACGGGCTCGAGGGTTGCGCCATCTTTATGGATGGACAGGTCGTCTGGTCCGAGCGCCTGTGCACCGAGGTCGCCTTGTCGGCCGCAGCCGAAGGATGCCGCATCTTCACCCATTGCCGCGTCGACGGCTTCGTTCAGGACGGGGGTACACTGACGGGGGTCACCTGCACCGATCTTCTGGCCGGCACCCGCCATACGCTTTCCACCGCCATGGCCGTCAATGCCGCAGGGCCTTGGGTCGATACGGTATTGAAGGGGCAGGCCGCCGGCGGGAAGCGGCACATCGGCGGCGCGAAGGGCAGCCATCTCGTCCTCGATCCCTTTCCCGGGGCGCCGCCGGATGTGGTCTATTACGAGTCACGCGCGGACGGTCGCCTCGTTCTCGTGATTCCCTGGGGTGGGCGCTATCTGATCGGCACGACCGACAAGAAGTTCGACGAGGATCCGGATACCGCCGTCGCCGACGATGCCGAGATCGACTACCTTCTGGGCGAGGTCAACAGTCTCATTCCGCAGGCAGGGCTGACGCGCGACGATATCCTCTACACCTATAGCGGTGTCCGGCCGCTCCCATATGTGCCGGCGAAATCCGAGTGGAAGGTGCCGCGCAGCCATGTCATTTACGACCATGCGCCCGAATGCCGGGGCCTGCTGTCGATCATCGGCGGCAAGCTGACGACCTATCGAAGCCTGGCGGAAGAGACGGTCGATACGATCTTCCGACGGCTCGGGCGCAAGCCTCCGCCTTGCCATACAGCCTCGGTTCCGTTTCCCGGAGCCCGGATCGCAGACTGGCAGCGTCTCCGCCAGGAACTCGCCGAAGCCGGCGGTGTCGACCGGGCGACGGTCGACCGCCTGGTCGATATCTACGGTTCCCGCGCCGGCGACATTCTCGCCCTCGGCCGCGCGGACGCCGATCTGCTCGCAAAGATCGATGAGGACAGCGGCGCGATCGGCGCGGAACTGGTCTTCACCTTCGAGAACGAATTCTGCCGCACCCTGACGGACGCGCTGATCCGCCGCATCATGGTCGGACTGAACGGCAATTGCGGGCGCCGGTCTCTCAAGGCGGCGGCCGGTATTCTCGCTGCCCGCCAAGGGTGGGACGAGGACCGGAAGCAGCGCGAGATCGATGATTATCTCAATTACATCCGCCGTTTCGACGTCGCCGGCAAACCGCGGCAGACGGCCGACATGGCGGCAGAGTGAAACAAACGCGAATTTGGAGGAAAGCACATCATGACCCCGCAGGCCGATCCGAAGCAATTGATCGAACACGCACGGCGCAACGGCTACGCCGTGGGCGCCTACAACATGCATAACGAGGAAACGACCGAGGCGCTCGTATGGGCGGCGGAGCGGGCGCAATCGCCGATTTTCCTTCAGGTGGGCCGCGCCATCATCCCGCACATGGGCGTGCGCCGGGCTTTCGAGATGACGCGGCGTGTCGCCGAGCGCTCGAATGCGAAATATGTGATCCACCTGGATCACGGCTCCTGGGATGAGGTGCTGGAAGCCGTCCGTCTCGGCTTCTCCTCCGTCATGTATGACGGCGCGCACCTGCCGTTCGAGGAAAATATCGCCACCACCCGCAGGCTCGTCGAAATCGCCCATGCCTATGGCATTCCGGTCGAAGCCGAACTCGGCAAGATCCCGGATGCCGGCGAAAGCGTGAACTGGGAAGACTATTACACCGATGTGGAAGAGGCGCGCCGCTTCGTCGCCGAGACGGGCATCGACTATCTGGCGATCTCGGTCGGCATCGTCCATGGCGTCATCCCCGGAATTCCGCAGGCGCCGATCAGCATTCAGCGCATTCGTGAAATCAAGGCCGCGACCGGCATTCCGCTGGTTCTGCACGGTGCTTCGGGTCTCAGCGACCGGGAAATCCAGGAAGCCAGGGCTGCGGGCATCCATAAATTCAATGCCGACACCGATCTGCGGCATGCCTTTCGCGCCGGTCTGGAGGCCGTTTTCGCGCAGGGCGACCGTCAGCTGGAGGAAGCCATGGCCGAGGGCCGCTCTCGCATGATCGAAGCGACCATGATGAAGATGCGCCAATATGGCTGCGCGGGCGCAGCCCCGCTCGCGAAGGCTGCCTGAGGAGGGCTGGGGAATGGCCGAGACGGCAACCGCCGAAGCGGGTTTCCGGCGCCGGGAGCTTTCGAAGACGCAACGTCTGATGGTCCGGGCCATGAAAGCCGCCTGGTCCGTACCGATGTTTCCGATCACGGTCGAAGTGGACATGACCGCCGCCCTTGCGCGGCGCCAGGCGGGCGCGACCGTGACGGATATCCTCCTGCTGCATTGCGCGGCAACGCTTGCGAAACATCCAGGCTTGAATGCCCATTGGCAGGACGAGGGTGTCGTCGAGTATGACGACGTCAATCTCGGCCTCGCCGTGGCCTCCGACAGGGGCCTCACCGTCCCTGTCATTCATCGCGCGCAAGCCTTGTCCCTGGCCGAGATCGCCGGGAAACGCAAGGCACTTGTCGACAAGGTCCGCAGCGGAAGGATCGGTATCGCCGAGGTAACGGGAGGAACCTTCACGATTTCGAATCTCGGCATGCTCGGCGTCAGTCGCTTCACGGCGATCATCAATCCGCCGCAGGTCGCAATCCTTGCCGTCGGCAGCACCGTCCGGCGGCAGGTATGGCACGATGGCAAGCCGGACTGGCGCCCGATGGCCGAGCTGACATTGACCAGCGATCACCGCGCGGTCGACGGCGCGCATGCAGCCGCGTTCCTGAACGACTTGAAGAGCAGGCTCGAAGCAGACGTCGACCACTGATCCGAAACAGACGCAATTGGTCGCGGCCATGACGATATATCGGCCGCCGCTGCTGCGCTTGCGATTTCGAATGGAAGCCACAGCCTCCTCGCAATCAGGATATGTGAATTTCTTCCCATTGATTGGGCGGAAATAGGGAATATTCAAGCAATCGGGCAGGGCGCATGTTGTCTCCAGAAGGAGACATGTCCATGACAAATCAAGTTGCGCTGCTGGTTGCGCCCGGTGAGCACGGGCATTTCGAAATACGGGAGCAGGCCCTGGTCGAACCCGGCGAAGGCCAGATCCGCATCCGCCATCAGGCCATCGGCACGAACTTCCTCGATATCTATCACCGCAAGGGACTATATCCTCTGCCTTCCTATCCGGCGGTGATCGGCGTGGAGGCGGCGGGCATCGTCGAGGCGGTCGGCTCCGGCGTTCTGGAGTTTGCCGAGGGCGACCGGGTCGCCTATGCGGGGCCGCCGGTCGGCGCCTATGCCTCCTGGCGGATCGCCGAGGCCGAAAGGGTGGTCAAGCTTCCCGATGCCGTCGCCGTCAAGACCGCGGCCACCTCCCTGTTGAAAGGCATGACCGCCTACATGCTGCTCGAGAAGACCTATCCGGTGAAGGCCGGCGACACCATCCTCGTTCATGCGGCCGCCGGCGGGCTTGGCGGTCTTCTCGTGCGCGGCGCCAAGGCGCGGGGCGCCCGGGTCATCGGAACCGTCGGTTCGCAGGAAAAAGCCGCGGCGGCGCTGGCGTCCGGCGCGGATCAACTGATCGTCGGCCGGGATGCCGACCTGGTCGCCGAGGTGCACGCGCTGACCGGGGGCAGGGGTGTCGACGTCGCCTATGACGGGATCGGCGGCGGCATGCTGGTGAAGACCGTCAGGTCGGTTCGTCCTTTCGGGACGGCCGCGACCATCGGGCAGGCCGGCGGTCCTATCCCGCCGATCGCGGTCGAGGAATTGCGCCCCGGAAAATCCCTGTCGCATCCGAGCATCATGGCATGGTGCGCCGATGTCGCCCGCTATCGGGAGGCGGCGATCAGCGCCCTGCGCGCTATCGAGGCCGGCATCGTTTCCCAGGTCGGGTCCGAATACCGGCTGGACGAGGCGGCCGCCGCCCATGCGGAAATGGAATCCGGCCGCTCGACGGGCAGTATCGTCCTGCTGCCGTGACAGGCGGCGGCCACGGAGCCTGCCCATGGCCGCCGTGCGCGGGACGCCGACCATGCCGAACCTTGCGCATTCCGGCATGGCGCGCCGCGTGCCGGCTCTACTTCCGGTGATGTACCGGCTGGAGGGCGTAGACCGGCGTCGGAATGCCTTCCATGCGGGCTTTCAGCTGCAAGGAAAGATACTGCGAATAGTGGCGCGACTGATGCAGGTTGCCGCCGTGGAACCACAAGGCCTCCTGCTGTGTCGGCTTCCACATGTTGCGCTGCTCACCCTCCCAGGGACCGGGATCCTTCGGCGTATCGGAGCCCAGTCCCCATACCTTGCCGACCCTGTCGGCCGTCTCCTGGTCGATGAGATCGGCGACCCAGCCGTTCATCGAGCCGTAGCCCGTCGCATAGACGATGACGTCGGCCGGGATTTCCTTTCCATCGGAAAGCTTTACGGAATTCTCGGTGATCTCCTCGACCTGCCCGGCGGCAAGCTTCACCTTGCCGTCGATGATGAGCTGCGAGGCGCCGATATCGATGTAATAGCCGGAGCCGCGGCGGAGATATTTCATGAACAGCCCCGAACCGTCCGCGCCCCAGTCGAGCTGGAAACCTGCCTTTTCCAGCGCGGCGTAGAAGTCGGCGTCGCGTTCGCGCATCTTGTCGTAGAGCGGGATCTGGAACTCGTGCATGATCCGGTAGGGTAGGGAGGCGAAGATGAGGTCGGCTTTCGCCGTCGTCACGCCGTTCGCCAGCGCCTGTTCGGAATAGAGCGCGCCGAGGCCGATATCCATCAGCGTATCGGAGCGCACGATATGGGTGGTCGAACGCTGGATCATGGTGACGTCGACGCCAGCCTCGTAGAGCGCGGCGCAGATGTCATGGGCCGAATTGTTCGAGCCGATGACCACCACCTTCTTGCCCTTGTAGCCATCCGGTCCCGGATGCTGCGAGGAATGGTGCTGCTCGCCCTGGAAGCGCTCACGGCCCTTGAAATCCGGGATGTTCGCCTTGCCGGACATGCCGGTGGCGAACACGAGTTGCTTCGGCCGCAGCACCACCTCCTCGCCGTCGCGGTCGACGACGACGGTCCATTCCTTGGTGGACTCGTCCCATTTCGCGGATTTGGCGGTGGAGCGCGTCCAATAGTTCAGCTCCATCACCCTGGTATAGAATTCCAGCCAGTCGCCGATCTTGTCCTTCGGCGCGAAAACGGGCCAGTTCTTCGGAAAATCGATATAGGGCAGGTGGTCGTACCAGACGGGATCGTGCAGGCAGAGCGATTTGTAGCGCTTGCGCCAGCTATCGCCCGGCCGGTCGTTCTTTTCGAGGATGATGGTCGGCACGCCGAGCTGGCGCAGCCGCGCGCCGAGCGCGATGCCGCCCTGGCCGCCGCCGATGATGACGACATAGGGCTGCTTTTCGTAGCCGAGCGTGCGTTCCTCCTCCTCGCGCTCCTCCTTCCAGGTCTTCGCGCCGAGGTTCTGTCCATGTTTCGCACCGAGCGGACGGGTGAAGCCTGATTTCTCCTCATGACCCTTCAGCTCGGAAAGCACGGTCAGCAGGGTCCAGATCAGGCCGTTCTTGAAGCGCACCAGGCCGTAGCCACGCCCGGTCGCCGTCTCGAAGGTGATCCAGCTTTCCAGCACGCCTTCAGCCTCCGTCGCCGCCTCGCCGGCCGCGACGCGCCAGTTGGAGGGTCTGGCGGTGGAAAGTTGCGATTGCAGCATGTCGCGCACCTGGTCCCGTCCCTCGACGGTCTTGAGGTTCCAGGTGAAGGCGACGAGGTCGCGCCAGTAGCATTCCTCCGCGAACAGATTGACGGCATCGTCGATGCGGCCGGCCTCAAGCGCGGCGCCGAACGTATCGAGAAGCGCCTGAACGCGGCTGGTGGGGGTTTTGTCGAGCATCTTTTTCTCCTCCTGCTCAGATGAAAGGCGGAACGGCTCCTCAACCGTCCCGCATGACGGATCGGCCTATCGGGAAAGGTCGATCAGGATTTTCAGCTGCTTGCCGCCGGGATCGAGCAACTGGTCGAACCCTTCGGCGACGGCCTCGTCGAGCGAGACGTATTTCGTAACGATGCGGCTTGCCGGAATCTGGCCGCTGGCGATCAGCCTTGCGACGCGCGGCCAGTAATGGGTGGGATAGGCCCAGGAACCGCGAATATCGATGTCCTTGAACGTCACGTCGAACCAGTTCAGCGGATTTTCGCCGGGGTGAAGCCCGGTCTGGACGACGACACCCTGCTTGCGAACCGCATCCGCGCAGTTTTTCAGCGCATGTTCGTTGCCGACGCATTCGATGGCGACGTCGCAGCCGACACCGCCTTCGGTTTCGGCGCGGATGACGTCTCCCACCTTTTCCGTCCTCGGGTTGATCGTGCGCACCTCGCCTAGCGCTTCGCGCGCCAGCGTCAACCGCGTGTCGTTGAGATCGGACAGGAAGATCTGCGAGGCGCCCGCCGCGCGCGCGGCCATCGCCACGAGGATGCCGATCGGACCGGCGCCGGTGACGAGCACGCTGTTGCCGGCGGTCACGCCGCCACGGTCGCAGGCATAGACCGCCACCGCCGTCGGCTCGATGAGCGCGGCCTCCTGATCGCTCAGCGTATCGGGAATGGGCTGCACGTTGTAGTCGTTGAGAAGGGCGGCCCCGGCCATGCCGCCCGAATGCCAGGAAAGACCGGCAAGCGCGAGCTTTCCGCTCAGATGAAACAGCCCGCGATCGGCATAATAGTCGCCTTGGCGGGGCATGATGAGAGGCTGGATCGAGACCCGGTCTCCTGGTTTGACATGCGTTACACCCTCGCCCACGGCCTTGACGACACCGCCGAATTCATGGCCGAGGATTTGCGCCCCGTGGGCGCCGGTGAAGGGATGCGGTTCCCGCGGCACGAAGATCGGCCCATAGGCATATTCATGCAGATCCGTGCCGCAGATGCCGCAGAAGCGGTTTTCGACCACCACCTCGCCCGGTCCGGGCGGAGGCGGCGCATCGACCTCCTCAATGCGCAGATCCTTGGCGGCGTGGAAGCGTAGAGCTTTCATGATGTCTCCTCCTGTCATTCTTGCACAGGAGGAGCAGCAAGCGGCGTGCCAGATCGCGGATGAGCCGGATCCGCAGGCATTATCAAGAGATTGCGGCGCCGACGGATCTGGGGTTGGGCGCGGTGCGACAGAAAGCGTGCAACAGGTGTTGCAGGCGTTGCGTCAGTTGAGGCGTTTGAGGCGGCGGTGGATGGTGGAGCGGTTGACCCCGAGTTTGCGGGCGAGCGCCGAAACATTGTCGCCGCATTCGCCGAGTGCGCGCCGAAGATCGTCGTCACCGCCGGCGGGGAGGGCGGCTGGCGCCGTCAGGAGATGATCGGGCAGACAATCGGGACCGATGACACTGCCCTCCGCAAGCGCGACGGCCACCCGCAGCGCATTGGAAAGCTCGCGGAAATTTCCCGGCCAGTCATGCGCGCAAAGCGCCGCCCGCGCGGCGACATCGAGGCGGTAGCTCTCACCGGCTTCCGTCCCGATGCGAGCGAGAATCTGGTCGATCAGCCAATCGAGATCCGTTCGCGCGCGCAACGGCGGCAGGCTCAGCGTCGCGGCGTTGAGGCGATAGTAGAGATCCTGGCGGAAACGCCCCTCCTTCACCAGTTCGGCGAGATCGCGGTGCGAGGCGGAGAGCACGCGCAGCCGAACCGGGCGCGCCTTCAGCGCCCCGACAGGCTGCACCTCGTTTTCCGAGAGGACACGCAGCAGCCGGCTTTGCAGGGAAAGCGGCATGTCGCCGATCTCATCGAGGAACAGCGTGCCGCCGCTTGCTTCCTCGATCAGGCCGCGCTTGCCCTTCTGGCTGGCGCCGGTGAAGGCGCCGGGCGCATAGCCGAAGAGTTCGGATTCGATGAGATGTTCCGGGATCGCGGCGCAATTGACGGCGACGAAATTGCCGCCGCCGCCACAGCTGTCATGGATCGCGCGGGCCAGAAACTCCTTGCCGCTGCCCGTCTCGCCCTGAATGAGGATCGGGATATCGCGCGCCGAAAATTTCGCTGCGCGTGCCTGCACCCGCTCCATGGCGGCATCGCCATTGCTCAGGTCACGCAATGCTCGCGGCAGGCGCGTCTCCGGCGGCAGCGGCTTGCGCAGGCTGACGGCAGGGGCGATGGCGCTGGCGAAGAGCACCAGGCCGTTTCTGGCGCGCAACAGGCGCTCGCCGTTCGGCCGGCCGCGCATGAAGCGCGGCAGGTCGTCGATATCCATGTCGAAGACCTGCGAAATCGGCAGGCCGAGGAAATCGCGCGTCGAGAGGCCGCGCATGTTCATCGCGCGGGCGAGCGCGCCGAAACCGCCATGGGTCATGCCGGTGATGCGGCCGGAACCGTCGAGCGCGATGGCGGCGTCCGGATCGACATCCAGAAATTCCGGCGAGCGGGCAAGGCGCAGCACCCAGTCGTTGCGGGTGCGGGTCATGAGGTTTGCGAGCTCGATGCGCCGCGCCGTGGCGGAAACCAGATGCAGCGCGAGCTGCTGGCTCGCCTTGACGGTCGGCGAGCGGAGCTGGGAAATGTCGAGCACGGCGGTGAGATCGCCGAGCGTGTCGAAAACGGGTGCGGCCGTACAGGTCAGCCCGATATGGCTGGCGTCGAAATGATCGTCTTGATGGATGATGACGGGTTCGCCGGAAACGATGCAGGCCCCGACTGCGCAGGTGCCCGCCCGGTTCTCCGACCATTCCGAACCGAGATAGAGACCCGCTTTTCGCAACTGGTTGTCGAAGGTGGGATCGCCCATGAAATCGACGGTAACGCCACGCGCATCCGACAGCAAGAGCACATAATTCTGCCCGGCGACCTGATTGAAAAGCCCTTCGAGACCGGAACGGCCGATGCGGATCAGTTCTTCCGCCTGCTCGCGGTGCTCGCGCAGCTTCGGTTCGGGAACGATATAGGCTTCCTGCGCAATCGCCGGGTCGAGCTTGTAGTCGTTGAGGCAGCGCAGCCAGGATTTTATCACCGGCGCATCACGCGGGCTGACGACGCCCATGCCGACACGCTCGATCTCCCGTATATGCGATAGGGTCGACGCCATCCCGAACTCCTCCATGCGCAGGATCGCACAGGATGCGCCGATCGACAATCGTCCTCTCCATGGCGCACCGTTGTGATTGGCACGCTGCAAGTTCCCAATCGAGGAAGTTCAGCACTCAACTACCTGTATGTCGGGGTCGCATTTCGGATCGAAGCAAGGTTGATTCCCAAAATGAAGGCCAGTATTTCCCAATTCTAAGGACAATAAAAAACCGGATCGACGCCCGGCACAAACTAAAAATCAGAATGCTCGCGTTGTTTCGGGTCGACTGAAGAAATCTTCCCCTACATATGATCGGAGTGACGTCATGCACTGGGAGAAGTCTGCCTTTCGATTTTCGCCAATGAGGCTTCGGTTTTTTGGCTGCGAAGACCGCGAGATATCCATCGTCCGCCAAGGACCAAACGACGTCGAAATTTGTCTTCAGTTCGCCCGAGGCAACATGCAAAGGCAAGGACTCCCCAGGTTTGGTTCATCGGGATTTCCGCGTTCGCCCGTTCCCTCTCGATCATATTCTTGAATCGTCTCTTTGCAGCAGTGATGCCAACGCCGTTGGCGGAAAGCCGGCGATTGATGTCTTCGAAAAGACTTGTCGTAAGGCATTGGCAACGCTCGGCCAGTCTGGCTGCAGTTGGAGTCATTCCTCGAAATCGTGCTTACTAGGCTGACGGGTATCTCGCACCCGAGATCGATGCCCTGCCGCCTCTTCCCAGCCGCAGAAGGGTCAGTAGCCGACAGTCGTCGATGCCAGCCGCGACGCGACCTCCTGAAGCGAGCCGTAGTCGAGCCGTTCTTGCACGGTCACCATCGTCATCAGATCCTGCGATAGATGATGATCGAACCGGGCGACGTTCGGCCTTGAAACTCCGGCCATCATCGTCTCTATTGTCGGAAGATCGCCTGATGCCCAGCACGCTAGGCATTGCCCTACGCCTTCCGCATCACAGTCCTGAAGTTCGATTGCATGCTGAAACTGTGTGGTCCGAAAATCCCGGGCGAGGAAGGCGAGGGTCAGAGTGGTCAGCTTTTGAGTTCCTATCCACGGAAAGACCAGCACTCCGTCGGCATGAGGCAAGACAGACCGTGTGGCCAAACCGAGTTCCCCGAAGCATTGGCGGGCGCTGGCCAGCATATCTGCGGCGACACGGTCGATATAGGCGAACTGTTCTGCGCCCTCCAGCACATGTTTCATCTCCTTGGCGATCCGGTTGTGCAGACCGCCGCCATTCCCGCTGAAGCGTGGCGGTTTGCCGCCCCGAGTCGGTTTTACCGTTATAATCCGCGTGGGATCATCGACCTCGATAACCTGCCAGCGCCGTCCGGCGAAGATCAGGGTTTCACCCGGCTTGATCGCCGAATCCAGCGGGTAAGTGCCAAGCGTCCTCGCCTCATGGATGATCCGGTACTCCCGTTCGATCGAGAAGACCGGATAGAAATCGTGGGCCTCCGTGATTCTCTCCCCAAACTCGCCGATCATCAGCAGTCCTTCCGGGGACTGCTCGATCAGCTTGTTCTCGGCGGAGGCCATGCAGCGGAGGAGATCGGCGAACATCGCGCGATCCACCCTCTTGAACGGCCCGCGGTCGCAAAGGATTTTCCATGCCGACTGCGGGGAAGCGCCGCCTTTCTGGAGGATCAGCGCGAGAACCTGGTGCAGGAGCGTCGAGAGATGCAGGCCAGCCGGGGCGGGCGGCTCGCACCAGCCGTCCTTGAGGCATTCGATCATGGCGATCGACTGGATCAGCCCGAGGTTGAGGCGTTCGAGGGGGTGTTGCCCGCGCCCGGGATTTCTTTCGATGACGAACATCCGCATGATTGCCGGGCTTCCGGCCCGGCGCCCCGAGCGACCAAGGCGCTGCCTGAGAGAAGACACCGAAAAGCCTGGGCCGATCTGGGCGACGGATTCGACGTCCCCGATATCGATGCCGAGTTCGAGTGTCGTCGTCGCAACCGCTGTCGTCGGGCGGGGGTCATCGCGAAGCCTCAGCTCGACATCCTCCCGTTCGGCTTTCGACAGGCTGCCATGATGCGGAAAGAACTCGTTCGGGACGCGATTGTCCTCGCACATCAGCCGGAGACGATCGGCGTACAATTCGACGCGTTGCCGCGAGCCACCGAACAACAGGTTTCGGTGCCCCCGCAAGAGGCGAAACAGATCGTCGGCGAGGCGTTCGGGAATGCCGTGCCGTTCGGCCGTGTCCTCGTCCGGTGACGCATCCTTTTCGCCGTCGTCTTCTTCTCTTTCCGTCTCGTAGTATCCGCGTATTTGCAGCTTGAGGCCGTTTCCTTCGTCGTTGCCCTCTATGACCTTTACGTCCGCGCCGCCGGTTGGGCGCAGCGCGTCGGCGGCAAGCCGCATGTCACCAAGCGTTGCCGAAAGACCGATGCGGTCGATCCTTTCCCTGTCGCACGCGATCTCGATGCGGTTCAGGATGGACTGCAACTGCATTCCGCGCTCGGTTCCGATGAGAGCATGGAGTTCGTCGATCACGACGGCTTCGAGCGACGAGAACAGGAAACGCACCTCCTTGCCGCGCCGGACGAGGAGCGCTTCCAGCGATTCCGGCGTGATCAGGACCACGCCGTTCGGGGTCTTGCGTGCCCGCGCCTTGGCGTCCGCGGAGACGTCGCCATGCCATTTATGAAGCGGGATATCGCAGGCTTCGCAGAGTGGCTCAAGCCGACGGTATTGGTCGTTGATAAGCGCCTTGAGGGGGCTGACGTAGAGGATCCGGAAGCCGTCCCGGCCATCGCCGTCGAGGACACGGGTCAGCAGCGGCATGATAGCCGCCTCGGTCTTTCCAGCCGCGGTCCGGGCCGAAACCACGACATCGCCGCCGGCAAGGATAGCCGGGATCGCCTTTTCCTGGACGTCCCGCAGGCGTTGCCACTTCTGCTGCCAGATCCAGCGCCGGACCGGATGGCCCAGGCGCTCAAAGGCGGAGGGTCGCAAGTTCGTCGTCCCCGTCGTCGGCGTCTGCATGGAACTCCGCCTCGTCCGCGCCCTGGCGATCCTCGCTTACCTGCATGCGGGTCAACAAATCGCTCCATGCGACATCGGGGTTCTGCTCGAGCACGGCCAGCAAATCGACAAACGCCTTCACGGTATTTCGCGGGGTCCGGAAGTAGGCATCGCCAATGGTGTTCAAGCAGTGTTGCATGAAAGCGACGAGCGCTTCGTCGGGGACGAGGTGTTTTTCGGGATCGCCGCCGGCGAACACGTCGCGTAGCCTTTCCAGGAGATGGAAGAGTTCCTCCGGGGTCAGGCTTGGAAGGTTGATGACGGGACCGGAGTAATCCGCGAGACCGTTCACCGCGAAGCTGTTCTCGGCAAGCCGGCTCTGCAATGCCTCATAGGAGTAGAGGCCGCGACGGGTATCGAGAAGGAATTCCGGCGTACCGCCGAGGATGAACCCGATGCCTTCGGTCGTCCCTTGCAGGACGTCGTTGAGAATGCGGAGGATCTGCTCGTAGTTCTGCTTGCGGGCCTGGGCGCTCTGCAGCTTGTAGAGATTGACCAGTTCGTCGAGGCAGACGATCATCCCGCCGAACCCGGCCACACGGACGAACTTCGCCAGCAGCCTCAAGCCGTCGTAGAATGACGCGTCGTCCAGAATGGTTCGGACGCCGAGATCCTGTCTGGCTTCCGTCTTGGTCGTGTATTCGCCCCGCAACCAGCGCAGCGCGGCGTCCTGGAGGACGCTGTTTCCATCCTCGTATCCGCGTGCGTAAGCCGCCACTACGGTTGCGAAATCGTAGCCCGCCACCATCTCTCGGATGTCGCCGAGGCCGTCCTTGACGGCCGTCTCGATCGGGACGCCGGTCGCGCCAGCGCGTTCGGTCGCCTTCTGTATATAGCTTTCGAGGATATTGCGGAGCGCGCCGCCCTCGGGCGCGGTGCGGGTGGAAAGGCTGCGCGCCAGTTCGGCGTAGAGCGACCTGGCCTGGCCGTTCGTGGCGTGGATGCGGCGCTCAGGAGCCAGGTCGGCTTGGCATACCGCCAGCTTGCTCTGGAGCGCGATCTGCCGGATGAGGAACAGGAAGAAGGTCTTGCCGGCTCCGTATGCCCCAATCACGAACCGGATGCTGGAACCGCCGTCGCCGACGCGGCGGATATCGCGTATCAGAGCCTCGATCTCGCGCTGACGCCCGACCTGAATATGTTGAAGCCCGAGCCGGGGGACGACACCCGCGCGCAATGCGCTGATGATTGTATCGCGGTCACGCGGCTTGATTGCGGGCGGCTTTGTGGTCATGCGGATATACCTTCTTTGATGACTGTGGAAATGGCTGTGGGAATGGGCAACAGATGCTGATTGACGTCCAGTTCATCGTCACCTTCGATCATCAGTTCGTCGAAGCGATCCAGCGACCAGTCATTGATCGCTTCCTTCGCTGCGCCGGGCATCAGGGACGCATCTCGTGCCAAGTGCTCGAAGTCCTCCTTCGACCAGGATGGGCGCTGCAGAATCTCGGACAGGAACGCGCCGTATCGCTGTTCGAGTCCTTCAAAAAGCTCGCTCTGCCGGACATCCATAACGACTTCGGAAGGGCTGATGACGACGTCTTCGTCCTCGTCGACGAAAATGTCGGCGAGAACGTTGGACGTAATCCGGGTTTCGGAGCGGATGCTTTGAAGCCTCGACAGATCGATCTGCGACCGCGAAGGGAAGGCCTTGGATTTGGAAGCATCCGAGGGGATAGGGGGCGCGCCGACGCTGTATTGGCTGCTGGCACTCGCATGAAGCCGTTCGTAGAGGAACGTGTGGTCGATTCCCATCCGCTTGAAGATCACCTCCAGCTTCCTGACCTCATCCGCGTGCAGGTCGCCATCGGCTGACGCGAGTGAAACCAGTTCGGCGGCGATCACCTCACGGCCGCTTTCGGGCACGTCCTTGAGGCGCTTGAACCATTCGTCGAGACGCGCGGCGTCGCCTTCGTTGAGGCGCATCTCGGCTTCAAGCCTCCGTTTTTCGTCGGGAGACAGATCGTCGGCTCCAGCGATCCGGTCGAGAAGCGCCTTCCGCTCAAGCTCATGGAAGACACCGTCGGCATGGCCGACGAGCATGCCGAGCATCACCGAAAGCTGCTGGATCCGGTAAGCTTCCGACGCTTCTGCGGATAGGGGCTGGGAGATCGGAAACAGGATCGCCTTGTCGTCGCCCGCGGAGGATCTGACCGCAAACGCCGGATCGAACGTCGATCCGATACCGAAGCTTGAAAGAGCCTGGCTCAGATCGCGCAGCTTCGCCTTGCCGGGGTTCTGTCCCATATCCAAACCGACCAGCCCCGCAAGGAAGGTGATCTGTGTCTCTACGGCTGCCTCGGTGTAGCGTCGGATCGTCGCCAGCGGATCGCCGGCCAAGCCGTTGGCGGCCGTCAGCCGGAGCGCCTCGGGGAGCTTGGATATAGCCAGCAAATTCGGTTCGAGGCCAGGGAGGCGGCCGAGGGTCCGGCTGTAGTCGTTGAGTTGCTCCATACAGTCGTTGAAAATCCGGCGGGCGATCCTGATCGGCTCTTCCCGGTCGGTGATGTCGGGGACCTCGCCGCCGAGAACCTTGATGTCGAGACCGAAGCTTCCGCTGCAGGCCTGATAGTGCTTCTTGAGCTTTTTGGTTCGTCCGGCCCTCGGGCGATAGCCGGACGGATAGAGCTTGGCAAATTCCAGATGATAGAGCTCCTGCAGCAGGGCCGGAACACGCTTGGCGGGCGTTCGGACACTGGTCTCGGGATGGGTCAGCGCGAAGCGGAGCATCAAATCGGCTTCGATCGGGCGCTCGTCGCGGACCCGGATACCCAAAGCAATCTTGATCGCTGCGGGAACCTCGTAACCATTGGACTCCACCCGCTCAAGGAACTGAGTGGATGGCTCCCCACTTCTCAACTCGGCAGCCGTCAGCAATTCGGTCGCATAGCGATTGAAGGAGCCGTTATGGCCGTAGACGTCAAGAAGCCGCCGCACCTCCGCCAGAACCGCCTCACCATCGGTTGCGTCCTGGTCGAGCAGAAGCCGCCGCTCCAGACCGTAGAAATAGAGAAACACGTAGCCGATGTAATCGCCGGGGTTCGATCGGCTGCCAGCCAGCCATTCGAGGTACGAGCGCCGCGCATCGGGGGACATCCCGCCATACGATGGCCAGTATCCCATCGAGACGCCCGCCGGGTCGCGACCTCTTCCGACCGTCAATGCCGGATTGACGAGGCAATTCTCGTTTTCGTTGAGTCTCCCCTGCTTGCCGAGGACGCCGCCGAGGTAGAACATCCCGCCGGAAATCGTCAAGGTTGCAACCGTGATTGCTTTGCCCGGCGCGATCCATTCCGCTCCAGCCATCCGCTTTGCCGCGTCGTCGCCACTGGCGGCTGACGGTGCGGGCTTCGTTTCGGCTGCCTTTGGGTGATTGAAATTCGAGAGCGAGCCAGTCGGCGATGGTATCGCCGTGTCGACCACGCTTGCCTTCGGACCCCGTTCGGTAATTTCCGTCAGGTCATCCTTGCTACCGTCACCAACAGGCTTCGTTTTGGATGCGTTTGTCCTGACCCAATCAGCAACGTTCCGATTATGCGCCTCCAAGGATGCCGCCTGATCCTTTGGCGAAACGGGAGGGACGGCCTGTGGAATGGCGTCTTGTGCCGTTAAAGCCCTGAAGGAATCATCGTCCCAGATCAGCTCACTGGTGGGGCTGTTTTCGGACACAGTATTTGCGCTGCTGGCCTTGGAGGCCTGCCGCCGTCGCTTCCGCCGCTTTGCGACGACGAAGACGGCCGCGACAGCCAAGCCGAAGAGTGCCAACTGCCCGAGTTGGACTATGACGGGGGAAGAAGTCGCGGACGGTTGCGGCATGGCGGGCCGTCTGGTCGACTCCTCGACAGTCGCAGGCGTGCCGCTGACCTGTTGAGCGGGCGGCGCCTGCTCCGGCAAACCGGAGTTGTCGACGGCTTTCATCTCGCTGGCAGACTCGACCGGGCTAGGGGAGGGGAGGTCGAGAGGTCTTGTCTCCACCGCCGGGCTTGCTTTTCCGGGCATTCCGATTGCCTGCTTGACGGTAATCGCAAGCTGCTGAGCCTCGACGGATGGAGGCGGTGGGAAGAGACGGTCGATCGTCGCCTGGTCCGCAGTTCCTGTGGAAGGCAGCCCGTTGGCTGTCTGATACGCCCGGAGTGCCGCTATGGATTTCTTGCCCCAGACGCCGTCCGGTGCGCCCGGCCTGAAGCCCTTGTCGGCCAGCGCCTTCTGGATATCGCGAACCGACCGCTCGGCAGCCACAGCCGGGACGGCAGCCGTCTGGCCGAGCAAACTCGCCGCAACAACAAGAACGAGGAAAGTCCGGAACTTCACATAAGCCTCACCCTAAAATTCATGCTCAATATACACGGAGAGCTTGCATGACCAAGAGCTTGATTACATTCGCTGTCTTAATCTCACGAAAATGTGGAGATGGGTCCAGAGTAGGCCACGTATCGCATGCAAACGCGATGTCGCGCGGCGGACGGCCCCGATGTGCTGATAAATCAGGCATTATTGCTGTCACGTTGATCAGCATTCATGCGGCCGCCGATCTGTGCGTAGGCCGCCAATCTCGCGTTCGTCGGCGCCAAGATGCGCGACATCGCCGACAAGGCGGCCGTCAACCGGGCGCTGATCCGCTCCTATTTCGGCAGCAAGGATGAAATTTTCAGCGATGTTGTCCGTCGTCGCAGCGCGCTCCTGTTGGACCGTCGCCATGTCCTGCTCGACGAGGTTCTGTCGCGCCCGAATCCGCCGGCATGACTGCCCCCATTTCGACCGGACAGTCCGCATAAGCAGAAATGGGGGCAGTCATGCCGGCGTGGTTGGCGCGGCAAGGTCGGCGGCGCGGCGATGTGCGGCGTTTGCGGCGCTGATTAGCAAGGTGCGCATGGCGGAGTCCTCCATAAGCACGGCAAGAGCGGCCTCGGTGGTTCCGCCGGGGCTGGTGACCTGTCGACGCAGCTCGTCAGGCGGTGTGTCTGAAGACATCGCCAATGCGCCGGCTCCGGCAACCGTTTCGCGCGCAAGGGCGAGGGCGGTTTCCGGCGGCAGGCCGAGGCGCTGCCCGGCATCGGCAAGGCACTCGATGAAATGGAAAACATAGGCCGGCCCCGAACCCGAGACGGCCGTTGCGGCATCGATCAGGCTCTCCTGCTCGACATGATGAACGGCCCCGCAGGCCGACAGCAGCATCGTCGCCTGCTCGACTTGCTCTGGGCGTGTCCGATCATTCGCGAAAAGGACCGTCGAGCCCTTGCCGATCGCCGCTGGCGTATTCGGCATCGCGCGTATTGCGGCGATCTCGCCGAGACCGGCCTCCAGTGCGGAGACCGGAATTCCGGCGGCGATGCTGATGACGACGCAGCCGCGCACATGCGGCCGGTAGGATGGCAGAACATCCGTAATCGCTTGCGGCTTTACCGCCAGAACAACGATTCGAGGGCTGAGGCCGGGCTCCAGCGCCGCAGCCGCTGCATAGGTCCTGACGCCGAGCGCGCCGGCAAGATTGCGGAGCGCCGCCGACGGCTCGACCACATATACGCATTCGGGGCGGACGAGTTCCGCCGCAAGCCATCCCTGCAGCATCGCCCGGCCCATGTTGCCGCAACCGACCAGGAGCACGTCGCCGTCTACCGCGCCATCCATTTCAAGCTTCCTTTCCTACCGTAGCGCCGTTGACCACCAGATCGGCGATGGTCTTTCCCCAGCCGTTCTGCTCGGTGGCGAAGAAGTCGCCGACGACATAGCTGGCCGCCAGCACCTTCACCGCGCCGAGCGGGGAAAGCGGATCGGTCGGAAGCGAACCGAGCGCCACTGCCGCCGAACCCCAGCGGCAGGAGGTCAGGCGGAAATCCGGGGAGGTGTCGCGGGTGATCACCCGCTTGTTGAGGATCGTACCATCAGGCGCTGGCTGGATGTGGATGTTGAGATGCGGCGTCGTCTTCAGCGGTTCGGCCTCGACGCCGTCGAAGCGGCAGTCGATGGCGATCAGCGGCACGCCATGGCGCACGACACTGGCGCTTGCGCCGCCCTCGCGCTCGGTCAGTTCGATGGTGCCGAATTTCTTCGGATACCCCCAGAGGTCGCGGCCGGCGGCAATGGCGGCATCGTTGTCCTCGTATTCGAACAGGAAATAGCCGCCTTCACGCTCCCCGAAGCACACAGGAATGACGATGCCGGCATCCATGAACGTCGCCTTGCGGCAGTTGGTGAAATCCGAGACATAGACGAGGAAACGGTCGCCGTTCAGAGTGAAAGGCGTGTTTTCGAGATAATGGCCAAGGATTTCGGGATCGCCCTGGCAGATGGCGTTAAGGCTCCGATTGCCAGGGCATTCGTAGGGCACGAACGGATCGGGGATCAGCGGCGCCTGCAACGGCATGTTGTTGGCATTGTGAAGCGGAATGCGGCTCATGGCGGTCCTCGCGTGACGGGCTGGCTTCGTGAATTATTGATATGAAAAATTCATTTTAATGAATTTGATAACCGGTGTTTCGAGGCAGTCAAGCGGTTTTGCGTTGCCGGTCATCACGAAATGATGACTTTTCCGACGCTGCAAGCAGCGGGTTTCCTTGCAAGGATGCAGAAATAATTCATAAGAAATAAATGCTTGCTTGACCAGCGCCACGCGCGCCGCGCTAGCTCGCTTGACAGAAATTAAAAATTGATCTGAAATGTTAGTGTAATGAACGCTAACGGCGATGGACGCGATGAAACACTACGACCCGCTCAAATTCTGGAATTTCCTGCGTTTCGGACCCGGAAACGTCACCTATGCCTGCCCCGGCCTGAAAACGCTGTCGGTCTATTGCCGGGGCGAGCGCGCGCAGATGGAGCAGCTGCTGGAGCCGCTGCCCTTCGAACTGGCGGACGACCGCTTCGTCGTCTCGATTGCCGATTTCGGCAACAATTCCGGCCGCACCTATTACGATGCTGCCATCATCCTGCCGGTGCGCTATGGCGATCATGTCGGCGGCACCTATTATTTCGAATATGAGGACAAGCACACCACCGTTGCCGGCGGCCGCGAATTGTGGGGCTACCCCAAGCATTTCGCCCGCATCGAACTGGAAGAGACGGCGAACGGCTTTCGCGGAAAAACCTCGCTCTATGACGACGTCATGTTCGAGATCGCGGTGGATTTCGACGCTTCCGTCAGCCGCGAGGCCTGGGCGGATCTGCGCCTCTTCCCGCATTACCAGGTGCGGGCGGTGCCTGAGGTCAACGGGCCGGGCTTCCAGTCCTTCGACATCATCAGCCGCAACACCGTCAAGGATTACAAGCTGACGGAGCGCAAGGTCGGGCGCGGCAGCGTTTCGCTCGGCCCGACGATTGCGGCCGGAGATGAGCGCCTGCGTGTCGTCGAGGTGCTCGGCGCCGAATATTCGATCGGCGATTTCGCCTCGACCCCGGAAAACGGCGTGCCGACCGTGGTGGCCTCGCTGATCTGACACTGTTTGGGCCGGATCGCCCGTTTCGCGGGCGATCCGCAGCCTCGATACCCATATGAAACGCTCGATCCTGAGGGGAGAATTAAGAATGAGCAAGGTATCCATGAAACTGCGGCTGGCCTCGGCCGCTTTGTTGGCCTGCGCCGCTTCTGTTCCGGCCGTCGCGGCGGAAGGCGCCTTCGGCCGCTGCGAGCTGAAGGAAGGCGCGGCCAAACATGCGCTGGCGCCGGCCCATGAGGGCGCGCTGACCATCGCCGTGCCGCTGCCGTCGCCGCAGGCCTATCAGGGCAATACGCCCGAAACCATCGATGGCGGTTATCTCTATTGCCTCGGCGCCGAAATCGCCAATCGCGGCGGCATCGGCAAGGTCGTGGTCAAGAACGCCTCCTTCGAGTCGCTGGTCACCGGCAAGGCGGGCGATTTCGACATGTCGATCTGGGATCTGTTCCCGACCGAGGAGCGCAAGAAATCCGTCGATTTCTCCGGCAGCTACCGCTTCACCGATACCGGCGTCATCGCCAAGGCCGGCAGCGATGTGACCGCTCAGAACCTCGGCGCCAAGCGTATCGGCGTACTGCTCGGCTCCGTGCAGGAAAAATTCGTACGCGAGAAGTTGAAGGTCACAGGCGAATTGCGCATCTTCCAGTCCAATGACGACATGTGGGCGGCCCTGATGGCCAACCAGATCGACGCAGGCCTGGCGGATACGGAAACGGCACTGCCGCGCGCCACGGCTTCCAATGGCGCGCTGAAAGTCTTCGGCCGTTATCCGGTCGGCGGCGATGTGGCGATCCTCTTCCCCAAGGGTTCGAAGAACGTCGCGCCCACCGACCAGATCCTCGCCGACATGCGCGCCGACGGTTCGCTCGAAGCCATCGAGGTCAAGTGGCTGGCGCCGATCCTCGGCGCGCCGGTTTCCAGCATCGCGGAGTGGTCGACGGAATGACGATGGCAAAGACCATGGACGATCCGGTCCCGGCAGGGGCGGCTGCCGGGGCAACCCGCCAGACCACGCCCTTGCCGACCGGCTGGCCCGTCGCCACGGCCGCCGCGCTTGCGGCGGTCGCGGTCGGCATCGCGATGCTTGCCGGCGGCAATGTCGCCGCGCTGGCCGGTGCGGAGTTCCGGCCGCTTGGCGCAGGATTGGCGGCGCTCTGCATCGCCCTCGTGCTCTCCGTGCCCATCGGCCGGGCGCTGCGCAGCCATGCCCGCTCGGCAGAAGCCTGGGGCGGCGGCGATTACGTCGCGGCGCGCGAGCAGGCGGCGCATGCGCGCCACCATGCCTTCACGGCAATGGGCATCAGCGGCTTCCTGCTGCCGGTGCTTGCCATCGCCACCTTCCTCACCATCAACGATGCGGTGGTCTACAAGACCTTTTTGCGCGGCGATGTCATTCTCGCCAGCCTGGTCGATGTCACCAAGGCTTTCGGCACCAACCTGTCCATCGCGATTGCGGCGCAACTGCTGTCGATGCTGTTCGGGCTGATGCTGGCCATCGGCCGCTCGCTGCAGGGGTCGAGCTTCACGCTGGTGCGCGGCGTGTGCATCTTCTATGTCGATATTTTCCGCAGCCTGCCGGCCATCGTCATCATCTATCTCGTCTGCTTCGGCGTGCCGCTGATGGGCATTCCGGTGATCAGCGGTGGCCAGCCGATGCTCTATGCCATCGTGGCGCTGTCGCTGACCTATGCCGCCTATAATGGCGAGCAGTTCCGCGCCGGCCTGCAGGGCATTCACCGCAGCCAGATTTCCGCCGCCCAGTCGCTCGGCATTCCGCCGGGCGCGGTGCTGCGCCTCATCGTGCTGCCGCAGGCCATGCGCCGCATCGCCGGGCCGATGCTCGGCAATTTCATCGCGCTGCAGAAGGACACGGCGCTGGTCAACATCGTCGGTATCGTCGATGCCTTCACCCAGGCGAAGATCTATTCGGCCAATTACTACAATCTCTCGTCGGTGACCGTTGTCTGCATCCTGTTCATCGCCGTCACCATTCCTCAGACCCGGCTGGTCGATTATCTCGTCTCCCGCGCCGACAGCAAGGAGGGCCGCTGAGATGGGCAAAGCGTTGATCGAACTCAAGGGCATCGGCAAGTCCTACGGTAAGGTGCGGGTCATCGACGGCATCGATCTCGACATTCCCCGCCATTCGGTGGTGTCGCTGATCGGCGCGTCGGGCTCGGGCAAATCGACGCTGCTGCGCTGCCTCAACGGGCTGGAGGACATCCAGCAGGGCCAGATCCGCTTCGACGGCGAGGTGATTTCCGGCCTCGGCATCGATCATGTGGCGCTCAGGCGGCGCATCGGCATGGTGTTCCAGAGTTATAACCTGTTTCCGCATATGTCGGTGCTCGACAATTGCACCGTCGCCCCGGTCACCACCGACTCCTGCAGCCGGGCGGAGGCGGAGGCCCGCGCACTCGCCATGCTGGAGCGCGTCGGCATGCGCGACAAAGCGAAATCCTTCCCCGACCAGCTTTCCGGCGGCCAGCAGCAGCGCGTCGCCATCGCCCGCACCATGATCATGCAGCCGGAAGTGCTGCTGCTCGACGAGATCACCTCGGCGCTCGATCCGGAACTGGTGATGGAGGTGCTCGATCTGGTGCGCGATCTGGCGAAGCAGGGCATGACAATGCTACTGACGACCCATGAAATGAGTTTTGCGCGCGAAATCTCGGATAAAGTGTGCTTTCTCTATGCCGGCAGGATCCTGGAGGAGGGGCCGCCGGAGCAGGTGTTCGGCGCCCCGCGCGAGGCGGCGACCCAGTCCTTCTTGCGCCGGGTCACCGCCGCGGGGCGGCTGTGAGGGCATCGTGCAGATGGAAGGACAGGGAATGATGAACATGGCGGCCATGCTTCCCGGCAGCGACAAGGCGACCAAGTCGGAAAGCCGCTTCAGCGACAAGGCCTATGGCATCCTGCTCGACCGTCTGGTGCGCCTGCATTACCAGCCGCTGCAGCCGCTGAACGAGCGCGAGCTGACGCTGGAACTGGAGATCGGTCTCGCGCCGATTCGCGAGGCGTTGCGGCGGCTGGAAGGCGAGCATCTGGTCGTCATCTATCCGCGCCGCGGCATCTTCTCCGCCGATATCGGTCTGCGCGACCAGCAGTCGATCAAGGAGGTGCGGCTGGAGATCGAGGGGCTCGCGGCGGCGCTGGCGGCCATGCGCGCCGCGCCGCAGGAGCGACAGGCGCTGGTGCGGCTGGCCGACCGGCTGGCCATGGAGCGGGATATTTCCGCGCAGATCGCCGGCGATGCCGAGGTCCACCGGCAGATTTACCGCATGGCGCGCAACGATTACCTGCTCGCCATGCTGACCCAGAATTTCAATCTCGCCCTGCGGCTCTGGTATTTCTGCAACCAGAGCGCCCCGTCGCCGACGCCGGAGGCGGTGGACCATCGCCTGCTGGCGCTGGCGATCCTCGGCGGCGACAGCGAGGCGGCGCGGGCGCAGATGCGCGAGCATGTCGCCCATGATTCCGACCGGGTGCGCGACCTGCTGTTCAAGAGCTCTGTCTGATCCTGCCGACCGGCGGGCTTGCCGGCGCGCGGGGCGCAGGTTACAGGAGAGGCGTTCCATATGCCGCCCCCGGGCGCGCCGCAGCGATAGCTAGGGGTAACGCGCGTGTCCTTAGATGAAACCAGGAAGGATGAGGATGCCGATCCGCTGATGGTGCGGTCGGTGGAAAAAGCGTTTCGCGTGCTCGAAGCCTTCGACGGGGTAAACCGCAGCCTCAGCCTGGCGCAGATCTGCGCCAATGTCGGCCTCGACAAAAGCGCGGCCCAGCGCTTCACCCATACGCTGAACCGGCTCGGCTACCTGCAGAAGGACCCGGTCACCAAGCGCTTCGAGCTCAGCCTGCGAAGCCTTGAAATGGCTCGCCATTTCATCACCGCCAATCCGCTGGTCAACCGGGCGATGCCCTATCTGCTGCATCTCAGCCGCGAGACGGAAGAGACGGTCAACCTGACGCTGCCGGATGGGCCGGACATCGTTTTCGCCGCCCGCTTCATGAGCCGTCATATGCTGAACACCGACGTCGTCGTCGGCACCCGCATGCCCGCCTTCTGCACGGCGCCGGGGCGGGCGATCCTCTCGCGCCTGCCGCCGGAGGAGGCGCGGTCGCTGCTCGAATGCTCGCGCCTGCAGGCCTTCACGCCGCAGACGGTCCATACCGTCGATGCGCTCGCCGCACAGCTCGAAACGGCCCGCAGGCTTGGCTATGCCACCGCCTGGGAAGAGTTTTTCCCCGGCGATCTCTCGGTCGCCGCCGCCGTCCTCGACCAGACCGGGCGTCCCGTCGCCGCCGTCAATATCGGCGTGTCCAGCGCGCGCTATACGGCGGAAAGGGCCGAAGAGGTGCTGGCGCCGCTCGTCGTCGCCGCCGCGCGCTCGATCTCGCAGGCATCTTCCCCTTTCTAAGCCGGCTCGTCTGACGCCCGCATCGCCAAACCTTCGCCCGGAAACGCGTGGCCGAAGACGCCATCGGCCGTCAATTTTCCATGTCGTGAAAAATCCCGTTGACATTTTCATTCATCGAAATACGATACTTCGTATCACAATATAATACGATGGATCACATGACGACCTTCATTCTGACCGAGCAGCGGGCCTCCTGCCGCGTGATTACCCTCAATCGCCCGGAGGTCCTGAACGCCTGGCATGCGCAGATGCGCGCCGATCTCGTCTGCGCCCTCGATGCCGCTGAAGAAGACGACGCGGTCGGCGCCATCATCGTGACGGGGGCGGGAGAGCGTGCCTTCGGCGCGGGCCAGGATCTCAACGAAACCAAGACCTTCGATCCCGATCGCGCCGAACTCTGGATCGGCGAATGGGAGCGCCTCTACGATCGCATCCGCAGCCTCTCCAAGCCGCTGATCATGGCGCTGAACGGCCTTGCCGCCGGCTCTGCCTTCCAGGTGGCGCTGCTCGGCGATTTCCGCATCGGCCATGACGGGGTGAAGATGGGCCAGCCGGAGATCAATTCCGGCATCGCCAGCACCACCGGCCCGTGGATCATGATGGAGATGATCGGGCTGGCGCGCACGACCGACCTGACGCTCAGCGGCCGCATGATGCCGGCCTCGGAATGCGTCGCCATCGGCCTCATCAACCGCATCGTGCCGCAGGAAGAGGTTCTGGCCGCCGCGTTGGCGCTGGGCGAGGAACTCGCCGCCAAGCCGCGCCTGGCCATGAAGCTCAACAAGCAGCGGTTCCGCGAGGTCACCGAGGCCCGCTTCCGCGATGCGCTGGCCTCCGGCGTGCGCAATCAGCGCATCGCCTATGCCGATGGCGAGCCCAACCGCATGATGGAGCGCTTCCTCTCCGCCCGCGCGGCCAGGTCCGCCGGCTAAGCCGTTCGACAGCGACGAATTCAGGATTTTGACGTGGAAGACAAAGGTTTCATCTCCCTGCTGGCGGTCCGGGCCAGGATCTCGCCGGATGCCGTTTACGCCACCTTCGATGGTGAGCCGATCACATTCTCGGATCTGCATCGCACCTCGGACAGCGTGGCGGCGGAGCTGCGCCGTCTCGGCGTCGTCAAGGGCGATCGCGTGGCGCTGATGCTGCGCAACAGCCCCGACAGCCTGGCTGTGCTGTTCGCCATCGCCAAATGCGGCGCGGTCTGGGTGCCGGTGAATGTGCAGTTGCGCGGCGACGGCCTGAAATACATCCTCGAACATTGCGATCCGCGCGTCGTCTTCGCCGATCGCGACCTGTTCGCCAATATTCTCGATTGCGGCGTGGATACCGGTGCCTTCCGACTCGTCGCCGAAACCGGGGAGGCGGGCTCGCTCGACCGGCTGGTTGCCGGCGGCCACGTCTTTTCGGAGGCCTTGCCGGAGGCGGACGATCTGTTCGCGCTGAATTACACCTCCGGCACCACGGGCCGTCCCAAAGGTGTGTGCGTCACCCATCGCATGCTGCGCTATGCGTCCGAGGGGGCGATGCTCTGCGCGGATGCGCGCGATGGCGATGTCTTTTTCGTCTGGGAGCCGCTTTATCACATTGGCGGCGCCCAGCTCGTTCCCATCCCGCTGCTGCGCGATGTGCGGCTCGCCATGGTGCAGCGGTTCAGCGCCAGCCGTTTCTGGGATCAGGTGCGCGACTGCGGCGCGACGCAGATCCACTATCTCGGCGGCGTCCTGCAAATCCTGCTGAAGCAGCCGGAAGAGGCCGGCGACCGGAACCATGGGGTCCGGGTCGCCTGGGGCGGCGGCTGCCCGCGCGACCTCTGGCGGGCGTTCGAGGAGCGCTTCGGCATGCCGCTGCGCGAATGCTACGGCATGACCGAATCCTCCAGCATCACCACCTTCAACGAAAGCGGCCTGCTTGGTTCAGTCGGCAAGCCGGTGCCATGGCTGCGGGTTGAGATTCTCGACGACGAGGGCAGGCCGGTGCCGGCCGGCACCGCCGGCGAGATCGTCGTCCATCCGCGCCGGGAAGGCGCGGTTTTCGCCGGCTATTTCCGCAACGAGGAGGCGACCGCCAAGGCCCTGCGTCCCGACGGCTTCCATACCGGCGATCTCGGCATGATCGATGCCGAGGGCAATCTCTATTTCCTCGGCCGCCTGACCGACAGCGTGCGCGTGCGCGGCGAGAACGTCTCCGCTTTCGAGGTCGAGCATGTCGCCGGCAGCCATCCGCTGGTCGAGGAGTGCGCCCTGATCGGCGTCAGGGCCGAGGTCGGCGAGCAGGAGATCAAGCTGTTCCTCAAGCCCAAGCAGGGCGCGGAAATCGATCTGTCTTCCTTCTCCGATTGGCTTGGAGAAAGGCTGGCGCCGTTCCAGAACCCGCGATACCTCGTCGTGATCGAGGATTTCGAGCGCACGCCGAGCCAGCGCATCATGAAGCACCGGCTTCCCGCCGCACTCGATGGCAGCTGGGACAGATTGTCGGGCACGAGACAGACGAACGCATATCCCACGGGGAGACAACCGCAATGAAGGCCGCCGTTCTCTACAATTACAATGAAGACCTCGTCATCGAGGACGTGCCGCTCGGCGATCCCGGCGACCGCGAGGTGCTGGTGCGCATCGTCGCCACCGGTGTGTGCCACAGCGATCTCAGCGCCGCCAAGGGCAAGTCGCTTCCGCCGCTGCCCATCATCCTCGGCCACGAGGCGGCCGGCATCGTCGAGCGCACCGGCTCGGCCGTCTCCAAGGTGCGCAAGGGCGATCATGTCATCCTCTCCTGGGCACCGAATTGCGGCGAATGCTTCTATTGCCACAAGCGCCTGCCGACCATGTGCGACACCTATGGCGCGGCCGCCGGCGGCGGCACGCTCTGGAACGGCGCGCGCCGACTGGGCACGCGGGAACGGCCGATCCATCACTTCACCTGCCTGTCGAGCTTTGCCGAACTGGCGGTGGTGCCGGAATCCGCCTGCTCGAAAATCGCGGAGGATGTTCCCTTCGAGGTCGCGGCACTGGTCGGCTGCGCGGTGACCACCGGCTTCGGCGCCGTCGTCAACGATGCCCGCGTCGAGCCCGGCGAAGTGGTCGGCGTGATCGGCGTGGGCGGTGTCGGCATCAATGCCATCCAGGCCGCCGCGCTCGCCGGCGCGGAGGCCATCGCCGCCATCGACATCAACCCGGAGAAGGAAGCCGTTGCCCGTGCCTTCGGCGCGACGCATTTCGTCAACTCCGCCACGCAGGATGTCGTTGCCGAGTTGAAGGTGCTCAGCCGTGGGCGCGGCGCCGACAGCATCGTCGATTGCACCGGGCGGCCGGCGGCGATCGCGCTGGCCTATGACGGCGTGCGGCTGGGCGGCTCGGTGGTTTCGGTCGGCATCGCCGCCAAGGGCGAGATGGTCTGCCTGCCGGCCTCGACCCTGCCCAACACCCAGAAACGCATTATCGGCAGCAACTACGGCGGCGGTGTGCCGGAGCGGGATTTCGAGCGCATCCTCGCCCTCTACCGCACCGGCCGCTTCGAGCTGGATCGCCAGGTCGGCAAGCGCGTGGCCCTGGAGGCGATCAACGATGCTTTCCGCTGGCTGGAACAGGGTGTGCTCGCCCGCACCCTCATATGCTTCGACCATTGATTCTTCGACATCAGGACCAGACGACCATGTATCCCGATACCCGACTTTTCATCGCCGGCGAATGGACCGACAGCATCAGCGGCGAGACACTGCCGGTGCTCAATCCGGCGACCGGCAGCGAGATCGGCCGCGTCGCCAAGGCGGGGCAGACCGAGATGGACCGCGCGCTTGCCGCCGCCGAGCACGCCTTCCGCCAATGGCGCAAGACGCCGGCCCGCGACCGCGCCAGGCTGCTGCATGCCGCCGCCGACAATCTCAAGGCGCGCATCGAGGAGATCGCGCCGATCCTGACCCTGGAACAGGGCAAGCCACTGGCCGAGGCCCGCTCGGAACTGCGCAATGCCGACGACGTGATCCGCTGGTTCGCCGAAGAGGGCATCCGCTCCTATGGACGCCTCATCCCCGCCCGGCGGGGCGGGATGCAGCAGATGGTGATGAAGGAGCCGCTCGGCGTCGTCGCCGCGTTCACGCCCTGGAACTATCCGGTGGCGCAGGCGATCCGCAAGATCTCGGCCGCCCTTGCCGCCGGCTGCACCGTCATCCTCAAGGCCGCCGAGGAGGCGCCGGCCTCCTGCGCCGCGATGATCCGCGCCTTTGCCGATGCCGGCTTCCCCGACGGCGCGATCAATCTGCTCTACGGCGTTCCCGCCGAGATCTCGGAATATCTCATTCCGCATCCGGTGATCGCCAAGGTGTCCTTCACCGGCTCGACGCCGGTCGGCAAACATCTGACATCGCTTGCCGGCGCGCATATGAAACGGGTGACGATGGAGCTTGGCGGCCATGCGCCCTACATCATCTGCGCCGATGCCGATCTCGGATCCGCCGTCTCGATGCTCGCCGGCCACAAGTTCCACAATGCCGGCCAGGTCTGCATCGCCCCGACGCGGGTGCTGGTCGAGGAGCCGGTCTACGACCGGGTGCTCTCGGATTTCGTCACGGCGGCGAAGGCGGTGCGGGTCGGCGACGGCCTCAAGGACGAGGTCGACATGGGGCCGATGGCAAATGCCCGCCGGCTGGATGCCATGGACCGGCTGATCGGCGATGCCGTCGCCAGGGGCGGGCGCCTGCTCGCCGGCGGCAACCGCATCGGCAATGCCGGCTTCTTCTTCGAGCCGACGGTGCTCGCCGACGTGCCGAAGGAAGCGGCGATCATGAACGAGGAGCCCTTCGGCCCGGTCGCCGTCGTCAACCGTTTCTCGCAGGTCGACGACGCCATCGAGGAAGCCAACCGCCTGCCCTTCGGCCTCGCCGCCTACGCCTTCACCCGCTCGCAGAAAAACGCCCAGCGCTTTGCCGAGGACATTCAGACCGGAATGCTGTCGGTCAACGATTACGGGCTTGCCTATGCGGAAGTGCCCTTCAACGGCGTCAAGGATTCCGGCTATGGCTCCGAGGGCGGGCCGGAGGCGCTGGAAACGTTCCAGACGATCAAGTTCGTTTCGCAGACGAATTTATAGAAATCACTCAAATGAAATATTGACTTCATTTTTTCATTAGTGTGAAATCCGTTAGATCAGAACAGACAGGAAAGACCAGCCCCCATGTCCCAGCAGGCCTACACCCTCCCGCAGCGCGCGCCGCTCTACCAGGCGCCCCCGTTCGACTACAAGGCGTTCAGCAAGGTCAGCGTCTTCTGCCGTGTCGACGAGGCGGCGATCCGCGCCGCGCTTCCGGCGCAGTTCGATATCCGGGGAGACGTGATCGAGTTCTTCATCATGGACGTGCCGGCCGGCGGCTCGCTCGGCTCCTATGCCGAGGGCGGCATCGTCGTGCCGATGAGCTACCAGGGTCGTCCCGGCGGCCATGTGCTCTACGAAATCGTCACCAACGACGACTCCATGGCTGTCGGCCGTGAGGTCTGGGGCTATCCGAAAAAGATGGGTGAAGTCGCCTGGAACGCCACCGAGACCGCGATCTCGGCAAAACTCTCGCGCCGCGGCACTTCGCTGATCGAGATCGACTTCAAGGCCGACGGACCGGCCTTCGACAAGCCGGCGCTGCATCCGCGCTTCCAGACGCGCATCATTCCCTCGCCGGAAGGCGCTGCCGTCGAAACCCAGATCATCGAGAACTCGCTCGGCCAGTCCGAGACGTTGCGCCATGCCTTCGGCACTGCCGCGATCAAGGTCGGCGGCAATGCCAGCGATCCTTTCTCGGATTTCCAAATCCGCGAAATCGTCGGGGCGGAAATGATCGTCGCCAACTTCGTCCTCGCCTTCGGCAAGATCGTCGGCTGAGGGCGCCTTTCCCGGGGAGGGTGACATGCCGCATGCAAAAACCCCCGAAGCGATGTTCAGGCTCGATGAAAAGCGGGTCTTCATCACCGGTGGCGGTGGCGGCATCGGCCGCGCGGCGGCCCTGATGTTCGCCGCCTTCGGAGCGCATGTGGTGGTCCTCGACCGCGATGCGGCGGCGGCCGAAGCCGTCTGCCGCGAGGTGGCGAATGCCGGCGGCGCGGCCAGCGCCTTCGCGCTCGACGTCACCGACGAGGCCGCGGTCCTTGCCGTCTTTGCGCAGGCCGAGCGCGTGGCGGGCGGGCTGGACGTGCTGATCAACAATGCCGGCATTTCCATCCGCCGTCCCTCGACGGAACTGGCGCTGGAGGACTGGAACCGGGTCGTCTCGGTCAATCTGACCGGTCTGTTCCTCTGCTCGCGCACTGCCGCCCGATCCTGGATCGGCCGCGGCGCGCCGGGCGCGGTGATCAACACCGCCTCGATCATGAGTTATTCGGGCGGCGGCCTGCACCCGAACATTTCCTACCAGACGACCAAGGCGGGCGTCGTGAACCTGACGCGCACGCTGGCCGTCGAATGGGCCGGAAACGGCATCCGCGTCAATGCGGTGGCGCCGACCTGGGTGAGGACGCCGCTGATCGAGCCGCTGATGGCCGATGCCGGACAGATGAACACGATCCGCAGCCTGACGCCGCTGGGGCGTCTGGCCGAGCCGGAGGAGGTGGCGTCCGCCATGATCTTCCTCGCCGGTCCGGCCTCTGCCATGACCACCGGCCATGTGCTGGCGGTCGATGGCGGCTATCTCGCGAGATGAGGAGGGTGGAGCCGTAAACTCAGGGTAGTCGCATGCCCAATCACTGTCGTGAAGAATGTGTCATGTAATTTCACAGATGCGTTGCCCGGATGGGAGTTCCGTGCAAGCAATCTCAGCAAGACGAAAAAGGGGAACCACATGAACAGAACCCGTATCCTTCTTTCCGCCGCTGCGCTGCTCTTGGCATCCAGCGTCCTGCCGGCACTCGCCGCCGACATCGTGCTTGGCGGCAGCGCCCCCATGTCCGGCGCCCAAGCCGAATTCGGGCAGTCGCAGATCGACGGCGCCCAGCTCTATTTCGACCAGCTCAACGAAAAGGGCGGTATCAAGGGCAACAAGATCGTCTTCCGGCCGCTCGACGACCGCGCCGATCCGCGCCAGGGCACGCTCGTCGCCCAGCAATTCTGCGACGACAGCGCCGTGATCGGCGTCATCGGCCACATGAACAGCGGCGTCACCATGCCGGCCCTCGACATCTATTCCGAATGCGGCATGCCGCAGGTCGTGCCGGCCACCAATCCGGAACTGATGCGCATGGGCTTCAAGACCGTCGTGCGCCCGGTCGCCAACGATTTCGTGCAAGGCGCCCTGCCGGCCAAATACGTCACCGAAAAGCTCGGCCTGAAGAAGGCGGTGCTGGTGCATGACAAGACCGTCTTCGGCCAAGGCATCGCAGGCGTGTTCAAGGACAATATCGAAAAAGGCGGCGGCACCGTCGCCGGCACCTTCGGCGCCAATCCCGAGGACGTCGATTTCTCAGCCCTGATCGCTTCGATCAAGCTCGAAAATCCCGATGTCGTCTATATGGGCGCCGGCATGCCGCAGCTTGCTTTGTTCCTCAAGCAGATGCGCGAGCAGGGGTTGAAAGCGCAATTCATCGGCCCGGATATCGGCTTCACCGTCGATTTCATCACCCAGGTGGGCGCGGCGTCTGCCGAAGGCGCGCTGATGACCTTCCAGCTTCCGCCTTACGACTCCTCGCCGGAGCTGAAGGATTTTACCCAGCGCCACCAGGCCCGCTTCGGCCGCGCTCCCGGCCCCTATGCCTCGCTCGGCTTCGCCAATGCGCAGGTGATGGCCGCCGCCGTCGAGAAGGCGGCATCGCTGGACCGCGAAGGCGTGCTCGCCCAGCTTCACGACGTGAAGATCGAGACGCTGCTCGGCCCGGTCGCCTTCGACGAGAACGGCGAGAACACCACCGCGCCGATGTATCTCTACGTCGTCAAGAACGGCAAGTTCGAGCTGATCAAGCAGTAACAGACGGACGCATGTTCAATGGGGCCGGCGCGGGCAGCGCCGGCTCTCCCTCTTCGTTTTCCGCAATGCCGGCCGAGGGCCGCGGGTCGCCGCGCCTTCGCCGGAATTGCTCCAGAGGCGATCCCCGTGTTCGACTATTTTCTCCAGCAATTGATCTTCGCGCTCGCCATCGGCGCCATCTATGGCCTCATCGCGCTCGGCTACACCATGGTCTATGGCGTGATGCGGCTGATCAACTTCGCCCATGGCGAGTTCTTCATGCTCGGCCCTTACGTCTATGCCTTCGTGTTCAGCGGGCTGGTCGGCATCGGCGGGTTGATGCCGGTGCTCGATTCCGCCGTCGCCATCGTCGCGAGCTTCGTGATCGTCGGCCTGCTCGGCGTCGCCATCGAGCGCTTCGCCTATCGTCCCTTGCGCGCCTATGGGCGGCTGGCCCCGATGCTGAGCGCGCTCGGCATGTCCATCGTGCTGCAAAGCGCGGTGCGCGTCACCGTCGGCCCGCAGCCGGAGCATTTTCCGGCCATCGTTGCGAGCGAACCGATCGCCGCGCTCGGCGGCATGATGACGACGGTGCAGGTCGGCATTCTCGTCGCCGCCATCGTGCTGATGGTCGGGCTGACGCTATTCGTCAACGGCACGCGGCTCGGCATCTGGATCCGCGCGGCCTCCGAGAGCTGGACGACGTCGAGCCTGCTCGGCATCCGCGTCAACCGCGCCGTCAGCCTGGTCTTCTTTATCGGCCCCGGCCTCGGCGCGATGGCCGGCATCATGTATGCCTCCTATTACGGCATCATGCAGCCGACCATGGGCTCGGTCATCGGCCTCAAGGCGTTCACGGCGGCGATCCTCGGCGGCATCGGCTCCATTCCCGGGGCCATGCTCGGCGGTTTCCTGCTCGGCGCCATCGAGACGTTTGGCACGGCCTTCCTGCCGATCCTCTCCGGCGGTCTCATCGGCACCGAATATCGCGATGTCTTCGCCTTCGCCGTTCTCATCCTCGTTCTTCTGTTCAAGCCCGCCGGCCTGCTCGGCGAGACCGTCTCGGAAGAAACGACCGTTGCCAAGAAGGATTACTGAGCCATGGGAATTCGGTGATCGCAAGGCGGCTCGGGCTACTGGCGGCGCTGGCGCTCTGCGCGGTGCTGCTGGCGCTGGTGCCGCAGATGTCGCCCTATTATGTCCGCGTCGTCGACAGCATCCTGATCTATATCATCCTCGCCGTCGGCCTCAATCTGGTGATCGGCTATGCCGGCCTGCTCGATCTCGGCTTCATCGCCTTCTATGCGGTGGGCGCCTACGCCTATGCGCTGCTGGCCAGCAACCAGTTCGGTATCCACTTGCCGTTCATCGTCATCCTGTTCATCGGAGCGGGTGTCGGGGCGCTGGCCGGTGTGCTGCTCGGCTTTCCGGTGCTGAAGCTTCGCGGCGATTATCTCGCCATCGTCACCCTGAGCTTCGGCGAGATCATCCGCATCGCCATCAACAATGCCGACTCGCTGACCAACGGGCCGCAGGGGATTGCCGCGCTGGACCGAGCCAGGATTTTCGGCCTGCCGCTGACCAGCCCGGTGCATTTCTACTGGCTGCTGCTGGCACTGGCCTTCCTCGTCTGCGCCGGCGTCTACTTCATGGAGCGCTCGATCCTCGGCAAGGCCTGGCGGGCGCTGCGCGAGGACCAGGACGTGGTGCGCGGCCTCGGCATCAACACCACGACGCTGAAGTTGCTCGCCTTTGCGCTGAGTGCTTCCATCGGTGGGGCGGGGGGCGTGATCTTCGGCTCGTTCCAGCGCTTCGTCAGCCCGGAAAGCTTTACCTTCCAGGAATCGCTGCTGGTGGTGCTGATCATCATCATCGGCGGGGTCGGCAATATCGCCTGCTGATCTACGGCGTCGTGCTGGTCACCGTCATCGTGCTTCGCCCGGGCGGCCTCGTCTCGCCGCGCTTCAACCTCGGCTACATCCTTCGAAAGGTCCGGACCCTATGGCTCTCGCCCTCGAAAACGTAAGCAAGCATTTCGGCTCGCTGGTGGCGATCAAAAACCTGTCGCTTTCCTTCGACGTCGGGTCGATCTATTCGATCATCGGACCGAACGGGGCTGGAAAATCGACCGTCGTCAACATGATCGCCGGCTCCTACAGCGTCACCTCCGGCACGATCCGGCTGGGCAATACGGCATTGAACAAGCTGCCGAAGCACCGCATCGCCCGGCTCGGCGTGGCGCGCACCTACCAGAACCTGCGGCTGTTCGACGCCATGACGGTGCTGGAAAACCTGGAGGTCTGCTTCTTCCCGCAGGCCTGGCCGGGCCTGCTGACCGGCGCGAAGCGGATGGGCAAGGCGGAGCGGCTGGCGATCTGCCGCGCCTGCCTCGACCGCTTCCACCTGTCGGACGTGGCGGAATCGCTTGCCGGCGACCTGCCCTACGGCCGCCAGAAGATGCTGGAACTGGCGCGCGCCTTCGTCACAGAAGCGCCGATCGTATTGCTGGACGAGCCGGCCGCCGGCCTCAACCACACCGAAACCAAGGATATGGCGGCGATGATCGCCAGCCTGAAACGCGCCGACCGCGCGATCATCCTCGTCGAGCACGACATGGACATGGTCATGTCGATCTCCGACCGCATCGACGTCTTGAACTATGGCGAGCTGCTGTGCTCCGGCACACCGGAGCTGGTGCGCACCAACGAAAAAGTGCAGGAGGCCTATCTTGGAACCACGGAAGAACTCGACGACATCCGCAAGCTTGCTCAAAGTCGCCGGGCTCAAGGCGGGTTACGGTCGAACGCAGGTCTTGTTCGGCATTGACCTCGAAGTCCGCGCCGGCGAGATCGTCACCATCATCGGCGCCAACGGCGCCGGCAAGACCTCGACCCTGCGCTCGATTTCCGGCCTGACGCAGATCTATGCCGGCGAGATCGAATTCAAGGGACGGCCGATCAAGGGGCTGCCGCCGGAGGAGATCACCCGGCTCGGCCTCGCCCATTGCCCGGAGGGTCGCCAGATCCTGCAGCGCCTCACCGTCGAGGAAAACCTGCTCGCTGGCTATATTCCCGGCCGCGGGCGCAGCTTCGACGAGATCCGCACCCAGGTCTACGACCTGTTCCCGATCCTTAGAGAGCGCCGCCATTCGCTGGCAAGCCGCATGAGCGGCGGCCAGCAGCAGATGCTGGCCATCGGCCGCTCGCTGATGGCGACACCCGACTTGCTGATGCTCGACGAACCCTCGCTCGGGCTGGCGCCAAAGATCATCAACCAGATTTTCGAGATCATCATCATGCTCTCGAAATCCGGCATCAGCCTCATCGTCGTCGAGCAGAATGCGGCGGTAGCGCTGGAAATCGCCGATTATGCCTATGTGATCGATGCCGGGCGCTGCTCGGTGGAGGGGGGCGCGCATAACGTGCTCAACGATCCCGATCTCAAGGCCGCCTATCTCGGCGCCTGAGGGAGGGATCATGCCGCAGTTCGAGACTTCTATCCTCATCTCCGGAGCGGCCTCCGGGATCGGGCGCGCGACCGCGCTTGCGCTGGCGAAGGACGGCGTCGCGCTGACGCTGTTCGATCGCGATGCGCCGGCCTTGTCCGCCGTTGCCGATACCTGCCGGGAACAGGGCGCGGCCGTGCTCGCCACCGTCGGCGATGCCGCGTCGGATCCGGATGTGGCCGCAGCGGTGAGCCGCGCCGTCAAGACCCATGGCTTTCTCGGCGGCGTGGTCGCCGCCGCCGGCATCGCCCGCAAGGGCGACGTCACCACGCTGTCCGACGAGACATGGCAGGCGACGCTTGCCGTCAATCTCACCGGCCCTTTCCTGCTGGCGCGGCACGCGGTGCCGCATCTGCTGCGCAACCCGGCTTCCACCTTCGTCGCCATCAGCTCGGATTCCGGCGTGCGCGGCTCGCGCGGTTATGCCGCCTATTGCGCCTCCAAGCATGGTGTCATCGGCCTGATCCGCTGCATGGCGCTCGATCACGGGCCGCAAGGGCTGCGCAGCAATGTCGTCTGCCCCTCCTTCGTCGATACGCCGATGGCGGAAGCGCTGTTGAAGGAAGGCGGCGGCCTCTATGATCGCGCTTTCTACGAGCGGCGGGTGCCGCTCGGCCGTTTCGCCCGGCCGCAGGAGGTGGCCGATGCCGTGGCGCATCTGCTGTCGCCGCAGGCCAGCTATGCCAACGGCATGGTTTACGTGCTCGACGGGGGCACGACGGCGGGAACCTTCGGATGACAGGTGGGGACGACTGGCGCGGGATCGACGGTAAATTGCTGACGGCATTGACTTCATGAAGTATTTGCTCGATTCCATCATGAAAGTGAACTTGTCAGGTTATCTTCGATGTCCAAATCCCTTGCCGAGGCCAAGACGCCGGATCATGTCGGGAAGACGCTGCGTGAATTGCGCCGCTCCCGCCGCATCACCATCCAGCAGCTTGCCGATGGTCTGAACCGCTCGACCGGCTATGTCAGTCAGCTCGAACGCGGCCTCTCCCAACCGACGCTGAAAGACCTCTACGCAGCCTGTACGATCTTCGGCGTGCCGATGAGCTGGTTCGTCGACCTCGAGGAAAAGCAGCCGGATGCCGAGCGGGAGAAGGATTTCATCGTGCGCGGCAGCCAGCGCCGTTTCATGCTGCATCGCGGCGCGCGCACCGAGCTTCTGACGCCGCAGCTCGATTCCGACGTCGAATTCATGATGTCGACCTTTGAGCCCGGGCTTGAGACCGAACCCAAGAACGTGCCGACCGCCGGCGCCGAATACGGCTATATCCTCAAGGGGCGGCTGGAGCTGTGGGTGGACGAGGAGAAATTCGACCTCGCCGAGGGCGACAGCTATCGCTTCAACCGCTCTTCCACCTACCGCTCCCGCAATCCGTCGAAAACCGAACCGACGATCATCATCTGGGTCGGCGTCTATAAATAGGCAGGCCCAAGGCAGGCAGGACCATGACCCCATTCCTCTTCGATCCCGCGGCCTTCGCGGGCAAGGTCGCTTTCGTCTCCGGCGCCGCCTCCGGCATCGGCGCGGCGACCGCCCGGCGCCTGGCCGATCTCGGCGCAAGCCTCATCCTCGCCGACCGCGACCGGCCGCGGCTCGACAAGTTTGCCGCGACGCTCGGCAAGGCAGAGGTGCTGGCGCTGGAAACCGACGTCACCGCTTTTTCCAGCGTCGCAGAGACGATCGCGCGAGGTGTCGACCATTTCGGCGGGCTCGATCTCGCGGTGAATTCCGCCGGCATCGACTTGCCGCGCTGCCAGACCGGGGACTATCCGGCCGAACAGTGGGACAGGGTCATCGCCGTCAACCTGACCGGCGTCTTCCATGCCCTGCGCCACCAGATCCCCGCCATGCTGGCGCAGGGCGGTGGCGCGATCGTCAACGTCGCCTCGATCATGGGTTTTCGCGCCTTTGCCGGCCAGCCAGCCTATACGGCGGCAAAGCACGGCGTCATCGGCCTGACGAAAGCGGCAGCACTCGATCATGCAACCCAGGGCGTGCGCGTCAACGCCGTCGCGCCGGGCTTCGTCGAAACCCCGCTGCTCAGCCATCTGAGCGACGAGAAGAAGAAGGCCGCCGCCGCGCTGCATCCGATGGACCGCCTGGGGCAGCCGGACGAAGTGACCAGCGTCATCCTCTTCCTGCTCTCGGACGCGGCGTCCTTCGTCACCGGCGCCTGCTACGAGGCGGATGGCGGCTATCTGGCGAAGTAGAGGTTTTCGCTGACATCCGAGGCAATGCCATCCCAAAGCTGATCGGGCTGATGCGTTATGAGCCCGCGCTTGGCGGCGCGGACGCCTTGAAGCTCTTGTCCAGCAAGCTCCGGCCATCGAAAGACCTGAGCGTCAATGCCCAGGAGGTGATGTCCCTGTTGTAGACGAACAACCACCGAGCATTCCTCTGCGTCAGGCCGCGGAAGAACTCCACGAATGTCGCCTCGTCCATGTCCGTTCGGTTCCATGATGGCGGAAACAAGCCTTTTCCGGCATTCAGATGCTGCGCCAGGCTGAAATTCTCTCGATGGCCTTCGCCGGTGTTGTTGGCCTGATAGAAGCCCCATCGCATGCCGGTCTTGGCGAAAACGCATTCATGGGCGCTGCCGCTACGGGCGCACAGATAGCCGTAATAGGGACCCTTCGCCTTCAGCAAGACCTTCAGGATGGTCTCGGACGTGTCCGGGCTAAGCTCCTTCTGCTCCTGATACGGCAGATAGCCGGGATCTTTGCGGATCAGGTATTGCACCACCATATAGGCCGCACCTGAGCAGTAATCCATGTCATGCGCGGTATTGTAGCCGCTTTCCTTGCCCGGCATCGTCGCATGATAAAGCCGGCGCAGATCGGCGAGAGTCTTGCAATTGGCAAGCGCCTTGTCGAGTTGGTCGAGAGAGCGGTAGCGCCGGTCCAGCACGGCAGAAAATATCGACATAGAAGCGCGCCTCATGGGGGTTGCCCAAGAGATAGGCGGACCAAGTTCCCCAAGGCAACGTCAACGAGAGAAGCCACCAAAATTGGCCGATTTATCAAATCGCAATTTCCGGCGCCAGATACCGGCGCACATCTCCGAGCACGCCTGGGCCGACAATGCCCCGTGGCTGAGCGTCGAGGCGTGAGAGGCGCGGTCCCCCGGCGGCCATTCCCCTGCAAAAAACATCTGCCGCCACCGTCAGAGGCCGGGCAGCCGTGGAAAAGCGCGACAAAAGGCGCATTTTTGGGCCTGAACGGCGCTATATCTTTGTTTTTGTATCATTTTTGAGCGCATTGATCGTGATCGCTCCGGCGTCGTCGCCTGCGCTTCAAAGCCACTCCGACCGCCAACCATGGCGGCGCCGCCCGCCATGGATTGAGCTTTGCCATGCGTCCTTTGGCGCCGCCGGCCAAGATTATCGGCTCTGGCGCGTTGACATACGGTATACGGTATGGTTTCTTGCCCCTGCAATATTCGCCACTGACGGCAGCGACAAAGGGGGGAGAAATGTCAGAATTAGAAACGGCGCACGCGGTGGCGCAGGGTTTTGTAACCGGGCGGCGGGCGTTCCTGCGCAGCGCTCTAGCAATCGGGGCCGCATCGGTGATGCCGCTGCGGCTGGGAGCGCAGACGGTTTCCGAGGGCGTGCTGATTTTCGGCAATGCCGAACCGCCGACCTCGAATTACTGGGATCCGGCGGCCGGTTTCGGCCTGGTCGACGAGCAGGTCGCGTCGCTCGTGCACGACTCGCTTCTTTCTTTCGATGCCGAAGGCAAGATCGGACCGGGCCTCGCCACGGCCTGGACGGTCAAGGATGACCGCACCGTCGCCCTGACGCTGCGCGAAGGCGTTGCCTTCCACGATGGCGCGCCTGTCACGGCCGAGGACGTCAAGGCGACCATCGACAAGCTGGGCGAAGGACAGCTTGCGCAATCCATGGTGGTCGTGCCCGGCATCACCGTAAAGATCACTTCGCCGACCGAGGTCGAGGTCGTCTCGCCGGTCGCCTTCGGCGTGGTGCTGAACGCGCTCGCATTCATCAAGATTCTGCCGAAGAAGAACATCGACAATCCGGACAATTTCAAGATCGGAGCGCTTGGCTCCGGACCTTATCGCTTCGTTTCCTACAGCGGCAACGACGTGACCCTGGAAGCGAACGACTCCTGGTGGGGTGGAGCGCCGAAAATCAAGACGGTGATCTTCCGCTACATCGAGGATGCCGAAGCCCGGATCAATGCGCTTTTGACCGGCCAGGTCGACATCCTGACCCGGGTCAATGCGGAGTTTCTCTCGCGCGTCGAGGGCAATGCGGATTTCCACGTCAACAACCAGTCGCCGCCCTCGCAGATCGTCGGCCTCATGCAACACAATGGCCCGCTGGGGGATGTGAAGTTGCGCCAGGCGGTGGCCCATGCGATCGACCGCGAAGGGATCGCGGCATCGGTGATGCGTGGCCTCAATCCGGTCAACTACTCGGCGCTCCCGACCACGTCGTCCTTCTATGAGCCGCTTGAGCCGAAATTCGAGTACAATCCGGAGCGCGCGCGAGAGCTTATCGCGCAATCCTCTCACGCGGACGGCGTGACGCTGCGGCTGGCAACGACGACACTGGTGCCGAACCAGCTCGAAATCGACCAGATCATCGCCGCGTCACTGAAGCAGGTCGGCATTTCCGTCGAGGTGGAGCGGCTCGAGGTCGGCGCATACCGTTCCTCCTACAACACCTATGACATGACGCTCGACACGCTGGCGATCTTCAACCACGATCCCGATTTCGTGCTCGGCACCTATATCGGCGCAGCCGCTGAGCAGGTGTTTCATCTCAAGGACGAAAAATTCGAGGCGCTTCACGCCGCGCAGCGCGCCGCGACGGTGGAAGACCGCCCCGCAGCGGTAAGGGCCGCCGCCCAGTATCTGTGGGAGAACCAGATCACCTTCTTCCTGACCGACGAGATCTGGTACTCGATCGTCAACAACCGGGTGAAGGATTACACCCGCGCACCGCTGGTCGGCGAAAACCTGGTGCCGCGCGCCTCTCGCGCCTGATGCCCATGCCGGTGGCGCGACACCGCGCTGCCGGCCGTCCACCTTATCCCGGCCGCGGGTCTTGCCGCGTTGCCCTTCAGGCGGAACTGCCATGAAATCCTATATCCTGCGGCAGGTGATCCAGGCCGCAATCGTCGTCGCGGCCATCACGGTCGCCGTCTTCGTTGTCCTGCGCCTCTCGGCCGGCGACCCGGCGCGCATTCGGGCGCCGGTATTTGCCAGGCCCGATGTCATCGAGCAATATCGCCGTGATTTCGGCATCGACCGGCCGATCATCGAGCAGCTCGGATCGTTCGTCTCCAGAGCCGTGCAGGGCGATCTGGGCATGTCGTTCCGCTTTCAGGCGCCGGTGAGCGACCTGATCCTCGTGGCCTTGCCAAAAACGCTGGCGCTGGCGGGCGTCGCCCTCGTCCTGTCGATGGTGCTGGCGGTCTTTCTGGGCGCCATGGCCGCGTCCCGGCCGCGCTCGGCCTGGGCGGCGATCAGCACCGCACTTGCGACCCTTGGCCAGTCCGCGCCGGTCTTCTGGACCGGGGCGCTTCTGGTGATGCTGTTTGCGGTGAACCTGGGCTGGCTGCCTGCCGGCGGATATAATGGCTTTTCCAGCCTGGTCCTCCCGGCAATTGCGGTGGCGCTGTCGATTGTTCCCACCCAATTGCGGGTTCTGCGCAGCTCGATGCGCGGCGTGCTCGGCGAGGAATATATCCGCACGGCCCATGCATTCGGGCTGGCCCCGGCCCGCATCACCTTCGTCTACGCGCTGAAGAACGCCTTGCTGCCCCTGCTGACCGTGATCGGCGTCGATGTCGGCTACCTGCTGGGCGGCGTGATCGTCGCCGAAGTGATCTTTGCGTTTCCCGGCATCGGAGAACTGGCGCTCGTTGCGATGAAAGCGCGCGACTATCCCTTGATCCAGGGCATCACCATCGTGACGGCGAGCCTCTTCGTCCTCGTGAACCTGGTGGTGGACCTGACCTATGCCGCGATCGACCCCCGTATTCGAATGGAGCAGCCATGAACATTCTCGCCATCGGCGCACACCCCGACGATATCGAATGCAGCAGCGCGGGCACGCTCGCGCTCTATGCGCAGGCTGGACACACGATCTTCATGGCGATCGCCACGAACGGCAATGTCGGCTCGGCGACGCTCTCGCGCGAGGAAATCGCGGCTGTGCGCAAGAAGGAGCAGAAGGCGTCCTGCGACCTGATCGGCGCGGAGATGATCTGGATGGACTTCGACGACGAATGGTTGATGAACGACCGGCCGACCCGGACGCGGTTCATCGATGCCATCCGCCAGGCCGATCCGGATGTCATGTTCATCCACGCCCCGAACGACTATCATCCCGATCATCGCATCGCGGGCCAGCTTGCCGAGGACGCACGCATTCCGGCATCTGTCCGGCTGGTGGAGACGGCGCTGCCGGCGATAGGCAGGATCCCGCACATCTTCTATGTCGACAACGTCGGCGGAGTGGATTTCCAGCCGGAAGCCTATGTCGACATCTCCTCGGTCATCGAGCTGAAGAAGCAGATGCTGCTCTGCCATCAGAGCCAGGATAGCTGGATGCGGGCGGTCTATGGCGAGGATACGTCCATCACCGACCTGATGATGGCGAATGGCAGGGCGCGCGGGCTCGCCGCCGGAGCAGCCTTTGCAGAGGGATTCCGCGAGGTCCGCACCTATCCGCGCACCGGATCCTTCAACCTGTTGCCGGGGTTTGAAAAATGACCATGGCAGCCCATTCTCCCGACCTGGACGAAGGCGAAGCGCGCGCCGGTTTTCTGGCGCGTCACGAGCTGCCGGTTTCGCTGGTGGCGGGCGGCATTCTGCTGGCGCTCATCCTTGCCGCGGTCGTCCTGGCCCCCGCCCTTGCGCCGGCCGACCCCAATGCGGTCGATCTGAAGGTCATTCGCAGGCCGCCATCGGCCGAGCATCTTTTCGGCACCGACGCCATCGGCAGGGATCTGTTCTCGCGCGTGCTTTATGGTGGCCAGGTGTCTCTGCTGGTCGCCGGCGCGGGCATGATCGGCTCGCTGACCTTCGGCGCCGTGATGGGAATGCTGCGCGCTTTCGGACCATGGTTCCTGCGCCCGGTGGTGGACCGGATGATCGATATCCAGCTCGCCTTTCCCTATGTGCTGCTCGCGATCGCGATCACCAGCGCGGTGAAGCCCTCGGTGCCGGTGCTCATCCTGCTGATGGTGCTGGCCGGCTGGGCGGGCGTGGCGCGGGTGGTGCGCGCCATCGCCTTGCAGGAGCGCGCCAAGGACTATGTGAAGGCCGCCGAGATCCTCGGGGCGTCGGGGCTGAGGATCTCGCTGTTTCATGTTTTTCCCGGTGTTCTTCCGGGGCTGATGGTGCTGGCCGCCATGCAGACCGCCGCGATGATCGTCTTCGAGGCGACGCTGTCCTTCCTCGGCATGGGCATCCAGCCGCCGACCGCAAGCTGGGGCGGCATCATGCTGGAGGGCAAGGATTACATCACCTCCTCATGGTGGCTCACGACCTTTCCCGGCCTGGCGATCCTGATGACCTCGCTCAGCCTCGTGCTGATCGGCGACGGAATGGAGGCGCGCAGCGAGCGCCTGCGCGCGAAGGAGACGGAGGCATGACGGCCATGCGACAGGCACTTCTCGATGTGGCGGAGCTTTCCGTCGCCTTTCCCGGCCGCAACGGCCCGATCCGGGCGGTGGACGGCGTCAGCTTCCGGCTCGAACCCGGTGAAAGTCTGGTCATCGCCGGAGAATCCGGCTCCGGAAAATCCATGCTGTGCCGCGCGCTGATGAATATCCAGCCGGGCGCGGCCAGCGTAACCGCGACGCGGATGGACTGGCAGGGGCGGGCGCTCGGCGCTCTCTCGCCACGCGACTGGCGTGCATTGCGCGGCGGACAGATGGCGATGATCTTCCAGGATCCGGCCGCCGCCCTCAATCCACTGCTTTCGGTCGGTCGCCAGATCATGGATGTGGTGAACGCCCATCGGGCCTGTTCACGCGCTCAGGCCCGGTCGCGGGCCATCGAGGTGCTGGGCCTTGCCGGCCTGCCGGAGCCCGAGGCGCGGCTGGCGAGCTATCCGTCGCAACTTTCGGGCGGCATGCGCCAGCGGGTGGCGATCGCGCTGGCGCTGGCCGCAGCCCCGAAGCTGATCATAGCCGATGAGGCGACGACCAATCTCGACGTGTCCATTCAGGCGCAGATCGTGGCCCTCCTGAAGCGTCTCCAGCGCGAGCTTGGCCTTGGGCTTATCTTTGTGACCCACGATCTCGATCTTGCCGCGGAAGTCGGCGGCCGGCTGATGGTGATGTATGCCGGCCAGCCGGTGGAAACGGGGCCGGTGCAGACGGTCCTGAAGGATCCGTGCCATCCTTACACGCGCGGACTCCTGCGCTCGGCGCCAACTTTGCATTCAAGCCGCGAGACGCCGTTGCAGCCCATTCCGGGCCAGACGCCGAAACCCGGCGCCGTCGGCGCGGGGGCGCCGTTCCGGTCACGCTGTCCGGTTTCGGTCGAAGGCGTCTGCGATGTCAGGCGCGCGCCATGGAGCGAGGCAGGGCCGGGCCACAGGGTGGCGTGCAACCGATTTGCCCTGGATGGAAGAGGAGGCCTGCCGTGAGCAAACCCATGATTGAAGCTTGCGGCATCGACAAGACCTTCACCCTGCGCCGCGATGGCCGCCTTGTCGAGCACCGCGCGCTGAAGACGGTGAGCGCCGATCTGCACGAGGGCGAAATCCTCGGAATCGTCGGCGAGAGCGGATCAGGCAAGACCACGCTTTCCCGGATCATGATCGGCATCGATACCGCCAGCAAAGGTGAGATCCTCTTCCATGGCGACAGGGTTGCCACGCGGCGCGAATGGCGCGATCTGCGCCGTCATGTGCAATACGTGTTCCAGGATCCCTTCACCGCGCTTTGCCCGACCATGCGCATCGGCAAGGCGCTTGCCGAGCCGCTGGCGATCCACGGGATAGGCAGCCGTGAGGAACGGCCCGCAAGAGTGGCGCGGATGCTGGAGATGGTGGGGCTGCATCCCGACATGGCCGGACGGTTGCCCTCGCAGCTTTCCGGCGGCCAGAGGCAGCGCGTGAACCTGGCGCGCGCATTGATGTCCGAGCCGAAGGTGCTGATCTGCGACGAGATCGTCTCGGGGCTGGACGTCTCGGTTCAGGCGCAGGTTCTGGCCTTGCTGCTGGACCTGCAGAAGCGGCTCGGTCTTTCGCTGATCTTCATATCCCACGATCTGCGGGTGATCCGTTATCTCTGCGATCGTGTGCTGGTGATGTATCTCGGCGAAATCGTCGAGCAGGGGCGGACCGATGAGGTCTTCGCCGCGCCGAAACACGACTATACCCGCCGCCTGCTGGCCGCGATCCCCGATCGCGACCGCCCGGCGCATCATTCTCCCATCGACGAGGCTCTGAAATGAAGGATCAGCTTCACCCCCTTGGCGGGCGCCGTGCGCTCGTGACAGGCGCGGCGCGCGGGATCGGCGCTGCGATCGGCGCCGAGCTGGCGAGGCGGGGCGCCTCGCTCCTGCTGGCCGATATCGATGGCGCGCAACTGGAGGAAACGGCTGCCGCCCTGCGCGCCGGCGGAGCCGAGGTCGGCACGCTCGCCTGCGACCTGACCGCGCCCGACGTGCCGGCGCAGCTTGCCGGGATCGCTTCGGAGGCCGGCGGGCTGGATATCCTGGTGAACAATGCCGCGATCCTCGACGCCACGCCGCTCAGGGAACTGAGCCGTGCGCGCTATGCGCAGGTCCAGGAGATAAACCAGAACGCCGCGCTGTGGATGGTTCAGGCATGCGCCCCGCTTCTCGCCCGGTCCGGAAGAGGCAGGGTGGTGAACATCGCCTCGATCATGGGCATCCGCGGGGCGGCCGACAGCCTGCCCTATGCGGTCGCAAAGGGCGGCGTGGTCAACATGACCCGCGCGCTTTCGGTCGATCTGGCGGCCGACGGCATCCTCGTCAACTGCATCTGCCCGGGCTTCGTCGATACGCGCATGGCGTTGTTGCCGGATGGCAGCGGCCACGAACACGACACGGAGTGGTTCCGCGACGTCTATATCCGCCACGGACGCATCCCCTTGCGCCGCCCTGCGCCGCCTGAGGAGATCGCGCGGGCCGCGATGTTCTTCTGCGGCGACGACTGCAGCTACGTGACCGGTCAGATCCTGCTGGTCGATGGCGGCATCTCGGCAACTTTTTGACCCTTCCTTCTCCTTATCTGACCTTTTGAGGCAAGCATGAAGATCGTGAAAGTCGAGGCACTGGGCCTCTTCGGAAAATCCCCCAAAGGCGGCTGGTCGAACGAGATCCGGCCCGAAGATTCAATCCATGCGCTGGTGCTCGTGCGGACTGAAAGCGGGAAGACGGGGGTCGGTTCCGTTTTCACGGACGCCCGGCTGGTCAAGGCCGGGCTGGATGTGCTGCGTCCGCTTCTCATCGGCGAAAGCGCGGTCGAGCCGATGCGCGTCAGCGAGAAACTGCATCAGAACACGTTCTGGATGGGGCGCGGCGGCACGCTGACGCATGTGATCTCCGGCATCGACATCGCGCTCTGGGATCTGTTCGGCAAAGCTTGCGGGCAGCCGCTGCACAGGCTGCTGGGCGGCAGCCACCGCGACAAGGTTCGGGCCTATGCCTCGATCCTGATGGAAGAGCCGGACCTGATGCGCGAGCGCACCGCCCATTTCCGCGCCCAGGGTTTCCGCGCGATCAAGATCGGTTGGGGCCCGTTCGGACGGCGCGACGACCCCAGGCTCGATGAGGCCATCGTGCGCGCCGCCCGGGAAGGCGCCGGCGAGGATTGCCGGCTGATGGTCGATGCCGGCGCATCCGATGCCTGGTGGCCGAACGGGCTGAAATGGGCGCTGAATACCGCGCGGATGCTGAAGGATTACGACATCGCGTGGTTCGAGGAAGCGTTGCATCCGGATGCGCTGGATGATTTCCGGCAATTGCGGCTGCAAAGCCCGGTGCCGATTGCCGGCGGCGAATGCCTGACGCGGCGGCAGTCGTTCCTGCCCTGGTTCGAGGCTCGCGCGCTCGATATCGTTCAGCCGGACGTGACCAAGGTCGGCGGTATAACCGAGCAATTGCGCATCGCGCGCATGGCGGAGGATTTTGGCATCCGCTATATCGGTCACGGCTGGAATACCGCCGTCGGGCTTGCCGCCGATCTGCATCTCTCCGCCGCGTTTCCCCATACCGATATGGTCGAGTTCATCGGCGGGTCGCCCTATATCGACGACATCGTCGAGACGCCGTGGACGCTGGATGCCGAAGGAATGCTTGAAATTCCGCAGGCGCCCGGCCTCGGTCTCCGGCTGAAGGCGCAGGGTCTGGCCGAGCTTTCCGCCGATCCCGAAACCGTCGCCCTTCTGAGCGAGGCATGAGCGGCCTTGCGCTGACATCGGGGGGGCTGCGGCTCGCGCTTGCGCCGGAAAGCGGTGGCGCGGTCGCAGGCTTCTGGCTGCATGAGAAGGACGCATGTTTCGCACTCATGCGCCCCCTGCCCGAAGCCGCGAACGATGCGCTTCACGCCGCCTGTTTTCCGATGCTGCCATTCGCGAACTGCCTGCGGGACAACAGCTTCCGCTTTGGCGGGCAGACGTACAGCGTGGCGCCGAACATGCCGCCGGCGCGGTTGAATTTCCATGGATCCGGCTGGCGCATGCCCTGGCGGGTCGCGGCGCAATCCGCCGACACCGCGCTTCTGCGGCTGGATGCCGAGGATGGCGTCTGGCGTTACCGGGCGGAGCAAAGGTTCACGCTAACGGCGACGGCGCTTTCCATCACGCTCTGCGTGACGAACGACGCCGCTTCGCCGATGCCCTTCAGCATGGGTCTGCATCCGTGGTTTCCTCGCCATGGCGCGTCGCAGGTCCGGTTCCGCGCGGGCGGACGATGGCGTCTGACCCCGGAAGGCGAGGCTGTGGGGCAGGCGTGCCTGCCGCCGGAGCTCGATTTCAGCGGCCCGCATCCTGTTCCGCGCCGTGGGCTCAACGAATGCTATGAGGGCTGGGAGGGCGAGGCGCGGATCGACTGGCCGGCCATCGGGCTCAGCCTCGCGCTTTCCGCCGATCCGGTTTTTTCGCGGCTGATGCTCTACAGCCCCCAAGCGGATCCCGAAACCTTCTGTCTGGAGCCCCAGACATGTCCGCCCTGCGGTTTCGACGGGCTCGAAACCGATCCCGGCGCCCTTGGCGCCCATATCCTCGCGCCCGGTGACTGCCTGTCCGGCACGATCACCCTGCGCCTTGTCCCCTATTCCCCGGAGAATACTCAATCATGAAAATCGAAGGCGTGGATTTCTTCTATCTGTCGATGCCGGAGGTCACAACCGCAGCGGACGGCAGCCAGGATGCGCTTGTCGTCCGGGTCTCGGCCGGAGGTTTGATCGGCTGGGGCGAATGCGAGGCCTCGCCGCTGGTATCCATTGCCGCATTCGTGACGCCCATGTCTCATGGCGCCTGCCGGTCCGTCTCGGCGTCGGTCCTCGGGCGCGATCTGAACGCGCCCGAGGATATCCACGCCATCGCTGCCGATGTGGCCTATTATTCGATGGATCTGCTGCAGGCCGCGCACACCTGGTCCGGGATCGAGATGGCGCTCTGGGATCTGCTGGGAAAGGCGCGGGGCGAACCGGCCTGGAAACTTCTCGGCTATTCCCGCGCCTGGCCGAAGCTGCCCTATGCCTCGGTCCTTTTCGGCGCCACCCCGGCGGAGACCTTCGAGCGGGCGCGTGACATCCGCGAGCAGGGTTTTCAGGCTGCAAAATTCGGCTGGGCGCCGTTCGGGGAGTCGCCCGAGAGTGACGCGCTTCAGCTCGATGCTGCCCGCGAGGGGCTGGGGGCCGACGGCATTCTCCTGGTCGATGCGGGGCAGGTGTTCGTCGAGGACGTGGAAGCGGCTTCCGCCCGGCTCAAGGCCATGGAACGCAACCGGGTCACCTTCTTCGAGGAGCCCTTCGGCGGGCAGTCGCTGTCGGCCTATCACGCGCTCTCGCAGCGTGCCGCGGCGGCAGGGGTCGGGATCGCAGGCGGCGAGGCTGCCCATAACCGGCAGATGGCCGAACATCTGATCGATTTTGGCGGCGTGCGCTACATCCAGATCGACTGCGGCAGGATCGGCGGCCTTGGCCCGGCCAAGGCGGTCGCCGATCATGCCGCCGCGAAAGGGGTGACCTATGTGAACCACACCTTCACCTCGAACCTTGCGCTCTCGGCGTCTCTGCAACCCTTTGCCGGGCTTAGGGATCATCGGATCTGCGAGTACCCGACCGGACTTCAGCCGCTTGCCCGGGAACTGACGCTAACCCGCATCATGCCCGACGCCGAAGGCCTCATCCATGTGCCGGACGCACCCGGCCTCGGAATCGAGATCGATCCCGCCGCCATCGCCAGATACCGGGTGGATGTCGAAATCCGCGTGGCGGGCAAAAGCCTTTTCAAGAGCGCAATGTGAGCCGGGGAGACAGTGAGATGAACAGGATAGATCTTGAGGGCCGCACGGCGGTCGTGACCGGAGGCGGCCAGGGCATCGGCCTTGCGGTCGCAAAACGCCTGGTTGCCTCCGGCGCGAAAGTGGCGATCTGGGATGTCAACGCGCAAGCCGCCGAGGCGGCGGCCGCGCAATTGCCGGGGGTGTCGGCGGTCTGCGTGGACATCGCCGACGTGTCCTCGGTTGCGGCCGCGCTGGACGCGACGGGGGCACGGCTCGGCCACATCGACATCCTGGTGAACTCGGCCGGCATAGCCGGACCAAACCATCGGCTTGCCGATTACCCGGATGAGGACTGGCGCCGGGTCGTGGAAATCAACCTGATCGGGACGTTCAATGTGAACAAGGCGCTCGTTCCGGGCATGGAGGCGCGCGGTTATGGCCGTATCGTCAATATCGCCTCGATCGCCGGAAAAGAGGGCAACCCCAACGCATCGGCCTATTCCGCCGCGAAAGCGGGCGTGATCGCGCTGACGAAATCTCTGGGCAAGGAACTGGCCGGCAGGAACATCGCCGTCAACTGCATCACGCCCGCGGCCGCCCGCACCCCGATCTTCGATCAGATGAAGCAGGAGCATATAGACTACATGCTGTCGAAGATTCCGCGTGGCCGTTTCCTGGAGGTGGACGAGGTCGCCAGCATGGTGGCCTGGCTGGTCTCGGAGGAAAACTCCTTCACCACCGGCGCTGTCTTCGACCTTTCCGGTGGGCGGGCGACCTATTGACCTCAGGGGCGGGGGAGCGGGCGATGGAAAGCGCTGTATTCGACCAGCGCAGTTGCGAGCTGGGCGAGGGTGCCTTGTGGCACCCGGCGCGGGCCGAGCTGTTCTGGTTCGACATACCCGCGCGGCGCCTGCTGTCGCGCGGGGCCGCAGGAGCGCGCGAGCGCACCTTGCCGGTTCGCGCCTCCGCGGCGGCGATCCTCGGTACGAACCGGCTTCTCCTGGGCGCCACCGGCGGGCTGCTTTGGCTGGACCTCGAAAGCGGGTCGACAGGCGTGGTGGCGGGATTTCCCGATGACGGCGGCTTGGTGACGAATGATGGGCGGGCCGATCCATGGGGCGGCTTCTGGATCAGCCGCATGGCGCCCGACGAAACGCGGGGTGCGGGGGAAATCTGGCGATGGCGCCAAGGACGTTTTCGCCGCGTCGCCGCCGGGCTGACCATTCCCAATGCGATCTGCTTCGATCGTCCACGCGGCCGCGCCTATTTCGCCGACACCACGCGCCATACCGTCATGGTCCAGGAAGTCGATGCCGAAGGCTGGCCCAAGGGAGAGGCGAGCGTCTTTCTCGATCTTTCCGCCAGCGGCGCATGGCCGGATGGGGCGGTGACTGACGCTTCGGGCAATCTCTGGATTGCGCTCTGGGGCGCAGGCACGGTCGCCTGCCATGATCCGGATGGCCAACTGATCCGCACGGAGCATTTTTCGGCACGCCAGGTTTCCTGCCCGGCATTCGGCGGCGCGCATTTCGATACGCTTTTCGTCACCTCCGCTTTCGAGGGCTTGATGAACGAAGAGCGCGCCCGCGATCCGTTTGCCGGCATGACGTTCGTCCGACGCCTGAACGAAGCGAACCGGACGGCGCAGGGACGGGCGGAACCCGTCCTGCGTCTGGACGGCTCCGGCCATTCAGGCTGAGTTTTTCCCAAATTGGGAGCGGCGGTGCGCGAAGGCACATCCCGCCCCATGATACCGATCCTTTCAGAAAGGCAGGACCATGAAACTTCTTCGACTCGAAAGCGCAGGGCGCGTCATTCCATGTTTGCTCGACCGCGAGGAGCGGGCCCGTGATGTTTCCAAACGGGTTGCGGATTTTACCGCTGATACCGCCGCCGCGCTGAAGGATCTGCTGGCCGATGCTGATCCCGCGACTTTCCCCGAGGTAGACCGGCGTCACGCGCGTCTCTTGCCCCCCATCGCCAGCCCGCGCAACATCTGGTGCATCGGCCTGAACTACTCCGATCATGCCGAGGAATCAGGAATGCCGATACCGGAGGAACCGATCCTGTTCTCGAAGGGCTCCTCCACCTATTGCGGGGCGGAAGACCCGATCCTGTGGAGCGACAGGATGACGAAGCTCGACTGGGAGGTCGAACTGGGCGTGGTCATCGGCAAGGGCGGGCTTGGCATCGCGAAGCAGGCCGCGCTCGACCATGTGCTGGGCTATACCGTGGTCAATGACGTTTCGGAACGGGCGTGGCAGACCGAGCGCGGCGGCCAATGGATCAAGGGCAAGAGCTTCCCGAATTTTTGCCCGACCGGTCCGTTCATCGCCAGCCCGGATGAGCTGGGCGATGCCGGGCAGCTCGACATGTGGCTTGAGGTAAATGGCGTTCGCATGCAGACCGGCACCACCGCGAAGATGATCTTCGATGTGGCGACGATCATCTCCTATATGAGTGAATTCTGCGAATTGCTGCCCGGCGATCTCATTTGCACCGGCACGCCGCCGGGCGTGGGACTTGGCATGAAACCGCAGCGCTGGCTGGCGCCTGGCAATGAGGTTCGGCTGGGAATTGCCGGGCTCGGTCAACAGCGGCAGATCGTGACGCCGATTAGCGCCGGGAGGCCGCAATGAGCGGGGTGGCGCAGCGGCTGCGCGGCCGCGTCGCGGTGGTCACCGCGGCGGGACAGGGCATCGGCCGCGCCGTCGCCGAGCGTCTTTCGGCGGAAGGAGCCGATGTGTTCGCCAGCGATCTGAATGCGGCGACCGTCTCCAGCCTTTCCGGCATGCGCACCGCCGTTCTGGACGCCACCGACATGGCGGCCGTCGATGCCTATTTCGTGCAATTCGAGCGGATCGACATTCTCGTTCACGCCGTCGGCTACGTCCATCAGGGCACGATCGAGGAATGCTCGCCGCAGGCATGGCGCCGCTCGATCGATATCACCCTCGACAGCGCCTATCACGTGATGCGCGCCGCGGTGCCGGGCATGAAGGCCAATGGCGGTTCGATCATCACCATCGGCTCCGTGGCCTCTTCGATCAAGGGCTTTCCGCGCCGGGCCGCCTACGGGGCGGCGAAGGGCGGGGTGATCGCGCTCACCAAGGCCGTGGCGGCGGATTATGTCGGTTGCAGGATCCGCGCCAACGCCGTCTGCCCGGGAACCGTGGCTTCGCCATCGCTTGACGAGAGGATAACCGAACTGGGCAAGGCGATGGGCTCGCGCGACGCCGCGCTGCAATCCTTCATCGACCGCCAGCCCTCGGGCAGGCTTGGAACGGCGGAAGAGATCGCGGCGGTCTGCGCCTTTCTGGCGTCGGACGAGGGCGCCTTCATCACCGGCCAGGCAATCAATGTCGATGGTGGCATCACGATCTGACCGGGAAACCGGGCGTGATCCGCCGCGCGACGCCGGTTGGTCCGGCCCGGTCAAGACTATCCTGTGACAATGTCGGGTATCGAAATAACAAGGACTTATGGCTTCCAGATGGGCTTCTCCCTGCGGTTGCAACTCGATAAAGGGAGACGAAACGGCTTAGCATCGTCTTGGCAATACGGAATACCGTATGGTAAAACCTGTTCCATAGAGGAACGCAAAATCAAAACTGGGAAGGAAAACTGATGAGACTCACCACTTCACTGGCAGCGATGACACTGGCCCTTTCGGGGCTTCTTGCGGCGCCGGCACGGGCAGAGGACGCTGCCTCGTCCTTTCGCTTCGAGTTCAGCCCGAATTTCGAGGCTTGCGCCGGCGACAGCTCGCTCGCCAATGCCCTGGCAAATGGCATAACCCTGGGGATCAGCCCTAGTCCGCCCTATACGTCGCTGGATCCGGCCACCGGCAAGGCCGCGGGTCTGGATGTCGAGATCGTCGAGGCAGCGCTCGACTGGCTAGGGGTCAAGAAGATCACCTATGAGGTGGCGCCTTTCAGCTCGCTGACGCCGTCGCTCCTGTCGAAGCGCATCGACATGGTTGCCGCAAACATCCATGTCACTCCCGACCGGCTGAAGGTCATCAGCTTCACGGGCCCCGGCTGGTGGTACGGTCCGGCGATCACCGTGCAGAGCGGCAATCCTGCCGGAATCCATAGCTTCGACGATCTCAAGAAGCACAAGGTCGGCGCCATCGCCGGTTCGGCCGCCGATGAATATCTGCGCTCCATGGGTGTGGAAGTCGTGCCCTTCCAGACCGATTCCGACCAGTTCCTCAGCCTTGCGCAGGGCCGGGTCGACGTCATTCTCGAAGATGACGTGAAGGTTGCGACCTATATCGCCGAGAACAAGGGCACCGGGATCGAAATGGTGTCGGGCGTGCAGATCCCCGAGGATCTGATCTTCACCTATGGCTATGGTTATGCCCGCTATGGCGTGCGTCAGGAAGATTGCATGCTGCGCACCGCCATGTCCCAAGCGCTTGCGGAGGTGCGCGGCAACGGCAAGGTTTCCGCCGTCTTGCACAAGTATGGCCTGACGGGTCGAAACCTGTTCTTTTTCCCTGTTTCGAACTGAAACCTTCCTTCGGGGCGGGGCCGGCCTTGAGCCGCTGCCCCGCCTTGCCTCAAGCGGGGAATATGATGGACCTTCTAAACCTGTCGGTTGTTGCGGAATACTATCCCGTGCTGCTGCGCGGCTTCGGCATGACTATCCTGATGACGCTGATCGTCATCACGTTGAGCTTGACCCTGGCAATCCCGGTGGCGCTGAGCAGAATGTCGGGGAATTTCCTGGTCAGGCTGGTCGGCGGAACTTATGTCGAGCTGCTGCGCGGCACCCCCCTCGTCCTGCAGCTCGTCTACATTTATTTCGTGCTGCCGGGTGTCGGAATCAGGCTCGACGGCTTCGTCGCCGCGCTGGTGGCGTTGACGCTGCATTACACTGCCTATCTGAGCGAGGTCTACCGTGCGGGAATTCAATCGGTTCCCAAGGGGCAGACGCAGGCGGCTTCGGCGCTGGGCATGTCCCGCGGCCAGACATTCATACGCATCGTCCTGCCGCAGGCCGTGCGTACCGTGACACCGGCGCTTGGCAACTATTTCATCTCGCTCTTCAAGGATACGGCTCTCGCGTCGGTCGTCACCGTGCAAGAACTTCTCTTTTCGGGGCAGATCATCGCGGCGCGAACCTATCAGTACTTCACCATCTACACCGTGTGCATGATCATGTATTTCAGTGTGGGTTACCCGGCCGCTCTTTTTGTGCGCTGGCTGGAAAAACGGACCAGCGGCGGCTATGCCCGCAGGCGGCGGCGCCAGAAGGGCGGACAGGCATGATCGAGTTGAACGGCATCGAGAAATCCTATGGCGAGCTGAAGGTTCTCAAGGGCGTCTCGCTCAGTGTGGCGAAGGGCGATGTCATCTGCATCATCGGCCCTTCCGGCAGCGGCAAGTCGACGCTGTTGCGTTGCATCAACTATCTGGAGGAACCGGAAGCGGGCGAGATCAGGCTGGACGGCAAGATCGCCTATCGCGATATCGTGCGCGGCCGTATCGTGGCGCGCCCGCGTGCAGAGATCGACGCGACGCGGCGCGAGTTCGGCATGGTCTTTCAGGATTTCAATCTCTTCCCGCATATGAACGTGCTCGGGAATGTGGCGGAGGCGCCTGTGCGGGTTCGTGGCCTGACGCGCGCCGAGGCCGAGCGCCGCGGCGTGGCGTTGCTTGACCGCGTCGGGCTGGCGAATAAAGTCGATTCCTGGCCGGAGGAGCTTTCGGGAGGGCAGAAACAGCGCGTCGCGATTGCCCGCGCGCTGGCTATGGAGCCCAAGGCGATGCTGTTCGATGAGCCGACCAGCGCCCTTGATCCCGAGCTGGTGGGAGAGGTATTGGAAGTGATGCGGTTTCTTGCGGCCGAAGGAATGACGATGATCGTGGTCACCCATGAAATGGGGTTCGCGCGACAGGTTGCGGATCGCGTGATCTTCATGGATCAGGGGCAGATCGTCGAGGAGGCCCCGCCGGAGCAGTTTTTCGCCGCGCCGCGCATGCCGCGCACCAAGGCGTTCCTGCGCATGGCGCAGCAGGAAAGCTGACTATTCAGGCGCTCCTTGCCGTTCCTCTTCGGTGGAGCAGATAATTACTCTGATCGCCGGTTTGGGCCGGCAAGAGACCGGACATAAAGGATAATTGATTGGCGACGGAGAAACAGCAAAATCACGGCTTGCCCGCGCCCGGAGCGCGGGCTTCCGCACTTTCGGCGATCCCGCGCTCGAAGACCACCGCCGATGAAGTCGAGGAACGCATCGTTCTCGCCATCGCGATGGGTGAGAAGAGCCCGGGAGAGCGCATCACCGAGGCCGAACTGGCCACCATGCTGAATGTCAGCCGAATGCCTGCCCGCGAGGCGATCCAGAAACTGCACCTGCGCGGCATTCTCGTCGAAGGCGATCAGCGCGGGATGCGGGTCGCCGATTACAGCGCGGAGCGTGTCGCGGAATTGTTCGAGCTTCGACATGCGATCGAGCGCGTCGTCCTGCGCCGGATCATGAGCGAGGGGTTCGACCGCGGCCCTCTTCTCGAGGAACTGGAAGAGATCATCGCGCGTATGCGCAGTCTGGTCGGATCGGGAGACCCGCTGGCGCTCGGTTCGATCGACATGGAGCTTCATCGCGCCATCGTGCGCCATTCCGGCAATCAACTCGCAGCCAAGATCTGGGAAGGTCTCGCCCAGCACACGATCATCGTTTTCCTGCGCGACTGGGCCAGCGTCGCGGACCGCACCGGCGAGGTCGAGCTGCATGAGCGGCTGGTGGATTTCGTGCGGAACGGCTCGATCGACGACATCGACCAGAAGCTTTACGAGCATTATACGCCCGCCGATGCCCGGCCGAAACGGGACAAAGCGGGGCCCTTGCCGGACGTCGCGCCCAACGGGACGTGAGATTTTCAAAAGGTCTGGACGCGGGGCCGATCCCGTCACCCCCACCGGGGGATGAGGGCGGCGTGGCATTCCCGCCTTGCCGGTGCTCAGCGGCGCCCCGGCAAGGCGCATCGCTTCACGCGGACAGGGCTGCCTGCGCAAAGAATTCCTCCGGCCCGTCGACCTCGATCAGCCGTCGCTTCTCGATCAGCCAGAAGCGGTTGGCCACCGCCCGCACGAAAGCGCGGTCATGCGAGACGAAGAGGCAGCTCGCCTGCCGGGCGGTCAACTCCCGCTCCAGCGCCTCCTGCCCCTCGATGTCGAGATGGTTGGTCGGCTCGTCGAGCAGATAGAAGTTCGGCGTCATGAGGCGCAGCACCAGCATGCCGAGCCGCGCCTTCTGCCCGCCCGAGAGTTGGCCGACCGGCCGCCCCTGCATCTCCACGGAAAAGCCAGCGCCCGCCAGCAGGCTGCGCGCCCTCTGGTCGCCCACGTCGAAGCGGTGGATGATCGTGTCATGCGGTGTGCGCGTGTCGCTAAGCTCGGACAGCGCCTGATCGCCATAGCCGAGCACCAGCGAGGGCGTCGGCTTGATGCCCACCTGCGTGATGCCTTCGATCGCCGACTTCAGCCGCCGCACCAGCCGTGTCTTGCCGGTGCCGTTCAGGCCGAGCAGCGCGATCCGGTCTCCCTGGCAGATGAATTTCTGGCCTGTGCGGAAGAGCAGGACGCCATCCGGCGTCTCCACGGGGCCATCCTCCAGCGTCACCAGAACCCTGGCATGGGTGCCGCGATTGGCGAGCCGGATGGCGCCGGCGGAATTCTCCTGATGGGCGGGTCGCGCCGCATCCTCGATCCGCTCGGCGCGAGCCTTCAATTGCCTGGTCTTCACGACCAGCAGGTCGCTGCCGGAATTGATGCCGATATTGTTGAGCTTCGCCGCCTGCTGGCGCAGCTGCGCGGCCGCCTTCATGTCCTTCTCGAAGCGCCGCTCCTCGGCCGCATCCGCTTCGTCAAGCGCGGTGCGGGCCCGAGAATAGGGCAGGGCGAAAAGCTGCGAGCGCTCGTGCCTGAGGAAGAGCGTCCGGTTGGTCACCGCATCGAGGAAGGCGCGGTCGTGGCTGGAGATGATGACCGGCATGTCGCGCGGCAGCGTGCCAAGCCAGCTTTCCAGCCGAGCGATCTTTTCGAGGTCCAGATGGTTGGTCGGCTCGTCGAGCAGCAGCACATCCGGTTCGCTGACGCGCACGCGGGCAATCAGTGCGATGCGCTGCCAGCCGCCGCTCAGCGCGGCAAGCGGACGTTCGCGCAGGGCCTCGGGCACGTCGAGCTCCTCGAGCGTCACATCCGCCCGCCAGCTTTCGCCGTCCCGCTGCTCGGGCTGCAGCGCATCGAGCACCGCTTCGCGGAAGGTCAGTCTTTGCAGACTAGGAGCGAGGTTCTGCTCCATATGCGCGACGGTGAGGCCTCGGGCGCGGGCGATCTCGCCGCCGGTGGGCTGGAAATCGCCAGTGATGCAGCGCAGAAGCGTGGATTTGCCGCGCCCGTTGGCGGCGACGAGGCCGATGCGGTCCCCGGCGGCAACCGCGAGGTTGAGATTGGCAAACAGCGGCGTGGAGAGCGTGACGCCGAGCGCACGGATATTGATGAGCGACATGAGAAATCTCTGGTCTTCAAGGCCTCGCGGCGCGGCATCGGCCGTCGATCACGCGAAAGGGCACATGGATATTCGATGCGGGGAAAGCCGCATCGCCGGACAGGCGGACCAGAAGAGTGTTCGTTCCGATCAGCCCTGCAAACGCATCTGCAGGGCAGGATTGGGACCATGCGTGCGGTGTGGCAGAAATTCGTGTTTCACGCGCAGCCCCCTCTTACGTGTTGCGAACGGACAAGCGATACCATCGGCGGGCGCGCTTGGCAACCGGCGCGGGCGCGCATACCCACGGCCGGGCGAGGCCGGCTTTCCAAAACGGCGCGGGAGATGTATGGATGTCGCGCCGCCCGCATGCGGCAGGGAGCCCCTCATGCAGTCCTCGTCTTCATCGGTCCTGTCGCCGGACTGGTCGGCCATCATCGCCGTCGTGCTGGGCGTGACTGCGTTTTCCGTGGCGCAGGGGCTCACCTATCCGCTGGTCTCGCTGACGCTGGAGGCGCAGGGCTATTCCTCGTCGCTGATCGGCGTCAACGCCATCGCCTATGCCGCCGGCATGGGGGCCTCGACGCTGCTCGTCGGCAGCCTTACCGCGCGCTGGCGACCCGACCGGCTGATCATCTTCAGCCTCGTGGTCTGCTCGCTGTGCCTGGCCACCTTCGCGGCCTCGTCGTCCTTCGTCGTCTGGGGCGTCGCGCGTTTCCTGCTCGGCTTCTTCACCAGCATGATCTTCATGCTGGGTGAGGCCTGGCTGAACGCCGCCTGTCCGGACCGCCTGCGCGGTCGCGTCTCCGGCCTTTACGGCATGGGCATCTGCGGCGGCTTTGCCGCGGGGCCTCTGGCCATTCCGCTGTTCGGCAGCGCCGGCGGGCTCGGTTTTGCACTGACGGCCGTCTATCTCGCGATCGTCGCCTTCGCCACCGCGATGCTGATGTTTTCAACCAGGACGGTGCCGGAACCGTCCTCGACGGCCGATGTCTTCCGCTTCTTCAAGGCCGCTCCCGTTCTCGTCGGCATGGTCTTCATCTTCGGCTTTGCCGATATCGCGGCGATTTCCGCCATGCCGGTCTATTTCGTGAAGATGGGCTACAGCGAATCCTTCGCCGCCCTCAGCGTCACGGTGCTGGCATTGCCGACCGCGCTTGCCCAGCCCTTTATCGGCGTGCTGCTCGACAAGCTGCCGCGCGAACGCGTGGCGCTCGCCGCCGTCGGCACCGCCGCTTTCAGCTATCTCATGCTGCCGTCGATGACGTCGCAAATCGCGATCCTCGGCATTTTCGCCCTGATGGGCGTGGCGGTGTTCTCGCTTTACACCTGCGCGCTCACCATCCTCGGCGAGCGCTACAGCGGGGCCATGCTGGTCGCTGGTGCGGCCGCCTTCGCGCTCGTCTATGCGGCAGGCAGCGCCGCCGGCTCGGGCCTGACCGGCGCCGTCATGGAAGCCGCCGGCCCGCAAGCCGGCCCGCTCTCCGTCGGCCTCGGCCTCGCCGCCTTCACCGTCTTGCTGGTGTTTGCGCGCCGGCGGTAGAAAACACAGCGGAGATCCGGGAACAAATCGATCCCTGTCCCGTTACCCGCGACATCGACTGGCGGGAGAAAACGGATGAAGTTGACGCTGACATTGGGCGTGGTGCTGGGCCTGATCGGCACGGCGGAGATGGCGCAGGCGCGGGCCCTGTATCTTTACGGCGCGGTCCCCGTGGCCGCCGACCCGCGGCTCGTGATCGCTTACGACAATGCGCGCGCCTGGTGCAGTCTGTACGCCAGCGGATCGATCGGCGCCGTTCGCGTGCATGCCGGCGCCTATGGCTCACCTGCAATGCGCGCCTGCCTGTCCCGAAAGGGCTTCGTCTACCAGAGCGGTGAAGCTTACGCCTATCCCGTGCGCAAGATCGCATTCGTCACGAAGGGGTAGAGGGCGATGAAGCCATACGGTTACGCGCAGGCTGCGTCGGCGCGTGCTCTTTCGCGGAACTCTCCCGGCGGCACGCCGAAATGTGCCTTGAAGGCGCGGGAGAACTGGGTCTGGTCGCTGAAGCCCCAGTGATAGGCGATTTCGGCGGCCGTCTGGATGTTGTTCGGGTCGGCAAGCGCTTCGCGGCAGGCTGAAAGCCGCTGGTCGCGGATCCAGTTGCGAACGGTATCGCCGGTATCCCTGAAGAGCTCATGCAGGTAGCGCGTGGAGATGCCACAGGCACGGGCGATGCGCTCGGGGTCGAGGCGGAAGTCCTGGAGATGGGCGCGCGCATAGGTCTCGATGCGGGCCAGGTGGGCGCTGCGCACGGTGGAGTTGCCGGACGTCAGCACGCGGTCGTCGGCCTTGATCGCCAGAACCAGCAGGTCGACAAGCTGGCGGCCCACCGTCGTTCTCGCTTCCTGCGTCATGCCGTCGAAGCGGCCGGGCAGGAGATGCAGCATGTCGGTGAACAGGCCGCCGGCGCCGTTGTTGGCCTCGAATTGCAAGGTGCAGAAGCGATCCGGGGCGCGCATGCGCCCGCCCAGCGCATCCGCTTCGACCTTCAAAACCCACATGTCCGCCGCCTCGGCATGGCTGAACCGGTACGGCTCGCTGCTGCGCTCGAGGAAGAACCCACCCGGTCGGCAATTCACTTCCCGCCCGCACTGCGAAAAGAAAACCTCTGCTTTGGCGGGCACGGTCACCAGGAATTCCTCTTCGCGCGCGCCGCGAAAATGGTGCGGCAGGCGTAGATACTGCAAGGCGTCGCAGGTCAGACGCGAGATCGAGACGCCGCCGAATCGCCAGGTCGTCAGGTCACCGGAAAACTGGTCGGCATCGCGGAAACGAAGGTCGAGCGGAAAATAGGCCGAGGCGATGGCCTCGTGCCAATGGCGGCTGCGGTCCGGGGCGCGTGTCGCGCTCGTGGTGATGCTCGTCTTCATGCGGCTTCCCCTCTTCAGGCAAAGGTACGCACAGGAAGTCTGCCAGGCAACGAAAATGGCAGCTTGTGCGCGCTTGGGCAATTCATTGTTCCCCGGCTGCAAAGACCGCCACGAAAAACTCTGCCTAGATTGATCCCGGCTTCAACGGCGCGACAGATGCCGGCGGCCCAGGGAACAGATATTTCAGCGATGCGACCGGTTTCCAGGCCGTCGGTTCTCGCCCTCAACCAGCGTGAACACGATGCTTCATACCCAGACTTCCAAGGTCGATCCGATCACCCTTTCGGTGGTGCGCGGCATGCTCGAGACCACCCAGCGCGAAATGACGCTCGCGCTCGAAAAGACGGCGCGCTCGTCGGTCTTCAACCTGGCGCACGACTATTCGACGGCGCTTTTCAACGGGCGGCCGGAGATGATCCTGCAGGGCCAGGACATCCCCATCCATCTCGGTTCGCTCATTCCCGCCATGAAGGCGGTGGCGGCCTTCTTCGGCGACGACATCCACGAAGGCGACCTGATCCTTCACAACGACCCGGCCTTCGGCGGCAGCCATGCCATCGATACCTGCATGTATAAGCCGGTCTTCTACAAGGGGGAGCTGGTCTACTGGACGGTCTGCAAGGGACACCTTACCGATATCGGCGGCCCGGTGCCGGCCGGCTACAACCCCAACGCCACCGAAATCTATGCCGAATGCCTGCGCATTCCGCCGGTGAAGATCTGGGATCGGGGCAAGCCGCGCCATGACGTGCTCAACATGATCCTCACCAACATGCGCGCCCGCCGCGACCAGGAAGGCGATTTCCGCGCCCTGATCGGCGCCTGTCAGGTGGGGGAGCGCAACCTTCTCGCCATGCTCGACAAATACGGCAAGGAGCAGGTGGATGCCTGCGTCGACACGCTGCTCGACATGGCGGACAGGCATATGCGGGCGCTGATCTCCACCGTGCCCGACGGCACCTATGAAGGCGCCGCCATCCTGGAGGACGCCGGCCACGGTTTCGGCGATTTCGAGATCAGGGCGACGGTGACGATCACCGGCGACGCCTGCCATATCGCCATCGCCAGCCCGCCGCAGATCCCCTATTTCATCAATTCCTACGAGGGCAATTCCCATTCCGGCGTCTATCTCGGCCTGATGATGTTCGCCGCCCTGCCGCCACCCTACAATGAAGGGCTCTATCGCTGCGTCAGCGTCGATTTCGGGCCGAAGGGCACGCTCTGCAACGCGCAGGAGCCGGCCCCGCACATGAACTGCACTACGACGCCGATGGAAACGCTGACGGATGCCGTGCGTCTGGCCTTCGAGAAGGCGGTGCCCTCCAAGGTCTCGGCCTCCTGGGGCCATGCCAACGGCCTCAATATCGCCGGCCGCGATTCCCGCACCAACGAGGAATTCGTCACCATGGTTCTCGCCACCATCATCTCCGGCGGCGGCGCGACGCCAAAGCAGGACGGCTGGCACGCCGTCGGCCCGGAATGCTGCTTCGGGGCGCTGACCTCCGGCGACGTGGAGCTTCTGGAATATTCCTATCCCATCGTCATCCATCGCTACTCGCTGATGACCGATTCCGGCGGCGCGGGGAAATTCCGCGGCGGCTCGGGCACGGCCTGGGAGGTCGAGCCGCTCAACGGCGACATGCTGTGCATCGGCTTCGGCGAGGGTCGCCGCATTCCGGCGATGGGCGCGGCCGGCGCGACATCCGCGATGGTCGATACCAAGGTGGGGCGCGTCGAGTTGCGCCGTGGCGGCAAGGTCGAGGTCGAGCGCAAGAACATCATCGAGACCATCCGGCCGGGCGAGACGATCACCAACCTCAATCCCGGCGGCGGCGGCTTCGGCAATCCCTTCGAGCGGCCGGTGGAAAAGGTCGTGACGGACGTGCGAAACGGCCTCGTCTCCATTGAGGGCGCCCGGCGCGACTACGGCGTCGCCATCGCCGATCCCGAGACGCTTGCGGTCGATGCCGCTGAGACAGAACGGCTCCGCGCCACCCGCTAACTCTTTGTTCTACCGCATTTCCGGACGCAAGTGCGCTGCGCATTCCCGCTGGAAATGCTTCAAGGAAGACCAGACATGACCATGCATTCCTATCGCCTCGGCATCGATGCCGGCGGCACCTTCACCGATTTCGTCATCGCCGACCGGGCGACCGGTGAGGTCAAGCTGTTCAAGGCGCTGTCCACCCCCTCCGACCCGACCCGGGCGATCGAGAACGGCCTCGGGCTGATCGCCGCCGATCTCGCAAAGCCGATCGAAGACATCATCGCCAACTGCGACCTCTGCATCAATGGCACCACGGTCGGCCTCAATGCGCTCATCACCCATCGCGGAGGGCGGACGGGGCTGATCTGCACGGCGGGCCACGAGGATTCCATCGAGATCCGCAACGGCCACAAGGAGGACGGCTTTCGCTACGATCCGGATTATCCGGCCGCGACCATGCTCGTGCCGCGCTACCTGCGGCGCGGCGTGCGCGAGCGGGTGCTGTCCGATGGCTCGGTGCGCACGCCGCTCGACGAGGACGATGTCCGTGAAGCCTGCCGGCTGTTCCTGAAGGAGGGCGTCGAGACGGTCGCCATTTCCTTCGTCTGGTCGGTGCTCGACCCCAGCCATGAGCGGCGCGCGGCCGAAATCGTGCGCGAGATGATGCCGGAGACGATCCTGACCGTCGGCAGCGAGCTCTATCCGCAGGTGCGCGAATATACCCGCACCTCGACGGCGGTGACGAATGCCTATCTGGCGCCGGTCATGCGCCGCTATATCGCGGCGGTGGATGCCTATTTCCGCGCGCTCGGCGCCAGGCAGCCGGTGCGCTATTTCCAGTCCAACGGCGGGCTTGCCATCGGCCAGGTGATGAGCGACCGCTCCGTCTACGCCATCAATTCCGGGCCCGCCTCCGCGCCGCAGGCCGGGCTTTATGCCGGTGCGCCCTTCGGTCACCGGAACGTCATCACCGTCGACATGGGCGGCACGTCCTTCGACATCACCCTGACCCGCGACGGCCAGACCAACCTCAACAAGAACATCGACTTCCTGCGCTACCGCATCGGCGTTCCGATGATCCAGGTCGAGACGCTGGGCGCCGGCGGCGGCTCGATCGGCTGGGTGGATCCGCTTGGCCTGCTGCAGGTCGGCCCGCAATCGGCCAGCTCGGAGCCGGGCCCGGCCTGCTACGGCCGGGGCGGTGTCGAGCCCACCACCTCCGACGCCAATCTCGTGCTCGGCTATCTCAACCCGGAAGGGCTGCTCGGCGGCAAGCTGCCGCTCGATGTCGCCAAGGCACGGGCCGCGGCGGCGCGCGTCGCCGAGCCGCTCGGCATTTCCGTCGAACAGGCGGCCTACGGCATGTTCGCCATCGTCAACAACAACATGGTCAACGGCATTCGCCGCGTCTCCGTCGAGCGCGGTTACGATCCGCGCGATTTCGTGCTGGTCGGGGCCGGCGGCGCCACGGCGGCGCATATCACGGCGCTCGCACGCGACATGGGCATCGACACGATCATCCTGCCCAAGCTCGCCTCCGGTCTCTGCGCCTTCGGCCAGATCATCTCCGACGTGAAGTATAATTACATGGCCCCGGCGCCCGTGCGTCTCGACAATGCGGCGGCCTATGCGCGCATCGACAGCCTCTTCCGGGAGATCGAGGCGAAGGGCGTGGCGCATCTGGAAGCGGACGGTTTCGCGCCCGGGGATATCGACATCAGGCGCTCGATCGACATGCGTTATGTCGGCCAGGTGCATGAATGCACCGTCGATATCGGCACATTCCCCATCGACGAGACCACCATCGAGCAGGTCAAGGACGCGTTCCACGCCCGGCACGAAGAGCTCTACACCTATGCGGAGCGTCACAGCACGGTCGAGGTGGTGAACCTCGAATCGACGCTCTACGGCCGCATCGAGAAGGTGCGCCCGCCGACGCTTGCCGCCGGCGGCACGGCCGAACAGGCGCTGAAGGGGCATCGCGACGCGATCTTCGATCAGTCCGGCAAGGCGACGTCCACACCCGTCTATGACGGCGCGAAGTTCGGCGCGGGCGCCATCGTCCACGGTCCGGCGATCATCGAGGAGGTGACGACCACCATCGTCATCGAGCCCGGTTGGACGAGCGTGCTGCACGAGAGCGGCAGCTACCTGCTGACACGGCAATAGGGATGGGACACGGCCGGTCAGCGTTCCGGCAGGTGGAAGGCCTGCTGGAAATAGGAGCGGAAGGCGAGCATGGGCGGCGTCAGATCCATGCTCCGCCGCCAGGCGAGGCCGACGTCCATGGCGGGCACGGGATCGCTGATATTGACGGTCTCGATGCGCCGGCCCTCCAGCGACCAGGGCCGGTGCACCATGTCGGAGAGGATGGCGACCCCCTGGCCGTTGGCGACCAGCGAGCGCACCGCCTCCACCGACGAGGTGCGCAGGATGACGCGCGGCTGGTAGGGCGTCGCGCTCCAGTACTTCAGGGCGGAATGGGCGGCCTCGTCGACGGTCAGCATGATGTAGGGCTCGTCGGCGATCTCCCTCAGGCCCACCGTTTCGGCCTGCAGCAGCGGATGCTGCGCCGGCAGCCAGAGCCGGCGCGTCGAGCTCAGCACCTTCTCGGTCACCAGCGCCGGATTGAGGATGTTGGAGGTCAGCAGCACCGACATGTCGTAGCGGTTGCTCAGAAGCCCTTCCTCGATGGATTCGCGGTTGAGTTCGAAGAGCTGGATTTCGAGCCGGGGAAACAGCCGGCGCAGCCGCTCGATATGCAGCGGCAGGAAATAGCCGATCACGGTGTAGGTCGCGGCCACCGTCAGGGTGCCCTCGATCTCGCTGCTGACGACATTGAGATGCGTCGCCTCGTCCACCTTCTTGAGGATCTCGTAGGCGTGCGAGAGGAATTGCCGCCCGGCGGGCGTCAGGTCCATGCCGTGCGAGGTGCGCAGGAAGAGGCTGGCGCCGACGATCCGCTCCAGATCCTTGATGGCCGTCGTGATCGCCGACTGGGAGATGGAGAGGTCGATGGCCGCCTGCGATATCTGGCCGAGTTCGGCGGTGGCGACGAAGTAGCGGATCTGTCGGAAGCTGAGCGTCACGGCTGTCCAGGTCCTTCTGTTTTGTTGCGGCCAGGTATCGAAAAATCAGAATGCCTGATCACGAAACCGGCAGAAAGCTGCCCCGTTTCGGGCAGCTCAAGCTATGCTTTTGTTTCCTATCGGGTTTGTCGCGCGATAAAAACAGGCGTTCATTCTGAATTTCAGAATTCGTCTATATGAAAATAGAATTTTTCAAAAGGTGGTAAACGGCCTAGCGTGGCCTTCATCAGGAAAAGCATGTGGGGAAGAGGCAGTGCGTGAGGTCGTCGACATCAATTGCGACATGGGCGAGGCTTTCGGTCGCTGGCGCGTCGGCGATACCGACGACATCAGCCTGATGCCGCTGATCAGTTCCGCCAACATCGCCGCCGGCTTCCATGCCGGCGACCCGAACCTGATGGACGAGACGGTGCGGCTGGCGGCCGAGCACGGCGTCGGCATCGGCGCCCATCCCGGCTATAACGACCTCCAGGGCTTCGGCCGCCGCAAGATCGCCGGCACCGCCCGCGAACTCGTCAACGACGTGATCTATCAGGTCGGCGCCATCAGGGAATTCGCCCACCGCCATGGCGTGCGCCTGCAGCATGTGAAGCCGCATGGCGCGCTCTACATGGAAATGGCGGTCAATCCGGAGCTGTCGCAGATCTTCGTACAGTACATGCGCACGGTCGAGCCGAATGCGGCGATTTTCTGCATGGGCGGCTCGGCGACCTACCAGGCGGCCCGGGAGGCAGGACAGCCGGTCGTGCGCGAATTCTATGCCGACCGCGATTACGACGACAGCGGTTCGATCGTCTTCACCCGCGATGCCGGGCGGCCCGATCCGGCCGCCATTGCCAGCAAGGTCCTGCGCGCCTGCCGGGAGGGCAAGGTGCGGACCGTCAAGGGCAATGACATCGACATCGCCTTTGAATCCATCTGCTTCCATTCCGATACGCTCGGCGCCTTCGAGATCGTGCGCCAGATGCGCGAGGCTCTGGTGGGGGCAGGCATTCGCATTGCGCCGGTCCAGGCGGCGGCCGCGCGCTGACCTTATACAGTGGAGAGAGACAATATGAGCAAGATCGAGATCAGATCGCCCCTGCCGGGCACTTTCTACCGGGCGTCCTCGCCGGATGCGCCACCGTTCAAGGCCAACGGCGACAGTGTCGCGAGCGGCGATGCGATCGGGCTCATCGAGGTGATGAAGACGTTCCAGGAAGTGCCGTCCGGCGTCGAAGGCAGAAACATCACCTTCCTCGTCGACGACGAGGAGCCCGTGATGGCCGGCCAGGTGATCGCCGAGGTCGAGGCATGACGATCCGCTCGATCCTCGTTGCCAACCGCGGGGAGATCGCGGTGCGCATCATCAGGGCGGCGCGCGCGCTCGGCATTCGCACCGTGCAGGTGTACAGCGCCGCCGATGCCGACATGCTGGCGGTGAAGATGGCGGACGAGGCGATCGATATCGGCTCGCCGGCTCCGAAGAAATCCTATCTCAACATCGAGGCCGTGGTGAATGCGGCGAAGGCAGCCGGCGTCGACGCCGTGCATCCGGGCTATGGTTTCCTGTCGGAAAACGCCGATTTCGCCGATGCGGTGGAAGCGGCAGGCCTGATCTTCATCGGCCCCAAGGGCGACGCCATCCGCCTGCTCGGCGACAAGGTGGCGGCGCGCGAGGTGGCTGCGAGGGCCGGCGTGCCGACGGTTCCCGGCAGCGCGGGACGGCTGGCGACGATCGAGGAAGCCCGGACCGTCGCCGACACAACCGGCTTTCCGATCATGATCAAGGCGGCGGCCGGCGGCGGCGGGCGCGGCATCCGCATCGCCGGCGACCTCGCCGATCTCGAACGCCATTTCCCGCAGGCCTCGGCCGAAGCGCTCGCCGCCTTCGGCGACGGCGGGCTTTATCTGGAAAAGGTCATCACCAAAGCACGCCATGTCGAGGTGCAGATCCTCGGCGACGGCAAGAATTTCATCCATTGCTTCGAGCGGGAATGCTCGCTGCAGCGCCGCCGCCAGAAGGTCTGGGAAGAGGCGCCCTCCATCCTGTTACCGGCAGAGGTGCGCGCCCGACTCTGCGACAGCGCCGTCGCGCTCGCCCGCGAGGTCGGCTATCGCGGCGCCGGCACGGTGGAATATCTCTATGACGAGACGACGCGAGAATTCTATTTCATCGAGGTGAACACCCGTATCCAGGTGGAGCATCCGGTGACGGAAATGATCACCGGCATCGACCTCGTGGAGGAGATGATCCGCATCGCCGGCGGCGCGCCGCTGTCGATCCGCCAGGAGGATGTCGTCGCAAGAGGACATGCCATCGAATGCCGCATCAATGCCGAAGATCCGGCGAAAGGCTTCATGCCTGCGCCGGGCACGATCACGAAACTCGCCGTGCCGGACGGCGAGGGCGTGCGTTTCGATACGATGCTTTACGAGGGATACACGATCCCGCCCTTCTACGATTCGCTGGTCGGCAAGCTGATCGTCTGGGCCGAGACCCGCGAGGCCTGCCTCACGCGGCTGAAGGGCGCGCTCGAAGGCCTCGTGATCGAGGGCATCGCGACGACCATTCCCCTGCATCTGGCGCTTGCGGCGGATGACAGCGTGCGGCGCGCATCCTTCGACACCCGCTTCCTCGAACACTGGCTTGAGACCGAATTCGCCGCAAAAGCCGGCGCGACTGCGGAGGTTGCCTGATGAACACCAGATATTCTTTCGGGGGCGACGAGCATCTCTTCGTCGAATGCAGCGAGGAGATGTCGCTGGAGGCCTTCTTCAAAAGCCTCTCCATGGCCAGGGGCGTCAAGGAAAGCGCCATTCGGGGCGTCACCGAGATCTGCCCGGCCAATGCCTCCTTCCAGATCAAATTCGATCCCGATGTCATCCATCCCGACGACGTGCTGACGGAGGTGAAGGCGATCGAGGGCGCGGCGGAACGGGCCGAGCCGGTGCTGAAGACGCGCATCGTCGAGATCCCCGTCTTCTACAACGATCCTTGGACGAACGAGACCCTGATGCGTTTTCGCGAGCGCCATCAGGAGCCCGGCGGCACCGATCTCGACTATGCCGCGCGCATCAACGGCTATGGCTCGGTCGACGATTTCGTCGCCGCGCATTCCGGCTCGCCCTGGTTCGTGTCCATGGTCGGCTTCGTCGCCGGCCTGCCCTTCATGTACCAGATGGTCGAGCGCCAGCGGCAGATCCAGGTGCCGAAATACCTGCGGCCGCGCACCGATACGCCGCGCCTGACGGTCGGCCATGGCGGCTGCTTCGGCTGCATCTATTCGGTGCGCGGCGCCGGTGGGTACCAGATGTTCGGCATCACGCCCATGCCGATCTTCGATCCGACGCAGACCACCAGCTATCTGCGGGATTTCATGGTGTTCTTCCGTCCGGGCGATATCGTCAAGTTCAAGCCGATCGACCGCGACGCCTACGACCAGGCTGTCGAGGATGTCGACAAGGGACGCTTTGCCCCGCCGATCCGCGAGGTGAGCTTCGACCTGCGCGCATTCCAGAACGACATCGACGGCACCAACGCCAGGCTGGAGGGGATGCTCAATGGCCATTAAGGTTCTCCATCACGGTCTTGCGACCACCGTCCAGGATCTCGGCCGTCGCGGCTATTTCCATCTCGGCATCCCCGTCGGCGGGGCGATGGACCGCCTTGCCATGCGCGCGGCGAACCTGCTCGTCGGCAATGACGAGGGGGCGGCGGGGCTGGAGGCCGTCTTCATCGGCCCGAAGCTGGAATTCACCGAGGATGCGCTGGTCGCCGTCACCGGTGCCGACATGCCGGCCAAGGTCGATGGCGTCGCCCAGCCCGGCTGGACCGCCTTCAAGATCAGGGCCGGCCAGACGCTGACCTTCGACTTCCTGAAATCCGGGGCGCGGATCTGCATCGCCGTTTCCGGCGGCATCGACGTGCCGGAAGCGCTGGGCAGCCGCTCGACCTATCCGATAGGCGCGCTCGGCGGCTACAAGGGCCGGCAGCTGGCGGCCGGGGACGAACTGCCGGTCGGCAAGGGCAGCCTTGCCGGCGAGGGCCGGAGCGTGCCCGAGGCGCTGCGCCGCAAGCCGGGAATGCCGGCGGAGCTGCGCGTGCTTCCGGGCCTCTACTGGCACCGGGTCACCGAGGAGTCGCAACAGAACTTCTTCGCCGACGAGTGGAAAGTGGCAAACGAGGCCGACCGCATGGGTTATCGTTTCAAGGGCGGCCGCAAGCTCGATTTCGTGGAGCGCGAGCAGCCTTTCGGGGCCGGATCCGATCCCTCGAACATCGTCGACAGCTGCTATCCCTACGGCTCGATCCAGGTGCCGGGCGGTACGGAACCGATCATCCTGCATCGGGACGCCGTTTCCGGCGGCGGCTATTTCATGGTCGGGACGGTGATTTCGGCCGACATGGATCTGATCGGCCAGTTGCAGCCGCATACGCCCACCCTTTTCGTCAAGGTGACGATGGAAGAGGCGCTTTCGGCGCGCAAGGAGCGCCAGGTCGGGCTCGAACGGCTGCGCGCGGCGCTGGCCTAGAAAGGGGAAAACCGTGTTCGCGCAACACGCATGGAGGCTTCGGGCGCATCCTTCCCGTCAGTCGAGAACGGGGGTGAGATACGCCGCCGTCACCCCTGGCCCTGGAATGATCGCGACGATCTTCATCTGGGCGATGGTGCGGTTCAGCGAGGCTTCGAGATGGGTTTCCATCATCGAAACCGCCGCTTCCGTCGCCCCGCGCAGCAGAAGCTCGGCCACGAGGCGCAATTCCGTGATGTTGGCGGGATCGCCCGGCAGGCCGAGGCGGCGCAGCAGCCGGTCGGTCGCGGTCACCGGCAGGAGGTTGTTGCGCACCAGATCCTTCAGCCGGTCGTTCGGCGCGGCGAGCACGCAGCACTCGATGAATTCGGTCTGGATCGCTTCGCTTTCGCGCAAAGAGCCGGTGGCGCTCGCTTCCTCGGCGGCGCGCAGGCGCTTCAGCAGCGCCTCCAGCCGCGACTGGCTGACAGCGCGCGCGCCCAGGCGGATCGCCGGTGGCTCCAGCATCGTGCGCAGCACGAAATGATCCTTCACCGTCTGCGCGGTGAGGGGGCCGGCGATCCAGTGCGAACTCTGGTTCTTGCGCACCAGGCCGCGTTCGCGCAAGCGCGTCAGCACATCGCGCACGACCGTGCGGCTGACGTTGAAATGGTTGGCGATCTCCATTTCGACGATGCGGTAGCGGCCGAAGACGACGCAGCCGGCGACATCGGCCTCGACCTGGTTGTAGATGCGTTCCCAGGACGAGCGGCTTTGCAGGGCCTCGTCCGCATGGCGCGGCACGATCAGGCCGAGCGCCTTGATATCGGTGCGGTTCGGCTCGATTGCTGCTCCGGGCGGGCCGACGAGGAAGCCGCGGCCGGAGAAGCGGTGGACGAGCCCCTCTGCCTCCAGCGTCTGCAGCGCCCTCTGAACCGGCGCGCGGGATGTCTGCAGGATGTCGGCGATCGGGCCTTCGAGCAGCACGAGACCGGGCGGCAGCGTGCCCGTTTCGATGTTGCTGCGCAGCACGTCTTCGGCGATCGCGTAGCGCCGCTGGGTGCTGGTGGCTGCCTGCTCGTCCTTCATGGATCTCCGTATCCGTCTGAATCTTGGAGAACTGCACTTTGACGCATTCTCCGTCGCAAGGAAAGGAAGGAATAAATGATTATTGAATACAAAGATTGAATAGAATCGACCTGAAAGGGTGAGGTGGACAGACTACGGTCTGCTGCAATCGCGATAGCCTTGCAGTGCTGATTTTGTGCGTAATGCGCGTAAAATGAACAAATGAAGGCGTGAAGTTGATCATGATTGTCGCGTGGTCACCGCTGAAATGTTCCGGCTGGCTGGGGAGTTTCTCCATAAGAGAGAAATTTCTAAAAAGGCTATTGAATACAAAAATCATTCATGTCATGGTTTTGACAACAAGACGCCCAGAACAAACGGCGCAGGTGGAACCGAACGAAATGCCCAGGATCGACGCTATGCCGGGCCTCTGACAGAGGTGCGGACAGGAATATTTTGCCGTCTTCGGCCGCCTTCGCGCGCCCGGTGGATGGCGGAGCCTTGCGCGAAAAGTCCGGGCCTGAACTGGTGGGAAAAGACGTGTCATCCGTCCTTCAACTGAAGAATGTGCACAAGGCCTTCTCCGGCGTGCCGGCGCTGGCCGGCGTCGATGCGGCGCTGTCGGAAAACTCCTATGTCTCGCTGCTGGGGCCGAGCGGATCGGGCAAGACGACGCTGCTGCGCGTCATCGCCGGTTTCGAGCAGCCGGATGGCGGCGAGATCCTGTTTGGCGGCAGGCGCATCGACGGCGTTGCCCCGCACGCGCGTGGTATCGGCTTCGTCTTCCAGAATTTCGCCCTCTTCCCGCATCTCAGCGTCGCGCAGAACATTGCCTTCGGCCTCGAAAACCGCGCCGTCGATCCGGTGACGGATACCAGGGCCGCGGCCGCGAAGGTGCGCGACATGGTCGGTCTCGTCGGTCTTTCCGGGCTGGAGGACCGGGCGGTCACACAGATCTCCGGCGGCCAGAAGCAGCGCGTGGCGCTTGCCCGCACGCTGGTGACGGAGCCGAGCATGGTGCTGCTCGACGAGCCGCTTGGCGCGCTCGACGCCAATCTGCGCGCCCGCATGCGCGGCGAACTGCGCACCATCCGCGAGCGCTGCGGCGTCACCTTCCTGCATGTCACCGGCTCGGAGACCGAGGCGCTGGCCATGGGCGATACCGTGCTGGTGCTCGATCGCGGCCGCATCGCCCAATCCGCCGATGCGGGCACGCTCTATAGCCGCCCGGCCTCGGCCGATGTCGCGCGGTTTCTCAATTGCTACAACATCTTCCCTGGAACGGTTTCAGGCGATGCCTTCGAAAGCTCCGTCGGACGGCTGGCGCTGGGCGGCGCGCGGCAGACCTCGGGCACGCCGGCCTATGCCATCCGCTACGACCGTGTTGCAATCCGTCCCCGGGACGCGGCGGCGGCTGGCGACGAAGTGCGCATCGAGGCGAGCTTCGTCGCCAGCGAGTATTCCGGGGCGGCGATCAATTCCTTCTTCACGCTCGACGACGGCCGTGTCTTCGAGGTGGAGACCCATCTCAGCCATTCCGCGCCCGAGGCCTTCGAGGAGAAGGCCCGCTATGCCCTCGTCTGGAAACGGGAGGACGCCCTTGTCTTCGATTGAGCCCCCCGTCGCCGGTCCAGCCCCTTTCCATCCGGAGAATGAGAGATGACGATGGCCGCCACCAGCCATGACAAGCCCGTCGAAACGGCGGCGCCTTCCACCCCAAGGCAGCCGAACCGCACGGCGCTGCTGCTCGCCCCCGGTGTCCTCTGGATGCTGCTCTTCCTCGTCGCGCCCATCCTGATGATGGTCTACGTCTCCTTCTGGACGCAGACCACCTTCAAGATCGAGCCGACGCTGACGCTGAGCAGCTGGATCACCTTCTTTTCCTCCGATACCTATCTCGGCGCGCTGTGGACGACGATCCGCATCTGGCTGATCGTGCTGGTGTCGACGCTGCTGGTCGGCTATCCGGCCGCGCTCTTCGTCGGGCTCTTCGTCAAGAACAAGACACTTTCGACGGCGCTTCTGGTGCTCTGCGTCATTCCGTTCTGGACCTCCTTCCTCATCCGCGTGCTCGCCTGGCGGCCGATGCTCGGCAAGGAGGGCGCCATCAACATGATCCTGATGAAGATCGGGCTCATCACGCAGCCGATCGAGGTGCTGCTGTTTTCGGAACTCTCGGTCATCATCGGCATGACGCAGATCTATTGCGTCTTCATGGTCGGGCCGATCGCCTTCATGCTTGGCCGCATCGACGGTTCGGTCATCGAGGCGGCGCAGGATCTGGGTGCCGGCTTCTGGCGCATCTTCCGCACCATCATCCTGCCGCTCTCCATGCCGGGCGTGGTGGTCGGCGCGATCTTCGTCTCTGTCATGGTGCTCGGCGAATTCGCAACCTCCGCCGCGCTGTCCGGCCGAAAGGTGAACCTGCTCGGCAACATCATCGTCACCCAGGTCGGCTCGCTGAAATGGGCTTTCGCCGCCGTCGCCGGCGTGGTGCTGACCATCCTGATGGGCGCGGTCGTGGCAGCCATGCTCCGGGTCGTCGATCTCAGGAAGGAACTCTGAACCATGAACGCATCCGGCATCAAGCTCGGCCTCGGCTTCTATACGGCGCTGTTCATCGTCTTCCTGTATGGCCCGCTCGTGGTCCTCGCCATCCTCTCCTTCCAGACCGGGCCGGAGGGCGGGCCGCAGTTTCCGATCATCGAATGGTCGACCTACTGGTACAAGCATCTGTTCGGGCTGACCCCGCCGTCGCGCATCGCCCCGCTGCCGATCGAACAGGCGCTGGTGCGCTCCCTGGCGCTCGCCGTGATGACGATGATCGTCTCGACCGTGCTCGGGGTCACCGCCGCCCAGGCCTTCCGCCGGAAATTCCGCGGCTCGGGCGTCGTCTTCTATCTCATCGTGCTCGGCATGATGGTTCCGGGCGTGCTCGTCGGCCTCGGCATGGCGCTGGTCGCCAACACGCTCGGCATCGACCGGCACTGGTGGGGCACGGCCTTCGTGCTGCATGTCGTCTACACCTTTCCCTTCGCCTTCCTCGTCATGCTGGCGATCTTCAATCGCTTCGATCCGAGCGTGGAGGAGGCGGCCTGGTCGCTCGGCGTCACCCCGGCGCGCACTTTCCGCAAGATCACCTTCCCGCTGATCTTCCCCGGTGTGCTCTCGGCCATGCTGTTCGCCTTCACGCTGTCCTATGACGAGTTTTCACGCACGCTCTTCGCCTCGGGCCGCGACCTGACGCTGCCGCTCGCCATTTACGGCACCTTCTCGGTGGAAGTGCATCCCAACGTCTTCGCCTTCGGCGTGCTCACGACGCTGTTCTCCTTCGCGCTGCTGGGAACCTATGCCGTGCTGATGGGCCTCTCGGTGCGCCGCGCCAAGCGCGTGGCGATCCAGGAGGAAGCGTGATGGCGGGCGCTGCTCTGGTCACCGGCGCAGGCTCCGGCATCGGCCGTGCCATCGCCCTGAAACTGGCCGTCGGCGGCGATACGGTCACGGTCAACGATCTCTCGGCGGAGCGGGCCGAGGCGGTAGCGGACGAAATCCGCGCCGCCGGCGGCCGGGCCGTCGCCGTGGCGGGCGATGTTTCCAGCGAGGCGGATGCCGCCGCCATTCACCGCGCCGCCGTGACGGCGCATGGCGAGGTGACGCTGCTCGTCAACAATGCCGGCATCGCCCACCAGGCGCTGTTCGAGAACCTCGAGGTCGGCGATTTCGACCGCATGTTCGCCGTCCATGTGCGCGGCACCTTCCTGATGACCAAGGCGGTATTGCCGGCAATGCTGGAAGCCGGGGCAGGCGTCATCGTCAACGTCGCCTCGCAGCTCGGCCAGATCGGCGGCGTCGAACTCGTGCATTATTCCGGGGCCAAGGCCGCCATCATCGGCATGACCAAGGCGCTTGCCCGCGAGGTTTCGGCGCGCGGGGTGCGGGTCAATGCCGTCGCGCCCGGCCCGATCAACACGCCGCTGGTCATGCAGCTTTCGGAAGAATGGCGCGCCGCCAAGCGGGCCGGCCTGCCGCTCGGCCGCTTCGGCGAGCCGGAGGAGGTGGCTGCAACCGTCGCCTTCCTCGCGTCCCCCGCCGCCAGCCTCTTCGTCGGACAAACGCTCGGACCCAATTCCGGCGACGTCATGCTTTGAACCCGGAGATCACAATGACCGCAGACAGGAAACGCATCGTCATCGTCACCGGCGCCGGCATCGGGATCGGCGCCGCCACCGCGAAGGCGTTTGGCGCACTCGGCGACCATGTGGTCGTCACCGATATTCTGGAGAGGGAAGGCCGCGAGACGGTGGCCGCGATTGCCGATGCCGGCGGTTCGGCCGAGTTCCATCTCTACGATGTCCGCTCGACGGCGGCGACCGACGCGCTGGTCGCGGATGTCGAGGCGCGCCACGGCCGGATCGACGTCATCGTTGCCAATGCCGGCATCGCGCACCGCACGCCGCTGGCCGATCTCACCGACGAGAAGTGGGATCTGACCTTCGACATCGACCTCAAGGGCATCTTCCGTCTCGTGCGCGCCGCCGCTCCGGGCATGCGCGCCCGCAAATCCGGCGCCGTCGTCGCGCTCTCATCGATCATGGGCGTCGCCTATGGCTGGGACGAGCATGTTCATTATTCGGCCGCCAAGTCCGGTGTCGTCGGCCTGGTGCGCGGGCTTGCCGTCGAGATGGCGCGCGACGGCGTGCGCGTCAACGGCATCGCGCCCGGCTACATCCGCACTGCCCAGCTTCTGTCGGAAGAAAACTCTCTCGGTCCCGCCGGGGCCGAGAAGGCGGCGGAATTCATCCCGATGGGACGGTTGGGAACGGGGGAGGACATCGCCGATGTCGCCACCTTCCTCGCCTCCGACAGCGCAAGATACATGACCGGCCAGGTGCTGGTCGTGGATGGCGGCCTTCTGGTGGGCCGATACTGACCGCCTCGAAAAGGCGGGGGAAAAAGGAGCCGCAAGGCGGCTTCGGGGAACGACAAGCAAACTGGAGAAGAGACATGTTCAAGTCGGAAATCAATCGCCGCTCGCTCCTCAAGCGCTCGGCCGGGGCCATGGCGCTGGCGATGGGTGGCGGCACGCCCTTCCTGTCCTCGCGCAATGCCTTCGCGCAGGCCGCCGATCTGGCCGGCCAGCAACTGCGCACCATCGGGCTTTCGGTGACGGTGCAGGAGCGCATCCTGGAAGAATTCAAGAAGGCCTCCGGCGTCGGCAGCACTTCGGGCACGGCCGCGACCTTCCCCGATGCCCAGACGAAAATCCTCTCCGGCTCGAAGGATTACGACTGCTGGGAAATCATCGCCGAGCGCCTGCCGTCCATCGTCATGACCAACAATGTCGAGACGATCCCGGCCGCCTCACTGAAGAACTGGGCCAATATCCGCGAAACCTTCACCAAGCCGGGCGACAAATGGGACCGCTCCGCGCAGATCGTCGGCCAGATCTGGGCCGACGAGGCGCAGACGGTGCTCAACATGGTGCCCGCCGTCTACAATTACGATTCCATCGGCTATAACCCGAACGTGCTGTCCGAGGAGGAAGCCAATACCTGGACGGCGATCTTCGATCCCAAGTGGAAGGGCAAGTCCGGCCTCAACACCGATCCGCTCATCGCTTTCGGCCAGGCGATCATGGCGATGAACACGCTCGGCCTTTCCGACGTGAAGAACCCCGGAAACCCGAGCACCGCCGAAATCGACGCCGCCGCCGCCTTCCTCGTTTCCAAGAAGAAGGAAGGCCAGTTCCGCGCGCTCTGGGGCGATTTCGGCGAGCTGGTCAATCTGATGGCCTCGGGCGAGATGGTGGTCTGCGACGCCTGGCAGCCGGCGGTGATGGCCGTCAAGGCGCAGGGCAAGCCCTGCCGCTATGCGGTGCCGAAGGAAGGCTATCGCGGCTGGGCCATCGGCCCCTCGATGATCGCAGGCACCACCAATCGCGACGCCGTCATCGCCTATGCCGACTACTGGCTGTCGGGCGAGCCGGGCATCACCGTTTCCGAGCAGGGCTACTATTCGCCCTCGACCAACATCAAGGACGTCATGGCGCCGGAGAAATACGCCTTCTGGTACGAGGGCAAGCCCTGGGTCGGCGCGGAAGAGCGCGGCATCAAGGAAGGCGACCTGCGCGACGGCGGCTCGCTGGAAGAACGCGCCAAGAACGTCGCCTACTGGCACCAGTGGCCGTCGGAATACGACCACCTCATCCAGAAGTGGGACGAGTTCCTCAACGCCTGATCAAAGGACGAGCGGGCCGGGGCAGCCATTGCCCCGGTCCTTGACCGGCAATTCGGGAGATTTCCCCATGATTTTCGACCTGGAGCTCAACTCCGTCGGCAAGGTCTACGACAACGGCACGCCCGCCGTCATCGATTTCAACCTTTCCGTCAGAAAGGGCGAGTTTATCGCCTTTCTCGGCCCTTCGGGCTGCGGCAAGACGACGACGCTGCGCATGATCGCCGGCTTCGAGGGCATTTCCTCCGGCGACATGCTGATCCGTGGCGAGCGCATGAACGACGTGCCGCCGCAGCGCCGGCCGACCTCGATGATCTTCCAGAACTATGCGCTCTTCCCGCATATGAGCGTGCGCCGCAATGTCGGCTATGGGCTGGAGGTCAAGGGCATCGCCCGGGCCGAGCGCGAGGCGAAGGTGGACCGCATCCTGGCCACGCTCGGCCTCGAGGACATTGCCGAGCGCAAGCCGGAAAAGCTGTCCGGCGGCCAGCGCCAGCGCATCGCGCTCGCCCGCGGCCTCGTCGTCGAGCCGGATATCCTGCTGCTCGACGAGCCGCTCGGCGCGCTCGACGCCAACCTGCGCAAGGCGATCCAGAACGAGCTGAAGCTCCTGCAGAAGAGCCTCGGCGTCACTTTCGTCTTCGTCACCCACGCCCAGTCCGAAGCCCTGGCGCTGTCCGACCGCATCGTGGTGATGAACCAGGGCCGCGTCGAGCAGGTGAGCCCGCCGCACCAGCTCTATACCCGCCCGAACACGCCGTTCGTGGCGCAGTTCATCGGCCGCAACACGGTGCTGTCGGGCGAAGTTGCCGGCAGCGAGGGCGAGGACGTGGTGGTGACCACCGGGATCGGCACGCTTTCCGGCCGCGCCAACGGCGCGCTCGCCAGCAAAGGTCGCGTCAATCTCGTCGTGCCGGCAGAGGCCATCGAGGTGCATGCGGCGGGCGAAGGGGTGCTTGCAGGCGCGAAGAACCGCATCGACGCCCTCATCGAGCGCTCGGACGTCGTCGGCCATATCGCGCATCTGACGGCGCGGCTTCACGACGGTCGGGCGGTATCGCTGGAGGCCCATGTCGACAAATACCGCCCGGGCGCATTCCCGGCCGGCACGCCCGTGCTGCTGAGCTGGAACCCCGCCGAGGCGACGGTCATTCCGGCCGGTTGATCATCGATAAAAATACGTAACGAAACGAAGGAGATACCCAATGGCGAAAGAGATTTTGTGTGGTTTCGGCATCGACGTCGATGCCGTTGCCGGCTGGCTCGGCTCCTACGGCGGCGAGGATTCGCCCGACGACATCTCGCGCGGCCTGTTTGCCGGCGAAGTCGGCAGCCTGCGGCTTCTCAAGCTGTTCGAACGCTTCGGCATCAAGACGACCTGGTTCATCCCCGGCCACTCGATCGAGACCTTCCCGGAGCAGATGCAGGCGGTTGCCGATGCCGGCCACGAGATCGGCATTCACGGCTATACCCATGAAAACCCGATCGCCATGACGCGCGAGCAGGAAACCGAAGTGCTCGACAAGTGCATCGATCTGGTGACCAAGCTCTCTGGCAAGCGCCCGACCGGCTATGTCGCGCCCTGGTGGGAATTCTCCACCGTCACCAACGAGTTGCTGCTCGAACGCGGCATCAAGTACGATCATTCGCTGATGCACAACGACTTCACGCCCTATTACGTGCGTGTCGGCGATAGCTGGACCAAGATCGATTACGCCGGCAAACCGTCCGACTGGATGGTGCCGCTGAAGCGCGGGCAGGAAACCGATCTGATCGAGATCCCGGCTTCCTGGTATCTCGACGACCTGCCGCCGATGATGTTCATCAAGAAGTCGCCCAACAGCCACGGCTTCGTCAATCCGCACGATATCGAGCAGATGTGGCGCGACCAGTTCGACTGGGTCTATCGCGAGATGGATTACGCGGTCTTCCCGATCACCATCCACCCGGATGTCGCCGGCCGGCCGCAGGTGCTGATGATGCTCGAACGCCTCTATGCCCATATGATCAAGCATCCGGGCGTGAAGTTCGTCACCATGAACGAAATGGCCGACGACTTCGCCAAGCGTTTTCCGCGCAAGAAATGAACCCGGACGGGGGCGGCGCGTCCGCTCCCTTTCAACGAAAGGAAAAGCGCGATGTGTTCGCTATGCGGCGTTCTCGGCGGAAACGAGCACTGGACGGATGCGGCGGCCCGGCCCGGCGTCTTCACCCGCAATGTCGAGCGCATCGACCGGCGCCGCGAGCGCGCCCGGCGCGTCTGTGCCGCCAACCGGGTGCTCGCCGCCTTCGGCATGAGCCTGTCCGACTGGCAAGGCTCGTCCTTCGTGCTCTCCACCCGCACCGGCAAGAGCGAAATGGTCGAGGATCTCGGCCATCTCTGGCCGGCGGCGGAAAAACTCTCGGGGCGGTCCTGCGATCCGCTCGATCCCGGTGTGATCGCGCGCATGGAGGCGGACAATGGTTGAAACGCCGGTCTTCACGCCGGTGCATCTGCTGACCGGCTTTCTCGGTTCCGGCAAGACGACGTTGCTGAAGCGCCTGCTCGCCGATCCGGCGCTGTCCGATTGCGCCGTGCTGATCAACGAGTTCGGCGATGTCGGCCTCGACCACCACCTCGTCGAGCGCATCGACGAGACCATGGTCCTGCTGCAATCGGGCTGCGTGTGCTGCACGGTGCGCGGCGAGCTGGCCGATGCGCTGCGCGATCTGCATTCCAGGCGGGAGCGAGGCCTCATCCCGGCCTTTGCCCGTGTTGTCATCGAAAGCACCGGACTTGCCGATCCGTTCCCCGTGCTCTCGACTCTGAAATCCGATCCCGTGCTGCGCCACCACTTTCGCGCCGGCAGCGTCGTGACCACCGTCGATGCCGTCAACGGGTTTTCGCAGCTCGCCACTTATGTGGAATCCACCCGCCAGGCCGCCATCGCCGACCGGCTGGTCATCACGAAAACGGATCTGTGCCAAGGCGATGCGGAGCTTTCTGCGCTCCTGTCGCGCCTTGGCGAACTCAACCCGGACGCTCCGCGCCTGATCGCCGGCGAAGACGGCCCCGGCGCGGAAACGCTCTTTGGCGACGACGACGCGCAACGGGCGGCCGGGCTCCACTCGCCGAGCGGCTTTTATTGCGATGCCCCGGCCTTGCAGGTGACGGCGGACGGCGTAGCGCGTCATACCGCGATCTCCTCCTTCGTCATCGCCGTCGACGAACCCGTCGATTGGACCGGTTTCGGCGTCTGGCTGACCATGCTTCTCAACCGCCATGGCGCCCGCGTGCTGCGGGTGAAGGGCATTCTGGCGCTGGCGGGCGAGGAGCGTCCGGTCGCGGTGCATGGCGTGCAGCATCTCGTTCATCCGCCGGTCCACCTTGCCGGCTGGCCTTCGGCGGAACGGTCCTCGCGCCTCGTCTTTATTGTTGACGGCCTCGATGTGAACCTGTTGAAACGGTCGTTCAACGCCTTCGCGCTTGCCGGGAGGGCCAGGACCCGCCCGCAGCCCAAGGCAGTGGCACAGACCCGCAACGCCCAGAACCCTTGATGAACAAGCATTCCCCGAAAGTGGTTCCCGCAGCCCCCGCCGTCCATACGGCCGGACGCCCGAGGCTGCGCGTGCTCGGAACGGCTATCTCGCTGCTGGAGGAACTGCGGCTGAAGGCGCAGGCCGATCTCGGCATCGACGTCTGCTTCGACAACAACGATTTCATCGTCACCCAGCACAAGGCCGCGCAGGAGCCCGACAGTTACGACATTTACGACCAGTGTTTCCACAATCTCGATATCGTCTGGTACTGGCGCGCCATCCAGCCGATCGAGATCGCGCGCATCGCGCTCTGGGACGAGATCAACGACCTGACGAAGATCGGACAGATCGGCCCGAGTGCCCGCATGGGGCAGGGGGATGTGCCGGCACGCAAGCTTTACGTGCAGCCGAGCCTCGCGCTCGGCGATACGCCGACCGGGCGCATCTCCATGCTGCCGACGACTCACAATTTCGACAGCTTCGCCTATCGCGGCGATGCGCCGGCGCATGCGCCGCCGATCACCAGCTGGGCGGCGCTGCTCGACGAGCGCTGGAGCGGCCGGGCCGCCCTCGTCGACGAGCCGGCCATCGGCATCTTCGATGCGGCGCTGGCGGCCCAGGCGGCAGGGCTGATGAGCTTCGGCAATATCGGCAACATGACCGTCGACGAGATCGACCAGCTGGTCGATATCCTGGAAGCGCGGCGCAAGGTGGGTTTCTTCCGCAGCTTCTGGCGCACGGCTGAGGACGCCGCGCGTCTGATGATCCACGGCGAAACCGACATCCAGAGCATGTGGTCCACGGGCATCGGCATTCTCAACAGCCAGGGTTTTCCCGTCGAGCAGGCCGCGCCGGTGGAAGGTTATCGCGCCTGGCACGGGGGCCTGTGCCTTTCCCGCCATCTTTCGGGCCGGATGCTCGACGTCGCCTATGAGTATCTCAACTGGTGGATTTCCGGCTGGCCGGGCGCGGTGGTCGCCCGCCAGGGCTATTATATTTCCACGCCGGAGCGCTCGCGCCGCTACATGACGGCGGCGGAATGGGACTACTGGTACGAAGGCCTCCCGGCGCGCGAGGATCTGCCGGGGCCGGACGGCGCGCTTCGCATCAAGCGCGGCGCCGTGCGCAGCGGCGGCTCCTACTGGCAGCGCGCCAACGGCATCGCCGTCTGGAACACCACCATGGATGAACACAATTATCTCGTCCGCCGCTGGATGCAACTCGTCGGACGCGCAGAGAAGGACATTTGACCATGCCGCTCCGTTCGATCGCCCAGCTTTCCGTTCTCCTGCAATCGGGCGCGCTCGATCCGCGCGACCTGGCCGAGGAGACGCTGGCGGAGATCGCGGCTCATCCGGACAAGGCGATCTTCACCGTCATGACGACGGCGCGGGCGAGAACCGAGGCGGACGCGGCCGGCAAGCGGCTGCGCGAAGGCCGCTCGCGCGGCGCTCTGGAAGGCATTCCCGTCGCCTGGAAGGATCTGTTCGATCTCGAGGGACTGCAGACGACCGCCGGTTCGCGCGTGCTGCGGACAAGTGCGCCGGCATCGAAGGATGCCGCCGTGGTCCGGGCGCTTGCCGGTGCGGGCATGGTGAGCATCGGGCGGGTGAACATGAGCGAGTTCGCCTTTTCCGGCCTCGGCATCAATCCGCACTACGGCACGCCGCGCAATCCGGCGTCGCCGGCCGGCGAGCACCGTATTCCCGGCGGCTCTTCCTCCGGTTCGGGGGTGGCGGTCGCGGCCGGGCTCGTGCCGGTGTCGATCGGCACGGATACCGGCGGGTCGATCCGCATCCCGGCCGCCTTCAACGGCGTCGTCGGCTACAAGGCGACCCGTGGGCGCTATGCGATGCAAGGGGTATTTCCGCTGGCGAAAAGCCTCGATTCCCTCGGGCCCCTCTGCCGCACTGTGCAGGACGCCGTCTGGATCGACGCGGCGATGCGCGGCCTGCCGGCGGTAGATGCGCCACAGCGCCCCGATCCGGCCGATCTGTCCTTCGTCATTCCTGAGACGGTCGTCTTCGACGGTGCGGAGCCGGCGGTCGTTGTCGCCTTCGAGGCCGCCGTCGAGCGGATTGCCCGCGTCGGCGCCCGTATCCGCCGGGCAGCTTTTCCGGAATTCCCGGCGATCTTCGAACTGATGGCGAAACACGGCGCCCTGATCACTGCGGAGGCCTTCGTGCTCCACCGCCAGCGCATCACCGGCCCCGAGGCCGCCGAGATGGATCCGCGTGTGGTCAAGCGTGCGCTTTCGGGCGAAAACATCACGCTGTCCGATTATGTGGAAACCCTTGCCGCCCGTGAGCGCCTGACCGCCGCCTTCGAGGCGCGGCTGGGGCCGGGGGAGTTCCTGTTGAGCCCGACCTTGCCGCATGTGGCGCCGGCGCTCCAGCCGCTCGTCGATGACGAGGACCTGTTCTTCCAGATGAACGGCAAGACGTTGCGCAACACGCTGATCGGCAATTTCCTCGACTGGTGCGGTGTTTCGCTGCCCTGCGGCGCGGGCGACGGCGGCCTGCCCGTCGGGCTTCTCGTCTCCGGGCCGAGGGGCAGCGACGACCGCCTTCTTGGCGCGGGGTGCGTGGTGGAAACTCTGCTCGGTTGACACGGGCCTTCAAAGCGTATGCCGCAGCAATGCGGCCGATTTATCCTTTTTTTGGCTCTGGACCGGACCATTGCATTCCTTCAGGGTGAGAGCGTGGAACGAGAATCATGGCTGCTCGTATCCGGTGGGGACAGGATGACGTCTCGAGAACCGTCCGTCCCCGTATCCGTGAAGGCGGCCCCACCGGAGGGAACCCATGGCTGGTCGGTTGAACGGCAAGATTGCGCTTGTCAGTGGCGGGGCGGGCGGCTGCGGCCTGGCCGCATCCGAGCTTTTTGCGCGCGAGGGCGCGGCGGTCGGCATCGTCGACCTGCCGCATAGCCAGGGGGAGGCCGTGGCCGCCCGCCTGCGCGACGAAGGCTACAGCGCGGCGTTCGCGCCGGCCGATGTGTCGGATGAGGCGCAGGTGAGCCAGGCGGTAGAGACGATTTCCGGCGCGCTCGGCGCGATCACCGTGTTGTTCAACCATGCCGGCACCATCGTCATCCGCCCCTTCCTCGAAACCACGGTGGAGGACTGGGACCGGCTGATGGCCATCAATGTGCGCAGCATGTTCCTGATGACCCGCGCCGTGCTGCCGCAGATGATCGCGGCCGGCGGAGGCTCCATCGTCTGCACCTCCTCGATCTCCGCCGTGGCGGCGACGCCCATGGAGGTTCTGTACAATGCCACGAAGGGCGCGTGCCACATGTTCGCCCGCTCCATCGCCGTCGAGTTCCGCGATCGGAACATCCGCTGCAACGCGGTCTGCCCGGGCTTCATCCAGACGCCGCATGGCCAGCGCGAGGTCGAGGAACTGACGCGCTACGGCGTCGATGTCTCCGAGGCGGCGATCGCCGCGCAGCAAGGCCGCATGTGCCGACCCGACGAGGTCGCGAAGGCGGCGCTCTACCTGGCAAGCGACGACGCCAGCTTCGTCAGCGGCACGCATCTGTTCGTCGACAACTGTTTCACTGCGGTGTGAGGGGGCGGGCATGGATTTCGAAAAGGGCGGCGTTTGGCGCAACTGGGTCGGCAACCAGTATTGCGTGTCGCAATACAAGGCAGCGCCGGAAAACGAGGCCGAACTGGCCGAACTGGTGCGCGAGGCGGACCGGCGGGATCTGGGAATTCGTGTCTCAGGGTCGGGGCATTCCTTCACGCCGGTGGTCGGCACCAGCGGCCTGCTGCTGTCGCTGGAAAAGTTGAGCGGCGTGCAGAGCGTCGACCGGGAGCGCCGGCAGATCACCGTCGCTGGCGGAACCCGGATCAGCGAGGTGGGCAAGACCCTCAAGGCGCATGGCCTGTCGTTGACCAATCAGGGCGATATCGACAGCCAGGCCGTCGCCGGTGCCTTCACCACCGGCACCCATGGCACCGGGCTCAAGCTCGGCAACCTCGCCTCGTCGATCGCCGGCATGCGCATCGTCAAGGCGAACGGCGACATTCTCGACATCGACGGCAGCGACAGGGATCTGCTGCATGCCGCCCAGGTCTCGGTCGGAACGCTGGGCATCATCTCCTCGATGACGCTGAACGTCATGGATGCGTATAATCTGCACGAACGGCTCTGGCGGGACGATTTCGAGACCTGCATGGAGCGCCATGACGAACTGGCCGCGCAGCATCGGCATTTCGGCTTCTTCTGGTGCCCGACGCCGGAAAGCCGCCATCTCTATTGCCTGCCTGACACGTCCGCCGTCTCGACCACGAACAAGCTGGCCGATGTCTGCGAGATGAAGGTGATGGACATCACCGATGCCGCGCCGATGGAGCGCGAATTCGAAAAGATCGCCTACAGTTCCGAAGTCTATCCCATCGAATACGTCCCCAACTTCGTGGAGCTGGAATATGCGGTGCCGCTCGAACACGCCAAGGCCTCGGTCCGGGTGGTGCGCGACCTCATGCTCAACAAGCATACGAACTGCATCTATCCGATCGAATACCGCTTCACGGCCGGCGATCCCGCCTGGATGAGCCCCTTCCATCACCAGGACAGCATCACGCTTTCTGTCTCGGGCGGGCCGGGCATCGATTACTGGCCGTTCCTGAGGGATGTCGACCAGATCCTGCGCGGCTACAATGCCCGTCCGCATTGGGGGAAGATGCACTTCCTCGATACCGAAGACGTGACGCATCTCTATCCGCGCGCCAACGATTTCCGCGCCCTTCGCCGGGATCTCGATCCCGGGGGACGCTTCCTCAACGATCACCTCAGGATGTTGTTCGGATAGGGCATTTTCGCGGGGGACTTTCGCACGCCCGGCGCACCGCCGGGTGCGGTGATCGGCGCGGCCGCCGGTTTCGTCCATTGCCCGGCCATGTGTGGCGTCAATTGCCCTTTCCCGGCATGATCGAGGACAGAACCTGCCGCACCGTGCCGCGGATCACGCCTGTCCGTTCCGGTTCGCCGCGGATCAGCGATACCGTCAGGTTCCTCACCTGATCGATGGTGAGATGCGGGGGAAGCGGCGGCACCTCGGGATCGGTCTTCACCTCCAGAACGGCCGGCCGGCCGGCGGCAAGTGCTTCATCCCAGGCTGCGCCCAGGGCGTCAGGCGAGTCGACGAAGATGCCCTTGAGGCCGATCAACTCCGCGAAACGGTGATACGGCACGTCGGGAATGCGTTGCGAGGCGTCGAATTTTGGATCGCCTTCCATGACGCGCTGCTCCCATGTGACCTGGTTGAGATCCTCGTTATTGAAGACGCAGATGACGAAGCGGCTGTCGGCCCAGCCCTTCCAGTATTTGGCGACGGTGATGAGTTCCGCCATGTTGTTCATCTGCATGGCGCCGTCGCCGACCAGGCCGATCACCGGCCTGTCGGGATGGGCGAATTTCGCCGCGATCGCATAGGGAACCGCCGCACCCATGGATGCAAGCCCGCCCGACAGCGACGCCATCATGCCGCGCCGAAGCCTGACGTCGCGAGCATACCAGTTCGCGCAGGAACCGGAATCGCTGGTGACGATCGCACCGTCCGGAAGCCGCGGCGACAGTTCCCATGCGACGCGCTGCGGATTGACTGGGTTTGCGTCGGCCTTGGCGCGGTCCTCCAGCCGTTCCCACCAACGGGACGTCGATTTGGCAATGGTCTTGCGCCAGGCGTCGCCTTTCTGAACCAGCAGCGGCAGCAGCGCCCTCAGGGTTGCGCCGGCATCGCCGACGAGATTGACGTCCATGGGATAGCGCAGGGAGAGCATGCCGGGGTCGATGTCGATCTGCACCGCTTTCGCCTGGCCCTCCTCCGGCAGGAATTCTGAATAGGGAAAGCCCGAGCCGATCATCAGCAGCGTATCGCAGTCGCGCATGAGATCCCAGGACGGCTCGGTGCCGAGCAACCCGATGGAGCCGGTGACCCAGGGCAGGTCATCCGGCAGCACTGCCTTGCCAAGCAATGCCTTGGCCGCGCCGGCGCCCAGACGATCGGCGGTCTCGATGACAGCGTCCGTCGCGCCGAGGGCGCCGGCGCCGACGAGGATCGCCACGCGCTCGCCGGCATTGAGGATATCGGCCGCCGCCTGCAGGTCGTCCTGATGCGGGATGACGAGCGGCGCACGATAACCCACGCCGGAATGAAGCGTGCCGTGAACATGCGGCGGCTCCTCATAGGTCATGTCCTGCAGGTCGTTGGGCAGGATCAGGGCGGTGACGGTGCGTTTGGCCAGGGCGATGCGTATGGCGCGGTCGACGAGATGGCGCACCTGCGCCGGCACGGAGGCCTGATGCACGAAGCCGCCGGCGACATCCTTGAACAGCGCCGCGAGATCGACTTCCTGCTGGTAGTGCCCGCCCAGCGCCGTGCGCGCCTGCTGGCCGACGATGGCCAGAAGCGGCTGGTGATCGGCGCGCGCGTCGTACATGCCGGTGACAAGATGGGCGGCGCCCGGCCCCGAGGTTGCGATGCAGACACCGAGTTCGCCGGAGAATTTCGCATGGGCGGCCGCCATAAAGGCCGCCATCTCCTCATGGCGCACCTGCACGAATTCGATGCTGTTTCCGGCGCGATTGAGCGCACCGAACACGCCGTTGATCCCGTCGCCGGGATAGCCGAACATGCGCCGAACGCCCCATGCATGAAGCCGGGACACCAGGAAATCGCCAACGGTTTGAGACATGGCCGGGGGCCTTTCGTTTGCCAAAGGAGAAAATGAACTGCCTGGCTAACCCCGGATCCTCCAGGAGGTTCCAGCGGAGGACACATGCGTCGTTTCCACCGGAAACACATATGAAAACGCCCGGTCGTTCAGACCGGGCGTCAGGAAGCGGGATATGTCAGATGGGATTGGCGCTTTCGAAGTCGTCGCGCTGCCTGCCGCCGATGGCGGCGGCGACGGAGGCGACGAAGGCGCCGATCAGCAGGGCGATGAAGGTCATGATCGCCATGGTTGCTCCGGCCTTCCGGGCGGTATCGGCCGCTTCCTTGGCCTTCTGCGCGGCGGCGTCCGCCTGGGCGAGCACATCGTTCACCCGCTTTTCGGCTTCCGCCTGCGGCAGGCCGGTGTTGCGGGCGACGATCTGCGCCAGATAGGTCTTGTCGGCGGCGGGAATTTCACCGGCGGCGGCCCCGGCAAGCAGGATGCGCGATGCTTCCTGGCGGGCATCGGCCGGATTTGCCGGCGGCGTACCGGGCGCGGCGTTCTCGGCGGGACGGAACATCATATCGAGAAAATAGGCGCTCGGATCGGCATTGGCGGCGCTGGACGTCAATTGCTCGTTCGAGGCTGCTCCCTGTGCCGCGCCCTGGACCAGGCCCGATGTCACCGACGTCGCCGCCGATACGCCGCCGCCGATGAGCGAGGTCAGCGTCGAGCCAAGGACGGATGCCACAAAGACGGTGGCCAACGCCCAGGAAAGAAAGCCATGGGCGGTATCGCGGAAGAAGGTCTCGTCCTCATGAACGGAGGCCCAGCGGGTGCGCAGCCGGCCGGCGAGATAGCCCCCGAAGGCCGAGGCCAGCCACTGGATGACGATCAGCCAGATGGCGGCGGAAATCGCCACGGTTCCCGAAGAATAGCTTTCGCCCGAGAACGGCGACACCATGGTCAGGCCCAGGCCGGTGCCCAGGATGGTCAGCAGCAATGTCAGCGCCGTCGCGCCCACCGCCCCGGCAAAGACGGGCGCCCAGCGGACGGCGGAAGACGGCGAGTCGCCCGCCCCGGAGGGAAGGCGACCGATATCCTCTTGGATGATTGCCATGGATAAAGCTCCCAGAACATTTCCAGCCGAAGCGTGATCGCTTCGGCATCGGACAATGCGTCAAAAACAAAAAGAGAGAACATTTGCGGTGAACCCGTGTTCACCGCAAATGCCCTAGTGAGAAAACAGCGCGATCAGGATGATGATCGGAATCGGCACGCCGAGCAGCCAAAGTAGAATTCCGCGACCCATTCTGGTGTCCTCCAAATACAAGATTGCGTTGATTAACCCCTTGAGGGAGAACTAGTTCCAGCCCGTATGCGAAATTGCTGGCAGGGGCGCGGCGACCCGCCGCGAAGGCGGGGGCGGCAACTGCAGATGGCATGCGCCGGTCGCGTCCGATGGCCGCCTGAAACGATGGTAAGGCCAAATCCGCTCCCTCTCCGATTTGCATGGAAACCATGTGCTTTCCCGGAAGTTTAAGTGCTTGACCCTCAATTCCTGGAGCAGCATCATGACAGCTCGGCCGAACAAATCTCCCAGCATCGGTTTCGACAGCGGCCCGGCGGGAGGCTGGGGCTCCGCCCGGTCGGTCGGCGAGGTGCTGCTGCGCGAGCATATTCCCGTCGCCGGCCCGTCGCTGCTCAAGCATCAGAACAAGCCGGACGGCTACATGTGCGTCAGCTGCGCCTGGGCGAAGCCGGCCAAGACCCATCCGCTGGAATTCTGCGAGAACGGCGCCAAGGCGACCGCCTGGGAGGTGACGAGCCGGCGTGCCGACAGGGCATTCTTTGCAGCCCATACGCTTGCCGAACTGGAAGGCTGGCTCGATCACGATCTCGAGGAGCAGGGGCGGCTGACGTATCCGATGCGCTGGGATGCGGCAAGCGACACATATGTGCCGGTTTCCTGGGAAGACGCCTTCGCCGAGATCGGCCGCGAACTGAACGCCATCGCGCCGCAGCAGGTGGAATTCTATACCTCCGGGCGCGCCTCGCTCGAAACCTCCTACATGTACCAGCTCTTCGCGCGCATCTATGGCAGCAACAACCTGCCGGATTCCTCCAACATGTGCCACGAAAGCTCGTCGGTCGGCCTGCCGGAAAGCATCGGCGCCAGCGTCGGAACCGCCATTCTCTCGGATTTCCAGAATTGCGACTGCATCTTCTACATCGCCCAGAATGTCGGCACATCCTCGCCGCGCCTGTTGCACGACCTCCAGGATGCGGTCGATCGCGGCGTCAAGGTGGTGACCTTCAACATGCTGCGCGAGCCCGGGCTGGAGCGCTTCGTCAATCCGCAGGCGCCCGGCCAGATGCTGACCGGCAAGGAAACGCACATCTCCTCCAATTATTATCAGGTCAGGAACGGCGGCGATATCGCAGCGCTGTTCGGCATCGCCAAGGCGCTGATCGAGGCCGACGATGCCCTGCATGCGGTGCATTTCAGCAAGGTCTCGGGTTCGGACTCCGAACCGCGCGATCCGTCGAATGCCGCCGCCGTCGCCTTTGCCGCATCGGTGGCCGCCGCCGACAGGAAGCATGTGCTCGATCACGACTTCATCGCCGAGCATACCGCCGGTTTCGAAACCTTCGCCGAGGCGGCGCGGGCGTATGGCTGGGAAGAACTGGAATGGGTTTCCGGCCTGACGCGTGAACAGATGGTCGAGGCGGCCCGCATCTACGCCGCCTCCGATGCCGTGCTGATGGTCTACGGCATGGGGCTGACCCAGCAACTGATGGGGGTCGAGAATGTGCATATGGTTGCCAATCTCGCGCTGCTGCGCGGCAATATCGGCAAGCCCGGCGCCAATATCTGCGCGGTGCGCGGCCATTCGAACGTTCAGGGCCAGCGCACCGTCGGCATCACCGAAAAGCCGGGCCTCGCGCCGCTCGACAAGCTGCGTGACCTCTACCGGTTCGAGCCGCCGCGCTGGGAGGGGCACACGACGGTCGATGCCTGCCAGGCCATCCTGAAGGGTGAAACGCGGGCTTTCATCAGCCTCGGCGGAAATTTCCTGCGCGCCGCCCCCGAGACGGTTGCGATGGAAGCCGCCTGGCGCAAGCTGCGCCTGACGGTGCAGATCGCCACCAAGCTCAATCGCAGCCATGTCATCCATGGCGAGATCGCCTATCTCCTGCCCTGTCTTGGCCGTATCGAGCGCGACGAGCAGGCCGGCGGCCCGCAGGCGGTCTCGATGGAAAGCTCGGTGGCGCATTTCCACGGTTCGCGCGGCCGGGCGAAACCGGCCAGCCCCGAACTGTTGTCCGAGCCGGCCATCGTCGCCGGCCTCGCCAAGGCAACGCTCTCGCAAGGCGACGTGCCCTGGGATCGCTGGGTGGCCGATTATAGCGAGATCCGCGATGCGATCGAGCGGACCTATCCCGAGACGTTCAAGGATTTCAACCGGCGGCTGTTCCAGCCGGGCGGTATTGCGCGTCCCCTGCCGGCGCGGGAACGCAAGTGGGCAACCGGCAACGGAAAGGCCAATTTCATCACCCCGGACCGTCTCTTTCCCGAATTTCCGGCCGAGGCGGTTGGCGACGATGTCCTGCATCTTGCGACGCTGCGTTCGAACGACCAGTTCAACACGACGATCTATGGCTATAGCGACCGTTTCCGCGGCATCGACGGCACGCGGCAGGTGGTGTTCATGAATGCCGGGGATATCGCCCGGCTGGGCTTCGCCGATGGCGATATCGTCGACATGATCACGGCCATTGAACCGGAAACGCAACGCATCGTCCGTGGTTTCCGCATCGTCGCCTATGCCATTCCCAAGGGATGCTGCGGGGCCTATTATCCGGAAACCAACCCACTGTTTCCCTTGAGCCACCACAGCCCCAAGGCAAAAACCCCGTCCTACAAGCTGCTGCCCGTGCGTTTCGTCCGCTCGCGCACCATGCCCGCCAATTGAGCGGGCGGCATGTCCGGCTCACGCCGCCTCGGTTGACGTGGCGGTCGTCGCGGCCTAGTCAGCCGCGAGGGCCAAGCTCGGATCCGGCGATGATTTCCTGGAAGCGGGCGACGGCGGTATGATCCTGCCCGGTCCCCAGCGTCTTCTGGGCGGCGGACCATAACTCCAGGCAGAGGGAGGAGAACGGGGTCGTCGTATCGGTCTCCGACGCCACGTCCAGCGCGATCCCCAGATCCTTCACCATCAGGTCGAGGCCAAATCCGGCATCGAAGCGGCGCGACAGCACGAATTGCTTGAATTTCTTCTGGGTCGAGTTGTTCATGCCCGTGGAGGCGTTGAGCACGTCGACCATGGTTTCGGGGGAAAGGCCGAAGCGGCTGCCGATGAGCAATGCCTCGATGCCGATGAGGAAGCCGCCGGCGCTGACGAGATTGTTCAAGGCTTTCATGGCGTGCGCCGCGCCGACGCCGCCGACCACCGTCAGCGTGGAGCCCATGCGCGCGACCAGCGGGCGGATCGTTTCGAGGGTCGCGGCCTCGCCGCCGAGCATGATGGCGAGATCGCCGGTCTTCGCGCGCGGCACGCCGCCCGAAACGGGCGCATCGACCAGCGCGATATCCAGAGCGGCGAGGCGTTCGGCGATTTCGCGTGTGCGCGAAGGGGCGCCGCTCGACATCTCGACGACGATGCTGCCTGGCTTCAGCGAAGCGGCAAGGCCGTCAGCGCCGAAGAGAACGGTTTCGACGATACGGCTCGTCGGCAGCATGGTGACGACGATGTCGGACCGCGCGCCGACCTCCGCCGCCGATGCGGCGGGCGTCGCACCGATATCGGCGGCGACCTTGCGTGTCGTCCCGGCGTCGGCATCCAGCACGGTAAGGGCGTAGCCTCCCGCGGCGACGTTGCGCGCCATGGGGGCGCCCATGGCGCCGAGGCCGATAAAGCCGATTTTCGGCAGTTGCTGTTGCTGATTCATCTTTTCTTCATTCTCCTCGCTCGCGAATGCGCCGGCTCCTCGGGAAAACCGGTGGCCGGGTTTTTAAAATTGTATTACAGCATGACGATATGACATAGCAAGCGCATTCACGCGCAAGGGAGGTTCACCATGAACGACACGCGACAACCGCATTACGAGGTGCTGGCCCTGCGCTACGCGACGACGGACCTCAAGCGGCCACGCCATGAAAACTTCTTCCCCGGCATGGATCTGCACGAAGGGGACATGCCGCTCGATTATTATATCTGGCTCATTCGGGGCGAGGGCAGGGTCGTCGTCGTGGATACCGGCTTCGGTGCGGAGGCCGCGCGGATGCGCGGACGCATCCTGCTGCATGAACCCGCCGACCTGCTCCATCGTGCGGGCGTCGATGCGGCCGAAGTCTCCGATGTGGTTCTGACGCACCTGCATTATGATCATGCGGGCGGCCTGTCGGCGTTCCCGTCCGCCCGCTTTCATCTCCAGGACGATGAGATGCGCTTTGCGACGGGGCGTAGCATGCGGCATGCATGCCTGCGCGCGCCTTTCGAATGCCGCGATGTCACCCAGGCCGTCGAACTGGTTTTCGCCGACCGCATGATCTTTCACGACGGCGACGCGGCGATCTTTCCGGGCATCGAGCTATTCCGTGTTGGGGGGCATTCCGGCGGATTGCAGGTCGTGCGCGTCTCCACCGCGCGGGGCCGGCTGGTGCTGGCGTCGGACGCCTTTCATTTCAACGAGAACCGGTTGCGGCGAGCGCCTTTCCCGATCGTCCATCACCTCGGCGAAATGCTGGAGGGGTTCGTCCGCTGCGAGGAACTGGCCGGAAACGACGCCTCCCTGCTGATTCCCGGCCACGATCCTGAGGTTCGCCGCCGCTGGCCGTCCTTCGATGGCGATGCCCTCGACATCGTCAGGCTCGATCTCCCGCCAAAAACCGCAGAATGAATGATTATCGTATTGACGTCTTGTCATACAATATGTAAAAAGCCCTTCAAGAGGAATGGGAGTGCCTGACAATGCAATTGAATGAGACCGTCACGGCGCGGGGAACGACATTTGTCTTCGCCGGCGAATACGAGCCGGAATTCCGCCCCGCAGTCGACGCTTTCATCGGAAACTACGAGGTCGAGGAAGAGATCGGCTCCGCCTCGGCGCTCTATGTCGATGGCCGCAAGGTGTTCGATATCTGGGCCGGCTTTCGCGACGAGGCGAAGACAAAGCCCTGGGGGCAGGACACCATCGTCTGCATGATGTCGGTCGCCAAGGGCATTTCGGGCATCGCGTTCAATATCCTCATCGACCGGGGGCTCGTCGATCCGGATGCGCCGGTTGCGAAATACTGGCCGGAATTCGCGCAGAACGGCAAGGAAGGCATCCTTGTGCGCCATGTGCTCGATCACACCGCCGGCCTGCCGGTCGTTCTCGATCCGCTCTGGCCCGGCGCGATCTACGAATGCGACACCATCGTCGCCGCGCTCGAGAAGCAGGCGCCGCTTTGGGAGCCGGGCACGGTCGCGGCCTATCATATCCATACGCAGGGCAATATTCTCGGGGAAATCGTTCGCCGCATCACCGGCAAGCGTTATGTCCGCTTCATCCAGGACGAACTGATCGCGCCTCTGGGGCTGGATTATCGCATCGGCAATCTTTCCGAGGCCGATATCGCGCGTTGCGCGGATCTGGTGCCGACGGTGGAAGGTACGCTTTTCGCCCGCAAGGACAGCGACCCGGATTCGCTTCTCGCCAAGGGTTTTCTCCAGCATCCGCGCGAGCCGATCAACGTCACGCTCAATTCGCATGGCTGGCGGACGGCGGAAATCGCCAGCGCCAATGGCCACGGCACGGCGCGCTCGGTTGCCGCGATCTACGGCATGGTCGCACGCGGCGGAGAACTGGACGGTGTGCGCATCATGCAACCGGAAACGGTTCGCGACATGCTCGCCGAGCAGCATAACCAGACCGAGCAGATGCAGCAGCGCCCCTATCACCAGGGCCGTGGGATTCTTCTCAACACGGAGCAATCCGTGTGGATGGGACCGAACCCGCACGCCTTCGGGCATCACGGCTTCGGCGGCTCGATCGGCATGGGCGATCCCGATGCGAAGATCGGTTTTTCCTATGCCTGCAACAAGATGCACACGCGCCCGGATAACGGCCCGCGCGCGCGCCGCATTATCGAAGCCGTCTACAACATCCTGTGAGCGGGCCTGTCATGAGCGACAATCGCAAGATAGCGGCCGTGACCGGCGGTGCGGGCGGGATAGGCGAAGCCTGTGTCCGCAAGCTGACGGAAAGCGGCTGGACAGTGGCCGTGCTCGATCGCGACGCCGACAAGGCGATCGACGTCGCCCGCCGGTATGGCGGGGTTGGCTACGGCATCGATATCGGCGATGCGCAGAGCATCGCCGCCGCCGCGCGGTATGTGGAGGACAATGTCGGACCGGTCTCGGGGCTCGCCTGCGTGGCGGCGCATCTTGAAAACCCGCATCGGCCGGAGGCGCAGGATCCCGTCGAATGGGACGACATTGTTCGCGTCAACCTGACGGGCACGTTCCGGACCATGGTCGAGTTCGGTCGCGGCATGCTGGCGCGCCGAACGGGTTCGATCGTCAATGTGGGTTCGATTACGGCGTTCAATTCGTCGCCGCTTCAGGCCTATGGCCCCACCAAGGCCGGCATCATCAACATGTCGCGCAATTTCGCGGTCGCCTGGGGGCGGAACGGCATTCGGGTCAATACCGTCTGCCCCGGCCCGACCCGGACGCCGGCGGTGGAGGCAAGCTATGCGCGCGGTGAGCGCAGCCCGGAAACGATGATCCGCACGACAGCGCTCGGGCGTCTGGTAAGCCCGGTCGAAGTTGCGAATGCCATTGCCTTTTTGCTGTCGAGCGAGGCTTCGGCGATCACGGGTATTGAGCTGTCGGTGGATGCCGGCGTTCTCGCTTCGCAGCTCTGGTCGATGTATGGCGGCGTGCCGGAAGTGGCGGTCTGAGGATAGCCGGTGACGTCGCGCGCAGGGAGGAATGAATGACGGGTGAACTTGAAAGACAGGTCGTGCTGATCACCGGGGCCGGTCGCGGCATCGGCCGCGCGGCAGCGGAACTTCTCGCGCAGCGCGGGGCTGCCGTCGGCGTCGTCGATGTCAATGCGGACGATGCGCTTGCGGTCGCGGATGCGATCCTGGCTGCAGGTGGCAGGGCGCTGGCGCTGCCCGCCGACGTCAGCGACAGGGCGGCCGTGCTGGCTGCGGCCGAGCGCCTTGCCGGGCAGTTCGGTCCGCTGACGGGGATCGTCAACAACGCGATGTGGATCCGCTACGGCGCCGTCGAAGGCGTCGAGGAAGACGTTCTCGATCGCATGCTGGCGGTGGGCGTGAAGGCGGCTTTCTGGGGTACGCAGGCGCTTCTGGCGCATGGAGCGGCCGAGGGTGGCGCTATCGTCAACATCTGCTCTCCGGTCGCCGATCTCGGCATGGCCAATACCGCCTCCTATACGGCGGTGAAGGGTGCGATCGGCGCGCTCACCCGGCAGCTTGCCGTGGAATTGGGCGGGCGCGGCATCCGGGTCAATGCGGTGACCCCCGGCGCGGTGCCGACCCCCGGCGCGCGTGCCATCGTCAACGAGGACGGCTATGCGATCCGGCGCAGGCAGACGCCGCTCGGGCGCCTGGGCGAGGAGCGGGAGATCGCGGCCGGCATCGCATTCCTGATCGGTCCGGATGCGAGCTTCGTGACCGGCGAGATCCTGCATGTCGACGGCGGAATCTCCGTCAGGTCGATGTAAGGCACTCGCGGCCGGGAGGAAGACCCGGCCGGCCTCATTCGAATTCTCATCATCCGCGTGGCGCAGCAGGTTTCGCCGCGAAGATCGGTTTTACCCAAAATTCTTCGGCGCGAAGGTCGAGCCGAAGCGGTTCAGGCAGGGAAGTGGACATGTCTAGCAAATCCGGAAACGAAACCATCGACGATATGTTCGCGCGCGGCCTGGCGCTTCGCAGGCAGGTGCTCGGGCCGGAATATGTCGACAAGTCGATCGCCAACGCCAACGAATTCATGTCGGCTTTCCAGCGCATCACCACCGAATGGTGCTGGGGCTATGCCTGGGGGCGCGACACACTGGAACTCAAGACCCGCAGCATGCTCAATCTGGCGATGCTGACGGCGCTGAACCGGGCCGCCGAGATCAAGCTGCATGTTCGCGGCGCCGTCAACAACGGCGTCACCGCCGAGGAAATCCGCGAGGTCCTGCTGCATGCCACCATCTATTGCGGCATTCCGGCAGGCCTGGACGCCTTCAAGGCGGCCAACGAGATCCTGGTGGAAATGAACGTGATTTCCCCGCGGGCGGACGAAAAGCAGTGATCACGCCGCGGTTATGAACGACCGTCATACGGTCCGTATGACGTCTTCGAATGCTATCCATGGGAGGATTGGAAATGCAGAAAATTTCGAGGCCCGGATTTGTCGCCACGCGCCGGCAGGCGATCAAGAGCATTGTCGGCGGGGCGGCCGCGGTGCTCGCCGCGCCCTACGTGCATCGCGCCTATGCGGCGGATGACACGATCAGGATCGGCTATATCGACCAGTTCACCGGGGCGCGCGCGAATTTCGCCGAAAGGGCCCCCTGGGTCATCGACCAGATCAAGGCCCATACCAAGGATGGCCTTGTTATCGGCGGCAAGACCTATGCCGTGGAAATCCTGTCCCGTGACAGCCAGTCCGACCCGAACCGCATGGGCAGCCTCGGCAACGAACTGGTTTTGCGCGAAGACGTCGACCTGCTGCTGATCGCCGATGGACTGGCCGCGCCGGCCCTCGAAATCTGCGACCAGAACGGCACGCCGGGCATTTCGACGATTCTTCAATGGGAGCCATTTTATGCGGCGCGCGGCTCGAGCCCCGAAAAGGGCTATCCGTGGAGTTTCCTGTTCTTCTGGAGCGGCGCCGACATCATCAAGAACTATACCGGGATGTGGGACGCGTCCGGCATCGAGAAGGTCGTCGGCACGTTCTACGAGGACAATGATTTCGGCCGCAGCTTCTCGGGCGGCATGACCGCGTCCCTGCAGGGCGCGGGCTTCAAGGAGGTCCCCGGCGGCCTCTTCAAGGAGCAGGTCGACGATTTTTCCAACCAGGTGGCTGCCTTCCGCGAGGGTGGCGCCAAGATCGTGACCGGTCTGGTCTTCCCGCAGCATTTCGCGACCTTCTGGGGTCAGGCCCAGCAGGCCGGGCTGGAGCTCGAGGCCGCGACGATTGCCGCCGCCTTCGTGTTCCCGAGCGGCGTCGAGGTGCTTGGCGACCAGGGCGCCGGCATGTCGACGGAGATCTGGTTCAACCGTCAGCTTCCCTTCAAGTCGAGCCTCAACGGCCAGAGCGCCGACGAATTCTGCACGGCCTATGAGCAGGCGAGCGGCAAGCAATGGGCGCAGCCCATGGGCTACGAGCATGCGATCTGGGAAGTGGCGTTTGCCGCGCTCAAGGCCTCGGGCAACCCGAAGAACCGGGCCGCCGTGCGCGACGCCATTGCCGATCTCGATCTCGATACGATCATCGGCAAGGTCGACTTCCGGAATTCCAGCATGAAGTCGGTCGCCAATACCTGGGTTACGATGGGGCAATGGCATAAGAATCCGGCCGGCAGCAAATTTCCCTACGAACTCTACGTGACCAACAACGTCACCGCTCCGCAGGTTCCGATCCAGAAGGAATTCCTGCCGCTGTCGAAGTTCCGCTGATCGCGGAACGCCGAGGGAGGGCTGGGCCGCGCGCCCGGCTCTCGCTGCTTTTAATTCATGGAGGCCAGGGTGGAATCCGTTCTGCTTGCCGAAGGCGTAAGCCAAAGCTTCGGCTCGATTACCGTTGCCGACAACCTGACTTTTTCCGTCGGGCGTTCCGAATGCCTCGGCATCATCGGGCCGAACGGCGCGGGCAAGACGTCCGTCTTCAACATTCTCGCCGGCATTATCCGGCCCCGCTCGGGACGGGTTCTGCTGGCGGGCAACGATGTGACGCACCGCTCGCAATACGAGCGGACGCGACTGGGCATCGGGCGCACCTACCAGGTGCCGCAACCCTTCGGGCTGCTGTCCGCCTATGAGAACGTGCTGGCGGCCGCGACGTTCGGCGGCGGCAAATCCGGGCGGGAGGCAGCCGATTTCGCCTTTGAAACCCTGAAGCGCTGCGGTCTGGCCGCCCGCGCCGACACCTTGGCCGGCTCTTTGCCGCTTCTCGATCGCAAGCGGCTGGAACTTGCTCGCGCGATGGCGCTGCAACCCAAGGTGCTGCTTCTCGATGAAATCGCGGGCGGGCTCACCGAGGCGGAAGTCCGCCATCTCGTGCAGCTCATCCTGTCCATCAAGCCCGGCCTGGCAATCGTGTGGATCGAGCATGTCACCCATGCCCTTTCGGCCGTCGCGGACCGGATTCTCGCCGTCAACGCCGGCAAGGCCATCGCCGAGGGCGCGCCCGCCGCCGTGATGGCCGATGCCGCCGTCCAGGAAATCTACATGGGAGCCATCATCGATGTCCCTTCTGAAGGTTGACGAACTCGACGTCTTTTACGGGGATTTCCACGCGGTGCGCGGGGTCAGCCTCAAGGTCGACGAGGCGCAGACGGTCGCCATCATCGGCGCCAACGGCGCGGGAAAATCCACGCTTCTTCAAGCCATTACCGGCCTCAACATGCAAAAACGCGGCGCGGTGACCTTCGACGGCAAGGATATCGGCCGGATGCGCGCCGATCTCATCGCCCGCAACGGCGTGACCATGGTGCCGGAAGGCCGCCGCCTGTTCGGCTCGCTGTCGGTCGAGGACAATCTCCTCGTCGGCGGCTCGAGCGGGCGCAAGGGCCCGTGGACGCTGGAGGCGGTCTACCGGCTGTTTCCGCGGCTTGGCGAACTTCGCAAGATGCAGTCCTCGACGCTATCGGGTGGGCAGCAGCAGATGGTGGCGCTCGGCCGCGCCCTGATGACCAATCCGCGCCTGCTGCTCTGCGACGAGATATCGCTCGGCCTCGCGCCGAAGATTATCGGCGACATCTACCGGTGCTTCGACGCCATTCGCGAAAGCGGCGTTTCGATCGTGATCATCGAGCAGAACGTGGCGCAGGCCTGCAATGCCTCCCAGCATGTCTATTGCCTGCTGGAGGGAAGGATCAGCCTGGAGGGCGATCCGCGCAAACTGGCCATGGACGACATCACCGCCGCCTATTTCGGAACGGAGCAGCACGCATGATCTGGCTGGAAACCATCGCCAACGGCATTCTTCTCGGCGGCCTCTATGCGCTGATCGGGCTTGGATTGGGCTTTGCCTTCGGCGTCATGCGCGTCGTCAACGTCGCCCAGGGCGATTTCATCGTCGCGGCGGCGTTCATCGGCCTCTATCTCTATCCATGGACGCCGCTGCACCCCATTCTCGTCATCGTTCCGGTGGCGCTGATCGCGTTCGGGATCGGCATCCTCCTGCAGCGGGTGCTGATCAACCGGGTGCTCGGTCATGACCAGATCCCGCAGATTCTGCTGACCTTCGGCCTCGCCATCGTCCTCAGGAACGGCATGGTCTCCTGGTTCGGAGCCAACAGCCAGTCGATCAATGTCGGCAACATGCGTTTCTGGGGCTTCGATTTTCTCGGCATGCGCCTCGGCGTATTGCCGGTCCTGGTTCTGGTCATCGCGATCATGCTTTTCGCGGCATTGCGTTTCTGGCTGAATACCTCGCGCATGGGCCGGATCATCCGCGCCACCGCCGACGACCATCAGGTGGTGCAGCTTCTCGGCGTGAACTACCGCAACGTCTACGCGATCGCCATGGGCATCGCATTGGCTCTTTCGGCGGTCGCCGGCGTGCTGCTCGCCATGCGCGGCTCTTTCACGCCCTATTCGGGCGCCGACCGACTGCTGATCGCCTTCGAGGTGGTCGTCATCGGCGGGCTCGGCTCGTTCTGGGGCATGTTCATCGGCGGCATCGTCCTCGGCGTCACCCAGCTGGTGGCATTGAAACTCGATCCCGCCGGCGGGCTGATGTACGGGCACATCGTGTTCTTCATCATCCTCATCCTGTCGCCCAAGGGGCTGTCGTCGATCCTGACCATCAAGGCATTCCGCAAATGAACACTTCCGGTCCCTCCCGCACGCGCCATGTGGCGATCGCCGCCGCCGTCTGCTTCGTCGCGCTCGCCGTGACGCCGATGTTCGTCTCGCAGGGAAACCTGCGGCTGATGATCGAGATCTTCACGGTGTTCGCCTTCGCGCAGAGCTGGAATTTCCTGGCCGGTTATGTCGGGCTGATGTCGTTCGGCCAGCAGCTCTTCATCGGGCTCGGCGCCTATTTCCTGTTCGTGACGTCGAATGCCTACGGCATCAATCCCTTCTGGCTGCTGCCGCTGGTCTTCGTGCTCTGCGGATTGTTCGCAGCCGCGGTCGCGCCCTTCGTCTTCCGCCTGCGCGATGCCTATTTCGCCATCAGCATCTGGGTGATCGCGGAAATCGTCCGGCTCTACATTTCGCAGAAGGATTCGCTCGGTTCCGTCAGCGGCCTTCCGCTGATGGTCACGCGTGACATGGACCGGACGGTCGTGGCTGTGAGCAACTTCTATGTCGCCGCCGGCCTCGCCTTCCTGGGCGTCTTCGGGCTCTACTGGCTCGCCCGCCGCCGGATCGGACTGGCGCTCGCGGCCGTGCGCGACAATGAGGGCACGGCCGCAGCCGTTGGCATCAATGTCTGGTGGACGCGCTTCTTCGGCTTCGTGCTCGCCGGGGGCTTCGCCGGCGTCGCGGGCGCGACCTACTACATGTCGGTCTTCCACGTCGAGCCCGGCGGAGCCTTCGACCCCAACTGGATGGTCGTCATGCTCTTCATCGTCATCATCGGCGGCGTGGGAACCGTGGAGGGACCGATCATCGGCACGGCGATCTACTTCCTGCTGCGCGCCTGGCTGTCGGGAACCGGCAACCTCTATCTGATGCTGCTCGGCGCGGCCGCCGTGGTGACGATGCTCGTCGCCTCCAAGGGGCTCTGGGGCATCGTGACGAAACGATACGGCTTCGAACCCTTCGCGACGCGTCGGCCGTCGCCGAACAAGCCCTGATCCAATCCAAGGAGAACCACCATGGCCACCAGGCTCGACAACAAGCGGATCGTCGTCATCGGCGCCGCAACCGGCATCGGCCGCGCGGCGGCGGCGGCGGCGATCGCCGAAGGTGCCCGCGTCGTCATCGGCGATTTTGCCGCCGAGGCCGGGGCACGCACGGCGGAGGAACTTGGCCCCGATTGCCGCTTCGTCCAATGCGACGTCTCGGACGAGGCGAGCGTCAAGGTGCTGTTCGAGGAGGCGATCGCCTTCCTCGGCGGCCTGGACGGCCTGGTGAACAATGCGGGCCTGCAGAAGGCGGGACCGGTCGAGAGCTTCAGCGTCGCGGACTGGGACAGCCTGATGGGCGTCAACGCGCGCGGGGTGTTTCTGGCCACGCGCGAAGCCATCCCGCATCTCAAGGCCGCCGGCGGCGGGTCCATCGTCAATACCGCATCGCTGGCCGCAAAGCGCGGCGGGCCGGGGGTGGGCGCCTACGCCGCCTCCAAGGGAGCGGTGATGGCCTTCACGACCGCCTGCGCCCTTGAACTCGCCGCCGACAACATCCGGGCAAATTCCATCTGCCCCGGCTTCATCGATACGCCTTTCAACAATCCGGCGATCGCTTTCCTCGGCGGTCGCGAGGCGCAGGAAAAGCTCGTGAAGGCCTGGGTGCCGCTCGGCCGGCAGGCGACGCCGCAGGAGATTGCGCCGCTCTATACCTTCCTTCTGTCGGACGAGGCCTCCTATGTGACGGCGCAGGCCTATTCCGTCGATGGCGGCGTCTATAACTGAGGCGGACCAGATATCATGATGCAGACAGAATCCGAGCAGTTCGACTATATCGTGATTGGCGCCGGTTCGGCCGGCGCGGCCGCCGCTGCGCGGCTCGCCGAGGACGCCGATGTCAGCGTTCTGCTTCTGGAAGCAGGCGGCATGGACTGGCATCCCGGTTTCCGGTTGCCGCTTCTGATGGGGGCGTTCATCAAGTCGGGCGTCTACAACTGGAACTATGAGACCGAGCCTGAGGAAAATCTCGGCGGACGGAAAATTCCGTGGCCGCGCGGCAAGGTCATCGGCGGCTCCTCGACGCTCAACGGTATGGTCTACATCCGGGGCGTGCCGTCGGATTACGACACCTGGGCGCAAATGGGCCTGAAGGGCTGGTCCTGGGACGAGGTCCTGCCTTTCTTCCGGAAGTCGGAGGGGCATGAGGACCGGCGCGACAGCCACCACGGAACGGCAGGGCCGCTGAATGTCGGCCGGGCGCGCGGCCGCAATCCGCTGGCGCAGGTGTTCATCGAAGCGGGACGCCAGGCCGGTTACCCGGTCAATGACGACTTCAACGGCCCCCGGCAGGAGGGCTTCGGCTATTACGATTTCACTATCAAGAACGGCAAGCGTTTCGGTACGGCCCGCGCCTTCGTCCGCCCCGCCATGGCGCGAAAGAACTTCAGGCTTGTCACCCACGCCCTGACCTCCCGCATCGTCATCGAGGACGGCAGGGCGGCGGCGGTGGAATATATCCGGGGCGGGACCCGGCAGATCGCCCGGGCCCGCCGCGAGATCATTCTGTGCGGCGGCGCGATCAACTCGCCGCAAATCCTCATGCTGTCCGGCATCGGCGCGGCCGATGAGCTCAGGGCGCTTGGCATTGCGCCTGTGATGGATCTGCCGGGCGTCGGGCGAAACCTCCAGGACCATTTCGACTGCGCGCTCGTCTACGAATCTCCCGCGCCGGTGTCGCTTTACCGGCAGCTCCGCATCGACCGCGTCGCGCTTTCGCTGGCGCAGGGCATGCTGACCGGCAAAGGCCCGGCGACGGTTTTCCCCTATGAGGGCGGCGCCTTCATCAAGGTCCAGCCGGGCGCGCATGATCCCGACATCCAGATCCATTTCATGCATGGCCGCGAGGATACGGCGCGGGTTCACCTGCTTGCCGGCGGCCGGCCGGAACGAAAGCACGGCTTTACCGTCCGCGTGTCGCCCTTGCGTCCGGAAAGTCGCGGATCGATCCGGCTTCGTTCCGCCGATCCGCGTGTCGCGCCACTCATGCAGGCGAACTATCTCGATGCGGAATACGATGTGGAAACGACGATTGCCGGTGTCCGCGCCATGCGGAAGGTCATTGCGCAGCCGGCATTCGACGGCTATCGCGGCAGGGAAATATGGCCGGGACCGGGCGTCGAGTCGGACGCCGACTTCCGGGCCTGGCTGAAAGCCGCCGGCGGCACGACCTTCCATCCGAGCGGCACCTGCGCCATGGGCGTCGGCCCGGACGCGGTTCTGGATGAAAAGCTGCGGGTTCGCGGCGTGACCGGCCTGCGCGTCGCCGACGCCTCCGTCATGCCGCGCGTCGTCAGCGGCAATACGAATGCGGCCTGCATCATGATCGGTGAGCGCGCGGCCGAGTTTGCCAAGGAGGCGCGTCGGGCATGAGTGTGGTATCGGCAGGACAGTTTGACTATATCGTCATCGGAGCAGGCTCTGCCGGGGCCGTCCTGGCCAATCGGCTCTCCGAGGATGCGGGGACGAAAATCCTCGTGCTGGAGGCGGGGCCCGACGAGCGGGTGTTCGCCAGCCGCGCGCCTGCCGCCTTCGTGCGCCTTTTCGGAACGAACCGCGTCTTTCCCTACGTCTCTGGACGCGAGCAGGATGCCGGTGGCCGCCATATCCATGTGCCGCAGGGGCGCATGCCGGGCGGAAGCAGCTCGATCAATGGCATGATCTATATTCGCGGCGACGCGAAGGATTATGACGACTGGGCGGCGCAGGGCTGCGAGGGCTGGGGGTATGCGGACGTGCTGCCCTATTTCCGCAAGTCCGAACGAAACGATCGCATTGCCGACGCTTTCCATGGCGCCGACGGGCCTCTTTCCGTCACGGACATACCCCACCACCATCCGCTCAACAGCGCCTTCGTGCGGGCGGCCCAGCAGGCCGGCATTGCCTACAATCATGACTTCAACGGCGCCGCGCAACTCGGCGTCGGCTATTTCCAGGTGACCCAGGAAAATGGCGAGCGCGCCAGCACCGCGCGCGCCTATCTCCGGCCCGCCCTGTCACGCGGCAATATCGCACTGCGGTTGGAAGCGACGGTCGAGCGCGTCGTTCTCGAAAACGGCAGCGCGAAAGGCGTGCGCTGGCGGCAGGGGCAGGAGACGCACGAGGCGCAGGCCACCCGTGGCGTCATCGTGTGCGCCGGGGCCCTCGGCTCGCCGAAAGTGCTGATGCTTTCGGGTATCGGCCCGGCCGCGCATCTGTCCGAGCAGGGTATCGATGTGCTGCACGACCTGCCGGGCGTCGGCAGAAATTTCCAGGACCATCTGCAAATCCCGAATTACTACGCGACGCGCGCGCCGATCAGCCTTCTCGGTCAGGACAAGGGCCTGAACGCGATCCGCCACGGGCTGCAATGGCTTCTGTTCCGCAGCGGCCTCCTGACCTCGAACGTCGGTGAGGCAGCGGCCTTCGCCGATCTCGACGGCGATGGGCGGGCCGATGTACAGATCCATTCCTTCCCGGTCTTCGTGCCCGATCACGAGAGACCCGCACCGGATGGGCATTTCTTCTCGATCAGCCCGTGCGACCTCAGGCCGAAATCCCGCGGCGAGGTTCTGCTCGATGGCAAGGATCCGAACCGGCAGGTCAGGCTCGTCGCCAACGCGCTTGCCGATCCGGCTGATGTGGCGACCCTCGTCAAAGGCCTGAAGCTCTGCCGGGCAATCGCCAGGACGCCGGCGCTTTCGGCCTATCTCGGCGCCGAATACGCCATTGGCGGCACGCCGGACGACGCCGACGACATCCTGGCGGATTATGTCCGCAACTACGTGAAGACGGTCTACCATCCCGTCGGAACCTGCCGCATGGGGACCGGACCCGACGCGGTGGTGACGCCGCAGCTTCACGTGCGCGGCCTCGACAAGCTGTATGTGGTCGATGCATCCGTGATGCCCGCCATCGTCAGCGGCAACACCAATGCCCCGACGATCATGATCGCGGAGCGCGCGGCCGATCTCATCCGGGGAAAGACGCCGCTCTCGCCTGCCTGAACGGCAGAACCCACGAAACCTTGACCGATAGGGGAAAACGAATGGCGCTTGTGTTGCAGAAAGCCAGCCTGACCATGGACGCGGCGCGACGGATCGCCGAGGCGGCCGTCGCCAGAGCGGAGCAGGATGGCTTGAAGATCGCGGTCGCGGTCGTCGATCAGGAAGGCGCGCCGCTGGCGCTGTTGCGCATGGACGGCGTGCCGGCGCCGATCGCCGAATTCGCGCTCGACAAGGCCTATACCGCGGCCGTCACCGGCGCGAAGACGAAGGATTTCTTCGAGCACATCGATTCCAGCCCGGCGCTACGGCTGGGCCTGATCAGCCGGTCGCGGCTCCTGGTCTGGGGCGGCGGCGTGCCGGCTGGCGTGGATGGCCAGATTGCCGGCGGCGTCGGGGTGTCGGGCGGTCCGGAAGAGGCCGATATCGCCTGCGCGCAACATGCCCTTGATGCGGTACTTGGCGGCTGAGCATTTCCTGCCGAAGGGCATCGCTTCGGCGCTGGACAATGGCATAAGAACAATCGGATAGATCATTTCCGATGAACTCGTGTGTACCGGAAATGCTTGGGTGTTCAACTTTCGCTAGAGGGCGACTTTATAATTCCGGTTGATGTTTATTGACATACAACATGACAGTATGAAATGCTTCCTGGCAATGCAGCGCTTGAGTCGCGCAGGGAAGCGGGAGGCGAGACTTCACGCCGGTGCGGAGTACCTAGATGTCCGTGATCAAAAGCGGCGCAGACGAGTCGTTGCGTATCCAGAGCCTTCCGGGCTTGCGCGAACAGGTTGCCGAACGCCTCAGAATGGCTATCGCGACAGGCCGCTTTCCACCTGGAGCACGCCTGATCGAGCGTGAACTATGCGAGATGCTTGGCGTATCGAGAACCTCGCTGCGGGAGGCCTTGCGCGAACTCCAGACGGATGGCCTCATCACGTTGCAGCCCAACAAGGGGCTCAGCGTCAGCGTCGTCACGGCTGAAATTGCGCAATCCATCTATCAGGTTCGCGCCGCGCTCGAGGGTTTGGCGGCGCGCCTGTTCGCGCGTCATGCCTCGGATGAGCAGATCCGGGCATTGCGCGAGAGCGTCGATCGCCTGGCCGAGGTGTACCAGGACTTCTCCGCCGATGCCTTTATTGCGGCAAAGACCCGTTTCTACGACATTCTTCTTGAGGGGGCGGGTAACGAGGTTGCCGCCGACATGCTCAAGCGCATTCATACGCGCGCCTCGCAGCTTCGGGTCGTGTCCCTGTCGAGCGCCTCGCGCGCAAAGCAGTCGATCCGCGAATTAAGTGAGTTCCTCGACGCGCTGGAGGCGCGGGACGAGGAACTCGCTTATCGGCTTTGCGTCGCGCATATCGAGGCCGCCGCCACCGCCGCGTTGAAATCGATCGGTCAACCCCGCTCCGCGCCGCTGTAAGGAAACCCGCTTCGGGAAATCCGGTAGTTCGCCCGTCGCGTTCCGCGCGAACCGTATCAGGGCCGGATTGACGCTGCGAAGCCTCGGACCGTCGCATGTTGCTCATGAAGGCGACGCGTTGACAAGCCAGCGCCGCCCGATGTCCTTGCCGTCGAGCGTGATCTGGTCGGACAGGGCCGTTTGAGGCCGGCGAGCAGGCGTAGCCGCGAGGTCTTTTCCGATCCGTTCGGCCCCAGCAGGACGAGCATCCTGCCCGGCTCCACGGCAAACGAGCTGCCGTCGATCACAATCTTCGTCCCCCGCCTACCAGCCGGCAAAGCGGGAGAGGACGGCGTCGGGCACGCTGGAGAGGCTGGCGAAAGCCTGGTCAAGCAAGTCCGCCGCCTGGTGGATGTCGGCTTCCGTCATCGTCAGGGGCGGCGTCATTTCGAGGACGTTGCCGTTCATGCCGACGTAGTAGACAACGAGGCCGAGTTCGTAGGCGCGGTAGATGAGCCTGGCCGTCTCGGCCCTTGCCGGTTCGCGGCTGCGCCGGTCGCGGACGAGTTCCACACCGCAGGCAAGGCCGCGCCCACGCACGTCGCCGATCAGCGGATGGCGTTCCGCGAGCGTCGCGAGGCGGTCGCGCAGCAGCCTGCCCTTGCGGTCGGCTGCCGCCACGAGGCCTTCGGCGTCGATCGTCTCCAGCACCGCCAGGCCGGCGGCGGCGGAGATCGGGTTGCCGTGCAGCGTCTGCATGGCGAAGCTGCTCGCGCAATCGAGAATGGCGGCCGGCGCGATGACTGCCGAAAGCGGCAGACCGCCTCCAAGCCCCTTCCCGAGCACGAGGACATCGGGAGCGAAACCTTCATGCTCGAAGCAGTGCAGGCGGCCGCTGCGGCCAAGGCCGACCTTCACTTCGTCGCAGACCACGAGGATGTCATGCGCATGGCAGATCGCGGCGAATTTGCGCAGGAAGCCATCGGGCGGCACGATGAGGCCGCCATCCGACTGGATCGGCTCGATGAAGGCGGCGCCGATCGAGCCCGCCGGAGCGGCGGCCAGCCGCTCCTCGAGCAGCTTGAGCACGGCCTCGCCCGTCGCATCGTCCCGGTAGGGGTCGGGATAGGGCAGCAGGATCAGCCCGTCTGCCTTCGCGGCATCGGCCTGGACGGTGTGGCCAGAAAAGGCCATCGATCCGACGGTGCAGCCATGATAGGCGCCGATGAAGGCGATGACGCCGGCGCGGCCCGTCGCTTTCACGATGGCCCGGTAGGCGGCCTCGTTGGCGTCCGAACCGGAATGGCCGAACCAGACCTTGTGTGTTCCACGGCCGTGAAAACCGTCCAGCAGCCTCTCGGCCAGGGCCACGGCCGGCGCATTCGAGGCGGAAAGAATGCTGGCGCCCGCCGGGTTCGCGGCCGCGCGGGTTACGGCCTTGACGATGGCCGGATGACCGTAGCCGAGGCTGGCGGCACCCCAGGCGCCGGAGAGATCGATGAGTTCACGGCCATCTTCCTCCACGAGCCGCGTGCCTCTTCCGCCGGTCACCGCAAGCGGAAAGAAACGGAGCTTCTGCAGGTTGCCGATTGCCTCTGCATCGCGGTCGTAGAGAGATTGCGCCATCATCCATGCTCCTTCGATGCGGCCAGCAGGCAGCGGGTGAGGCGATCGCCCCATGCATCAACCCCGGCAAGCGTGTCGATCAGGTCATGGCGCACTTCGATCAGCGCGCCGTCGAGCCCACGGGCATCGGCATGGACCGGCACCGTATAGTCCTCGTCCGGATGGATGGTGTAGGGCTCGTTGTCGCCGATCGTCAGGTCGCCCTCGCCGCGCAACTCCCGGATCAGCGTCTGGCCGAAACCGGCGGCTGCGCCGTACAGGATGCCCGCATGCCACGGGCGCTGCCGGCCGAGATAGACCGGGGTGAAGGAATGGATGCCGATGACGATCGGGCGCTTGCCCTGCGACTGGAGCAGGTCGAGCCGCCGCGCGATTGCGTTCGCATACGGCGTGAACAGGGTTTTGATGCGCTGCTCGCGCTCAGGCGCGGACAGGTCGATATTGCCGGGAATCTCCGTCGCCTCGCTGATGTCCGGGATCGCCGACGGGGCGTCCAGCGGCCGGTTGCAATCGATGACGAGGCGCGAATAATTGGTCATGAACAGCGGCGCGTCGAGCGTGCGGCTGAGATATTGGGAGAGGGCGCTGACGCCGATGTCCCAGGCGATGTGGCGCAGGCGTTCGGCTGCCGGCAGGCCAAGATCGCCGAGCGCCCGCGGAATGCGGTTTGAGGCGTGCTCGCACAGGAGCAGGTAGGGCGAGATGCCGTCCGGATTGATCGCCGCATAGGGCGGCGGCTCATCGATGGCCAGCAGCGGCTGGCCGGGATCGTGCCGCCATCGATTTTCCGTGCGTGGAATGACTTTGCTCGAGGTCATGATCTTCCCGCTCAATAGACAGTCGCGTAGCGCTCGCAGAGTTCTGCGGGCGAAAGACCCTCGACAATCTCGATCTCCTTGCGCTTCATGGCGAAGTAGCAATCGAGGAAGTCCTTCGAGAACCAGCCGGTCACCACCGTATCGGCGGCAAGCGTGTCGAGCGCCTGCCCCAAGCTTGACGGCAGGCGACGGATGCCGAGCCTGGCCTGGTCGTCGGCCGAGAGGGCGGAAGGATCGGAATTGATCAGCGGCGGCTGTTCCAGCCCGGCGCGAATGCCTTCGAGACCGGCCCTGAGCACGACCGCAAGGGCGAGATGCGGGCTCGCGCAGGCGTCGGCGGCGCGATATTCCATGTTGAACTGTCGGGCCGGATCGCTGCCGGGCAGATCCGGCGTCGGGCAGATGCGCAGCGTCGCCTCGCGATTTTTCTCGCCAAGGCAGGTATAGGCCGCGCTCCAGTGGTGCGGCACGAGGCGCATGTAGGAGAGCACGGACGGGGCGGTAAAGGCGACAAGCGCCGGCAGGTGGCGGATGACACCGGCGGCGAAGGCGCCGGCGACCCGGGAAAGCCTGCCGGGGCGCGAGGCGTCGAAGGTTGCGGGGGCGCCGTCGAGATCGGTGAAGCTGACATGCAGGTGCACGCCGTTGCCGACGCCGTCCGGATCGGTCTTCGGCGCGAAGCTGGCGTTCCAGCCGAAGAGGGCGGCGACCTCCCGGGTGACGGCGCGGATCGTCGCGCCTCGGTCGGCGGCGGCAAGGGCCGCAGCGGGGCGGCAGGTGATCTCGAACTGGTCCTTGCCGTATTCTGGCAAAAACATTTCCGGCTCGACCCCGGCCTGCTTGAGCGCAGTCATCAGCAGCGGGCCGAAAGGCTCGGCGCGGCGCTGGGCGCGTAGGCCGAAGGCCGGGGCGGCGGGCCAGTCTGCGCCGAGGATCTGGAACTCCTGCTCGACCGCGCCGACGACCTTCAGCCCGGCATCGCGCTCGAATTCGGCTAGCGTCGCCTTGAGGAAGCTGCGCACGCAGCAATCCCAAGGCTCACCCTTCAGGTCGGTAATGTCGCAATGGTAGAAGTGAAGTGGCGTTACGTCCGGCAGGCAGGTGACGCGCGCCCGGCTAGCGGCATCGGCCATCAGGCGCAGGTCGCCGGCGGAGCCCCAGGGATTCGGATCGGCGATCAGGTCGAATGGCGTCAGCGCCAGGTTGGCGGGCACCCAGCCCACGCCCTTGCGCAGATAGTCCTCGATGTCGGCGGCGGCGAAGCTGCGGCCGCGCGTGATGCCGGCAATATCGGTGGTGACGAAGGTTGCAAGTTCGGTCGGATCGTCGAAGGCCGCGCCGGTGCTGCTGTCGTTCATGATGGTTCCCTCGGGGATCAGGCTTGGCCGAGCGCGGCGAGGCGGCGCAGGACGGTGTCGGTATCGGTGATCCAGCAATAGCCGGAATAGGCGCGCATCGCCGCGTCGTGACGCTCCTGGCTGTAGGTGGCGCAGGCGTCCTCGACGACGGTCACCAGATAGCCGCGGTCGGCCGCATCGCGAACGGCCATGTCGACGCACTGGTCGGTAACGACTCCGGCAATGATCAGGTAACGCGTGTTGAGGTTGCGCAGAACATAGTCGATATTCGTCGAATTGAAGACGCCGGATGAGGTCTTGGGCAGCACGATCTCGTTGTCGGCGGGCGCCAGCGCCGGGATCACCTGACCCTCGGGCGCGCCCTTCGGCACATGCATGTCGGAAAGCTTGTGGTCCAGGGAGCGGTCCCGGCCGTCGAGCGTCAGGCTCTCGATGATCGTGTGCAGCACGTTACAGCCGGCCTTGCGGCCCGCCTCCAGGATGCGCACCTGATTGGGGATCACCATGTCGCGCAGGCGCCGGTGGTAATAGCTGTCGGCATCCTGCGGATGGGTGGGGTCGAGATTCGGCTCGCACCAGATGCGTTGCATGTCGACGTAGAGAAGGGCCGTCATGCCGGCTTCGTAAGCGCTGTCGCGCCGCAGCAGATCCTTGCCGTATTGCACTTCGATCGCACTCATTCCTGTCCTCCGATGGATATGGTTTTGCCCATGCGGGCGAATGTCATCTGTTGCTGTCGCCGGGTGTCCCATAGGCGTCCTCGGTGATGGCGTAGGCGCGCCGCAGCTCCTCCATGCGCTCGATGCGGCCGCGCGACTGGCTGGCGAGGCGCGCGGTGAGGCCGGCGATCAGCGCCTCCGTCTGGGCGATGGCGGGCACCATCGTATCGTATGGCGAGACCGTATCGACCGGCGCCATCAGCGTGACGGAGGCGAATTCGGCGATCGGCGACACCCAGCGGTCGGTGAAGAGCACGATGCGCGCGCCCTGCCTTGCGGCCTGTCCGGCAAAGCGGATCGTGTCGATCTGGTAGCGCCTGTAATCATAGACGAACAGAACGTCGCGCTTGCCGAAATCGACGAGACGGTCGACCTGGTCGGCCTGCGAACCGTTGATCCAGTGGGTTTCGGCGCGCAACTGTTTCATATGCGACCACAGAAGGCCGGCGAGGAAGCCGCTGAAGCGTCCGCCGAGGCAGTGGACACGCGTGGACAGGTCCGCGCCGGCTTCGACGGCGGCTTCGAAATCGTGCGGCGGCAGCATCTGCATGGACGACTCGAGCGCGTGAATGCTGGCGCGCAGGAAATACTGGTAGAAATTCTCCTGCTCGAGCAACGGCTTGCGCGTATCGAGCATCGAGAGCGGCGAGCTCATGCGTTCCTGCACCTCGCCGAGCAGCGCGGCCTGGAATTCCGGATAACCCTCGTAACCGAGCTTGCTGGTGAAACGCACCACGGTCGGATTGCTGACACCCGCGGCGGCGGCAAGGTGCGCGACCGTGTTGAGGCCGGCCGCCGGATAGTTCGACAGAAGCTGCCGCACGATTTTCAGCTCCGCCCGGGTAAAGGCGATCTGCCCGTCCGTCAGGCGATCCCGAATGGCCATTCCTTGCCTCCCCTCAATGATCGGCGTTCGTGGCGCGATTTTAATTTTGTTACATTCTTGCTAGCAGACAATAAAAAATGAAACAAGATTGACATACGCGTTTTCTCGATTAACGTTTGTTGCGGGAACGGGCTCGACAAACGAAGCCTTCAATCGGGAGATAGCTGATGGTGCGCATACGGCGTGGAACCGTCGTCGGGATCGTCGCGACGGCGCTCCCCCTGGTGGTCGCGGCCCTGGTGGCGAAAGGACTTTTTCCGGGTGCGGGAGAGCGGCTGGTGACGCTGTTCCTGATCAATGTGGTCGCCGTTCTCGGCATCGGCGTCTACAGCGGCAATTCAGGCATCATCTCCTTCGGCAATGTCGGCTTCATGGCGGTCGGCGCCTATGCCTCCGGCCTGCTGACCATCAATCCGGTCGTGCAGAAGACGGCGCTGCCGCACCTGCCGGAATGGCTGATGGGCTGGGGCATGTCCTTCCTGCCGGCGCTTCTTGTCGCGCTCGTCGTCGTCGTCCTGGTGGCGGTCGCCATCGGCGTTCCCGTCGCCAGGCTCGGCGGCTCGTCGGCCTCGATCTGCACGCTCGGCTTTCTGGTCATCGTCCACGTCGTGCTGGTGGCGTCGAGCGATTTCACCCGCGGCAGCCAGACATTTTTCGGGATTCCCCGGGCCGTGAACCTGTGGGTGGCGCTGCCTTTCGCGGTTCTTGCCGTCGCCATCGCCCGCGCCTATCGCGACAGTGCAGCCGGGCTGAAACTGCGCGCCTCGCGCGAGGATGAGATCGCGTCCACGGCGGTCGGGGTCGATGTGCGCCTGCACCGTTTCCTCGCCTGGGTGCTGGGAGCGCTGCTTTCGGGTGCGGCCGGCGTGCTGTTTGCGCATTTCATCGGTGCGTTCTCGCCGAAGGACTTCTATTTCAACATGACCTTCATGCTGCTCGCCATGTTGATCCTCGGCGGCATCACCACCGTTTCCGGCGCAGTCGTCGGCGCGGCGATCATCATGGTGATCGTGGAGCTGCTGCGCAAGCTCGAAGGCGGCGTCGATCTTGGCTTCCTCGCCCTGCCGACCGTCTTCGGCCTCACCGATATCGGCATCGGGCTTGCCATCCTGCTCGTCATGTACCGCCTGCAGGACGGCATTCTGGGCGTGCGCGAGATCGACGAGCAGGTGCCGTTCCTGAAACGTCTTTCGGCCGGCGCCGCAAAGCCGCATGAGCGGCAGCCGGTGCAGGTCCCGCCTGCCGGAACCGGCACGCTGCGGGTCGAAAACCTCGGCCGGCGCTTCTCCGGGCTGGTCGCGCTGGAAAGGGCGGATTTCGAGATTCGTCCCGGCCTCGTCACCGGCTTGATCGGCCCCAACGGCGCCGGCAAGTCGACGCTGATCAACAGCGTCTCGGGCGTCGTGCCGCCTTCGACCGGCCGGGTGATGATCGACGGCGTGGATGTGGCGTCGCTTCCCGTCCACCGGGTGCCGGTCAGCGGCCTCGCCCGCACGTTCCAGAACATCCGCCTTTTCAGGAATCTCACCGTGCTGGAAAACGTGACGGTGGCCGCGAGCGCCATCGCCGGCGACCGCGATCCGGCCGACATCGCCCGCGAGGCGCTTGCCGAAGTCGGGCTCGGCGAGGTCGCCGGCCAGCTTGCGGGAACGCTGTCCTACGGCGCCCAGCGGCGTCTCGAAATCGCCCGGGCATTGGCGCTGAAGCCGCGCTATCTGCTGCTGGACGAACCTGCCGCCGGCATGAACCCCGCCGAAACGCAGGAATTGATGGCCGTGCTCGACCGCATCCGCACCCGGCATCGCCTCGGCCTGCTCGTGGTCGAACATGATCTGAAGCTCATCATGCGGCTCTGCGACATCGTCGTTGTGCTCAACAAGGGCCAGCAGATCGCCATGGACACGCCGGCGGAAATCCAGGCCGATCCCGCTGTCATCGAGGCCTATATCGGCCGTCGCCGTGCGGCGGCGGCGCCTGCGAACGCCGCGCCCCGGCCGGGCCTCGATCCGCAAGCCGCCGGCAAGCCCGCATAATCACCAGAGGAGCATAAGAATGAAAACGATGTTGAAGGCATTTTTCCTGTCCACCGCGCTCGGCGCGCTTGCATTTCCGGCATTGGCCGAGGATCTCGTCATCGGCCTCGCCACCGCGCAGACCGGAAGCCTTGCGCCCTACGACCAGCCTTCGCTGAAGGGCTTCGAAATGGCCGTCGAGGAGATCAATGCCGCTGGCGGCATCGCCGGCAAGTTCCCGATCAAGCTGATCGCCAAGGATACCCGTTCGGATGCCGCCCAGACCGCGCTGGTCGCACAGGAACTGGTCGACGAAGGCATCAGGATACTGATCACGCCCTGCGACGCCGATCCCTCGATCGCCGCCGGCCAGATCACCCAGGCCGCGCAGATCCCGGCCTTCTCCTTCTGCGCCACGACGCCGACCATGCCGCTGGCGGTTGGCGACTATATGTTCGGCAATTATCCCGCCGACAACGTCCAGGCCGCGGTTCTGGCGAATTACGCCACGGAAAAGGGTTTCAAGACGGCTTACGTGCTGAAGTCTCCCGACACCGCCTATACGCTGAAGCTGCCGGAATATTTCGCTACCAGCTTCAAGGGCAAGGGCGGCGCGGTGATCGGCGAGGGCACCTACAGCATGGGCCAGCAGGATTTTTCCGCCGAAGTCACCAAGATCAAGGCCATGAACCCGGCGCCCGACGTCATCATGACGGCGGCCTATGAGCCGGATTTCCCGGCCTTCATCCGCCAGTTGCGCGGGGCGGGCGTCGCCACGCCGATCCTCGGCAGCGACGGCATCGATTCCCCCACCACCTTCGGCCTCGGCCCGCTCGTCGATGGCGTGGTCTTCACCACCGCCGGCTTCGCCGCCGAAGGCAGCCCGCTCGCCGCGTTCAACGCGAAGTACAAGGCGAAGTACGGCCAGGATCCGGATACCGTCTACATCGCCAACGGCTATGATCTCGGCAAGGTCATCGAAGCCGCCGTCACCAAGGCCGACAGCGTCGAATCGACCGCCATTCGCGATGCGATCGCCTCTCTCGACGGCGTCGAAGGCGTCACCGGCAAGATCAGCTATGTCGGTACGCAGGGCATGCCCCTGCGGTCGGTCTCGCTGGTGCGCATCGAGGGCGGAAACCGCTCGCTGGTCAGCAAGGGCACGCCGGCGGCCGCCGATATTCCAGCCCCCTGATGTTCGAGCAATGCCTCCCGGCGACAGCCGGAAGGCTTTTTCATCCCCATGTGGCTGAGGCGGACGAACCCGACGATGCGTGACAATCCCGACCAGATCCCCTTGCTCGAGGTCAGCGGCCTCAAGGTCGCCTATGGACCGGTCGAGGCCCTCAAGGGCGTCGACCTCAAGGTCGGCAAGGGCGAGATCGTGACCTTGCTCGGCGCCAATGGCGCGGGCAAGAGTTCGACGTTGAACGCGCTCGTCGGCCTCGCCCCCAAGAAGGCCGGCCGCGTCGTCTTTGCCGGCAAGGACATATCCGGCCTGCCGCCGGAGATGATCGTGCGCAGGGGCATGACGCTGACGCCAGAAGGGCGCCGCATCTTCCCGACGCTGACGGTCGATGAGCATCTTCTCCTCGGCGGCGCCATGCACGGGGGCAGGGGACAGCTCGACGCGGTGCGCGAGGACATGCTGTCGCGTTTCCCCATCCTGAAGGAGCGGCTGCACCAGAAGGCCGGCTCGCTCTCCGGCGGCGAGCAGCAGATGCTGGCCATCGCCCGTTCGATGATGTCCTCGCCCGACCTGCTGCTGCTCGACGAGCCCTCGCTCGGGCTTGCGCCGCAGATCGTCGACCAGATTTTCGAGCTGATCGCCGGCCTGCGGCAGCGGGGCCTGACGATCCTCCTGGTCGAGCAGAACGTCGCGCTTTCGCTGGATATCGCCGATGCCGGCTATGTCATGGCGAACGGCCGCATCGTCCTGTCCGGATCCGCCGCCGATTTGCGCAATTCCACTGAAATCCAGGGCGCCTATCTCGGGGCGTGACCGGCAAGAGGGAAAACCATCCATGGACATGTTCCTGCAACAACTGGTCAACGCCCTCAGCCTCGGCGGCACATATGCATTGCTCGCGCTCGGGCTTGCCGTCGTCTTCTCGATCATGGGCCTCATCAACTTCGCCCATGGCGAACTGATGACGGCCGCCGGCTACGGGCTCTGCTTCGCGCTGCTTGCCGGCCTGCCTTTCGGCGTCGCTGTCGTCATCGCGCTCGTCGTTGCGGTCGTGCTGGTGCTGTTGATGGAGCGCATCGCCTTCCGGCCCGTGCGCGGCGCAAGCGGCACCACCCTGCTGCTGACGAGTTTCGCCGTCAGCGCCATCCTGCGCGTCCTCTTCCAGAATTTCATATCGGCGCGCCCCAAGCCCGTGCCGATGCCGATGAGCCTGTCCGGCACGATCGAGATCGGCGGACTGCACATCGGCGTCATCCAGGCGATTTCGATCCTGGTCACCGTGCTGATGCTGGCCGGGCTCAATCTCTTCCTGCGCACGACCGTCTCCGGCCGGGCGATGCGCGCCGCTTCCGAGGATTTCGCCATCGTGCGCCTGATGGGCATCCGCGCCAATGCGGTCGTCGCCACGGCTTTCGCCATCTCCGGCCTGCTGGCGGGCGTCGCCGGCATTCTCTGGGTGGCGCAGCGGGGCAGCGTCGATCCGCTCATGGGTTTCCTGCCGGTGCTCAAGGCCTTCATCGCTGCGATCATCGGCGGGCTCGGCAGCCTGTCCGGCGCGGTCGCCGGCGGCTTCCTCCTGGGCTTCATCGAGGTCTTCCTGCAGGCCTATCTGCCGGAAAGCCTGCTGAGCTATCGGGATGCCTTCACCATCCTCCTGGTGATCGCCGTCCTGCTTTTTGCCCCGCAGGGATTGCTGGCGCGCAAGACGGTCGTCAAGCTCTGACGCGCCTCATCGCGCGCAGGGTCTGCGCCAGCCGGGCCGGAGCGACGGCCTTGCTGAAGAACCAGCCCTGGAAATGATCGCAGTCCATCTGCGAAAGCAGCGCCAGATGCTCGGCGGTTTCGACGCCTTCGACGGTGACCCGCTTGCCGAGGTTGTGGGCGATGTCGACCACGCCGCGGATGATCGCCCGGTCTTCGCGCGAGGCGGCCATGTTGGCGACGAAGCTGCGGTCGATCTTCAGGCGATCGATGGGCAGGTGGCGCAGATGGGTGAGGGAGGCATAACCCGTGCCGAAATCGTCCAGCGCGATCTCGACGCCGGCATCGTGCAGGCGGCGCAGGCCGTCATGGACGCGCTTCTGGTTCAGCCCGAGGAACATGCCTTCCGTGACCTCGACGCAGAAGCGCTGCGGCTCCAGGCCGGTTTCGGCGCAAAGTTCCAGGAAGCGGTCAACGAAAACGTCGGAGCGGAAGTCGGAATTGGTGAGATTGACCGCCACGCGGCAGAGCGCCATCCCCTGGCCGGCGAAGGCCGCAACGTCCTTGAAGGCCCGCTCGAGCATGAAGAGCCCGAGCGCGGCGCGGATGCCGGGATCGGAAAAGCCGTAGTCGAAATCGCCCGGCGCGAGAAGGCCGCGCTGCGGATGGCGCCAGCGCATCAGCGCCTCGAGAGAGACCGGTCCGTCTCCCCGGGCGGGAACGATGGGCTGATAGTGCAGCTCGAACATATCCAGCCGCAAGCCGTTTTCGATATCCCGCAACAGTTCCGAGCGCTGCTCGGCGGCATCGCGAAGCGCCGGATGGAACAGTTCGCAGCGGTCGCGGCCCAGCGACTTGGCCTGGTAGAGCGCGAGATCGGCGGCCTTCAGCAGGCTTTCCGCATCATCTCCGTCTCGCGGAAAACGGGCGATGCCGAGACTTGCCGAGCAGCGCCGCGTCGTTGCGCCAAGAGAAATCGGCTGGCGGATATCGTTCAGCACAGCCTCGAAGAAGCCGGCGGCGGCCATCGGCGGGGTGTCGGTCAGCACGATGCCGAACTCGTCGCCGCCCAGCCGCGATATGAAGGCATGTTCGCCGAGCGCGCCCAGGCGGGCGGCCACCGTCCGCAGCAATTCGTCGCCGGCGTGGTGGCCGAAGGAATCGTTGATCTCCTTGAACGTGTCGAGATCGAGCATCGCCAGGTGGAATTCCTCGCCGGTGGCCGCGAACCCCGCGATCAGCATTTCGAGATGCGCCTGGAAACGCCGCCGGTTTGGCAGGCCGGTCAGTGGATCGAGATCGGCAAGGCGCTTGAGGCGCTGCTTGCTTGCCCTGAGGTCGACTTCGAGCTGCTTGCGGGCGGTGATGTCGAAGCGGATCGAGGTATAGCTGTCCACCTTGCCTTGCGGGTTGAGATGCGGAACGACGGTCGTATCGACCCAGTAGAGCGAGCCGTCCTTGCGGCGGTTGCAGATCTCGCCATGCCAGACCCCGCCCTTGGCGATCGTGCGGTAAAGCGCGCGGAAGAAGTCCGTGTCATGCAGGCCGGATCGCAGCATGCGGTGATTGGAACCGATAAGCTCCGCCGGCGTGTAGCCGCTGATCTCGCAGAACTTGCCGTTCACATAGGTGATCGTGCCTTGCACGTCGGTCACCGCCACGATGGCGGAGCTGTCCAAGGCATAGCGGATGAAATCTTCTTCCGGCCGAAAGTGCGAGACGGCATGCAGCGCCGATGCCATGCTCTCCAGCAGGCACGAAAGGTCGGTCGCGTTCCTGTCCGCCGGCAGGGCGGCCCTTTGCGTGAGAATGGTCATGGGAAATACGGATAAACTCGATACAAAGCATACGTCATGCGTTCGTGGAGAGCGCACCGCGCGCAAAGACATACTCTTTCGAGCACCGTCGAGGCACGAAGGGCAGCCGCGGCGGAACATGCGGCAAACATATCAGCATGATGCTGTATGGCAGCTTCCGGATAAACGGCCTGCGGAGACCGGGACACCGAAAGATGCAGGCCGATCCTTACGCCATTCCGTGGTCCTTTGTTTGCGCAAGATCAACAAGCACGGAATTTTCCTTGCCCGATGGCGCCATGCGCCGCTCGCCCGGCCGCCGTCGTGTGGAAAACGGTATGGGAGCCGAAGCCCGCGTCTCAAGTCTGGCGCAAAATAGTTTGTATACAAATTAATTCATGGCTAAGGTGACGGGGGAGCATTCGGAACGCGGTTTCGCGTGACGGCGCTGGCGATAGCGTTCGGGGAGGGGTCGATGGGCGGCGAGATGGCGGCGGATGCGGAGACAAGCTTTCGCACACCGCCGGCGGGTATGAAAATGGCGGCCTACTGGTTCTGGTCAAGCCTGCCGGACGATGCCGAGATCGAAAGCCAGTTGCGCGACTTCCGCGACAAGGGATACGGCACCATCCTCATCCAGGCGCGGCTTTCCCTCCCGCGACATGTGTATCTCGGCGAGGCCTTTCTGGAGCGCTATCGCCGGGCGGTCGAGGAAATGCAGCGGCTTGGCCTCGTCGCCGGCCTTTACGACGATTATAACTGGACGAGCGGGCAAGCGGGCGGCCGCACGGTCGAGGGCGCGCCGCATCTTCGCGAACGCCACCTGTTCTGGGCGACGGTCGATGGTCTTGAGGGCGAGATCGGCGGCATCGAAGCGCCTTTCGCCACCGGCATGGGCGCCGATATCGCCGGCTGGATCTACGAGGCCGGCCGGCCGGTCTTCGACGAGTGGGAGATTGTGGCGGCGCTCGCCCATCCGCCATGCTGCGACGATCCCTCTGCCCTGCGTGATGTCGGCGCGCATATGCGGCTGATGCCGGAAGGGGACGGTTGCCGCTTCACGCTCGACGGGATGCTGGCGCCGGGCGAGCGTTTGACGGTGTTCATCGCGGCAAGATGTCGGACCTCGCGCCTGATCAACTATCTGCTGCCCGAGGCTGGCGCACGGTTCGTCGAAGTCGGGCTCGAACCGTTCGCGCGGGCGCTGGCGGGCCATATGGGCACGACGCTCTCATTCCTGTTCTACGACCAGCCGGGGCCGCAATTCTATAGCTGGAGGCAGAAAACCGGCGCGCTCGGCAACAGCCCGCTTTATGCGCCGCCGTTGCGCGCCGCCGTCGAGGCGGCGGGCGACGAACCGTTCGCCGCCGTCCTGTTCGCGCTGGTCCATGAACTCGGGCCGGCGACGGCCGCCCTTCGCCTGCGATTTTACCAGGCCTACGGGCGGCTGATGGCGGAGGGTTTTTTCCTGCCGGTGCGGGATTTCTGCCGTCGTCACGGCCTGCGCTTCACCGGTCACGAGATCCTGCCGCATATCGGCGGTTTCGCGCTGAACGGCGGCTTTTCCTCCATCGATCCGCGTGTGGCCCCGGCGGTGGATTTCTTCGGCATCGATGCCCTGCGCGACGAGACGGCGGTCGACGTCAACAATTTTTCCGCGCAACTCTCGCCCAGGCTCGGCGATTCCGTGGCGCGCACCCATGGCCGCAGCCGCACCATGGCCGAGATTTACGCCACCGCGACCCGAACGGAGCGGCGTGGCGCCGGCCAGTGGGAATTGTCGCCGGCGACCCTGCGCGCCCAGGCGATCCGGTTGCATATGGCCGGGGTGCGCCAGGTGATCATGCATGCGCTCTATCAGAGCGACGGCATGGATGACGATCCGCGCCTGTTCGTCAATCCGCGTTTCGATTTCGCCCTCGGCATCAATTTCGAGCCCTGGTGGGGCCATCATGGCGATCTCGCGGCCGAGACCGCGCGGCTGTCCGCCTTCCTCGACGAAGCCGTGCCCGAAACGCCGGTTGCCGTCCTCTATCCGCTGTCGACCGCCTATGTCGAAGGGCCGCGCCATGCACATGCGGCCCATTTCGGCGCCTGGTGCGCCGGGCTCGCGGCGCTGTCGGCCGGTCATATGATCCTCGATGAGGACAGCCTTTCGGATGCGACCGTCTCCGGCGGCGTGCTTGCGGCGAACGGGCTTCGCTTCCGTGCCCTGATCCTGCCGGCGGCCACGCAGATCGCCGCCCCGGCATTGGCAACGATCGCCGCCTTCGCGGCCGCTGGCGGCGCTGTCTGGCTCTCCGGTCCCGTAGCGCCGGCGCTGGGCGAGGCGACGCGCCGTCTTTGCCGCCAGTGGCCGCAGCCGCCGGATGCCGGCGAGCTGCATCGCCTCGTCGCCGGGCTGGAAACGGAAGCGCCGGCGATCGAGGTGGACGACGTCGTGCTGCGCTTTGTCGGCCGTGACGGCGCCGACGCCTGGCGCGTGGTCCTGTTCAACGACAGCGAGCGGCCGGCGGCCGTCCGTGTCGCCGTCAATGGCGACTACGAAATCCGGGATGCCGGGACCGGCGCGATATCGCCCATCGCCAAAGCCGGATGGCTCGGCTTGCGGCTGGCGCCGCAGGATATCGTCTGCCTGAGGATGTTTCCCCGATCCAGCTCCGCGCCCGATGTCGATCTGGTGCAAAGCGACGAGGTCGCCGAGATCAGGACGCTTGGCGGCGGCTGGTCGTTCCAGGCCGGACCCGATGGAAAGCCCGGTCCGATCTCGGTCGGGCAGGGATGGCAGGCGCAGGGCTATGCCGCCTTTTCCGGCATCGGCCATTATGCCTGCCGCTTTTCACTTGCCGAGGCTGCGGATGTGCATCTCGATCTTCCGGGCGTCAGCGTCGCCGTCGAGGCCGATGTCGACGGCCGCGATTGCGGACGGCGCGCGCGACCGCCGTTCCGGCTCGATCTCGGGCGGCTCGCCGCCGGCGAGCATATGTTGCGTCTGCGGGTCAGCAACACCGCCGCCAATCGTTATTATGCCGGGACACCCTTCGCCGGCGAACCGTGGCCGGACGAAAGCGGCTTGACGGCGCCGCCGCGTCTGCTCTTGTTGTGCCCGCGAAAGAGGTGAGGAAACCGTATGCGTGGACATTCGACCATACCCCTGTCGAGTGCGTGGAACAGCTGGTCGACGCGGCCGGCCGAACTGGTCTACCGGCCGCTCGGCCTCAAGGTAACGCCGGTCCTCTATTCCAGCCGTCTTCGACGAACCAGCCTGATCGAGCCGCGCGCCGACGTCGTGCGTTTCGGCCGGCATGCGATCGGCAATCGCCTGATCGAGCTGGAAACCGAACTGGCCGGAACCGCGATCTCGTTTCGCGCCGGCGCGGTCGATCCTTTCGTGATGCGTGGTTCCTGGTCGGCTTCGGCCATGGGCGAATGGGGCACGCGCTTCTGGCTGACGCTGGCGGTTTCGGCCGAAAGCGGCGCGCCGGTGCGGTACGATGAAGGCGAGCAGGTGGCGCTCGTCGAGATCGACCGCCGCTTCCTGGCGGTGGCGACCGCCGACGCGCCGATCCAGGTGACGGCGCATGACAGCATCGAGGCATTGCGCGCCGACTTCGAACAGAACGGCTATTTCTATACCGCGACACGCGGCGACCAGGCGCCCGTCATCGCCTTGCGCTTCAACATGGAGATGATGCGCTCCGGCGCCTACGGACTGGCGATTGCCGACAGTGCCGCGCTTGCGATCGAGAAGGCGCGGGCGGCGCTTACCGTCGGTTCCGCCGATATCGCGCCATTGCAGCGCGGGCGTTTCGAAGGCGCTCTCGACGCCGTGCGCGACATCGTCGGCTGGAACACGATCTGGGATCCGGTCAACCACCGCATCTATACGGCGGTGACGCGCATCTGGAATCTCGGCGATTTCGCCGTCTGGTACAATGACCAGACGTTTGCGGGGCTGCTGTCTTCCGTTTTCGATATCGATCTCGCTCGCCAGAACCTGGCGGTGGCGCTGGCCGGCGCGACGCCGCAGGGCAACGTCGCCTGTATCGTCACCTCCAACGACGCCTGGGTCGATCGCAGCCAGCCGCCGACCGGCGCGCTCGTCGCCTGGCTGTGCTATCGGCGCTCGGGCGAACGCTCGGTGCTGGAGGCAAGCTACGAGGCGCTGTCGCGCAATCAGCGCTGGTGGCGGCGCAATCGCGATCCCGACGGCGTCGGCCTGATTTCCTGCGGCACCAGCGATGTCGGCGGCGGGCTCTACAAGGGCACGGTTTTCGGCGCGCGCAACGAAACCGGGATGGACAATTCCGCCACCCATGACGAGGCCGTTTACGATGCGCGCACGCGCACGCTGTCGACCTTCGATCTTGGCCTGAATTGCGCGCTTGCCACGGATGCGGAAATGCTGTCGAAGATGGCGGCGGTGCTCGGCCGCGATGCCGAGGCCGCAGAATTCGCAGCGCTTGCCGCGCGCAGCCGCGACCTGATCCGCACCGAACTCTGGGACGAGGCGCGCGGCATCTTCGCCAACCGCCAGCGCGACGGCGGCTTCGTTCGCTCCCTGTCGCCGACCTCCTTTTATCCGCTCGTATGCGGCGCGGCGAGCCAGGAGCAGGCCGAACGGCTGCTGGAGCATCTTGCCGACGCCGACACCTTTGCCGGCACGTTCGTCCTGCCGAACGCGACGCGCGACGATCCGGCCTTTTCGGAAAACGTCTACTGGCGGGGACGCATCTGGCCGAACGTCAACTACATGGTCTGGCTGGGCCTGAAGCGATATGGCTTCGAAGCGCAGGCGGCCGCGCTTGCGCGCGCCAGCTACGATCTGTTCATGCAGTCATGGCGCAAGGACCGCATCGCGGCGGAAAACTACAACGCCACGACCGGCGAGGCGATGGACCAGGGAGATACCGATCCCTTCTATATCTGGGCCGGCCTGCTGCCCCTTATGGCGTCTGAGGAAACGATCGGGTTCGACCCCTGGCGGGGCTGGACGCTGACCAATGACGGACAGGCGGTCTCGGCCGGGCCTGTGCTTTCGCCGCTCGGGCCGGTGCGCGTCGAGGTCGCTGACGGCGTGCTGTCGCTGATCGACGGCGAACGGACGGTGCTGACGACCGATTTTCACGGGCGATTGACGGATGTCGCGTTCGAAAGGGGGCGCTTTTCCTGTGTGCTGGACGGGAGCCCGGCGGATGGCGCGTTCCTCGCCCTGCACCATATCGGTCCATCCGATGTCGTCGCGGCGCGCCTGGACGATCGCACGCCGGCCGCACTGCCTGCCGGCGACGGCGCGCGCTTCGATCTGACCGGCGCCGTGGCCGGCGCGAGGCTGTCGATCTGGCACCTTCCGGCCCCCGAAACGGTCGCTTGACAAAGGAAAGACTGCTGCCCATAATCATTTGTATACAAATAAAAATGAGATGCCTTCCAGTCCATTCGACGTGACCCGAGAGGAAAGCGGGCTTGCGCGCATGGCGGTAAGGAAAGATGGTGGAACGGCGGTTTCCGCGGCATCCGCGTGATGCGGCAGGAAACGGCACATGAGAGGGAGATTGCAATGAAAACGACACGTCGTCAGACACTTGGTCTTATCGGCGCCGGCGCCTTGGCCGCCGCCGCCCCGCTGCCCTTCCTGGCGCGCCCGGCCCGCGCGGCAACCAAGATCACGGTGCTGAACTGGCAGGGCTACGGCACCGACGAGAAATGGGCGCTGGAAGCCTTCCAGAAGAAGACCGGCATCGAGGTCGTTCACGACTATTTCAGCTCCGAGCCGGAAATGCTCACCAAGCTGCGCACCAATCCCGGCGCCTATGACGTGGTGCTGATCAACAGTGCCCGCACCCAGCAGGCCGCCGGCGAAGGGCTGATCGAGCCGATCGATTTCTCCAAGGTGCCGAACGCCGCCAACCTGTCGCCGGAACTGAAGGACCATCCCAACATCAGGTTCGAGGACAAGACCTTCGGCGTCGCCTGGGTCTGGGGCATCACCTCGCTTGCCATCACCGAAGGCGCCGCCAGGCCGGACAGCTATGCCGCGCTGGGCGATCCCGCCTACAAGAACAAGGTGGCGCTGTTCGACGACGCCGTCACCGCCGTCGCCATCGGCGCGCTTCTGACCGGCCAGGACATGAACAACCCGTCCGATCTTGCCGCCGTGACCGAAAAGCTGAAAGGCTTCAAGGACGACGTCAAGCTTCTCTGGTCGAGCGAGGACCAGTGGAACAAGTCCTTCGCCGCCAAGGAATTCGACCTGTCCGTCTATTGGTCGGGCGCGGCCGTGCGCTCCAAGCGCAACAGCAAGCTGCCGGTGGAATTCGTCGTTCCGAAGGAAGGCGGCATCGGCTGGCTCGACAATCTCTGCATTCCGGCGAGCGCGCCGAACGCGGATGCGGGCCTGGCCTTCATCAATCACATGATCGACCCCGACTTCTATGTGGAATGGGCGACCAAGGTCGGCGCGCCGGCTTCGGCCAACGCCGCCGCCATGGAGAAGCTGCCGGCCGACGACCTCAACCGCAAGATCCACGATCCGAGCTACCTGAAGACCATGACGATCCAGTCGGCCCTGCCGGACGATCGCCGCGAGGCTTTCAACAATCTCTGGCAGGAAGTCAAAGCCTTCTATGCCGGCTGATACGCTCGCCCGTCCCGCAGCTTCGCCGCCCGGCGCGGCTGCGGGGCACCGCCTTCCGTCCTGGTTTTCGACGGCGGCCCTGCTTCTGCCGACCTATGGCTGGTTGCTGATCGCGATCTTCCTGCCGCTCTGCACCATGCTCGCCTTCAGCTTCATGAACGCGACGCCCATGGGCCGCGCGCCCGTCGTCTTCACGCTGAAACATTACAAGGCCTTCGTCACCCAGCCCTATCTCGTCGGCATCGCCTGGGATTCGCTGGTCATCGGCTTCTGGACGACGTTTCTGTGCGCCGTGCTTGGCTTCTTCGCCGCGCTGGCGCTGGCGCGGGCGACGGCGGGGCGGGCGCGCGAGACCTTGCTGATCCTCATTCTCCTGCCTTTCTGGACGAACGGGCTGGTGCGCGTCTTTTCCTGGACGATGGTGCTGCGCGAGGGCGGTTTCCTCGATGTGCTGCTGCATTCCGTCTGGCCGGGCGCGGGCTCGATCGGTTTTCTTTATACGCGGCCGGCCATCGTGCTCGGCCTCGTCCACGGCTACCTGCCCTATATGATCCTCACCTGCTATATCGCGCTGGTCACCATCGACGACGCGATCATTGAGGCGGCGCAAAGCCTCGGCGCCCGCTGGTGGACGATTCTGACCCGCGTGCTGCTGCCGATGGCGCTGCCAGGGCTGACGACCGGGGCGATCCTCACCTTCGTGCCGGTGATCGGCTCATTCATGGAGCCGCGCATCCTCGGCGGGCGCGTCGGCGTCACCATGGGCACGGTGATCGAGGACCAGTTCACCCAGGCGTTCAACTGGCCGCTGGGGGCGGCGCTGTCCTTCACCATGCTGGCGGTTATCCTGGCGATCTTCGCCACCTTTTCCGGCGTCCTGCGCCGCAGCACGGGAGGGATGGCATGACGGCGCTGGCCCGCTTCTATCTCCTGGCGATCCTCGTCTTCCTCTATCTGCCCATCGTGGTGATGATGGCGATGGGCTTCAACGAGTCGGCACTCTATGAACTGCCTTTCCGCTTCTCTACCCGCTGGTACGAGGCGCTATCGGGCAACGGTCAGCTGATTTCCGCCGGCGTCAATTCGGTGGTGATCGCGCTGATCACGGCGGTGATCGCGACGCTGGCCGGCACCATGGCCGCCGTCGCACTGGACCGGCACGCGGTGCGCGGGCGCACGCTGCTGCAATTGCTGCTGCTGCCGCCGATCGCCATTCCCTGGCTGATCACCGGCACGGCCATGCTGGTCTTCTTCTTCTGGACCGGTATCGGGCGCGGGATGCATGCGCTGCTGATCGGCCATGTGGCGCTCGCCATTCCCTATGTCGTGCTGGTCGTCGGCACCGGGCTCAAGACCATCCGCTCCGATCTGGAGGAGGCCGCCGTCAGCCTCGGCTCGACGCCGCTGCACGCCTTCTTCGCGGTGACGCTGCCGCTTCTGGCGCCCAGCATTCTTGGGGCGGCGCTGTTCGCCTTCGCGGTGTCGCTCGACCAGTTCGTCATCTCCTACTTTCTGTCGACGCCCGGCTTCGCGACGCTGCCGGTGCAAATCTATTCGGCAATCCGCAAAGGCTTCACGCCGGAGATCAACGCCATCTCCACCATCCTGCTTCTCGGCTCGATGAGCGTCATCGTCGTCTTTGCGATCTTTGCCCGCCCCGGAGGCAGCCGTGACAAACGTTGATATCACTTCCGTCGCCAAGACCTACGGCCAGACGCCGGTTCTGGCCGACATCACCACCCATTTCGCCGAGGGCTCGTTCACCAGCCTGCTCGGGCCCTCGGGTTCGGGCAAGACGACGCTGCTGCGCATCGTCGCCGGCTTCATCACCCCCGACAGCGGCAAGGTGGCCATCGGCGGCGCCGACGTCACCGATACGCCTGTTTATGCCCGCAATATCGGCATGGTCTTCCAGTCCTACGCACTGTTTCCGCATATGACGGTGGCGCAGAACGTCGCCTTCGGCCTTGCCCGGCGCGGCATTCGCGGCGCCGAGGCCCGCAAGCTGGTGGACCGGGCGCTCGAGATGGTGCGGCTTCCCGGCTTCGGCGAGCGCCGCCCGAAACAGCTTTCCGGCGGCCAGCAGCAGCGCGTGGCGCTGGCCCGCGCCGTGGTCATCCAGCCGAGCGTGCTGTTGCTCGACGAGCCGCTCTCGGCGCTCGACCGCCGCCTGCGCCAGGAAATGCAGGTGGAACTGAAGCGCATCCAGCGCGAGACCGGCCTGACCACCATCTTCGTCACCCACGACCAGGAGGAGGCGCTGGCGCTCTCCGACAAGGTCGCCATTCTCGACCGGGGCCGCATCGTGCAGATGGGACCGCCGGCCGAGGTTTACGAGCAGCCGAAGACCCGCTTCGCCGCCGAATTCCTCGGCGACACCAATTTCCTGAAAGGCACGGTTGTCGATGGGGCCTTGCGGCTCTCCGACGGCACGCTCATCCGCACCGGCGCGCCCCTGCCGGCGACGGGCGCGGCGGCTATGGTCGCGGTGCGGCCGGAAAAGATGCGCATCGACGCAGCCGGTAAGGCGGGCGACGGCGCGGAAAACCGCCTCTCCGCCCGCATCGACCATGTCATCTATGCCGGGCCGGCGCTCACCTATGCGCTGACCGCCAGCGACAGCACGGCGCTTAAAATCTTCGCCCAGAACAGCACCGGCGCGATCCATGCCGAGGGCAGCGACGTCTCGCTTGTCTGGCAGCCCGCCCATACGATCCCGATGGAGGACGCGGCGTGAACGACGGCCGGACGATGCATGTGGTCATCGACATGCAGCGGCTCTTCGCGGAGGACACGGTCTGGCATACTCCGTCCCTCCACGACATCCTGCCGAACGTGCTGCGCCTGTGCGCGGCCTTTGAGGCGCGGACGCTGTTTGCCAAGTTCATGCTGCCGGAGACGCCGGATCACGCGCCGGGCCGCTGGCAGGCCTATTACCGGCGATGGTCGATGCTCACCGGATCGGCCGTCGATCCGGCCTGCCAGGATCTCGTCGCGCCGCTGGCCGCGCTCGCCGCGCCGGAAGTGCAGGTGGAGAAATTCACCTATTCGGTGTTCAAGGCGCCGGGCTTTGCCGAGCGCCTGCGGGCGCAGGGCGTCGAGCGGCTGGTGTTCAGCGGTGTCGAGACCGATGTCTGCGTGCTCGCCAGCGTCTTCGACGCCGTCGATGCCGGCTTCCATGCCGTCGTGGTGTCCGATGCTGTCGGCAGCTCCGACCCCATTGCCCACCGCGCCACCCTCGACCACATCCTCGCCCGCCTGCCGGAGCAGATCGACATCCTCAGCACGGACGACATCGTCGCCGGGCGGTAGGCGGGAAATCGCCTGTGAAAGGAGACGTCGCCCGCCTTCTTCCCTGTGTTGGCGGAGGGATTGCGATGGTCGAGCGGAAGAAGGAGGCTCAGTTCAGTTTCGCGGATGCGCTTCTGACGGCTCGTGTGGACTCGGATCACCTTGGCAAGCTGTCCTGGATGGTGAAGCGGTATCGCTTCGAGAAGGTTCTCGAGCCGCTTGCATGCAAGAGCGAAACGCGGCGCCCAGCCTATACGCCGGTGAATGCTGTTCAAGGCACTGCTCTTGCAACGGCTCTACGGCTTTCCGAACTGGAATTGGCGGGGGCGCTTTACGACCGTCTGTCGTACCGCCGGTTCTGCGGGTTTGGCCTTGAGAAGGCGGTGCCGATCACACGACGCTGTGTCGCTTTTGCAACCGGTTGGTGGACAGGGCGTGTTGATGAAGCTGTTTTGCGAACCCGAACGGCAGCTCTATGCGGCCGGGTTGATCCTTGCGGCACGGCACGATGCTTGGATGCGGCGCGCATTGAGACTGCTGCTGCGGCGCATCCGCCACGCGCCGCCGGGTAACGCTGACCATCTGAGCCGACAAGCAAACTGTGCCCGACATCCGCTGAACATCCCCACAATCCACACCTGACCGCCCTCTAAACAGGAAAGCTGTGCAAGGCTATGGCTGCGATCGGGACACCATCAAGAAATCAGCCGCTTGCAACGGTTCCCTCGCGGGAGAAGGGGGATATGCCGCGCCGCTTGCCACAAGCAACGAGGCTGCAGCGACGGGTGCTTCCAAGGGAACTTCACTCCCGCCGCCGCGTTCGATGACGATGAACCCTATCGCGCGGAGCCGAAAATGCCCAGATTCGCCGTCCTGATCCCGCTCATGTTCCTGGCCGTTCCCGGCGTCTCGCATGCCGCCGGCGAGGGCGATTTTCTGAAGGGGTTGCAGGGGGCCTATAGCGGGCAGGGAACGGTGCGGCTGCGCACCAATTCGAGCACGATCAAGGTGAACTGCACGTTCAATGCCACCTCTTCGGCCACCACCCTCTCGCTGAACGGCCGCTGCCGGGGACTGGTGCTGGTCTCGCGCAGTGTCGGTGCCGATCTCAAGGTATCGGGCACGCGCTACAGCGGCACCTATACCGGCGCCCGCTCCGGCCCGGCCGCGCTTTCCGGCACCCGGCGCGGCAATGCCCTGCGGCTGGCGATCCGCTGGGCCAAGCCGCTCAACGGCGACCGTGACGCCACCCTGCTCGTCAACCGCGTCGGCCAGCGCGGCCTGACCTTGACGATCACCGACCGCGACCCTGCATCCGGAAAGACCGTCGTCACCAGCAATATCGCCTTACAGCGGAAGTAAAGCATGTCCAGCGAAGGCGCGGAACGCGGTTTCGCCAGCGGTCCCGACCGGCTATGATCGGCAAAAATCGAGGACGGCCATGTTTGTAGCCCAGAAAATCGAAGCCGGTGACAAGGCCGGCTTTTATCGCGAACTACTTGCCCAGGCCGGCGGCCTGTTGCAGGGCGAGCGCGACGCCATCGCCAATGCCGCCAATCTCTCGGCGCTGATCCATGACGCCGTGCCGGATCTCAACTGGACCGGCTTCTATTTCCTGAAGACGCCAAGTGAACTGGTGCTCGGCCCCTTCCAGGGCAAGGTCGCCTGCGTGCGCATTCCCGTCGGCAAGGGCGTGTGCGGCGGCGCGGTGGCTAAGGGCCGCAGCCTGCTGGTGCCGGATGTTCATGCCTTTCCCGGCCATATCGCCTGCGATTCCGCCTCGCGCTCGGAACTCGTGGTGCCGTTGATCCGCGATGGCGCCGTCTTCGGCGTGCTCGATCTGGACAGCCCGCTGCCCGGCCGCTTCACCAATGAAGATCAGCAGGGCTTCGAGGCGCTTGCCGCGCTCTATGTCGCGGCAAGCGACCCCTGGGGCTGAAGCGCGCGGATGGAAAGGCCTCAGCCTTGCCGCGCGACATGCCGACCGGCGCTGAGCAAGCCGCCCTTGGCTTTGCCGCAATAGGCCCAGTTACGGCGCGCGCCGGTATCGACATGGATGATGCCGTTGCAATATCGCCCGACGCCGCCGATGCCGGGCGCCGAAAGCGCGGCTGCGATGATCGACCGCTCGGAAACGCCGGGCACGCGGATATCGGCCGCCTGGCAGGTACGATGCAGCGAGCCGCTGCGCGCCGAGCGCGGCCGATGGCCCGAGGTCACCAGCGGACGGCGGTCGGTGCGCGCACCGATATGGGCGAGAATGCTTTGCAGGCGCGGTGAAAAACAGCCGGTGCGGACGCTGACGGTCTGGGTCGCATAGGCAAGCGAAACACTGTGCGTGGGCAGTCTGGCCTTGCGCCGCTTCTCCCGGGCTTCGCCGGTGGCGAGGAAGGACAGGGTGAGCAGGCAGGTCAAGGCAATCGAAAGAACAGGACGCATGGCAATCCCCCTTTTGCAGATGCCCGGCGGCATGGCGTGTCGATGCGGACGGCACGCCATGCGCTTCCGGGCGAGGCCGCCGCTGCATCGGGCGGCCACAAGCGAAGGGGTAATTTCATCCCGAATAAAGCATTTTTGTGAAAGATTATGCTTTTAATTCGAAAGGGCTAAGCCGAAAAATAGCCATTTTCAGTATATAGAATGAGGATACTGAGGAAAATATTCCATTTGTTTTGATGGTGCCATCATTTCGCCATGACATTGGCGACCGCATTGCGCCACCGGTCAGCGGCTTGCGGCAGTCGTCGTGTTTTCCAGCACCAGTTCCATCCGGTCGGCGAGGAATTTGGTGCGGATGACCTGCACCGGGCAGCCCTCCAGATCTTCGTCGACGGCGCGGCTAATCAAGACGATGGCGTCGGACGGGCAGCTCAGCAGGACGGCGTCCTTCATCGAGACACGCTCGGCAGTCAGCCGCGTCTGGCGGCGGCGATAATCCGACAGGCCCTCGCGCTTCAGCGCCTCGGTGATCGAGCCGGTCTCGGCATAGGCATCGATGATGCCGGGAAAACGCTCGGCCGAAAAATGCGACACCGAGCGCGACAAGGGCACGCCCTCGACGACGGCGAGGCTTTCCAGCCGGTGCAGGGCGGCGCCCGGCCGGCAATCGAGAAGCTCGGCCATGGTCGCATCGGCCGCCACGCGCTCGGCCCGGATCAGGCGGCCCGACGGCTCCAGCGACTGTTTCACCATGCTTTCCGAAAAGCGCGTGCGCGCGCCGATGGGATAGACGATGCGTGGACGCGCGGCGTTGACGAAGGTGCCGCGCCCGCGCTCGGCCCGCACCAGCCCCTCCGCGGCGAGCGCCGCAATCGCCCGGCGCACGGTATGGCGGTTGACGCCGAAGCGGCTGGCGAGATCGGTTTCCGGCGGCAGGGCGGCAGTGATGCTGCCGTCATGGATGGCGCTGCGAATATCGTCGGCGACGCGCCGCCAGAGCGCGATGCCGTCTGTTTCAGGGCTCATGTCTTCAACCTTCGAACTTTGTCATCAAGCCGTCATGGCCTCGGTGTTAAAACCTAGATCAGATCAAATGTATAGACAACTAGACAAATAAAGATTGTTCCCATGCAGGCAACCATCCCGGATCGAAAACGCGTGCTCGACGCTCTGCTGACCGCCGCGACCCGGCCGCTGGCGCAGGCCTATGAGGCGCTCTCCGCCACCATGCCGCAGGCCTTGCCGGTGCGCGGCCCGGAAATCGGCATGGTCATGCTGCGCGGTCGCATCGGCGGCGGCGGCCAGCCTTTCAATCTCGGCGAGGCGACGGTGACCCGCGCCACGGTGCGCCTGGAGAGCGGCGAGATCGGCCATGCAGTGCTGCTCGGCCGCGATATGGAAAAGGCGCGCATGGTCGCCCACCTCGATGCGCTTGCTCAGCGCGACGACTGGCGGGCGACCGTCGAGACACGTTTCGTTGCCCCGGCGCTGGAAGCGGAAGCCGAGGAGCGCCGCCGGCAGGTGGAGGAGGTGGAGGCGACTCGCGTCGATTTCTTCACCATGGTTCGCGGAGAAGACTGATGCAGGCCAATACGTACGCCGCCGCCTATGAGGGCGGCTTCGAAAGTCCGGTTTTCGGGGCGCAGGCCGTCTTTCGTTCGGTGATGGACGCGATGGCGCGGCCGGGCACGATTGTCGATCTGGCCCAGCCGGTTTCGGCCCCCGCACCGCTGGAGACGGCCGCCGCCGCTTTCCTTGCAGCGCTTGCCGATTACGACAGCCCCGTCTGGTTCGAGGTGGAGGATGCCGAGGCCGCCAGCGCCTGGGTCGAATTCCAGACCGGCGCGCCGGTCATCGCTGATCCGCAACAGGCCGCTTTCGCCGTGCTCGCCAAAGGAAGCGCCGTGACCGACTGGCGGCGCTTTTCCATCGGCACCTCTTCCTATCCCGATGCCTCGGCGACGCTTCTGCTGCCGGTCGAGGCGTTGGAGGGCGGGGTGGAGCTGATCCTCACCGGCCCCGGCATCGAAACACAGGCGCGCATCGCGCCCCGTGGTCTGCCGGAGGGTTTTGTGGCGGCGATGCAGGCCAATGCGGCGCTTTATCCGCTGGGGCTCGATATTCTTCTCGTTTGCGGCAGCCGGGTTTCGGCCTTGCCGCGCACCACGCGACTGACGGAGGTCTGATCCATGTATGTTGCGGTGAAGGGTGGCGAAAAGGCCATCGAAAATGCCCATGCGCTGATGGCGGATCGCCGCCGTGGCGACCGGTCCGTGCCGGCGCTCGGTATCGAGCAGATCGCCTCGCAATTGTCGCTGGCCGTCGACCGGGTGATGGCCGAGGGCTCGCTTTACGATCCGGAACTGGCGGCCATGGCGGTACGCCAGGCGCGCGGCGATCTCATCGAGGCAATCTTCCTGCTGCGCGCCTATCGCACGACGCTGAGCCGTTTCGGCAATGCCAAGCCGTTGGACACCAACGCCATGCGCATCGAGCGCCGCGTCTCTGCGACCTTCAAGGATATTCCCGGCGGCCAGCTTCTCGGCCCCACCTTCGACTACACCCATCGCCTGATCGACCCGGCCATGGCCGGCGACGTGTCGGTCGCCGAGCCGCTGCGCCGAGAGCGTGAGGACGACACGGCCTGCCCGCGCGTCACCGATATTCTCGATGGGCAAGGGTTGATCGAGCCGGATGTGCCGGGTGACGCGGAGCCTGCGGACCTCACCCGCAGCGCCACGGCCTATCCGGTCGAGCGCGATCTGCGCCTTCAGGCCTTGGCGCGCGGCGACGAGGGTTTTCTGCTGGCGCTCGGCTATTCCACCCAGCGCGGCTATGGCCGCACCCATCCCTTCGTCGGCGAAATCCGCATCGGCATGGTCGATGTCGAGATCGATGTGCCGGAACTGGGCTTTGCCGTGCGCGCCGGCAGCGTGCGCGTCACCGAATGCCAGATGGTCTCGCAATTCAAAGGTGGCAAAGGCGGCGGGCCAGATGGCGAGCCGCGCTTCACGCGCGGTTACGGCCTCGTCTTCGGCCAGAGCGAACGCAAGGCGATGGCCGTCAGCCTCGTCGACCGGGCGCTGCGGGCCGACGAGTTCGGTGAGCAGCGTAATGCCCCGGCGCAGGATGAGGAATTCGTCCTCGAACATTGCGACAACGTGCAGGCGACCGGCTTCGTCGAGCATCTGAAGCTGCCGCATTATGTCGATTTCCAGGCCGAACTGGACCTGCTGCGCACCCTGCGCCGCGAAGCAAACGAACACGCCACCCGCGAGGCCGCAGAATGAGTGCCGCTCCCACTTTGCCGGCGTATAATTTCGCCTATCTCGACGAACAGACCAAGCGGATGATCCGCCGCGCCATCCTGAAGGCCATTGCCATTCCCGGCTATCAGGTGCCGTTCGCCTCGCGCGAAATGCCGATGCCCTATGGCTGGGGTACCGGCGGCGTACAGGTCACCGCATCGATCCTCGGGCCGGACGACGTTCTGAAGGTCATCGACCAGGGCGCCGACGACACCACCAATGCCGTCTCGATCCGAGCCTTCTTCGCCAAGGTCGCCAATGTGGCGACAACGACGAAGACCTCCGACGCGACCATCATCCAGACCCGCCACCGTATTCCCGAGGCGCCGCTGCGGGCCGGCCAGACGATCGTCTATCAGGTGCCGATCCCCGAACCCTTGCGTTTCCTCGAACCGCGCGAAACCGAGACCCGCGTCATGCACGGTCTTGCCGAATACGGGCTGATCCACGTCAAGCTTTACGAGGACATCGCCCAGCACGGCCATATCGCCACCACCTATGCCTATCCGGTCAAGGTCGAGGGCCGCTATGTCATGGACCCGTCGCCGATCCCGAAATTCGACAATCCGAAGATGCACAGGTCGCCGGCCCTCCAGCTTTTCGGGGCCGGCCGTGAAAAGCGCATCTATGCGCTGCCGCCGTTCACCGATGTCGTCAGCCTCGATTTCGAGGACCATCCCTTCCAGGTGCAGAAGTTCTCGTCGCGCTGTGCGCTCTGCGATGCGGCCAACGTCTATCTCGATGAAGTCGTGACCGACGACCGGGGCGGGCGGATGTTCGTCTGCTCCGATACCGACCATTGCGAAACGCGCCGCGCCGAGGGCCACTTCGGTCCCGGTCTGCCGCAGGAGAGTTCCATCCAGGAGGCTGCCGAATGAGCGCCGCGCCCATCCTTTCCGTCGCCGGTCTCGAACGCCGCTACGGCCATTTCATCGGCTGCACCGATATCTCCTTCGATGTCTTCCCCGGTGAAGTCGTCGCCATCGTCGGCGAATCCGGTTCCGGCAAGACGACGCTGCTCAACTGCATTTCCGGCCGGCTGGAGCGCAGCGCCGGAGAAATCCGCTACCGGATGCGCGATGGCCGCTTTCCCGATCTCGCGGATCTTACCGAGGCCGAGCGCCGTTTCCTGATGCGCACCGACTGGGGTTTCGTCCACCAGAACCCGGCCGATGGCCTCAGGATGCGCGTCTCGGCCGGCGCCAATGTCGGCGAGCGGCTGATGGCGGTGGGCGAGCGCCACTACGGCAACATCCGCCAGACGGCGACGGACTGGCTGGAGCGCGTGGAAATCGCTGCCGCCCGCATCGACGACCAGCCGGTCGCCTTTTCCGGCGGCATGCGCCAGCGCCTGCAGATCGCCCGCAACCTCGTCACCCATCCGCGCCTGATCTTCATGGACGAACCGACCGGCGGCCTCGATGTGTCGGTGCAGGCGCGTGTACTCGATCTCCTGCGCATGCTGGTCGCCGATCTCGGCCTGTCGGTCGTCATCGTCACCCATGACCTGGCCGTCGCGCGGCTGCTGTCGCAGCGCATGATCGTCATGAAAAGCGGCCGCATCGTCGAACAGGGACTGACCGACCGCGTGCTCGACGATCCCCACCATCCCTATACGCAACTGCTCGTCGCCTCGATCCCGGAGAGCTGAAGATGATCAAAGCACTCGATATCGAACCGCTGCTCTGCGTCGATGGCGTCAGAAAATCCTTCACCATGCATCTGCGCGGCGGCATCCGCCTGCCGGTGGTCGAGCATGTCTCCTTCCGGCTTGTCCCCGGCGAATGCGTGGTGCTCGGCGGCCCCTCGGGTGTCGGAAAATCCTCGATCCTGCGCATGGTCTACGGCAATTATGCCGTCGATGGCGGCTCGATCCTGGTGCGCGACAGGGTGAGCGGCGAGATGGCGGATCTGGCCGCCGGCGATCCGCGCGTCATCCTCGATCTGCGCCGCGACAGTATCGGCTATGTCAGCCAGTTCCTCCGCGCCGTGCCCCGCGTCAGCGCGATTGACGTCGTGGCCGAACCCTTGATCGCTCGCGGCGTCGACCGCACGGCCGCGACAGCGAAGGCAGGGGAGATGCTGGAGCGGCTGCACCTGCCTCCAGCCCTGTTCTCGCTGCCGCCGGCCACCTTCTCGGGCGGCGAGAAGCAGCGCGTCAACATTGCCCGCGGCTTCATCACCGATCATCCGGTGCTGCTGCTCGACGAGCCGACCGCCTCGCTGGATGCCGCCAACCGCGACATCGTCGTGACGATGATCCGCGAGAAGCTGGCCGGCGGCACCGCCATTCTCGGCATCTTCCATGACATTCCGGTGCGCGAGGCGGTGGCGACCCGCATTATCGACGTCTCCGCCTTCTCCGCCCGAAAGGCCGCGTGATGCCCAAGCTTTCCGAGCATAGCCCGCTCATCCACGCCACCGCCGAGATCCATGCCTCGACGCTTGGTCGCTATGTCGAGATCGAGGCGCGCTCGCGCCTCTCCGAGACCGAACTCGGCGATTATTCCTATGTCATGCAGGATTGCGCCATCTGGTGCGCCCGCATCGGCAAGTTCGTCAACATTGCGTCCGCCGTGCGCATCAACGCCACCAACCATCCGACCTGGCGACCGACGCTGCATCATTTCACCTACCGCGCCGGCGATTATTTCGAGGGGGCCGAGGACGAGGTGGATTTCTTCGAGTGGCGGCGCGGCCATGCGGTGGGCATCGGCCATGATGTCTGGATCGGCCACGGGGCGACCATCCTGCCGGGCGTATCCGTCGGCAACGGCGCGGTGATCGGTGCCGGCGCTGTCGTCTCGCGTGACGTGGCGCCCTACACCATCGTCGGCGGCGTGCCGGCGAAACTCATCCGCCAGCGCTTCGAGGCCTGCATCGGCAATCGCATGGATGCGCTGGCCTGGTGGGACTGGCCGCACGACCGGCTGTTTTCGGCGCTGGAGGACTTTCGCCACATGACGGCGGAAGACTTCCTCGACCGTTACGAGGTCCAGGCTTCATCGAACCGTCACGAAACTGTCGTCGCCCGGTTACCGGCCTGACGTAAGCACACGGAAACGGAGACCTGAGACATGACCGCCATCAGCGTTTTCAACCTTTCGAAGCGATACGGCAAGACCCGTGCGCTCGACGATGTCAGCCTGGAACTGGGGCGCGGCGAAATGGTTGCGCTGATCGGCGCTTCCGGCTCGGGCAAGAGCACGCTCATCCGCCACATCGCCGGCCTTGAAGCCGGCGACGGCGAAAAGGGCAGGATCGCCGTGCTGGGCGAAGTCAGCCAGGAGTCCGGCCGGTTCAATCGCGCCCGGCGGCGCGGCCGCATCGCCGTCATCTTCCAGCAGTTCAATCTCGTCGCCCGCCTGTCGCTGCTGACCAATGTGCTGGTCGGGCATCTCGGCCGCATGCCCGCTTTGCGCGGCACGCTCGGCCTGTTCAATGCGGCGGAAAAGGACAAGGCGCGCGCGGCGCTGGCCCGCGTCGGCATCGATCATCTGGCCGGCCAGCGCGCCTCGACGCTGTCGGGCGGCCAGCAGCAGCGCGCCGCCATCGCCCGCAGCCTCGTGCAGGAGGCGGAAATCCTCATCGCCGACGAGCCGATTTCGGCGCTCGATCCGGCCGCAGCGCGCCGCGTGATGGACGTGCTCTCCGACATCAACCGCCAGGAGGGCATCACCGTGCTGGTGTCGCTGCACCAGGTGGAATATGCGCGGCGCTATTGCCGGCGCACGGTCGCCATGCGGGACGGCCGCATCGTCTTCGACGGGCCGTCCACGGCGCTCACGAACGATTTCCTGGCCGAACTCTACGGAGAGGCCTCGGAAGAACTGGTTCTGCCGGATGCGCCGGCCGAATCCCCTGCCGGCTTCAAGCCGGCGAACAGGCATGAAACGCCGGTCCCAGAGACCGTCTGACCCCCGCCAAACCCGGAGAAAATCCATGAACGCGATCCTGAAAAGCGTTGCGGCGCTGTCGCTCGCCTGCCTGATGACCTCGACCGCGCTTGCCGCCGAGGTCATCAACTTCGGCATCATCTCGACCGAATCCCAGCAGAACCTCAAGGCGAACTGGGAACCGCTGCTGAAAGCCATGAGCGAAAAGACCGGCCTGGACATCAAGCCCTTCTTCGCCTCCGACTATGCCGGCATCATCGAAGCCATGCGTTTCGGCAAGGTGCAGATGGCCTGGTACGGCAACAAGTCGGCCATGGAAGCCGTCGACCGCGCCGATGGCGAAGTCTTCGTGCAGAGCGTTCCCGTCGGCGGCGAGCCGGGCTACTGGTCGGTGATCATCGTACCCAAGGATTCGCCGATCCAGACCGTCGACGACCTCCTGAAGTGTGATCATTCGCTGAATTTCGGCCTCGGCGATCCGAATTCCACCTCCGGCTACCTCGTTCCGATGACCTTCGTGTTCGGCGCCAAGGGCATCGACCCCAAGGCCTGCTTCAAGAACGTCACCAACGCCAACCATGAAACCAACGCCATGGCGGTCGCCAACAAACAGGTCGACGCCGCCGCCAACAACACCGAAAACATGGCGCTGATCCAGCAGAACCAACCCAAGGCCTATGAAAACATCCGCGAAATCTGGCGCTCGCCGCTGATCCCGTCCGACCCGATCGTCTGGCGCAAGGATCTCTCCGAGGCCGAAAAGACCAAGATCCGCGATTTCTTCCTGACCTACGGCACGGAGAAATCCGGCGGCAACATCGACGAAGAGAAGAAAGTTCTGGCCGGCCTGAAATGGGCACCGTTCCGTGCTTCCTCCGACAAGCAGCTGCTGCCGATCCGCGTCATGGAAACCGCCAAGGCGATCTCCAAGATCGAGGCCGACACCTCCATGACCGAAGAGGCCAAGAAGGCCAGGCTGGAAGAGCTGAACGCCCAGAAGGCCAAGTTCGAAGCCGAACTGGCCGCCGGCTGATCCGGTGCAGGAGAGGCGGTTTGCCGCTTCTCCTCGTCTTCCGGCAATCCGCCGCTCCAGCCGCCACGTCATCCTCGGGCCTGTCCCGAGCATGACGATGGAGACGCTCGCCGCTGCGACGCTTTTCCGTCTTTGGCTGACCCGATACAACGACACCCAACGGAACCCAAATCATGGCACTCGGCAACGAAACCGCCCTGTCGGGCAAGTCCAAGGATCGCGCCGCGCCGCGCGCCGAGGCCGCGCTCATGCCCGGCCGTATGCGCAACTATACGCTGATCGCCGGTCTGGCCCTGCTGCTCGCCATCAGCTGGGGGCCGGCGGAAATGAGCCGCTTCACCTATCTGGTGACCGATTCCGGCAACATGGCCGAATATGCCTCCGGTTTCCTGCGCCCCGATTTCACCGATTGGCGCTTCTATCTGGAGGAGATGATCGTCACCATCCAGACGGCGCTGTGGGGCACCTTCCTTGCCGTGCTGCTGTCGATCCCCTTCGGCATCCTCTCGGCGCACAACATGGCGCCGTGGTGGATCGTCCATCCCGTGCGCCGGCTGATGGATCTGTTCCGCGCCATCCATGAGGTGGTGTTCGCGGTGCTCTTCGTGGTCGCCGTCGGCCTCGGGCCGTTCGCCGGCGTCATGGCGCTGTTCGTCCACACCACGGGCATTCTCGCCAAGCTGTTTTCGGAAGCCGTGGAGGCCATCGATCCGCGGCCCGTTGAGGCAATCCGCGTCACCGGCGCCTCGCGCATCCAGCAGGTGATCTTCGGCGTCATTCCGCAGGTGCTGCCGCTGTGGATGTCGTTTTCCCTGTACCGGTTGGAATCCAACATCCGCTCGGCGACCGTCCTCGGCGTCGTCGGCGCCGGCGGCATCGGCCAGGTGCTCTTCGAATCCATCCGCGCTTTCTATTATCCGCAATCGGCGGCCATCCTCATCGTCGTGGTCGTGACCGTCACGATCATGGACCTGATTTCCCAGCAACTGCGCAAGCTGGCGATCTGACCGGCAAGAGACTGACGACCCATGACCCAGGAACAGATTTACTCGAACGCCCGCATCGTCCTCGCCGACGACGTCGTCCATGGAACGCTCGTGGTGCGCGACGGTCGCATCGCCGATATCGGCGCAGGCAAGGCCCGCGCCGGCGAGGACTGGAACGGCGACATCCTGATGCCGGGCTGCATCGAGTTGCACACCGACCATCTCGAAACCCACCTGCAGCCGCGCCCCAAGGTGCGCTGGAATCTCGACGCCGCCCTGCAAGCCCATGACGGGCAGGTCGCTACATCCGGCATCACCACTGTTTTCGATGCGCTGCGCGTCGGGCTGGAGGGCGATACCGAATTCGGCGCCGCCGACATGTCCGCCATGGCCGGCACGATCGCCGATGCCGCAGGTGCCGACCGGCTGCGCGCCGAGCATTTCATCCATCTGCGCTGCGAGGTCTCGGTCGGCGACGTCGTCGATCATTTCGACACGTTTCGCGACAATGGCCGCGTGCGGCTCGCCTCGCTGATGGACCATGCGCCGGGACAGCGGCAGTTCGTCAGCCTTGACGCCTATCGCATCTATTACCAGGGCAAGAAGAAGCTGTCCGATGCGGAATTCGCCGCCTACAGCGCCCGGCGCATCGCGGAATCCGAGGCCAATTCCGCCCGCAACCGCAAACTGATCGCTAAGCGTTGCCAGGCCGCCGGCATCGCCATGGCCTCCCATGACGATGCCACCGCCGCCCATGTCAAGGAAAGCATCGATCTCGGCATTGCGCTGGCCGAATTCCCGACCACGGTCGAGGCGGCGGTGCTGTCGCGCAAGGCGGGGCTGAAGGTGCTGATGGGCGCGCCGAACGTGGTGCGCGGCGGCTCGCATTCGGGCAATGTCTCGGCCATCAAGCTGCTGCGGGCCGGCGCGCTCGATATCCTGTCCTCGGATTACGTGCCGTTCAGCCTGGTGCAGGCCGTCTTCCTGCTGGCCGACCAGGCCGAGGCGCCGCTGGCGGAAGCCGTGCGGCTCGTCACCGCCAATCCCGCCGAGGCCGCCGGTCTCGACGATCGCGGCCGCATCGAGATCGGCCGGCGCGCCGACCTGATCCGCATTCGCCGCAAGGATGGCCTGCCGCCGCAGGTGGCCGGCGTCTGGCGGGAGGGGCGTCGTGTCGCCTGAAGCATTGCCGGAAGCGGCGCCGGGCCGAAAGGGCGTGTTCGTGGCCGTGGTCGGCCCGAGCGGGGCCGGCAAGGATACCGTGCTCAAGGCGGCGGCCGGGATGCTGCAGGCCGAGGCCGGCGTGCATTTCGTGCGCCGCGTCGTCACCCGTGCGGCGGATGCGGCCTGCGAGGACCATGCGACCCTGTCGCCGGACGATTTCATCGCGGCACGCGAAAGCGGCGCCTTCTGCCTGAGCTGGGGCGCGCATGGCCTTTTTTACGGCCTGCCGGCGTCGATCGGGGACCGGCTGGCGGATGGCCAGACCGTCGTCGCCAACCTGTCGCGCACCGCGCTTGCCGATGCCGCCAGGCGTTTTGGCGGCATCGCTGTTGTCGAGATCGCCGCGACGCCGGAGATCCTTGCCGCCCGCATCGCCGGGCGCGGCCGCGAGGGCGCCGATGCCGCCTCGGCCCGCGTCGCCCGCCGCGTCGAGGTCGACGTTCGCCACCTTGCCGACAATTATCTGCGCCTCGACAATTCCGGCGCGCTGCAGCCGACCGTGGATGCCTTCGTCACCCATCTTCTGTCGCTTTCGCTGAAACCCTGAGGCTTACGCCTTGGTGCGCCAGAACCGCTTGGCGTCGATGACGGCATCGAGGGCGTTCTGGGCGGCGCGGAGCAATTCGTCGCGGTCGCCGGTAGCGATCAGGTCTTCGACGCCGGGATGGCTGTCGAGCTCGAGCGCATCGACCAGCGCATGGCCGGTGGCGAGATCGTTGAGGGCGCCGAGCCGGTCCTGCAACTCTTCCATCGCCTCGGTGAACTGCCGGCGGCGGCGCTGGCTGCGCTTGTCGGAAAACAGCGGCGCGAAGAATTCGGCGGCATAGCGCAGCTTCTTGGCGTCCTTGCGCGCCTCATGGCGATGGGCATCGTCGAGATCGGCAAGCGATGCGCCATGCTTGCGCAATTTTCGGCGGCGGCCATCGAGCACGGCGGTGGCGAATTCGGTGACCGTCTCGGCCTCCGCTTCCGCCAAGGCCATATCGGCATCGCAATGCAGCCAGGCCTGAAGGTCGAGACCGATGGCGCGGGCGCGGGACGATTTCAGGAGGTCGGCCAGCGCCGCGTATCGCTGCGCCCGGATGTCGCGCAGCTTGATGCGCAACCCGTCCTGCCGCGCCTTGCGCATGAGGACGTCGAGATCGCGCACCTCGCCGAGCGCGGCCGCCAGCCAGCGCAGTTCCTCCTTGAGCCTCCGGCTCTCGGGGCTCACCAGGCGGTCCTTGTAAAGGGTGAAGGCCGAGCGCAGTCGGCGCAGGCCGACCCGGGCCTGATGCAGCGCATCGGCATGACGGCGATGCAGCAGGATATCCTCGTTCAGCCGGAACTGCCGGAAACAATTGGCGGCGATGGCGCGAAAACCGCCGATAACGCCATGATCGGCCGACAGCGCCACCGGCTCGGCCTTGATCGAGGCCGGCTGCGCCTCCGTCAGGCGAAAGCCGCGCTCGGCCTTCGACAGCGCCCCGATGCGCACGGGAAGCTGCCCTCCGATCTGCCGCGCCAGGGCAAACAGGGTGTCCGCATCGCCCTGTCCGAGTTTCAACTCGATCTCGCAGACCGGCGCCTGCCGCTCGCCGGCGACCACGAGGCCGCGATCCAGCGCCGCCTCGATGCGGACGCCGTTCTCCTCGATCGTCCACAGCAGGCGGTGATTGCGCACCTCGAACAGCGGCACGATCTCCGGCAGGTCGGCTCCGGCCTCGGCAAACAGCGCGGCAAAACCATCCAGCACCGGCCGCTGGCCGGCGACCGGCATCTCCCATTCCTGCCGGGGGAACGGTCCCTTGCCTGGCCCCGCTGCCTTCACAGATTGCGTATGCTGCCCGCCGGCCTCGCGAATGCGCAAAACGATGCCGGCGCTAAACAGGGCCCGCGCCGGCGTGTCGAAATAGATCGAGCGCCGCACCAGCGCCTGCGGCGTCGCTGAAAACGACGGCAGCGCCAGCAGCGCCTCGACGCTGTCAGGCGCGATCTCCAGCTTGATTTCGATTTCGGCGTTCATCCCATCTCCGTGGCCGGTGAACGCTTCCAGCCTAACATACCGTTCCCGAAAGAAAACGGGCCTATCGTCGCGATGGCGGCCCTTGCCGGCCAGCCGGCTTACCAGCGCCAGCCGGGCGCCCGTCCGCCGGTCCCGAGCGTCCGCTCGATCGCGCCGCCGAGCGACAGCACCGCCTCGTCGGCAAAGCGCCGGCCGACGATCTGCAGCCCGACCGGCATGCCCCCCGCCAGCCCCGCCGGCACCGACAGGGCCGGGCATTGCGGCAGCAGGTTGAACGGACAGGTCATGTCGAGGCCGGCCAGCCGCCCGTCCGGCAGATCGGCGGCGTAATCGTTGTCATCGGCCTCGGCCGGCGGCGCGGTCACCGCGCAGGTCGGGCAGAGAAGCGCATCGTAACGGGCCAGGATGGCGGCGAGATCGCGCCACATGGCGGTGCGCAACAATTCGACCCTCTTGTAGGCGACGGCGCTCATGCCCTGTCCGCGCTCGATGAGATCGACGACGATCGGGTCCATCCGCTCCCGGTATGCGGGCAGCGTCTCGCCGAAATAGGCGGCCATGAACACGCACCAGAGATCGAACCAGCCGTCATTGACCGCCCGCGTCCAGCCGATCTCGACCTCTTCGACCACCGCGCCGGCGGCAAGCAACCTGTCCGCCGCCGCGAGGATCGCGGTCCGAACCGGCGCCTCGACGCCATAATAGCCGAGATCGAGCGAGAGCGCGAAACGCCGGCCGGCAAGCGCGCCCGCGCCGGCCCGCTCCGCCGAAAAGGTGAGCGGCAGCGAGGCGATGTCGGCATCGTCCGGCCCTGACGTGGCGGCCATGAAAGCGGTGGCGTCGGCGATCGTCCGCGCCAGCGGCCCGAAATGCGAGATATTGTCGAAGACGCTCGGCAGGATGGTCATGGGAATGCGCCCGAGGCTGGGTTTGAGCCCGACGACGCCGGAAAGGGCGGCGGGAATGCGCACCGAGCCGCCCATGTCCGTGCCCTCCGCGAAGGGAACGACGCCGGTCGCCACCGCCACCGCCGAGCCGCCGGAGGAACCGCCGCTGGTGCGCGTCGCATCCCAGGGATTGCGGGTGATGCCCCAGCGCGGGCTGGCGGTGAAACTGGAATGGGCGAATTCCGGCGTCGTGGTCTTGGCGATCAGGATGGCGCCGGCCGCCTCCAGCCGGCGGATGCACAATGCCGTCTCCTGCGGCACCCAGTCGCCGCGCGTCCAGGAGCCGAGCGTGGTGAGATCGCCGGCCGTTGGCGTCAGATCCTTGGCGGCGAAGGGCACGCCGAGCAGCGGGGGCACGTCTTCGCCGCTGGCGATGCGCAGGTCGACCGCGCGCGCGGCGGCAAGTGCCGCCTCCTCGCGCAGCAGGGTGAAGGCGTTCAGCGCGCCGTCGACGATCTTCGCCCGCCGCAGGGATTCGCAAACGACCGCCTCGGCGGAAAACCGGCCGGTGCGAATGCCGGCGGCGATTTCCATTGCCGGCAGGTCGAGCGGATGGATAGGGTCTTCAGAAACGGACTGCATGGCGGCGGACTCCGTGCTAGGAAAAATTCAAGTCAATGAGCAAGCGCGCGTTTTCACGATTCGGGGAAGGTAAAAAGGCGGCTTTGCCCGCGACGGGGGATAGACGTGACGGCAAAGACGGGCGCGGTGGGCTATATCGATGACTGGAACGCGGCGCTTGCCGGGGCGGTGACGGCGCTTGGCGAACCCGGCTTTCCGGCAGCGCTTGAAGACGCGCTGAAACAACTCGTCCCCTTCGAGATGATGAACGGCTTTGCCTATGCGCCTGGCGGCAAGGCCTTCGATCTCGACAATGAGCGCATCGTCGGCGACCGCACCACCATCGTCGACCACTATCTCGCCGGCGCCTATATCGTCGATCCGTTCCACGATGCGGTGCGCAGCGGGCGCCGGGGCCTGCTGGTCATGCGGCGACTGGCGCCGGACCGGTTTACTGAGACGGAATATTACCGCCGCCACTACCAGGCGACCGGCATTCTCGACGAGGTCGGCTTCATCCTGCGGCTGCGCCATGCCGATGCGGTCTTGTCGCTGTCGCGCATCGGCGCGGTGCCGGCCTTTTCGCGCCGCGACATCGCCCGGCTGGAAAGTGCCGCGCCGCTGGTGCAGGCGCTGGCCGAGCGGCATTGGTTCGAGCGCTTCAGCCCGGCCGCCGGCGATGACCAGGCGGCGGCAGCGATCAGCCATCCGCTGCTGTCGAAGCGGGAGCTTGAGATCGTGACCCTCATTCTCAAGGGTCACTCCTCCTATTCCATCGCCGCGACGCTGGGGCTTTCGCCCAACACCGTCAAGGTCCATCGCCGCCAGGCCTATGCCAAGCTCGGCATTTCCAGCCAGGCGGAACTGTTCCATCTCTTTCTCAGCCGCCGCTGATCACTCGACGAATTCCACTTCCGGCGGCGCCGTCTGGAAGAAGCGGGTGAGATAGGCGAGATAGCAGATGCCGAGCGCCAGCCAGGCGAGGCCGAGCAGCTTGGCATTGCCGTCGAGGTTCCACAACAGGAAGAGATCGCACAGCGCGCCCGCCGCCGGCACGAGCAGCCCGACGAGAGGACCGAGCGGCCGCACGACGGCATTCCCCTTCAGATAAAGCGCGATCACCGAGACGTTGACGGCGGTGAAGGCGAGGAACGCACCGAAATTGATGAACGAGGTCGAGGTGGTGACGTCGAGCGTCAGCGCCAGAAGCCCGACGATGCCGACGACGACGAGGTTCATGACCGGCGTGCGCCATGTCTCATGCAGCCTGCCGAAGATGCCGGCCGGCAGCACGCCGTCGCGGCCCATGGCGAACAGCAGGCGGCCGACGCTGGCCTGCGCGGCGAGACCCGAGGTGAACTGCGCCACCACCAGCGTCGCCAGGAAGACGGTGACGAACAGGTCGCCGCCGATCATCAGCGCGATTTCCGTCGCGGCGGAATCGACCGAGGCGAATTCGCCACCGGGATGGGCAAGCTGGGTGATATAGGCCGAGCCGGTGAAGATCAGGCCGCCGATGACGGCGATGATCATGATCGCCTTCGGCATGGTGCGGGTCGGGTCGCGGGTCTCCTCGGTCAGCGTCGAGACGGCATCGAAGCCGAGGAAGGAATAGGCGGCGATCGCCGCACCCGCGACGGAGGCGCCGAACGGGACGCCAGGCTCGAAGAACGGCCGCACCGAGGCGAGCCCGCCGACGCCGTTGAGGGCGACGACATAACGCGCGGCCAGCGCCACGAAAGCGATCAGCACCGAAAGCTGCACCAGCATCAGGACGACGTTCACCCGGTTGGCGAAGGCGATGCCCACGACGTTGACGGCGGTGGTCAGCACAATGAAACCGACGATCCACATCCAGGCCGGCACGGTCGGAAAGGCCGACTTGAGATAGGCCGCGCCGATCAGCCAGATGACCATCGGCAGGAAGAAATAATCGAGCAGCACCGCCCAGCCGACGAGAAAGCCGGCGCCGGAATTCAGCGACTTGCGGGCATAGGTATAGGCCGAGCCGGCGACCGGATAGACCCTGGCCATGATGCCGTAGCTGACCGCCGTCAGGAAAATCGCCGCCGCCGCGATGAAATAGGCCATGGCCGTCGTGCCGGCGCTGACGGAGGCCAGCGCCCCGAACGTGCCGAACACGATCATCGGCGTCATATAGGCCAGCCCGAACAGCACCACGGACCACAGGCCGAGCGTGCGGTCGAGTTTGATGGATTCTGTCATGTTCCCCTCCTCCAGATGAGGGAGCGAGAGTCGGCGAAAGCGGGGCCGAAGCCAATAACCCCAGGGTATTACCGCAGGGCCGCCTTCCGCGACGCCGGAAAATCGCGGGTTCCGGGGGCGAAGGCGGCGTTGAAAACGCCTATCGCCCCTGCGCCTTGCGCCAGTCCGCCTCGAAGGCGGCGATCGCCATGTCCGGCGGCGCGGAGGTGGTAAGCGGCACGACGTCGCCGTTGCGCAGCACGACGACCGGACCGCTGCCGGGCACCAGCGTGCTCGGATCCTTGGTCTCGACATAGCGGCGGGTGGTGTAGAGGAACACCCAGCCGAAATCGTGCTCCTGGGTTTCCAGCACCACGAAATCATGCTTCAGCGTCGACAGGAATTTCGTCCTGAAGATGGTTTCGGCTTCCGCTGCATTGTGGACATCCATTGTGCCGTTCCTGTTCGTTTCAGGGGCGGGGCGGGACGATGCCCCAGCCGATATTGCTGCCGCCATCAGAATTGTAGCGAGTGTTCGCGCGATTGACATCGGTGATCGCCTCCGGCGGATTGCCTGCGCCCCAATCCTGCCCCTCGACGATGCCGACCGAGCCGCCGTCATTGGCGAGCAGCACCACATGCGAGCCGCGCCCGCCGGAATAGCCGATGCCGACCACCGCCATGGTGCCGTCGCCGCCAGCGCGCACGGCGTCGAAGGCGCTCTGGAAATCCGAGCCCCAGGTCAAAGTCGTGCCGAAGCGCTGCTCGATCTGCGGAAAGGTGCCGTCCTGGCCGGCGGGGGCGGCGGCATCCGGGTCGCTGCCGTTGAGACGGGCGGCGGCGGCATCGATGATATTGCCGCAATTGATGGTGCTGTTTGCCGGATTGACGCCGGCGACCGCACTCGCCAGCCCATGGCCGCCGCCACCGGTTTCGCCGATCAGCACGCTCGGCAAGCCGGCGGTGATGACGCCGCCATGCGCCGTCGCATCGCCGATGCGGGCGGCGAACTGGTTGCCGATCAACACCCCCATCGAGCCCTCGACGATGGCATCCGGCGGGCCGACACAGATGCACATGTCGCCCACCCGCGCCGCCGGCTGGTTGCCGACCATGACAGGCGGATAGCAGGGCGGCATGATCGGCCCGCCGACATGGGGAATGGGCGGCGTGCCGGGCGTCGCCAGCGGGCAGGTATGCATGTCCCCCAGTCTGGCCGCCGGTTTCATGGGCAGGTGTCCTTGCTCATCCCGGCGCTCCTATTTCTTGAAGGACCGGTCGTAACGCTTGGCGTGCGGCCCCTTGGTCTTGTCGGCTGCCTTCTTCGGCACCGGCACGCCCTGGAAGGGGGCGCCACCGCAATTGATCCGCACCATCGGCCCCTCGATCTGGATGCCGGCGGGGCTCAGCGTGATATAGCTGCCGCCGGCCTGCAGGCACATGGTGGCGCCGGCCTCGATGACGATGGCGGTGCCGGCCTTGAGGTAATAGCTGGCGCCGACATGGACATGCTGCGCCCTGGCGACATCGATGCTGGAACTGCCGCCGACCGAGAGGCTGTCATCCTTGCCGATGTTTTGCGCACGGTCGCTGCCGACCGTCAGGTGATAGCTTGCGCCGATCGCCTCGCGAAAATTCGAGCCGACGGTCACATCCTTCTCGCCGCCCACGGTTTCGGAATCCGAGGCGCCGATGGTGGTGTCGCGGCTCGCCCCGACGGCGTGGGTTTCCTGCGACTCGACCACGGTGTTCATATATTTCTGGGCATGGACCCAGATTTCCTCCTCGCCGCTCTCGTCCTCGAAGCGGATCTCGTTGAAGCCGCTGCCGCGATGGGTCGAGCTCATGAAAACCGAGCGCGTCTTGTGGGCCGGCAGCACGTTCGGCGGCATGTTGTTGGCGTTGTAGACGCAACCGGTGACCAGCGGCCGGTCCGGGTCGCCGTCGAGGAATTCGACGATCACCTCCATGCCGACGCGCGGGATGACCATGCCGCCCCATTTCGCCGAGGCCCAGTTCTGGCTGACGCGGCAGCGGATCGAATGATCGCCCTTGCGGTCCCAGAAGAAGCGCACGAGGATGCGGCCGTATTCGTCACAATCGATCTCCTCGCCGGAAGGGCTGACGACGAGGGCCGTCTGCGGCCCGTGGATGAGCGGCTTGCGGGTGGTTAGCGGCGGGCGGAAGGGAATGTCGCTGGCCAGCAGCTCGTATTGCCCGTCATAGCTTTCCTCGCCGCCCGCGCCGCTGCCGGAACGATAGCTTTGCGAGACGAAACTGTGCCGGGCGCGCAGCAGCACATATTCGGTATCGTAGCTCGGCACCGGATGGTCGGTCAGCGTGACGGTGTGGCCGGGGGCGAGCGTCACGCAATTGCCGGTCGCCATGCAGCGCTTGTCCAGCGCCTCCTCGGCCTGCAGCCGCCAGGTGGCGGCGGATTTGCCGTCCGGCTGCTTCTCGTAGCGGCCGGGATAGTCGTAGACTTCCTGATCGGCATGCTCGTAGGAGCCGAGGCCGGAATAATCCGCCTGCATCTGCGCATTCGGCGTCTTGAAATTATAGTCGCGCATGGTGACGCGGCCGGAGGTGAAGCGCCGCTCGGGGATCCAGTGGTCGAAACATTCCTCCATGCGCCGGTCCTGGCCCTCCAGCGGTCGATAGGGGCGGCTGCCGCCGGGCGCGGTCTCGAATTTCGAGTTGTCGTCGACCAGGATCAGCTTGTGGCTGCCTTCCTTGTGCTCGAAGAAATAGCCGATGCCGAATTCCTCCAGCAGGCGCGCGACGAAGGTCATGTCGCTTTCGCGATATTGCACGCAATATTCCAGCTTCGGATAGGAGCCGCCGGTGCGATCCTCGAAATCGGAAAAACCATGCCGGCCGAACACGGCGTTGACGATGTCCTGCACGGTGGAATCGTGGAAGATGAAGCAATCGCTGCGATGCGCCAGCAGCCAGAACCACGGCCGCAGCACCAGCCGGTAGGCGTAAAAGTGATCGCGCATGCCGAGCCATTGCGTCTCGGTCAGGATGCCGTCGAACTTGCGCTGCACGCCGTTTATGCTGTTCAGCGTCAGGGTCATATGCTTGCCGAGCAGCTCGTCGAAGTCGATATCCTCCTTCGTGCTCAGCGCTTCCACGCGGTATTCGAACAGCTCGCTCACCGCTTCGGAACCGTCGAAGCGGGAGACGACGAGATAATCGGCCTCCTTGGTGGTGGTGAGAACCGCTGCGCGCTTCCCCTGTCGCGGCAAAACCGTCATGGTCAAAGTCTCCGGCGCCATTCCGGCCCGGAGCGCGTGCTCGAAAGCCGGCCTTCACTTTCGGATGCACTTTCGAAAAGGCCGTATCGTCGCGCGGGCGATCGCCGGTCGACAATATTTGCCGCCATCGCAAGAAAAAAAGCAAGTCCGAAGCGGCCGATCCAAGAACGTTGTTTGCAGGCCCGGCGGTTTTATAGTGAAGTATCCTCGGGAGATCGCCCACTCGCCCCGTCATCCGGGAAGGACAAGGCCCATGCAGACGATCACGCTGACGATCACCAATGTCGATCGCCTGCCGGATGGCGGGCCGACGAGCTATACCGCAAGCGGCGGCCGCTTCGAGATCGGCCGCGATCCCTTCCGCGACTGGGCGCTGGCCGATCCGCAGCTCTATATTTCCGGCCGGCACTGCGAGATCGCGCCGGGGCCGGACGGCTATCTGCTCAACGACATCTCCCGCAACGGCACCTTCGTCAACGGCGCCCAGCAGCGGGTGAAAAGCCCCTATCTGCTGCGCGACGGCGACGTGCTGACCATCGGCACCTATGTCATCCTCGTGCGCCTGTCGCAGGCGGCCGGCTTTGCCGCTCCGCCCGTGGCCGCCAACAACCCCTGGGGGGGCGACGACGAAGAGGATATCTGGGGCGCCGGCCGGCCGTCGCCTGCGCCGCCCATGAACCGGCGCGATTTCCAGCCGCCGGCGGCACGGCAAAAACTGCCGGATTTCGTCGACTCCCATATCGACATGCCCGCTGCGCGCAATGCGCCGCCCGACAATGGGTCCGTTTCGCCGGATCGCGGTGCCTTCGGGGCCTATCCGCGCCCGGGCCCAGCCGGTGGCTTGCCGCCGCAGCCGGCCATTCCCATTCCGCCGGCCGCGGAGCCGCAGGCCGATCCCTTCGCCCGCCGGCCGCCTGCCGCATCCGCCGCGCGGGAGGAACGGTTGCTCGCCGCCTTCTGCGAGGGCGCGCAGCTTTCGCCGCACATGCTCGCCAATCGCGATGCGGCCGAACTGTTCCGCGAAATCGGCGCGATGATGCTGACCGTGTCCGACGAGGTGGCGCAATTGTTGAAGGCACGGGCCTCGGCGCGCGCGATGGTCAAGACCGCCGACCGCACCATGATCGGCGCACAGGACAACAATCCGCTGAAATTTCTGCCGGGCGCCTCGGAAGCGCTGGAGGCCATGCTCAGCCGCGATCGCCTCGGTTATCTCGACGGCCAGCACGCCTTCACCCAGGCCTTCGCCGACTTGAAGCGCCACGAAATGGCCACCTATGCCGCCATGCAGCGGGCGCTCGCCCGCCTGCTCGACGACCTCTCGCCGGAGGCGGTGGAAGCCAAGGTTGCGCAATCGCCCTTCTCCAACCGCAAGGCCAAGGCCTGGGAAACCTTCGTCGCCCGCTGGGAAGCCAAGACCGAGGCCAATGCCAACGGCATGCTCGACGTCTTCCTCGCCTATTTCTCCGAAGCCTATCAGCAGATGAACGCGAAGGGGAAATGATGGCCATGACCGAAACGACAGGCTGACTCATGAGCAGCTCCGCCACCGATATCGTTTCGCTGCGCAGTGCGCGCGAGACGCTTTTCGTCGGGCCGCTTTCGGCCTTTCCGGTGCAGGCGCGGCGCGTGCTGTTGCGCGACCGGCTGTCTCTGCGCGATGCGCTGGCCGCCTTCCTGTCGCGCCCCGGCGCGGAGGAGCGGGTGCGCCGCTTCCTGCGCCGCTGGGGCATCGATACCGCCGCTGTCCGCGCCGCCGGGCGTGGAGAGCTGGCGGAGGTTCTGGCGCGCGCGGCCGGCAGCGGCGTCATCGCGGTGGCGCTGGCCGCCGATCCGGTCGTCGCCTTTTCGAAGATGACGGAAGACCTGGATGCGCGCATGGCGCAGGAGGGGACGGCCGACGATTTTCCCGGGCGGTTGCGGGTCGTCGTCAGGCTCGTGCCGGCGCATCTGGAGGGAACGGTGCGGCAGGAATTCGAGGCGCTGGCCGCAGGCGATGAACGGGCGCTGCTTGCCGGCCTTGCCGCCATGACGCTGCCGGGCGTCAGCCTTTCGATCCTCGGATCGAGCCTGTTCACCGTGCCAGGTTCGATTCTCGAAGCCATCGACCGGCTGGGCGAGGTGCTGGAGGCGGTGCGCCGCATGCCCTCCGACGCGCCATTGCCGGAGCTTGCCGAAGCGGCGGCCGGGAGTCTCGCGGTGCTGTTGCGCGAGGGCGTGCTGCGCCGTCTCGTCGACGCCCGGTTCGCCGTCAAGGGCATGCCGGCGGCGGGCCGGTTCGGCAAGCCGGTGCGGTGAGGGTGCTCATGCGCTCAGCAGGCGGAGATGAACACCTTGCCATCCGGCCCGCGATAGAAACAATTGCCGGGTTGGGAGGGGGCGGGGCCGATCTTTTCCGGCTTGGGCGGGGCCATGGGAGGCGCAGGCGTGGTGGAGCAGCCGGCTACAGACAGGCAGGCCGAAAGAAACAGGATCGTCTTCGTCATGGGCTGGAAACTCCACAAAGCGATGCGGGAATTAAGGCGCATGTCGGCGCGCTTGGCAAGAGCGCAATTCTTGGCGCTGCCCATGGTGCTGTTTCTGCAAGGTCCGGCGCGAGCGGAATTTTCCGTCTGCAACCAGTCGCTGGACGTGCTCAACGTCGCCATCGGCTATGAGGAGGACGGAGAGTTCCAGACCGAGGGTTGGTGGAGCGTCGGGGCGAACCGCTGCGCCGAGGTGATCCGCAAGCCGCTCGCCAGCCGCTATGTCTATGTTTATGCGGAGGATGTCTTCGGCCAGCCGGTGACGGCGGGCTCCATTCCCTCCTGCATCGGCACCAGACGCTTCCTCATTCGCGGCACGAAGCAGTGCTGGCTGCGCGGCTACAAGCAAGCGGATTTCCTCGAGGTGGATACGCGCGAACAGGAGCGCTGGACGCTGTTTCTCAGGAACGATTGAGCACACGCCATCCGTCCGCGCTCCCGATCCCCGCACCGGATCTGCGCAGTTGAAAAAAAACCGTTTTGGAGATTTACTAAGTCAAACCGGAACAAAGCCTTTGCCGCAGGCCAAATCCTTACAAGACCTATACATGAAGCAATTCCGCAAGACGTGCGAAGATAAAGCGTAACATCGTCCCCCCGGCGTCGCCACCGGCCCAGAGGACGCTGTCATGGCAGGTGCGACCGGTGTCGGGGGAGTATGGGCGATGTCATGGTACAGCAAGGTCGTGTGGTCGGAAGGACTTTTCCTCCATCAGCACCATTTGCAGCAGCATGACCGCTATGTCGAAAAACTCCTCGAAAACCGCGTCGGCTATATCACCCCCTATCCCTGGGGCTTCGTCGAGCTGGAGATCGACCGCGATCTCGCCCAGCAGAACAAGTTCGGCCTGCGCCGCGCCTCGGGCGTCTTCCAGGATGGCGTGCCCTTCGACATGCCGGGCAACAGCCCGCTGCCGGCCCCGGTCGATATTCCCGAGGGTTCGGAGCGGCGCATCGTCTGGATGACCATGCCGGTCGCGACGCCGAACGGTCGCGAGGTCGCGGCCGCCAATGGCGGCAACGGCAGCCGCTACACGCTCGATCTCGAAACCTTCGTCGATTCCGCCTCCGGCATGCATGTCGCCCAGGATATCGAGGTGGCGCATCCGCGCATCGAATTCTCGGTGCGCGAGACGCCGCGCCCCGGCTATCACAACCTCGCCATCGCCCGCATCGTCGAGGTGCGCGACAAGACCATCGTGCTCGATGAGCGCGTCGCCCCGCCGGTGCTCAGCTGCCATGCGCATCCGGTCACCACCGGCTGGCTGGACCGGGTGATCGGCTGGGTGGAGACAAGGCTGGAGGCCCTGTCGCGCTATGCCACCGATCCCAGCTCCGGCGGGGGCTTGCAGGCCTACGACTATTTTATGCTGCAATTGCTCAACGGCCAGGTGAACGTGCTGCGCCACAGCCGCGCCTCGAAATACCTGCATCCCGAGCGGCTTTATGTCGACCTCATCCGCTTTGCCGGCGAGCTTTCCACCTTCTCGGGAAACCGCATGGCGCCGGATTTTCCGCGCTACGACCATGACCGGCTGCATGAGGTGTTCGAGCCGATCCTCGAAATCATCCAGCGCCAGCTCAGCCTCGATATCGGCCGGGCGATCCGGCTGGATCTCACACAGGTGCGGCCCAACGCCTTCCTCGCCAATGTCATCAACCGCAACCTGTTCCGCACGGCGCGTTTCGTGGTCGAGGTCTCGGCGGCGATGCCGCTGTCGCAGATCCAGCAGAGCTTTCCCGATCTGTGCAAGGTCGGGCCGAACACCAAGATGCGCGAGATCGTCCAGACGCATCTGCCGGGCATCGACATCGTTCACATGCCGACGCCGCCGCGCCAGATCCGCAGCATGACCGACCACGTCTATTTCTATCTCGACAAGGCCTCGCCGCTCTGGCCCGAATTCAGCACGGCGAGCGGCATCGCCATGCATTTCGCCGGCAACTGGCCGGAGCTGCAACTGGATCTCTGGGCGATAATGGACGACTGACATGGGCCAATCCGACGATCCCGACAGGCAGGGCAAGACGGTCATCCGGCCGCAGCCCGGCGGCGTGCCGCCGCCGAACGATCGTTTCGGAAACGAATTTCGCCCGCCGCCCTCCGGCCAGAACACCACGATCATCTCGCCCGGCCCGCTCGGCGGCAATGCCGGGCAGGCCCCGGACCCGGCCTCCTTCTGGCCGGCCACCCCGCGCCCGACACCCCCGCCCGCCGCGCCGGCTAGCGGCGACGATCCCTTCGGTGGCAACTGGATGTCGCCGGAATTTCCGCCTACCCAACCGGTGCCGCCGCCGGCAAACAGGCGGCGCATTCCGCTGAACGTCGCGCTCGGCGCCCGCGCCAATCCCGGCATCAAATCCGCCAATCCGATCACGCAGGCGGCGGCACCCTTGCTCATCCTGCTCGGCCGTCTGCGGCAGATGGTGGTGGACATGGATGCGGTGCCGCTGATGCAGCATGTGGCGCGCGCCATCCAGGACTTCGAAAAGACCATCCTCGCGGCCGGCGTGCCGGAGGACCAGGCGACGATCGCCAAATACGCGCTCTGCGCCACCGCCGACGATATCGTCCAGAACCTGCCGGGCACGGAAAAACATCTCTGGCTGCAATACAGCATGCTGGCGCAGTTCTTCGGCGTGCGCACTTCCGGCACCGGCTTCTTCGACAAGATCCGCCAGCTCAGCACCAATCCGACCGTCTATTACAGCCTGCTGGAACTGATCCATGCCTGTCTGTCGCTGGGCTTCGAAGGGCAGTATCGCAGCGCCAAGGGCGGCGATATCGAGTTGCAACGGGTGCGCCGCGACGTGTTCATGACGCTGCGCACCGTGCGTCCGGGGGCGGCGGCGGATATTTCGCCGCGCTGGCGCGGCAACGAGATCCGCGTGCGCGGGCTGGCGGACGGCATTCCGCTGTGGGCGATTGCGGGCGTCTTCCTCGCCCTCGTTGCCGGGCTTTATCTGCTGCTGCGCATCCTGCTCGGCGGCGATGCCGATGCGGCGGCCGGCACGCTGGTGCGCCTGCATCCGTCCGGTCCCATCGAGATCAGCCGCTCCGCCTTCGTGCCGCTGCCGGACCCGGAGCCGTCGCTGGCGGTGACGACGCAGTTGCAGCGCATTCGCGGCGTGCTGGCGCCGGAGATCGAAAAGGATCTGGTGGCGGTCGAGCCGGTCGGCGATTCCATCGTCGTGCGCATCAACAACCTGCTGCTGTTCGAGTCCGGCAGCGCCGACGTCAAGCCGGATTTCGAGCAGCTGGCGCAGCGCATCGGTGCGGCGCTGAACAAGGAGCCCGGCCAGATCCATATCGTCGGCCATACCGACAATGTGAAGCCGAAGGCATCGAGCCGCTTCAAGTCGAATTTCGACCTGTCGGTCAAGCGGGCGCAGGCGGTGGCCGATGTGCTCGCCAAGCATCTCGACGATGCCGCCCGCCTCGACGTCGCCGGCCGGGGCGAGGACCAGCCGGTGGAGCCCAACGACACGGCGGAAGGCCGCGCCAAAAATCGCCGCGTCGAGCTTGCCATACCCAAGGAAGAAACGCTGACCAACAATCCCTAACCGCTGAAAGCCCGGGACCGCATGCGTGACAAGGCGTTGAAAATAGCAATCTACGGATTCAGCGCGCTGGCGGTGGTGCTGGTGTCGCTGGTCGTGTGGTTCGTCGCGCCGATGCTGGTCATCGCCGATATCGCGCCCTTCGACAGCGCCCTCGTGCGGCTGTCGATCATTCTCGTCCTCTGGCTCGTCTTTCTCGGCATCCTCTTCTGGCGCTATCGCCGGCACCGCAAGGCCGAGCGGGCGTTGGAGGCGGCTGTGGTGGCGCAGGACAGCGTCACCGACGACAGCGAGCAGCTTTCCGAGCGCATGACCGAGGCGCTGACGACGCTGCGCAAAACCTTTCCGGGCCGCAATTTCCTCTATGAACTGCCCTGGTATGTGATCATCGGCCCGCCCGGCACCGGCAAAACGACGGCGCTGGTCAATTCCGGCCTGAAATTCCCGCTCTCCACCGAAGGCGGCAAGGCGGCCATCGCCGGCGCCGGCGGCACGCGCTATTGCGACTGGTGGTTTGCCGAGGATGCGGTGCTGATCGACACCGCCGGCCGCTACACCACGCAGGATTCCGACGAGAAATCCGACCGCAAGAGCTGGCTCTCCTTCCTGTCGCTGTTGAAGGCGCAGCGTCCCAAGCAGCCGATCAACGGCGTCATCATCGCCATCAGTCTCGAAGACATCATGACGCTGAAGCCGGAGGAGCTGAACGCCCATGCGGCCGCCATCCGCAAGCGTTTGCTGGAGCTGAACGCCGAGCTGAAGGTCGATTTCCCCGTCTATGCGCTGTTCACCAAGGCGGATCTGATCGCCGGCTTCAACGAATATTTCGGCTCCTTCCCCGAGGATCGCCGCCGGCAGGTCTGGGGCGCGACCTTCCAGACCGAGGATCGCAAGAAGAATTTCGTCGAGCGCGTGCCCGGCGAAATCGACGACCTCGTCATGCGACTGACGGAGGAGACCGCCGAACACCTGCAATCCGAGCCCGACCCGATGGCCCGCATCCTCGCCTTCGGTTTCCCGGCGCAGATCGCGGCGCTGCGCGAGCCGGTGTCGCAATTCCTCTCGGCGATCTTCGAGCCAACGCGCTACCATTCCAGCGCGCAATTGCGCGGCTTCTATTTCTCCTCCGGCACCCAGCAGGGAACGCCCATCGACCAGATGCTCGGCGCGATGGAGACGAGTTTCGGCGCCGCCGGCACCGGCTTCATGTCCGGCAAGGGCAAGAGCTATTTCATCCACGATCTCCTGACCAAGGTCATCTTTCCCGAGGCCGGCTGGGTGTCGCGCGATCTCGGCGCCATCCGCCGCGCCGCCACATTGCGCTACGGCGCGATTGCGGCGATGACGCTCATTACCGTGGCGCTGTCGTCGCTGTGGCTGTGGAGCTACATGCAGAACCGGCAGCTGGTCGCCAGCGCCAATGCGGCGGTCGCCGAATACCGCACCATCGGCGGGCTGGCGCTGAATGCCGAGCCGGTCGCCGACACCGATCTCGACAAGGTCGTCGACCTCCTTCACAAGCTGCGTTACATGGAAACCGGTTATGCCAATCGAGACGTGGCCGCCCCATGGTCGGAAGGATTTGGGCTCAGCCAGCGCGCCCGCCTGTCTTCGGCCGGCGAGGAGGCCTATCGGCAGGCGCTGGAGCGCGTGCTGCGCTCGCGCCTCATCCTGCGGCTGGAAAAGCAGATCGAGACCAATATCAACGATCCGCTCGTCATCTACGAGGCGCTGAAAGTCTACCTCATGCTCGGCGGAAAGGCGCCGAAGACCGACGACGATCTGATCGTCACCTGGATGCGCGACGACTGGGTCAACAATCTCTATCCCGGCGCCGGCAACAAGCCGGTGCGCGACGAACTGGAACAGCATCTGCTGGCGATGCTGGCGTTGGGCAAGGTCCACAATCCCGAAATCGAGCTGAACGGCACGCTGGTGCAGGCGGCGCAGAAGACGCTGACGCGCATGAGCCTCGCCGACCGCGCCTATACGCTGATCAAGACCGCCGGCCTCACCGAACCGCTGGAACCCTGGAGCCTTGATGCGCGCGGCGGGGCGGAAACCGACGCCGTGTTCGAGACGCTGGACGGCAAGCCGCTGGAGAGCATCGAGGTATCAGGCCTGTTCACCTATGCCGGCTTCCACGATTACTTTTTGGAACAGCTCGGCATCGTCGCCGACAAGATGCTGGCCGAGCAATGGGTCTTGGGCGAATTCGCCCAGCAGGAGGCGGTGGAATCGCAATTCTCCAAGCTCGGGCCGGAGCTGCTGGAACGCTATCGCCGCGACTTCATCGCCGCCTGGGATGGCGCGCTCGGCTCCTTCCGCCTGAAGCGCATGTCGGCGGACAAGCCGGATTACGTGGCGTTGCAGATCGCCTCCGGGCCGCTGTCGCCGATCCGCGCCGTGTTCGAATCGATCGCCGCCGAGACCAAGCTGACTCAGGAGCGCGCGCCGCCGCCGGCCACCGACAATGGCGACGCCGCCCTTGGAGAAATCGCCGAGCAGGCCAAGAAACTGGCGCTCCAGCGCGTCCAGAGCCGCGCCTCCGGCTGGTCGCGCATCGGCATAGATGCCGCGCTGACCAAGTCGCAGAACCGCATGGGCAGCGCCGGCGGCGCGCCCGTCGTGCCCGGCGCGAATATCGAGGCCTATTTCCGCCCCTATCACCAACTCGTCGAGGGCGAGCCGGGGCGCAAGGCCATCGACCTCTTGATCGCCAATCTCAACGAGATCACCCAGAGCCTGATCCTCGCCAATAACCCCTCGCAGACGCAGCGGGCCATGGCCAACCTGCCGATGCAGATCGCCAGCCTGAAATCCAACGTCTCGCGCCTGCCGCCGCCCTTGGCGCGGATGATGCAGAGCGCCGTCAGCGATTTCGAGGGCGATGCAGCAGGTTCCACCATCGACCAGCTCAACCAGGAAATGAATTCGCTGGTCACCCGCGCCTGCCAGAGCGTCATCGCCAACCGCTATCCCTTTGCCCGCGACAGCAATCGTGACGTGCCGCTCGCCGAATTCACCAAACTGTTCGGCCCGGGCGGTGTCATCGACAAGTTCTTCAGCGAAAAACTGTCGCCGCTGGTCGACATGGCGCCGGGCGGCTGGGATTGGAAGCAGGGCGAACGTGTCGGCCAGGATCTGTCCAAGGCGACGCTGCGCGAATTCCAGCGGGCGGCGGAGATCCGCGACGCCTTCTTCCCGGCGGGCTCGCCGATGCTGGCGCTGCAAATGGTGGTCAAGCCGCAGACGCTTTCCGGCAATGCCGATTTCGCGCTGCTGGAGGTCAACGGCACCGTCATCCAGTCGCAGCAGGTCGGCAACGCGCCGGTCAATCTCACCTGGCCGGGCACCGGCGCCGGTTCGGCCAGCATCTCGATCTTCCCGGAAATGGCCGGCCGCACCTCGAACATTGCCGCGAGCGGCCCCTGGGCCTTGCTGCGGCTCTTGACCATGGGCAGCGTTTCGGCCGGCGGCGACGGGCTCGGCGCACGCTTCGTCATCGGCGGGCGCGAGGTCTCCTATCGCATCGAGCTGGGGCAGGTCAGCAATCCCTTCCTGCTGCCCGCGCTTTCCGAATTCAAATGCCCGGCGGGGCTATAGCCATGCCCGTTGGTCTCTTCGGCAAATATCCGGCCAAGCGGGATTTTCTGGCGCTGAACCTGCCGAAAGGGGTGATGACGGTGCTGGAAACCTGGCTGCAAAAGGCGGTGGCGATCAGCCGCGAGCGGCTGGGCCGGCAATGGCTGAGCTATTATTCCGTCCACCCCATCTGGAATTTTCGCCTTGGCGAGGAGATCGCCGGAGCCGATTGCCTCGGCGCGCTGATGCCCTCGGTCGATGGCGTCGGGCGCTATTTTCCGCTCTGCCTCGTGGCGCATGCGCCGCCCGGCCTGTCCTTCCCGCTGTTCGAGGAAATCTCGGGGGACTGGATCGAGGCGTTGAACGCAAGGCTGCTCTCGGCGCTGGCGGAAGGCGAGGGGCCGGAGCCCGAAGCGCTGATGGCCGGTCTCGAAGACCCGCTGGCGGCGATGACCGGCCAGGGTGTGGAAACCATCCCCGGCGGCTATCGGCAGGCCTTGCCTGAAGGGCCGGAGGCATTCGCGCGCTTCGCGGCGCTGGAAATGCGCGCGGCGGCGCGCGGGCGTTGCCTGTTCTGGACGCGCGGCGGCCAATATGTGCCGGCGCAGCTTCTCTCCACCAGCGGATTGCCCGATCCGGCACTCTATGGCGATATGATCGGCGGAGGGGCGTCGTGATGGCCGGGCCGCTGTTTCGCCTCGATACGGAGGTGCTGTCGCATGTCGGCATGGTGCGACAGCTCAACGAGGACCGCGCCTATGCCGATCCCGTCAACGGCGTCTGGGTGGTGGCGGATGGCATGGGCGGCCATTCGGCGGGTGACTTCGCCAGCGAGACCGTTCTGCGGCATTTGCAGGCCGGCGCTTTCGACGCGGGTTCCGCCGTCGATCTCGAAGCCGCCTTCCGCGCCGCCATCTTCGATGCCAATGCCGAAATCCACGCCGCCGCGCTTCAGCGCGGCCAGACGATCGGCACGACGGTGGTCGGGCTGCTCGCCTTCGGCAAGGTCTATCGCTGCTACTGGTCCGGCGACAGCCGCGCCTATCTGCTGCGCGGCGACATGCTGGCCAAGCTGACGCGCGACCATTCCGAAGTGCAGGATCTGATCGACCGCGGCCTGCTGAGCGAGGAGGAGGCGAAAACCTATCCGCGCCGCAACGCCATCACCCATGCCATCGGCATCGCAGACGCAGCCTATCTCGATTATGCCGATGGCGACGTGCAGGCCGGCGATGTCTTCCTCCTGTGCAGCGACGGACTGACGACGCATCTCGACGATCTCGAAATCGGCCAGATCATGACCGGCCGCCCGGCGCGCGACATCTGCCAGGAACTGGTGGACACGGCACTGCAGCGCGGCGGCAGCGACAATGTCACGGTCAATGTCGTGCGCTTCCTCGATGCCGGAACCGAGGCGGGGTGGGCGTGATGGCGGAGGACATCCCGGCCAAGGTTGGCCCCGGCACGACGCTGAACGGCATGTTCGTCATCGATGAAAGGCTGGCGGCGGGAGGCATGGGCGAGGTTTATCGCGGCCGCAACATCGCCACCGGCGATCCCGTCGCCATCAAGGTGGTGCTGGCGGAACTGGCGAAAGACGAGACGGTCGTCGGCCTGTTCTTCAAGGAAGCCAAGGTGCTGAATACGCTGCACCATCCGGCCATCGTCCGCTACAGCGTCTTCGGCATCGATCCGGTGGTGCAGCGGCCCTATCTGGTGATGGAATATGTCGATGGCCCGTCGCTGGCCGGCGTCATCGACGGCCAGCCGATGGCAAGCGGCGATGCCCGCATTCTGCTCGCGCAAGTCGCCTCGGCGCTGGATGCGGCGCACAAGGCCGGCGTCATCCACCGCGATATCTCGCCCGACAACATCATCCTGCCCGGCGGGCGGGTGGGGGCGGCGAAGATCATCGATTTCGGCATCGCCCGCGCCACCAATATCGGCGCCGGCACCCTGCTCGGCGGCAAGTTCGCCGGCAAATACAATTTCGTCTCGCCCGAACAGCTCGGCCTTTTCGGCGGCGAGGTGACCGAGGTCTCGGATGTCTACAGCCTCGCCTTGGTGATGGTGAACGCGTTGCGCGGAACCCCCGTCGACATGAACGGCACGCCGCTTGAGGTGATCGAAAAACGCCGCAGCATCCCCGATCTTTCCGACATCGACGCCACACTGCGCCCGTTGCTGGAGCTCATGCTGCAGCCCGATCCTGCCGCGCGGACGATCTCCATGGCCGAAATCGCAGACTGGCTGCGCTCCGGCGAGGAGACGCTGCCTCACGCCACGCGCCCGCCGACTACCGCCTTCCCCCGCGAAACCTTGCCGCCGACCTCCTCGACCGTGCCCCCCACGCCGACGGCACCGCCGCCCGCCGCTGCGTTGTCGTCGCGGCCGCCGGTGGAACCGACCGTCGTTGCGCCACAGACCGGTCGCTGGCCTGCGGACGAAAGCTGGCCCGAGGACGACCGATCCTCCGGGCCTCGGCGCGACGAACCCGTCGTATTGCCGCCGGTACCGGAGCACGATCCGCTCGCCCATATCCGCATCGAATCCGGCCCGGCCGAGCCGCCGCCAATCGTTCCGCCGAAACCGCAGGCCAAAGGCCGCTCGCGCCTGCCGCTGTATGGCCTGCTCGCCCTGTTGTTGCTTGCCGGGGCCGGAGCCGGCGCGCTCTATAGCCTCGGCTATTTCAGCGGCCCGCCAAAACAGCTTGCGGAAACCCCGCAGGAGGACTCGTCTCCCGACATGCAGCCGGTTATCGCGGAAAAAAACGAGGCGCCGTCGATCGAGGCCGCCCCCGCCGAACCGCCGACGCCCGGCGTCACACAAAAGAACGAGGAACGGCTGGACAAGACTCCGACCGAGATCGTCGCCGCGCCGCCTGGACCGCCGCCAACCTTGCCGACCTTGCCTGCCCCGGAACCGGTGACGCCGACGCCTTCCGCGCAGGCGGAGACCCCGCCTGCACCCGAGCCGCAATCGGCGATGGTGACGCCGGAGACGGCCCCCCCGATCGCGCCGCAGCCGGAATCGCCGGTATCCGCGCCCGAGATCGTCGCCACCGCACCTGAAGAACCGGATATCTCCGACCTGCCGCTCAAACCCATTCCCGACAAGCCGGTCGCGCAGGTGCAACCGCTGCCGGAGCCGGAGGTGGCGACGCCGATCCCGACACCTAACTCTCCGCCTCCGAAAGAGGTCGCGGTCATTCCGCTAAAAGAAAAAGCCGTCATTCCGGAGGCGCTGCCGCGGACCGGGCAGGGCAGCAGCGCTCCCAAACCATCGGTGAGCCCCATCGACAAGCGTCTGGCCTGGCTCAGCGCCTTCGATGCCGGCGGCTGTTTCTTTGCGCATGCGGTGACGAGCTCGCCGAACACCATCGAAATCGAGGGCATGGCCGCCAGCGCCGCGCCCTTTGACACGCTCGATACCGGCTTCATCAAGGCGTTCGGCTACGCCCCCGATATCCAGGGCCGACAGATCGCCGAGACCCAATGCGGCGTGGCGAGCTTTCTCAGCGGGCTATCGCGGCAAAGGCCGTCCAGCCTGTCGATCACGCTGGAAAGGGACGAATTGAAGAACGGCGATGCGTTGAAGGGCGCGCTCGGCAACCTGACGAAAAAGGTGATCGTGCTTTATCTCGTCGACAATGACGGCATCGTCTACAGGCTGGATTCGCTGCTGCAGCGCAGCGGCAGCCACGGCTCCTTCACGGTGGAGCGCATCGAGCAGCCGGAGAGCGAGCCACGGCCGCAACTGGTGCTGGCGCTATCAAGCGATGCGCCGATCCCCGGCAGCCAGATCGACGAACCTGCCGAAAACGCCGCGTTTCTGCAAAGGCTCGGGCGGACGATTGCGGGAGGTAGCATCGATGTCGATTACGGCTTCGCCTTCTTCCTGCTCGGCGGCCAATGAGCCTCAGGAAACGCGACGCCTTGCGACGTTGAAACCGAGCTTGTCGGAAATCTCATGCGCGGCGGCAAGCAGGCTGTCGAGATAGTGGTCGCGATTGCGCAGCCCGTCCTCGCGCGGGGTGACCAGGCAAAGCGTGGCGATGCAGGCGCCATCGGCCTGATGCACCGGCACAGCGAAGCAATGGGTAAAATTCTCCACCTCGCTGTTGAAGGTGAAATAGCCGTCGCGGGTAGCACTGCGCACCTCGGCGATGAATTCGGCCGGATCGAGCCGGCGGCCGCTCGGCAATACGAAATCTTCCGGCGGGATGAGGGCGAGGATCTCCGCATCCGGGAGATGCGAGACCAGGAGACGGCCCGACGCCGTCCAGGGAATGGAGACGAGTTCGCCGACATTGGAGGAAATACGGAACGGGCGGATGCCCTCGCGCATCATCGCCACGGTGTATTTGTTGCCTTCGAGCAGGCACATCTGCGCCGTTTCACGAGTCTCCTCGGCAAGGCGAACCAGCATGCGGTCGCATTCGCGCATCAGGTCGAACTGTTCAGCATAGGCGGTGCCGAGATAGTAAAGACGGCGGCCGAGATAGACCCGGCCGTCGCCGCCTTGATAATCAAGCATGCCCTGAGCGAGCAGCAGGTTGACGAGTTCATAGACCGAGGAGCGCGGCGCGCCGATTTCCGAGGCGATCTCGTTCGGGCGCATCGGCTGGCGCTTCACACGCAGGAATTCGAGGATCTCGAACGCGCGATCCAGTCCCCGCATACGTCGCGATATGGTATCGCCGGCCTCGGCCATGCTGCCTCCAGAAGTGTTTACGCCCTGTCCGCGCGATACGCCACGCAATCGACCTCGACCTTGCAGTCGACCATCATATGCGATTGCACGCAAGCACGGGCCGGTGCGTTGCCCTTGAAATACTCGGCATAAACGCCGTTGAAGCTCCAGAAGTCGCGGGGGTCGTCGAGCCAGACGCCGACGCGCACCACATCCTCCACGCCGTAGCCGGCTTCATGCAGGATGGCAATCATGTTCTCGATGGCCTTGCGGCTCTGGGTGACGATGCCGCCGGGAATGATCTCGCCCTTTTCCATCGGCACCTGGCCGGAGACATAGAGCCAGCCTGCGGCCTCGGTCGCCCGGGCAAAGGGCAGCGGCTGTCCGCCGGCCCCGGTTTCACCGCCGCCGTAACGCTTGATCGTCATATGCTTTCTCTTTCTCTATCTATCGCATTTTCCGGACGGAAACCGCTTCACACTTTTCTTGGAAATGCTTCAGTTGAAGCTTGAGGTCTTGAGGAATTCCGCCAGCCGCTCGGTCTTCGGCTTGACGAACATTTCCCTGGGGTCGCCCTCCTCGCAGATGACGCCCTGGTTCATGAAGATCACCCGCGAGGAAACCTCGTAGGCGAAGCGCATTTCATGGGTGACGAGCAGCATGGTCATGCCGTCCGCCGCCAGCCCCTTGATGACCTGCAGCACTTCGCCGACCAGTTCCGGATCGAGCGCCGAGGTCACTTCGTCGAACAGCATCAGCCGCGGCGACATGGCGATGGCGCGGGCGATCGCCACGCGCTGCTGCTGGCCGCCGGAGAGTTGGCCGGGATAGTGATCGGTGCGGGCGGCGAGGCCGACGCGATCCAGCCATTTTTCGGCGATGGCGCGCGCTTCCGGCTTGGCCATCTTCTTGACCTTGATCAGGCCGAGCATGACGTTTTCGGCCGCACTCATATGCGGGAAGAGGTTGAACTGCTGGAAGGCCATGCCGGTCAGCGCGCGCTGGCGGGCAATTTCCTTCTCGCTCTTGCGGCGACGATTGCCGCCGTCGACATGGTAGCCGATCTCCTCGCCGTCGAGGCTGATCGTGCCGCCCTGGAATTCCTCCAGCATGTTGATGCAGCGCAGCATGGTCGTCTTGCCGGAGCCGGAAGAGCCGATGATGGAAATGACCTCGCCTTCGCCGACGGCACAGTCGACGCCCTTGAGGACTTCGTTCTGGCCGTAGGTCTTGCGCAGGCCCTTGATGTCGAGAATGGTTTTGGCCATCGCAATAGCCTCCTCAGGTCGGCAGGACGGTCTTGCGCTCGACATATTTGCCGAACCGCTCGATGCCGAAGTTGACGATGAAATACAGCGCGCCCGCCAGGAAATAGAATTGCAGGCTCATGAAGTTGCGCGAGATGATCTCCTGCGTGCGCAGGAGCAGTTCCGCCACGCCGATGACCGAGAGCAACGTCGAGGCCTTGACCATTTCGGCGGCCGTATTGACCCAGGCCGGCAGACACTGGCGCATGGCCTGCGGCCAGAGCACGGAGGTGAAGGTCTGGTTGAAGGTCAGGCCGATCGCCTTGGCGGCCTCGGTCTGGCCCCTGGGAATCGCCTGCAGCGCGCCGCGCACGATCTCGCCGACATGCGAGGAGCAGAAGATGGCGAGCGCCAGGACGCCGGCCGAGAACGGGCCGAGATCGAGGCCGACCGCCGCCGAGACATAATAGCTGGCGAGAACCAGCACCAGCACCGGCGTGCCCCTGATGATGTCGGTATAGGCGCGCACCAAGAAGCGCAGCACACCGCCGCCATAAACCAGCGCCAGGCCGACGAAGACGCCGACGACCGAGCCGGCGATGATCGCCAGGGCCGAGATCGACATCGACATGCCGAGACCGCTGAGAATGACATAGCGGGCGATCCAGAGTTGTTCGAGAAAGGAAGGAGCCATGGGCGCTTACCTCGGCAGGGCCAGCCGGCGCTCGACGAAGCGCATGATGGCGGCAATGAGGAAACAGGTGACGACATAAAGCGCCGAGGTGACCATCCACGTCTCGATGACGCGGAAGCTTTCGACGTTGATCTTGCGCGCCGCAAAGGTCAGTTCCGGCACGGCGATGGCGGCGGCCAGCGACGTATCCTTGAACAGCGAGATGACCGTCGACGACAGCGAAGGCAGCACGTTGCGGAACATCAGGGGGGCGATGATCGAGCCGCGGATCTGCATCGGCGTCAACCCGATGGCAAGCCCCGCTTCGGTCAGTCCGCGCGGAATCGACAGAAGGCCGGCGCGAAACACTTCCGCCAGATAGGCGCCGGAATAGATCGACAGCACCGCCACGAAACTCTGGATCTTGCCGATGCGGAAACCCATCTGCGGCAGCGCGAAATAGGCAAACAGCACCAACACCAGGATCGGCAGGTTGCGGATGACCGTCACGTAAATCCGGGCTGGAGCACTGGCGAACCGGTTCTTCGCGGTCAGCGCGAAGGCGGTGACGAGGCCGATCGCCGCGCCGATGAGGATGGAAATCACGGCAAGGCCGAGGCTGAGGGCAAGGCCGCTCAGCAGGAAATCGAAGTTGCGCCAGACGGCGGCGAAATTGAGCGTGTAACCCATGGGCGGGCCATCCCTTCAGGGCATTTTCGCATTTCCGAACGGAAAACCGGTATCCACTTTTCCTGGAAATGCTTCAGGGCGTCGGAGCGGGGAGTGCCCCGCTCCTCCGTGGATTACTTGTACTCGACCGGGAAGCCGATCTGCGGCGGGGCGAGATCCTTGCCGAACCAGGTCTTGTAGGACTTGGCGTAGAAATCGAACTCGACGCCGGTCATCGCCTCGTGGAGGGCGGTGTTGACGAAGTTCAGCCAGTCCTGGTCACCGCGCTTGACGCCGCAGGCATAGGTCTGCGGGTTCCAGCCATAGCCGGCATCCTTGTAGCGGCCGGGATTCTGGGTCATGTACCAGGCCAGCGACGACTGGTCGGTGGCGACCGCGTCGGCGCGGCCGGATTCCAGCGCCTGGTAGATCAGGTCGACGGAATCATACTGGTCGACTGTGGCCTCGGGAAGTGCGGCATGCACCATCGCCTCGGCGTAGACGTTCTGCAGCACCGAGATCGTGACCGAGGAGCCGGCGGCCTTCAGCGCCGCGTAATCGGCATATTTGCCGTCCGCCTTCAGCATCAGGCCGACGCCTTCGCGATAATAGGGAATGGTAAACGCGATCTGCTGGGCGCGCTCGCCGGTCACCGTCATGAACTGGCAGGTGATGTCGACCTTGTCGGTGGTGATGTTGGGAATGCGCGCCCGAGGACTGGTTGACGAACTCGATCTTGTCGGGATCGCCGAACAGCGCCTTGGCGATGATGTGGCCCATGTCGACGTCGAAACCCTGCAGCTTGTCGTCGGCGCTCTTGAAGTGCCAGGGCGCGTTGGTGCTGCCGGTGCCGAGCACGAGGTGGCCTCGGGCGAGAACCGCATCGAGCTTGCTGCCTTCGGCGAAAACCGGCGACGAGATGAGGAGGGCGGCGGCCAGCGACAGCGCGCCGGCGCGGAAAGAGATGGTCATTGACGTTCCCCTTTGGATGAAACTTTCCCAGTTGTCCAGTATAGCGGACATGAGTCCGTTTTATTGGATTGACATAATCAGCGCCCTGGTCAATGAATTGTCAATAGACCTTCGCCGATAAAAGCCATGCCCCTGCCGGCCAATCCGAAGCGCTGTCCTGCTAGCCGTTTGCCCTGTTGATCCCGAGGTTCCCATGCCCTTTCCCGAGACGTCCCTTGCCACCATCGATACACCGGCTGTCCTGGTCGACCTCGATATCGCCCGGTCCAACATCGCCCGTTTCCAGGCCTATGCGGATGCGCATGGCATCGCGGTGCGCCCGCATATCAAGACGCACAAGCTGCCGGCGATCGCCGAGATGCAGCTTGACGCCGGCGCCATCGGCATCACCTGCCAGAAGGTCTCGGAAGCCGAGGCGATGATTGCCGGCAGCGACGCCATCCGCGACGTGCTGATCACCTACAACATCCTGGGCGGCGAGAAGCTGGAGCACCTCAAGGCCCTGGCGAAAAAGGTGAAACTCCGCGTCGTCGCCGACAACCGCACGGTGGTCGACGGCCTTTCCGCCGCCTTTGCCGGCGAGGTCGCGCCGCTTTCCGTCCTGGTCGAATGCAACACAGGCGCGAACCGCTGCGGCGTCGCGACGCCGGAGGAGGCGGACGCGCTGGCGGCCGTGATCGATGCCGCGCCCGGCCTCGTCTTCGGCGGATTGATGACCTATCCGCCGGCTGGAGGAGAGGCGGGCGTCGAGCGCTTCATGGGCGCGGCCAAGGACCTGATCGAGGCGCGCGGCATCGCGGTGCCGATGATCACCTCGGGCGGCACGCCGTCGATGATGCATGCGGCGGAGGCCCCGGTGACCACCGAATACCGCCCTGGCACCTATGTCTATAACGACCGCTCCCTGGTTTCGCGCGGCGTCTGCGGCTGGGAGGATTGCGCGCTGACGGTGCTGGCGACCGTCGTCTCGGTTCCCGCGCCCGACCGCGCGATCATCGACGCGGGTTCGAAGACGCTGACCTCCGACCTGCTCGGCCTTTCCGGCTACGGTCACGTGCTCGGCCGCGACGACATCGCCATCGACCAGCTTTCGGAAGAGCATGGGCGGCTGGTGAGCACCGGCCCGATCGGCCTGAAGGTCGGCGACAAGCTCCGCATCGTCCCCAACCACGCCTGCGTCGTCACCAACATGGTCGATACGCTGAAAATTACCGGCGCCGGCCATGACGGCATCGAAACCTGGCCCGTCGCCGCCCGCGGCCGGATCGTCTGATTTCCGTTCCGGGAAGACATGCCGACCGGCGAACAGCCTGCGCGACAATGAAGTTGCATCCGGCAAATCAGGCCAGGGGGTCAGGCGATGCGCCTCGCCCCCTGGATCGCGATTGCGCACGATATCGTTGCGGCCACAACCGGCCATAGCAGGCTCAGCGCGGACCGGGAAACGCCGAGCCGCGCCGCCGCGCGCGTGAAATTGCCTTTTTTCCTCCACCACGACCAAGAGCATCTTCGTCGCCTCCGGCGCCATGCATCCCGACTTCGACGAAACGTCGAAATGCATCAGCGGGCCGTCGGCAGATGCAAGGTATTCTACGGCGAGTACCTCCGAGGACGTTGTTCCAGCGACGCAGTTGCAGGGGGCGCAACCGGGGCGCACCCCATACCAAAAATTCCGCCGCGCCGATGACGACGGGGCATTGTTATCTTTTCAACCTGACTGTTGACATAAGTTAGTAATATCACATAACCTCCGCCTCATGTCGAAAGGGAAACATTGGGAGGAGAAAAGATGAATTCCTTGAGCCGATCCCGCATGCGGGCTGCGAGCGCGGTACTGCACGGGGCTGTCGTGATGGCGATGGGTTTGTGCTGGACCGTTCCGGCCTTTGCCGCCGACGTCATCCGCGTCGTGTCGCCGTTCCAGACCACGACGCTCGATCCGATGCGCTCGGCGGCGGCCGGCAACATCGAAACCTATGGACAGCTCTATTCGCGCCTGCTGCGCCGCGATGCCGAAACCGGCGCGCTGGAGCCGGGGCTGGCCGAGAAATGGGACATTTCGCCGGATGGCAAGACCTATACCTTCCATCTGCGCGATGCCCAGTTCTCGGACGGTTCGCCGATCACGGCCGCCGACGTGGCCTTTAGCCTGGAGCGTATCCGGACCGACAAGAAATCGGCCTATCCCGCGCCGCTGGGCGCCGTCGAAGCGGTGAGCGCGGCGGATGCGAAAACCGTGGTGGTCACGCTCAAGTCGGCCTTCGCGCCGTTCCTCGGCAATGCCGAAATCTGGAACATGGGCATCGTCTCGAAGGCCGATGTCGACAAACGCGGCGAGGAGGCTTTCGCCTCGGTTCCGGTGACCTCCGGCCCCTATGAGGTCAAGCAGTGGAAGCCGAACGAGAAACTGGTTCTCGAGCCCAATCCGCACTACTGGCGCAAGGGCTATCCGAAGTCGGACGCCACGGTCGAACTGATCGAGATCGCATCGCCCGAGACCCGTATCGCCATGCTCAAGGCCGGCGAGATCGACGTGGTGCGTGCGGTGCCGTGGGCGCAGGTCGACGATCTGAAGACGGTCGAGACGGTGGATATGCGGCTCGAGCCCTCGACCACCATCTATATGACCTTGCTCAACCACAAGCGCGAGCCCTTCTCCAACCTGAAGGCGCGGCAGGCGGCCGGCATGGCGATCGACAACAAGGCCATGGCCAAGGCCATCACGCGCGGCTATGCCGAACCGGCCAACACCACATTGCCGGGCAGCGTCGATTTCCATGACAAGGATTATCCCGGCATTTCCTACGAGCCCGCCAAGGCGAAGGAATTGCTGGCCGAATCCGGCATGGCCGGGCGCGAGGTGAAGATCCTCGCAACCGCCGACGCGCTGTCGCAGCAGATGGCGCTGCTGATCCAGGCCCAATGGCAGGCGATCGGCCTGAAACCGTCGATCGTCAATGTCGATGGCGGCGCCTGGTGGGATGCCACCGGCAAGGGCGACTACGACGCCGCCGCCAACTGGTGGTATAACGAGACCCCCGATCCGGACCTTGCCGTGCGCTGGGCCGTCTGCGGCACCTGCGGATCGAACTCCTACAACACATTCTATGAGAACCCGAAGGTCGATGCGCTGGTGGAGCAGGGCACAAGGGAGGCCGATCCGGCCAAGCGCGCGGAAATCTACAAGGAGATCCAGCGGATCACCACCGAAGAGGTCGCGCAGATCCCTCTCTATTATGCGCCGAACGCGGTTGCCTATTCCAGGCGGCTCCAGGGCCTCCGGCTGACGCCCTCGCTGCAATGGACGCTGGAAGAAACCTCGATCGGCCAGTGAGCCGCCTCCAGGACGCGTCGCTTGCGAGAGCGTCGCGTCCTTGACGCTCGAACCGGAGAACCGGATTGCCCCTCCTGCAACTCATTTCGCGGCGCTTGCTGCAATTGATCGGCGTGCTCGCCGGTATCAGCCTCGTGACGTTCCTTCTGGTGCACATGGCCCCGGGCGATCCCGCACGGCTTCTTGCCGGGGAGCGGGCGAGCGCGGAAAGCATCGCGGCCATCCGCGCGCAATACGGGCTCGACCTGCCGCTCTGGCGGCAGTTCCTGACCTATATCGCCAATCTTGTTTCCGGCGATATCGGCCTGTCGCTGCGTTTCCAGCGGCCTGTCATCCAGCTCATCGAGCAGTTCATGTGGCCGACGCTGTTCCTGACCGGCTATGTGCTGTGCCTTGCCGTTCCGCCGACGGTCGCGCTCGCCATTCTCGGCGCGCGCCGCCCCGGCGGCATTGGCGACCAGATCATCCGCCTCGTGGGTATCGCCGGCCTCACCATCCCGGTCTTCTGGCTCGGCATCATGATGTCGCGCTTCTTCGGTGTCAGCCTCGGCTGGTTCCCGGTGTCGGGCTACGGCACCGGCTTCACCGGGCACCTCCACCATCTTTTCCTGCCGGCCGTCTCGACGGCCATCTGGCTGGTGCCGGTCCTGACGCAGAGCCTGCGCGCCGCCCTCATCGAAAAGACGACGGCCGATTTCGTCACCGCCGCGCGGGCGCAGGGCGCGACGGAACGGCAGATCTTCTGGCAGACCATGCTGCCGAATGCCGTGCTGCCGACGCTCAACCTGCTGGGGGTCATGGTGGCCTTCATGATCGGCGGCGCCGTCATCGTCGAGACGGTCTATGCGGTTCCGGGCCTCGGTACATTGATGGTCAACGCCCTGCTTGGCCGCGACTACTACGTCGTGCAGGGGCTGACGCTGGTCTTCGCGGTCTCGACCGTTCTGATCACGCTGGCCGTGGACCTGCTCACCGCCTTCATCGATCCGCGCGTCCGGTTCTGAGGAGATCGTCCATGATCGACACCCCTGTCTTGGCACAAGCCATGCCATCCTTTCGCAAGCCCATGCCCACCATGCTTGTCGCCCTCGCCATCCTTGGCGGCTGGCTGGCGCTGGCGCTCGCGGCCCCCGTCATCGCACCTTATGACCCCGATGCCATCGACATCATGAACATGCTGTCGCCGCCGAGCGCGCTTCACTGGTTCGGTACCGATCAGGTTGGACGGGATGTCTTCTCCCGGGTTCTTTTCGCAAGCCGCGTCGATCTGCTGCTCTGCGTCGCCGGGGTGCTTCCGCCGCTGCTGATCGGCACCACCATCGGCTTGCTGAGCGGCTATTTTGGCGGTGTCGTCGACAATGTGTTCATGCGCATCTACGACCTCACCGTGGCCTTTCCCTTCTTCGTGCTGGTGCTGGCCATCGTCGGCGTGCTCGGGCCGGGTCTTCTCAACTTCATCCTGGCGCTGACGCTGGTCGGCTGGGTCAGCTATGCGCGGCTGGTGCGCGCGCAGGTGCTGACGATCCGCGAAAGCGAATATATCCAGGCGGCCAAATGCCTGGGCTACCGGCCGGTCGCCATCCTCGGTCATCATGTGCTGCCGAACGCCATCGGCCCGGTCATCGCCTATGCGGTCAGCGATGCGGTGCTCGTCATGCTGGCGGGCGCAAGTTTCGGCTTCCTCGGCATGGGTGCGCAGCCGCCGCTGGCCGAATGGGGCGTCATGATCGCCGACGGGCAGGCCTTCGTGCAGCAGGCCTGGTGGATTTGCCTGTTCCCCGGCCTGGCCGCGATTTCCCTGGGCCTCGGCTTTGCATTGCTTGGCGACGGGCTTGGACAGATACAACGTCGAGGAGTGACGGCATGACTGGGCTGGAAAACGGCAAGCCGCCGCTGCTTGATGTTCGCGACCTCTCCGTCACGTTCGGCGCTTTCGCAGCGGTGAAGAACGTCTCGTTCACGCTCCAGCCGGGAGAAATCCTCGGCATCGTCGGCGAAAGCGGCTCAGGCAAGTCCGTGACCTGCCGCGCGGTGATGCGGCTGCTGGCGGCCGGCGCAAGCGCGCAAGGCAGCGTGGCGCTCGATGGCCGCGATCTGCTGGCGCTCGGCGAGGACGAATTATGCGCCATTCGCGGCCGCGACATCGGCATGATCTTCCAGAACCCGGCATCGCATCTCGATCCGCTGCGCCGCATCGGCCAGCAGGTCGCGGCCCCGATGATCCGGCATCTCGGCATCAGCAAGCGGGAAGGCTGGCAGCGCGCGGTCAGGCTGCTGGACGATGTCGGCATTCGCGAGCCGGAAAAGCGGGCGCGGTCCTATCCGCATGAGTTTTCCGGCGGCATGAAGCAGCGGGCGATGATCGCCTATGCCATCGGTTGCCAGCCCAAGCTGCTGATCGCCGACGAGCCGACGACCGCGCTCGACGTCACCGTGCAGGCCCGCATCCTGCAACTGCTCAAGGAACTGAACCGCAAGACCGGCCTGGCGATGATCCTCATTTCGCACGATCTCGGCGTCGTCGCGGATATCTGCTCGCGCGTGGTTGTGATGCGCGGCGGGGAGGTGGTGGAGCAGGGGCCGATCGACGAAGTCATCAACCGGCCGAGCCATCCCTATACGAAGCTGTTGATCGACTCGCAGCCTGGCCGCAGGACCTATGGCACGACCGCGACCGCCGGCGGCAGCGCGCCTCTGCTCGATATCGCGAGGCTTTCGGTGACCTTCGGCGCCGGCCGGAGCCTGCTTGGCGGCATCGGGGGTGATCATTCCTTCCGCGCCCTTGACGGTATCGATCTGACGATAAACGCCGGCGAAACCGTGGGTATCGTCGGCGAAAGCGGCTCGGGCAAGAGCACGCTCGCCCGCTCGATCGTGCGCCTGAATACGCCGAGCGGCGGCACGATCCGCGTGGACGGCCAGGATGTGGGAACACTTGCCGGCGATGCGCTGACGGCGTTCCGCCGCCGGGTGCAGATGGTGTTCCAGAACCCGTACGATTCCCTCAATCCGCGCCTGACGATCGCCGAGGCCGTCGCCGAGCCGATCTGGCGGCATGGCCTTGCGGATCGGCAGACGGCACGCAAACAGGCCGATGCCCTGCTGGAGACGGTTGAACTTCCACGCAGCCTGCGCGATCGCAAGCCGCGCCAGCTTTCCGGCGGCCAATGCCAGCGCGTCGGCCTTGCGCGGGCGTTGGCGTTGAAGCCGCAACTGCTCATCGCCGACGAAATCACCTCGGCGCTCGATGTCACGACCCAGGCGCAGATTCTGGAATTGCTGGTGCGGCTGCAGCGGGAGAGAGCGCTGACGCTGCTCTACATCTCGCACGACCTTTCCGTGGTCAGCAGCCTGTGCCAGCGCGTCTATGTCTTCAAGGCGGGACGCATCGTGGAGCAAGGCGTGGCGAGCGAGGTTCTGACCACGCCGCAAAATCCCTATACCCAGGCGCTGGTCGCTTCGCTGGCCCGCCTGCCGACAGAGCGTACAGCCCCCCATTCACAATCGGTATCACATCATGCGACTTGACGAATACACCGCCCATGACGGCACCGGCCTCGCCCGCCTCCTGGCGAAGGGGGAAATCACGCCGAGGGAACTCGGCCGCTGCGTCGAGGAAGCGGTTGCGGCGGTCAATCCCGCGCTGAACGCCGTCATCGAGCTTTATCCGGATGCGCTGGACAGTTTGGCCGAGGCCGGGACCGCCACGCCCTTCGGTGGCATTCCGACGCTGACCAAGGACTTTCCCATCGAGGCGGGGCGGCCCGCCGAGTTCGGTAGCCGCCTGGCGCAGGGGTTTCGCGCCGGTCACGATGCCGTGTACTGGATGCGCTTGCGCGCGGCCGGCCTGGTCAATGCCGGGCGAACGGCGAGTTCCGAGTTCGGCGTGCCGGCGGCGACGGAATCGCCGCTTTATGGCGCCACACGCAATCCGTGGAATCCGGCGCGCGGCGTGGCCGGTTCCAGTGGCGGGGCGGCGGCGGCTGTCGCGGCCGGCATCGTGCCTTTTGCGCAAGGCAGCGACGGCGGCGGATCGATCCGAAATCCGGCCGCGTTCTGCGGGCTGATCGGATTGAAGCCGTCGCGTGGCCGGGTGACGGGATCGCCCAATGCCAATGCGCCGCTTCTGGGCCTGGCGACGGCCTTCATGCTCACCCGCTCGGTGCGCGATACCGCAGCCCTGCTCGACCTGTGCCATGGCCCGGATGCCGGCGACGGCTATGAAATCGCGGCGCCGGCAGTCCCCTATCTCGATGTCATCGAGCACAGGCCGAAGGGGCTGCGCATCGCCCTTTGTACACAGTCCTGGTCCGGCGTGCAGATCGACCCGGAGGTCGCAGCGGCGACGAGGTCGGCGGCGGAGCGGTTCGCCACGCTTGGCCACCATGTCGAGGAGGCATCGCCGGACTTCGACTATCCGGCTTTCCTGCAGGCGCAGAAGGTCATCTGGGCTGCGGATGCCGCCGCGCACATGCCGGCTATGGCGCGGCAGATGAACCGCGCGCTGGAAGAGGCGCTTGGCGCAAGCGTCTATGCCCTGTATCGCTGGGGCCTCGGCATCAGCGGCGCGCAGCTTATCGACGCGCTCGCCGTCTATGATCGGGTGACGCGGCAGCTCGGGCGCTTCATCGCAGGCTATGATCTCCTGCTGACTCCGACCAGCGCCATGCTGCCGGAACCGATCGGCACCTTCGATCCCGATCGCCCGGGCATCGACGTGGACGGCGTGTTCGACGACCTCGCGCCGAAGGAGACGTTCACGGCGCTGTTCAACGCCACGGGACAACCCGCGATTTCCCTGCCGCTCGGGCGCAGCCGCGACGGCCTGCCCATCGGCATCCAGCTCGTCGCCCGCTTCGGACGCGAAGACCTGCTGCTTGCGGCTGCGCGACAAATCGAGGAAGAGGTAGAAGGCGCGCCCGGAATCTGGGGACAGGGGCGCCCGGCCGTTCATGCCGGCAATTTCTAGGAGGCTGTCACTGTGGCGAAAGCACGAAACGGCAAGGGCGCCGAGGGAGCGAATGGCGAGGAGAAGATCGACATCGAAGCGATCCTGCGCGACCGCATGCCCGGTTTTTCGCCCTCGGAGCAAAGCCTTGCGGCCTATCTGCTGGACAATATCCAGATATTGCCCTTCGAGACCGGCAGCAGCATCGCACAGGCGGTCGGCGTCAGCGAAATGACCGTCACGCGGTTCGTTCGCGGCCTCGGCTTCGAGAACCTGCGCGACCTCAAGAAGCGATTGCGCGTGGCGGTCACGGAGAAGGACAGCGAAATCGACGACTACATGGCCCGCTTTCAGATGCGCGAGGGCCGGCAGCAGATGCTGCAGGAGAGCCTGCGGCTGGAGCTGGATGCCATCGTCAAGGCCTATGCCTTGACCACGTCCGAAGTGTGGGACGAGGCCGCCGGCCTGCTGGCGACGACCCGCACCATCTATGTCGTCGGTTTCCAGGCCTCGAAGGGCCTGGCGCTGGATTTCGCCAGCCGCCTGCTCTGGGCGCGTTCCAACGTCATTTTCATCGACAACGCCTCGGGCACCTTCGGCGAGATCATCAATGCGGATCCCCGGCAGAGCGTCGTCGTCCTCGTCGACACCGCCTCCTATGCGACGCGCGGCATCAAGCTGGTGGAGAAGCTGAAGTCGATGGACATGCCGCTGGTCATCGTCACCGACAAGTTCAGCCATTGGGCCTTTGCCTATACGCGCTTCGTGTTCGAGGCACATACGCATGTGAAAACCTTCTGGGATTCGACGGCGAGCCTCAGTGTCGTGCTCAACCTGCTGATCGACGCCGTCGCCACCAAGCTCGGGCCGAAGGCCAAGCGCAACTTCGCCATGATGAGCGATATGGGCACCCTCTTCGGAGAATTCGTCGGCGGCAGTTATCTTCGCCGTAACGATTGATCCGCTCCAACCGCAAACGAGGCCAAGCATGAACACCGTTCCGCCCTTCCGCGATCCGACCGTACCCGGCAATTCCCATATTCCAAGGCAGGATTGGGACCGCGCGCCCTGGAATCGCTGGACCTTCCAGCATGTCCGAGAGCTTCTGCCGACCACGAAGGTCTGGCGCGGAATGGGGCCGGCAAGCCCTTTGCCGGTCGATCTGCGGGATATCGATGCCGTTTCCTTCGCGGCGGAGGGGCAGAGCCACACCATCGCCGGCTTCCTCGAAACGAGCTATGCCGATGGCTTCCTGGCGCTCCACGGCGGAAAGATCGTGGCTGAGCGCTACCTCAACGGAATGGCGCCACACACCCAGCACCTGTCGCAATCGGTCGCCAAATCGGTCGTCGGCACCGTGGCGGGCATCCTGATCGATCGCGGCGTGGTCGACCCCGCCGCGCTCCTGACGCACTACCTTCCGGAACTGGAGGCGACAGCCTATCGCGGCGCGACCGTCCAGCACGTCCTCGACATGACCAGCGGCGTGGTCTTCGACGAGACCTATACCGCGCTCGATTCCCACATGGCGCAGCTGGATGTCGCCAGCGGCTGGAAGGATAGCCCGAACCCGGACTGGCCCACGCATGTCTGGGATCTGATCCTGTCCCTGAAGGATCTGGAATGCCCGCACGGCGCCTCCTTCCGCTATCGCTCGATCGAGACGGATGTGCTGGCCTTCGTGCTGCAACGCGCCGCCGCCGCGCCGCTTGCGGAACTCGTCAGCCGCGAATTGTGGGCGCCGATGGGGGCGGAGGAAGACGCCTATTTCACGGTGGATACCGCCGGCTATGCGCTGGGTGACGGCGGGTTCAACGCGACCCTTCGCGATTATGCGCGTTTCGCCTTGCTGCATCTTCGCGGCGGCGAGATCGATGGCCGGCGTATCGTGTCGCCCGGCTGGATTGCCGCAACGCGCTTCGGTGCCGATCCGGCGCTCTTCGGCGACATTTATCGAGAGGCCCTGCCCGCCGGCGCCTATCACAACCAGTTCTGGATCGAGGATATCGCACGCGGCGCCTATATGGCGCGCGGCGTGTTCGGACAACTGATCTACATCGACCCGGAAGCGGATTTCGCGGCGGTCATCCTGTCGAGCTGGCCGGAATTCGTGAGCACGACGCGGCTGCGGACGGCGCTTGCGGCGGTCAGGGCCGTTCGCGAGGCGCTGGCAGCGTAGCCAGCGGGCGATTCACCGCTTTGTGCGGGATAGCCCCGGCGCAGGCCAAAGCGCCAAACACAAAAAGAGAGCATTTCCGGCGAACCTGTGTTCACCGGAAATGTTCAAGCCGGATCACATTCACGCGACCTCCATCCAACCCGCACGAAAACGCAATACTCCGCACGTAGCGTCCCTTGGAAACCCATGCCGGCCGCAAGCCGGCTCAAACAAGGATGACCGCGTGACGGCAACATTTCCAGGACGCCCCGGCGTCAAATATCCGGTGTCGATGCGCATCCTGCACTGGTTGCGCGCGGTGCTGATCCTGGGCCTGATCGCCTGCGGCTGGTACATGACCGGCCGTGCAGAAGACGACCCCACCGCTGGCATCCTGTATCCCAACCACAAGCAGTTCGGCGTTCTCGCCTGGTTGCTGGCGCTGGTGCAACTGACCCTGCGCTGGCGGTATAGCGCTAGGCTACCGCATGCGCCGGAGGCTCTGAAGCGATGGGAGAAATGGCTTTCCCACGGATGCCACCGACTGCTCATCGCCTTGACGTTGATCACGCCGATGCTGGGCTACGCCATGTCGAGCAGCATCACCGATGGCGATGGCGTACCGTTCTTCTTCCTCTCGCATGTGCCCGAGATCCTGCCGAAAAGCGACGATGCGTTCGCGGTGTTCCAGGCGTTGCACGGATATTCCGCCTATCTCCTGCTGGCCGTCATCGCCCTGCACATGGCGGGCACGCTGAAGCATCGGCTGCAGGACAAGGGCGGCGAGACCGACGTTCTTCCACGCATGCTTTGAAGCGCCCCGCTCAATCGATCGTCAGGCAGCGGCCCGCGCTCGCTACCACACCACGGCTGCTTGCCTGTCGGCGCGCCTTCTCCCCATGAAAGACTATCGCCTCGTTTAACGCCTCGTCCTGCGCCGCCGCGGGATAGCGTCTTGCGATCGACCGTTATTGACACCACGTCCTCTTCCTGCAATAGTCTTGATATTCAATAATAAGTCTCACTAATCGAGACTATGGGAACGAAGATGTTAATCACGGCTGCACAACAGCCGCCGGGACATATTTGCCTGCGCGGCGTCTCCAAATCCTATGACGGCGAAACCTTCATCGTTCGCGATCTCGATCTCGATATCGAGAAGGGCGAGTTCCTGACGCTTCTCGGGCCTTCCGGCTCCGGCAAGACGACGACGCTGATGATGTTGGCCGGGTTCGAATATCCGACCAGCGGTTCCATCGCCTTCGACGGGCAGGCGATGCACGACCGGCCGCCTGAAAAGCGCGATATCGGAATGGTGTTCCAGAACTACGCGCTGTTTCCGCATATGAGCGTGGCCGAGAACGTCGGTTACTCCTTGCGCGTGCGGGGCGTCGACAAGGCCGAGCGCGACCGCCGCGTCGCCGATGCGTTGCGCATGGTGCAGCTGGAGCAATTCGCCGAGCGCAAGCCGGCGGCCATGTCGGGCGGGCAGCAGCAGCGCGTGGCCCTGGCGCGGGCGCTGGTGTTCGAGCCTCGCCTGGTGCTGATGGACGAGCCGCTGGGTGCGCTCGACAAGAAGCTGCGCGAGGATTTGCAGCTCGAAATCCGCCATATCGCCGACAAGCTCGACCTGACCGTCGTCTATGTCACGCATGACCAGTCGGAAGCGCTGACGATGTCCGACCGCATCGCGATCTTCAATGACGGCAAGATCCAGCAGATCGGCACGGCGAGGGACATCTATATCCGGCCGGCCAACCGGTTCGTCGCGTCATTCGTCGGCGACAACAACTGTTTGTGCGCGCAGGTGATCGCCATCGACGGCGACGTGGTCCGCGCGCGCCTGCCGGGAGGGGCTGTCGTCTCCGCCAGGCAGACGCAGCACGCCCGCATCGGCGCTGCGGCGACCATCTCGGTCCGCCCCGAGGATCTCCATTTCTGCGGCGGCGAGGCGGAAGGCGTGGTCAAGGGCCGCGTCTGCGACGTCGTGTACTACGGCGATCAACTTCGTACGCATGTCGAGCTGTCGGACGGCGCCCTGGTCGTCATCAAGAGCAGCCCCGGCGCCGCCCATGCCGGCACGCAGGTCGGCGCACCGGTATTTCTGAGCTGGAATGCCGGGCAAGCCTGGGTGCTCGATCCAAAACAGGCCAATCAATAACGAAGAGAGGAACCTATGATGACAATGCGATATCGTGGACGTGCCTGCCTGAGCCTGATGTTTGCAATGATGCTGGGGGCAGGCGCCCCGGCGCTGGCGGCCGAGCTGAAGGTCGTTTCCTGGGGAGGCGCGCTGCAGGAGGCGCAGGCGAAGGTGTTCTTCGACGGTTTCTCCAAGGAGACCGGAACCAAGGTGACCCAGGATTCCTGGAGCGGCGAGCTCGCCAAGCTTCGCGCCATGGTCGACAGCGGCAACGTGGTCTGGGACGTGGTCGACATGGATCCCCAGACGGCCGCCGCCGCCTGCGAGCAGGGACTGCTGGAGCGGATCGGCGACGATGCCGCCTTCAAGAATGCCGGTCTCGTCGACGGCGCGCTGACCGACTGCGCGGTCGGCACGAGCACCTATGCGACGATCCTCGCCTTCCAGAAGGATGCATTCCCGACGGCTCCCGCCTCGGTGGTGGACATCTTCGACACCAAGGCGTTCCCCGGCAAGCGCGCCTTCCGCAAGAGCCCGGTCGACACGCTCGAAATCGCGCTGCTGGCGGACGGCGTCGCGCCTGGCGAGATCTACAAGACCCTGGAGACACAGGAGGGCATCGATCGGGCCTTCAAGAAGCTGGATACGATCAAGGCAGATATCGTCTGGTGGGAGGCCGGAGCCCAGCCGGCGCAGTTGCTGAAATCGGGCGAGGTCAAGATGGCCGTGGCCTGGAACGGCCGCATCGCCGACGCCAACGCCAAGGAAAACGCCGACCTCGGCATCGCCTGGAAGAACCAGATACGCGGGTTCGACATGTGGGTGATCCCGGTCGGGACGAAGAACGCGGCGCTGGCCAAGGATTTCGTGTCCTACACGATCAAGCCCGAGGTCAATGCCGAACTGAGCAAGTTCATCGCCTACGGCCCGACGGTGGAGGCGGCAAGCGCGCTGGTCGACAAGGCCCTGCTCGACAGCCTGCCTTCGGCCCCGTCGAACAGCGATGGCGCCCTTGCCCAGGACGGCGGTTTCTGGGGCGCCAATGGCGATGCCCTGAATGCCCGTTTCGCCTCCTGGGTCGCGCAATAAGGGGTTGATCGAACGATGAGCGAAATCGTGGCCGGGAAACGACAGATGCGAATGAAAACGGCGCAGGCCGACAAGGCTGCTCTGGATCGCGGGACGGTCGTTCGCGGCTGCGCGGTCGGGGCGGCAAGGGGGGAGCGGATGCAGGCCATGCGTTCCGCCTTGCCCGCCCTGCCGCTTCTCGTCTTCCTGTCCTGCTTCCTCGTGCTCCCGCTTATCTTCATCTTTCATACGGCGATCTCCGACCGGGAGATCGCCGACAACCTTCCCGAGACCGTTGCCGCGCTCCAGGACTGGAACGGCGACGGTACGCCGCCGCCCGAGGTCTATGCGATCTTCCTCGGCGAGATCGGAAAGGCGAACGAGCGCGCGACGCTGCGGCAACTGGGCCGCCGCATGGGCTACCAGCTCGATCGCGGCATGAACCTCATCCAGAAGGCCGGCGGCGTCGCCCGCTCAGGGGCCGCCACAGATGCCGCCGCCGCCCGGACGGCCTTGACGGATATCGATCCCGCCTATGCCGCGCCGGGGATTTGGACGATCGTCAAGCAGCATGGTTCGCCCTACAGCACGTTCTATCTCGGATGGGCGGCGGGCTTCCAGACCAAGCTCGACAAGGACGGCCGGCCCTCCATGGAAACCGGCTACGATTTCCGCCTGTTCTATCTGCGCACCATCCTGATCAGCCTGGCCGTCACGGCCTTGACCCTGGTCGTGGGGTATCCGCTGGCCTATGTGATCGCAACGTCGCGGGGCTGGGTCGGCGGCCTCATGCTGTTCTGCATCCTGCTGCCGTTCTGGACGTCGCTGCTTGTCCGGACGATGTCCTGGATCGTCGTGCTGCAGACCAACGGGGTTCTGAACGGCGTGCTGACGGGCATCGGCGCGGTGACGGAACCGGTGACGTGGCTGTACACGAGGACGGCGACCATCCTGGTCATGTTCCAGATCCAGCTTCCCTTCACCGTTCTGCCCATGCTCGGCGTCATGCGGGCGATCCCACCAAGTCATGTCCGGGCCGCCAGAAGCCTCGGCGCCGGGCCGATCCGCGCGCATTTCAACGTCTACTTCCCGCAGGCCGTGCCGGGGATCGCGGCGGGCGGGCTGCTGACCTTCGTCCTGTGCCTCGGCTTTTACCTGACGCCGGCGCTGGTCGGGGGCGCTTCGGACCAGATGATCAGCTACTTCATCGCCCGCTTCACCAACGAGGAACTGAACTGGGGTCTGGCATCGGCGCTCAGCACGCTGCTGGTGGTCGGCGCGGGCGTCTGCGCGCTGCCTTTCGCCCGCCTGATCTCCAGGCATTCCTCGGAACGGAAATGACCATGACGCAAAAGACCTATTCCGATCTGCCGGCCGTCGTCAGGCTGCCCCTTTACGGTTTCGCGGCCGTCATTCTCGCCCTGTTGATCGTGCCGCTTGCCGCGGCGCTGCCGATCGCCTTCAATGCGGAGCCCTGGTTCCGGTATCCGCTCAGCGGGTTTTCGTGGCGCTGGTTCGAGCAATTGCTGTCGTCGCCGCTCTGGCGTTCGGCGGTCGTAAACAGCCTGATCATCGCCGCGACGACGACGGTGCTGGCGACCGCGCTCGGCACGCTGGCCGCCGTCGCCCTGGTAAACCCGCGTTTTCGCTATCGAAACGCGGTCATGGCCCTGGCGATCTCGCCGATGGTCGTTCCCGTCGTGGTCCTGGGGCTTGGCCTGTTCATCTGCTTTTCCCCGCTCGGGCTGAACTACACCTACCTCGGCGTCGTGCTCGCGCATACGGTGCTCGCCACGCCTTTCGTCGTCGTCACGGTGACAGCGACCCTGACGCGGTTCGATTTCCGGCTCATGCAGGCCGCGGCGAACCTCGGCGCCGGAAAGGTCATGGCCTTCAGGACGGTAATGCTGCCGATCATTTCGCCGGGCGTGGCGGCGGGGGCGGTGTTTGCGTTCGCCGCCTCCTTCGACGAGGTGGTCATGGTGCTGTTCATCGCCGGCCCCGACCAGCGCACCCTTCCCAAGCAGATGTTCACGGGCCTGCGGGAGCAACTCGATCCCACGATCATCGCGGCGGCCGGCCTGATGATCGTCCTGACGGGGCTCTTGCTGGCCGTGCTTCGTTTTTCGACCAAGAAAAGGTAAATTCCATGACTGTCTCCGCCCATAGCCGGCGCGCTGCGAAGCTGTCCCAGGACGCGGTTTTCGCCCCGGATTTTCGCGAGGAACCCTACTGGTGGACGGCGGCGATGCCGGAGGCGGCGCAAGACGGCGCGGCCGTGCTTCCCGATGCGGCGGACGTCGTCGTCGTCGGAGCAGGCATTACCGGCACCGTGGCGGCGCTCGAACTGGCGCGATCCGGGCTCGATGTCGTGGTGGTCGACAGCCAGCGGATCGGGGAGGGCGCGGCGCGGCGCAATGCCGGCTTCATCGGCCGAACGCTGAAGCGATCCGTTGCCTGGCTGACCAGCCATTCCGGGCAGAAACATGCGATCGAGGTCTACCGGGAGCTGGACCGGGCATTGAAAGGTGTGGAACGCTTCGTCGGCCGCGAGGGGATCGACTGCCATCATCGCACCTGCGGCCGCTTCATCGGCGCCAATTCGCAATCGCATTTCCGTGGCCTCGTCGACGATCTCGAGGAAACGCGCCGCAGCCTCGGCTTCGACTATTCGGTGATCGAGCCGGAGAACGTCAGAAGCGAGATCGCGTCGGATCGCTATCACGGCGGCGCCGTCATTCCCGACCTCGGATCCATCCATCCCGGCCTCTACCACAAGGGCCTCGTCGAGCGCGCCGTCCATGCCGGGGTTCGTTTCCATGATCGCACATATGTGACGGCGATCGAGGAAAACGGGGCAAGGCATAACCTCCACACTTCGCGCGGCGCCATCGCGGCAAGGCATGTGGTGATCACGACGAACGGCTATACCGGCGCGGAGCTGAAATGGCACGCGCGGCGCGTCATTCCCTTCAGCGGGTTCATCGTCGCGACCGAACTGCTTCCGGAGGAGCTGATCGACAAGGTTCTGCCCCAGCGGCGCACCTATCTCGACACCAAGATGAACATCGACTTCATTCGCCCGGCGCCGGACTCGAGCCGGATCCTGTTCGGCGGCATGACCGGCACGAAAAGCGCCTCGGCGCTTCCGCTTGCGGTTCCGCTGCGCGACAGGCTGGTCGATATTCTTCCCGACCTGGAGGGCGTTCGCCTCAGCCGCGCCTGGACCGGCTTTTGCGCCGGGACCTTCGATTTCATGCCGCATATCGGGCGCAACGGCAATGTCCACTTCGGGCTGGGGTATAATTTCGCCGGCATTCCGATCGGCACCCACTTCGGCTCGATCATCGCCAACCGCATCCTGGGGCAGGGCGACACGGCATCGGTGTTCGACACGGGCCGCTTTCCGACTTTTCCCTTTTACCGCGGCCGTCCTTGGTTCGTGCCTCTGGCGATGCGATACTTCGACTGGCATGATCGTAGAATCGCGAAAGAATAACCAAGTTGCTGCACATGAATGAACCCACCGCCAAGGCTGTGACCGAAAAGCCGCTGGAGCGTTACGCCCGAATTCTGGAAATCATCGCGGGTTTTCCCAACGGCGTTTCTCCGGCTGTTGTCGGCGATATGCTGGAATTGCCCAAGGCGTCCGCCTATCGCCTGATCAGAAGCCTGGCGGAGGTCGGGCTGGTCGAGATGACCGCCCCTCCGGCCGCGACCTGCCGGATAGGCAAACGCCTGACGCGCATCCTCTTCTCCAGCGCCGCCGACGACTGGTTCGTCTCCGCCGCGCTGCCCACCCTGAACGAGCTTGCGGCGGAAACGGGCCAGGCCTGTTTCGTCGCCCGCCTGTCGGGCTTTGCAGTGAGAAGCATGGAGATGGTCGCTCCGAACAACCAGTTGCGCGCCTATATCATTCCGGGCCAGGAGATACCGCTGCATGCGGGGGCTTCGGCGAAGGCCATCCTTGCCCATCAATCGGATGACTTCATCGCCAGCGTGCTCGGCAACCCGCTGGTGAAGTTCACTCCATACACCAGGACGGATGTGGGCGAACTCCAGGCGGAACTGAAGGAAATCCGGTCGTCAGGTATCGCCTACTGCGTGAACGAAGACGTCGAGGGTTTTGGCGCGATCGCCGCGCCCATTCTCGTCGGCGGCCAGCGCGTCCAGCAAAGCCTTTGCATCACGGGCACCACGCATAGCCTGTTCGAGGCCGCAAAAGACCGCAATATCGCGCTGGTGCGCAAGATGGCGGAGCGTCTTTCGAAAATGCTGGAACGCAAGATGCAGGGCGATCCGTCCCTTACCGACTGACCGATCCAGACAGGCTTTCCCTTCGCATCCGCCCCGCCTGCGGCGCGGCGGGCGCTTGCGCGCGCACGCCTTTCCCATCCCCATCGCGACGAAGAAAAACAGTTGACAAACGCCTGCGGAGCAATGAGACTTCATATCGATAAATGATATTAAGTATCGATAATTGAGAATATAAGGGAGCAGAGAACATGTCAGTAAACTGGAAGCAGGCTGCCGCCGACCTCAAGCCGCGCGGGCAATCCTTCATCGATGGCAAGTTTGTCGAAGCGGCCTCGGGCAAGCAGTTCGACGCCATCAATCCGGCCACCGGCAAGACGCTCGCCAGCGTTGCCTCCTGCGATCGCGCCGATGTCGATCTCGCGGTGAAATCGGCCCGGCGCGCGTTTGAGAGCGGCGTGTGGTCGCGCCGTTCGCCATCGGAGCGCAAGAAGGTCTTGCAGCGCTTCGGAGAGCTGATGCTCAGCCATGCCGACGAACTCGCCCTGCTCGAAACCCTGAACATGGGCAAGCCCATTTCCGATGCCCGTTCCATCGACGTGCCCGGTTCGGCCAACACGATCCTGTGGTATGCGGAAGCCATCGACAAGATTTACGACGAGATCGCACCGACCGGCAGCGGCGCGCTCGGCATGATCACGCGCGAGCCGGTCGGCGTCGTCGCCGCGGTCGTTCCGTGGAACTTCCCGCTGCTGATGGCCTGCTGGAAGATCGGCCCGGCGCTTGCGGCCGGCAATTCCCTGATCCTCAAGCCGGCCGAGCAATCGCCGCTGTCGGCGATCCGCCTGGCGGAACTGGCGGCCGAGGCCGGCATTCCCGACGGCGTTTTCAACGTCGTCACCGGGCTGGGCGAGACCGCCGGCATGGCGCTCGGAATGCACATGGACGTCGACTGCGTGACGTTCACCGGCTCGACCGAGGTCGGCAAGCTGTTCCTGAGCTATGCGGCGCAATCCAACATGAAGCGCATCGCCCTGGAATGCGGCGGCAAGACGCCGCACATCGTCATGGCCGATTGCGGCAATCTCGACGAGGCGGCGAGCGCAGCCGCATTCGGCATTTTCTTCAACCAGGGCGAAGTCTGCAACGCCGGCTCGCGCCTTCTTGTCGACGCCCGTATCAAGGATGAATTCCTGGAGAAGGTCATCGCCGTCGGCAATTCGCTTCAGCCTGGCGATCCCCTCGATGCCGAGACGCGGCTCGGCGCCATCGTCAGCAAGGCCCAGATGGAGCGTGTGCTCGACTATATCGAGATCGGCTCCAGGGAAGGCGCGCAGCTGAAATCGGGCGGCCGGCAGGTGCGCACCGAGTCGGGCGGCTATTTCGTCGAGCCGACCGTGTTCGACAATGTCGACAACGGGATGCGGATCGCCCAGGAGGAAATCTTCGGCCCCGTCCTCTCGACCATCACCTTCAAGGATGCCGAGGAGGCCGTCCGCATCGCGAACGACACGATCTACGGCCTTGCCGCCGCCGTCTGGACCGACAACATCGACACGGCGCTGGCCACATCCCGCCGCCTGCGCGCCGGGTCCGTATGGGTCAACAATTTCGACGAAAGCAACATCACCATGCCGTTCGGCGGCTACAAGCAGTCCGGCTTCGGCCGCGACAAATCCCTGCACGCCATCGACAAATATACCGAACTCAAGGCGACCTGGATCAAGATTCGCGCCTGAACGGCGCGGCCTTGTCTGTCAACGGCCTCCCGCGGGAGGCCATTTCCAGGTGCAACATGCGCGATTCACGATTCGATATCCTGTTCGAGCCGGTCAAGCTCGGCCCCGTCACCGCCCGAAACCGTTTCTATCAGACCCCGCATTGCAACGGCATGGGCAACCTGCGTCCGCAGGCTCATGCCGCCATGCGCGGCGTCAAGGCCGAGGGCGGCTGGGCGGTCATCAACACGGAGCACTGTTCGGTGCATCCGACCGGCGACCTCATGCCGGAAGTGCTTCAGATGCTGTGGGACGACGGCGATATTCCCCCGCTCGCCAGGATGGTGGAAGCCGTCCATCAGCATGGCGCGCTGGCCGGTGTGCAACTGGCCTATCCCGCCTATTACAACGGCAACCGGCTGACGCGCGAGGTTCCGCTCGGCCCTATGGATCGCCCCGTGAGCGGGCATCATCCCGTCCAGGTGCGCGCCATGGACAAGTCCGACATCAGGGCGCTTCTCGGCTGGTGGAAGGACGCCGCCGTCCGGGCCAGGAAGGCCGGCTTCGACATCCTCAATGTCGACGCCAATTTCTCGACCATCGCCTTCCAGTTCATTTCGCCGCGCAACCAGCGCACCGACGAATATGGCGGCCCGCTGAAGAACCGCATCCGCCTGCTGAAGGAACTGATCGAGGTGACGCGCGAAGGCGGCGGCGATGGCTGCGCGGTCAGCGTCCGGTTGATCATCGACGAGTTGTTCGGATCGGAAGGGCTGCGCGCCGCGGACGAAGGCATCGAGGCCATCGGCCTTCTCGCCGAATTGCCGGATCTCTGGGATCTGGTCGTCGGCACCTGGGCGGACGATTCGCCGACCTCGCGCTTCGCCGCCGAAAACGATCACGAACCCTTCATGGTCGGGATCAAATCGGTGACGACCCGGCCCGTCGTCGGCGTCGGGCGCTTTACCTCGCCGGACACGATGGCCGGCCTCATCCGCCGCGGCGTCCTCGACATGATCGGCGCGGCGCGGCCCTCCATCGCCGATCCCTTTCTCCCGAAGAAGATCGAGGAAGGCCGATATGAGGATATCCGCGAATGCATCGGATGCAATATCTGCGTCTCCAGCCACTTCGCCATGACGAACCTGCGCTGCACGCAGAACCCCACCATGGGAGAGGAATGGCGCCGGGGCTGGCATCCGGAAAAGATCGCGCCGAAGACGTCCGATGCGTCGATCCTCGTCGTCGGAGCAGGGCCGTCCGGCCTCGAATGCGCCAGGGCGCTCGGGCAGCGGGGCTATCGCGTGACGCTGGCCGAAGGCGAGACCTATCTCGGCGGGCGGGTCTCCCTTGAGGGAAAGCTTCCCGGCCTCGGCGAATGGCAACGTGTTCGCGATTGGCGGGTGACGCAGCTTCACAAGCTTGCGAATGTCGATATCTATCTCGGCTCGTCGCTTTCGGCGGCCGACGTCAGGGATTTCGGGGCCGACCATGTGGTCCTCGCCACGGGTTCCACATGGCGGTCCGATGGTGTCGGGCGCGCAGCCCATCGCCCCCAAAGCTTCTCCGCGACGATGCCGCTCTTCACACCCGACGATATCATGCGCGGCCGGCTGCCGCAGGGCGATGTCGTCGTCTATGACGACGATCATTATTACATGGGCGCCGTCATCGCGGAAAAGCTCGCCCTTTCGGGCTGCCGCGTGACCCTGGTGACGCCGGCGGCGGATATCTCCGCATTCACGGTCAACACCCTCGAAAACCTGCGCACCGCCAAACGGCTCCACGCGCTGGGGATCGCGATGGCGACCCACCAGGCCTTGGCCGGAAGCGAAAAGGACGAGATCGCGTTTCTCGACGCCAGGACCGGAGCGGCCGAGCGGCGCCGATCCGACGCCCTCGTGCTGGTGACCGCGAGACTGCCGAACGACGCACTCTTCCGGGAATTGGCCGCCGGCATGGCCGACGACGGGCACTGTCCCGCCGTCAGCAGGATAGGGGATTGCGAAGCCCCGGCTGCGATCTTCGCCGCCGTCTATTCCGGCCACCGCTTCGCCCGGGATTTCGAAAACGCCACGCCGGTCTTCCGCCGCGAGCGCATCGACCTTCACGCCTGAGAGGGGAACAATTATGCGAGATCTCCAGAATCCGGTCTCCGCCAGCCTATATGAACGGGCGCAGAAGGTGATGCCGGGCGGCAATACCCGCACCACAGTGTTTCGGCAGCCTCACCAGGTCTATGCGGCGCGCGGCGAAGGCTGCAGGATCATCGATGTCGACGGCAATGCCCGGATCGATGCCAATGGCAATTTCACCGCGCTCATCCATGGATACGGCCAGCCCGATGTCGCCGCCGCCGCCGCCCGGCAACTGGCGTTGGGCACCAGCTTCGGCATGGCGACGGAAAGCGAAATCGTCCTGTCCGAGATCCTGTGCGAACGCCTGCCTTCGGTCGAGCGGTTGCGCTACACGAATTCCGGCACCGAGGCGGTGATGAATGCGATCAAGGCCGCCCGCGCCTTCACCGAACGCCCCAAGATCGCCAAATGCGAAGGCGCCTATCACGGCACCTACGATCCCGCCGAAACAAGCCAGGACGCCAACCCTTCCAACTGGGGAAATGCCGACGAGCCGCTGTCGGTCCCGACGGCGAAGGGCACGCCCCGGGGCGTTCTCGACGATATCGTCGTCATCCCGTTCAACAATGTCGAGGTTGCCGAACGGATATTGCGGGCGAACGGCAACTCGCTCGCCGGCGTGCTGGTCGACGTCATGCCGAACCGCGCGGGGCTGGTTCCGGCCAGCGACGCCTTCCTGCGGATGCTGAGGCAGGTCACGCGCGATCTGGGGGCGCTGCTGATCCTGGACGAGGTGATCACGTTCCGTCTCGGCTATAACGGCGCCCAGGGCCGCTTCGCGGTCGATCCGGATCTGACGACGCTGGGAAAGGTCATCGGCGGCGGGTTTCCCGTCGGCGCAATCGGCGGCAAGGCCGAGGTGATGGCGGTCTTCGATCCCTCGAAGGGGCCGCCGGCCCTTCCGCATGGCGGCACGTTCAGCGCAAACCCGATGTCGATGGCGGCCGGGGCGGCGGCGCTGCTGGCGCTGGATCCCGCGGATTTCGAGCGGCTGGAGCGATTGGCAAGCCGGTTCGACGACCGGGTCCGGGAATGTTTCGACCGCAACGGCATCGACGGGCAGGTGACGGGCCTCGGCTCCCTGCGGCGCGTGCATCTGACGCGCGCCCCGCTCACCGACTATCGCTCCACGGTGGCGTCCGCCGAGGGCGCGAGGCGCGTGGCCGCGCTTGCCCGGATGCTTTTCGACGAGGGCGTCATCATCGGCGGAAACGGGCTGATGGCGTTCTCCACGGCCATGACCGAAGCCGATATCGACGAGATCGCCGAGACCTTCGACCGGGCTTTGAAGCGCCTGGCGCAGCAGGAAAACCGATAGGGGAGGATGAACGATGAAACGACGTGTCGAAGTGGCGTCTGAATGGGGGGCCGGGATCGGCTATTCCCGCGCGGTTCGCGCCGGCAATCTTGTCATCGTCTCGGGCACGTCCGCCGGAGGGCCGGCAGGCGTGTCTCATAAGGGCGATGCCGAAGGACAGGCCGAACTGGTGTTGCAACGCATCGGCGAAGCTCTTGACGCGGTGGGGGCCTCGCTGGAAGATGTCGTGGAGACCCGCGTCTTCCTGCGCGACATGGCGGACTGGCAGGCGGTGGGCAATGCCCATGCGCGCGCCTTCGCATCGACCCGCCCGGCGACCACATTGCTTCAGGCCGGAGCCTTGATCGATCCCGATATGCTGGTGGAGATCGCGGCGACGGCGATCGTAGGAGAATGACATGCAGGCCGCGACAATCATCACCTGCGCCGTGACCGGCAGCCTCACGCGTCCCGAGGACAACCCGAATCTTCCGGTGACGCCGGAGCAGATCGCCGCATCGGCGTTGGAAGCCGCCGATGCCGGCGCCGCCATCCTGCACCTGCATGTGCGCCATCCCGACGGTCGCCCCTCGATGGAGCTCGACCACTACAGGGAGGTCGTACGCCTTATCCGGGCGAAGAACAACGAGGTCATCCTGAACGTGACGACCGGCCCCGGCGGGCGGTTTCAGCCCGGCGACGACGACCCCAAGGTGGCGGGACCGCGAACGAACTTCGTTACCGCCGAGCGGCGCGTAGCGCATATCGTCGATCTCAAGCCCGAGATCTGCACGCTCGACCTCAACACCATGACGTTCGGGACCGAGATCGTCATCAACACGCCCCCTTACGTAAAACGGATGTCCGAAATCATCTATGATTGCGGCGTGCGGCCCGAGTTCGAATTGTTCGATACGGGAGACATCAACCTGCTTCGGGATTTCATCGATGCCGGGGTGTTTCGCGGGCCGCCGCTGGCTAGCCTTGTCCTTGGCGTGAAATACGGTTTCGCGGCAACGCCCGAGACGATGCTTTTCGCACGCGGGATGCTGCCGAAGGATGCGATTTGGACCGGTTTCGGCATCGGGCGCATGGCGTTCCCGATGCTGGCGCAGGCTTTCGTTCTCGGCGGCCATGTGCGGGTGGGAATGGAGGATATGATCCGGCTTTCCAGAACCGAACTGGTCAAAAGCAATGCCGAGCTCGTCGACCGCGCGGTGCATATCCTGAAGCTGCTGGGCGGACGGCCCGCGAGCGCGGGTGCCGCGCGCGAAATGTTGAAACTGGCTCCGCAATAGTTTCGGTCCGCTATGTGTCGGCCGGACCGCCGCGCTTAACCCTCGATCCGGCCGGCCGGAAGGCAGCGCCTTTCCTCTCGCCATGCAAGCACCATTTCGGCGCCGGCCTTGCCGCCGCGCGGCCCGTGGACCGTGACAGAGCGGGACGCAGCGGCGACGGAGAAATCCAACGCGTCCGCGAAGGGATGCCCTTGCGTCAGGCACCAGGTCAATGCCCCGCCGAAGGTGTCCCCGGCGCCGGTCACATCGACGACATTCACGGCGTAGCCGGCAGCCTGCTCCTGCGTTTCGCCGTCGAAGGCCTCGGCGCCCGCCGCTGCCATGGTGCGCACGACCCAGCCGATGTCATGGTCCCGTATCCAGCCGCCGATACGGGAGAGATCGTCATGGCCGAAGGCGGCACGGAAACCGACCTGGTTGAAGATGACGACGGCGGCTCCGGTGAGATAGGGCATGTCCTCGGGTGTGCAGCCGCCGACATCGAGATCGAAGATGGCGCGACGGCCATGGCGGCGCAGGTCGGCAAGCAGGTCGGCCTGCTTGAGCACGCCATCGTGCGTCCGCGCATGCAGGCGGCGGACGCGGTAGAGGGTGGTGTAGAGAACGCCCGGCCGGCGCAGCGCGGCAAGCGTTTGCGGCGCCAGCCACATCGGCTGTTCGCCCATCTCGACGGTCAGCACCACATGCTCGCCATCGATGAGGAAGATGAAGTTGCGCGATTCCGGGATGGTGGGATCGGTCAGCATGTGATCGGCCCCGACGCCGTTTTCGCCGAGATCGGCGATCAGGCGTTGCGATAGCGGGCTGTCATTAAGCAGCGAGATGAATTGCGTATCGCCGCCGAGTGCGGCGTGGACGACGGCGGCATTGGCGATCGAGCCACCGATTTCGGCCGGCAATTCCTGCACCATGCCCTTGTCGGCCCGGCCCGGCCAGCGGTCGGCAGTGTAATATTCGTCCAGCGCCACGTCGCCGATGAAGAAGGCGGTCATGCGGCCGCTCCCTCGACCCGCACCAGGCGCGGGCCGCCCGACACCGGCACCCAGGGGCTTTCGCCGAGCCCGCAGATCGCCATCCAGTAATAGGGCGTCGGGCCGGAAACGCCGCGGCAGGCATCGTGCCAGACGCCGCGATTCATGACCACAGCCTGTCCGGGCGCGATGACGAAAGCCTCGATCTCGTCCGCCAGCGGCGCCTCCACATCGCCGGACGGGGCGACGGCGAGCACGATGGGTTCGGCAGCGCAGAAGATTGCCTCCTCGGTGCGCGGATGACGTTCCATCGCCGCGCAGAGCCAGGGCGCGCCGCCGCCGCGGGTGATGCCGAGATGGCCGGAGCCCTCGATCAGCGGCGTGCGGGTGAAACCGTCGCTCCAGCCGTCGCCGCGCGTCCAGACGACAGCCGGATCGGCATCGCCAGTGAGATCGGAGACACGGCCATAGCGGGCGAAATTCTCTCCTGTCACCGGCCTTGCGAGAAGCGCGTTCATGCGGCACTCCTTGCCAGGCGCACGGCGCGCATCAGCCCGGCGACATGGGCCGCCGCGACGCGGCCGCTATCCTTATGGTCGTGTTTGAACCAGCTTCCGACGACGGCGCCATCGGCCTGCGCCAGTTGTTCGACGGCATTGGCCTCGGTAAGGCCGGCGCCGATCAGCAGCGGCACGCGACCGCCGGTCGCGGCGCGAAAGCGAGCGACCTTTTCCATGTCGGTCGGCTGTCCCGTGGCGTCGGAGGTGACCACCAGCCCGTCGCAACGGGCGGCGCCGATGCGCACGTCCTCCTCTTCCGGCCGGCCGGACAGCACCGGCTGGTATTTGAAACGCACGCCGCCGAGCAGCAGCGCCGCAACGCCGGCGCGGCGCGCAGCGAGATCGGCCGCGAAGACGATATCCGCATCTGGGGCCAGATGGCCGGCGACGGAATCCATCTGGATGAAGGCGACGGGATAGCGCCCGGCGAGTTCAAAGGCGCGGGCGTCGTCGCGCAGCACGTTGACGCCGAGGCGCGCGCCGAGATCGAGGCCGCTCAGCCGCTCCAGGACGCGCTCGACATCGTCGGCCTCGCCGAAATAGTTTTCCACCACCAGCCCGTCGACGCCTTCGCCAGCCATGATGCGGGCTTCTTCTTCTGCCTGGGCAAGCTTTGCCGCCGGGCCGTCCCCGGCCAGATGCAGCATGCCGAGGATAGGTTTCACGGTGGCGAATGTCTCGGTGAGACGGTTCATTTTCGGTTTCTCCTGCGGCGCGCCGCCCTCAGGCGGGCGCGGTATCGCGCCCCCAGCGCGTTGCGAATTTCATCTGGACGGCCGGCGAATAGACGATCGACGTGCGCTCGACCAATTGGTCGTCGGCATCGAGCACATCCCCGCTGGCGCAAAGATAGCCCGGCACATCCGTCGCCGGGCCAAAAGCCTCCCTCAGGCGCTCGGACGGCGGCACGACGGTGAGCAGCAGTTCCGAACGCAGCGGATGTCGGTGGTAATCGCGGCGCAACACCTCGTAGAGCGATTGCGCCGCGAAATCGTAAGTCTCGATGCCGGGATAGAGGGCGAGATCGAGCTGCGAAGTATCGACGTTCAGCCAGGCGATGGTCTCGCCATTGGCAAGACCGCGGGCGCGCACCAGAAGCAGCTCGCCGTTTTCGATCCTGTGCTCCAGCACCTTGGTCACCGGACGCTGCCCCTGGCGACGGGCAAGCTCGGTAAAGCTGCCGAAGTTCCAGATATTGTGGCTGATCGGCCGGTGCGAGACGATCGTGCCGCGGCCGCGCACCTGCTGCACCAGCCCTTCCGACACCAGGAGCGCCATCGCATTGCGCACCGTGGTGCGGGCGATGCCGAACTGGTCGCGCATCTGGTTCTCCGAGGGGATGGCCTCCCCTTCGGAGAAATCGCCGCTGAGGATGGCGGCGCGCAAGGCCCGGTAAAGCTGCCGGTAGAGCTGTTCGCCGGAATAGGCATCGAGGCGAAAGCGCGACAGCCTGTCGTCCGGGCGGTCACCCGGATTTGCGGCGTCTGGTGGGGAAGGCTGGGTCAAGATCGGCTCCGGCGAGGCTGGTTACTTCGTGGCTCCGTTTATCTTGAACGCTTCCACGCCCGCTTCTTTCAAGCCGTAGCGGTCGAGGATCTGTGCATAAGTGCCGTCGGCCTTCAGGGCTTCGAGGGTGGCGTGCACGGCATCGCGAAGCTGGCCGTTCGCCTTGGCGAAGGCGATGCCGTAATGGTTGACTTCGCCGATATCGCCGATCTGGTAGAACTTGCCCGGTTCCTGCTTCATCAGGTCGAGCAGACCTTCGAGACCGATGACGGAAGCCTGGGCGCGACCCTGGCGGATTTGCATGATGTGCTCGGCCTGGGTCGGGATCTGGATGACGGTGATCAGCTTGTCGGCCGGGCAGATGGATTTGCCAAGCTCTTCCGCCCAGGTGACCCAGCTCGTGCCCGTAGCGACGGCGACCGTCTTGCCGCAGAGATCGGCTTCGGTCTTGATCTCATCCTTGTGGTCGATGCTGGAATAGAAGACATTGCCGGTCTTGAAGTAGTCGATGAAATCGAGCTGCGTCTGGCGCTCCACCTTGTCGGAGAAGGCGGTCATGATCAGGTCGGAACGGCCGGTGACCACCTGCGGGATGAGCTGCGGGAATTCGACGTTCTGGAACTCCGCCGTCAGGCCGAGACGCTCGGCGATCGCCTTGGCGAGGTCGATGTCGAAACCCTTGAGGTCGGTCGACCCGGCATCGCTGTATTCCATCGGCGGATAGGCGAGACTGATGGTGACGTTGAGCTTGCCGGCCGAACGCACGGCTTCGGGCAGCGCGGCCGCCAGCTTCTCGTCACCGGCGGCAAAGGCCGTGCCGGCAAGGCTGATGAACGTGGCGGAGGCAAGCCCCAGTACCATCGGCAGAATTGTTTTCATTCTTCGTGCTCCCATTGTTGGACTTGAAAGGTCAGGCAAGCACGCGGCTCAGGAACGAGCGCACGCGCGGATCGGAAGGATTGCTGAGAACGTCGCCAGGGGCGCCGATCTCGCGGATTTCGCCGTCGATCATCACCACGACGCGATCGGCGACCTCGCGGGCGAAGCCGATCTCATGGGTGACGACAATCATGGTGGTCCCGCCGCGCGCCAGCGTGCGCATCACCTCCAGCACTTCGCCGACGAGTTCCGGGTCGAGCGCGCTGGTCGGCTCGTCGAACAGCATGACGCGCGGCTGCATGGCCAGCGCCCGGGCGATCGCCACGCGCTGCTTCTGGCCGCCGGAAAGCTGCGACGGATAGCTCTGCGCCTTGCCGGCCATGCCGACCTGCTCCAGCAGATCCATGGCGCGTGCCTCGGCCTCGGAGCGCTTGAGGCCGCGCACCACCATCGGCCCCTCGATGACATTTCCGAGCACGGTGCGGTGGGCGAAGAGATTGAAATGCTGGAACACCATGCCAAGCTGGCTCTGCTGGGCGCGCAGCCGCTTGACCGGCAGCTCCTGCAGGGTGCCGCGGGCATAGTCGTAGCCCATAATGGCACCGTCGACCCAGACATAACCGCCGTTCGGCGTCTCCAGGTGATTGATGCAGCGCAGGAAGGTGCTCTTGCCGCTGCCGGAGGGGCCGAGGATGCACAGCACCTCGCCGTGGGAAACATCGAGATCGAGGCCCTTCAGGACTTCGTGACTGCCGAAAGACTTGCGGATACCGACCGCCTTGACTGCGAGGCTCATGCTTCCTCCGGTGCAGCCGGGCGGCGCGACCAGCCGGCGAACCAGCCGCGCCCGGCCGGGGCAGCGGAGGCGTCGCGGCCAAAATGGCGTTCGAGATAATATTGGCCGATGGACAGAACCGTGGTGCCGAGAAGATACCAGACGGCGCAGACGAACAGCAGCTCGATGACGGCGCCGTTGATGAAATAGATGCGCTGTGCCGCGTTCAGCATTTCGCCCATGGCGATGGTGGCGGCGAGCGAGGAGAATTTCAGCATGCCGATGGCGCTGTTGCCGAGCACTGGCAGGATGAGCCGCAGCGTCTGCGGCAGGATGATGCGGCGCATCGTCTGGCCGGGCGTCATGCCGAGCGTATGCGCTGCCTCCTTCTGCCCCCTGTCGACGGCGCCGATGCCGCCGCGCACGACTTCGGTGAGATAGGAACCCTCGTTGACGCCAAGTCCGAGCACGGCGGCGACGAAGGGCGTGACCACATCGACCATGCGCGCATCGACGAGGCCGGGAATGTAGAGCCGCGGGAAGACCAGCGCGATGTTGAACCAGATGAGAAGCTGCAACAGCACCGGCGTGCCGCGAAACACCCAGACATACAGCCAGGCGGCAAAACGGAGGATCGGGTTTTCCGAAAGACGCATGATCCCGAAGGCGAACCCCAGTGCGACGCCGAGCGCCAGCGCACAGGCCGAGATCAGCAATGTCCAGCCGAAGCCGACAATGATTACCTCGGCCGTCAGAAACCTGCCGACCACAGTCCATTGGATTTGCCCGACGGCAAAAGCGCGGACGATGACGGCGAGCAGCAACAAAACGATGCCGCCGCTGATCCAGCGGCCGGGATGTCGCAAGCGACGCACAGTCACGTCCCGACCGGGAAGGTCTGCTGGCGAAAGCGTCGCGAGTGTTTTCGAAAAGGATTGTTGCATGGCGTCCAATTGTAGGGTTAGGCCTACAACTTGATAGGCATGATCAGCCGGATAGTCAAGCGCCATTCTGCTAAACGCCGAACGCCAACAGGAACCGCTCGGGTTCGCCTCCCGAAGAGGGGAAAGCGTTCGTTCCGCGTCGGGTAGATGAGCGGCAGGACAAGAATGCCGGAGGGGCCGGGACTTCTTCTCCGGCACGGCGCATATTCCAGCGGGCGAGATCAAGATGCCAGCCACCACCGCGACCTTGGCCTTGCTTTGCCCGCCATGGACGCCGCGCTATCGGCGCGGCGCGACAAGGACGAACTATCTACCTTTGCGAAAAGGTGTATTCTGACTCTATCTTGGGTTGGATAAAAAGGCAGTTTGCATGACCAAGGCAAAAATCCCCGATATCGACAGCCACACGCCTTTCCGCGTCGAAAACGATACGACCGCCGGCTATTGGCACCATCGCCCGGAAAATACCTTGCCCCCGCCGGATATGATGGGCGCCTATATGCGCAACCGTCCGGTGCCCGGCAACCAGGTCGAAGGGCGCAAGGCGTGGATCATCGGCAGCGGAATCGCCGGACTGGCGGCGGCCTTCTACATGATCCGCGACGGCGGCATGGCCGGACAGGACATCACCATTCTCGACGCGATGGATATCGCGGGCGGCTCGCTCGACGGGGCGGGCAATCCGGACGACGGCTACATCATTCGCGGCGGCCGCGAGATGAACTGGAATTACGACAACCTTTGGGACATGTTACAGGACGTCCAGGCGCTGGAATTGCCCGAAGGATACAGCGTTCTCGACGAGTACCGGCTGGTCAACGACAACGACCCGAATTTCTCCAAAGCCCGCCTGATGCACAAGCGCGGCCAGATCCGCGATTTCTCGACCTTGGGCCTGTCGCGCTCGCAGCAATGGGAGCTCATCCGGTTGCTGCTGAAGCGCAAGGAAGAACTCGACGACATCACCATCGAGCAATATTTCAGCGCCGGTTTCCTGGAAACCAACTTCTGGTATCTCTGGCGCTCGATGTTCGCCTTCGAGAACTGGCAGAGCCTGCTCGAAATGAAGCTCTACATGCATCGATTCCTCGACGCGCTCGACGGGCTCAAGGACATGTCGGCGCTGGTCTTCCCCAAATACAATCAATATGACAGCTTCGTGCGGCCGCTGGTGGAGCACTTGAAGCAGAAGGGCGTCACGGTCCGGTTCGGCACACGCGCCTATGATCTGGACATGACGGTCGACGGCGAGTCTCGAACCGTAACCGCGATCCGTGCCAGGATCGATGGAAGGGACCAGGTGATCGATGTCGGCCCGGACGACGTGGTTTTCGCCCTGACCGGATCGATGACCGAAGGCACCGCCTATGGCGACATGGAGACGGCGCCCGTGCTCGAGCGCGGCCGGCACGAGCCGGGCGAGGCCAGCGACTGGGCGCTGTGGAAGAATCTCGCGAGAAAATCGCCGGTTTTCGGCAAGCCGGAAAAATTCTATGGCGATACGGAAAAGTCGATGTGGGAGTCGGTCACCCTCACATGCAAACCCTCGCCGTTCGTGGAAAAGCTGAAGGAGCTGTCTGTCAACGACCCCTATTCGGGAAAGACCGTGACCGGCGGCATCATCACCTTCACCGATTCAAGCTGGGTGCTGAGCGTCACCTGCAATCGCCAGCCGCATTTTCCCGGCCAGCCGGACGACGTGCTGGTCGTCTGGGTCTATGCGCTGCTGATGGACAAGGAGGGCAACTACGTCAGGAAGACGATGCCCGCCTGCACCGGACGCGAGATCATCGCCGAGCTATGCTATCATCTCGGCATCGAGGACCAGCTCGAGGCCGTTGTCGCCAACACGAAGGCGCGGCTTGCCCTCATGCCCTACATCACCGCCATGTTCATGCCGCGCGCGGCCGGCGATCGGCCTCATGTGGTGCCCGCCGGCTGCACGAACCTGGCGCTGCTGGGCCAGTTCGTCGAAACGTCCAACGATATCATCTTCACGATGGACAGCTCTGTCCGCACGGCGCGCGTCGGGGTCTATACCCTGCTCGGCCTGCGCAAGCAGGTGCCGGACATCAGCCCCGTGCAATACGATATCCGCACGCTCCTCAAGGCGGCGCGGGCGCTCAACAATGACGAGCCGTTTCCGGGCGAGCGCCTGCTGCACCGCCTGCTCGACAAGACCTATTTCGCGCATATCCTGCCGCCGCTTCCCGAGCAGGAAAGCTCCTCCATGCGCGAACGGGTGGAAAGCGAATTGTCAGGCCTGCTCGGCGCCGGCGAGCAGGCGGCCGGTCGCGTCCTCGGCTGGCTGGAAAAAATGCGCGAGAATTTCACCACCCGGGGAAAGGACGGCTGATCGGCTTCTTTCACGGAGAAAAGGATCCCTTGCTCAGCGCGGCTTCGTCTCGATGAAGGAAACGGTGGCCGTGCCGTTGAGGGCGTCGCTCGCATAATCGAGTTGCGCTTCGGCATCGCGAACGGTGCCGATGGCGGCGACGAGGGACGTCCGGTCGAGATCTCGGCCGGCGCTCGTCAATGCGGAAACGAGAAGCCGTGCGACGGTCCTGGCATGGACGTCCACGATATGTCCCGACCCCGCCCCAGAAACAAGGGATGCCTCGGGCGATGCGAGGACCAGATGATGGCGGCCGGCCTCCGCGGATGACAGGAGCTCGCCCGCAAGCCCGTAGATCCGGGAACTGGCGGGAAGATCGTGAAGGATCCGCCGCGCCATCCGCCGGTCCGGACACAGCAGGAGCACGTCGCGCGGATGGTCTGCGGGGAGCGGCAGGCGCGATAGCGTGTAGCGGGTGCCGGCCCCTGGAAACCATGCCGCGAAACTGCCTGCATCATCGCCGCATCCGGGCGCGTCGATGACGGTCACAGCCGTCGCCTTATCGGATGCGAGACGGTCGGCGATAGCGCGAAGCGCATCCTGCCGATCCGCCATCAGTCCGCGCACGATCGTCGTGTCCTCGCTTCCGGCAAGCGGAAACAGGGGGAAGAGGACGGGAACCTGCCGATCGGTGAAGGCTGTGACATCGAGCCGTGTCGACGGCGCCAGGCCGACGACGGCGACCGCATCCTCGGTCCCGGCGAGGATCGCCGCGCTGTCTCCGGCAAGCAGCGCAACCGCAATCTTGCGCCCATGGATCGGCTGGCCGCCGAGAAGCTCGTCCAATGCCGCCTGGAGCGCCTCCGCATAGCGGCGCGCCGTTGCCGCATTGTCCGGCGGAACGGCAACGGCCAATGTGATCGCGCGCGGATGGACACCGCGCCGCTGCAAACTGTCGAGACGGGCGAGATAGGCGGAAATGCCGGCGAAGGTCTGGTCGTCCATCGCGTAGCGCGGCATGAGACTGGCGAGGAGACGTCCGTCCGGCGTTCGTCCCTGCTCGAGTGCATCTCTCAGGCTGGCGGCGTCATAGGCCGGTCGGGCAGAGGTGGCGCGAAACAGATCGCTTCCCCGGATCGGCGGCGCAGCGCCCTCCCGGCCGCCCGCGCCATCGCGCCCGTGACAGGTGCGACACGGAAACCGTGTCGCCGGAAGCGCCGCCGCGCCACCGACCGAGGCCGTCGCTATGGATTGGCCGATGCCGTTATACAGGCTGCCGCCGATGTCCGGCCTCTCTTGGCCGGCCGCGGGAGCGGTCCCGAGCAGCAGCAACAGGCCGGCGAGAGCGGGAAACTTCAACTGCCGTATCCATCGAGCGCCGCGGCGATGCCGGACACGGTCGCCTCGTTGACTGGCACACGGCGAAAATCCTTCCGCATTCCATCCCCGACGATGAAGACGAGCTCGTGCAGCTCGATATCGGCTGTTCGGGCATTGGCCTGCCGCAGCACCTTGTCGATATCGCCCGCCGCGCCGGTCGTCCAGAGCCATCGCGCGCTCGGCGCCCATTCTCGCGCCGCCTCGGCGAGCATGTCCGGCGTATCGACCGTCGGATTGATGGTTATCGACACCAGGCGGACGGGCCGCCGGACGCGCGGCGCGACGGTCCTGTCGAGTTCCTGCATGATCGCATTGCCGACCCCGCAGATCGACTGGCAGCTGGTGTAGTTGAATGTCACCACCAGGAGATCGTTACCCGCAAGCTCGCTGACCAGCGCCGCCTCATGCCTGTGATGATCGGTCAGGCGCACGTCGGGAAGGTCCACCGGCTCCCGCGCCAGCGTCGCGACCTGCCGGGAGGGCGCGACCCGGCTCGCAACGATCGCTGTCGACGCCAGGAGAGCGAGAAGGAGGGCAAGGGGGAGGGCGATGGAGGCGATCCTTTTCATGGCGACACCTGTGCGAGGGCCGGCTCCCGCAGCTCGAATGCCTGCGGTATGTCGACCGGGCTGATCGAAAAAACGCCCGGATGGGGAAAACGGATCTGCGCCGCGAGGCGGTTGTCCCCGTCGCGCTGCGCATCCACCGGCATCGTCCAGGAGGATTGCAGGCTGGAGACGAGGAGGCGCGCGCGCGGCACCGCGATCTCCCGGCCGTCGCCGTCGCGAAATTCGAAGAAGACCGTTTCCGGCCGGTCGGCGCGGTAGCGCCCGTCGCGTAGCGATGCCTTCAGGGTGAAGACCCGGTCCTCGCCTGCGCCGTCGCCTTCAACCGCGAAGCGGATGCAGGTGGTGAGGCCGCCGATGCCGGTGGTGAGGATCAGCTCGTGTTCACCGCCGGCTTCGAGGCGCGCGACGGTTTCGAAGCGGCCGGGCGCGGCCTCCCTCAGGCTCCGGTCGACGACGCCGATGGAGAGCGGAACGCCGCTGCGCAGGCGCACATAGTCTTCCGGCGGCACGTTGCCGATGGCCATGGCGTCATGGAGAATGAGCCCCATGCCGCCGCCCCGGTCGACGACCAGCGCGCGGGATGCGTCGAGCGCCGCGATGCGCGTGCCGGCGCCGCCGGCCTCAGGCTGGCCGCGGGCAAGGCCGATGATCCGCGGCGCGGGGCGGTCCTTCCGCCCGAGCGCCGCGTTTTCGAAAATCGCCACCGCTCCACCATCCTCGCTGAGGATATAGAGGTTCTTGCCGACGAACGCCGCCTCCTGCACCGCCATCCGTTCCTGCATGTGGCCGGCCTCGATCAGCCGCGCCGTGGCAAGGTCGACGATGACGAAAAGCGGCTTTCCCGAGCTGTAGGCGATGGCATGGCGTCCGTCCGCGCTGACCGCAAGGCGCGTCGCATCGATGCCGATGGGAATGCGCAACGGTGCGCCCGGATCGTCCGTATAGCGGATGTCGAGCGCCTTCTCGCCGGCCGGCAACAGGACGACGGTTCCGTTCCCGATAAAGCGGGCATCGGCGATGGGCGGTCCCGAAGCGCTCCAGACGATGGCGGATGCCCAGTCGTCGAGGAGGGCGACCCGGCCGTCGCCGGAATAGACGCCGACTAGACCCGGCAGGCCGGTCTCGCGCAGGAACAGCCCGTTTTCCTCCGCGCCCGATCCGCCGGGCAGCACAAGGCGTACGTCGACCACGCCATCCGGTTTCAGCCTGAGGAGGGCATCGCGGCCGGTTTCGGCGATCCAGACGCTTCCGGCGGCCGTCGCCCGTACGTCGCTCGGCGTGGCAAGGTTCTCGGCAAGATGCCGCCGTTCTCCCGTCAGGAGGTCGACATCCTCGATCCGGCCCTCGGCGGTAAAAACCGTAAGCGCGCGCATACCCGCCGGGTCGAAGGCGATGGCGTCCGGCCGGCGGTCGAAGGTCGCGGCGGCGATCATGTTCGCGCCGCTCTGGTCGAGCCGGCGGTCCACGACGCCGAAGCTCGCATCGTCGTTGAGCACGCCGATCAATTCGCCATTGAGATCGATGACGCCGCGTGGCGTGCCGCGCGTTGCCCTGAGCGCGCGGGCCGTATCCGCACAGGCGGCATTCTCTGCCGCGACGGGCCGGATCCAGGCGGCCGGCTTCAGGCCCGCCGGCTGCTGGCCGGTCTTGGCATCGGAGATTTTCAGCACGAGCCGGAATGGCTCCCGGCTTCTTGGCATGTGCAGCGCCTGCCCCGCGCGATCACGAATGGTCATCTCGACCGCCAGCCCGCTGTCGGCCGGCTGGCCTGCTGCCGGCAGGGCTGCCGCCAACACGACGGCAACGCAAAGCCACAGCGCCGATCCCCGTTTCGAGACGCGCGTCACCATCGCGGCGGCCTCACGGTGCGCGGGCGCAGGAGGTCTTGGCGGGATCGTCGAGGTCCTTTTCGTTCGCGACGACGTCGATCAGTCCCCAGAGGCCACCCGCCTGCAGATAGGCCGGCCCGTCATGGAAGAGATAGCAGCCGACTTCAGCCTTTCGGGTCAGCGATGCGGTGATCGCCTTGCCGGGCGCGACCAGCGCCGATCGCGGGAAGCCGAAGCCGGGGAACAGGTCGTTGTAGTTCTGGCCGATCGTCGCGAAGGCGTGCTGGCGGGCCCGCCCGCCCGGATGCACCACATGCACGACGATCTCCTCGCCCGCCACCACCTTCAGGACCGGCGGCGACTCCCGCTTGCCGATCTCGGCCTTTTTCAGGCGCAGGAATTCGGCGGGGAAGCGATAGGCATTGAGGTCGGCATGCCGCTCGGGCTGGGGAAGCCCGGCATTGTCTGGCTCATCGCGCAGGCGGATATGGAAGGGCCCGGAGCGGTAGCTGACGCCCTGATCGCCGAAGTCGTAGGTGTCGTCGCAGATCCGGCAATCGCTGACGAGCTTCGGGCGCGCCCCGCCGCGCGCGGCGAAACTGTCGGTGGTGAAACGGTCGCGAAGGCTCAGACCGTCCTGCCAGAACAGCGTGAAGGCCCTTATGGCATGCTCCACGCCTTGCGGGTCCTTCGTGGCGATGCGCAACGCGCCGAACGGATCGACGCGACCTGTCCGGCCGGCGATCGGCCGGGTGACCAGAACCTTGCAGTCCTGGCCGCGGTTGGACGGTCTGGTATCGTCGCAGAGATCCCGCTCGAAGGTGAGATGGCCGATCTCGATGCGGGTCTCGCCGGTCACCACCGCACCGGCGGGCAGGACGTCGATCGCGCCGATCAGGCCATGGGTCGGATGGCCGATGATGTCGCCCATGCTTTTCAGGGGCAACGCACCATAGGCATAGGGAATGAAATTGATCTTCTCGCTGAGGGCGAGCCGCGCATAGGCCCGCCACAACCGATCCACGGCCGGCCGGGCGGCGGCATTCGCGGACGCAAGGCTCGCAAGATCGGCCACGCTGCCGTCGCCGAGGGTCACGCTGACCTGGTAGCGGCGCCCGGCGAAGACGAAGGCGCCGTCCTCGGCAAGGTCGATGCCGCTCAGTTTCGCGACGGTGCGGGCCCCGGACGCGCCGGCAAGCGCCACATTCAATGCAGCGACAAAATCTGCGGCATAGTTCTCGTCGAGCGTGACGGTCGTCAGATCCTCGTTGGACTTCGCCGCCGCGCGGCCGGCATAGAATGATATCTGCTCGATCTGCGCAGTGCGCCGAATGCCGGTGCCGGCCTCGTCCATGGTCAAAATCGTGCCGCCGGCGGGAAGGCCGGCAAGCGCGCCTGTCGCATTGGCGCCGAAGGGCCGGGCGATCGCATTGGTATAACTCAGCGTCGGCAGCGGCAGCATCAGGGCAAGACGCGAGGACGGCCGGACATTCGCGCCGTCTTCCTGCGTGAAATGCCAGGGGCCGAGTTCCTTCTCCTTGTCGCCGGTCGCCCATTGTGGCTCGGTGTTAAGGGCGGTGATCGCAGGCATCCGCGCGTCGCCGAGATCGTCGATCAGGCCTTTCGCACCGGTATGGTCTCGGAGCGCATTGATGACCGTCAGCACGACGCAATCGCCGGCTTTCACCGGCAGGACGAGCGGTTCGGGATGCGCATAGGCCGCCTTGACGGCGCCGACCACCGTTTCCAGCCTGATGTCGCGCCAGGCGTCGGGGCTTTCGAGATAGTCAGGCCAGGCGATATCGGCCGGCTTGCGATTGGCGACCGCCATCGGATCGACCTGCGCCAGGAACAGGCCGTTGCGGTCGTAAAGCCCCGGGCCATAGGCGACACCGGTGTCACCGACGGAAGCGTCCGGGCCGAAGACCGTCCGCGTCTCGATAGCCACCACGGCGGCATGGACCACCGGTGCCTCGTAGCGGCAGGCGGCGGGCTGCGTGTTGGCGAAGGCGCCGGCCCGTTCGGCCTCGACGCCCTCGGGGAACCTGTTCTTCGCCGAATCGCCGAGATCCCGTTTCAGCACCTCGGCCTTCGCCTGCACCTTGGCGATGCTGGCGATCTCCTCGCTGGCCCTCGGATAGGTTCGCAGCAGGCTCCAGGCGCCGTTCCATAGCGCGTCCTGCGAGCCGAAGTGCTGGAGCGTATCGGAGGGAAGGTCGGCGGCGTTCGCAAGGGCGTCCGCCGCGCCGAAGCGCTCCGTATTGACGTCGTTGCGATAGGTGCCGGCGAATTCGAAATGCTCCGAGATCCCCACTTCCTGGGCGCTGACGCGGCCTTCGCGGTTGAGACAGGACGCCATGCCCTCTTCGGCCGCCTCCCAGAAATCGAGTGACTCCGGCAGGCTCGCGGCGCCATTGCGCAGCCAGTAGAAATATTCGTCCGCATGGCCGGCATCGATGAGCCGCATCGCATTGCCGCCGGCAAGGAAGGTAACGTCGTCGCATTTCTGGGTCAGGGTCGCGCGCGGCGCGGTCTCGTCGCGCGGCCAGGCGGCGGCCGGGAAGCGCTGGTCGATGTTGCGCGGCCAGGTGTAGCCTTCCAGATTGAAGGTATGCTGGACTTCCTGCGCGCCCTGGATGAGCCTGAACAGCACCCGGTCGCCCGTCATCGTCTTCATCGTGTGGGTGGCGGGATCATTGTGGTAGGCCGACAGGAACACATTGGCGAGATCGCCTTCGTCTCCCTTCTTCTGCACGGCGATGCTGCAGGAATCGTGTCCCGAAATACCCGCTTCAAGCTTTCCGACCCATTTTTCGGGCGTGCTGTCCTTGAACTGGCATTTTTGCGCATGGTCGGTGCCGATGCGCAGCGGGATAGGCTCGCCGCGATAATTGACGAGATAGGGGTCGTGGTGATCGACCGAAATGCTCTCCGGCCGCTTCACGGCGGCGACCGGCCGGGCCATCACGCCATTTCCGTCATTGCCCGCCGCCTTCTGGCGATAGGCGATCAGATAGGCGCGCAGGCTGTCGACGTCGTCGGCGGTGATCAGGCCGGGCAGCAGGTCTGCGGAATGCGTTTTCGTATCGTGCGGCATGGCGGCCGCAAGCCATGCCGGCGAAACGTCGCCCGGCGCGGCGAAGACCGCGCCCTTGTCCCGCATGAGGCCGGAGCCGCAAAATTCGTTCATGTTGCCGGTTTGGCCGAGCCGGGCATATTTCGCCTCGCAATAGAGCGTTGCCATGCCTTTTGCCAGCCTCGGTTCCTCCAGCGCGGCTTCGGACTTCGTGCTGTCGGCCTTCCTGTCCGGGAAGGCGGCAAGAAGCGTTCCCTTCGCCATCGTGTCGCTCGGATCGTAGAGCGTGGCGAAATCGGCGACCGCCAGGGCGAATTCCCGGGTGGACACATCGTCCAGTGCGTCGAAATCGACAATGATCTTGTCCCTGCCGACATCGATCGGCCCGGCCTCGACCAGCGTGCGGTCGATGCGGGACCTGGTGCAGTCCTTGCCGTCGACCTCGCAGGTCTGCGATCCCTGCGGCTCGATCAGCAGCGCCGTGTAGAAGCCGTGCTGCTGGATCGAGGAGGGGCCGAAGTGATCGTGGCTGAAGACGGTGCGAAGCGTGCGGTCGACGAAATCCTCGTCCTTCTTCTGCGCGCCGCCGTCGCCCTTCATGCGCACGGGCGAGAGCAGGGGATCGGCGAACCAGCGTTGTGTCGTCGTCTGGAACAGGCGGCGCTGGTTACCCTCCTTTATGGAAAGCCGCCAGATTTCCTGCCGGTCCACGACCCAGTGGGGGTCTTCGTCGGCGGCCGCATCGTTGCGGCAGAGGCCGGGGAATTCGCGCAGCCGGGGCTCGGTCGCATTCCCCTCCGCATAGGTCGCCATGCCGGCGTTCTTGGCGGCGCAGATACGGCTTGCGATCTCGTCCGGCGCGAAGGTGCCGTCCTCGTAGTTGAAGCCGTTGCCCGAGCCGTCGGACGAGGTGACGTCGAACTTCACGAGATGGATGTGCTGGCCGATCGTGTCGGTCGGCGTCTTGACCTGGAAATCGTCGAGCGCCAGTTCCTTCGGCAATTCGTTCGTGTGGCGGAACTCGATGCACTCGCCGGACAGCGCCCGGAAGAAGAATGGCTGCTCGCTGGCGCTGATCAACGGCGAAATGCGCCGGCTGCCGATCTCGCCCTTGTAGGCATATGAACGCTCGGTCAAGACGTTAATGCGCGCCTGCGGATCATGCCAGCCTGCCCTGTTGGTCACCATGTCCAGTTGCACGGCCGATGCCTTGTAGCGGCGGAAGCCGATGACGCCGGGATCGGTCGTCAGGCCCGCCTCGCCGGTGAAGGGATCGAGTTCGCTCACCATGACGATCTCGCCACTGGCAAGCGCGGTCGGGCGCTGGTTGTCGTCGAGATAGTAAAGGGTCGGCCGCCTGGCGATCCGGCTGTCCGACCGGCGCCACTTGACCCAGTTGGAGACCTCCTCGTCGCGGGCCGCAACCGGCGTCGCGCCCGCCGGGATCGCATCCACCGGGCCGGCGGCGAAGTAGAGCGGCCGGTCCTCGAACGTGTAGCTGGCCGGATCGCTCCCCGAGCCGGGAACGCGCACCAGCATCTGGTAGCTGTCCGGCGCGGCGCAGGGATCGGCGAAGGGGGCGCCGGGCTTGGCCTTGCCGCCATTGACGGCAAAGAGCGGGCCGGCGCTTGCCGCCGCGCGCGCATAACCGCCACGCCCAAGGTCGTATTCGGCCTTCGCCCCGTCCGCGAGGAGCAGATCGAGACCGGAGCCGTTGTGGTGGAAGGCCATGGCGGCCTTTTCCAACGCCGTCCCGTCATAGGGCAGCAGCTTCAGCGGCGCCTTCTCGATATGCATCGTCAGGTCGCCGAGCGCCAGCATCTTGGCGACGAGCTGCGTCTGGCGGGCTTCGCGCTTACGCAGCGCCACATTGTTCTCGGCGCCGGCGCGGTCCGTCACCTCGTCAGGGGCATAGGCTTCCAGGAAGCCTTCGGGGACCGCGACGCCCGGCTTGCGTTCGGCTGCGTCGAGCATGATGTGGCGCGGCAGACCGCCATCGAGATATTCGCCCTCCGGCACGCCATCGCCGGCCGTGGCCCTGGCGATGTCGAGCGGCGCCTGCGCCGGACGATGGCCGGGCTTGCCGCCGATATAGTAGGGGTAGCCCGGAAAGGCGTGGATCTCGGCGACTTCAGGCGTGCTTCCCTCGGTAACGGCGGCGACGGTCGTCCCGCCGCTATAGGTCGGCAGCAGCGGCCAGGCTTCGCCGGGCAGGGGAACGAGCGCCGGCGTCGGCGTTCCCACGGTATAACCGGGGGCGCCCGCCGTCGGATTGATCCACGCGCCGTTCGCGCTGACCGAGCCCGGCCGCTTGCGCGCACGGGTATCCTTGCTCATCTCGGCGAGCGAAAGGCCCGCTTCCCATTGTCCGTCGGGCAGCTTGCGGGTGCCATCCTCCAGCGCGTCGTGCACGCGCCAGAGTTCCCACATGCCCTGCGCGAAATGCGGATAGAGATGGCAGTGGAAGATCGAATCGCCGACCGTGCGGTTGCGGTTGCCGGAGCCGAGCGTCTCGTACCAGCCCCTCTCGCCGGCCGCGCCCCGGCGGTAGATCTGCATGCCGCCACCGTAGATATCGTAGGTGAAGCCCTGCTGCGGCGCGACCGTCTGGGAATCGAGATAGGTTCCCCGGTTTGCATCGTTGCCCGAGAACCATTGATGAGCGTGCAGGTGGAAGACATGCGTCTCCTTCGGGCCGGCATGGAAGTTGCGGAAGACGATCGGGTCGTTCAGGTAGGAATGGTGGACGTTGGAGGGGTCGTCGCTGAACTGTTCGAGCAGCGCCGGATCGCCATTGGCCCACGAGGTGAGGAAGAATTCCTCATAGAGGCATTCGGCGCAATTGGCGGCCGGGCCGATGCCCTTGCGGTTGGCAAGCAGCGCCGCCCCCATGCCGCTGGAGCCGTAGTTGATGGCAAAGCCGTCGCGAACGCCGGCGAGCTGGCCCTCGCCGAACTTGCTCAGCTCGGAAAAATTGCGCGTGTAGAAGGTCTTGAGCTCGTCATGGAAGAAAACCGAGAATTCGCGGAAGCTCTGCGGCCGGCCGTCGATGCGCGTTGCGGGATCGCGTTCGACGATGGCGTTGAGGTCGGAATGGACGATTTCGAGCAGCCCGTCGTTCACCCGCTTCGCCATCGCCAGGATCGGCACGCCTCCGACGCCATCCGGCAGGCCATCGAACGTGTCGCGCATCTCCCGTACCGCATGGCGGGGCATGGATTTCGCGCCCCACAGGTCACGAAACGCCTTGGCGGTGATCTGGCTGCGATACCAGGCCGAGCCCTTCGGCTCGCCGATCACCGCGCCGAAGAGCCCATGGGTGATCGAGCCGCCGTCGCCTTCGCCGCCCGCGGGGGCGGCCGTGCTGGAAAGGAAATAGGTGCCCTCGTCATCCACCCTGTAGGTGCAGACCGCAAATGCGCCGGGCGAAATGCCGCGCTGGCCGAGGCAGGCCCGGTCGTCCGCCTCCACGCCGCTCGGCACCAGCGTCAGCCCCTGGATCGCCATGGAAAGCAGGCGTGTCGCCGGCGCATCGGTGTCCGGCTCCCTCCCGGCCTTCGCCTCGGCGCGCGTGCCGGCCGTGTTCGTGAGGCAATCCGCCTCCTTGTGCGCGGTGCGGTCGGAAGAGCCTTCCGAGACCCAGGAGCGAACCGCGCCCAGCATCTCCCACATCCGGCCCGTGGCCGGCTGCGCCTTCGCCGACCGGCAGAAATCTTCCGAATAGCGCGGCTGGCTGTCGCGCAGCAGGTTCTGGACGCGGATGCGCAGGACGTCGCCGGCATTGGCGCGCAGCACCATCGGCCGCGGGCGCTTGCAGTCCTTCAGCCGCACCGCGCCGGGCGCGAGCGAGGTGGGATCGCCGTAAGTTTCCGTCCCGTCCGTCTGGCCGCAGGCATCCGCGTCGTATTTCTGCGGGCCTTCCGACGCGGCCACCACGTCGCGCCTGAGGGCGAAGATCATGCCGAACGGGTTGAAGGAGCCGAAACGGTTGTAGACCAGCGTCTGGTCGAGAGCGACGACATCCGCGCAGACGGTGCGTTTTCCATCGACGGATGAGCACCATCCCGCCGCCGCCCCGGCCGCCCCGTCGCCTTTTTCGGCTGCCTGACCGCACGACATGCTGGCGATGAGGGCGGTGGCCACGCTTGCAGCAAGGAAACCGAATGCACGAGACATGAGCAGCCTCCTCGAGAACGAGCGTTCTCCAGCTCCAGAAGGGCATGTACTGCTATGCTATTTCCGACCTATGCCCGGTATTGAAGATGAAGAATCAGCCATTGTCAACCGCAGGTCGACGATAGATGCGGCTATAAAACTATGATAGAAACATCTCTACGAGACTTACACTTCAAGGAAGCATGAACAGAGGGCCGTGTGTCGGCCCTGTGTTGTCCAGGAGGGGGTTTCATTTTGGAACGGCGGGGTAATTCCAGGTTAATCATGGCCTTGGCGCTGTTTGGCTCTGCCGCCTTTCTGGCGTGGCCCGGCGAGACGCAGGATATCGATCCCACGCCCTACGGCCTTCCCTTCGTCGAGGGCATCGAGCCGAAAACCGTCTGCGGCCCGCGAAACGACCTCCAGGACGTCGAGCTCTACGACGGCAGCCTCGGCGTGACGCAGGACTACGTGGCGGCGAACCAGGGTTCCACCGTGCAATTCCAGTGGAAGCCGGAACGGGCGATCCGCCGCGAGCTGCCGGGCTATACGCCCGGAACCATCGGCGGACGTCCCTGGTGCACCGGCACGCTGATCTCCGACCGGCTGGTGCTCACCGCCGGCCATTGCTTCGAGACCCAGCGCGGCGGTGCATCCGGCTGGACGACGCCCTATTTGCGCGAGCGCGACGGCGAGCAGCGTATCGTCCATGCCTCCGACCAGCAACTCGCCCGGTTGCAGCTTGTCCATTTCGGCTATCAGGTGAACCCGCAAACCCATGTCGCGCGGGTTGCTCGCAGTTTCGCCATCGAGCGCATCGTCGAGCGGGTCTATACCGAGCGCGGCATCGATTTCGCGCTTGTCGAGCTTGCGCCCGATGCGGATGGCAACTATCCGGGCGCCTTCGTCAGGCCGGCCGCGCTCGCCGCGCGCGCGGCGGCAGCCGGCGAAACGCTGGTCATCATCCAGCACCCGCAAGGCCAGCCGAAGAAGATCGGCGTCGGCACGGCCGCACGCAGCACCGAGCCGTTCCTCTTCTACGACGATATCGACACGCTCGGCGCGTCGTCGGGGGCAGGGGTGCGCGATGCGCGCGGCGCCATCCTCGGCGTCCATATCCGCGGCGGCTGCGAGACCTCGGCCAACAGCGCGGTCTCGATCATCGCGATCGAAGGAGCGTCGAATGTCCTCTAGAGCCTTGCCTCTTTCCGCCGTCCTCGGTTGCCTGATTGCCGGAGCGGGCAGCGCCGCCGGCGAGGAGATGGCGCCCGTCTATGCGTCCCGCGCCGTCGATGGCATGTCGCCCGAGCTCAAGGAACTCATCGCCCAGAGCTTCGAACCCTCCTATGTCACCGTGCACGGATCCGGCACGACCCTGGAAAGCCTGCTTGCGGACACCTGCGGCGCGCAGCCGCGGGCGGTGGCGGAGACCCTGGCCGCCGAAGCCCTGAAACTGAACCGCCTGCAGGCCCTGGACGATGCCGTCGTCCCAGGCGAGACCGTCGCCATTCCGAGCTGCGTCAAGCTGGAGCGTCATGTCGATGTGGAGGTTCGCGAAGGCGATACGATCGAGAGCCTGCTGCGCGAGCATACCGGCGTTTACGGCAATGTGACGCTGCGCAAGACGTTCGAGCTCAACCGCGGCAAGAGCGGGGCGCGCAGCCCCGAGGCGTTCTTCCGCAAGCTCACCGTCGGCCAGAAGATCACGCTGCCCTATGCAGCCGAACCGCAGATCTTCGTTCCGCGCACGGCGGGCACGGATTTCCGGCAGATCGTGCAGGAAAACTCGACGCCGCAGGTCGCGGCCATCGCGGAGCAGGTGACGACACCAGAGACAAGGCCGCGCAACGAGGGCGACTACCTGCTGGTTGAATCGGTGCAGATCGCCTCGGCCGACGGCCAAACGCCATGTTCGGAAGCGGAGAACATGCCCGAGCCGATCGACATGGCCGCTCTCAAGGCCGTGTTCGACGCGGAGGCGCGCCTGCGCGTGCTTTCGGGCGGCACGGTCGAGACGACGAATATCGGCATCATCGACACGGGCCTGTCGGAACCGGAGGACGATTTCTTCACCCTCGACGTTCTCCTCGTCCGGCCGGAGGAGATGAATGGCGAAGATGGCAAGGACGACCCGCCGAAGAACGGAGCGATTGACGATATCTTCGGCGTCAATCTCAACGGCTTTCCCCTGGGCGGCGATATCCGGCCTTTCGGCCCGGAACGGGCGGCCTGGCAGTTCCACGGCACGCGCATGGCCTCGTTGCTGCTCGGCGGACCGGACATCGTCTCCCGCTGGGGCGGCGCGCGTCCGCCGATCAGGCTGCGCATCGTCAATTTCGCCTCCTCGCAATTGAGCGGCGGCATGGTCGCGCCGCTCAACCTGCCGACGGCGATCGAACAGTTGCAGCGCGACAAGGTGGCCATCGTCAATATCAGCCTGGCCGGCAAGCAGGACCATGCCGGCGTGAAGCGCTCTTTTGCCGACAAGACGGAGATGCTGTTCGTCGTCGCCGCCGGCAACAGGCAGGGCGGCGGCCCGGGACAGAACCTCGTCTCCGTCCGGCAATATCCCGCCCGCTACGGCGGCTTCAGCGCGCAGAACATGATTACGGTCGCCGCCCACGGCCTTTCCGGCAGGAGAGCGCCGTTCTCGCACTATGCCCGCGAATATGTGGACCTTGCTGCACCCGGCTGCGGCATCGCCACACGGGACGGCGATGGCGCCGTCGTTGCCGATTCCGGCTCCTCGCCGGCGACCGCGCTGGTCTCCTTCACGGCGGGCCTCGTGCATGCGCTCGGCCTGGAAACTCCCAGGGATATCAAGACGCGCATCCTGGCCGCCGCCGACATCGACCCGCAACTGGAGGGAGCATCCTGGAACAACGGCCGCCTGAATGCCGTCAAGGCCGTGAGCCTTCGCCGGGACGTGATCGAGACGGCAGACAAGACATTGCATTTCGGCAGGATAACGGATCGTGACTCCCTCTTTGCGCTGTGCGGCGAGGACAATGCCGTCGATTTCTCCGGCGAATACGAAATCCTCAAGGTCGTGCCGAACATCCAGACATCATCCGGCCTCAAGGTGGATTATTTTAGCGACTCCGACGGTGTGCTGGGCGCGCAAAGATGCACCCAGCGCGATACGGCCGACCGCAAGCTGACGATTGACGGAAACGAGATCCCCCTCTCCGAAGTTCGCGATGTCGTCTTCAAATCCCTCTCGCCATGAGTTTCGAGGTCTCGGCAAAACCTTGAGAGATTGGTAACTCTGCCTTGCCGTCACTAGTGGTGAAAACGCCGGGCGATCTTTTCGGGGCGACGTACCCGCCCGCCTCAAAGCGCAGCCGAGACCTCCTCACGTTTTCAAGGTTCTGGTGATGCGGAGCAACGCAGAGATTTCGAAGTCGTCGAGAATGTGAGGCAAGATGCCGGCGCTTGAAATTTAGCCGAGGCTGAGAATAAAGCGGCTGTCGTCCAGCCGGCTGACAAGCTCACTCTCGAGAAGCGGCAACATCGCACTGTTCAGGTGACCGGAAATTCGAGTTCGATCAAACCCACTCTGGTTCCATAAGATCGATTACGCATTCTGCAAGTTCGAGGATGCGGCGCGTTTTCCGGCGATCTGGCCGGTCGCAATCTGGAGCGAGGGGCGCAAGGCCCCTCGCCCCTTGTCGTTCAGGCAAAGGCCGGGTTGCGGCGGGCGCCCATGCGTAGCAGGTAATAGACCACGCCGCAGACGCCGACGCCGACGCCGACGCCGAAGAACCAGCCATGGGCGCCCTCCAATAAGGAACCCATAATACGGGGCGCATCAAGTCTCGGCTGCCCGGTCATCGTTTGTCGGAATCCGGAACCAGGCGACGTACAAGGCGGGCAGGAACAGCAAGGTGAGCAAGGTGCCGACGACGATGCCGCCCATCATGGCGTAAGCCATCGGCCCCCAGAATACCTCACGCGATATTGGAATCAGCGCGAGTGTTGCTGCGGCCGCTGTCAGCATGATCGGTCTCATGCGATGCTCTGTTGCTTCCACCACGGCCGTCCATGCCGGAATGCCTTCGCTTCGCAATTGCTCGATCTGCACCACCAGAATGACGGAGTTGCGGATCAGGATGCCGATGAGGGCCAGGATGCCGAGAATGGCGACGAAACCCATCGGGGAATTGCTCAAAAGGAGCGCCGCGACAACGCCGATCAACGCGGTGGGTGCGACGGCGAACACCAGGAACAAGCGGCTGAAACTCTGCAACTGTATCATCAGGATGGTCGCCATCGCAAAGAGCATGAACGGCGCGACCGCAGCGATCGGGCCTTGCGCGTCCGAACTGGACTCGACCGCGCCGCCAACCTCCACCTTGTAGCCCGCCGGCAATGTCTTCTCGAAAGCCTGTACCTGGGGACGCAATTGCTCGACGATCGTCGCCGGCTGCGTCGGCCCGGCAACCGCCGCCTTGATCGTGACCGTCGGCATCCTGTCGCGCCGGCCGATCATGGGCTGCTCGAGTTCATACCTGAAGTTTGCGACCGCCGACAATGGCACCAGCTTGTTGTTTGCCGTGCCGATCTGAAGGTTCTGCAGCGTTTCGATCGAACCGCGCTCGTTCGAAGCGGCGCGGCCGATTACGTCGACCAGATAGATATCGTCCCGCACCTGGGTTACCGAGGCTCCGGCCACGATACTGTTCAGCACCGTTGCGATATCCTTCGACGAAACGCCGAGCTGGCGGGCCTTGTCCTGAAGCACGTCGATCTTCACGACCCGCGACGGCTCGTTCCAATCGAAATTCATGTTCCGCAGAACAGGATTAGACGCCATGATCGCCGCGAAACGTTGGGACACCTCCCTCACCGTCTGAATATCGGGACCGCTGACCCTGTATTGCACGGGCTTGCCGACCGGCGGACCGATATCCAGCAACTTCACGAAGGCATCCGTGCCGGGGAAGGATTTCGAGAGGTAATCCTGGAGATCGGCCCGCACCCGGTCACGCACCGCCAGGCTCTTGGTGACGATGATCGTCTGGCCGAAATAGACGCTCGGAGTCTGTACGTCGAAGGAGAGGATGAAGCGTGGAGCCCCCTGCCCGACATAGCTCGTCCAGTGATCGATGTCGGGATTGCCGGACAATTTGTCCTTTTCGAACTGCGCCATCTGCCTGTCGGTCTCTGCAATCGAGCTGTTCTGGGGCAGATTCCAGTCGACGATGAGTTCGACGCGGTCCGAATTCGGGAAGAATTGTTGCTGGACGAGGCCCATCCCGACCACGGAAATCGCAAAGGTGGCGATCGTCAGCACGATGGTGACCCAGCGCCATCGCATGGCGAGCCCAAGTGTCCACGCAAAGGCCGACGCGATGCGTCCCTTTTTCTCGTGATGAGACTTCATCGTCTTGGGAAGAATGGTGACGCCGAGCAACGGCGTAAACAGAACCGCGACGATCCATGAGACGATAAGCGAAACCGCGATGACCACGAACAGCGTGAAGGTGAACTCGCCGGCCGCGCTGCTGTTCAATCCGATGGGGATGAAGCCGGATACCGTCACGAGCGTGCCGGTGAGCATCGGAAAGGCGGTGGACGTATAGACGGCGGTGGCCGCTTTTTTCAGATCGTCTCCGGCCTCCAGACGGGCGACCATCATTTCGACGGCGATCATGGCGTCGTCCACCAGCAGGCCGAGCGCGATGATAAGCGCACCCAGCGAGATACGCTGGAGGGAGATGCCCGTATATTCCATGTAGACGAAGGTGATGGCGAGAACGAGCGGGATGGAAACGGCAACGACCATGCCTGCCCTGAGGCCTAGGCTGATGAAGCTGATGAGCAGGACGATCGCGACCGCTTCGAAGAGCGCGCGCGTGAAGCCGGAAACGGCCTCTTCGACAACAGCCGGCTGATCGGAAACGCGATAGACGCCGACCCCGATCGGCAATTCGCCGACCAGTTGCTTCATTTCGGCATCGAGCGCCTCGCCGAATTTCAGCAGGTTGGCGCCCTGCCGCATGCCGATCGCAAGGCCGACGGCCGGCTGGCCATTGTACCGGAACAGCGATGTCGGCGGGTCCACATATCCGCGCCGGATGGTCGCCACATCGGTCAGCGGAAAAAAGCGGTCGTTGACCCGCAGATTGATTTTCCTCAGACTGTCTTCCGAGGTGAATTGACCGCTGACCCGTAGCGCAATGCGTTCCGGTCCGGCATCGACAAAGCCGGATTGCGTCACCGCATTCTGGGCCTGCAGGGTCTGTATCACCGATTGGCTATCGATCCCCAGCGCCGCGATCTGGCGGGTGGAGAATTCGAGATAGATGGCCTCGTCCTGTGCGCCGATGACGTCGACCTTCCCGACATTTTCCACGGTGAGGATCTTCGAGCGCGCATCCTCGACCAGATCGCGCAGCTGGCGCTGCGTCAGCCCATCGCTGGTGAAGGCATAGATGTTGCCGTAGACGTCGCCGAAGCGATCGTTGAAGAATGGACCCTGGACGCCGCTCGGAAAAGTGGCCTGGATATCGCCGATCATGTTGCGCACCCGCACCCAGGTTCCCGCGACGTCGCGCGCCTTGGTGGTCGGCAGAAGCTCGACGAAAACGGTGGTCTTTCCGGCAACTGTCTCGCTTCTGGTATAATCCAGCGATTCCAGTTCCTGCAGCTTCTTCTCGATCCTGTCGGTGACCTGCCTGGTGACTTCCTCGGCGGATGCGCCGGGCCACTTGGCGCTGATGACCATCGTCTTGATGGTGAAGTTCGGATCTTCCTCGCGGCCGAGGTTCAGATAGGAGAACACGCCGGCGATCACGAACACGATCATGAAGTACCAGATGAGGGAGCGGTGCTCCAGCGCCCAATCCGACAGGTTGAATGTCTTCACTGATCAAACTCCTGATCGATCTTGATGGTCTGGCCATCGCTCAGTTCGTTCACGCCCGCAACGACGACACGCTCGCCGGCATCGATCCCCTCGACGACGTCGACGGACCCACCGGCCGCACCATCGCTCGCGATCCTGACCTGGCGCGCGGAGACCTTCGCGGTCTTCGGATCCACGATCCAGACACTTTGTTTTCCGTCCTTCCGCAGGATCGCGGATGCCGGTATCAGGATTTGGAGCCGCGCTGAAATCAAGGCTGACGCGGTGACCACCGAACCAAGCCTGAAGGCATCCGGCGGGTTCACCAGCGCGATCTTCGTGCGTCGGGTTCTGGTCGCGGTGTCCGCCTCGGGGGCGATTTCCCTGACCGTGCCTTTCGCCAGGATCGCCGGATCCAGTTGCAGAACGACCTCGAACGGCGAACCGATCTTCAGTTTTTCGGCGGCGGCCTGCGGAACGTCCACGACCGCGTCACGCTCCTCCGGCCGGGCAATGGTTACCACCACCTGCCCGGCGGAGACAATCTGCCCCACCTCGGCGGATGTTGCGGTGACGACCCCGTCGAACTCGGTGTGAAGCTGGGCATAGCCGAGCTGTTCCTGCGCCTTGTCGAGATTGGCCTGCGCCCGCGCCGTCGCGGCGACAGCGCTCTTCAACCCCTGCTGGGCCTGCTCGAGCGCGGCGGCGGTGCCGGAGCGGGTTTCGGCCAGCGTAAACTGCCGCTGCTGGATGCTTTGGGCATTTCGCAATTGCGCCTGCGCATTCGAGAGATCCGATTGCGCGCTCTTCACCGCAAGCTCGAGCGATAGAGGATCGATCGCCGCGACCACATCGCCCGTCTTGACGACGTCGCCGACGCTGACGTTTCGCGCCGTGAGACGGCCAAGGACACGAAAGCCGAGTTCGGTTTCGAATTTCGGTTGAACCGTGCCGGTCAGCCGCAGGCTGTCGACCGGCGTCGCGCTCGCCACGATGGACAGAACCGGGCGCGGCGAGTTCGCCTCGGTCTTGTCTTTCTCGTTACAGGCGGTCAGCGCCATGGTTACCAGGAAGATTGCGGCGAAGCGCGCAGGGCGGCTCATTTGGACGCTCCTTTGTCAAACGAGACAACTTCGCCTTCCAGCAGGAACTTGGCGCCTTCCGATACGACGAGGTCTCCCGGCGAAACGCCTGATTTCGCAACGAAACGGCCGGTTTCGTAGTCGTCGGTTTCGATTGGACGCAGCGACACCTTCGCGCTCGCTTCATCGACGATCCAGACGGCGGGTTTCCCGCGCTTCGACGCCATTGCCGACCAGGGAAGCTGGATGGCGGTCTCGGGTGCGTATTGGAACATGCCGGACACGGCGGCGGCGAGCGGCATGGACGGCGTATCGGGCAGCCCCACCTTCACTCTGATCGTCCCCGTCGACGGATCGATCGTCGGCGATATCTCCCGAACAGTCGCATCGACGACCTGCGACGGGTTCGATAGAAGCTGTACCTTGACGAGCGGTTCGACGGGCCTTCCAAGAAAAACGGTTTCCACCACGTCGAACACGGCATCCCGTGGGCCGTCATGCGCCACGGTGAAGATGGTTTCGGCGGCTTGCGCCACCTGTCCGACCTCGGCCTTGCGGGCGGTCACAATCCCGTCGGCCGTCGCCTTGAGTTCCGTATAGCCCAGGGCGTCCTGCGCGTTTTCGAGCTGGGCCTGCGCGGACTTTGTGCTGCCCTGCGCCGTCAGAAGCGCGGCCTGCGCCTGATCGAGATCGGCCCTTGTCGTGACCTGGGTCTTGAAAAGGTTCTGCTGGCGATTGAAGGCAAGTTCGGCCTGGGTCTGCTGCGCCTGTGCCGCCTCGAGATTCGCCTTCGCGACCTCCAGCTCGGCTTTCTGTTCCTCGGCATCGATGCGGGCGAGAACTTGACCTGTCTTGACGCGATCGCCGACCTCGACCATCCGCGCCACGATCTTGCCGCCGACACGGAAAGACAGGTCGGTCTGCGTCCTGGCGCGGATCTCGCCGGTTATCGCGCCGCCTTTCACCAGGGGCTGTTCTTCCGCTACAACCACCGCGACATGGCGCGGCTCGGAGGCCGACGTGGACTGGGGTTGGTTGCAGCCCGTCAGAGCGAGCAGGAACATGACCGCGCTACCGTGAACGACGTGTTTCATGCAGGAACCTTTTTCCATTGATGGTCGCGACGGGACGTCGCTGGAAATGGGTGGTCGGTGCGCAGTTGCAATGTGTCAGCCCCATGGAGATCGCATGGTTTCGCGGTGGAGGACACAATGGCAAACATTTGGAAGACAAGATAGATCTTCATGCCGGGCTGTGGTGGAAAAACGTCGGGACCGGATCATGCCCAGCGTCGCGATCCCGACGGGAACGGCCGTGCGCGTCGCGATCCTTCGCCAATTTCGCCCAATTGGCCGTGTCCTTTGTGATTCCCAGATGTCGCTCTGGCGGAAGATCGCCTGTTCTCTGAGGGGCGACTCTTTCTGGTTGTAGGCGCCGGTCGATGCCGGGGCGGGAGAATTGGCTGAAAAGCTTGTCGCGGCGCTTTGACCGTCAAGGCGCGCGCCGATCCATTCGCGCGCGCCTTCGCGGGTTAGCGGTTGGCCAGGGAAGCCATCCGCTGTGAATAGCGGCCGCCGGCCACCTTCGCCGGTGAAAGCAGGTCGCCCAGGCGGGCGGCTTCTTCCGGCGTCAACACCACATCGGCGGCGGCGACGTTTTGCTCCAGATGCGGCACCTTGCTGGCGCCGGGGATGGGCACGATGAAATCGCCCTGCGCCAGAACCCAGGCAAGCGCAAGCTGGGCCGGAGCGACGCCCTTTTCCTTCGCCATCTCCTCCAGCAAGGCCACCAGCGCCAGGTTCGCGTCGAAATTCCCGGCATCGAAGCGCGGCAGGGAACGGCGGAAGTCGTCGGCGGAGAGGCCGTCGAGCTTCTTCAGCGCGCCGGTGAGAACACCGCGGCCAAGAGGGCTGAAGGGCACGAAGCCGATGCCGAGGGCGCGGCAGGTGTCGAGCACGCCGTTCTCTTCCACCTCACGGGTCCAGAGTGAATATTCGCTTTGCAGGGCGGCGATGGGATGGACCGCATGCGCCCTGCGGATCGTCTCGGCGCCCGCTTCCGAGAGGCCGAGCGCCCTCACCTTGCCGTCGCGCACCAGTTCCGCCATGGCCCCGACCGTTTCCTCGATCGGCACGGCGGGATCGACGCGGTGCTGGTAAAAGAGATCGATGACCTCGACGCCGAGCCGTTTCAGCGAAGCTTCGGCGACGGCACGGACATTTTCCGGACGGCTGTCCGTACCGGTTATCATCTGCGCGGCTGGTTTCGTCGCATCGATGTGGAAGCCGAACTTGGTGGCGATCACCACCTTGTCGCGCACCGGCTTCAGCGCCTTGCCGAGGAGGATCTCGTTCTTGTAAGGGCCGTAGACCTCGGCCGTATCGAACAGGGTGACGCCGAGATCGACGGCGCGATGCAGCGTATTCATGGCCGCCGTTTCATCCGTAGCGGGGCCATATGCGTGGCTCATCCCCATGCAGCCGAGCCCAAGGGCGGAAACGTCGAGACTGCCGAGTTTGCGGTGTTTCATGGCAAGAATCCTTTTTCTGGGACGAAAGGTGTCCGTGAACCGGGCGGAGGGCAATCCGCCGTCATCCAGCGCGATGCAATCTAGGCGACGGTGCTTCATCTGAAAATTGCTGCAAACGCCAACAGCTTGTTCTATTTGTTGGAACAATGAACCGGACCCAGCTTTCGCAACTCGCCGTTCTCGCCATCGTCGCCGAGGCGCGCTCCTTCCGCAAGGCCGCAGTCGAACTCGGCATCGCGCCTTCGGCGGTCAGCCATGCCGTCTCGGCGCTGGAGGCAAGCCTTGGCGTGCGCCTCATCGCCCGCACCACCCGCAGCGTCGCACCCACTGAAGAGGGCCGATTGCTGCTCGACACGCTGGCCCCGGCACTGGCGGATATCGCAACAGCGATGGAGTCCCTCGCCGACCGGCAGGGCCGGCCCGCCGGACCGTTGCGCATCACAATGCCACTGATTGCGGCCGAAGACATCGTCATGCCGCGCCTCGGTGCCTTCCTGCTGGCCTATCCTCAGATCGAGCTGGATTTGCGCACGGACGACCGTTTCGAGGATATCGTCGAACAGGGCTTCGATGCAGGCCTGCGTCTTGGCGAGCATCTTGAGGCGGATATGATCGCGGTGCGCGCCAGCGGGCCATGGCGTGGATTGATTGTCGGCGCGCCTGCTTATTTCGAGGCGCATCCGAAGCCGCTCCAGCCGCGTGAGCTGATGCAGCACCGTTGCATCCGGCGGCGTTTTTCAAGCGGTCGCATCTATCGCTGGGAACTGGAGAAGGACGGGCGACAGGTGACGGTGGACGTCAAGGGGCCTTTGATCGTCTCGGACCAGCGGCTGATGCGCGCGGCGGCGATCGACGGCGCCGGCCTTGCCTATGTCTTCGACCAGCGTGTCATGGACGATATCGATGCCGGCAGGCTCATTTCCGTTCTCGAAGACTGGTGCCCGCCCTTCGACGGCTTTTCGATCTACTATCCGACCCGCCGACAGATGCGCCCGGCCCTGCGCGCCTTCATCGACTTCTTCCGCTATACGGGTTCGCCGCCAAGCAACGCGACTCGTGCCTGATTATCATACTCAGGCGAGCTCGACGGCGTCACGCATGTCATTCACAAAATATCGAACGCGGAGTCTTGCCGAAATGGCGCTTGAACGCAGTGGTGAAGTTGGCGGGATTGGTGTAACCGGCGATGATGCTGGCTTGCTGGATAGTCGCCTCATGGGCTTTCAGCGCCTCGAAGGCGCGTTCCAGCCGTTGCTGGCGGACATAGGCGAAGACACCCATGCCTTCCGACAGGCGGAAGAGGCGTTGCAGCCCGCTGGCGCTGATGCCGGCCTCGCGAGCGACCATGTCGACGCTGAGCGGCTGCATCAGGTTGACGGCGATGATATCCTTGGCCCGCTGCAGACGGGCGGCATCGTGGCGGGCGAGAAGCTGCGGGCCATCGGTGCGGCGCTCGGCCCGCATGACGGCCGAAATGGTTTCGACGACGATCTCCACCGCCCGGCATTCGAGATAAAGATCGCGCAGTTCCGGCATCAGCGGAGTCGGCGCAAACAATTGCCGCACGAGATCGGCGAGCCGCGGCGTCAGTGACCATCGATGATCGGCGAGATGGTCCTTCAGCAGGGTCGAGGCCCGGCGCTCGTCGCGCAGATGCGTCAGGCCGTCGAGATTCAGCCATTCCGGACTGGCGGACACCACCAGATGGCGCAAATGCTGGTCGCCGCCGGACGAGCGCCGGAAGGTTTCCGGCGCCGAATTCATGATCGCCGCGCCCTCGATGATCCGCTGCCGGCTGCCGTGGAACGCGAAAGTCCGGTCGCCGATCGCCACCTCCACGTCGCCGTCGAGGAAGAAGATGCAGGACAACTCCTCCTTCAGCGTCGAGACGGCGGTGAAGGCGCGCTCCTCGCGCACATCGCTCAGATGCAGGAACAGCCCGTCGCGCAGCTCCTTGTGATAGAAATCGCCGGCCAGCAGCGTGTCTTCCATCGTCAGCCGGTCGTCCGGGCTGTCGACGGTGACGCCATCGGCGCGCAGGAAATCCTTGACCTGAAAGCGCCTGCCATCCTTCGCGCGTGAAGAGGAATTCATTCTGGGTGCCTTCGTCCCGTTGAGAGCGCATTCGGTAAGGGCGCCGCATGCCGAAGGGGAAGCGCCGACCCGCAGATTTGTTGTTGCGCAAAGCTTTCTGATCGTTGCGCAAAATCCCGGGCATTTCCTCCCGGTCCGTCGTGGCGTAAGGACTACATTAACTTGAATGGATCGGTCAAGTTTGACGTGGGCATAGTCGCATGGCGAAGGAAGAGTGACGAAATGGGAATGCATCACCTTGTCGAGGTCAGCCGCCATGGCAGACGTTTCTTGCTTGCTACGACCGTGTTGTGTGCCGCCCTCCCCGTCTGGGCTCTGGCGCAGCAGGCGTCGAACGAGGATGGGGCTACGGCCCTGAAGCCGATCAAGGTCGAGCGCGACAGTCCGCGCGGCCCCGACGATGGTATCGTCGCCAAGCGCAGCCGCGCCGGCGCCAAGACCGATACGCCGCTCATCGAAACGCCCCAGGCGGTCAGCGTGGTCACCCGCGACCAGATGGAGGAACAGGGCGCCAACACCGTTTCCCAGGCGCTGCGTTATACGCCGGGCGTGCTTTCCGAGGCGAACGGCTACGACGTGCGCTACGACTGGTTGCAACTTCGTGGATTCAACCTCTATGGGACGATGTGGCTCGACGGTCTGGTGTTGCCCGGCGATCCCAGCAATTATGCGACGCCGAGCATCAACCCTTACGCGCTCGAGCGCGTCGAGGTCATCAAGGGGCCGGCCTCGGTCCTCTACGGGCGCGCCATTCCGGGCGGCCTCATCAATCAGGTCAGCAAGCGCCCGCAGGTCGAGCCGCATCGCGAAGTCGCGATCGGCGCATCCTCCTTCGGCGGCGCCCAGGTCTCCACCGATCTCACCGGGCCGATCACCGAGGATGGTGAATGGAGCTATCGTTTTGTCGGCCAGGCGCGCAACATGCACACCCAGATCGATCGCGAACGCGACCGCCAGGTCATGCTGGCGCCGAGCCTGACCTGGGCGCCGAGCGACGCGACCTCGCTGACCCTCCACGGCTACTACCAGCATGACCGCCCGGTCTTCAGTCCGCGCTTCTATCCGGCGGTGGGAACGCTGCTGCCGAACGCCAACGGCCAGATCCCCCGCAGCCTGTATCTCGGTGACCCCAACGCCAATGTCTTCGAGCGTGATTTTTACACCGCCGGTTACGAATTCTCGCATGAATTCAACGACACGTGGACGGTACGCCAGAACCTGCGCTATGGCCGCTCCTCGCAGAACATGTTCTTGGCGCTGGTCAACCCGGCCTTTGCCTACCAGCCGGACGGCCACACGCTCAACCGCGCCTCGGCGCTCTCTGACGACTGGGTGTCGAGCTTCAACGTCGACAACCAGGCCGAAGCCCGCTTCCGGACCGGCGCCTTCGACCACACGGCGCTGTTCGGGCTGGATTATCTCAGGGCAACCTCCGATACCAATTTCGGCAATACCGGACCCGGCGTCGTCGTGCCATCGCTCGATTTCCTCAATCCGGTCTATGGCAGCGCCGTCATTCCCGTCCCGGCCTACCAGCGCTCCGGCCTGCAAAAGCAGCAGCAGGTCGGCCTCTACGCCCAGGACCAGATCCGCCACGACCGCTGGGTCGGCACTTTCGGCCTGCGCTACGATGTCTCCGATATCGACACCACAGACCGCCTGAGCGGCAAGACGGTCTCGACCGAGGACCGGCAACTCACCGGCCGCGCCGGCCTGACCTATCTGTTCGACAACGGCCTGGCACCCTATGCCAGCTACTCGACCGCCTTCATCCCGGCGCTCGGCACCGATCGCTTCGGCAATCCCTTCGACGCGCAGGCAGCATCGCAATTCGAGGTCGGGGTGAAATACGAACCGCCGGGCGGGCGTGGCCTCGTCTCGCTGTCGCTCTTCGACCTGACGCTGGACAACGCCCTGACGCCGGACCCGGCCAATTCGCTGTTTTCGGTCTCGACCGGCAAACAGCGGGTGCGCGGCCTCGAAATCGAAGGCAAATACGAGCTGACGGGCTCGCTCGACCTGTTGGCGAGCTATGCCTATTCGGACTCCGAGATCCTCGAATCCAATCGCGCCAGCGAGCTTGGCCGCGAAATGCTGCGCCTGCCGAAGCATCAGGCAAGCCTGTGGGTCAACTATCGCCCGGACGCCGTGCCGGGATTGGCGGTCAATGCCGGCGTTCGCTACATGTCTTCCTACCAGACGGACACGACCTATCTCTCGCAACTGCGTATTCCCGCCCGCACGCTCGTCGATATCGGCGCCGAATATGATTTCGGGGCGTTGGACAAGGAGTTCGAAGGCACCAAGCTGCGTGTCAACGTCTCCAACCTGTTCAACACGGAATATGTTTCCCATTGCCTGAACATCACCGGCGGAAGCTGCAACTACGGAGCCGGCCGCGCCATCACCGCGAGCCTGAAATATACCTGGTGACCTCGGTGTCCGGTTTCCTCGAAAAAAGAACCGTTGGCCTGCCGGCGGTTCTCTGTCATCTCGTTTCGCTGCTCTTTCTGGTCCTCGCTGCCGGCTGGGGGCGGGATGCCCAGGCGGAGATCGTCATCACCGATGCGGCCGGACGCGAGGTGCATCTCGCCCGGCCTGCGCAGCGCATCGTCACCAATGAAAGCCTGCTCCTGCTGTCGCTGGCTCTGCTGGATGACGAGCCCGTCGCGCGGATTGCCGGCTGGGCTGCGCCGCGCCGCATCGACGGCGGCATCTATGCCGCCTTCCGCAAGCGCTTTCCGAAGATCGACACCATTCCCAAGGTCGGCGGGGTCGTGCCCGGCAACGTCTCGGCCGAACCCATCCTGAGTGTCGAACCGGACCTGTTCGTCGTCAGTATCTGGCAGCCCGGCTGGGAGACCGTCACCCATCAGCTGGAAGCTTCCGGCGTCCCCGTCCTGTTCCTCGACGGGCCCCGCACCACCGACCTGCCGCCAGCCGAAGCCGCGGCCTTTTCGCTGGCGCTGCTGGGCGATGCGATCGGCGCACGCGCGCGCGCCGATGCCTTCTCGGCTTTCGTGAAGGACAAATATGCCTTGATCGGCGCCCGCCTCGCCGGCGTGACAGACCGGCCGGACGTGCTGATCGACGTGCAGGCCGGCACCCTCTGCTGCTACACGCCGGGCAAGAACAACCGCATCAGCCAGGCCATCGAATTCGCCGGCGGCCACAATATCGGCGCGGAGGTCGCGGCCGGTTATGATGGCCAGTTGAATATCGAGTACGTGCTCGGCATCGATCCGAAATTCTATATCGGCACCGGCAGCCCGCATCTGGCCGCTCTCGGCGGCCTGGTCGTCGGCGGCGGCATCGAGGCAGAGGCCGCGCGACACTCGCTCGCCGATGTCACCTCCCGCAACCTGCTCGGCGAGTTGACGGCGGTCAGGCAAGGCAGAGCCTTCGCCATTTCCCACCAGCTCACGATTTCGGCGCTCAGCGTGCTGGCGCTGGAGTGTTTTGCGAAATGGACCCACTCCGAACGCTTCGCCGATCTCGATCCGGCGCGGAGCCTCGACGAGATCAACCGGCGGTTTCTTGCCGTTCCCCTCGAAGGCACCTTCTGGATCGAGCTGAACCCATGAATGAGGAATTGATGACGAGATTTTCGGCGCAGGCGCGCATCGAGATGGCTGATGCCGAGCGGGTGATCGCCGCGGTCTGCGATCACATGATCGAGCACCAGGGCCGGCTGGAGCGCCAGGGAGACGCACATATCCTGCATTTTCCGAATGCGTCTGCGCGGTTTCACCGCGATGCTGGCCAGACGTTGATCGATGTCTCGGCCGCCGACCTCGAAGGCATCTATTATGTGCGCATGGCGATTGCCTCGCATATCGCCGAATTTGCCGGTGAGGCAGCGCCCGACATCGTTTGGGATGGCGACGGCAGTGATCTCGCGCGTCCGCCGAATTTCCAGATCCTGCAGATAGAGGCGATCACGAATCTCACGCCGCATATGCGCCGCCTGACATTGTCCGGCCCCGATGTCGTCCGCTTCTGTCCGATGGATGCGCTTCATCTCAACATTCTGGTGCAGCAGCCCGGCCTTGCCGCCCCGCAATGGCCGAGTGTCGGCGCCGATGGCTTGATCGCCTGGGCGGAGCCGGACAAGCGCCCGGCCTTCCGCAAATACACCGTGCGCGCCGTCGATGTGGCGGCCGGCACGCTGGACATCGATTTCGTGCGCCATGCCGATGCCGGACCCGGCTCGGATTTCGCCGAGACCGCGCGGATCGGCGACCGGCTCGGCGTCGCCGGCCCGGGAGGCGGCGGGCTTGCCGAGGCCGACTGGTATCTCTTCGCCGGCGACGAAACGGCCTTGCCGGCAATCGCCCGCATGCTTGAATGCCTCCCGGAGACTGCCTCGGGACAAGCCTTTATCGAGGTCACGGATGCCGCTGAAATCCAACCAATCCGCAGCCGTTCCAATGTCGAGATCACCTGGCTGACGCGGGACGGTCGACCCGCGGGCACCACCGCCCTGCTCCCCGACGCCATCGCTGCCACGCTCTTTCCGGTGGCGGGGACGTCGATCTACGTCTGGGCCGGCTGTGAATTCGAGGCGTTTCAGACCATCCGCGCTCACCTGCGCCGGCAACGTGGCCTCAAGAAACACGAACACCTCGCCGTGTCCTACTGGCGACGTGGCGCCTCCGGGTGACCTCCAAGGATTGTTCATGTCGGCGCAGGTTTCCGTTTGGGGCGGGCCACGTCGCATCGGCGCGTTCAATGGCCGATCCGGCCGGAGGCCTCTATGTCTCGATGAAGACGAATGACCGGTCGGCGGTTTCCAACAGTGTGTCGGCGACGCTGCCATAGGACAGCTCGCTGCCGGCCCGCCGGCTGACACCGAGAACGATGAGATTGAAACGTCCCTTGCGCGCATGCCTGAGAATCGCCAGCTCCGGAGCGGAGCCCTGCGGCGCGACCTTCTCGACCTTGACCTGATAGAAGGACGCAATCTGGTCGAGCTGCTCGAATGCGGCCCGATGGGCATTTCTCGCATCGCTGACGCGTGACAATGAGGTCGCCTGCGCCGGGTCGCGAAAATAGACTGCCGTGATGGCGGCGCTTGCCGCCTTGGCAACAACGAAAGCGAACTCCGCCGCCTTCATCGAACGTTCCGTGCCGCTGACCGGGACGAGGATGCGTAGGTCCTTGTCTTCCTTCGGCAGAACGCCGCGCGACGAAACGATCGCCGTCGTCCCCTTGAAGGCGGCGACCATGGCGGCAAGTTGCTTGCTGTAGCGACCGACGTCGCCCGTCGTGGGCTCGATGCCGACGAACATGATGTCGTGGCCTTTTTCCGCACTTTCGGCCAGCGCCTCTTCGAGGTTTCCATCGCGGCTGCGGATGGAAACATGGACTTGGTCGTCCTCGCCTGGCCCCGCGACCTTATCCTGGCTCGCGGCGGCGATCTCGGCCGTGTCGCGGACGCGATCGCCGATCTGCTGCGCCTCGCCCTCTCGCCCAGCCTTCGTTTCGCGGGCGGCAACCTCGCCATCCTCTCCCGAAATGTCGAGAACGGTGACCGGCATTTTCCTCAAGGCCGCGAAATGACCGGAGACGCGCGCAGCCAGGTCGCTGCTCGCGGAATGATCGGTGGCAAGCAGGATGCGCTCGAACTGCGAAACGAAGCTCTGCTCTTCGAAGGCTTCGCGCTCGAGGCGATGCTTTTCTTCCTGGCGCATCGGCAGGCGGGCCAGGGCCCAGCGCAGCGTCGGCGGCATCGCCATGGTGGTCACCACCGCCATCGCGACGATGACAGAGAACAGCCGCTCGTCGAGGACACCGACCGCAAGACCGATCGACGCAACGATGACTTCCGTCGAGCCGCGCGCATTCATGCCGCATCCAAGCGCAATCGCCTCGGCATTGGAAAAACCGCCGAACTTCGCACCGGCAAACGCACCGCCAAACTTCCCGAGGCTGGCGATCACGATCAGCCCTCCCGCCAGAAGCAGCACCGATGGATCGGAAAGGACGCTGAGATCGGTGTGAAGACCGGTGAGGCCGAAGAAAACCGGCATGAACAGGGCTGTCGTCAGCGCGCGAAGCTGGCCTTCGATCTGGCGGGTGAGAATGGGCGACTGTCCGACGAGAATGCCCGCCACGAAGGCGCCGAGGACCGTATGCACGCCGATGGCATTGGTCACGATCGCCATGATGCCCATGATCGCGATGATGGCGGAGAGGACAGGAAGATCGCTTTTGAACGTGTCGTTCGTCCAGCGGATGATCTCGAAGACGATGCGTCGGCCGATGGTGAAGCTGAACGCCATGAAAGCTATCGTGCCGATGACGCTCTGCGCCAGCGTGGCGAGATCGACCGCCCCGTTCTGCGCCAGGCTGAAGGTCACGGCGATAATGACCCATCCGACCGTATCGTCGATGATTGCGGAAGCGACGATCAGTTGACCGACATTGCGCCGCATGAAATCCATCTCGCGAACGACGGAGGCGACGATCTTCACCGACGAGATCGACAATGCCGTTCCGAGGAAAAGCGATGTAACCAGTCTTGCATCAGGATCGGGAAGCAGGTTTGCCGGCAGGAGTTCGCCGAGCCCGAAGCCCAGCGTAAACGGTATGACGATACCGGTGAGCGACACGCCGGTCGCCGCACGGCGCAAGCGCAATGCCAGCGCCAGGTCCGTTTCCATGCCCGCCAGCAGCAGCAGGAAAAGAATGCCGAGCTGCGCCACCGCATCCGTCATCGCCTTCTGGGTGTCGATATCGGGAAAAAGCGCCGATTGGGCGCCGGGCAGCAGCAGGCCAAACAACGAAGGACCAAGCAGAATGCCGCCAACGATCTGCCCCATGATGGAAGGCTGGCCGATGCGGACCATGGCCTCGCCGAGCAGCCTGCCGACGATGACCAGAACGATGATCTGGATCAGGAACAGAGCTTCCGACGGGCCGGCGGATTTCCCCTCGGCGGCCAGCACCGGCGTGCAGGTGGCGAGAATGCAGCCGGCCGTCAACTGCAGCCGCCAAAAAGGCAGCCGCACCGGATTTACCCTGGTGACCATATGTGGAAAATCCCCATGAATGTTCCGATAAACGGACTGGCGCGGCTTCTGTTCCAATCGCGCCGGGACAGGAGCTCTGGCTTTGCGAGAGAGGTTTGCTCCTCTCGCAGCGCGGTGTCCCTCGCCTGCCCCGCATGAAACGTCAGTAGGCCGCTTCAGCTTCCGGCGACCCCTCGACGTCGAATGTTTCGCGGGCGGAACGCAGTCGCCCGTGCGTCGTTTCAAACGCACATAGATGAGGAAACAGACAATGGAGCCCCTGGCAGGAATAAAACCGGGTACAGACATCGAGATGTCCGCAGCGGAGCGGAACGGCCCGCCGCTTCCGATGACATCTTCTGAAAAAGTAAATGCCGTTATCCATTATTATCGTGGCGAAATGGGGCGCATGACAAGCTGGCGAGACCGCATCGACCGGACCTCCAACTGGGCCATCACCGTCGTGGCGGCATTGTTGTCGATCTCGCTGTCGACGCCGACGTCGCATCATGGGGTGATCCTGTTCGGCATGCTGATCGTTTCGCTTCTCCTGCTGATCGAGGCGCGCCGATACCGTTTCTTCGATGTCTATCGCAGTCGCGTCCGGCAACTCGAACGCTATTATTTCGCCCAGGCCTTGAGCCCGCAGGCCGAATTGAATGCCGACTGGGCCGCCGCAATCGCCCAGAGCCTGAGGAAGCCCACCTTCCTGATAAGCTACAGGGAAGCCCTGTTCCGGCGAATCCGTCGCAATTACACGTGGATGTATCTCATTCTGGTGCTCGCATGGGGGCTGAAGATTTCTTCGCCGAAATTGCTGCCGGACGACACGGGCGCCGAAGTCGTCAGCCGTTGGAGCGACCTGATCGGCAATGCCGCCCTGGGGCCCGTCAGTGGATGGATCGTCCTGGCCAGCGTGGGCGCTCTCTATGCGATGATCGTTACGGCGTCCTTCTACCGCGAACACGCCGATGACGAATTCGCGATCGGAGATGCACACGTCTAGGTGGCCTGACCGACCGCGAAGGAGCCGCCGACAATGCCGAGACCGGCAAGCAGGATGAACTGCGCCTCGCTCAGCCCGAAATGCTGATTGATGTGGAGGCGAAAGTGGATATCCTCAGCACCGTGGCCGGTTTACGACGAGCGACTGTCAGAAAACCAAAAGCGAGTCGGGCGCAATCGAAAACCTGACCGTGTCTGCGCTATCGGGCAGCGGCTCGTCGAGGACTGCCACAAGAAGCTCCTCCAGTCCTTCAACCCGTAGACCGACCTTCTCGCATGCACCGAGAAATATCCGTTCTTCGATCCGGCCGGAATATTCGCCAAGATTCGGTGATATCCTGATGGCCTGGGGGCGAACATAGAGCCTGCGCGCATCTGCGCGCCGGACTGCGTGCGGAAGGGCGAACCCACCGATCGCCGTCTCGAAGCATCCGTTTTGCCAGAAGCCCGGTATCGTGTTGAAGGCGCAGAAGAATTCCGCCACATAAGCACTTTCCGGGCGGAAATAGATATCGCGTGGCGTTCCTATCTGAGCGACCTCGCCTGCCCGCATCAGCACGACGCGGTCGCCGGAAGACAATGCTTCCTCCGAATCGTGGGTCACGATGACAACGGTCGCCCCCGTTGTGCGCAGGAGAGAAAGCATTTCGGCGCGCACGCGGTCGCGCATTCCTTGATCGAGATTGGAAAAGGGCTCGTCGAGCAGCACCACCGAGGGCTTTGGCGCAATTGCGCGGGCGAGCGCAACCCGCTGCTGCTCGCCGCCGGAAAGCGTATGCGGAAAGCGGTCCTTCAAATGCAGGATGCCCACTCGCTCCATGATATCGCAGGCCGTTGCAAGAGCTTCGCGCCGCGGGCGGCTTTTCAGGCCGAAAAGGATGTTGTCGCAAATCGAGAGATGGGGAAACAGGGCATAATCCTGAAAGACGAAGCCGACGCCACGGCGTTCGGGTTCGACAAAGCGGCTGCTTCCGTCAACAACCTGGCCAGCGAGAAACACGCTCCCGGTATCCACGGTCTCCACACCGGCAATGATGCGCAGAAGCGTGGACTTGCCACAGCCGGAGTGTCCGACCAGCGACACGATCTCTCCGCTGGCGATCTCCAGGGAAATGCCTCGGAGGGCAGCGTTGACGCCGAACGTCCGGCCGACGCCCTCAAGCCGTATGGCGGGTGCAGGTGACATGCGCATTGCATCTCCGGGATTGGAGTTCATCGTGGAGACGCCTCATCGAGACTGCGGGCCTGGTTGCGTCCCACGCGCGAAAGCAGAATGACCGGCAGAACCGAAACGGCAACAATCGCAAGTGCGGCAATGGAGGCTTCCTCATAGGTGCCCCTGGCCGCCTCGCCGTAGAGATGGGTGGCGAAGGTCTCGACATTCAGCGGACGCAGCAGAAGCGTGGCCGGCAATTCCTTGACGCAATCCACGAAGACGAGAAGGGCCGCCGCCGACAGCGCGGTTTTCGACAGCGGCAGATGCACATGCCTGAACGTACCGGCGGACGACTGGCCCAGCGTCCGCGAGGCATGATCCAGCGACAGGGAAATGCGGGAAAGCCCCACCTCGACGCCACCGGCGGAAATCGCCATGAAACGCACCGTCAGCGCGTAGATGATGGCCGCGCCGGAACCCATAAACAACAGGCCGGTGGAAACGCCGAACCAGTCCAGCGCGGTTTGGTCGATGAAACGGTCGAAGCCGGCCAGTACGATCAGCACGCCGATGGCGACGACGGTGCCGGGTGCGGCATAGCCCATGACGGACAGGCGCAGGATGACGGTGGACTGGATTCCGGGACGGATGCGGGCCGCATAGGCGACGACGAAGCCCAGAAGCATGGTCACGACCGTCGCGACGGTGGCGATAACGATCGTGTTCACCGCCTCGTCCTGAATGCGTGGCGACAATCCCGCGAATTGGTAGCGCTTCCATGCCTCGTCCGCGAGGTAGAGAAAGGGTGCAACGAAGCCCAGCAGGACGGGCATGATACCCACCGCAAAGAAGAGCATGCCCCGTAGCGGCGCCACTCTGGTCGCCAGAAACTTGCGGCTGCGACGAGCATCGGTCATGTAGCGCTGCCTTCTGCGCGCCCGGCGCTCCAGGCCGACAAGCGCCACCACAATCAGCAGCAGGGCCAGAGCGATCTGCGCGGCGCCGGGCAGATCCGTGCGGGTAATCCACGTGGTGTAGATGGAGACGGTCATCGTCCGCACGCCCAGAAATTCGGCCGCCCCGACATCGTTCAGCGTTTCCATGAGGGCCAGTGCGACGCCGATGGCGACGGCGGGTCGCGCCATGGGCAGCGCGACATGCCAGAAGATCGCGCGACGCGAGACGCCCAGCGTTCTGGCGGCATCGACCAGATTGCCGGACTGGGTCAGGAACATCGCGCGCGTCGGAATATAAACATAGGGATAAAGGACGAAACCGAACAGAACGATGCAGCCGGTCATCGAACGGATATCCGGCAGACGGAACTGGCGCGGACTTTCATAGCCGAGCACCCAGCGGATCGCTCCCTGCACCGAGCCGATCGGGTGAAGAATGTCGAGATAGGCATAGGCGATGATGTAGGTGGGTACCGCCAGCGGCAGAAGCAGCGCCCATTCCAGAAGGCGCCGGCCCGGAAAATCATAGGCCGTGACCATCCATGCCGTGGTCGTGCCGATGAGCGCGACCAGACAGCCGACGCCGGCAAGCAGGATCAGCGTATCGACCAGCGCCACGGGCAGAATGGTGGAAAACAGGTGTGCCCAGAGTCCGGCCGATCCCTTCATGGCCTCGAGCAGCAGGCCATAGACCGGAACGACAACGACAAGCCCCGCCAGCAGCGCGGCAAGCAGCCAGGCTTTTCCGGAGCGGCCGGTCCGGCTTGCAGCCGGGAGCCCAGTGGCCCGCGAGTGGAAGCGCATAAGCAACGTCCATCATCTGTGAGAACGGCGTCCCCGCCCATCCTGGAGGAGACGCCTTCTGTCCGGTTAGATCGTGCCGTGCATGCGGCAACAGGCTGAGGTAGGGTTAAGCGAACCTGAAAGATCCGCGCCGCGTTTAGTTGTCGAGGCCGATCTTGTCTACGAGCTCGCTCGCCTGTTTGCGATGGCTGACGATCTCGGAAAGCGGCTTGTTGTCGATCTTGAGCGCGCCGAACGCCGCGATGATCGGATCGGCAGCGACGCCCGCCTTGACCGGGTATTCGTAATTGGCTTCGGCATAGATCTTCTGGGCTTCGTCGGAGACGAGATATTCCAGGAACTTCACGGCTTCGGCCTTATTGGGGGAATTCTTGGCGACGGCCGCGCCGCTGATATTCACCTGCGTCCCGCCATCCTTGAAGGTCGGCAGCACGACCTTGATGGCCTCGGCCCACTTGACCTGCTCCTCGCCACCCTTGCCGGATTTCATCAAGCCGACATAGTATGAATTGGCGATGCCGATGTCGCAGATGCCGCCGAGGATGTCCTTTGCCACGTCACGGTCGCCGCCGGCTGCCTTGCGCGCCAGGTTGGCCTTCACACCTGCCAGCCACTTTTCGGTTTCTTCGGCGCCATGGTGCGCGATGTAATCGGCAAAGAGCGCCGTGTTGTAGGGGTGCTGGCCGGAACGGATGCAGACTTTGCCTTTCCATTTCGGATCGGCCAGATCCTCGTAGTTGAAGGACGCGAGATCGAGATCCTTGGCGGCGTAAAGCACGCGGGCACGGTAGGAGAGACCAAACCAATGCCCCTTGCCATCACGCAACTCCGCCGGAACGGCGCCGGTCAAGACCGAGGACTCGATCGGCTGGGTCACGCCCTTGTCGGTGAGATCGACCAGATTGCCGGCGTCGACGGTCATCAGGATATCAGCCGGCGAGCTGGCGCCTTCGGACGCAACCCGCTCGGCAAGGCCGTCCTTCATGAAAACCGTGTTGACCTTGGTGCCGGTCGACTTCGTATAGGCTTCGACAAGCGGTGCGATCAGGGCCGGCTCGCGAGTCGTATAGAGGTTGATTTCGGCGGCCGATGCCAATGTCGGCGCGGCAAAGACCGAAGTGGCAAGAAGAAGCGACTTCACAAGGGCCTTGGCTTTCATAGAGAACTCCCCGGATAAGGGCCAGAAGGGCATAGCGCATCGACTGGCCGGTGTTGCGATACGGATTTCGACGATCTGCCGAAATCCTGCCATCCACACTCCACTTATCGGGATACAGGTGAACAGGCTATGCGGACCAAGGTCCGTATTCGGAGCCTGTCTCCATGCTTTCAACGCCGTCCGTTGTCATGTTGCCACTCGCGCATCAATAGCGCGGCTTCGGTGCGATTGCGGACTTCGAGCTTTTTCAGGATGCGCGTCATCACATGCTTGATCGACTTTTCCTGAAGCGAAAGAAATCGTGCGACTTCCTTGTTGCTGTAACCTTCGGCGACGAGTGCCAGAATCTGCTCCTCGCGCGGCGTGAGACGGGGTAGCGACGCTCTGGCCTGCCCGTCTCCCGTTTGGCCGGCGCTCGCCGGCCGGTCGGTCATTTGGGAGAGAACACGCGACGCCAGCCCGGGGGAGACGATCGTATCGCCGCCCGCGACACGCCGGAGAACGCTCACCAGAAATCCCGCATCCACGCCTTTCAGCACATAGCCTTTCGCGCCGGCCTTCAATGCTTCGAACACATCGTTGTCGTCCTCGGAGGCCGTGAGCACCACGATGGACGCGTCGCCGTCGAGATCGCGGATACCCCGGATCGCCGCGTGTCCCCCGCCCGGCATGGACAGGTCAAGCAGGCTGATGTCCGGCCGCGCGCGCTGATAGATGGAGATCGCATCCCCGGCATTCGCCCCCTCTGCGATGATCACGATCCCGCCCTCATCCTCCAAACCGCGGACGACACCCATGCGGAACATCGGGTGGTCGTCGACGATGGCGACGCGCAGCGGTTCCCTTTCTTCCCCGGTCATCATGGCAACGTCATTTTCACGGCCGTTCCACCCGTGGGATTGCTGAGGATTTCCATTCGTCCTCCAAGACTTGCTATGCGCTCCTCCAGGCCGGAAAGGCCAAGGCCCTCGTCATGCCTGCGAGGGGTGAAGCCTATACCATTGTCCTCGACCACGACAACGATCTCCCCTTGTTGCGGCTTCACCGAGACCCTGATCCAGCTCGATCTGGCGTGCCGGGAGGCATTGCTCAGGGTTTCCTGAAGGAAGCGATAGATGCAGATCCTCGCGCCCTGGCTCTTGACGTCGACGTCCGAAATCTCGGCGCCTATTGTCGCGCCCGAGTGGAGTTCGTGCGCCCTGATCGCCCTGAGCGCCACGTCCCGGCCGGACAGGCCGTTCAACTCCGGCAACCGAAGGTCGCGGCAGATGTTGCGGATCTCGTCTATCGCATCCTGAATCGACAGGCGGATAAGATCCTCGTCGTCCTTCCGCCCTTTGCCTTTGCGTATTGCTTCTAGACGCATGATCGCGAACCCCAGATGTTGCGCGGGTCCGTCATGAAGGTCGGAGGAGATTCTCCGCAGATAACGTTCGTTGAGAGCCACGGTTCGTTGCGAGGCCTCATCCACGCGACGCCGCAAGCCGGTATTCACCTCGAGAATCTGGGAAAGCTCGCGAACCTGGCTGTCCAGCATTCTCCTCTGGCGCTCGATCTGCGCGCTTGCCCGGGCGACGATCAGGAAGAGAACCGCCAGCATTCCCATCGTCACGCCACCGACGACCAGCCAGCTATGAAACTGTGAGCGCCGCAGATCCGCGAGGATCTCGCTGGATCGTTCATAGAATTCCGCAACCGCGACCACTTTGCCCGTCTCGGCATCCCGGATCGGGCTGTGAATTTCAAGGAATGGAAGTCCGCTGTTCCGCTCGAAGGCGTGCTCTTCTCCGCGCAATGGATCGAATTCCGCCGTCACGGTTCCGGCCAGGGCGTTGCGTAACGACGCCTGAGGCGGAAAGGTTTTCCCGATCAGTTCGGGATCGGTGCTGAACGCGACCCTGGTATCGATCCAGATCTTGAACGAGAAAATCCGGCTGGCCAGTGGCCCGCTATGGATGGCGGCGTTGAGTTTGTCGCGTGCCGGCGCATCCAGCACGGTCTGACCGGACAGATCCTGAATGAGCGGGGAAATTATGCTGTCGACAAACAAGGCGGTCGCGTCCGCCCTGTTTTGCAGGATCGCCTCCTCGATGTTTTCCGAAACCCAGAAGCCGATGCTCAACATGCCGACGAGAAGAACGGGCACGGACGCAAGCGCAAACTGCCAAGCATGGGAAAGCCGGCGCCACCACGCAAATTCCGGTATCCAGTTTCCCGTCAATACCGGTCGATTAAAAGTGATTGGCGATGATTCCACTACCCCCTCCCAACCGATGCCATAACGCCTGAATATCCGACAAGGCCTGTCGGGACCAGCCTGCCCGCCGGATATGCGATGGGAAGAAGTCTTCGCTGCGAGGTAATCCTTGTGCGCTAGGGAGCAGTCTGCAGATGCAGGTCTCCGTCCGTAAATGCCTGCCGGGTGTCAGGGGGACTCTACTTCAGCATCTCGATGATCACATCGATATCCTTGCAATCCTGTTCAGAGGGCTGGGATCCCGCCCGGGCGCCGTAGCCATCGCGGCGACATGGGCCGACTTGACCCGGCGATCATTGCCGGAGATTGGTCCTGCATGAGCATGCGTGACGTCAGTTCCGCAACCTCGCCATTACGGCGATTGAACGCCAATTCGGTGCAAGCCGCCGCCCCTTCCCCGTCGGACTCCTGCCCTTCGGCGGCGCTGGCGAAACCTCAGTCAGCCTCACGCAGGCTCACGGTCGAAACGGCAAGGTCGCAAGCGGGGGCGAACCGCTCTGCCTTGTCTTCACGATAGATACATTCGAAATTATAGGCTTTGCCGTCACGTATGGTGAAGACGTAGCGATTGATCGCGACGTTTTTGAACCTCTTCCTGGTGAAGACCATATCCACGGCCGGCCGGCCGAGCATGGTCGTCATGGCCGCCGAATTGAACTTGATCGACGGCAGAACCGCGATAGCCTTCGTGAACTCGTCGACGATGGCCTGGCGGTTCTGTTCGCTGACAGCCGGGATGTCGCCGGGATCGCGCGGCCCAAGGAAGGTGATGAGCACATCGCCGTTTTCCATGCTGGAGGCAGTGACGCCGGTCGCCTCGCCGGTCCCGTCGGCAAACATATGGTTCAATGTGAAGCCATGCGGATACTGGAAACTGTACGATCCATCGGCCGGTTCAAAGATCCGGGTCTCCTGCGCGAAACTCCCGCCGGGCGTGGAGAGAACGACGGCCAGTAACGCGGTACGAAAGACGAAAGACATGGGACCCCGTTTGGTAAGTAGCCTGCCAGAATGATAACGTTCCTCCCGAGCAGGTCTTCAGGTTTCATTGACGAAGGATCGATGACGAGGCGGGCGTCAGTTCGATGCAATGGTCTCGTTGAGAGACCAGCCGCATGGACATCCTGCGGTACTGATTCTTATCACGAAACCGGCTTGTATTTCCTGCCGCTTCAAGATCAATGGCAAACCATTTTCAGCCATGGATCGAGATCTCGCATACCTTCCCTGCGGGGCGGCTGATATCGCCACGACACGCTGGATGATGGCGCAGTCAGCCATTTCCGGGGCCAAATCGCGGGGCGGAACCGGGATGCCTGAGGACGACGCCGCCAATAATGCTTCGTCCCGCGTCCGGGTCCCGGGGCCGCGCGATCAGGCTGAGAAGCACATGGGGCTCGCCCGGCCCGAGATCGATATCCACAGCAGTCACAGCCACATTGCCGTTAGGCAACGTGCGGGACGATTTCACCCGCGACGTTGCGATTTCTCAAATCCTCATTCATTGCGTTTACGGCCTGCCCTTCGCGATGGCCGTTGTCGTCCGGGAGTTGCGAACGGAATGAAACGATTTTTCGCTTTCGAGCACGATTTTGGAACGGCTTTGGCGGACATCGCAGCCCGGGCCGGGCATTAAAGTATTTAGTCTACAGATTTTATGGATTAAAAATGGATCACAGTTTAAAATCCGTGGCGTCCGCGACAGTGGACATCCTCCTTGCCTTAAAGACCTTCGGCAGAACGATCGTCACCCCCGATGAGCAGTCCTATCTGATCGCCCGCAAATTCTTGTCGCCCGACCATCCGACTGCGAGCCACATCGCCTGGGGCCTCGTCCCCGCCACCCTCGAATCCGCCAAGGTTCATCCGATCGACCATGAAAGGCGCTATTTTCGGGTGCCGGATGAACATGTGAGCGCCCCGCCGTCGCAGCGCCGCGTCATTCCCGAACTGCGCTCCCGCAGGTGGCAGGCGCCACGGGGCAGCGGCAGAACACCACGCGGGCGGCTGATCGGCACGAACTCCCTCCGCGACGGTCATCCCGGTTCTGCCTTCCGGGCGCTGCGAAGCGGCCCATCGGTGCTCGATCAGGATTACCGTACAACATCGGTGGGAGCTTCGGCATGAGCGGCGGCATCCATCTTCACTGGTATCTGCCGACGAATGGCGACAGCCGCGGCCTGACCGGTTCCGGCAATGACAGCCATGTCGTGCAATTTGCGGGCGGCTATCGTGCGCCGACCCTCCCTTATCTCGCTGAGATCGCCCGCGCCGCCGAGGCGCAGGATTTCCACGCCGTTCTGACGCCGACTGGGACATGGTGCGAGGATGCGTGGATCACCACGGCGGCCCTGTCTCGGGAGACGGAGCGGCTGAAATTTCTCGTCGCCTTTCGGCCGGGGCTGATTTCTCCGACGCTGGTCGCGCATCAGGCGGCAACCTTTCAGCGCATCACCGGCGGCAGGTTGTTGCTTAACGTCGTAACCGGTGGCGACCGCATCGAACAGGCGCGTTTCGGCGATCATCTCGATCACGACAGCCGTTATGCCCGCACGCGGGAATTTCTGGCGGTGGTGCGCGGGGTCACCGCCGCCCCGCCGGATAAACCCTTCTCCTTCAAGGGTGGACATTACGACATCCGCGACGCGGCGATTTCGACCGCGCCGCATAGCCTGCCGACAATCTTCTTCGGCGGCGCCAGCCCGGCGGCGCAGGAGGTGGCGGCAGAACAGGCCGATGTCTATCTCGTCTGGGGGCGTCCGCCCGAACTGGAAGCACAGACGGTACGCGACCTCACGGCCCGCGCCGAAGCGAAAGGCCGCCGTTTGAAATTCGGCGTGCGGCTGCATGTCATCTCGCGGGATACGGAAGCGGAAGCCTGGACGGTCGCCGACAAGCTTCTTGCGCACCTTTCGCCCGAACGGGTACGCGCCGCGCGCGAGCTGTTGTCTGCATCCGAATCCGTTGGCCAAAGCCAGATGCTGGCGCTGAATGCCGGACGGGACGTTTTGCCGGCCTCGGCCCGCGAACTGGAATTTTATCCGGGCCTCTGGTCCGGCTACGGGCTGGTGCGCGGTGGCGCGGGCACCGCCCTTGTCGGCAGCCACGCGCAGGTGGCTGACCTGATCGAAACCTATCACCGCGCCGGTTTCGACCACTTCATTCTTTCCGGCCAGCCGCATCTGGAGGAGGCCTGGCACTTCGGCGAAGGCGCCGCCGCCCGACTCAAGGCCCGCAACCTTCTCGCGCCCGTTTCCAAGTCATAAACAAGCTTGGACGAAAGGTGCGAGCGCGGCCGTCGCAACGGGATGCGATGCCGCCCCTGCACACGACAATAGTCGGCTTCACGACAGCAATGTGTCAACCTGAAGCTCGTATGTTTTGACGCGCTCCGGTAAATGGGCCACAAACCTGCCGGCGGTCATCCCGGTCGCATCGGGATTGACGGGGTCATTTTCCGGAAATGGAAAACAGTATCCGCAGGACGGCGGTCAGCCCAAGCCGGTGGCAGTTCAATCCGCCGAACGAACCAGATTTGCATAGACGCCTTTCATGGCAAGCAGTTCGTCATGGCGCCCACGCTCAACCACCCGTCCGTCGGTCATGACGATGATCTGGTCCGCATGGCGAACCGTGGACAAGCGATGCGCGATGGTGATGGTCGTGCGGTCTTTCGCCAGCGTCGCCAGCGCCTCCGACATCGCGCGTTCGGTGGCCGAATCGAGTGCGCTGGTCGCCTCGTCGAGGAGCAGCACGCGGGGATTGCGCAGGACGACGCGCGCCAGGGCCAGCCGTTGCTTCTCGCCGCCGGAAAACCGATATCCGCGCTCTCCGACCAGGGTGTCGTAGCCGTCAGGCAGCGCGCCGATCGTCTCATGTATCTGGGCGATTTTTGCCGCGGCGATCAGATCCACATCGGTCGCGTCCGGCTTGGCGAAGCGCAGATTGTCGGCGACGCTCGCGTGGAACAGATAGGGCTCCTGCGTGACGACGCCCAGCGTGTCCGTCAGCGATTGAAAGCTCAGGTCACGGATATCCACGCCGTCATAACGGATCGACCCCGCATCGACGTCGTAGAGCCGCGCCAGCAGATAGCCCAGCGTGGTCTTTCCCGAACCGGTCGGGCCGACGATCGCGGTGTGGGAGCCGGCGGGAATATCGATTGAAACATCCTCGATCGTTGGCGCTTGCGCCTTGTCATAGGCGAAGCGGACCGAATCGAGCCGCACGGCCCCGCGAATGTCTGCGGGATCGTGGATGACGGCGTCTGGCCGTTCGCCAATCTCGATCGGGTGGTCGAGATATTCGAAGATGCGTGCGAACAGGGCGCGCGTCGTCCTGAAATGGACGCCCGCCTCGAGTACCTCCTCAAGCGGCCACAGCAATTGTTCCTGCAGCGCGGTCATGGCGACAAGCGTGCCGATGGTGACTGCGCTCACGCCTTGGTTCATCAGAAGGCCGCCGAGCAGCAGGGTCAGGGCCGGCAGGGCTTGCAGCACGATGTCGATCACGCCCCATTGCCACTGGCCCGCCGTGTGCGAACGCACTTCAAGCGCGGCCACGCCCTCGGAGGCGTGGATGAACCGCCGGGTCAGGTGATTGGTGCGGCCCATCGTACGAGCAAGAATGATGCCGGAAATCGAAAGCTGCTCCTGAACCGCCGATGACATGTCGGCGATCCGCTGCTGCTGCTCATATGTGATCTCTTCACGCAGGCGACCTACCCGGTGGCTGACCCAGATAGCGATCGGCAGGACGAGGAAGGAGAACAGCGCCAGCCGCCATTCCAGCGCCAGCATGGCGATCGTCGTCATCATGACCAGGCTGATGTTGCGCGTGAAATCGCCGATGGCATGTGTGACCAGCGCCTGAAGGCCGCCGATATCGCTGGCGATGCGCGACTGAATCTCGCCCGACCGCGCCGTCGTGAAAAACCCGAGCGAGAGAGACTGGAGATGTGCATAAACGCGCACCCTGAGGTCGTGCATGATCGCCTGGCCGACCCTCGAGGTGATCAGCACTTGCAGGACACCGATAAGAGTGCCGAGGCAGGCCAACCCGATCAGCCCACCCGTCATCAACGCCAGCAGATGGAAATTGCCGGATGGCAGCGCCTCGTCAATGATCGCCCGTAATAGGAAAGGCGCGGCTATCCCCGCCACCGATGACAGCAGGATAAGGACGAGGACCGCGACAAACTGCCGGGCATAGGCCTTGAAGAGGCCGAACACACGAGACAGCGATACCTGCGCCGCCAGTTCGTCGTAAGAGAGCTCATCGCTGTTTTCAGTGGCGTCGACCATGTTTATCCTCTGTCCGCCGGTGAAGCCGGCAGGTTGGCAGCCGGATGAAGCAGACATCATCGGCCCGATGCATTGAAGGCGAGAAGGCGCGCTCCATCAGCCTTCTTTCGTTTACGGTTTGCAGGCGGAAGCGGCGGCGGGATGTGGCGCAGCGATATCGCGGGGGCCGAACAGCCTGGTCACCACGACGTAGAAGACGGGGACGAAGAGCACGGCGAGCACGGTTGCCGAGAGCATTCCGCCAAACACGCCGGTGCCGATCGCATGCTGGGTTTCCGCACTTGCACCACGGGCGATCATCAACGGGATGACGCCGAGTGCGAATGCGAGCGAGGTCATCAGGATTGGTCGCAAGCGAAGCCGCGCCGCCTCGACCACCGCCTCATCCAGACTTTTCCCTTGAGCCCGCAGGCTTTTTGCGAATTCCACGATCAGGATAGCGTTCTTCGCTGACAATCCGATGATCGTGATCAGACCGACCTTGAAGAAAACATCGTTTTCCAACCCGCGCAGCAGCACGGCTGCAACAGCGCCGAGAAGGCCGAGCGGCACGACGAGCATGACGGAAAGCGGAACGGACCAGCTTTCGTAAAGCGCGGCAAGAACCAGGAAGACGATCAGTATCGAGATCGCAAGCAGCATCGGGGCTTGCGAGGCTGATTGCTTCTCCTGATAGGACTTCTCCGTCCATTCGACCATGAAGCCTTGCGGCAGTTGCGAGGCGAGTCGCTCCATCTCCGCCATGGCGACTCCGCTCGATACGCCCGGCGCGGCCTCGCCCGCGATGCGAACGGCGGGATAGCCGTTGTAGCGCATCAGCTGCAACGGGCTGGTCTGCCAGACGGGGGTGACGACTTCCGAAAGCGCCACCATGCCGCCGGCATTGTTGCGGACATACAGCTTCAGCACATCCTCGACCTGCATGCGGTTTGCTGCTTCAGCCTGGACGATCACCTGCTGCAGGCGTCCCGCATGGGGGAAATCGTTGACATAGGTCGAGCCTATGGCTGCCGAGAGCGTGTCACTGATCATGGCGAACGGCACGCCCAGCACTTCCGCTTTCTGCCGGTCGATCTCGAGCGAGACACTCGGCCCCGCCGGCAGGCCATCCGGATAGACTCCGGTGACGAGCGGACTTTTTGCCGCAAGCTGGATCAGTTGTTCCTCCGCCGCTTGAAGAGCGTCCTTGCCGCGATTGGCGCGGTCCTCGAGGCGCAGCGAAAAACCTGCCGTCGTTCCCAGTTCTTCGATGGATGGGGGCTTCAGGCTCATGACGGAGCCTTCAGGCGCCGCAGCCATCGCGGCTGTGGCGGCTGCGATCTCCGCATCCAGGGTCGTTGTCCGCTCCGACCAATCCTTCAAGGTGGTGAACGACATCGCCGTGTTCTGCCCCGAGCCGGAAAAGCCGAAGCCCATGATCGACAGGTTGCTGAGGACATCCGGCCGCGACGCGATGTGACGGTCGTAGATGTTCACGATGCTGCGCGTGCGCTCCGCCGTCGCGTCCGCCGGAAGCGAGAAGGACGTCATGAAGCTGCCCTGGTCTTCCTGGGGCACGAAGGCGGACGGCACGCGCATATAGCCATAGGCAAGCGCCGCCAGGATGGCCGCGTAAAGCAACGTCATCCGTCCGCCCCGGCGCACCAGAACCGAAACCCACCCGGCATAACCCGACGTCAAGCGATCGAAGCCCCGGTTGAACCAGCCGAAAAAGCCTTTGGTCCCGTGGCCGGGATCGACCGGTTTCAGCAGGGTTGCACACAGCGCCGGCGTCAGGCTGAGGGCCAGGAAGGCCGAGAACAGGATCGACACCGCCATCGAGAGCGTGAACTGGCGGTAGATTGCCCCGACGGAACCGCTCGACAGGCCCATGGGAACAAACACCGCCGCAAGCACCAGGGTGATGCCGATGACCGCGCCGGTGATTTCCTTCATGGCCTTCTGCGTGGCCTGCTTCGGCGGCAGGCCTTCGGTGGCCATGATGCGCTCGACGTTTTCGATCACCACGATGGCATCGTCGACAATGATGCCGATTGCCAGCACCATGCCGAACATGGTCAGGACGTTGATCGAAAAGCCCGCCGCCAGCATCACCGCGAATGTGCCAAGCAGAGCGATCGGCGCGACGATTGCCGGGATCAGGGTGTAGCGGATCTTCTGGAGGAAGAGCAGCATCACCAGGAAGACGAGCACCATTGCCTCGAGCAGCGTGTGAATGACCTTTTCGATCGAGATCTTCACGAAGGGCGCTGTGTCATAGGAGGTGCTGTATTCCATGCCCTCGGGCATGGCGGTCGCAAGTTCGGCAAGGCGTGCCCGCACCGCGTCGGCGGTTCGCACGGCATTCGCCCCCGGCGTGAGCTGGATCGCGGCGCCGGTGGCCTCCTGTCCGTTGTTGAGGATGGAGAAGCCCAGGCTCTGGGCGCCGAGTTCGATGCGCGCGACGTCGCCGAGGAGAAGTTTCGAGCCATCCGGCTCCGACCGCAGGACGATTGCGGCAAACTCTTCAGGTGTTCCCAACTGACCAAGCACCGTCAGAGGCACGCTGACCATCTGGCCAGGCATGGTCGGGGCATCGCCGACGCGGCCGGGAGCGATCTGGACGTTCTGGGACTGGATGGCCTGGACGATTTGCGCCGGGGATAGCGAATAGGAAACGAGCTTCACCGGGTCGATCCAGACGCGCATCGCCTTTTCCGAGCCGAAGGACTGGACACGGCCGACCCCGGGTATGCGCTTGAGTTCTTCCGCGACGTTGCGGCTCATATAGTCCCCGAGCGCCAATGCATCGTATCGGCCGTCCTTCGATCCCAGGGTGACGATCATCAGAAAGCCCGAGGACGCGGATTCGACCGTCAGTCCGGCACGGCGCACGGCTTCGGGAAGGCGCGGCTCGACCGCCTTGAGGCGATTTTGAACATCGACCTGCGCCAATTCCGCGTCGGTGCCCGGCTTGAACGTCGCCGTGATATTGGCGCTTCCGGAAGTGTCGGCGGTCGATTCGAAATACAGCAGGTTCTTCACGCTCGACAGCTCGCGTTCAATCGGGCTGACGATAATGTCATTGATGGTCTGCGGCGTGGCGCCGGTATATGTCGCATAGATGCTGACGGACGGCGGCGCGATGGTCGGAAAGCGCGATACGGGCAATTGCGGGATGGCGATCACGCCCGCGAGCACGATGAAGATAGCGATCACCCAGGCAAAGATCGGGCGCTCGATGAAGAATTGCGGCATGTTCGACAGGCTCCCTCAGCGCTTTGCGGACGCGGTGGAGGCGACGAATGCCGCCGCTTCTACCGGACTGCCGTCCTGAACACGGTCCTGGCCGCGGACGACGACCGTCTCGCCAGCCTTGAGGCCGGATGTGATGATGGTACGGCCGTCGATCGTTTCGCCAATCACGACCGCACGCCGGGCGGCAGTCTTGTCGGCTGCCACTATGACAAGCTGCGGGCGTCCAAATGAATCGCGCACCACGGCTTCCTGCGGAACCAACAGCGCGCCCTCGCGCACCCCGCGCGGCAGGCGCGCGCGCACGAACATGCCCGGCAGCAGCAACCCATCGGGATTGTCGACTTCCACGCGCACCGAGACGTTGCCAGTGCCGGGATCGACGCCGATTTCGGAGAAAAGCGCCTTGCCCGTGACGGGATATCGCTTGCCGCTCGCGCCCAGAATATCCACCGGAATCCTGGAGGGCGCGTGAAGCTGCCCCGATGCCTCGGCCTCGCGTATCACGTCGAGTTGGGAAGCGGGCTGCCGCACATCGACATAGACCTTGTCGATCTGCTGGATGGTCGCCAGTGCGATCGCGCCCGACGCGGATACCAATGCGCCCTCGCTGACCATGGCCTGGCCGATCCGCCCCGGGATGGGCGCGCGGACGGTGGCGAAATCGAGATCGAGGCGGCGACGCTGCAAGGTGGCGCGGGCTTCCGCGACATTGGCCTTGCCCTGGGCGAGATCGGCGACCGCCTCTTCGAACGCATCCCGGCTGATGGTCTTGGTTTCCACGAGTTGCCGGGCGCGATCGAACTTGGCTTGCGCGCGGATAAGCGCCGCTTCGGTTCGTTGCAAAACCGCCGCCGCGCTATCGGCATCCGCCTTCAAGGGAGCGGCGTTGATCTGGAACAGTTTCTGTCCCGCCTGGACCTCGGAACCTTGCTCGAACAATCTTTTTTCGATGATGCCGCCGACCTGCGCACGGATTTCCGCCGTCCGATAAGCAGCCACCCGGCCGGGCAGTTCGTCGACGATGGTCACCGTTTCCGGCTTAACGGAGACGACCGCCACCAGCGGCGACGCAATCGCCTGGGGCTCCTCCTTGTCCGGGGAGGCGCTCTCATTGCAGCCGGCGACAACCAGCCCCATTATCAAGAAGATCAGTCTCGCGTTCGTACTCAAAAAACGGGCCATGCTGTTTCCAAGCGTATTTGGCGCGTCGCGACGCGCTTTACGGATTTCCAGGGAATGCCGTAACGCAATGGGAACTTGGTGGAGCTTTTGTGGAGAATGGATGGAGGCGGCGGCGAGAACGCGAAGCGGGCTCGTCGCTCTCGCAAGACGTTTTGCACGATATCGATGACAGTTACGTTTGTTCTCAGCGGCGAGGTGAGCCTAAATTGCCGAGACTCCTGGCGCATTTCCGCTTTTATCAGAATCGCGAGAACGCCATCCCTGTTTACGAATTTCCGTACTGAAAAACGCTACGCATTTCCTGGAAGTGCTCGATCCCGCGCGGAACCGGCTGCCTGATGCCCAAACATATGCCGTCCGCTGCCGGAGTTCACGATCTCTGTGCCGAACCTGCACCAAATCTCATGGAAGCAATATTACCAATTTCCGGCGGGGATTTCAGTAAATGTCACAAGGAGACAGAAATGCGCACGTTCTTCGTCGTCACTGCCATGGCAGCAACCTTGATGGCCGGCGCCGCCTCGGCCGCCACCGTTTCTGCACAGATCAAATCGATCGATGTGAAAGGGCGAACGGTCACAATGGCCGACGGAAAGATTTATCAGCTCGGGCCGAATATCAAGGCCGATAAACTGAAATCGGGAGAAAAGATATCCGTCAGCTATGACAAGGCCGGCGCAAAATCCATAATCACCAAGGTCGAACCGGCAAAGTAAGGCGAGAAAGAAAGGGCGGGCGGAGAGCCGGACCGCCCTTTCCCGGAAATCTCGTCGGATATTCTCCGAGAGTTTCTCCAGTATTCGGATCAATCCCTGCTGAACCGCAACTTGCGCAGGCATTCATGGCCATGGAAAAGCAAGATTCTCGATGGGGTCGTGGCTGCTGTGCGGGAAACTATCCTTTATCGGCGCGGGCGGCGTAATCCGCCAGCACCGAGCGCACGTCGCATTCCTTCTTCACACCGAGTTGGGCGCGCGAGGCGACCTCTTCGACGTGATGCTCCATCAGATCAGCGGCGCGGTCGATATCGCCGGCGATCAGAGCCTCGACGATCTCGCGATGCTCACGCGCGCCGCAATCGGCCGAATGCGGCCGGCCGTACATGGCCATGACCAGCGAGCAGCGCGAGACGATTTCGTTGATATAGCGCTGCAGCAGGGCATTGCCGCAAAGCGCTGCGAGATGCAGGTGGAATTCGCCTGCCAGCCGGATTGCCTCCGCATCGCTGCGGCCTTCCAGCGCGGCCTCCCGGGCGACCATCTCCCGCAGGTTTTCAGCGGTCTCGGCATCGACGCGGCCGGCCAGTTCCTTGATCATGGCGCGCTCCAGCGCGGCGCGGATGACGAAGATGCCCCGCCCCTCGTCAAGCGACGGGTTGGCGACGAAGGCGCCGCGGTTCGGCTTCAATTCCACCAGACCCTCGACGGCCAGTCGGCCCAGCGCCTCGCGTGCGATCGTGCGCGAAGAGCCGAAAGCCTCGCCGATCGCATCTTCCGGCAGGCGCACGCCGGGTCCCAGTTGCTGGTCGAGGATCGCCAGGCGCAGCAGGTGGTGGACCCGCTCGGTCCGGGTCAGGGGCCGCTCCTCGGCGATAGCCTTCTTGTCGCGTGTCATGGGTGTCGTTTTCCGCTCGTCATGGATGCCAGAACCCGTCGCGAAAACGGGGATATGGCCTATTCTGATAACCCGATCCCGTCACAACGCAAGGGGTCGCGTAACCACGCCTCCAGGTGTGCGCGGCCACGCAGGGAGCGTCGCGATTGCCTTTTCGAGATGAAGGGCGGGATAATTGCGAGCACGTCCCCCCCTTGAAAAGCGTCACGATGCCTTAGCCGATGGATGCGGCGCAAAATGGTCTGGCAATGACATTCGATAAAGCGTGATGCAAAATCGCTTTTCGCCGCTTGGGCGGCATGCAAAAGGCAAGGTGAAAGCCTTTGTGAAGGAGATGCCACATGGCGATGAAGGACGCATCGCCCTTGCCGGTGGGCCGGGCACGTTCGGCGGCCTCGCTGCCGCTCAATGCGCTGCGCGTTTTCGATGCCGTGGCGCGACGCGGCAGCCTTCGCGCCGCCGCCGAGGAACTGCGCGTCGTGCCCGGCGCCGTGCGCCAGCAGATGGCAAGTCTCGAGGACAATCTCGGCGTTGCCCTGCTGGCCCGTGATGGCGGGCGGGTGGCGCTCACCGATTCCGGGCGGCGATTTGCCGATGCGGTCGCTGTTGCACTGGACATCCTTACCCGCGCGGCGGACGAAATCGCCGATGCGGGGCGGCGTCAGCGCGTCCGGCTCGGTGCGCCGATGCCGCTGGCCACCAACTGGCTAATGCCGCGCCTGCCGCAACTGATGGCCGACCTGCCGGCGCTGGATATCGACATCGTGCCCGTCGATGTGGCCTTGACGCTGGCAGACCGGCCCGATCTCGACGCGCTGATCGCCGGCGGCGAATACCGGCCGCTGCCTGACATCGCCGCCTTCGGTTTCATGGCGGATGAGTTCGGCCTGGTCGGCACGCCTGCGGAGGCGGAGAAATTGCAGTTGGCAGCGCGAGCCGGCAAGGTCGCGGCGACCACCGCCATCATCGCCCGCGATGTCGCCTATTTGCTCGACGACTGGTTTCGTGAAAGCGGCACCCTGCCCTTGCGGTTCCACAAGCGTTTCGAGGCCGAGACGCTGGACCTGGCCATTGCCGCCGCCAAGGCAGGGCTCGGCATCGTCGCCGCTCCCCGCGCCTCGATCGAGCGCGAACTGGCCGGAGGCGCGCTTGTCGCGCCGCTCGGTTTCGTCGCCCGTCCGGTGGGCTACCGCCTGTGCTGCCGCAGCATGGATGCCGAGGGCAAGGCGATCGCCGCGCTGCGGACATGGCTGGCGCGGGAGGGCGCAGGAAATCTGCCCGCAGGCGCAGAATAATGTCCCTGTCCCGCCCCGCGCGAAACGGTCTATCTGGCATCGACCATGAGGCCGGAGGCAAGAACCATGCAGCAGGAACAGCAATTTTCGCGCATAGACTGGGTGGCGTCGGGCTGCCGCCTGCTGAAGAGCATTGCGGCGGAGTTTGCCGAGACGCGGCCCTTTGCCGGCCTGACCATCGGCACCGCCATCCATCTGGAACCGAAAACCGCTGCCCTGCTCATGACCTTGAAGGCTGGCGGCGCGCGTGTCGTCGCGACCGGCAATCTCAACAGCACCCAGCCGGCGACGGCCGCTTTCCTGACCGAAAACGGCATCGCCATCATTGGCGAACAGACGCGCGACGCCGGCGCCCATCACGGCTTCATCGATGCGTTGCTCGACGATAAGCCCGACCTGCTGCTCGACAATGGCGGCGATCTCTTCGCCCGTTTCCTCGAACGTCCCTATGACAATCTGATCGGCGGCACGGAGGAAACCACGTCCGGCCGTACACGGTTGACGCCGCTGCGTGGTGAGTTGGCGCGGCCGGTGCTGGTCATCAACGACAGCCCGATCAAGCAATTTGCCGAAAACCGCCATGGCGTCGGCCAGAGCCTGTTCGAAAGCTTTTTGCGGTTCACCAATCGCTCCACCAACGGCAAGCGTGTGCTCGTCCTAGGCTATGGCGCCTGCGGCAAGGGAACGGCAGCCTGCTTCCGCCACGGATACAGCGCCGTCAGCGTCGTCGATATCGATCCGGTAACCACGCTGGAGGCCCATCTCGACGGGTTTTCGACGCCGCATCGTAACGATGCGCTGCGCGCTGCCGATGTGATCGTCACCGTCACCGGTTATCCCGGCATCGTCACCGCCGCCGATCTGCCATTGCTGAAAGACGGCGTCATCCTGATGAATGGCGGCCATTTTCCGCATGAGATAGACCGCGACGGACTGCTGGCCGATCCCGCCGTCGTCTCCCTGGCGGTCTCGCCGGAAGACGTGATCGAGACATTGTCTCTCTCGGACGGACGCCGCATCCATCTGCTGGCAGCCGGCCACATGGCCAATCTCGCCGGCCCGCGCCCGCTCGGCAACAGCATCGAGGCGATGGATCTCGGCTTCGCCATGCAGGCGCGCTGCCTGGAGCGGGTGGCAGGTCGGACGCTTGGGCGCGAGTCCTGCCTCATCCCGGTGCCGGCAGACATCGACCGCAGGATCGCCAGCGCCTTCCTCGATCTCAATCGCTGAGGTGCAATCCATGCTACGCTGGGGCATTCTGGGCACGAGTTTTATTTCCGATACCATGGCCGCCGCGATCGCGAAGAGCCCGGTTTCCCGCATCGAGGCGGTCATGGGCCGCGATGCGGCCCGGCTGGCCGCATTCGCCGCCCGACATGGCGCCGCCAGGACCTATCGCGATATCGCGGTGCTGCTGGAGGATGCAGACGTGGATGCGGTCTATATCGGGCTGCCGAACCATATCCACCACGAGGCGGTGATCGCCGCGGCAAAGGCCGGCAAGCCGGTGCTCTGCGAAAAATCGCTGACCACCGGCATGGGCGATGCGCAGGCCCTGGCGAGCGCGGTGGAGGAGAGCGGCATCTTCTTCATGGAAGGGCTGATGTATCTCCATCATCCGCTGATCGCGCGGCTGGGCAGCGTCCTCGCCTCCAGCCGGCTCGGACCCTTACGCGCCGTCACCGGCTTTTATGCCGCCGATATCTGGCGCGTCGCCAATCCGGGCGGGCGCGGCACGCTCTACAATCTCGGCTGCTATCCGGTCTCGTTGCTGCATTTTGTCGTTCAGGCCGCGTGCGGACCACAGGATTTCGCCTTCCGGCACCTAACGGGCCTCGGCAACATCCAGCCGGAAACCGGAAATCTCGTCGATGCGGCGCTGGCCGTGCGGTTCTCGAACGGCGTTCTCGCCAGCCTGCAATGCAGCGACGGTTATGGCCTGAGCCACGATTTTGCCGTGCATGGGGAAAGAGCGACCCTGAGATTTCGAACCAATCCCTGGCTGCCGGCGGCGGGACGCTCGGTTCTCGATATCCGCGATCATGACGGCACAATCGAGGAGATCGTGGTCGAGGCGGATGGCGATGCCTTCGACTATCAACTGCGCACCGTCGAATCCTGCCTCGCAGCCGGGCTCACACAGCCGTCGCGCCCGGCGCCGCGTCTGTCGGATTCGCTGGAAATTCTGTGGATGCTTGCCGAATGGGAGCGGCTTTGCCTGATGTGACAGGAAGAGGCGAGCCTGCACTCGCCTCTTCCGAAGCATTTCCAACCGAAGCATGACCGCTTCGGCATCGGACAATACTTTAAAGTCAAGCTGCTTCGCGGCGCAGGGCCTGGGCCATGCAATGGATGCCACCGCCGGTCTTGGAAATCTCGCCGGTATCGACGGCGGCGACTTCGAACCCTCGCGCCTTCAGCTTTTCGATCAGCGTCTTGCTGGCGGTCGGGGCGATGATGCGGTCATTGCCGAGCGACATGAAGTTGCAGCCGAGCGCCATCGTGTCCTGGAAGGGCACGTCGACGATTTCGTGGCCCTTGTCCTTCAGCCAGGTGACGATGCCGGGATCGGTGCATTCGAGGCACACGGCGGTCAGCTTCTCGGCGATCGGCACGACCATCAGGTCGATATGCACGTAATACTCGTCGATGAAGGCGAGCTTGGTCTCCCAGCCTTCCCTGTCGAACCAGTCCTGCACCTGGCGAGCGCCCTCTTCTTGTGTGCGGGCGCCGCCGCAGCCGATCAGCACGACGCCGTCCTCGATGACGTTGAAGTCGCCGCCTTCGAAGGTGCCGGCGGTCACCATGTCGTAGATCGGGATGCCGAGCTTCTCATAGGTGCGGATGGCGGCATAGTTTTCGCCGCGACGCCACCACTGCGCCATGGCGGTGATGATCGCGCCATAAGGCGTCATGACCGAGGAGTCGCGCGAATAGACCTGCATGGTCAGTTCCGGCGACGGTTCGTGCCAGTGGATGCGCACGCCGAAATGTTCGTAGGCCGAGACCAGTTCCTTGTGCTGGGCCTGCGCGACCTGGATGTTGCAGGGATTTTCGCGCAGGTGCTTGCGCGACAGCGAGCTGGTCGCCCGATGCATCAGATAGGCCGGCGAACCGAGCAGCACGTCGGTCAGCCTGTCGGTTTCGTTGGCGAAACCCCAATTGGCGAGCCGCTGGGTGTTGCCGGAAAGATTGCGGCGCTGCAGGGAGAAAGGTTCGTCGAAGGCGCTCATTGTTTTGTCCTTAGCGTTGGGAAGAAGGGATCCACCAGTCGCGGCCGCGAGCCGTCTCGACATATTCCGGCCAGCGGAAGTGGATGGGCGGGTCGTAATCGCACAGCGGCGCAATCCAACGCGCACCGCCGATGCCGCCGCCGGTGCGCTCGTCGAATTCGGCGCGCGCCGCCTTGCGGGCATCGGCATCCTGCAGGATGCGCAGGCCGGCATGGGCGAGCACCTTGGCGGCCGTCGTCACCATCGGATCGATGGTTTGCGGAATGCCGCCGAGTGCATTCATCACCCAGGCGGGATAGCGGAACCCGGCCGGGCCGGCCAGCGTCGGACGGGCAATGTAGAAGCGGGCGAGCGGCGCCTGCCAGCTCATATCGGTATAATCGTCCGAGGTCGAATGGGTCTGCGACGGCGGAAGGTCGCGGCGCAGGATCGCCTCCGCCTCTTCCGGGTCCATCAATTGTTCGCACTCGGCCAGAAACGGATTGTCCATCGGCTCCAGCCCGCAATTCTTCTGGATTTCGCGGGCGATGGCGCGCGCTTCCTCCGGCCAGCGCGGATGCCCGATGGTCTGGATCGACTGCCACACGGTTTTCGCCAGCGCCGTGTTCGCAAGACCGGGGCGCGACTTGCACACCCAATGACGCTCGAAACGGCAGCCGGCCATGCGGGCGGCGGCTTCCGCATTGCGGTCGAGCACGGCTGTCACCTGCTCGGCCATCTCGATGGTCGGCATGCGCATCATGTACTGGATCTCTGCAAGGCCGGCCGGCAGGTTGTCGGCGGTCGCCTGGCCCGCGGTCAGGATCGCCTCGCTGATCGACCACCCGCCCTGATGCGGCAGCATGGAATCGCGCAGCGCCTTCGACGACATGTACATCATCATCAGCGCGTCGTTGGCGCCGGGCGCCCGCACGGCCGAATGCGCCTGCGGGATCGGCGCGCCGTCCGAACGTCCCCAGCGTTCCGGCTCGTCGCAGATGAAGCGGTAGATCATCGAATAGGCCGCGCCGCAATGGGTCTCCAGACGCACGGTATTGCACATCGGCAGCATGTAGAACGGGTGGAAGGACAGGATGGCGTCCAGCCCGTCGTAATAGCCCTTGGCGGCATGGATCGGCTTTGAGCCGCGCACCTTCTCCGCCGGCTCGCCCGTGAAGCGCAACGTGCCGGGAATGCCGTGGCGTTCCATCGCCGACTTGATCGCCAGCAATGCGCCGAGCCCGGCGGTGCCGAGGCCGGAATGCGGATCGGTATGGCCGCCGGCATGAACGCTGAGGCCGTCGCGCGGCTTCTGCACGGTCGCTGCCGCCTGGCAATTGCCGGGCACGGCATCGTATTCGGCGTAGAGGCCGAGCGAGGGCCCTCCCCCATTGTTCGACCAATGCGCGGCGAAGGCGGTCGGCATTCCGGCGGAACCTTCTTCGACGGAGAAGCCGTTGTCGCGCAGCGTCTTCACATACCATCCGGCCGAGCGGTATTCGCGCCAGGCGGTCTCGCCGAAATCGAAGATGGTCGACGTCCATGCGGAAAGCTCCCGCGCGTGGGTGTCGATATGAGCAATGGCGTGCGCTTGTGCGGCGGTTTCGGTCATGGTCCCTCCGGGGCGGATATGGCCCTGCCCTGATCGGGCGAAACGCGGCGGGTCGCGGATTGCGGCACCCAAACCTTTGATATCGCTTGATGCAGCGGCGTTTCGACGGGCGCTCCGTCTGTTATGCCGCCTTACTAGACCGCAACTTTCCGATTTGAAAAAGTGAAATATTTTCGGAGCGACCGCAAATTTGGTTCACCATCGCGGAGGCTTTGGCTAGGCTCGGGCAATCGCCGGAGAAAATTGCATGACCCGCATACCCTCGACGCAGGCGCTGCGCGCGCTGGAAAGCTTCGCTCGCCACGGCTCGGTCTGGAAAGCCGCCGACGAATTGAACCTGACACGCTCGGCCGTCAGCCATCAATTGCGTCTTCTGGAGCGCGATCTCGGCTTCCAGCTTCTCAATCGCATCGGCACCCGTGTCGAACTGACCGAGCAGGGCATGGGTTATGCGCTGGATGTGCGCCGCGCGCTCTCGACCATCGCCGGCTCGGCAGCGCGCCACAGCACGCGCGGCATTGCCGGGCGTGTCAACGTTTCCAGCTCGCCGGGTTTCGCCGCGAGCTGGCTTTGCCCGCAGATCGGCCTGTTCCAGGATGCGCATCCGGATGTGCGCCTGTCGATCACAACGCCGGGACGGCTCGACGACGTGTCGAACCCGGATGTCGACGTGTTCATCGCCTTCGGCAACGGCCATTGGCCTGATATGCTGGTGGAACAGCTCGTCGATGTCGAATTCACGCCGCTGTGCAGCCCCGTGCTCGTCAACAAGGGCGCGGCGATGCTGGAGCCCGCCGATGTGCTGAAGCTGCGGCTGCTGCATCTCGTCGACTATACCGATTGGGAAACCTGGTTTCGCAATGCCGGGCTCGATCCGAAACTGGCGCAGACCGGCGTCGTGCTTTCGGACATGAACCTCGTCTATTCGGCCTCGGTCGCGGCGCAAGGCGTGGCGATGGGCGATGAGTTCATCAGCCGGCAGGCGATGGAGATGGGGCATCTCGTGCGCCTGTTCGATGTCGGCATTCGTCCGGCCAGTACCTATTACCTCGTCGTTTCGGAGGGGCGGGCACGCAACGAGGCGGTCGCCGCCTTCTGCTCCTGGCTGAAGCAGGAGGTTCGGAAAACCGAAGACTGAATTCTCCGGAAAAGCGGCGTGTATTTTCTATTCGCAAAAGCGCAGCCGCATCCAGGGCGCAATATAGCGCCGTCAGCCGGCCTTTGGTGAATCATATTTGTCGACGTCGCGAAAATATTTCGATTGCGCCGCCGGACCCGCGTCTTTACCCTTCCTGAAAAAAGGGAGCAGTGATGGGCAAGGACAGACACGCGGCGGAGCTTGTCGCTCGCGGCATCGGCAAGACCTATGGGGATTTCAAAGCGCTCGACAATGTCGACCTGACCATTGGTCGCGGCGAATTCCTGACCTTGCTCGGCCCATCGGGATCGGGAAAGACCACCTTTCTGATGATTCTGTCCGGCTTCACCGGCGCTAGTTCCGGCACGCTCACCCGCGACGGCGAGGACATCACGCGCCTGCCGGCCGAAAAGCGCGGCTTCGGCATGGTGTTCCAGGGCTATGCCCTCTTCCCGCACATGACTGTCGAGAAGAACATCGCCTTTCCCCTGCAGGTTCAGGGTCGCAGCCCCAGCGAGATCAAGGCCCGCGTCAACCAGATGATCGACACGGTCGGCCTGCGCGGCCACGAAAAGAAGCATCCCTCCGGCCTGTCCGGCGGCCAGCAGCAGCGCGTGGCGCTGGCCCGCGCCCTTGCCTTCGAACCTTCAGTGCTGCTGCTCGACGAGCCTTTCTCGGCGCTCGACAAGAACCTGCGCGGATCGATGCAGGACGAAATGCGCCGCCTGCACAAGGAGACCGGCACCACCTTCGTTTTCGTTACCCACGATCAGGAAGAGGCTTTGGCGCTGTCGACCCGCATCGCCATCTTCAACCAGGGGCAGCTGCAGCAGGTGGCGAGCCCGCGTGACATCTACGACAAGCCGGCCAACCGTTTCGTTGCTGAATTCCTGGGCGAAATCAATCTGTTGTCGATCGAAAACGCCTCTCAGGAAAGCGATGGCTTCCTTGCGCGCTACGGTGATCAGACGCTCAGACTCGGGCGCGAGGCTGGCGCGAAAAGCGCCACCATCGCCATCCGCCCCGAATATGTGACGCTCGGCTGCGAACGGGCGAACGCCGGCAATTGCCTGCCGGTGACCATTCGCTCCATGACCTATCTCGGCAAGATCACCCGCATCGAGGCGACGACCGCCAAGGGTGAGCGCGTGGTCGCGGAATTGCCGACCCACACCGTTCCCGCCGCCTTCGCCGAAGGCGCGACCGCCTATGCCGGTTTCGCCGTCGAGCGCGGCTATTTTCTCTAAGCATTTTCGGCCGCGGCGCGCGGCCGGAGCCCCAAGAACCATAAACAGAGGTGAACAACATGAGTGACACGTTCGAAAAGCAATGCCTTGAAATTTTGTCCGACAAGATGACGCGCGGCGAGATCTCGCGCCGCCGTTTCACCCAGATCGCCGCCTTCCTGCTGGCCGGCGCGCCGCTGGCGCTGAAGGCCAAGGGCGCGATGGCCGCCGCCAACGAACTCGTCTTCGTCAATTGGGGCGGCGACGCCGGCAAGGCCTATGATGCGGCCTATGGCCAGGCCTTCCAGAAGGAAACCGGCATCCCGGTGAAGCAGGACGGCTCGGGCCCGACCGAAGGCGCCATCGAGGCGCAAGTGAAAAGCGGCAAGCCGAGCTGGGATCTCGTCGACGCCGATCCCTTCTCCGCCGAAGCACTCGGCAAGAAGGGCCTGATGGAGCCGATCGATTACAAGATCGTCGACAAGAGCAAGATGCGCCCCGGCTTCGGCTGGGAATATGCCGCCTCCAGCTATTTCTTCTCCTATATCATCGCCTATGATTCCTCGAAGTTCGGCGACAAGGTGCCGACCGGCATGGCCGACTTCTTCGATGTCGAGAAATTCCCCGGCAAGCGCTCGCTCTACAAGTGGGGCGTCGGCATGTGGGAAGCCGCGCTGCTCGCCGACGGCGTTGCCCCGGACAAGCTTTATCCGCTCGACCTCGACCGCGCCCACAAGAAGATCGCCGCGTTCAAGGACAACGTCGTCTCCTATTGGGGTGGCGGTTCGGAAAGCCAGTCGGTGCTGCTCAACGGCGAAGCCTCGATGGCTCTGATCTGGTCGACCCGCGCCAGCCTGATCGAGCAGGATTCCGGCGACCAGATCAAGTTCGTCTGGGACCAGGGCCTGATCTCGCCCGGCGCCATGGCGGTGCTGAAGGGCAATCCAGGTGGCAAGGACAATGCGATGAAGTTCATCGCTTCCGCGCAGGATCCGCAAAAGCAGCTCGTCATGTTCGACATGCTCGGCCAGGGCCCGGCCAACCCGGCGGCGGATGCGCTGGTTCCGGCCGACAAGAAGCGCCTCAATCCGGTCGATCCGGAAAACATGAAGAAGCAGATCGCGCTCGACATGGCCTGGTATGAGACCAATTACGGCGCCGCCCTCGACGCCTATACCAAGCTCATCTCGGCCTGATCGCCAGACCGTTTCCGCACGGTTTCCTCCCACGTCAGGGGGAGGAAACGGGGCCGGCGCCGTTCCTCCGAGCGGAGCCGGCCCCGCCAGAACATGAAGTCATGACCTTCGAGGGAGCGCGATGTCCAAGGCCTTCAGACCCGTTTTGCTTATCGGGCCGCTGATGCTCTTTCTGGCGGCGGCCTATGTCGTGCCATTCCTCGGCGTCATGCAGTGGAGTTTCACGTTGCCGGAGCCGGGCGTGCAGAATTACGTCAACGCGGCGACCGATCCGCTGGTCGTCTCCGTTTTCCTGCGCACCTTCCGCATCTGCCTGATCGTCACAGCGCTTTCGGTCGCGGGCGCCTATCTCATCACCTATCTGTGGATTCGCGGATCGGCGCCGGTGCGGCTGTTTGCCGAGCTGTGCATCCTCATTCCCTTCTGGATTTCAGTGCTGACCCGCGCCTTCGGCTGGGTGGCGCTGCTGTCCAATCGCGGCGTCATCAACACATGGCTGATGCAGGCCGGCATCATCACCGAGCCGCTGACGCTGGTGCGCAACGAATTCGGCGTCGTGCTCGGCATGGTGCATTTCCTCATCCCGTTCGCCGTCTTCCCGATTGCCTCCTCGATGCGCAACATCGACGAGCGCGTGCTGCTGGCCGCGCGCGGCATGGGGGCGACGCCCGCCCGCACCTTCTGGCAGATCTACCTGCCGATGACCATGCCGGGCGTGCTGGGAGCCGCGACCCTCACCTTCGTCTTCTCGCTCGGCTTCTTCATCACGCCGGCGATCCTCGGCGGTGGCCGCTCGGTCATGGCGGCGGAACTGATTTATCTTCGAATTTTCCAGTCGCCGGACTGGGGCCTGGGCGCGGCGATCAGCGTCGTCATGATGGTCATCGTCGGCCTGCTGCTGGCGCTGCTGATGCGCTTCGCCCGGCCGGGCGCCATGTTGAAGTGAGGCGGACACCATGTATAAGCCCGGCGCGCTCGCCATTATCCTCGGTGCCTTCATCGCCATCTTCCTGCTGATGCCGCTGCTGGCGGTCATCCCGGTGTCCTTCACGCCGGCCCGCTTCCTGTCGATGCCGAACGGCAACTGGTCGCTCAGGCATTACGAAACGCTGGTCAACGATCCCGCCTGGTGGCAGGCGGCCTGGCTCAGCATCCGCATCGCGGTGCTTAGTTCCTTCATCGCCACGGCCCTGTCGCTGGCCTTCGCGCTCGGTATCTGGATGTTCCGGCCGGTCTTCGCCAGCGTGCTCATCGGCTTCGTGCTGGCGCCGATGGTCGCGCCGCCGGTGGTCTCGGCCATCACGCTGTATTTCTTCCTGACCTCGCTGTCGAAACTTAACGACTGGATCGGCTACGACACCGTGCTCGGCGTGGCGCTTGCCCATGCCGTCATGATTGCGCCCTATGCGGTGGTGCTGGTGCTGGTGTCGCTGTCGCAGGTGGATCGCCGCATCGATCTGGCGGCGCGCGGTTTCGGCGCCGGCATCGGCACGCGCATCTTCCGCGTCATCCTGCCGAACATCCGCTTCGGGGTGATGACCGCCGCCTTCCTCGCCTTCGTGCTCTCCTGGGAAGAAATCGGCGTGACGCTGTTCATCACCTCGGTCAATGCGGTGACGCTGCCGCGCATGATGTGGATGGGCCTGCGCGACAATATCGACCCGGCAATTGCCGCAATCTCCGTGCTGCTGATCGTGCTCGTCATGGCTGTCATCCTGAGCAAAACGGTGATTTCGGCACTGCGCAAAAAGACTGCGGCCTGATCCTCAGACCGGCAGTCCTTCAAAGTTCTTCAACGTGTCCAGAACGATGGACGTCTTTACGTGCTGCACGGATTCGTGCGGCAGCAGCACGTCGTTGACGAAGCGCGACAACCCGGTCAACCCGCGCGTCGCCACCTTAAGGTGATAGTCCATCTCGCCAGTCAGCGCATAGGCCTCCAGCACCTCCGGCAATCCGTTGATGAGCTGCGAGAAGCGCCGCGCATTGTCGCGGTTATGGGTGGCGAGCGTTACCGAGATCACCACCAGCATGTCCAACCCGAGCTTCTCGCGGTCGAGATTGGCCTGGTAGCCGCGAATATAACCTTCCGCCTCCAGCCGCATGCGTCGCCGCGAACATTGCGATGGCGAGAGCGCGATTCGCTCGCCGAGTTCGTTGTTGGTCAGCCGTCCGTCCTTCTGCAACTCCTGCAGCAGTCGCCGGTCGAAATTGTCGAGCGGTTCATTCATTGCATGATTTCCCTGGAACGTGCATGATCCATGCAATAATTCGGCCATACCCCTCCAGAATGCAAGCACATTGCGGCGAAACGGCGCAATACTATGCGCCATCAAACGCATGGAGGAGAATATGGGTCCGTTTCCGCACGACGCTCCGGTGTCCGAGATCACCCAAGACAACCCGGCCGGCACCGATGGCTTCGAATTCGTCGAATTCGCCCATCCCGAGCCGGAAAAGCTGCGCGAGCTTTTTGCCCGCATGGGCTATGCGCCGGTCGCACAGCATAAGACGAAAGACATTACCGTCTGGCGTCAAGGCGATATCAACTACATCCTGAATGCAGAACCTGGTAGCCACGCCACCCGTTTCGTCGGCGAGCACGGTCCTTGCGCGCCGTCGATGGCCTGGCGCGTCGTCGATGCCCGCCATGCCTTCGAACATGCGGTCGCGCAAGGCGCGGTGCCCTATGAGGGCGCGGACAAGACACTGGATGTGCCGGCGATTGTCGGCATCGGCGGTTCGCTGCTTTATTTCGTCGACCGCTACGGCGCCCGGGGCTCGGCCTATGATGCCGAATTCGACTGGCTCGGCGTGCGCAACCCGAAGCCGGAAGGCGTCGGCTTCTATTATCTCGACCACCTGACCCACAATGTCTATCGCGGCAACATGGACAAGTGGTGGGATTTCTACCGCAACCTCTTCAACTTCAAGCAGATTCATTTCTTCGACATCGACGGGCGCATCACCGGCCTCGTCAGCCGGGCGATCACTTCGCCCTGCGGCAAGATCCGCATTCCGCTGAACGAGTCCAAGGACGACACCAGCCAGATCGAGGAATTTTTGAAGAAATATAAGGGCGAAGGCATCCAGCATATCGCCGTCGGCACCGATGGCATCTACGAGGCCACCGACCGTCTCGCCGGGAACGGCCTGAAATTCATGCCCGGCCCGCCGGACACCTATTACGACATGTCATCCCAGCGCGTGAACGGCCATGACGAACCCATCGACAGGATGAAAAAGCATGGCATCCTCATCGACGGCGAAGGCGTGGTGAATGGCGGCATGACCAAGAGCCTCTTGCAGATTTTCTCGAAGACGGTGATCGGCCCGATCTTCTTCGAGTTCATCCAGCGCAAGGGCGACGAAGGCTTTGGCGAGGGCAATTTCCGCGCCTTGTTCGAGTCGATCGAAGCCGACCAGATCAAGCGCGGCGTCATCAGCACGGCCGCGGAATGATGTGAAGACAGCCGGCGGCCCACCATCCGGGCCGCCGCATAGACCGGGGAGGAGAATGGACATGGACCAGTCGGTTTCGGAACGCGAGCGCCTTGCGGCGACGCGCAATGGCCTTGCCTATATGCCGGGCTTCGGCAATGACTTCGAGACGGAGTCCCTGCCCGGCGCCCTGCCGCAGGGGCAGAACAGCCCGCAGAAATGCAATTACGGGCTTTATGCCGAGCAGCTTTCCGGCTCGCCCTTCACCGCCCCGCGCGGCACCAACGAGCGTTCCTGGCTTTATCGCATCCGCCCCAGCGTGCGCCATACGCGCCGCTTCGCCCATGCGGCCTATCCCTTCTGGAAATCCGCGCCCTGCCTCGACGAACATTCTCTGCCGCTCGGGCAGTTGCGCTGGGATCCGATCCCGATGCCCGAGGCGCCGGTGAATTTTATCGAGGGCATCCGCACCATGACGGCGGCCGGCGATGTCATGACCCAGGTCGGCATGGCGGCGCACGCCTATGCCTTCAATGCCGACATGATCGACGACTATTTTTTCGATGCCGATGGTGAGTTGCTGGTCGTGCCGCAGGTCGGCGCCATCAGGGTGTTCACCGAAATGGGCATCATGGATGTCGAGCCGAACGAGATCTGCCTCATCCCGCGCGGCATGATGTTCAAGGTGACGCGGCTCGGCGAGGCGGACGGCTGGCGCGGCTATATCTGCGAGAATTACGGCGCCAAATTCACCATGCCGGATCGCGGGCCCATCGGCGCCAATTGCCTGGCCAACCCCCGTGATTTCAAGACGCCGGTCGCAGCCTTCGAGGACAAGGAAACGCCCTGCCGCGTGCATGTCAAATGGTGCGGCAAGTTCTATGTCACCGAAATCGGCCATTCGCCGCTCGATGTCGTCGCCTGGCACGGCAATTACGCGCCGTTCAAATACGACTTGCGCACCTTCTCGCCGGTCGGGGCTATTCTGTTCGACCATCCCGATCCGTCGATCTTCACGGTGCTGACCGCGCCGACCGAGGAAGCGGGCACCGCCAATGTCGATTTCGTGATCTTTCCGCCGCGCTGGATGGTGGCCGAGCATACCTTCCGCCCCCCCTGGTATCACCGCAACATCATGAGCGAATTCATGGGTCTGATCCATGGCCAGTACGACGCCAAGGAACAGGGTTTCGTGCCCGGCGGCATGAGCCTGCACAACATGATGCTGCCGCACGGGCCGGATGCCGCCGGCTTCGAAAAAGCCGCGAATTCAGAGTTGAAACCCGTCAAGCTCGATCACACCATGGCGTTCATGTTCGAGACTCGCTATCCTCAGCAATTGACGAGATATGCGGCCGAGCTGGAAACCCTGCAAGACGACTATCTCGACTGCTGGGAGGGTCTCGAACGTCGCTTCGACGGCACGCCCGGTATTAAATAAACGGGTAAAAACCTCCGAGGCGGAATCGAAATTCATGAAGCTTGCAACCCTGAAGGACTCCACACGGGACGGTCGCCTGGTCGTCGTCTCCCGTGACCTGACGCTTTATTCCGAAGTCGGCCACATCGCCCGCACGCTGCAGGCCGCGCTCGACGATTGGGAGCATGTCGGCCCGCGCCTGGCGCTGATCGCCGAGGGCATCGAGACCGGCGGCCAGCCGACGCGGCGCTTCCACGAGCATGACGCCGCCTCGCCCCTGCCGCGCGCCTATCAATGGGCGGATGGGTCGGCCTATGTGAACCACGTCGAACTGGTGCGCAAGGCGCGCAATGCCGAGATGCCCGAGAGCTTCTGGACCGATCCGCTGATGTATCAGGGCGGCTCCGATGCCTTTCTCGGTCCGCGCGATGCGATCATCGTCGCCGACGAGGCCTATGGCATCGACCTCGAAGGTGAAGTCGCCGTCATCACCGGCGATGTGCCGATGGGTTGCGACGTCGAGACGGCGCGAAAGGCCATCCGGCTGGTGATGCTGGTCAACGACGTATCGCTGCGCAGCCTCATCCCCGATGAACTCGCCAAGGGCTTTGGGTTCTTCCAGTCGAAGCCGGCTTCCGCCTTCTCGCCGGTGGCGGTCACGCCGGAGGAGCTGGGCGATGCCTGGGACGGCGGCAAGCTGCACCTGCCGCTGCTGGTATCGATCAACGGCAAGGCCTTCGGCAAGGCCAATGCCGGCATCGACATGACCTTCGATTTCGGCCAGCTCGTCGCCCATGCGGCGAAAACCCGGGCGCTGGCCGCCGGCACGATCATCGGTTCCGGCACGGTCTCGAACAAGCGCGACGGCGGCCCCGGCAAGCCGGTTGCAGAGGGCGGCGACGGCTATTCCTGCATCGCCGAGATCCGCACCGTCGAGACCATCGAGACGGGTGCTGCGAAAACCCCCTTCCTGAAGTTCGGCGACCATGTGCGCATCGAGATGAAGGACCGCGCCGGCCATTCGATCTTCGGCGCCATCGAACAGAACGTCGCCCCGCCCGCTGTCGCGGAGGAATGATGGATCGGCCGCTGCTTTACGATTACTGGCGGTCTTCGGCGAGCTACCGGGTGCGCATCGCGCTCGGGCTTGCCGGCATCGACCATGATCGCAGGGCTATCGACCTCACGGCCGGCGAGCATCGCCGGCCGGATTACCTGGCGATCAACCCGCAAGGGCTGGTCCCGACGCTCGTCCTCGACGGCGCGGTGCTGACGCAATCGCTGGCAATCGTCGAATATCTGGCCGAGCGGCATCCTGGTTGCGGGCTGCTGCCCGCCGATATCATGGGGCGGCAACGGGTACGGGCGCTGAGCTATGCCGTCGCCATGGAAATCCATCCCGTCTGCAACATGCATGTCGCCGCCCATGTCGTGGAACTGACCGGCGATCCGCAAACCCGGGAAGACTGGATGCGGCATTTCATCACCGATGGCCTGCGCAAGCTGGAGGCGATGCTGGTCTCGTCCGACGGTCCCTTCTGCCATGGCGACCGGCCGGGCATGGCCGATCTCTGCCTCGTGCCGCAGCTTTACAATGCCTGGCGCTGGGGCGCCGATCTCACCGGCCTCGACCGTATCATCGACATCGACGCTCGCTGCGCCGCACTCCCGGCCTTCGCGGACGCACACCCGGACCGCGTCAAACCCTGATCTTTTTCGCTTCGTCATACTCCCGGGCGAGAATCTGCAATCGGAAGTAAAAACGTTTATATTTTATCTTGAAAACGTTTTTATTGACTGATACCTCTTTTATAAGATCAGGCGACTTCGGGAGGAAGCCGGCTTGCATTCGCCATGCATAGGAGGAGAAGCATGAAAAAACTCATCGTCACGCTCGCGCTTTCGGCGCTGATGTCCAGCGCGGCCTATGCGGCCGATCTCGGCGGCAAGCTGCTCAAGGTCGGCTCCGACACGACCTCGCCGCCGATGGAAAGCGTCGATACCGCCACCGGCCAGATCGTCGGCTTCGATGTCGACGTGGTCAACGCCGTCTGCGCCAAGATCAATTGCCAGGCCGAATTCGTCACCACCGGCTGGGACGGCATTTTCGCCGCGCTTGACCAGGGCAGCTTCGATCTCGTCGCCTCCGGCGTCTCGATCACCGACGAGCGCAAGAAGGCGATGGATTTCTCCGATCCCTATATCGTCAACAGCCAGGCCGTGCTGATGCGCGCCGCCGACCAAGGCGTCTCGCTTGCCGATTTCAAGGCGCATGGCAAGAAGCTCTCGGCCCAGGCCAACACCACCGATGCGCAAGTCGCCGAAAAGGTGGTCGGCAAGGAAAACGTCGTCGCCTATGACAGTTTTAGCGCCGCGATCATCGCGCTGAAGAACAAGGACGTCGACGGCGTCGTCATCAACGGCGCCAATGCCGCCGCCTATGAGCGCGAGTTCGCCGGCGAGTTGGTGGTGGCGATCAAGGATCTGGAATCCGATCCGCTCGGCCTCGTCTTCCGCAAGGGCGACGAAAACGTCGCCGCCTTCAACGAAGGCCTGAAGGCGATCAAGGACGACGGCACGATGGCCAAGCTTGTCGAGAAATACTGGGGCCTGAAGTAAGTCCGAATGGCGGAGCTTTTGCCTCGCCATCGTCAGGACTTATCGTTTATGGGGCAAATCGTTGCCTTCTCTTTCCTTCTCCCGTCGGGGGAGAAGGTGGCCCGAAGGGTCGGATGAGGGGGACGCGAAGCGAACGGAATTCTTGAGGCGGTTTGCCTTCGGCATCCCCCTCATCCCGCTGCCGCGACCTTCTCCCCGAGGGGAGAAGGGGTCTTGGGGTAACCCTCATTCCACAAGCGATAGCCTCGCGCCTCTTCCTGGAGTGCCTCCGGCATTCCGCCAACCGAACAATATTCCCGGAGGGATGGATGTCGTTTTTGAGAAGCGTGCGTCCCAGCAATCTGATTCTCCTGACCGCGCTGCCCTTTATCATCTATCTCTTCGCGTCCTCGGGCGATTACCAGCGCTCGCTGAAGGCGATCCTCGGCGTCGAAAACGGCTCCTCGGCCTTCGTGCCCGGCTTCCTGCTGATGCTCGTCGCCTTCACCGCCGGCTTTGCGGTGCCGACCTTTGCCAGCGCCAAGGGCCGCAAGCCGCATTGGCTGCCGGTCACGGCGGCGGTGAATATCCTCGCAGCACTTGCCCTGCTGTGGAAGGCGCTTGTCCATCCCTTCGTCGCCTCGGTGCTTGCCAATGGCGTCGATTCCTTCAAGTCGGATCTGGTCGTCAAGGGCGTCACCCCGCGCCAGTTGACCGAAGCCGCCGACCTGATGCTGCGCGGCGTCGAGGGTTGGCTGTTTCCCGCCTATCTGGCGCTCAGCCTTATCGGCCTCGCGCTGTTCTTCGCCGGCCGTCCGGCCGAGGGCGAGGATGCCGGGCCGCTGCGCCGGGCCGGCCGCTGGATTCTGGGCTGCGTCAATGGCGTCGGGCTGGTCTTTGTCCTGTTCTTCGCCCATCTCGCCTTTGCCTCCGGCGTCGCGACCACGGTGCGCGCGGCGATTGCCGCCTATCTGCTGGCGGCGGCGCTCGGCCTCGTCTGGGTCGGCCTGCTGCAATTGCGCGCCAGTACTCGCACGACAAGCTATTTCGCCGCCGCGACGCTGCTGCTGGCGCTTGCCGCCGACTGGTTCCTGATGCAGCCGAAGGATACCTATGTGCTGGCCGGCACGCTGGACGGCAAGATCGGCATCGTCACCAATACCCCGGCCAGTCTGGTCAGCGGCGTGCGTTTCGGGCAATACGAGGGCGCACCCGAAGCGGAAACGCCGGTGCGCACCTTTATCGGGCCGACCGAGGCGCTGGCCTCGATCGCCAGGAACGAGGGCGTGAGCGGCGCGCTGCTGCCCGCCGCCTCTGCCCCGGCCGACATGCCCGTCCTGTGGAAGGTCGAGGCACTGAACGACCGCGACCGCGCCGCCGGCATCACCGTCGCCGTGCTCGCCATCGTTCTCGGCCTGCTCACCTTCGGCGGTTTCCTGCATTATCGCCATCCGCTGGCCGTGGGCTCGGAGCTGGTGGTCGATACCATACGCGGCATTCCGATGCTGGTGATCGTGCTTTATGTCGGCCTGCCGCTTAGCGGCGCGTTGAAGGATGCGACACAAGGCGTGCTCGATCCGCCGAATATCATGCGCGGCATCGTCGCCATGGCGCTCGCCTATTCGGCCTATCTGGCGGAAATCTTCCGCTCCGGCATCAATGCCATCCCGGTCGGCCAGATCGAGGCGGCCAAGAGCATCGGCCTCAACCGCTGGCAGACCGCCCGGCTGGTTATCCTGCCGCAGGCCTTCCGCATCGTCATTCCGCCGCTCGGCAACGAGCTGATCGCCATCCTCAAGGACACCTCGCTGCTGTCGATCCTGTCGATCCGCGACATCACCCAGCGGATGCGCGAATTCCAGTCGGCCAGCTTCCTGCCCTTCGCGCCCTATAATTCGGCGGCGATCTTCTACATCTTCCTGACGCTGGCGGCGGCGAGCCTCGTCAACATGGTCGAGCGCAGATATGACGTCAAACACCGCTGAGACCGTGCTGATCACCGGGGCCGGGCGCGGCCTAGGCCAAGCGTTCGCCGCGCTTTATGCCGCCAAAGGCTGGCGGGTGCTCTGCGCCTTGCGCGATCCCGCCCGTCATGACGGGCCGGGCGAAGCCGTGCGGCTCGATGTCGCCGATCCCGCCTCCATCGCGGCGCTCGGCGAAAGCCTGCAAGGCGTTGCCATCGACCTCATTATCAACAATGCCGGCATTCGCGGCGATACCGGCGGTCTCTCGACGCTGGAGCCGCAGGATTTTTCCGAGGTGATGACCGTCAATGCGCTGGCGCCGCTGCTCGTCGCCCGCGCTTTGCATGCCAATTTGCTGGCCGGCCGGGGCCGCATCCTCGCCAATATCTCCAGCCGCGCCGGCTCGCTCGCGGAAGGCATCGTCGACGATGATGACGGCGATTATGCCTATCGCTGCTCCAAGGCGGCGTTGAACATGGCGACGGTGCTGCTGGCGCGGGATTTCCACCGCGACGGCATCGCCGTCCTGTCGCTGCATCCCGGCTGGGTGCGCACCGACATGGGCGGAGACGAAGCGGTGGTGACGGTGGAAGACAGCGCCGCCGGCATCAAACGCATTCTCGACGGCGCAAGCCTGGCTGACAGCGGCAGTTTCCACGCCTATGACGGGCAACGGGTAGCGTGGTGAGCGAGCAGATGCAGAGACCGACGATCAAGACCATCGCGCAGGAGACCGGGCTTTCCATCGCCACCGTCTCCAAGGCGCTGAACAATTCGCCGCAGGTGCGCCCGGAAACCCGCGCCCTGGTGCTAGCGGCGGCCGAACGCGTCGGTTACGAGCTCAACATGCATGGCGTGCAGTTGCGCACCGGCAAAACCTATCAGGTGGCGGCGATCATGCCCGCCCCCGGCCCGCGGCAGAACGAATGGGAAGGCGTCGAATACGCGCAATTGCTCAGCGGCATTTCCTGGGCGCTGGAAGACAGCCCCTATCGCGTCTCGCTCTATGCGGTGCGCAATTTCGAGGAGAGCCTCGCCACCATCCGGCAGATCGTCACGCTGAAGAAGGCGGACGGCATCATCTTTTCCGGCACGCGCGCTGACGATCCGCGCATCCGGCTGATGCAGGAGGCGGATTTTCCTTTCGTCACCTATGGCACGACGATCCACAATGCACCGCATGCCTTCGTCGATGCCGACAACGAACAGATGATCCGTGTCTCCATGGCCCGGCTCGTGGCGCGCGGTCATCGCCGCATCGCGCTGCTCAATCCGATGGCCGATCTCAGCTATGCCATCACCCGGCTGGATGCCTATCGCGTGGCGCTGGAGGCGGCGGGCCTGAATTTCGATCCGGCGCTGATCGTCCATGGTCACCTGACGCCGGCCTTCGGCCGCGAAGGCGTGCTCGCCATGTCGGCGCTTTCCGATCCGCCGACCGCCTATATCTGCGCCAATGAAGCGGCAGCACTTGGGGCCATGTCCGGCTTTCATGCGCGCGGGCTGGTGCATGGCCGCGATGCGGTCATCAACGCCACCGACGATCTCAATGTCAGCCAATATTTCGTGCCGCCGATCACCACCTTCTTCCTGCCGATTGGCGAGCCGAGCAGCCTGCTCGGCACCACCATCCTGCGGCGCATGGAGGGCGAACCGCCCGAGGCGCTGCAAACCCTGTTGATGCCCGACCTGATCGAGCGTTGCGACGACCGGCTGGTGCCGGATCGATGAAATTCAGACAAAACAAAGGAATGCCATGACTGCCCCGATCCCCTTTCAGCCCGACATCCCGCAAAGCGACCGGCTGGAACTCGGCGTCTGCTATTACCCGGAGCAATGGCCACGCGAAAAATGGGAAGACGATGCCCGCCGCATGAAGGAACTCGGCCTTGCCTGGGTGCGCATCGGCGAATTCGCCTGGGCGCATATGGAGCCGCGCCCCGGTGAGATGCATTGGCAGTGGCTGGACGAGGCTATCGACGTGCTCGGTCGCGCCGGGCTGAAGGTCATTCTGGGCACGCCGACCGCAGCGCCGCCGAAATGGCTGGTCGACCTGCATCCCGATATCCTGCCGGTCGGCGAAAACGGCGTGGTGCGAAAATTCGGCGCCCGCCGGCATTATTGCTTCTCCAGCCGCAGCTATGCCCGCGAAGCCGCCCGCATCGTCGAGGCGATGGCGGCGCGTTACGGCGCGCATCCCTTCGTCCATGCCTGGCAGACCGACAACGAATATGGCGATCACGATACCATCTACAGCTATTCGAAGGAGGCCGAGCGCGCCTTCCGCCTGTGGCTTGCTGACCGCTACGGCTCCATCGAAGCGCTGAACGCCGCCTGGGGCACGAATTTCTGGTCGATGCGCTACGGCACGTTCGACGAGATCGATTTGCCGAACAATCTCGTCGAGGAGCCGAGCCCGACGCATCTGGTCGATTTCATCCGCTTCTCCTCCGACCAGGTGAAAAACTTCAACCGCATGCAGGTCGATATCCTGCGCCGCCACGTGCAAGGCCGGCCGGTGACCCATAATTTCATGGCCAATAATTTCGACTTCGACCACTACGAGGTCGGAGACGATATCGATATCGCTTCCTGGGACGTCTATCCGATGGGCGGGCTGATCAACGGCCGGCTTTCGGAGGTGGACAAGGAACGTTATCTGCGCACCGGCGACCCCGACCAGACGGCCTTTTACCATGACCTTTACCGCGCCGTCGGGCGCGGCCGGGTCTGGGTGATGGAGCAGCAGCCGGGACCGGTCAACTGGGCCTCGCACAATCAGGCGCCGGCCGATGGCATGGTGCGGCTATGGACCTGGCTTGCCTATGCCCATGGCGTCGACATGGTCTCCTATTTCCGCTGGCGGCAGATCCATTCTGCGCAGGAACAGTTCCATGCCGCCCTGCTGTTGCCGAACAGCGAGCCGGATCAGGGCCATCTCGAAGTGGCGCAGGTGATTGCCGAAATCGACCGCCTGCCGAAGGGCGAGCGCCGCGACACGGCCAAGGTGGCGCTGGTGGTCGATTATCCCTCGCGCTGGGCAAGCCGCGCCCTGCCGCAAGGCCGCAGCTATCAGGCAACCGCCATCGCGCTCGACTGGTATGCCGCCCTGTCACGCCTTGGCATCGACGTCGATATCGTCGGCCAGCATTCCGATCTCGACGCCTACGCGCTGGTGCTCGCCCCCGATCTGCTGATCGCCGATGCCGCCTTCGTCGCCAGGCTGAAGCGGAGCAAGGCAAAAGCCCTGCTCGGCCCGCGCAGCGGCAGCAAGACGGCGGAGATGCATATCCCCGCAACGCTGCCGCCCGGCCCGCTCGCCGATCTCATCGACCTGCAGGTGACACGGGTGGAGTCCCTGCCCGAATTCCACAACGAAACCGTGCTCTACGGTAACGAGATGCACGCCGCCCGCGTCTGGCGCGAAACCATCCGCAGCCCGGAATCGGTGCTGGCCCGCTTCTCCGGCGACTACCGCGACGGCGCGCCAGCGCTGGTCGGCAATGACAAGGCGCGTTATCTCGCCGCCGGCGCCCAAGGCGATTTCCTGATGAAGGTGATCGGCGATGCGCTGGACTGGGCCGGCGTCGCGCGCCTGCCCGATCTCGGCGACCTGCGCCTCGCCCGTCGCGGCGCGCTGCGCTTCGCCTTCAACTACGGCAAAGGCCCGGCCGAAGTGCCGGCTGGGCCCGATGCTGTCTTCCATGTCGGCGGGCGCATGCTGGCGCCGGTCGATGTCGCCGTCTGGACGGAATAAGTCAGACGCCGACAAGGCCCAATACCCTCTCTTTCGTCATGCTCGGGCTCGTCCCGAGCATCTGCCGGCGCATCCAAAAATTCAACGTTTGTAGATGCTCGGCACAAGGCCGAGCATGACGAAAAGTATGTGGGCCAGTTTGTCTTCAATCAGGCGGCGAGCGCCGTCTCGACGGCTTCGGCTGTCGCGAACAAGGCGGCGTCGTGGCCGCCGGCGGCGGAGAGCATCAGCCCGGCCGGGGCTTCGCCTGATACGTGCATCGGCAGCGAGATCGAGCAGCCATCCATGACGTTGATCAGCGTCGGATTGCGCAGCATGGTCATGTTGACGCGGGTGAACAGATCCTCGTCGGCCTCCAGATCGGCGATGCGCGGCGCGATCATCGGCACGGTCGGCATGACCACTGCATCGAAGGGGGCGATGACGGCCTCGATGCGGCGAATGAAATCCGCGCGCCGGCCAATCAGTTCGACGTAATCGGCCGCACTCTGCTCCTGCCCGCGCATGATGCGCTTCAGCACCCGGCCGTCATATTCGCTGCCGCGCTCGGCGATCAGCTTGCGATGCCAGGCGAGCGCCTCCGGCGGCGCGAAACCGCCCTTGGCATTGATCGAGGCGACTTCGGCAAATTCCTTGAGCGGCAGCACGGTGATGCGCGCGCCGGCTGCTTCGAGCTGCTTCAGGCGCCGTTCGAACAGTTCGGCGACATAGGGCTCGATATCGTCGAAGGCGACGGTCTGCGGCACGGCGAGGCGCAGGCCGGCAATGTCGCGCGCCGGCGTGGCCGGGAGCGCCTGCCCGCTCATGACCTCATGGACGATGCGGCAGCAATCGACGCTCGGCGCCATCGAGCCGATGGAATCCAGCGTCATCGACAGCGGCACCACGCCTTCACGGGAAACGGAGCCGGCCGTCGGTTTGTAACCGACCGTGCCGCAGAGGGCTGCGGGAATACGGCAGGAACCGCCGGTATCCGAGCCGATGCCGGCAGCCGCCATGCCGTCGGCGACGGAAACGCCGGCCCCGGAGGACGAGCCGCCGGGAATGCGCCGCGCCGCGCGGTCCCAGGGGCTGGAGGGCGTGCCGTAATGCGGATTGAGGCCGAGGCCGGAAAAGGCGAATTCGGTCATGTTGGTGCGGCCGACGACGACGAAACCTGCCGCCTTCAGCCGGGCAATCGCCGGCGCATCCTGTTTCGCCGGGGCGGAATCGGCATGAGCCGTGGAGCCGGCCGGAGTCGGCTCACCCTTGAGGTCGAACAGATCCTTCACCGAGATCGGGATGCCGGCATAGGGCGACGGTGCGGCGCCCGCAGCGCGCAATCCGTCATGGGCGGCGGCAGCGGCCAACGCCTGCTCGGCATGCACCGTGACGAAGGCGCGCTCGCCCTCCCCTTGCGGATCGCGGATGCGATCCAGCGCCCGGCGCACCATCTGCACCGCATTTTCGCGCCCGCTTTCCAGCGCCTCGGCCCGCGCCTTCAATGTCTCCAGCATTGCCTAACCCTCCGTCACCTTCGTCCCGCATGGGATAATCGATTTGCAGGGAGTGGCAACCTTTTTTGCCGGCTTGGGACGGTTTAGGGATCCGATTGAACGAGGGGTTGCAGGGAGACGCTTCGCAGCCATTCGATGAACTGGCGCACGCTGTCCTTCGACCGCTTGCGGGCGGGGACGACGACGAAATAGGCGGCGCGGGTGCGGATCGAGGCGTCGGTAAGGCGCACCAATCGGTTCTGCTGCAGCAGGTCGGCCACCAGGCGATGCCAGCCAAGCGCGATGCCCTGGCCGTTCATCGCGGCATAGATCGCCTCGCTGTAGAAGCTGCAGCGCAGGCCGCGGCCCTTCTTCGGCGCCTTGATTGAAAAAGCCGCCAGCCACTCGTCCCAGCCGGTCCAGGTGGGATCACCGATATCACTGGAAATCAGCGGATGGGCAATCAGGTCCTGCGGCGTGCGGATCGGATCGTGGGACTGGGCGTATTCGGCGCTGCAAATTGGAAAGATGTCGTCCTCGAACAGGAGTTCGGCATGTCCATCCGGCCAGATGCCGGTGCCGTAGCGTATCGCCAGATCCACCTCGTCCGCATCGATGCTCGCCATCGCATCCTGAGTGATGATACGCAATTTCACATCCGGGAAGGCGCGCGAAAAGACGGCGATGCGCGGCAGCAGCCAGAAATGCGAAAAGGAGATTGTCGCCGAGATCGCCAGTTCGTCGTCGCGCCGTTCCGCCCGCAACTCGGCGACGGTATCGGCGATCAGGCCGAAGGCATCGCCGGTGGCCGTCGCCAGCAGCCTGCCTTTCTCCGTCAGTTCGATCCTGCGGTGCAGCCGTCGAAACAGCGGAAAGCCGAAATCTTCCTCGAGCAGATGGATCTGCCGGCTGACCGCGGCCTGTGTTACCCCCAGCTCCGCCGCAGCGCGCGTAAAACTCGCCAGCCGCGCCGCGGCCTCGAAGGCGGTCAGAGCGGTCAGCGGCGGCAACTTCTTTCTGAGGTTGGTCATGCCTTCATCTTCCCATTACATCCGGTAATGCCAGACGCGCTTATTTGTGCCGTTGTGCTTTGAGGGAAATTGATCAATCGTACTTTTATCATGCCGTGTCGCCGGCAAAACATGAGGTGGAATTATGCTGCAGACCTTCGCTTCTCCCATATCGGCCCTGCTCGATGCAAGGGCAGAGGGCCATTCGCTTCCGGCCGGGCTTTACACGCGCGAGGATGTGTTCGAGGCGGATCTGGATGTCTTCTTCCGCCAGCATTGGATCTGCATCGGCGTCGAATGCGACGTGCCGGAGCCGGGCGATGCGACTGTCGTCGATATCGGCAAGACCAGCCTTATCCTGCTGCGCGACGATGACGGCGAAATCCGCGTGATGCACAATGTCTGTCGCCATCGCGGCGCGCGCCTGCTCGATCCCGGCAAGACGATCGTTTCGAAACTCGTCTGTCCCTATCATACCTGGACCTATGAGCTGAGCGGCGAACTGGCCTATGCCCCGCATATGGGCAAGGCGTTCGACAAGGAATGCCGCAGCCTCAAGCCGGTGACCTTCAAGGTGATCGGCGGCCTGATCTATATCTGTCTCTCCGAAAATCCGCCCGCGGATATCGACAATCTCGAGCAGGTGATGGCCGAACGCCTCGCCCCTTACGGCATCGCCAATGCCAAGATCGCGCATGAGGTCGATGTCATCGAGAAAGGCAACTGGAAGCTGACGATCGAGAACAATCGCGAATGCTACCATTGCTCGGCCAATCATCCGGAGCTGTGCGTTTCCTTCGTCGACCTCGATTTCGGCTTCGATCCCGAAAGCCTGAGCCCGGAGGACCAGGCGCAGGCGGAGCAGCATTTCAAGCTCTATGCCGAGCGCACGCAGCAATGGGAGGCCGAGGGTTATCCGTCCGCCGCCGTCGAGCAGCTTGTGGATTGCGCCACCAATTTCCGCACCCAGCGGCTGATCATCTCCGGCGCCGGCGAATCCCAGACGCCGGATGCGACCGCGGCCTCGGCAAAACTGCTCGGCAGCATGACCCGCAAGGATCTCGGCGACACCCATCTGTGGGGCCACAATAGCTGGAAGCATTTCATGGGCGACCATGCGGTGGTGTCGTTTATCATTCCGCTGTCGGCCGACCGGACGCTGGTGCGCACCAAGTGGCTGGTCCACAAGGATGCGGTCGAAGGCGTCGATTACGAGCTGGACAAGCTGACCGACGTCTGGATCGCCACCACCGACCAGGATTCCGAACTCGTTGCCCGCTCCCATGCCGGCGTCGAGGATCCGGCCTATGTTCCCGGCCCCTATTCGCCGTTCACCGAAACCAATCTCGACAAGTTCGCGACATGGTACATCGACCGGATGCGCGCCCATGGATATTAAGAGCCTGGCTGCCGCCGAGCGCCCGCATTCGGCCGCCCTCTGGAACCGCGATGCCGACGAAGATCTCGTCTGCATCGATGTCCACTCCGAAACCCATGACGTGAAGACCTTCACCTTCGCGTCGCCGCATGGGAAACGCTTCGCCATCGAGGCGGGGCAGTATTTTCTGTTCGACCTGGAAATCGGCGGCGATGCCGAAAGCCGCTGCTACAGCGTCTCCTCCTCGCCGCGGCGCGACAATGCCTTCTCGATCACCGTCAAGCGCGTCGCCGGCGGGCTGGTTTCGAACTGGCTGCACGACAATCTCGGCCCCGGCTCCAAAATCAAAGCCAACGGTCCGCTCGGGCATTTCATCCGCCCTGCCGCGAAGAAATACCTGTTCCTGTCGGGCGGTTCGGGGATCACCCCCGTCATGTCGATGGCGCGGGAGCTTGCCGATACCTGCGAGCCGGCCGACGTCGTCTTCCTGCATGCCGCGCGCAGCCCGAAGGATCTGATCTTCCGCGACGAACTCGCCTGTCTGGCCGCCCGGGTGAAGGGGCTGCGGCTACACTTCCTGCCGGAAACGGTTCTGGGCGAGGCGCAATGGTCGGGGCTGACCGGGCGCATCTCCACCGACTATATGAAACTCGCCGTGCCCGATCTCGCCGAGCGCATCGTCATGTGCTGCGGCCCGGCGCCCTTCATGGCCGCCGCGCGGGCCATCACCGCCGCGCTTGGCGTTCCCGCCGCGCAGTATATCGAGGAAAGCTTTGACGCCGTCGTCATCGACGACGTGGACATTCCCGTGGTCGAGGAAGCGGCGGCGCGGATTTTCCAGGTCGAATTTGCCAAGCAGGGACGCAAGATCGAGGTCACCGGCGAGCAGACCGTGCTTTCCTGCGCCAAGAAGTCCGGCATCAAGCTGCCCTCTTCCTGCTCCAACGGCGTGTGCGGCACTTGCAAGTCGAAGCTCATTTCCGGCACCGTCGACATGAACCACAATGGCGGCATCCGGCAGCGCGAAATCGATGCCGGGATGTTCCTGCCCTGCTGTTCCAAACCGCTCAGCGACCTCGTCATCGAACGCTGATCAAGATGGCGGCGCCGTTGCGAATCGGGCGCCGCTCCTTCTTTTTTTCGCCCATTTCCGGCGAGATGCTCGCGTAGGAAACCGCGAACGGAACCCCGGCAGGACCGCGTGCAGCCGAACGGCTCTTGATCTGCCATCCCCGACCGACTAACACAGGGCTCGCCTGAACCTTCGGGATGCGTCGTACGACGTCTTCTCCTGTCCGCGAGGCCGGTCCCGCTCGATACCCCCATGCATCGATCGCGTCATCGGCGGCTGCATTCGGCCGGAGCCGTTTCCGGCGCAGATTTCGAGGTAGTCATGAGTTCCGGACTGGTCGATACGAAACCGCTGGCGGGCATTGCACTCGCAACTGCCGGATATTCCTGTTTCGCCATGCAGGATGCCCTGGTGAAATGGCTGGTCGCGACCTATGAGGTTCCACAAATCCTGTTCATGCGCAGCCTCGTCATCGTGCTGGTCTCGGGCGTGCTGATACGCGTGCGCCGGCATCCGTCGATCTTGAAAAGCCCCTATCGCGGCACGGTCGTGCTGCGCGCCGCCCTGATGCTCGTCGCCTGGATGCTGTTTTATAATTCCGCGCGCTATCTAGGCCTTGCGGAACTGACGACGCTCTATTTCTCAGCGCCGATCATCACCGTCTTCCTTTCGATTCTGGTGCTCAAGGAGGCGGTCGGCGCCGGCCGCTGGATTGCATGCGTCGGCGGTTTCGTGGGCGTGGTGATCGCCGCCAATCCCTCGCATTCGCCCAATCTGATCCCGGCCGCGATGTGTCTGGTGGCCGGCTTCTGCTGGGCCTGGAGCACCATCCTCATCCGGCTGGTCAGCCGCAGCGAGAGCACGCTGACGCAGATGTTCGCCACCAGCCTGCTGTTCGGCATCGCCTGCGCCGCCGCCTTTCCGTGGATCTGGCGCACCCCGGACGCGCAAGGCTGGATGCTGATGATCGCCCTCGGCGTCATCGCCACGATCGGCCAGTTCCTGCTCTATGAAGGCTTCCGTTATGCGCCGGCCTCGGCGTTGGCGCCGGTCGAATATACCGGGCTGATCTGGGCCTTCCTCTACGGCTACATGATCTGGGCGGAAATCCCAGCCTGGAACGTGTTCGCCGGCGCGCTGCTGATCGTCGGCTCCAGCATGGTGCTCGTCCTCTGGGAGCGGCGCGGCGAAATGCCGTCACGGAAACGCACTGTTTCCTAGATTTACGGCAATTAACGGTTTAATCCGCCCGGCGACGGTGATACCAGCACATCATCCCATGCCGCTCACCGCCATGGGGCGCCTTTTATCGAGCGCCTTGCATCTTCGCAGGCGACGGCGGCGATGCTATCTGGCCGCCATGATGGACTCAAGAGCGTGAACTGAAATGACACTTTCAACCGCCGCAGGCAGCGCCGCACCGCAGGAAGGGGTCGCGTCCGCGCCCATGGTCCTGTTCGAGGGCATCAGCAAACGTTTTGGCGACGACGCCAACGCCTTCGTCGCGCTTGACGGCATCGACATGGCCGTCGACCGTGGGGCGATCACCGGTATCATCGGCCGCTCCGGTGCCGGCAAATCGACGCTGATCCGGCTGGTCAACGGACTGGAAAAGGCCAGCGCCGGCCGCGTCGTCGTCGATGGCACCGAGGTCGGCGGGCTGAACGATGCGGGCCTTCGTAGCCTGCGCCGCGAGATCGGCATGATCTTCCAGCATTTCAATCTGCTCTCCTCGCGCACCGCCTTCGACAACATCGCCCTGCCGCTGGAAATCGCCGGTTTCGGCGCTGCGGACATCAAGGCGAAGGTTGGCCCGCTGCTCGATCTCGTCGGCCTCGGCGATAAGGCGGAGCGCTATCCGTCCGAACTGTCCGGCGGCCAGAAGCAGCGCGTCGGCATTGCCCGCGCGCTCGCGACATCGCCGAAACTGCTGCTCTCCGACGAGGCGACCTCCGCCCTAGACCCCGAGACGACGCAATCGATCCTCGCGCTTCTCAAGCAGATCAACGCCGATCTCGGCCTGACGGTGCTGCTGATCACGCATGAGATGGAGGTGGTCAAGACCATCGCCACGCATGTCGCCGTCATCGACCGGGGGCGCATCGTCGAGCAAGGCCCGACCTTCGGAATCTTCACCGCGCCGCAACACGAGACGACACGTATCCTTCTCGCCTCGACGGTCGGCACCAACCTGCCGGAATGGCTGCGCAGCGGCCTGAAGCCGGAGCCGTCCGCGGGCGACCGCGTCCTCGTGCGTCTCACTTTCTTCGGCGCGACCGCCTTCCAGCCGCTGACGGCGCAACTGGTCACCGAGATCGGCGGCAGCGTCAACATTCTCGCCGGCGCCATCGAGGAGATCGCCGGGGACCCCTTCGGCACGCTGGTCGTCGCCTATCCGGCGACACCGGACATCCTAGACCGCGCCAACCGCTTCTACGCCGCAACCGGCCTTGCCACGGAGGTGCTCGGCTATGTCGCCTGAGATGCTGTTCGACCTGCTCTGGAAGTCGTTGCTGCAGACGCTGCACATGGTCGCCGTGTCGGGCCTGGTCGGCTCGCTGGTCGGCCTGCCGATCGGCATCTTCCTGGCCACCAGCGGCCGCAACGAGCTGTTTCCCGCCCCGGCGCTGAACCGCGCGGTCGGGCTCGTCGTCAATGCGGCGCGCTCGACGCCGTTCATCATCCTCGTCGTGGCGATCATCCCGCTGACCCGCCTTTTGACCGGCACGTCGATCGGCACCAGCGCCGCTATCGTGCCGCTGACCATCGCCACAGTGCCCTTCTTCGCGCGCCTGGTGGAGGCGGCGATCCGGGATGTCGACAAGGGGCTGATCGAGGCCGCCCGCGCCATGGGCGCAACGCCGATGCAGATCGTCTTCAAGGTATTGCTTGCCGAGGCGCGGCCGGCAATCCTGCTTGCCTTCACCATGACCATCGTCAGCCTGATCGGCTATTCGGCCATGGTCGGCGCGGTCGGCGGCGGCGGTCTCGGCGATCTCGGCATTCGCTACGGCTACCAGCGCTTCATGCCCGAGGTGATGCTGGCGGTCGTCGTCGTGCTGATCGTGCTTGTGCAACTGGTGCAGAGCGCCGGCGACGCGCTGGCGCGGCGCTTCGACAAGCGCAACCGCAAGAGCTGATTTTCCTCCTCCCAAGTCCGTGTAACCATCAAGGAGATACACATGTTGAAGTTTCTCGCCACCGCGGCCATCGCCGCCCTCATCAGCGTTCCGGCGCTCGCCGAAGACATCAAGATCGGCGTGACGCCCGGCGAACACGCGCAGATCATGGAAAAGGTCAAGGAAGTCGCCGCCAAGAAGGGCCTCAACATCGAGATCCTCGAATTCTCCGACTATGTCGTGCCGAACCAGGCGCTCGCCGATGGCGATCTCAACGCCAATTCCTTCCAGCACCAGCCCTATCTTGACAACCAGATCGCCGATCGCGGCTTCGATCTGGTCAGCGTCGGCAAGACGATCACCACCCCGATGGGTGTCTATTCCAAGAAGGTGAAGACGCTCGGCGAGCTTGCCGATGGCGCCACCGTCGCCATCCCCAACGACCCGACGAATGGCGGGCGCGCGCTTCTCGTCCTCGCCAAGGAAGGTCTGATCAAGGTCAATCCGGATGCCGGCCTGAAAGCGACCGCCGCCGACATCACCGAAAACCCGAAGAACATCCAGATCGCCGAACTCGACGCCGCCCAGTTGCCGCGCTCGCTCGATGACGTCGACGCGGCGGTCATCAACACCAACTACGCCATGGAAGCCGGCCTGCATCCCAAGACCGACGCCATCGCCATCGAAGGCAGCGAGTCCCCCTATGCCAACGTCATCGTCGTCCGCCGCGCCGACAAGGACGCCCCCTGGGTCAAGACGCTGGTTGAGTCCTACCACGACGACAGCATCAAGGCCTTCATCAACGATCAGTTCAAGGGTGCCCTGATCGCGTCATGGTAGTCGACGACAGGATGTGAAGACCCGCGAACGGTGTGAGGGCTCTTCCGGAAGGAGGGGCCTTCGCGTCAGACGGTGAGCGCCGGTTTCACGGTGTCACCCTGACAAGAATGCACATTCCCACGGATGCGACGGTGATCTATGGATTGGGCAGCAAACAGCCCGGAAGCGTGTTTATGACATCCATCGAAATGATCGCCGCCGCCCGCGCCCGCCTGCAGGGCCATATCCGCCGCACGCCATTATTGTCGTCGCCGTTCTTCGACGAGATGGCCGGGCGGCGCGTCTTCGTAAAGGCGGAATGCCTGCAGCATACCGGTTCGTTCAAGTTTCGGGGCGGCTGGTCCGCGCTTTCGGGGCTGGGGCCGCAGGTTCGCAGCCGTGGCGTGATCGCGTTTTCCTCGGGAAACCATGCGCAAGGGGTCGCCCTTGCCGCAAAGCGGCACGACGTTCCCTCGGTGATCATCATGCCCGCCGACGCGCCCCGGCTGAAAATCGAGAATACGCGCGCCTTCGGCGCGGATGTCGTTCTCTACGACCGCGAAAAGGAAGATCGTGACGCCATCGGCGCCCGTTTGTCCGAGGAGCGTGATCTCACCTTGATAAAGCCGTTCGACGACCCGCTGGTCATCGCCGGCCAAGGCACGACCGGCCTCGAAATCGCCGCGCAGGCGGATGAGGAAGGCATTCGGGCGGCCGAGGTTCTGGTGCCCTGCGGCGGCGGCGGACTGAGCGCCGGCATCGCGCTCGCCTTGGAAGCGCACGCGCCGCATTTCACCCTCCGCACCTGCGAGCCCGAGCATTTCGACGATACCGCCCGCTCGCTGCGCTCCGGGACGACCACGCGAAACGCCGCCATCTCCGGCTCCATCTGCGATGCGATATTGACGCCGGAACCCGGCAAGCTCACCTTTCCCATCCTCAAGCGTCTCGCGGCCGCCGGGATCGCGGTGACGGACGAGGAAGCCTTGCGCGCCATGGCGCTCGCCTTCAAGCGTCTGAAAATCGTCGTCGAGCCCGGCGGCGCCGTCGCGTTGGCCGCCGCCTTGTTCCACGGCAAGGCGTTGGAAAGCGACACTGTCATCGCCGTCGCTTCCGGCGGCAATGTCGATACGGCGGTGTTCTCGATGGCGCTCGAACGCTTCGGCTGACCCGGAAAGCCCCGACCTCCGCTTATGCGGCTGATTCCAGTTAAAAGGCCCGGCGCTCGGCCGGGCCTTTTATTTTTTGCGCGTTTATTTCGCGATCGGTGCGTAGGCGCCGTTGCTCCAGCGGTTGATGTCGTAGCTGGCGTTCTTCAGGTCGCCCTTCTCGTCGAAAGTGACGGTGCCGACGACGGTGTCGATCGGCTGGCCGTCCTTCAAGGCAGCCGCGACCTTGGTCGGATCGTCGGAGCCGGCGCGTTCGATGCCTTGCGCGAAGGCCTGGATGACGGCGTAGGAGAACAGCGTGAAGCCTTCCGGCTTGAAGCCGCCGGCCTTGATCTTCTCGGCGGCGTCCTTCGCCTCGGGCTTGGCCTGCGGATCGGAGGGGAAGACGAACAGCGTGCCTTCGCCAGCCGGACCGGAAACCTGCCAGAATTCCGGCGAGGCGATGGAATCGGGCATGATGAGCTGGAACTTGTAGCCCTGCTCGGCCGCCTGGCGCAGGATCAGGCCGGCTTCCGGGTGGTAGCCGCCGAAATAGACGACGTCGATCTTGGCGTCCTTCAGCTTCGTCACCAGCGCGTTGTAATCCTTTTCGCCGGGGTTGATGCTTTCGGCGAGCGTTTCCTTGAGGCCGCTGGCGTTCATGGTGGCGCGCACCGCATCGGCGACGCCCTGGCCATAGGCGGTCTTGTCATGCAGCACGGCGACCTTCTTGCCGGCATATTCCTTGGCGATCCACGGGCCGATGAAGGCGCCCTGCGCATCGTCGCGGGTGTAAAGGCGCATGATGTTGGTCCAGCCCTTGGCGGCGGCATCATCCGTCATGACCGGGTTGGAGGAGGCCGGGCTCATCATCAGCGTGCCGTTTTCGGCATAGACGGCGGAGGCCGGGATGCTCGAACCCGAGCAGGCATGGCCGTCGACGAAATTGATGCCGCTGGCGGCAATGCGGTTGGCGACCGAAACGGCCTGCTTCGGATCGCACTGGTCGTCTTCGAACTGCAGCTTGATCTTGCGGCCCATCACGCCGCCCTTGGCGTTGATGGCATCGGCCGCCGCCTGCGCGCCCTGCCGGAACTGGTCGCCGATGGTGGCGAGCGGGCCGGTCAGCGGGCCGGCCACCGCGAAGGTCAGATCCTCGGCGCGCGCCGCCGTGCCCATGAGCAGGCCGATGGCCGTGCCGATAATCAGAATGCGCTTCATTGTCTCACTCCCGTTTTCGTTTTCGCCCGCACCAGCGCGGGTCGCTCCATCCAAAACCGATTCATGCTTTAAACACCTGCTTCTCCGAAAGCAGCGGCTGGCATTCCAGCCATTCCCAGAGAAAGGCGGCAAGCCCCCGCTCGACATGCACACGCAATGCATGCGGGCCTTCATGAAAATACACGGCGCATGTCACGCCGCCAAACGGTATGGCGGCAGAGGGACCGGCCCGGTCCGGATCGACCGTCACCGCCCGCCCCAGGAGATTGCGCAAGCCTTCACCCCGCATCTCCAGAACGCGCTGCCCCGCGCCGACAGTCGTAACAGCATAGCCTTCCTCATGCCACCCGTCCGCACATTCGCCCGGCGCAAGGCCGATGGCAAGCATCCGGTCGCGCGCAAGCCGCACCGCATAGCGTTCGCCGGAGGCCACCGCCAACCCGCCGACATCCCCGCCGAGATCGTATCGCGCCAGGAAGCGGCCGAGGTCGCCGCTGACGAGCCGTTGTGTCAGGCCGGTGATCGCGCGGATGGTGATATCGGGGCCGGTCAGATGGGCTTCCGCCCAATCAGGTTCCGGCCGCCATGTGCGGGAGAGATCAAGCATGGAGGCGGCTCCCTTCCTCATCGAAGGCGCAGGCGGAGACGATGCGGGCGCGCCGGATCTGGCGCAAATGCTGCAACTCGATCACCTCGCCCATGCGTGACAGGCCGCGCTCGATCAACCCGAGCGCGATCGGCTTCTGCAGCGCCGGGCTGAAATAGCTCGACGTGACGTAGCCGGTGCTGCGCAGGCCGGCCGATGACGGCTCGATGCCGTGCGCGCCGGTCGGCAGCAGGCCTTTGTCGTCGATTGCCTCCAGCCCGACGAACTGCCGGCGATCTGCAAGGGCGGCATCCTCTGTCAGCAGCGAGCGACGGCCGATGAACTCGACCTTCTTGCGCTCCAGCGGCGCGGTGAGGCCGAAATCCATCGGCCGGCTCGTCCCATCCGTATCCTTGCCGATGACGATATAGCCCTTTTCGGCGCGCAGGATCATCAGTGCCTCAAGCCCGAGCAAACGCGCGCCAAAAGCCTCGCCCGCCTGCCGCAGCCGCGCCCAGAGCGCGACCGCACGATCGGCCGGCACGGAGATCTCGTAGGAGCGCTCGCCGGTAAAGCTGATGCGGGCGATGCGCAGCGCGACCCCTTCGAAGACGCCTGAAACGACGGCCATATGCGGCAGGGCCGTATCGTCGAGCGCGATGCCGAGGTCGAGCACCTCCATCAGCGCCCGCGCCTTCGGGCCTGTGACCGTCAATGTCGCCATTTCGGCGGTGGCGTTGTGGATGAAAATCCGCCGCTTGTCGAAACGATCCTGCCGCCATTCCTCCAGCAGACCATGCACGCCCGCGACATGCGAAGAAGAGCAGGACACGACGAACCGGTTTTCATCGAGCCGCACCAGAACGCCGTCGTCATAGACATTGCCGCCCTCGGTCAGGATGAAACCGTAGCGGCAGCGGCCGGGCGCCAGCGTCGACATGGTGTTGTAATAGATGAAATCGAGGAAAGGCGCGGCATCCGGCCCGATCACCTCGATCTTGCCGAGCGGCGAGCCATCGAACAACGCGACACCGTTGCGCGCCGCCCGCGCTTCGGCCTGGATGCGTTCGTCCGGCGCGCCGTCCCCGTAATAGGCCGGGCGCAGCCAGCCGCCGTAATCGCGAAACACCGCGCCATCGGCCCGATGCTGCTGTTCCAGCGGCAGGCGGCGCAACGGCTTCATGCGCGTGCCGGAGCGCGCACCGGCGAAGGAGGCGAGCGGCACCGGCGTGAAGGGCGGACGATAGGTGGTGGTGCCGACCTCGGGAATGCGCCGGCCGGTGAGTTCCGCCATCAGCGCCAGACCGTTGACATTCGAGGTCTTGCCCTGGTCCGTCGCCATGCCGAGCGTCGTGTAGCGCTTCAGATGCTCGACGGAGACGAAATTTTCGCGCACGGCGAGTTCGACATCCTTGGCGGTGACGTCGTTCTGGAGATCGATCCAGACCCGTTCCTTGGAGTTTGGCTTCGGCCAAGCGGCGACGATGCCGAATTCCCGGCCTTCCGTCGCGCCAATCTCCGCCGGAAGCTTGAAATCGCCTGCGGCGGCCCCGACCACGTCGACACCGTCAACCGGCCGGCCGGGAACGAAGGCCAGGATATCGTCGCGCCAATCCAGCTTGCCCTGCGCCTGGCAATAGAGATGCACGCTTGGCGTGAAGCCGCCGGAGGCAAGCACGGCATCGGTTTCCAGAACGCTGCCGTCGGAGAGTTTGACGGCGTTGACCGCGCCGCGACCTGTTGCGGAAACGATGGTGCGCCCCTTCAACACGCGAAGGCCGGCCGGTGCCGGGACATCGGCGCGATAATCGACGACGGTGACATCCGCCCCGGCCGCCGCCAGCGCTTGCGCCGTCTCATAGGCCAGACCGTTATTCGTAGCGATCATCACCTTGCGCCCGGCGACGATGCCGAAGCGACGCAGATAGACGAGCGCGGCCTCCGCCGACATGATGCCCGGCAGGTCGTTGTTGCTGAAAGGCAAGGGGCGCTCGATGGCGCCTGTCGCCAGCACGATCGATGTCGAGCGGACGCGCCACAAGCGGTCCGGCGCACCATCCGCGCCCTTCTGGTTGAGGCCGACGAGATGATGGTCGTAGATGCCGAAGGCCGTCGTGCCGGTCAGCACCAGAGCGCCGGCCTCGGCCAGTTCCGCCGCCACATCCGCAGCCCAATCGGCACCGGCTTTTCCCTCGATGGCGCCCTCGCGAAACAACAGGCTGCCGCCGACCTGCCGGCCGTCGTCGCAGAGAAGCACGCGTTTTCCGGCGCGCTGCGCCGTGCGGGCGGCGAGCAGGCCCGCCGGCCCGGCGCCGACCACCAGCACATCGCAATGGTGGTTGATCTGCTCGGCGAAAGCCGGGCTTTGAATCGCTTCGTCCAGTACACCCAGACCCGCCATCTGGCGGATGCGCGGCTCGAACGAATGCCAGTCCGGGACCATGAAGGTCTTGTAGTAGAAAGCGGCCGGGATGAAGCGCGCGAAGGCATCGAGGAAGGCATGGCGATCCTTCTCGGCGCTCGGATCGGCATTGACGCTGCGCACGGCCATGCCATCGACGGCAAGCGCCTGCGTGGCGCGGGTGTTCGGCATGTCGCCGGCGATATCGACCAGCGCATTCGGCTCCTCGACGCCGGCGCCCCAGAGGCCGCGCGGGCGATGATATTTGAAGCTGCGGCCGAGCACGGAAACACCGCCGGCCAACAGCGCCGAGGCGACCGTATCGCCGGCAAAGCCTTCGATCACGCGCCCGTCGAAGGTGAAGCGCAGCGACCGCGCGCGGTCGATGGCGGAGCCGCCCTCAGTACGCCATGCCGTCATGGCCGTCTCCCTCTCCGAGCGCGAAAGACTGCGCCACACGGTGATGCACGGTATCCCGCTCCATACGGAAAATTTCGCCGCAGGTCATGTGCATCCAGATTTCGTTCGCCGCCCCGCGCGGATTGTTGCGCTCGTAGAGATAGGCGGTCCATTCGCCGTCGGTGACGGTGCGAAACCCTTCCGGGCGATGGTTGCCGGCATCGCCGCCGAAATGAAATTCGCTCTCGCTGCGCGGGCCGCAGAAGGGGCATGGAAAAAGCTGCATGGAAACCTCCTAATGCGCGATGCCGGAGCCGGCAGCCTCATCGATCAATCGCCCGCGCGAAAAACGGTCGAGATCGAAGGGGCGGCTGACATCGTGATGCTTGCCGGTCGCCAGCAGATGGGCGAGCAGCGTGCCGCCGGCCGGAATGGCCTTGAAACCGCCCGTGCCCCAGCCGCAATTCAGGAACAGGCCCGGCAGCGGGCTTTCCCCGAGGATCGGCGAGGAATCCGGCGTCACGTCGACGATGCCCGCCCATTGTCGCATCAGCCGGAGCTGGCGGAAGGACGGGAACATTTCGAGCAGGCCCGAGACCACCTCCTCCAGCACCGGCAGGTTGCCGCGCTGGCCATAGGAGGGCACCCGGTCGAGCGCCCCGCCGACGACCATCTCGCCCTTGTCCGACTGGCTGGCATAGGTGCCGGTTCCCGGAGACAGCACGACGGTATCGAGCACCGGCTTGATCGGCTCGGACACGCAGGCCTGCAAAGCATAGGAAGTGATCGGCAGGCGGAAACCCGCCTTGGTCGCCAGATGCGAGGAATGGCCGGCGACGACCATCCCGGTGCGCTCGGCGCGGATTTCGCCGCGGCTGGTCCTGACGCCGCGGCACCTGCCGCCTTCGATCAAAAAATCCTCGACCTCGCAGGACTGGATGATATCGACGCCCAGCCGGTCGGCGGCGCGCGCATAGCCCCAGGCGACCGCATCGTGGCGCGCCGTGCCGGCCCGCCCCTGCCAGACGCCGCCGAACACCGGATAGCGCGCCTGCGGCGAGACATTGAGAAGCGGCAGAACGCGGCGCACGTCGTCGATGCCGAAGAGTTCGGCATCCGTGCCGTTGATCTGCATGGCGTTGACGGTGCGCGCCGCCATCTCCATCTCCGCCTCGCTATGGGCGAGCGTGATGATGCCGCGCTGGGACAGCATGATGTTGTAGTTGAGATCGCGGCCGAGCCCCTCATAGAGCTTCAGGGCCATCTCGTAGAGCGCCGTGCTCTCGGGGAAGAAATAGTTGGAGCGCACGACGGTGGTGTTGCGCCCGGTATTGCCGCCGCCGAGCCAGCCCTTCTCGATGATCGCGATATTGCGGATATTGTGCGTCTTGGCGAGGTAATAGGCCGTCGCCAGACCATGACCGCCGCCGCCGATGATCAAGATGTCGTAGCGCGGTTTCGGTTGCGGCGAGCGCCAGGCCTGCTGCCAGCCCTTCTGGCCCCTGAGGCCTTCCTTGAAGAGCGAGAATACCGAATAGTGCCGGGTCATCGCGCGCCTGCGCGGCGGCAAGATGGCAAGGCCGAGTGTCGCGTCATGCGCTGCCCCATGGATGAAAAAACCGTCCCCTCCGGGCCTCCGACGCCCGGTCCGGCATCATGCGTATTCCCTCTGGACACAAATGTCCAGAGCATTGCGGAAAGTGATGCGAAACTGCAGCTTATCCACCGCATCCCGCCTTGGTATCCGGATATTTCGGCGTGTACAGAGATGCCCGTTTTCAGCCGTCCGGCTGGACCCGACGCGCGAGTTCCTCGAAAGCCGCGACCTCGTCATCCGAGCCCTCGCGGCCGGTAAAGCTGAGCAGATAGGGCTGCAGCAGGCGCAGCCGCATGTCGCGGTCGTCGCGCATGCCGAGCGTGTAGTGACCGATCTGCGTGAAATAGAGGACGCGTGCGCGGATGAAGGCTTCCTGCTCCGGATAGCCGTAACGCAGGAACATGCGGGTCACGGCATCGACGCGCTGGTCGTCCGCCTGGTCGACCACCTCGCGCACCGCCGCATCCACCTGCCCCCAGGAACGCACTGCCGCATCGAGCCGCGGATTGAAAAGCCCCGGATCCACCCAGCATTCGAAGATATGGCACACCGCTTTCGTCACCGTCGGCGCGGGGCGCAGCGCCCGCTCGATGATCGGGCTGGTGTTCTTGCGCAGCCAGTATTCGAGCAGTTCCCGATGCAATTCCTGCAAATCGGCGAAAAACCAGTAGAAACTGGACCGCGACACGGCCAGCGTCCTGGCCATCACCTGGATCTTCACATTGGCGATGCCCTCTTCCATGAGCGCCGCAATGCCCGCCTCGACCCACGCCTCCCGCGTCATGCGCCCGGCCGCCGCCCTCTTCGCCCTGGAGGCGTCCGGAACACTCACGATCTCTCCTCCCGGCGGTTTTCATTGCGCAGGGGCTAGGAGATATCAAGTTTACGGCAAGAATCCACCCTGCGCGCCTCGCAAAGATCGCCGTTCGGCGGGATCCGGATTGCCAACATTTGTGGATCGGCGGTCTCGCCGGTCAGCAGGAACAGGTCATGGCGCGAAAGTTATCAGATCTCTATCCCCCGCGCCCGGAGTTTTTGAAGCAGCGGCGCATACCAGTGCGTGTCACGGATCAGGCGGAAGCCGACATTATCAGGGGGCACACCGACCGCGCAGCCGCCGCCTTTGGGGTTGCGGATGAAAGCGCTCATGGCCGCCCGGTGCTTGCCGCTTGCGATGTGGACGCCGCAGGAGGAATCGGCGCTCGCCACCTTCCCGGCCGTGTCCAGATTGACGCGCCGGTTGCAACTCGTGGTCCATTCCCAGACATTGCCAGCAAAATCGGCGAGCCCGTATTCGTTTTCGCCGAAGTGCCCAAGCGGTTGCGGCATGGGATCGCGCGACGCCTTGCGCGCGGCTTCGCGGCGATAATCGGCAAGCCAACGGTCGGCCGGGTTGGTGCTCGCGGCATCGACGCCGAGCGCGTCGTCGGGAAAACGCTCGCCGGCGGCGAAGGCCAGATCCTGATCGCTCGGTAACATCCAGACCATGCCGGTGCGATCGCTCAGCCAGCGGGCATAGACGGCTGCATCGTCATAGCTGACCCCTGTTGCCGGCATATCCGCCGTTTGCGCGGAAAGAAAGCCGGGTTCGGCCGGGGCGCACACCTGATCGGCCACGCAGCGTTCATAATCGGCTGAGGTCACCTGGTATTTCATGATCGTCAGCGTATGTTTGACGGTAATCGTCGTCATCGGTCCGTCGACCGCGAAGCCATTGCGGTAATATTCGCCATTCTCGCGATAGCTGAAACTGCGCGGCGCGATGTCCACGGTCGCCGGTGCGGCCAGCACCGGACCGGCGGGGGCAAGGTCGACAAGGCCGGTTTTCACCGCGACGCCGCCGACAAGCGCGGTCAGCAGCAGGATTGGGAAAGCAAGCGAAGTCCAGGAATTCTCGAGGGTTGACGTCAGCGCAGCCATGGCGGCCTCCACGCGTTACATCGAAATGCTTGGCGCATAATCCGGCCGGAGTGAAACGAGGATCGACAAGATTATGCTTCAAGCAAAAGAGCTTAGAGTGTCGATCTGAACCAGTCAGACCGAACGGCGCTCTCAAGCGACGATTGACCGGGCCGCCAGCAGCGGCCCCGGGTCGGAGCGGACATGCCCGCACGAGGGTCGGGCATGTCGAACTGCCAGCGTCATGCGCCGTTTGGCGGGGTCAGCGAAGTCATCAGATCGTTGTTCCACTCGCCGGTCACGGTGAAATGCGCGGCCGCGCCCAGTTCGAATGCCTCGATCAGATTGTGGTTGACATAGGCATAGATGCCGGGCTGCTGGAAAGTATAGAATGCCGCCCCCGCCGTGCCGCCCGGAATGAACCAGGTTTCCTGATCCACATCGGGGATGTTGCGGAACTTCCCGGTCGCCCAGACGTAATCGCCATGGCCGCCGATCAGGTGCGGACGCGTGTCACGATTGGCCTGCGAGTGGACGATCAGCACCTTTTCCCCGACCTTTGCCTTCAGCGCATTGTCGCCGGTCAGGGCGCCGACGGCCCCGTTGAAGACGATGTGGGTCGGGGTCAGCGTGCGCATCACCTCGACCGTATCGGCATAGGCATCGCCGGCAGACTCGTATTTCTTGTAGTTCCCGTCAGCGTCGCGGGGAACGTAGAAGTCCTGCTCGCCGACATAGTAGATCCGGTCATAGGCCAGTTCCTTGCCATGCCCGTCCGTCAGTCCTTCGCGCGGCAGCACCATGATGGCGCCGTTCATGCCGGACGTGACGTGCCAGGGCACCATTCCGGGAGGTGCGCAGTGGTAGACGAAGACGCCGGCCTTGGTGGCCTTGAAGCGCAGCACGGTCCGTTCGCCGGGGTTGACCACCGTCAGCGCGCCGCCGCCAAGGCCGCCGGTTGCCGCATGGAAGTCGATATTATGCTGCAACGTGTTGCTTTCGGGGTTGATCAGCGTCAGTTCGACATAGTCGTTCTGATGGACGACGATCATCGGGCCGGGGACAGAACCGTTGAAGGTCATGGCATGGACTTCGGTGCCCTTGTCGTCGAGGATCATCTTCTTTTCCTCGATCGTCATGGTGACTTCGTAAATCTTCGGGTCGCCGACCGCCTTCTGGGTGTGGGCGTGAACGAAGGGCGGCTTGACGAGCTCGATCTTCACACGCTCCAGCTTGGAGATATCGACTGCGCCCGCAGGCGCATCCGTTGTGGCGGCGGTGCCTTCCGCATGCGCCATCGATGCCGCAATGATCGGCGTCAGAACGCCGGCGAAGGCGGCCCCGCCAAGGATAGTGCGGCGTGTCATCTGAAACTGCTCGGTCATTGCTTCTCTCCTTTTAAAGGACGGAGCGATCTTTCGCCCTGTCATTCCTGTTTTAGGAGTTTCCGGGCCGAACTCTTTGCGAATGAACAAACATCTTCTGAGAGCGGGTGCGACATATTGGCATGAACGCGGGTAATACTTGCCTCTCCGCCTCAAGAATCCAAATATCGCCACACGATAGATTTTGGAAATACATTAGAATAATTATAAGAAAGCATGAGCCGCAAATAAAAACGGCCCGGAGAGATATCCGGGCCGTTGGCGTCACGCCTGCATCATATCCGGCGTCCAGGGCGGTTCATAGGTCAGGTGAACCTCGGCATATTCGACCCCCGGCACGGCCCAGGCGCAATTGTCCACCGCTTGCGTGAGAAAACCGCTTGCCGGACAGAAGCGTGTCGTCGTGGTCATGGTGACGTGGGCAATGCCGCCCTCCTCCACGCGGACATCGTAGACCAGTCCGAGATCGACGATATTGCTGCCGAGTTCCGGGTCGATGACCAGCCGCAGGGCATCGCGGATATCCTGCTCGATCCTGGCTTTTTCGTTTGCGTCCATGGCGTCAGTTCCCCGGCCGCCCGACGCGCACGAAAATCCGGTAGCTCGCGCCGCTCGCGTCGAAATTCCCGGCCCAGCGATGGCCGCGTTTCGTCAATTCGGGAAAGAGGAAGACCGGCTCGCGGGAAAGCAGCGCAAACACCACCTCGCCCTCCGCCAGTTCCTCAACAGCGGTCAGAATACGAACCATCGGCTCGGGAGGGTCGAGTTGCGCAAGATCGAGATAGCGGGACGGCTCCGGCCAGGTTTCGGGGTTGTCGGCATCCGGCGAGGTTTCGACTGCCGCGACGGCGCTCTGCGGCGTGAACAACACTTCCCAATCCCCGCCCTCGATTTCACGGGCCTCATGGTCGAAGCCACGGTTCGCCATGACGTTGAACAAGGGCTGTGGACGAAACGTGGCGATCAGCTTCAATGCCTGGCCCGGAAGAAGGTCCTGCACGGCCTGCATGATCGCCTGGAACGGCTCGCCGCCGTTGCGCAAGACAGGCCGCACGTCGAGCACCGCCGGCGTGATCTCACGAGAAATGTCGGGCATCGGTCATCTCCTTGACGTGGTAAGGGGCAGAAAAAGGTTCGGCGGCACAATGGCGGCCGGGGTTCGCAGGGCCGCGGGCACGGCGGAAAGCCGGCGCGCCCGGACGAATTCGCGCATGATGGCGAGGGTTGCGGCCAGTTGCGCGAAGACGACGATACGGAAGAGGCCGCACGCCCCTGCGAAAAGCGCCAGCGTCGCGGCGGCGACCGCGCCATAATACAGCATGAACAGAATGCGCGCGCGGCTTTCCTCGACCAGATCCTGCACCCTGGGAATCGGCGCCCGGCCCATGATCGGCCCGTAGGCTTCCAGCCACGTCAGGAAAGCGACAATCTTGTAGAGCTGGGCAAGCCCCAGCCCGGTCAGCCAGCCGAACACAAAGAGATAAACGAGTGCGGCGACGCCGTCGCCGTCACGCATGGCCGGCACGTTGACCAGCAGGATGGCAACCAGCAGCGCGGCGATGGCGATGAAACTGGCGCGGATGTTCAATTCGGCCTGCTTGCGCTTGCGCGCGCGATAGATGTGAAGCACGTCGCCGCCATAAAGCAAGGCTGCCACAAGCGTCAGCAGCAGCGCGGCGGCAAAAAGCACGGTCTCCCCGGAAAGGCCGAACAGAACAGCCGCAATGCAGATGAAAAGCAGTCCCATCGCAAGGCCCGTTGCCTGCAATGCCGCGTGGCTTGTCGGCCGCTCCTTTTCGGGCGCCAGCAGAAACATGGTGAGCAGGCGATAGCTGACGCCGATGGCGGTCACGCTGAGCCAGCCGCCGAGGCCGAAGGTCGCATGCAGACTGACGCCATCGGCGACGAGTCGGTCGAGCAGCGATCCGGCGCCGACCCCCGACAGGGCGAGGGTGAAGCAGAAGCCGAGCAGGATCGTGCCGGCGAGCGCGGCAAGTCCGAGCGCAACGAAGCGCGCCGGCAGGGGCAACGGTCGCGCCGCCAGCAGCGAGGCCAGGAGAATGGCAAGCACGAGGCCGAAGCCGGCAACCAGCGCCCCGCCGCCGAGAGGCAGCAGGACAAGCGGCAGGTCGACCGCACCTGAAAGCGCAACGAAGCCTGCGACCAGGCAAATGAGCCCGACGATGAGCAGCAGCAGGGCCGGCGCGGCATAGTTTCCGCCGACCAGCGGCCGGCCGACCAGCACGGGCACGAACTGAAGCAGCGCGCCCACCATCAGCAGGCTCAGCCAACCGATGGCGACGACATGCACGAGCACCAGCGTTTCCGGCGCGCCGATGGCGGCGGCCGGATAGCCAAAGCCCGCCGCCATCAAGCCCTGCCCCACGACAAGCATGAGGCAGGCGGCAGCGAAATAGGACATGGTCCAGCGAGAGAGCGTCGCGCCCGGCATATCGTGTCTCCTCCTTCGCCTTTTATTTCCGCATCTCCAAAAAGCGCGGACATGCCCGATCTCTTCGTTTCGACGTCGTTCAGGACGGAAAACCGCCTCGCGTTTTTCCCGGAGATGCGTCTAGTGGTTGGTTCCGCAGCAGCATTCACAGCCGCCGCTTTCTTCCAGCCGGCCGATCTCGACGCGCCAGACCTCCGGTCCCTGTTCGAGATAATCCCAGCCGAACTGACCGGGGAAATTGGTTTCAAGCTGGTAATGCAACGGACGCGGATCGTGATCGCTGGTGATCAGCATGGTTTTTCCGGGAAGCAGCGCGCCGAGCATGCCGAAGATGCGCGGATGGCGTTCGCGCGGCGGGACGGTGCGGACGTCGATGAAGGGCTTTTCCTGTGGTTCAGACATATCGGGTGTTTCCGTTGCGGCCGCTTGAGAATTCGTCCCCGGTCGGATACGGCCCGAACCAACCGGAACCCTCTGACACTAGTCGCAGAGCTCTCCCGCCACTTTGTCGGCGCGCAAACAAAATCGGAATTTTGCGTTCGTCATACCTTTGCTTGGCTTTCCGCAAAGAAGGCCTCTTCCGCCTCGGCTAGAACCGTCCTCAATCGACACACGGAAAAGAGGAAACGCCATGCAACAGGCGCTGATCGAAAAATATGGCGAGGCACGGCTGCCGCGTTACACCAGCTACCCCACGGCGCCCGCCTTTTCGCCGGCCGTCGGCGCCGGAACCTACGGCGATTGGCTGGGCGGGATCGCGCCGCAAACCGAGGCGTCGCTTTATCTGCACATTCCCTTCTGCCGCTCCATGTGCTGGTATTGCGGGTGTCATACGACCATCACCCAGCGCGACGAGCCGATCCTCGATTATATCGATATGCTCCGGAAGGAAGTCGGCCTCGTTTCCGGCACGGTCGGCGATCGCCTCAGGATCCGTCATGTGCATTTCGGCGGCGGCACGCCGACGATCATGCAGCCGGAGGAATTCCGCGATCTGATCTGGCTGCTCCGCGCCCGTTTCGCCTTCATGGAGGGCGCGGAAATCGCCGTGGAGATCGATCCGCGCACGCTGACGCCCGACATGGCAGCCGCGCTCGGCGAAGCCGGCGTCACCCGCGCCAGCCTGGGGGTACAGAGTTTCGATCCCGTCGTGCAGAAGGCGATCAATCGCATCCAGAGCGAGGCGCAGACCGCGGACGCGGTGGCGCGGCTGCGCGCGGGCGGGATCGGCGGCATCAATTTCGATCTGATATACGGTCTGCCGCACCAGACGACGGCCTCCTGTATCGAAACGGCGAAGACGGCCATCGCCATGCGGCCGGAGCGCTTCGCCGTCTTCGGCTACGCGCATATCCCGTCCTTCAAGAAACACCAGCGCCTGATCGACGAGCGCGCGCTGCCGGATGCGGCGATGCGGGCCGAGCAGGCCGAGGCGATTGCCGCAACGCTTATCGCCGCCGGCTATGTCCGCATTGGTCTCGATCACTACGCGCTGCCGCAAGACAGTCTGGCGGTGGCCGCCCGGCGTGGCCGGCTGCATCGCAACTTCCAGGGCTACACCACGGATGCCTGCACGACACTCATCGGTTTCGGCGCATCGTCCATCGGCCGGACGCCTGACGGCTACATCCAGAACGAAGTGCCGCCAGGCCTCTATGCGCAGCGCATCGCCTCCGGGCAGCTCGCCACCGTCAAGGGCTATCGACTGACGGCCGAGGATCGGCTGCGCGCCGACATCATCGAACGGCTGATGTGCGATTTTCGTGCCGACGTCACGGCCATCGCCGCGCGGCACGGATTCGACGCCGCCGCCCTTTTCGAGGGCAACGGACGGCTGGCGGCGTTGCAGGAAGATGGCGCGGTCGATGTCCACGGCGGCGTTGTCACCGTACGGCAGGATCATCGCTTCATCATCCGCGCCGTCGCCGCCGCGTTCGACGCCTATATCGAGACCGCCGCCCGGACCCACAGCAAGGCGGCATGAAAGCAAGAGGGCCGGCATGTTCACCATGCCGGCCCTCCCATTTGCCGCATCTCCTGGAAATCCGGTCTGTCTAGCCGACAAGACCGCGATAGATTGCCGGCAACGCCGCCGGCAGCCGGGCGATATTGCTGACGATCGCGTAACCGTTGCGGCCGAAGATCGCCGGCACATAGGCCTGCGCTTCGCGATCGACCGTCACGCCGAAAACGCTGACACCTGTGCGACGCGCCTCCGTGACGGCGCGGCGGCTGTCCTCCAGCGCAAACCGGCCTTCGTAATGGTCGACATCGTTCGGCTTGCCGTCGGTGAGAATCAGCAACAGCTTGCGACGATTCGGCTGTGCGCGCAGCTTCGCGGCGGCGTGACGGATCGCGGGGCCGATGCGGGTATAAAAGCCCGGTTTGAGCGCGGCGATGCGCGCTTCCACGCCATGGCCCATCGGCTCGCCGAAGTCCTTGACCGTCTCGACCCGAACCCAGGAACGGCGGCGCGAGGTGAAGGTGAGGATCGAATGGCTGTCGCCGCAAGCCGCAAGGCCATGGGAAAGCACCATCAGCGCTTCCTTCTCCACGTCCAGCACCCGGCGGTTGTCGAACCAGGCGTCGGTCGAAAGCGATACGTCGACAAGGATGGTGACGGCGAGGTCATGCACCTGCGGCCGGCTCATCAGGTGAATGCGGTCGCTGCCCTGTCCACCAGCCGCCAGGTCGCAGCGCGCCCGCACCGCCGCATCGAGATCCAGTTCGGCCCCGTCGAGTTGTGCGCGCAGCATTTCATGACGCGGCCGCAGCACCTCGAACTGGCGGCGCACGCGCCGGATCAGGCTTTTCGTCTCCGCATCGGCCTCCGGCACCGTCGCCTTGTCCGGCGCAGGCGATGCGAAGACCCGGCAATGATCCGGCAGATAGGTCGCGCTGCGATAGTCCCATTCGGGATAGGTATATTCGCCCGTCAACCGCGAGCGGTCGAGCGCTTCCGGCGGCAGATCGAGGTCGAAGCGAAAGCGGGCGGCGGGGCGTCCCTTTCTTTCGCCGAGCGTCATGTCGTCGAGTTCGTCGGCGGCAGCGGCGTCGTGATCGTCGCTGTCGTCGCCGGGACGGTCGACATTGACCATCTCCGCCATGGCGAGAATTTTCTCGAAACGGTTGAGAATGAAGGGGCTGCGCTCGCTCTTGCGATCCTGCGCCTTTTCGCGCTGCGCGATGTGGCGACCGGTCTCGGGCGCCTGCGGATGGTCACCGGCGGCGGGCTGGTCATCCTCACCCCGCCCCTCGCCGTCGGCGCGCAGACGTGCATCCGGCCAGAGCGGCACCGGCAGCATGGGCAGGTATCCGGGCGGCGCGCGGTGCGGAAAGATCACCGGCAGCGTGTCGTCGGCGATCCCCGCCCCGCGCTTCAAAAGGCTGAGGATACGGTTTTCGACATGGCGCTCGATCGAAGGCAGCGGCCGCTTCAGACGGGCTTCCAGTGTCGCGGCGCAAAGCCGGCGGTAACGCCGGTCAAGACCGGGAAAGGCGGCGAGAACGGCTTTCGCCGTCGCCTCGGCGCGCGCCAGAACCGCAAGGTCGCGCCGGAGCGGGTCGTCGTTCACCACCTGATCGAGCGGCATGGTCGCCATGGCGGCGGCAAGCCAGACATAGAGGTCGCGGTTGAGGTTGCGGTCGGCGAAGAGGTCGATTTCGCCGGGCAGCATCAGCGTCGCATGATCGCGGCCCGGCTGCACCAGCTTTTCCTCGCCAAGCCCCACGCGCTGGCGTAGCCGCAGCCGATGCGTCGAGGTGCGGCCGCGTGCCGGCGCGATCTGAACCGTTCCCTCGCCGCCGAAGCCGCGAAAGCAGACGGAGAGAACCGCGCGGACATCTTCCAGCCGAACGGCATGTTCCGGATGGCGCGACCAGCTGGCCGTATTGCCGACCAGCCTGTGCCAAGCCCGGCCGACGGTTTCCTCCAGTTCCAGAAAATCCAGCATGGCGGACCTCAGCGCATGGTCGCGTCGGCGACTTCCAGCAATGCGGTGCGCACGTCCGGTTCGTCGGTCAAAGGCTCGATCATGGCGGCGCGCACGGCCTCGCGCATCGGCATGCCGCTGTCGATCAGGCAGGCGCAATAGACGAGCAGGCGCGTGGAGACGCCTTCCTCGAGATCGTGGCCCTTGAGGGCCCGCAGCCTCCGGGCGAGCTCGACGAGCGGCGCGACCCGCGCCTCGTCGAGCCCGCTTTCGGTGGCAACGACCGCGATCTCTTCCGCCTTCGGCAGGAAGTCGAACTCGATGGCGACGAAGCGTTGCCGGGTCGATGGTTTCAGCGCCTTGAGAAGGTTCTGGTAGCCGGGATTGTAGGAGACGACGAGCATGAAGCCGAGCGGTGCTTCCAGAACCTCGCCGGTGCGTTCCAACGGCAGGATTCGCCGGTCGTCGGTCAGCGGATGCAGCACCACGGCGACATCCTTGCGGGCTTCGACGATCTCGTCGAGATAGCAAACGCCGCCGTCGCGCACGGCGCGCGTCAGCGGTCCGTCGACCCAGACCGTATCACCGCCCTTGAGCAGGTATCGGCCGGTCAGGTCGGCGGCGGACAGGTCGTCATGGCAGGAGACGGTGGAGAGCGGCAGGCCGAGCTTGGTGGCCATGTGGCTGACGAACCGGGTCTTGCCACATCCCGTCGGCCCCTTCAGCAGCAGGGGAAGCTGTCGCGTCCAGGCCTTTTCGAACAGGGCGCATTCATTGCCCGAAGGGCTGTAGGCAGGAATGGACGGCGCGGAAGCAGTCGCGTGAAGGGCGGTCATTGTGATCTCCGAAAAAAGGCGCGAACAGAGCATTTCCGGCCGGCTTTCCGTGCGGAAATACGATGGAAAGGGAGCCGGCCCCGGGGGATGGCGGGGCCGGCCGACGCTCACTCGGCCGGTTGGGCCAGACGGGTGAGGTTTTCGCGGCGTTCCCGGCCGGGGACGAGCACCGCCCAGATGAACATCAGCGCGGAGACGAGCACCACCGCGCCGGAACCGAGGCGCACCCAGTAGAACAGCGTGAGCTGGTCCTGCACGACCATGAAGCTTTCGCCCAGGACGCGCTGGAGATGCACCTGCACGACGCCGGCGAAGGTCAGCGCGAAGGTCATCACCGACATGGCGGCGCACATGATCCAGAAACTGACGATGGACAGCCACTGGTTATAGGGCGCGCGGCCTCGGATTTCCGGAATGGCATAGGCCATCATGGCGAGGTTCAGCATCACATAGGCGCCGAAGAAGGCGAGATGGCCATGCGCGGCGGTCACCTGCGTGCCGTGGGTGTAGTAGTTCACCGACGACAGCGTGTGCAGGAAACCCCAGACGCCGGCGCCGAAGAAAGCCATGACCGAGCAGCCGATCGACCACAGCAGCGCCGCCTTGTTCGGATGGTTGCGGCCGGCCTTCCAGGTCATCATGATGGTGAAGACGACCATGGTGAAGAAGGGCGCGACTTCCAGCGTCGAGAACAGCGAGCCAATCCACTGCCAGTAGCCCGGCGCGCCGATCCAGTAATAGTGGTGTCCGGTGCCGAGGATGCCTGAGAACAGGGCAAGGCCGACGATCACGTAGAGCCATTTTTCCACGACCTCGCGGTCGATGCCGTTGAGCTTGATCATCAGGAAAGCGAGCACGGACGCCATGATCAGTTCCCAGACGCCTTCGACCCACAGGTGGACAACGTACCACCAGTACATCTTGTCCAGCGCAAGGTTGGCCGGATTGTAGAAGGCGAAGAGGAAGAAGATCGCCAGGCCCCACAGGCCAAAGAGCAGAATATTGATGACCGTGGTCTTTCGACCTTTGAGCGCCGTCATGGTGATGTTGAACAGGAACATCAGCACGGCGATGACGATGCCGACCTTGGCGATGAAGGTCTGTTCCAGAAATTCGCGGCCCTCATGGACATGGAAGATATAGCCGACGACCGTCGATCCCGCCACGACGAAGAACAGCCAGAACTGGGCTATCGCCAGCTTCGGACTGAACAATTCGGTCTCGGTCTCCTCCGGGATCATGTAGTAGGTCGCGCCCATGAAGCCCATGAGCAGCCAGACGATCAGCGCATTGGTGTGAATCATGCGCACGATGTTGAAGGGCAGAAGCACGGAGAGCGTGTTCGGCAGCACGTAGATCGTGCCGGCGAGAACCCCGAAAAGCACCTGGGCGAGAAACAGACCGAGCGCGCCGTAGAAATACAGCATCGCGATCTTTTGTGTTTGATATTTCATGTTTTATCTCCTCGACCCGTGTCGCTCAGCCGGCATCGTTCGGCGGCCAGTTCTGGGTCTTGATCTTGCTGGTCCATTCGAGGAAATCGGCGAGATCGTTGAGTTCCTGGTCGGTGAGGTTGAACTGCGGCATCTGCCGCCGGCCTTCCACGCCGCTGGGCTGCGCGGCCATCCATGCCTTCAGCGTCTCGCGCGCGCTCTCCGGATCCTCGACGCCGCCGTAGCGCTTCCAGACATTGCCGAGCTCGGGCGCGAAATAGGCGCCTTCGCCCAGCAGCGTGTGGCAATTGATGCAGGCGTTCTTTTCCCAGACGTGCTTGCCGCGCGCCACGCTTGCGGTCAGCGTCGATTCGTCCGTGGAGGTCGTGCGCATGTAGTAGTGGCTGTGGGCGGTCAGCCCGACGAAAATCGTGAAGAAGAAGATGGACCCGCCATAGAAGACGTTGCGGGCCCCGGTCTTGGTTAGGCGCTCGGCCATCCCACGGTCCTTTCATTGCCCGGTCCTTCAAGGGGACCGGCGTTCCGTTCCCGCTGTCGAAGCCTGGCGACCCTTCGCTGGCAGTGCGAGACAGTCCTTTTTTAGAGGGCGGGAGAAAGCCTTCTTTGCGCTCCGCCAAACAGCGGCGTTTCCTCAGGCGAATAAGGTGGTCGCCACGATACGCGCCAGCGCCAGCGACAGCATCAAAGCCGGCCAGGCGAGCAGCGCGATGCGCATCGGGCCGGCGCTTTCGCGCAATTCCATGAAATCGAGAACGACGAGACGGCCCTTTGCATAGGCGAGCACCAGAACCGTCGCGACCGGCACCAGCAGGCCGCCGCTCAAGCCGCCGATGAAAGCCCCGCCGGCGGCAAGCGTCAGCAGCAGGGCAAGGGTGGCGGCAAAACGTTCGCGGTGCTGGCGGCTCATGATGACCTCAGGTGAGATAGACGATCGGGAACATCACCAGCCAGACAAGATCGATCGCATGCCAAAGCGTGGCGATGACGACGATATTGCCGCGCGACGGTCGCCAGGCGACAAGAAGCAGGATCGCAGCGCCGAATACGACATGCAGCAGATGAAAGCCGGTGACGATGAAATACAGTTCGGCAAGCGCCCCCGCATCGCCGATGCCGGAGCGGATCTCGATTGCATATTCGACAAGCTTTACCGCCATGAAGCCGAGCCCGAAAACGGCGGCCAGCACCAGGGGCCGGCGCACCGCGCCATCGCCTGCACGCATGGCCAGCGCCGCCTGCCAGCCGCTGACGACGAGAAGCGTCGTGTTGAGCGCCGCAAGCCCCGGATGCAGATGCGAACGCAGGAGCGCCGCTGCTTCGCCATCGCGCAGCGTCATCACCATGAAGGCGATCAGCAGCGCGCCGAAGGCGACGAGCTCGCTCCAGACCAGAATCCAGAGCAACAGCGAATCCGCGCTGCCGCTCTCCGTTTCGTCGCCCGCCAGGCGCATGTCTTGTATCGTTGCCATGGGGCCATCTAGGACGGTCCCGCCGCCGGCTTCTTTGCGCCGGCGCAAAGAGCGGAAAGGCCGGGCGCGGCAGGATGGCGGCAAAGGAAAGGATGTCTTCATGACAGACGCGCAACTTGGCCTGGTCGTGGCCGCACCCGTTATCGCCGGTTTTGCCTTGATGCTCTATCGCATGGGCGTGCTCCAGGGAGCGGGAACACTGTCCGCCGTGGGCGCCTCCTTCGTCATCGCCGCCATCCTCTTCCTCGGACAATAGGGGTGAGGGCGATGGATGAAACGACGCTTGCGGCAAGCGATATCGGCCGGTTGGAAAAGCTTCACGGCGATGTGCTCGAACTCTGCCTGCGCCTGGAGGCCGCCGCCGGCGAACCCGATATCGGCGGCGAATTGCGGGATCTGGCCGAGGCGATCCCGCAGACGCTGAAATCCGTCCAGGAACTGGAGGAAAGGTTGCTCTTCCCGGATTTCGATCGCCATGCCGGCTCCTGTTTCGCGGCGATGGCGATCGAGCGGCTCAAGGCGGAGCATCGCTGCGATCGGCTGGCGGCCGAAGAGCTGTCATTGACGCTCAAGGCGGTGGCCGAGGACCGTTGCGGCCTGATGCCGGAAACGGTCTCGCGCATGATCATCGGTTTCCAGGAGGCCCTGCGCCGTCACGTCTTCCTCGAAAAGATGATGCTCGAAGCCCTGATCTCGGCAAAATCCGGCGACCGCGACGTTTTCTCGTAAGCGACGTTCGGGAGCGCTCAATCACGCCCCATCGCCGCGGTCCGCCCACGCGATACCCAGGCGGCGCCTTCCTGCTGATGCAGGAAACCGTTCGAGAAACCTACGCCCGGATAAATGCCGGCAAGTTCGGCAAGCGCCTTCTCGCCATCGATTTGCCCGTCGAGCACGGCGCGGTAGAGGCGCGCGACCTTCACCATGTCACAATCCTGCGGAGAAAGCCGGACGCGCGACAGGCCTGCCTCGACCAGGGCCGCAAGGTCATCGATGAGCACGACGCAACTGCTCGACATGGTCTGCACGCCGTTCAAAGCCAGGAAGGATTGCCGGTCGAGCGTGCGCAGCGGCAGCCCATCCGGTTCCTCGCCGCAGATGAACTGGCAATTGTCCTTGGTCAATCCCTTGGAGCGGGCGTGGGCGCAGCGGGCCGAGATCGCCAGCGGCATCCGTCCGAAGGCGAAGAGCTCGAAGGAGAAATCCGGCATGGCGCCGATCATCTGTCGCACGGAACGCGCCGGCAATTCCGGCGGCAGACAGATGTTGTCGGCGCCGCGATCGGCAAGCATGCGGGCGGTCGCGGCATTGTAGACATTGACGAGCGGACCGATGGAATGCGGCCGGTCGCGCAACAGGCCGAGCGCCGACAGGTCGTTCGCCTCCACGGGGTGGACGCTGTCACGGATCAGATCCCGCACATGCCGGCTCTCCCGTTCCAACGTGACCATGGCGAGCGTGGAAAGGGTGACGCGCTTTCCCGCTGCCTCCAGCCTCTCGATCACATCGGCGACATGCGGCTCGCTGAAATGCTGGCGTTTCGAACAGACGGTCTCGCCAAGCGTGACATGCTCAACCGGCGCCTCGTCGGCGATGCGAAAATAGAAATCCCGCCATTTCGGCCCGTCCCAAAGAAAATAGACCGGGCCGAGGCTGAGCGTCGGCTTGGCATTCGTCGTCATGTCGGTCTTCTCCTATCGCCAGCGCTTGTCATAGGCGCCGGTAGTGGTGCGCTGGCCTTCGCTCATGGCACGCAGCCGGGCAACGAGGGCGGCGCGCTCGGATGGAGTGGCGCCAAGCGCCTTCTTCAGCGAGGATACGACTTCGGCGACATAGGCCTTGCCCCGCTGGCGACCCTCGATTTTCAGCGCCGAGACGCCAGCCGCACGCAAGGCATCGATCTGGTCGATGACATCGAGCGAAACCGGATCCTCGAACGCATAGGCTTCGACGTCGCCGACCTCGAAACGGCCTTTGCACAGCGTCGGATAACCGGAAGCCTCGCCGGGGCCGAAGCGATTGATCGTGTATGCGCCAAGCTCGGAGACCAGATCCGCCGCATCCTGCCGGTAGCGCACATGGCTTGCCGGCGAGCAGACGCCGTTCATGTTGGGCGATTTCCCCGTGGCATATGAGGACAGCGAACAGCGGCCTTCCGCCATGACGCAGAGGCCGCCGAAGGCGAAAACCTCGACCTCGCAATCGATCTGTCGCGTCAGCCGGGCAATGTCCTGCACGGTCAGAACGCGCGGCAGGACGACGCGTTTCGCGCCGAACGTCTCGACGAGGAAACGAACCGCGTCCGGATTGGACGCCGACGCCTGGACGGAGACATGCAGCCGCTGTTGCGGGTAGTTTTCGGCGACATAGGCCATCAGGCCGAAATCGGCGAGGATCAGCGCATCGGCGCCGAGCGCGACCGCATCGTCTGCCGCGCGATACCACAACGCCTCGTCGCCGGCGCGCATGAAGGTGTTGAGCGCCACGAAGGTCTGCACGCGCCTGCCGCGGGCCAGCGCGATCGACTGGCGCAGCTCTTCGCGGCTGAAATTCAGCCCCGGAAAATTGCGGGCGTTGGTCTCGTCGCGAAAGCCGCAATAGATGGCGTCGGCGCCCGCCTCCAGCGCCTCCCGGAAAGCGGCCGGCGTGCCGGCGGGGCAGATCAGTTCCATGTGGCATCCCTTCCTTCGAGCGCGCGCGTGCGGATGTTGCGCGCCACGCGACTGACCAGCGGCGACAGCGGCCCCGCCAGGGCGCCAAGTTCCCGCGGCAGATCGATGGCGCTGTCGTCGAGTGCGTTGCGCAGCGCCAGCATCGCCTCCATGTCGCCGATCACCGACAGGTCGCGCGAGAAGAACAAGGCGTCCGCATCGCAGCGGCCTTCCAGCAGACCGAGCAGAAGCGCCAGCGGCCCCTCGATGCGGGCATCGGCGAGCGGCGGCTGCCCACGCGACACGGTCAATGAGCGCGCAGCCGGCAGGACGGTGAAATGCAGCGGCAGATCGGTCGGCGAAAAACCGAAACGGGTCTGGCGGTAGATATCGAGCCGCTCGAACAGATCCGGATGCGCCTTCATCACACGGTCGAAAATCAGGCGCGCAACACGCTCCACCAGCCAGATCGGCGCGATATCGACCGGCTTTGCAAGGATCGGCGGCAGCGATGACATTGTGGCCTCCCGGAAGAACGAACAGGCGGACACTAGGCAGGCTCGGGCATCACGAATTTGCGCCAGCACAAAGACCGCAAGATTTTTCCCCGGCAAGCAGGCCGCATGAAAACAGATGCTTCCATCCCGCGCCGTTTCGACAATCTCCAGGATTTCGTAACCCTGCTGGAACGCCGGGCGCGGCTGAAGCGCATTTCACAACCCGTCTCCCTCGTCTACGACGTGACGGAAATCCATCGACGGGTGCTGGCGGAGGAAGGGCCGGCTTTGCTGTTCGAGCGCCCGGTCGATGCCGAGGGCAGAATTCAGCCGATTCCGCTTCTCGCCAATCTTTTCGGCACGCGTGAACGCATCGAATGGGGGTTTGGGCTCGAAGCCGGCGGCCTGCCGCACCTCGCAGCCTTCCTCGCCGATCTGCGCGATCCACGCCCGCCGCGCTCGTTGCGCGACGCCTGGGGCAAGCTGCCGCATCTGAAGGCCGCTCTGTCCATGAACCCGCGCGAAACCCGTCGCGCGGCCTGCCAGGAAATCGTCTGGCGCGGCGAAGGCCTCGATCTCGGCCGGCTGCCGATCCAGAGCTGTTGGCCGGGCGAACCGGCGCCGCTTGTCACCTGGCCGCTGGTGATCACACGTGCGCCGGATGATCCTGCCGACATCAATGTCGGCATCTACCGCATGCAGAAGCTCGGGGCGAACCGGCTGATCATGCGTTGGCTGGCGCATCGCGGCGGCGCGCGCCATCACCGCCTCTGGCAGGCGCAGGGCCGTGACATGCCGGTCGCGGTTGCCATCGGCGCCGATCCCGCAACGATTCTGTCGGCCGTCATGCCGTTGCCGGATGGCATGAGCGAGCTTGCCTTCGCCGGCGTTCTCGGCGGCCGGCGGCAGGAAACGGCAAGCGCCATGACGGTTCCCCTGCCCGTGCCCGCCAATGCCGAAATCGTGCTCGAGGGCATGGTCTCCGCAAACGAGGTGGCGGATGAAGGCCCCTATGGCGACCACACCGGCTATTACAATGCCGTCGAGCCTTTTCCGGTCATGACGCTGTCGGCGATCACCATGCGGAAGAACCCGATCTATCTTTCCACCTATACCGGCCGGCCGCCCGACGAACCGTCGCGACTGGGCGAGGCGATGAATGCGCTTTTCGTGCCGCTGGTGAAGCGGCAGTTTCCCGAGATACGCGACCTGTGGCTTCCGCCGGACGCCTGCTCCTACCGCGCCATGATCGTGTCGATCGACAAGCGCTATCCGGGCCAGGCGCGGCGCGTGATGATGGGCCTGTGGTCGGTGCTGCCGCAATTCAGCTACACGAAGCTGATCATCGCCGTCGATGACGACATCGACGTCAGGAGCTGGCCGGATGTGATCTGGGCGCTCTCCACCCGTTTCGACGCCAGCCGCGACCTCATGGTCGTCGACAATACGCCAATCGACTATCTGGACTTCGCCTCGCCGAAATCCGGCCTCGGCGGCAAGCTCGGACTTGACGCGACCACGAAGATCGGCGCGGAAACGGATCGGGAATGGGGACGGGTTCTGGCCATGACGCCGGAGGTGACAGCGCGCATCGACACCATCTGGGCGTCGCTCGGCCTTGGCGAAAGTCCGCTCTGATCGCCCTCCATTGTATCCGGCGACGGTTTCACCGTCAGGAGAGCCGCCGCGCGCTCAGAACGGGAAACGGCGCCGGCATCGCAAGCGCCTGAATCTGGACGGACAGGAACAGCATCCACGCTGTGGACCAGGCGATTCCCGCCAGAAGCAGGGCCATCGGCATCTGCCCGGGCAACGCCGCCAGGCAACGCAGGGCGGCCGCCCCGAGCATGAGCCAGAGCGCGCTCCAATGCCGCCGCCGGGGCAGAAGTTCTCCCTCCGGCGACCGGCGCATCGTCGCCCGGGCGGCTATTGCCAGGATCATTGGCCCCATCGTCGCCATGGTCAGGGCGTGTACCTGCACAAGTTGCGGCACCAGCCCGGCTCTTGCAGCCGCGATGGCGAGTATTCCCGGAACGAGACCAGCATAGCCGAGGCATAACATCCGGTTCGCCTCGCCGAGGCGCATCCCCCCAAGACTGCGGGCGGCGACCCACGCCATGGCGGCAAACAGGGCAAGCATTCCGATGACATCGTCGCAAAGAAGCCCGACGACCAGAGGGACGATGCCTTGCCAAAGTGGCGGCCCCTGCCGCACGTCGAGGCCACGCCGGCGGTGTCCTTCCATGACGAAGGAGCGGACGAGACGTCCGCCGACGGCAAGGATGAGGACGGCAAGGGCGACAGGCAGGAAGCCCGCGAGTTCGGGCAGGTCAGGAAGCAGGATCTCCGCCGCGACGAGCACCAGCGGAACCGTTGCCAGAGGCAGCTTGTCCCAGCGCCGCGCCCGCAGGACGGGCCATGCGACCATGATCGCAACCGGCAGCGAAAACAGGGTTATCGGCCAGCGATGCGCCGGAAAGCCGAGGGACGCCAATCGGCCGCCAAGGGCGAGGCCGCCGGCAAGAAGGGCCGGCACCGGAAACGCGCGCCCTGTCCAGGCCTTCTGTGCGGTCATGATGTAACCGGAGATGGCGATGCCGCCAAAGCCGAACAATCCCAGCCGGACATGCGCCAGCCACGGGTCTTCCAACGGAAGGAGCCAGAGCCACGGGAGAGTTACGGCAATCGCCGCGGCCAGCGCAAAGAACACGCCCGCAGGATGGTAAATCAGCAGCCGGCGGTTCTCTCCCGCTTCCTCCACCCGCCGATTTCTGTCCGGGGAAACCATGATCGGCTCAGCTTGACGCCGGCCGAAAGGTTTTGACGCGGGCGGGATCGGTCTCTATCCGCCCGGCTCCGATGAGATCGAGACAATAGGGCACCGCCGCAAAAACGGCGTCGAGGCTGAAACGGATCGACACCGGTTTTCCCGGCAGGTTGATAATCAGCGAGGTGCCGCGGGTTCCGGCCATCTGCCGCGAAAGAATCGCGGTCGGCGTCTGTTCGAGGCTCGCGCGCCGCAATTGCTCGCCGAAGCCCGGCAATTCGCTGGTCACGACCTCGCGCATGGCCTCCGGCGTCTGGTCGCGCGGGGCAGGCCCGGTTCCACCGGTCGTGAGGATCAGATCGGCGTGTTGCTCGTCGCAGAGCGCCAGAAGGACATCACGTACCGGGACGACACCATCGGGAACGATTTGCCTGACGATCTCGAACGGCGTCACGATCACCTCCCGCAGCCATGTCTCGATCGCCGGACCGCTCACATCCTCGTATTGTCCGCGACTGGCGCGATCCGATATCGTAACGATGGCGATCAGCATGGTTTTCTCACGAAGAGGCAAGAACAAGCCAGGAAAACCCGCTTGCCGGAGATACGACACGGCGCTGATTCCAGTCGGCCAGACATTCGCCCGTGTGGCGGATTTGCCGCGTCATTCCTGTCACCTCCGCTGCGATTGCGATGAGTAACGCAGCAGAAGAGCGCGACGTTCTTTGTCCTGGCGCAAAGAAAGCGCGACGAACCGTTCGCGTGAGGAAATAGCGCCGTTTGCGGCATTTCATCGAGCGGCGCGACGGCCCGCAGACTGGCAGGGAACGCAACGCCATTGCGATTCCGCTTCGACTGGAAGCGCGCTAGACGAAAATCATGACCGCGAAATAGCCGATCGCAATCATGACGAGCTCTGCAATGAGCATCGGCATCAAGCTGCTGCCGCCGACCTCCCGGCCGCTAACGTGCTCGCCGGAAAATTCGAGTGATTTGCGTGTCTGGTCCCTGTTCACGGCCCCCTCCTGTTCGACTGATGGATCATGATTGCGACGAACGGTCGTCGCGCCAGATGGCCGACTTGCGTGCGCCCGGTTACTTTCCGAAAACCTGGCGCGCGGGCACAAGAAGCATCGCTTGCTGCCGGATCACGCCGTCCTCGGTCATGATTCCCTGCCATGCCCGGTTGCCGCATCGAAGGGTCAGCCGCCAGCAACCGGCATCTTCGCCGACACCTTCCTCCACGACGCTTCGGAAAAGCTTTCGCTCCATGAACGTCCGGACACGGTCCTCGCTCATGTTGAACGTCTTCGCGATGAAGGAGGCGTTGAGGTGAAACTTCTGGTTCCCGCCCTCCTCGGGGCATTGCACGAGCATTTGACCTGCGATTGTCATGACGCCAACTCCAGCCGGTTTTGAATAGAAGACGGATCGACGACCAGGTCCGCCAGCGTCAGCCGATCAAGTTCGGCGAAGAACGCCTCGATCGCGCCCCGGAACGCCCTGGTCAATCGGCAAGACCCGATAAACACGCATCCGGCGGGCTGGCTACCGAGGCATGCGACCAGATCCATGTCCGCCTCCATCATGCGGACGACCCGACCGATCCGGATGTCTTCAGGCGGCAACGCCAGGGCTATCCCACCCCTTCTGCCACGGATTCCCTTGACCACACCAAAGCCCACGAGCGCCTGCACGACCTTCATGAGATGATTTCGGGAAATGCCGTGGCGGTTGGCAAGCTCCTCGATCGTCGTCAGCCGCTCGATCACTGCAAGCGAAATCAATACGCGCAATCCGTAATCCGTGTGCGTCGTCAGCCGCATGCGAGAGGCCTTTCCAAAAAGATGCATTCTTGATACATCTTTTTGGAAACAAGGTAAAGCGCTATCGTTTCTTCAGAGCTTTTCCCGGCCGGCCATGCGCCGAGCGCGCCCGCAAGCGGCGTTTCGAACGCGCGGAACTGAAGCCGGTCGTCCTGGCTGCCATTTTGCCGCAGCCAGCCTTTCCGCTTCTCGGCAGGGTTTGGTGGTGCTATTCGTTCGCCAGAAAGAAGGGGGATCGTCTCTTGACGTGCCGTTGGCGAAGACCGGGGACATGGGTTGCGTTTGTCGCAGCCTACATGCTCGTTCTGCAGTCGCTCCTGACCGCGTTTGCGGTCGGCGCGATGGCTGCGCCGCGCCCTATCGACGCCTTCGGCGGCATCATCTGCACCTCGCATGGCGACACGAAACCGTCAGGGGACGGCTCGTCCGATCGTCACGATCCGCCCGATTGCTGCATGGCCGGTTGCGCCATGCTGTCCGGCGCGCCCGCGCCGCGTGGCGCCGACGCACTTCTTTTCGTCGGCGCGCCGCGTGAAATCGCGGTCGTTTTCCGGGAATACACCTCGCCGGTGTTTCACCTGCGGGAAGGCCGATCCGGAAACCCGCGCGCCCCTCCGGCCGCCCTCTGAACGCTTCCAGCGCTTTCGATCATCGCTTCAATCCGTGCCAGGCATGGAGTTCTCGCGGTCATTCATGACGCGCAGTCTTTGACTGCGGCTGTGCAGCGATGGCGTTTGCGCCCTCCTCCGAAAAATGTCCGCGCCCTTGCGCAGACAACGATGCCCCACCTGCATCCGCTTTTGCTGCTGAAAGGCGACGAACGCAGGTGCAACCAATCTCCCGATTTCAGGAAAACTGTCATGAAACATTTGAAAACCATCCTTCCCGCCCTTGCCCTGCTCGGGATCGGCGCCACTGCAGCATCCGCTCACATCACGCTGGAGACCCAGCAGGCCCCGGTCGGATCGACCTACAAGGCCGTGTTCCGCGTCGGTCACGGATGCGAAGGCAAACCGACCGTCAAGATCAAAGTACAGATTCCCGAAGGTGTTATCTCGGTGAAGCCGCAGCCCAAGACCGGCTGGAGCATCGAGAAGATCAAGGGCAAATACGAAAAGTCCTATGATTATTACGGCACGCCGACCACCGAAGGCGTCAAGGAAATCGTCTGGAGCGGCGGCAGCCTTGCCGACGACGAATATGACGAATTCGTCCTGCGCGCCTACCTCACCGGCGACCTCAAGCCCGGCGCCACGCTCTACTTCCCCGTCGTCCAGGAATGCACCGAGGGCGCGACGCATCGCTGGATCGAGATTCCGGCCGAAGGCAAGAGCGCCGACGACTACGAGGACCCGGCTCCGGGCCTTTCCCTGACCGAGCACAAATGAGCCAAGCCCAGGCGCGTCCCTCGTGGGCGCGCCTGCCTTCAGGGGGCAACGACATGCTTGAAACCCATTTTTCCGGACGATCGGGACGCCCCGGGACGGCGGCGATCCTCATGGCGTTGTTCTGCCTCATGGCGGCGTTGCTGGGATCGAATGGCCCGGCCTTCGCCCATGCCTCGCTGGTGCGCGTCGAACCGGCTGATGGCTCCATGGTCGCCACCGCGCCAAAATCCTTTTTCCTGACCTTCAGCGAGCCGACCTCTCCGCTGGTTCTGAAGCTCCTGCGCCCGGACGGGACAGCGGTGATTCTCGACCGCTTCGCCCTCAAAGACACGACCCTCGACATCGAAGCCCCCGCCGACCTCGCAGACGGCACATATGTCCTGAGCTGGCGGATCGTCTCCGAGGACGGCCACCCGGTCGGCGGTTCCGCAGTCTTTTCGATCGGAGCGCCAAGCGCCGGGCCGGCTATGGGCGGGATTGACGAAACCATCGACTATTGCGTGCGCGCCGCGATCTGGATCTCGAAAATATGCCTTTACAGCGCCCTTTTCTTCGGCGCCGGCGGCATCTTCTTCATCCATTGGGTCGGCGGGCGATCCAGGCCAGCCAGATGCGTGGCATGGACGGCAGCAGCGATCGGGCTTATCGCGACGCCGCTGTCGGTCGGTCTCCAGGGACTCGACGCGCTCGCGGTCCCGGTGAGCGGTCTTCTGGCGCCGGCTGTGTGGAAAGCAGGGTTTTCCACCAGCTACGGCATGACAGCAGTGATCGCTTGTGTGGCGCTTCTCGCCGCCCTGGCGGCGGGGCTGCTCCATGGGCCGGCCGGCAAGGCTTTGTCGCTCGCGGGCTATGTCGGCATCGGTGTGGCGCTTGCCGCAAGCGGCCATGCCAGCGCGGCACACCCCCAATGGCTGATGCGCCCCGCTGTCTTCCTGCATGGCATCGGCATCGCCTTCTGGGCCGGCTCGCTGGTGCCCATGGCGATCGCCTTCAAAAGCCCTTCGGAGGAGGCTATCCCGCTTCTGCGCAGATTTTCCAGGATCATTCCGTTTGCGATCGTGCCGCTGGTGGCGGCCGGATTGCTGCTCGCCGTCGTTCAGGTGCGAACCGTCGGCGCGATCACGACCACGGCCTACGGCCAGGTATTGCTTGCCAAACTCCTGGTCCTCATCGTTCTCTTCACCCTTGCCGCAATCAACCGCTTGCGGCTAACGACACCGACGGAAGATGGCGACGAACGCGCCGCGCGATGGCTGCGCCATTCCATCCGCTGCGAAATCTTCCTCATGCTGGTGATCTTCGCGATCGCTGGCCTGTGGCGCTTCACGCCGCCGCCGCGCGCCCTCGAAGAAGCGGCGGCCGTGCCCGCCTCTGTCCATATCCACACGGAAAAGGCAATGGCCGAGGTGACCATGACGCCGGGACACGCCGGCCCCATGGCCGCCACGATCGTGGTCATGACCGGGGATTTCGGCCCTCTGGATGCCAAGGAAATCGCGCTTGTCCTGTCCAATCCGTCCGCGGGCATCGAGCAGATCAAGCGCCAGGCCAGAAAATCCGATGACGGAATCTGGCGGGTCGACGATCTCACCCTTCCCGTCCCCGGCCAGTGGACCGTGCGGGTCGACATTCTCGTCTCGGATTTCGAGCGCTTCCGGATCGAGGACCGCATAGACATCAGGCGATGATCAAACCGTCACGGATCTCCAGCGGTCGATTGACGCCGCTCTTTGTCGCGCTATCTCCCGAAGAATTCCGCCGCAAAGATTCACGACTCCGAGGACTATGCCTGCAAAACCGATCCGATTGCCCGAGGGGATTGACGATCATCGACCGCTTCAGAAAAAGATCTGGGCAGCGCAACGCGTCGCCTGGGTTCTGTTTGCCCTTATGCTCATCGCCTGCCTCTTCGGCGCGTTCGGGCGGGGCGGCTATCTGTCGCGCGCAATCACGCAATCCGCCGCCGGAGCGATCGATTTCCCGCTCCTGACCCGCTGGAATGCGCCGGAAAACCTGGAGGTCACCCTTGAGCCTTCCGGCAATGACCGTGTCTTCTTTGTGGACGGGCGGTTTTTCGAGAGTTTTTCCGTCGAAGGCATAGACCCGCCGCAGAAGGCGACCACGATCAGAAATGGCCTGACCGGCTATGTATTCGCAAGCGATGCGGAGCATCCCGTCCGCATCGTCTTCCGCCTGCAGACGCAATCGCCCGGTCTGCGCCGAATGTCGCTGGGCATCGACGGCGACGTCTCCGAACATATCAGTTTTGTCTTTCCATAAGGCCGCACCATGGACGCCGTCATCCGCGGGCTTGCGATCTATTTCACGCTTCTCGCCATCATCAGATTATCCGGAAGGCGCACGCTTGCGCAAATGACGCCGTTCGACCTTGTCATCGTGCTCGTCATTTCGGAAACGACGCAACAGGCGATGCTCGGCGACGACTTTTCCATTACCAATGCGGTCCTCCTGATCCTGACCCTTTTCACGACCGATATTGCGCTTTCCTATGTCAAGCGCTGGTCCCCGAAAACCGGACATATCATCGACGGGGTGCCGACCGTTTTGGTGACCAACGGCGTCTATGACGAGAGGGCCCTTCGGGGATGTCGACTCGACAAGGACGACGTGATGGAAGCCGCGCGCGTCCAGGAAGGAATAGAAAGCGTCAGGGACGTGAAATTCGCCATCCTGGAAGTCAGCGGCGCCATCAGCATCGTGCCGAAGAAGACGGACTAGACAGCGCTTCGCGTCGAGGCGACGTCTCGGCTTGCCGTCATCTTTGATGAGCGAGCACGGCAAAGACGGGAGGGCGCGCGGCACATCGAACACAGATGCAGACGGCAAAGCGCAGCGTTTGCCAGCGAGGGCGCAAAGGCCCAAAAGATCGGTCGCGGCATTGTGTCACCCTCTGTCATAACTTTTGCGGCGGCCCTATTTCATCCTGCTACCATATGATATAGACGACTATCATTAGTACCCTAATAATAATGCCGTCTATGGACACAACCGCACATTCGCTTGCCCTCCTCAACGATATCGCCCGCCTGCTGCGCAAGCGATTCGAGCAGCGGGCGCAGAGCCTTGGGCTGACGCGCGCGCAATGGCGCACGCTTGCCTATCTCTCGAAGAACGAGGGCATCCACCAGGGCGGACTGGCGGAACTGCTCGAAATCGAGCCGATCGCGCTGGTGCGCGTGCTCGACAAGCTGGCCGAGCGCAGCCTGATCGAGCGTCGTCGCCATCCGACCGACCGTCGCATCTGGCTTCTCCACCTGCGTGACGAGGTGCGGCCGCTGCTGGACGAGATCCATGCGCTGGCCGACGTGACGCGAGCGGAGGCGCTCTCGGGCATTGCGTCGGCGCGGCTGGCGGAAGCCTTTGACGTCCTTTCCGAAATCAAGACCAACCTCGTGGCTGCGTGCGAAACACCGATTGCCGAAAAAGAGCAGAAGCATGGCTGACAAACCCACTTTTCGCGTCGTTTCCGATGCCGACGCAAAACCTGCCTCTCCCGAAGCCGAAGCTGGCGCCGCGCAGGAAACGGTCGCGGAAGCGCCCTCCTCCGTCTCCGCTTCGACGCCTGCCGCGCCGCCGGTCGATATCCGCCCACGCCGCAGGCGCAGTCTCATGCGACCCCTGCTGTTTTCCCTGCTGCCGGTGGCGCTGGTCGTCGGCGGTTATTATTACGTCAATGGCGGCCAGGTGATGGCCACCGACAATGCCTATATCCAGGCCGACATGGTCGGCATCACCACCGATGTCTCCGGCATCGTCGAGCGCATCGACGTGCATGAAAACGAGACGGTCAAGGCTGGCCAGGTGCTGTTCAGCCTGCGTCCCGATGCCTTCCGCATCACACTCGAGGGCGCAAAGGCGCAACTCGGCGTTCAGCGCAACCAGATCGAAAACCTGAAGGCGAGCTATCGCCAGTCGCTGGCCGAAATCACCCAGGCGGAAGCGGACCTTCCCTATTTCCAGGCGCAGTTCGATCGCCAGCAGAATCTGGTCAACAGCGGCGGCGCGACCCGCTCGGCCTATGACGAGGCCAAGCACAATCTCGATGCCGCCCGGCAGAAGGTCGCGGTTTCCAAGGCCGAAGCGGCGGCGACGCTTGCCCAGCTCGGCGGTGATGCCGAGCAGCCGGTCGAACAGAACCCGCTTTATCTGCAGGCGAAATCCAACGTCGACAACGCCCAGCGCGAGCTGGATCATAGTGTGGTGCGCGCCCCTTTCGACGGCGTGGTCACCAATGTCAGCGCCTTGCAGGTCGGTTCCTATCTCCAGGCCTCGCAACAGGCGTTTTCACTTGTCGCCACCGATCGCCTCTGGATCGCGGCCAGTCCCAAGGAAACCGAGCTGACCTATGTCAAGCCCGGCCAGGACGCGACGATCGAGGTCGATGCCTATCCGGGCGTGATCTGGAAAGGCAAGGTCGAGAGCATCAGCCCGGCCTCCGGCTCGTCCTTCTCGCTGCTGCCGGCGCAGAACACCACCGGCAATTGGGTGAAGGTGGTGCAGCGCATTCCCATGCGCGTCAGCATCGAGGATACCGCCGGCAAGCCGCCGCTGCGCGTCGGCATGAGCACTGTCGTCGATGTCGATACCGGTCATGTCCGCGGCCTGCCGGATTTCGTCCAGGCGCTGGTGGATCGTTTCAACGGCAAGGTTCATGGCTAGCGCAACCGCATCCCCGGCGGCCGTGGTCGCCAATCGCGGCGCCATCACCGCCTGCGTCATCCTCGCAGTCATCATGCAGGCGCTGGATACGACCATCGCCAATGTGGCGCTGCCCTTCATCCAGGGCAGCGTTTCGGCTTCCGCCGACCAGATCAACTGGGTGCTGACCTCCTACATCGTCGCCGCCGCGATCATGACGCCGCCCTCCGGCTTTCTCGCCGCCAAGTTCGGCCGCAAGCGGGTGCTGCTGACGGCGATCGCCGGCTTCGTCGCCGCCTCCGTGCTGTGCGGGCTGGCGCAATCGCTAAACCAGATCGTCGCCTTCCGCCTGTTGCAAGGCCTGTTCGGCGCCTCGCTGGTGCCGCTGTCGCAGGGCATCCTGCTCGATATCTACACCGTGGAGGAGCGCGGCTCCGCGATGGCGCTGTTCGGCGTCTCGGTGATGGTCGGGCCGGTGCTCGGGCCGGTCATCGGCGGCTGGCTCACCGACAATATCAGCTGGCGCTGGGTGTTCTACATCAACGTGCCGATCGGAGCGCTCGCCTTTGCCGGCATCGTTATCTTCGTGTCGGAAACGAGGCGGGACGCGCTGGCCAAGCTCGACTGGTTCGGCTTCGGCATGATGAGCCTGTTCATCGCCTCGCTCCAGCTCTTCCTCGATCGCGGCGCGCAGCTCGACTGGTTTTCCTCCGGCGAAATCATGATCGAGGCCATCGTCTGCGCCTCCGCCTTCTACCTTCTGTTCGTGCATACGCTGACGGCGGACAAACCATTCGTCAACCCGCGGCTTTTCCTCGACCAGAACTTTGCCGTCAGCATGGTGTTCATCTTCGTAATCGGTATCACCTATCTGGCGTCGCTGGCGCTGATGACGCCCTACCTGCAAACGTTGATGGGCTATCCGGTCATCACCGCCGGCATCGTCATGGGGCCGCGCGGCGTCGGCACGATGGTGTGCATGTTCATCGTCGGCAAGTTGATCGGCAGGGTGGATACGCGGCGGCTGCTGCTCGCCGGCCTCGGCCTGACGGCCTGGGCGATGTATGACATGACCGCCTGGACGCCCGAGGTTTCGCAATGGACCATCGTCTCGGTCGGCTTCATCCAGGGCGCCGGCCTCGGTTTCCTGTTCGTGCCGCTGACGACCATGGCCTTCTCCACCCTGCCGCCGCAGATGCGCGGCGACGGCACGGGCCTCTACAATCTGTCGCGCAATATCGGCTCCTCTGTCGGCATTTCGCTGGTCACGGCACTGATTACCGAGAACGTCCAGAGAAACCATGAAAGCATCGCGGCTTACGTCACCCCGTTCAACCATGCTTTCAGCAATCCCGCCGTCATGGAGCACCTCAACCCGCTGACGGCCACCGGTCGCGCGGCGCTCGACGGCGTCATCACCCTGCAGGCGACGATCATCGCCTACATGGATGATTTCAAGCTTTTGATGCTCCTGTCGCTCGGGGCCATGCCGCTGGTGTTGCTGCTGCGAAAACCACGCGCCGCGCCGGTGGTCGATCACAGCGTCGCCATGGAATAGGCTGGTGCGCCATCCGTTCCGGCAAACGGAAACGAAGACGGCCCGGATCACTGCGCGGCATCGAGCCTGCGATAGGTATCCGCTTCGGTGACGATCGTGTCCATCGGTATGTCATGCGGCTGCGGGAAGATCGAGGATAGCCGCGCCTGCTCGTAACCGATACCGATGACTCGGGGCTTGGCCGGCATCGCCGCCAGCGTCCGGTCGAAATAGCCGCCGCCGTAACCCAGCCGGAAGCAGAGCGCATCGAAACCGACGACAGGGGCGAGGACGATATCGGGTATGCAGGGATCGGCCACGGCCGGGACCGGGATGTTCCAGACACCGCGTTCCAGCTTTTCGCCCGGCGCCCAGCGATGGAAGGCGAGCGGTTGCGCCTTCTCGACGACGACCGGCAGCGCGCAGGCCCCGCCCCCGGCGATGATCTCGACGACCAAAGCCCGCGGATCGGGTTCGCCTTTGAAAGGCCAGAAGATGCTGACGGTGCGGCCGTGAAGCTCGCCCAGTTCATCGCGCAGGCGCGCCATGACCGAACGGTCGAGCAGGTCGCGACGCTCGGCGGAGAGCCGCATCCGCTGGCCGATCAGGTGCTCCCGGCTCGCCTTGCGCCAGCGCGCCACATCGAGCCGGGTGCGGTCGTCGACGCTGGAATAACCGGCTTCGAATTCGTGCATCATGCAGGGCGGCGAGGAAAAACAGGCGGGGTCGTCTTCAGGCTTCATGGCACACTCCCAGCGCTCGGCATCCGTTCAGTCCGGCGATATCGGCCACCCGCGTCCGCATCAGCGTCGCGCCTTCGTCGAGCGCACTGACGAGGGCGGCGGTGTCGCTCTGGTGCACGACGCGATGCCAGGTGCCCCAAATCCGCCCGCGTCTTCCAAAGACGCGACGTGCCACCATAACATTGCGTCAGCCGATGACGATATCCGTCTCGCGCATGCGCCCGCACAGCAGATCAACCGCCGCCCCGCCACAAGCGGCGACCATGCCGGCGTCGTGCGTGCAGACAACTGAATATTATTGCGGGATGACCGCAAAACTCTTGCAAGTCATCCCGCAAGCGGCGTGCGCCGGACCCGTGTCAGCATCGGGGCATATTCCACCAGGAACAGTCCGAAAGAAGCCATCCACAGCAGCGCCGAAACGGAGAGAATCTCCTGGTAGAACTCAGGCGCGATTTCCGCGAGGGGGCGAAGGACGGCCGCGCCGATCAGGCAGGCATAGGCGAGGCAGGTGGTGCGCGAAGCGGCGAGATCGCGGCCGGTATGGCCACGCGTCGCGCGACCCATCACAGCCAGCATCATCAGCCCGATGGCGCCGACCGTGACGACATGCAGGGCCGAGTAAGGGTTCAGGTGTCCCGCCGCCGCGCAGGCAATGGCGAGGAAGCCGAAGGCGACGAAGGCATAGGCGACATGCAGGATCGCCAGCAGCGGTTCTGAACGCACCGTCCAGCCGCGCCAGCGCCACAGCCGCACGGCATGGGAGAGCGCGGCCGCGCCGGCGACAACGACGGTCAAGGGATGCTCCGGAAGCGCGATCCAGCTTGCCAGCGCCAGCGCGGCCAGCGCGAGGCAGGCGACGTCATAACCGTTCATTGGCGTCGGAAAGCGCGTTTCGCCCGCGCGGTTCAGCCAGTTGCGGGTGAAACTCGGGATGATGCGGCCGCCGATGATGCAGATCAGCAGCAGATAGGCGCCCGCCGCCGCCCGGCTCGCCATGGCGGGATCGCCATCGGTCAGCACCGCATGGTGGAAGACGAGATTGGCCGAGGCCAGCAACGCCACCCCGAACAGCACCTTCAGGTCCTTCCATTTGCGTCCGGCGACAATTTCGCGCACGCAGATGAGCAGCAGGACAGGAAGAAAAAGGCTTTCGATGGCGATGGCGACATCCACATGGACGATGTCGGGCTGCAGGAAGGCGAGCCGACCGAGCAGCCAGAGGCCGGCAAGCCCCATCAGCGGCTTACCCGAGACCGGCAGACGGCCGGTCCAGTTGGGCACGGCGGTCAGCAGAAAGCCGGCCAGTACCGCCGGCCCGAAGCCGAACAGCATTTCATGCGCATGCCAATGAACCGCGCCATAGGTGCCGCCGACGGGCAGACCGGTTGTCAGCGACAGGATCCAGAGCAGCATGGCCAGCACCGCCCAGAGGCCGGCGCCCAGGAAGAAGGGGCGAAAACCATAGGAAAAGACGACCGGCCCGGTCGTCTTCAGGCCCCGCGGAACAGGCTTTCTGGCCGCCGCGAAGGGATGTATCTGGCCGGTCGTCTTCATGATCGTCACCTTTCGGTCATTTCGCCGCAGCGACGGCCTTTTCGAGGCGGTCCTGCACCGGCTTCGGCTTCTTGGCGGCCATGATGGCGTCGAGATTGGCGGGATGATCGCCGACGACGATCAGGGCGGCCATGCCCATCGCATAATGCGGCGTGCATTTGACGAGA
>JAFKJU010000035.1 GCA_017305935.1 Hyphomicrobiales bacterium | reverse complement strand
GGAAGGCGCGCTGCTGGCCATCGCCGTCGTCTTCCTGTTCCTGAGGAACTGGCGCGCGACGCTGATCTCGGCCGTCGCCCTGCCGCTATCGGCGATCCCGACCTTCTACATCATGGACCTGATGGGTTTCTCGCTGAACCTCGTCAGTTTCCTCGCGTTGACGCTGGCGACCGGCATTCTCGTCGACGACGCCATCGTCGAGATCGAGAACATTGCCCGCCATATCAAGATGGGCAAGACGCCCTATCGCGCGGCGATCGAAGCGGCCGACGAAATCGGCCTGGCGGTGATCGCCACCACCTTCACCATCATCGCCGTTTTCGTGCCTGTCTCGTTCATGCCGGGCATTCCGGGACAATATTTCATCCAGTTCGGCCTGACAGTTGCCTTCTCGGTGTTTTTCTCGCTGATGGTGGCGCGCCTCATCACCCCGATGATGGCCGCCTATCTGATGCGCGCCGAAGACGGGATGGAAGACCATCACGACAATGACGGTCTGCTGATGAAGGGGTACACCAGGCTGGTGCGCGGCACGACCGGGCGCTGGTACACCCGCTATGCGACGCTGCTGGCCGCCATCGGCTTCCTGATCGGCTCGCTGGTTTTGCTCTCGCAGGTTCCCGGCAGCTTCCTGCCGCCGGAAGATGCCTCGCGCATCGTGCTCTCCGTCGAGCTTCCGCCGAACGCGACGCTGGACGAGACCGGCAAGACCACCAAGGCGATCTACGACCGCGTTCACGACATCAACGGCGTCGAGAGCGTCTTCGTGCTCGGCGGCGCCTCACCCAAGGGCGACCTGGAACTGCGGCGCGCCACCGTGACGCTGTCGCTGCAGAAGCTCGACCATTCGCTGCTCAAGAAGGTGGTCAACGACGTGCTCGGCAAGCTGCCTGTGGTTGGCCCGATGCTGCCCAAGGTCGAGGTCCATGGCCGCGTGCGGCCGCAATGGGATATCGAAAAGGAAGTCTTCGCCAAGCTGCGCGACATTCCGGACGTTCGTATCCTCAAGCTCAACGACCGCGGCGAGCGCGACCTGTCGTTCAACTTCCTGTCCAAGAACGAGAAGGATCTGAACGAGGCCGTCGGCGTGCTCGAATCCAAGCTGCGCGCCGATCCGCTGCTCGCCAATGTCAGTGCCGAAGGCGCCCTGCCCCGGCCGGAGCTGCAGGTTCGCCCGCGCCTCGACCAAGCCGCCCGCCTCGGCATCACGCCGCAGCAGATCTCCGAGACCGTGCGTGTGGCCACCATCGGCGATGTCGATGCGGCGCTGGCGAAAATCTCGCTTGACGACCGCCAGATCCCGATCCGCGTGCAGACCTCGCTCGATTTCCGCCGCGATCTCGCCTCCATCCGGGCGCTGAAGATTCAGACGGCCAGCGGCGGCATGGTGCCGTTGTCGAGCGTCGCCGACATCGATTATTCGGAAGGGGCAAGCTCGATCAAGCGCAACAATCGCAATCGCGTCGTCGCCATCGGTTCCGATCTGCCGCAGGGTGTCGCGCTGGATTCGGCCTCGGCACGCTTCCGCGAGATCGTGAAGGAGGCCAAGCTGCCGCCGACCGTGCAGCTTGCCGAAAGCGGCGACACCAAGGTGCAGCAGGAAATGCAGCAGAGCTTCGTCAACGCCATGTTGATGGGCCTGATGCTGGTGCTGACCGTGCTGATCCTGCTGTTCAAGGACGTGATCCAGCCGTTCACAATCCTGTTCTCGCTGCCGCTCGCCATCGGCGGCGTGGCGCTCGGCCTGATCGTCACCAGCAATCCGCTGTCGATGCCGGTGCTGATCGGCATCCTGATGCTGATGGGCATCGTCACCAAGAACGCCATCCTGTTGGTCGATTTCGCCATCGAGATGCGTCGCCACGGCATGGAGCGCGTCGAGGCCATGGTCGAGGCCGGCCGCAAGCGCGCCCGCCCGATCATCATGACTTCGATCGCCATGTCGGCGGGCATGTTGCCCTCGGCGCTCGGTGTCGGCGAAGGCGGCTCGTTCCGCGCGCCGATGGCGATTGCCGTGATCGGCGGCATCATCGTCTCGACGGTGCTGTCGCTGGTGGTCGTGCCCTCCTTCTTCCTGATCATGGACGATCTTTCGCGCCTGCTCGGCTGGGTTTTCGGCCGCCTCGTCGGCAAGAAGGACGAGGAGCAACTGCCACTGTCGCGCGAGGAACTGTCCTCCGCCGTCAGCGAGAACCAGCAGACGCTGGCCACCGTCGAGGAACGTCTCGCCTATCTGGAAAAACAATCGAGGGCGCAGGCCAAGGACGGCCAGGACCACCCGACCAGCAACGTCGTGCGCCTGCCGCCGCTGGCCGCAGAGTAAGGGAAACGGAAAACGCCGGGTCGAAAGCCCGGCGTTTTGTTTTCGGTGATGAACTGAATTAGAGACCGCCCTGTTCTTTCAGAAAGGCGACGATGGTATCGACGCCCGCACCGCGCTTCAGGTCGGTGAAGACGAAAGGACGGGATGCCCGCATGCGGTCGGCATCGCCACGCATCACTTCGAGATCGACTTCGACATAAGGCGCGAGATCCATCTTGTTGATGACCAGCAGGTCGGAGCGGGTGATGCCCGGCCCGCCCTTGCGCGGAATTTCCTCGCCTTGGCAGACGGAGATGACATAGATCGTCAGGTCGGCGAGATCGGGCGAAAAGGTCGCGGCCAGATTGTCGCCGCCGGATTCGATGAAGACGACATCAAGATCAGGGAAGCGGCTGTTGAGATCGGCGATTGCCTGCAGATTGATCGAGGCGTCCTCGCGAATGGCGGTGTGCGGGCAGCCGCCGGTCTCGACGCCGAGGATGCGGTCGGAGGTCAGCGCCTGCATGCGCACCAGCGCCTCGGCATCCTCCTTGGTGTAGATGTCGTTGGTGACGACGGCGACGGAAAAGTGTTCGCGCATCGCCTTGCACAATTTCTCGGTCAGCGCCGTCTTGCCCGAGCCCACCGGCCCGCCGATCCCGACCCGAAGCGGTCCGTTTTGCGATTTCATCGAAATATCCTCGATCTTTCAAACATAGAGCGTTTCACGAGCGGAACAGCCGCGTCCCCTGCGTCTCATGGCGCAGCGACACGATCTCGGCATGGATCATGGCGCTGCCGAGATCGTCGAGCGTCGAAGCCGCCGCCCGCGCCGCAGTCGCCCCAATCCCCTCTTCCAGCCCGGCGAGAATGGCAACGCCATCGCGCTGGCCGATAGCGCCAAGGCGGATGCCGGCGGAGACAAGCTGCGAGGCGAGGCTGTGCAGGAACGCCGCCAGCGCTTGCCGCAGCGCCACCCCATGCGCCGCCGCGACAACGCCAACGGCCACCGGATAGGCCGTGCCCGAAGCCAGCCCGTCGAGCACCGCTTGCGGCCAGGCGCGCGCGGCGGTCAAAAAGGCATCGCCGAGCAGCGTGGTTTCCGCGTGGCGCTCGCGCGAGCCGGCCAATGCCGCCGCCAGTTCCCGCACCGCCGCCAGCCTTTCGGCATCCGCGACGGCATGAAAGGCTTCGGCCAACAGCACCGCATCGTTCCAGCCGCTGCCGCGTTCCAGCAGCAGGGCGATCCAGGAACGCAGCGTCTCCGCATCGCCAACCAGCCCGTCCCCGACCGCCCGCTCCAGCCCGCCGGAATAAGCAAAAGCCCCGACCGGAAAGGCCGGCGAAAGCCAGGTCATCAACCGCAGCAGGCTTTGCGTTTCGGGGACGCTGCCGGTCTCAATCATGGTGATGGTGGCTGTGACCATGCCCGTGATAGGCGCCGCGCGCGGGCTGGAACGGTTCTTCCACATCCTTCACCGTCGCGCCCAGCCCTTCGAGCATGGCGCGGATGACGTGGTCGCGCAGGATGAGGATGCGCTCTTCCTCGATCTGGGCTCCGAGATGGCGGTTGCCGAGATGCCAGGCAAGCTCGATCAGGTGCAGCCGGTTGCGGGCGCGGATCTCGAACAGTTTTTCGGGGGCGGCATGGATCTCGATATAATCGCCGTTTTCCAGCTGCAACCGGTCGCCATGGGCAAACAGCACCGGCTCCTTGAGGTCGAGCATGACCATGTCGCCGGTTTCGAGATGCAGCACCTTGCGGCGCAGATGACGCAGGTCATGGGGCAGGACGACGATGCCGACAGGCGGGTCGGAAGGCGTGCCGGCGGGAAGATAGGACGTGACGCGTTGCATGTGGGATCCCGTGATGAAGAAGCCGCAGGATGCCGGATGCGCTGCCGCACCGCAACAAAAAACCCCCGGTGCAGGACCGGGGTTTTTCCTAGTCACATTTCAGAAAAATCAGGCTGCCTTGCGGGCGCCTTGCAGCGCGGCAAGAATGTTCTGCGGCGCGGAAACGCCGTAGGGATCCGACTCGCAATTGTCGGCATATCCCTCTTCCTCGAACCACTGCTCGACGGTACCGTCATCGATGACGGCGGCATAGCGCCAGGAGCGCATGCCGAAGCCGAGATTGTCCTTGGCGACCAGCATACCCATCTTGCGGGTGAATTCGCCCGAACCGTCCGGGATCAGCTTGACGTTTTCCAGGTTCTGCGACTTGCCCCAGGCGTTCATCACGAAGGCGTCGTTGACCGAGATGCAATAGATTTCATCGATGCCTTCGGCGCGGAAATCCGCCGTGAGCTTTTCGAAATCGGGAAGCTGGTAGGTCGAGCAGGTCGGCGTGAAGGCGCCCGGCAGCGAGAACAGAACGACGCGCTTGCCGGCGAAATAATCGTCGCTGGTCTTGTCTTCCCAGCGGAAGGGATTGGGGCCGCCCACGGCCTCGTCACGAACGCGTGTGCGGAAGGTAACGGCGGGAACTTTTCTGCCCAGCATGATGATCTCCTTGAAAACTGACGCGCGGCACGGGTCCCGGAAGAACTGCCGCAATTGCGTTTTCGTTTTCGTAGCGAAGAATCTCCCGCACTGCAGCATCAAAAATGTCGCACATAGCAGCTATGCGCCATGCGCATGGACGTGGCCGCCGGCTGCTCAAATTCCGGCAGGCGCGGCTCTTAGAACAGGAAATAACGCTGCGCCATCGGCAGCACGGTGGCCGGCTCGCAGGTCAGCAATTCGCCGTCAGCGCGCACCTCATAGGTCTCCGGGTCGACCTCGATATGCGGTGTCAGGCTGTTGTGGATCATCGAGGCCTTGCCGATGCCGCCACGTGTGTTCTGAACCGGCAGCATCTGCTTGGCGGTGCCGAGCTGGTTCTGCAATCCGTTGTCCAGCGAAGCTTGTGACACGAAGGTAACGGAGGAATTGGTGAGGTTCCGGCCGAGCGTCGCGAACATCGGCCGGTAATGCACCGGCTGCGGCGTCGGGATCGAGGCGTTTGGATCGCCCATGGGCGCCGCGGCGATCGAGCCGCCGAGCAGCACCAGATCCGGCTTGACGCCAAAGAAGGCCGGGTTCCAGATCACCAGATCGGCACGCTTGCCGATCTCGACCGAGCCGATCTCGCGGCTCAGGCCATGGGCGATGGCCGGGTTGATGGTGTATTTGGCAATGTAGCGCTTGGCGCGAAAATTGTCGTTGTCGCCGGTCTCTTGCTTCAGCCGGCCGCGCTGACGCTTCATCTTGTCGGCCGTCTGCCAGGTGCGGATCGCCACTTCGCCGACGCGGCCCATGGCCTGGCTGTCGGAGGAGATGATCGAGAAGGCGCCGATATCGTGAAGAATGTCTTCGGCCGCGATGGTCTCCTTGCGGATACGGCTTTCGGCAAAGGCGATGTCCTCGGGGATCGACGGCGACAGGTGATGGCAGACCATCAGCATGTCCAGATGCTCGGCCAGCGTATTGACGGTGTAAGGCCGGGTCGGGTTGGTCGAGGAGGGAATAACGTTCGGCTGGCCGCAAATGCGGATGATATCCGGCGCATGGCCGCCGCCCGCACCTTCCGTGTGGAAGGCATGGATGGTGCGGCCCTTCAGCGCCGCAATGGAATCCTCGACGAAACCGCTTTCGTTCAGCGTGTCGGTGTGGATCATCACCTGCACGTCGTATGCATCGGCAACGCTCAAACAACAATCGATGGCTGCCGGCGTCGTGCCCCAGTCCTCATGCAGCTTCAGCGAGGTGGCGCCGGCCAGCACCATCTCCTCCAGCGCCGCCGGCAGCGAGGCATTGCCCTTGCCGGCAAAGGCGAGGTTCATCGGCAGCGCATCCGCCGCCTCGATCATCCGGGCGATATGCCACGGCCCCGGCGTGCAGGTGGTGGCGAGCGTGCCATGCGCCGGCCCCGTGCCGCCGCCGAGCATGGTGGTGAGGCCGCTGGTCAAGGCTTCCTCGATCTGCTGCGGGCAGATGAAATGGATATGGCTGTCCATGCCGCCGGCGGTGACGATCTTGCCTTCCCCGGCAATCACTTCCGTGCCCGGCCCGACGATGATGGTCACGCCCGGCTGCGTATCCGGATTACCAGCCTTGCCGATGGCGACGATGCGCCCATCCTTCAGCCCGATATCGGCCTTGACGATGCCCCAATGGTCGAGGATGACCGCATTGGTGATGACGGTATCGACCGCGCCCTCGGCGCGCGTCACCTGGCTCTGGCCCATGCCGTCGCGGATGACCTTGCCGCCGCCGAATTTCACCTCGTCGCCATAGGCAGTGAAATCCTTCTCCACCTCGATGAACAGCTCCGTATCGGCCAGCCGCACCTTGTCGCCGACCGTCGGTCCGAACATATGGGCATAGGCGGCGCGGGACATCTTGTAGGGCATGGGACTACCTCACGGGTTCGGAAGAGGAATGCGAAAGAACGGAAGCGCCGAGCAGGCTGTCGATGCGCGACAGCCTGCCGGCCGCGACATGCGCCTCCACCCAGGCGCGCTCGGCGGCGAAGGGATGCCATTCCCAGCCCTGATGTCCGAAGCCGGCAAGGCAGACGACGTCATCCGCAAAGGCCGGCGACGACAGCACATGCGCAATCGTCACCAGCCCGCTGGATGGCACGACATAGGGCGGCGGCGCATGAACAGCCAGTTCCGCCTCCAGCGCCTCATGGCAGGCGCGGGAGAGCACGAGATGCGCCTTGCCGTGTGCGGCGGCGATGCCGGCGAAACCGGCGGTATAATCGTCGCAGAAATCATCGAGATCGGGATGGCTGCGCGACAGCGGTTCACGCATCGCGGCGAATTTTTCCGGGTCGCGCACGCACCAGATGGCGGCGGCGGCGCTCACCGGCGGGCTTCCCGCCCAGCCGGCCTGCGCCATCGCCTTGCCCGGCCGGCCGGTGTTGCATACCGCAACGATATCCGTGCGGTGGCCACCGGCCCCGACCGAGCGGCAATCGTTGAAGCGGATCACCAGATCGGCGGCATCGATCAGGCCCGCAGCACCCTCCGGCACCGGGCCATTGCCGACGATCATGATCCGCCGGCTGCCCATCAGTTGTTCTGCCCTTCCGCCAGTTCCTTCAGCTCCTTTGTGCGGCTGCGCGTCAGCTCCGCCTGGCATTGATAGATCAGCATCGGCTCCATCGTGCCCATATGCGCCTGGAAACCGTAGGCAGCGCACTGGCCGTCGCGATAATCCACCCAGGCGCGCTGCGCCTTCAGCAGTTGCTCCTCGGCGCCGCGCTGGTCGGCCTCGAAATCGGCATCCATCTGGCGCATGGCGGCGCGGGTCTTCTTGTATTGCGCATTCAGCGCCGCATCGGCCTCGTCGAAATCCTGCGAGGCGCAGCCGGTCATCTCGACCTGCGTCTGCGCATTGTCGCAATCCAGCTCCGGCGCATCCTCCTGCGCCAGCGCCGGTAGCGGCAGGACGAAAAGGGTTATCAACCCCAGCGCCGCACCCCAGTTTTTCATGCGTATTCTCCCCGTTTATGGAATTTTCAGAGTTTGCCCATGACCTGCTGGCGGAAACCGTAGACCTCGCGCTTGCCCGAGATCGGCACAAGGGTGACGGTGCGCGTCTGGCCGGGCTCGAAACGCACGGCGGTGCCCGCCGGAATATCGAGGCGCATGCCGCGCGCCTGATCGCGGTCGAAGATGAGGCCGGCATTGGTCTCGGCGAAATGATAATGGCTGCCGACCTGCACCGGCCGGTCGCCGCTGTTGGACACGTCGAGACTGACGGTCGGCTGGCCGGCATTGAGTTCGATGTCGCCGGTGGCGGCGATGATCTCTCCGGGAATCATGTCGGTCTCCTCATGCGGCCTGGCCGGGCGGGCAGCCCTCGGCCTTCAGGATGCGTTTGGTCGAGGCGGGATACTTGGCAAGCAAACCCGCCGGGCGCACCGGCCGACGCGCGAATTCGCCGCCGCAATTTGGGCAATCACCGCCGAGCTTGTTGGTCACGCAATCGGCGCAGAAGGTGCATTCGAAGGTGCAGATCATCGCGTCCGGGCTGTCGGGGGCGAGGTCGCGGTCGCAGCATTCGCAATTGGGGCTCAGGTCGAGCATGGCGGGCTCCTCAACGGATCGGTTCGTGAACGGTCACCAGCTTGGTGCCGTCGGGGAACGTCGCTTCCACTTGTACGTCATGGATCATCTCGGGAATGCCCTCCATCACCTGCGCGCGGGTCAGGACATGCGCGCCCGACTCCATCAGCTCGGCGACGGAGCGGCCGTCGCGCGCACCCTCGACGACGAAATCGGAAATCAGCGCGATCGCTTCCGGGTAGTTCAGCTTGACGCCGCGTTCCAGCCGGCGGCGCGCCACCATGGCCGCCATGGAGATCAGCAACTTGTCTTTTTCCCTGGGCGTCAGGTTCATGTCCGCATCGCTCCCATTCGTTCAGATGTTCCAGACTTTTGGCACGGGCGCGCCATTGCGCAAGATCGAAATCAGCGGGATCAGGGTTTTTCTGAGCACAAACCCGTCCTCCGCCGCAAGCCGCACCATGAGCTTGTCGTTCCAGACGCTGGCCCCGCCAAAAGCCTCGCCCATGCCCGCCCGGATGGCGCCAAGAAACGCCTCCGCCTTCGGGCCGCAATAGAGCATGGTGGCGAAGGCGATGCGGCCGGACAGCACGCCGGGCGCTGCGGCAAGCGACGCGACCGCACCATCGAGGCGGATATCTTCGGCATGGATCAATCGGCCGGCACGGCGGATGCGCCAGCGATCGGCAAACGCCCCGTTCCGCATCGTCTCGCCCATGGCGCGGCGACCGAGCAGTACCGCCTCAAGTCCCAGAAATTCCGCGCCCTCGTCCAGGTCCACCTCCAGCCGGCGCGCCAGCGCGGCGCGGTCGAACAGGATGGTTTCCTGCGGCAACCAGTCGACGCGGGCGCCCGCCGCGACCGCGATCCGCGTCGTGACCTCGGCCGTGCCGGCGGAGGCCTTGTAGATTTTCTCGCAGGCCTGCGTCGTCGCTGTCACATGGCAGCCGGCGCCGGCAGTCACGCCCCAGGCCATCTCATCGCCGCCAGTCAGCCCGCCCGACGTGTTGATGATCACCGCCTCCATCTCGGGCGAAAAGGTCTGCGGCAGGCGGATCTTGGCCGAACCCTCCTGGAAGAGTTCGGCAAGCCGCGTGCGCCCGTCAAACAGCTTGGCCGTCAGCCGTCCGACGCCGAAAGCGCGCTGCGGCCGGCTGATCGCCGCCCCCGTCACGCCCCATCTCCTGTCTTGCCGGACCGCATCGACTTGCCGTTCTCCATAGACATTTCCAGGAAAAATGCGCAGCGGTTTTCCGTCCGGAAATGCGAAAAAAGGACAGAGCGTTTTTCGCGATTCGGAGAAAAGCGGAAATGCTCTAGGATCGTCGCAGCAAATTCCATGCCTGTCCGGCCAACGTCAAGATCGAAGCGTATGACCGGCAGGCCAAGTTTGGGCATGCCCGAACAACGGGCATCGCGCCGCATATTTCATCACCTTGATTGCCGGACGGCGCATGAAAAAAGCCCGGCTGCGCGAGGCGGCCGGGCCCAATGGTGAGCGCGCCGGCACGGAAGCCGGCGCGGCAATCGCGCGAATTACTTCGCGTCGATTTCCGTATAGGTGTACTTGCCGTCGGAGCCCTTGCCCCACTTGTACATCACGTAGTCCGGGCGGGTGATGTCGCCCTTGGCGTCGAAGCCGAGATCGCCGATGGCGGTCTTGAACGGGCCCTTGGCCTTGATGGCGTCGGCAACCGCCGTCGCATCGGTCGTGGATGCGGCCTTGGCGGCCTCAGCGATCACCTGCACGCCGGCATAGGAATACAGCGTGTAGGCTTCCGGCTCGAAACCGGCCTTGCGGAACTTCTCGACGAGGTCCTTGGCGGCCGGGTTCTTGCGCGGATCGGGCGCAAACGTCATCAGCGTGCCGTCGACGGCGTCGCCGGCGATCGAGGCCAGCTCGTTCGAAACGATGCCGTCGCCCGACATCATCACGGCGTTGAGGCCCTGGTCCTTCATCTGGCGCATAATCAGGCCGGCTTCGGTGTGCAGGCCGCCCCAGTAGACGAGCGAAACGCCGGCTTCCTTCATCTTGGCAACGAGGGCCGAGAAGTCCTTGTCGCCAGCGGTGACGCCTTCATAGATGGCCTCGGTGACGCCGGCGGCGTTCATGGCCTTCTTGGTTTCGTCGGCCAGACCCTGGCCATAGGTGGTCTTGTCGTGCAGGACGGCGATCTTTGCGTCCTTGAAATGCTGGGCGATGTAGCCACCGGCAACCGCACCTTGCTGGTCGTCACGGCCGCAGGTACGGAAGGTGTTCCACAGGCCGCGCTCGGTGAAGACCGGGTTGGTGGAGGCCGGCGTGATCTGCAGGATGCCGTTTTCGGCATAGACTTCAGAAGCCGGGATCGAAACGCCGGAGTTGAAGTGACCGATCACGAACTTGACGCCGTCGGCCACGAACTTGTTGGCCACCGAAACGCCCTGCTTCGGATCGGAAACGTCGTCGCCGAGCACGATCTTGATCTGTTCCCCGTTGATGCCGCCGGCAGCGTTGATATCGGCTGCGGCCTGCTCTGCGCCTTTCTGCAGCTGCGCGCCGAAGGCCGCGTTCGGGCCGGTCAGCGGGCCGCCGACGCCGATCAGGATATCGGCATAGGCCGTGCCGCCGAAAGCGACCATGGCGGTCAGCGCGACGGCCGACAGGAGAGACTTCTTCATATTGTTACTCCCATTTTTAAGAAAGCAGGTTTGAATTCGATTGCCCGCACGCAATACCCACCACGATTGCGCCGGTTGCGGCGGAGCCACCAATGCCCGATGAACTCGGGTCTCGTTATTTTGCGCGCCACGAAAAGGGCGATGCCTTCTCGTAGAGCCAGTAATAGTTGTTCGCCATCTGCCGGGTCCGGTAGTAGCGGTAACCAGCGGTAGAGAACAACAAAAGCACGATCGTGTCCACGACGTAGTATTGCAGGGTAAACATGGTGCCCGCAAACAGCGCATGATGGACGAAGCGGATGCCGATGCCGAGCAGCAGCGTGTAAATGACCAGCGTTCGATAGGTCTGCCAGTTCTCGGCGACGCTTTTTCCCGTGCGCCAGGCCGTCCAGCCGCCGATGATGACGGTGATGAACAGGAACTGCAGGATGGACGGTTCTTCGTAGAGAATACCTTGCATGATGAAATCCCCTCGGGCTCGCCTTCAGTGGCGGCCGCCCTCCAGATAGGCTGCGCGCACTTCCGGATTGGCAAGCAATTCCTGGCCCGATCCGCTCATCGTCACCCGTCCGTTGACCATCACATAGGCGCGGTCCGAGAGTTTCAACGCCGCAAAGGCGTTCTGCTCGACGAGGAAGACGGTGAGCCCCTCTTCCTTGTTGAGCTTCTTGATCGCCTCGAAGATGCTCTTGACGATCAGCGGCGCCAGACCCAGCGACGGCTCGTCCAGCAAAAGCAGCTTCGGACGCGCCATCAGGGCGCGCCCGATGGACAGCATCTGCTGCTCGCCACCCGACAACGTGCCGCCGCGCTGTGCCTGGCGCTCCTTGAGGCGCGGGAACAGCGCGAAGATCTTTTCGACGTCCTCGTTGAAATATTTGAGGTTGTCGAGGCCGGCGCCCATCTGCAGGTTTTCGAACACCGTCATGCGCGGGAAGATGCGCCGCCCCTCGGGCGATTGCGCGATGCGCAGCCGGGCGATTTCGTGGGTCGGCGTCCTGGTGATGTCGCGGCCCTCGAAGACGACCGAGCCGTGGCGCGCCTGCGGGCTGCCGCAGATGGTCATCATCAGCGTCGACTTGCCGGCGCCGTTGGCGCCGATCAGGCTGACGATCTCGCCCTTGTTGACCTCGACGCTGACGCCGCCGAGCGCGCGGATATTGCCGTAGAACGTCTCGACGTTCTGCACTTTCAGAAGCGTTTCGGCCATCAGTTCACGCCTCCATCGAGGGACTCGACTTCGGAAATCACCTCTTCAACCTCATCGTCTTCCACACCCAGATAGGCCGCGATGACCTTGGGGTCGTTCTTCACATGCTCGGGCGTGCCATCCGAAATCTTCTGGCCGTATTCGAGAACCACGACGTGGTCGGAAATTTCCATGACCACCGACATGTCGTGCTCGATGAGCAGCAGCGAGGTGCCGCTATCGGCACGAATGCCGCGCAACAACTCGTTGAGCGCCAGCGATTCGCGCGGGTTGAGGCCTGCGGCCGGCTCGTCGAGGCACAGCAGCTCCGGGCCGGTGCACATGGCGCGGGCGATCTCCAGGCGGCGCTGGGCGCCGTAGGAGAGATCACCGGCCGGGTCGTCGGCGCGGTCGATCAGGTCGGCCTTTTCCAGCCAGAAGCTGGCGAGCTCGATCGCTTCCTTCGCCGCCTTCTTGTAGCCTGGCAGGCCGAGAAGGCCGAGGATGGTGAAGCCCGAGGCCAGCATCAGCTTGTTGTGCTGGGCGACCAGCAGGTTTTCCAGCACCGTGAGGCCGGAAAACAGGCGGATGTTCTGGAAGGTGCGGGCCACCTTTGCATATTTGGTGATCTCGAAATCCGGCAGGCGCTCCAAAAGGTACTGCTTTCCGGACTTCTGGTTGAGCGTGATCATGCCCATCGTCGGCTTGTAGAAGCCGGTGATGCAGTTGAAGACGGTGGTCTTGCCTGCCCCGTTCGGGCCGATCAACGCGGTGATGTCGCCGCGTTTGGCCTCGAACGAGAAGTCGTTGATCGCCATCAGCCCGCCGAAGCGCATCGACAGATGTTCGACCTTGAGGATCGTATCGTTGTTCATCGCATTCGCTCCGGAGGACATCAGCCGTGCCCTTCCTTGGTAAAGCTGCCGGAGACCACCTTGCGCTCCCTCAGGAAGGCGGTCGGCTCACGGCTTCCGACGAAGCCGCGCGGTTTCCAGACCATCACCACCACCATGGCGATGCCGAACAGCAGCATGCGATAGAGTTCCGGCGTGAAATCCTCGCCGAAGATATTTTTCAGGAATTCCAGCTCGCGCAGGATTTCCGTGCCGCCGACCATGACGGCCGCCGCAATGGCGATGCCGACCAGCGAGCCCATGCCGCCGAGAACCACGATGGCGAGGATCACGGCCGATTCGAGGAAGACGAAGGATTCGGGCGAGACGAAACCCTGGCGGGCGGCGAAGAAGGAGCCGGCGAAACCGCCGAACATCGCACCCGTGGCAAAGGCCGTGAGCTTGGTGGTCACCGTGTTGATGCCAAGCGAGCGGCAGGCGATCTCGTCCTCGCGCAACGCTTCCCAGGCGCGCCCGATCGGCATGCGCCGCAGGCGGATGGTGACGAAGGCCGTCAAGAGCGCCAGCGCCAGGATCAGGTAGAACAGGAAGATCTTGTAGTAGGCGGAGGACATCGGCAGGCCGAAGGCCTTGGCGAAATTATTCGGCGCCGAGACGTCGAAGGACCAGATGCCGAAGACGGAAGCCTTGGCGACGCCGGAAATACCGGCCGAGCCCTTGGTGACCTCGGTCCAGTTGAGCAGCACGAGGCGGATGATTTCCCCGAAGGCCAGCGTCACGATGGCGAGGTAATCGCCACGCAGGCGCAGCACGGGGAAGCCGAGGATCATGCCCCAGAAGGCGGCGAGAATGCCGGCCATCGGCAGCAGGATCCAGAAGGACAGTCCGAACTTGTCCGACAGCAGCGCATAGGAATAGGCGCCGACCGCGTAGAAGGCGACATAACCGAGATCGAGCAGGCCGGCGAGGCCGACGACGATGTTCAGGCCCCAGGCAAGCATCACGTAGATGAGGATCTGGATGCCGAAGTTATCGACCCATTTCAGCGAGCCCTGCGCCCCGAAGATCGCGACCATGACGATAGGATAGAGCAGCAGCGCCACGATGGCGAGCTTGGCGAAATGCGCCTGGATGAACGGCCGGAACAGATAGAAAACCGCCGCCAGCACATAGATGATCGCCGCACCGCGCAGGATCGTCACATAGGCCGCCCCGGTCGGCGACAGCGAGGCGCCGAGGAAAGGCAGAGCGACCGCCAGCACCAGCGCGATAGCGACGAACGGCAGGCGGAAGAAGCTCGAGGCAATGCTGTCGGCCTCGCCCTCGGCCGCCTGGATCGCCTTGCGCGAGGCCATCATCGGCTGGATATAGGCGACCATGACGAAGCGGCCGATCATGGCGAGGATCACGAAGATCGCCAGCAGTCCCCAGCGCTGCACCAGCACCAGCTCGTTGTGGATGTTCTGGTCGGTCTTCAGACCGATGAACAGAACGAACAGGCCGAGCGCGATCACGCCGGCATAAAAGGCCTCGCGGAAAGCCCGCGCCGTCAGGTTCCCGGCGGCGTTGTCTTGATTGGACATCGTATTTGCCATGGGTTCAGACCTTCTCGACTTCCGGACGCCCGAGGATGCCGGACGGCTTGAAGATCAGCACGATCGCCAGGATCGAGAACGTCGCCACATCCTTGTAGGCGATGGAGAAATAGGCAGACCACAGCGATTCGATCAGGCCGATCAGCAGACCGCCGAGAACGGCGCCCGGCAGCGAGCCGATGCCGCCGAGAACGGCCGCCGTGAAAGCCTTGACGCCGGGAATAAAGCCATCCGTGAAGGTGACGACGCCGTAATACATCAGGTACATGGTGCCGGCGACCGCCGCGAGCGCCGCGCCCATGATGAAGGTGACGGAGATGGTGCGGTCGACGTCGACGCCGAGCAGCGCCGCCATCTTGCGATCCTGTTCGGTCGCCCGCTGAGCGCGTCCCAGCGGCGTGCGATGCACGATGTACCAGAAGACCGACAGGAGCACGACGGTGATGACGATGATGATCACCTGCTTCAGCGAAATCGACAGGCCGAAGACGTTATAGACCGTGGAAACCAGCGGCGGGATCGGCTTGTTGCGCGGACCTTGCGTCACCTGGATGAAGTTCGACAGCGCGATCGACATGCCGATGGCAGTGATCAGCGGCGCCAGGCGGAACGAGCCGCGCAGCGGGCGATAGGCCACTTTTTCGATGGTCCAGTTCCACAATCCCGCCATAAGCATCGCTATGATCAGCATCACCAGCAATGCCACGACCACCGGCACGCCGGCAAACAGACCCGTGAGGATGAGGTAGACGATCAACGCGGCGAAGCCGCCGAGCATGAAGATATCGCCATGGGCGAAATTGATCATGCCGATGATACCGTAAACCATCGTATAGCCGATGGCCACCATTCCATAGATGGAACCGAGAGTCAGCCCGTTAATGAGCTGCTGCGTAAAATACTCCATTGCATTTCCCCTGGATGCGGTTTTTGTTTTTACTCGCATCTCTTGTATGAATTTCCCTTATGGGAATTATCGTATTTTGAAATCCATACCGCTTTCGATGAAAATGTGAAGCCTAAAAGCGGGCAAGCGAAGAGAAAACGCGCCTTTGCGCACAGCCTCGCGCAAGATGGCGCAAATCGACATGGCGCGTTTCAAAATGCGCCATCGCAGCTTCGACTTTCGTCTAATCCGCCCCGCGCCGGAACACCGAAAACATAAGGCGCCGGCGATGACTCGGCGGCGCCTTATGAAGATCCGAAAATGAATTAACCGCTCAGGCGCGCATGCGCGAACCGTTGGCATCGAACAGCGCGACTGGTTGGCGCCGCGCCGGCAGCATCTCGCCGAGCAGCTCGATGCTCCAGCCGTCGATCTCGTCGGCGATCTCCTTCGGCACGTAACCCAGCGCCACCGAGACGCCGGAGGCATGGGCATAGCCGCCCGACGTCACCCAGCCGCGCACTTCGCCATTGAACGAGATCGGCTCGTCGCCGATGACGTCGGCGTCCTTTGCGTCGATGACGAAGGTGCGCAGGCGCAGCGTTCCACCGGAAGCTTTTTCGGCGATCGCCGCCTGTTTGCCGATGAAATCGGCCGGCTTGTCCAGCGCCACGAAGCGCGAGAGCCCGGCTTCCAGCGGACCGTAGAGTGGGCGGTACTCGCGCGACCAGCTTCCGAAAGACTTGTCGAGGCGCAGCGCATTCAGGGCGCGAAGTCCGAACAGGCGGATGCCGAATTCCTGGCCTGCCTCCATCAGCGTGTTGAAGACATAGCGCTGATATTCCGGCTTCATCCAGATTTCATAGCCGAGATCGCCGGTATAGGAGACGCGTCCGACGATGGTCTTCGCCATGCCGAGATCCATGCGACGGATATCCATGAACTTGAATGCGGCGTCCGAGAGGTCGAGATGGGTGAGTTTCTGCATCACCTCCCGCGCCTTCGGGCCGGCGACCGACAGGCCGACGAGGCCGAGATTGAGCGGTTCGACGGTCACCGAACCGTCGGCCGGCAGATGCTGCTCGAACCAGCGCATGTGATAATCCTCGGCGATGCCGGAGCCGATGACGAGGAAGTCCCCTTCCCCGAGCTTGGCAAGCGTAAAGTCGCCGATCAGCTTGCCGTCGTCCTTCAGCATCGGCGCCAGCACCATGCGGCCGATGGCGGGAATGCGGGCGGCGAGCAGCCGGTCGAGCCAGGTTTCCGCGCTTGGGCCGCTGACCTTGTATTTGGCGAAGCCGGAGGTTTCCATCAGGCCGACGCTGTCGCGCACGGCTTTCGCTTCCGCGCCGACCGCCTCGAAATCCGTCGAGCGCCGCCAGGAGAATTTATCCGTCGCGCCATCCGGCGAGAACCACAGCGGGCTTTCCAGCCCGTAGGAGGCGCCGAACACCGCGCCGGCCTCCTTCAGCCGGTCGTAGATCGGCGTGGTCAGCAGCGGGCGGGCGCCGGGCAGTTCCTCGTTCGGATAGCGGATCGAGAAGCGGCGCGAATAGTTTTCGCGCACCTTGGCATTGGTATAGGCGAGCGTCGCATAATCGCCGTAGCGGCAGACATCCATGGCGAAGACGTCGAAACCGGGATCGCCATGGATCATCCAGTTGGCGAGCGCCAGCCCGACGCCGCCGCCCTGCGAAAAGCCGGCCATGACGGCGCAGGCCGACCAGAAATTGGTCATGCCGCGCACCGGCCCGACCAGCGGATTGCCATCCGGCGAGAAGGTGAAGGGGCCGTTGATGATGCGGCGGATGCCGGCCTTGTTGAAGGCCGGGAAATGGCGGAAGCCGACTTCCAGCTCGCCGGTAATGCGCTCGATATCCTCGGCCAGCAGTTCATGGCCGAAATCCCAGGGCGTGGTGATCGGCGACCACGGGCGGCAGTCCTTTTCATAGGTGCCCATCAGCATGCCGTTGCGTTCCTGGCGGATATAGATCTCGCCGTCGAAATCGACGCAATGCATCAATTCCTTGCCGGTCGTCCGGTTGAAGTCGATGACCTCGGGCATGTCCTCGGTGATCAGGTACATGTGCTCCATGGCGAGAACCGGCAGTTCCAGCCCGACCATGCGCCCGACTTCACGCGCCCAGAGGCCGGCGGCATTGACGACATGCTCGGCGCGAATCTCGCCCTTGTCGGTGATCACCCGCCAGGTGCCGTCCTCAAGCTGGACGAGATCCTCGACCTTGGTGTGCAGCTCGATCTCGGCGCCGTTCTTCTTCGCCGACCTGGCATAGGCATGGGTGGTGCCGTAGGGATCGAGATGGCCCTCATGCGGATCGAAAACCGCGCCGACGAACTGGTCGGGATCGAGCAGCGGCATCATCTCATGCGCCTCGCGGGCGGAGATCAGCACCGCCTCGCCGCCGGCATATTTGCCCTTGGCGAGCAGCGATTTCATCCAGTCGAAGCGCTCGCTGGTGGCCGCCAGCATCAGGCCCGAGGTCATGTGCAGGCCGATATCCTGGCCGGAATAGTCCTCGATCTCCTTGTAGAGGTCGACGGTGTATTTCTGCAGCTTGGCGACGTTCGGATCGCCGTTGATGGTGTGCATGCCGCCGGCGGCATGCCAGGTCGAGCCGGAGGTCAATTCGGAGCGCTCCAGCAACACGACATCGGTCCAGCCGAATTTCGTCAGATGATAGAGAACGGAACAGCCGACGACGCCACCACCGATGACGACGACCTTGGCATGGCTTTTCATGTGGGATTCTCCGAAACGGCGCGAGGAAACGGGACCGGCGCGCCCATGCGGGACGTTCCGGAGATCAGAAACCTAATGCGATTTTTCCGGGCTCAAAAGTCCGGCCTGCGAAGCGAAATGTCGCTTGCAACACATTCCATGTCCGGCGCGCGTCACGCGTCGTCGAAGGCGCTGGTCAGCGAGAATTCGCGGCCCATTTCGACGATCTCCTCGAAGACGTCGTCGGCATAGGAGCGCGGCACGGCGATCTCGAAGGCATCCGCCCCGACGCGCGCCACATTCGCCGCCACATGGCAGCACATCATCGCCGCCGCCTGTCCAATTGCGAAAACATCCCCATGCAAATCGACCGCGATGCATTTCGCCAGGATACGGCGGACGTTCGGCCCGGCGATGTGCATCAGCACGAAGCCGTCGCTCTGGTCGACCACATGCGCGCCCAGCCCGGCCAGCGCTGCGGCGAGGGATTCGGCCAGCAGCGACCCCGGCAGGCTCTGCGACACCGCCAGCCACTGCCCCGGCCCGACCGGGCGCAAGCTCACTTCGGCCATGCCCGACAGTGCCTCCACCGGTCCACCGGCCAGCACCGAGGCGATGGCCGGACGGCGCAGCACCGTCAGGTGATCGGCATGCACGGGCCGGCCGAAATCGCCGATGCGCTCTTCCAGAATATGACGCGGCATAAAGCTCATGAGGCCCGTCCTTTACTGATGCAGCTTGCTGTTTTCGGGATCGACGAAGACGGGCGAGCAGACCTCGGCGACGATCTCGTCATGGCCGCGCAGCTTGTCCCAGACGACGATCTTCTCGCCGTAGCGCTCGCGCCCGGATTTGAGCAGCGCCAAGCCAATCGAGCGGCCGAGCACCGGCGAGAAGCAGACCGACGTCACATGGCCCTGATCGTTGGCCATCGAGGGTTTTGCACCTTCCTTCAGCAGATGCGCGCCGGCCGTCAATTCCTTCGCCTTGTCGACGGGCCTGAGGCCGACCAGTTGCAGCCGGTCGGCGGCAGTGAGACCGAAACGGCTTGACAGGCGCTTGCCGATGAAATCCGGCTTGGAGGCGGCAAACATTTTTCCGAGGCCGAGATCGTCCGGCGTGGTGCGGCCGTCGATTTCCGCATGCGTCACATGGCCCTTCTCGATGCGCATGACGTTCAGCGCCTCGACGCCATAGGGGCAGATATCGTGCGGGCGGCCGGCCTCCATCAGCACATCGGCGACCGCCTCGCCATAATTGGCCGGCACCGCCAGCTCATAGGCAAGCTCGCCGGAGAAGGAGATGCGGAACAGCCGCGCCTTCAGCCCGCCCTTCAGCGTCACCGCCCGGGCGGCGAGGAAGGGGAAGGCTGCATTGGATACGTCGTCCTCGACGATCTTTTCCAGCACGAGGCGCGCCTTCGGCCCGACCAGCGACATCTGCGCCCATTGATCGGAGACGGAAACGAAACGCACGTCGAGGTTCGGCCACAATGCCTGGGCGCAGAATTCCAGATGCGCCATGGCCTCAGTGGCATAGGCCGTGGTGGTGGTGATCAGGAAATGATCCTCGGCGAAACGGCTGACTGTGCCGTCGTCATAGACCATGCCGTCCTCGCGCAGCATCAGCCCGTAGCGGGCGCGCCCGACCGGCAGCTTCAGCATGGCGTTGGAATAGACGCGGTTCAGGAATTCGGCGGCATCCCTGCCGAAGACCTCGATCTTGCCGAGCGTCGAGACATCGCAGAGGCCGACATTGGCGCGCACCGCCAGCACTTCGCGGTCAACGCTCTGCCGCCAGCCCTTTTCGCCCGATTGCGGGAACCAGGCGGAGCGGAACCAAAGGCCGGCATCGACGAACTGCGCGCCGTTCTTCTTCGCCCAGCCATGCAGCGGCGAGGTGCGGGTCGGGCGGGCGCGTTCGGCGCGCGCCGTACCCGCCATCGCGCCGAAGGAGACGGGGGTATAGAAAGGCCGGAAGGTGGTGGTGCCGATCTCGGCCGGGCTGACGCCCCTCATGCCGGCGACGATGCCGACCGTATTGACATTGCCGAGCTTGCCCTGATCGGTCGCCATACCTAACGTCGTGTAACGCTTGGTGTGCTCGATATGGCCAAACCCCTCGCGCTGGGCGAGGCTGAGATCCCTGACATGCACGTCGTTCTGGAAATCGACGAAGGCCTTGTCCCTGGCCCCCGGTACATACCAGAGCGGCGCGAAACCGGCGTCGTATTCGCCTTCGACCTCGGGCATCTCCGGCGCCGAACCGGGTTTTCCGAGCGCGGCCAGACAGTCCAGCGCCTTGGCCGAACCGTCGCGCAGGCAATCGCCGATCCCGGAGAGACCGGCGGCCGAGCCGGCAAGCCACAGGCGTGGCCCGACATCCGGTGCGACGAAGGCTTGCAATTCCTCCGACCAGACCGGCTTCGCCCCGCGCTGGCAGGCAAGATGGATGACCGGCGACCATCCGCCGGACATCAGCAGCGCGTCGCAGTCGATGGTTTCCTCATGCCCCGAACGCTCGACCACCAGCCCCTCGATGCGGTGGCGTCCAAGCGTCTTTGTCACGCCGGCATTGACGATCATGCGGGTTCCTGCCGGCATGGCCTCGCCGGCGGAGGCACGGCCGTCGATGATGGCGGCGATCTCGGCTCCTTGGGATGCCAGGTCGCGCGCGGCCTGATAACCGCTGCCGCCATTGGTGAAGACGGCAACCTTGCGGCCGGCGCCGACACCGAAACGGTTGAGATAGGTGCGCGCCGCACTCGCCATCATCACGCCCGGCCGGTCGTTGCCGCCGAAGACCAGCGGCCGCTCCTCGGCACCGGAGGCGAGGATCGCGGCCTTGGCGGCGATGCGCCACAAGCGTTCGACCGGCAGATCCGGCGAGGGACTGGCCAGATGTTTCTGGACTTTCTCGACCGCGCCAAAAACGTTGTCGTCATACCAGCCGAAAACGGTAGTGCGCGGCATCAGCGTCACAGTGTCGAGGCTCGCCAGTTCCTGCAGCACATCGCGTACGAAATCGGCAGCGGCGGCATTGCCGATGGAGACGCGCTCCGACAGCAGCGAGCCACCGAGCCGGAACCCTTCGTCGGCGAGGATGACGCGGGCGCCGGCGCGGGCGGCGGTCAGCGCCGCCATCAAGCCGGCGGGACCGGCGCCGATCACCAGCAGGTCGCAATGCGCCCATGCCTTCTCGTAACGATCCGGGTCCGCCTCCATCACCGCCCGGCCGAGACCAGCGGCGCGGCGGATCATCGGCTCATACACCTTTTCCCAGAAAGCGGCGGGCCACATGAAGGTCTTGTAGTAGAAACCCGCCCCGAGGAAGGGGGACAGCAAGCCGTTAATCGCGCCAAAATCGTGCTTCAGCGACGGCCAGCGGTTCTGGCTCTTCGCCACCAGCCCGTCATAGAGTTCCTGCACGGTGGCGCGGGTATTGGCTTCGCTGCGCGCGCCCGTGCCGATGGTCAGCAGCGCATTCGGCTCAGCCGAGCCTGCGGTGACGATGCCGCGCGGGCGGTGATACTTGAACGAGCGGCCGACCAGCAGCCGGTCGCTGGCGAGCAGCGCCGAGGCCAGCGTATCGCCCTCATAGCCGCGCAAGTCATCGCCGTCGAAACGGAAGCCGATGCCGCGGCTGCGATCCACCAACCCGCCATGGCTGAGACGAAACGCGCTCATGCTTCTTTCCTTTTCGCCCAATCCGCCGCATCGGTGACCCCGAAAACCTCATGGGAAAGATTGTCGCGCTCGACCACCAGCCAGCGGCGACAGCCGAGCGCATGGTGCCAATGCTCGACGATGCGGCCTTTCGGATTGTCGCGGATATGCACGTAGCGGTGCCAGCTCTCGTCCGAGGCGGTCGGTGCCGGGCGAACCGGCGAGGCGTCGCCGCGAATGGAAAATTCCTCCTTGGGGCGGAGGCCGCAATGGGGACAGGGGATCAGGCTTGCCATGCTCGTCTCATCTCGTATTGCAGGTCGAAGCATTTCCAGGAAAAGCGTGAAGCCGTCCGGAAATGCGACAAAACAATCTAGTGCAGGTTCGGCTGCGGGCCTTTGCCGCCCTCATCGATCGGAAAACCGCGCTCAAAACGGTCGAGGCGCAGGAAGCGGGCGACCGGATGGCTTTCGTTGCGGGCGATCAGATGCGCGAAGCAGAAGCCGGAGGCCGGCGTCGCCTTGAAGCCGCCGTAACACCAGCCGCAGTTCAGGTAGAGATTGTCGACCGGCGTGCGATCGATGATCGGCGAGCCGTCCATCGACATGTCCATCACCCCGCCCCAAGCGCGCAAGACGCGCACCCGCGACAGGCCGGGGATCAGCGCCACCCCCTCCTCCAGCGTATGCTCGACGGTCGCCAGATTGCCGCGCTGGGCATAGGAGGAATAATAATCGATGTCGGCGCCGAACACCAAACCGCCCTTGTCCGATTGCGAAATGTAGAAATGGCCGGCGCCATAGGTGATGACCTGGTCGATGACCGGCTTCAGCCCTTCGGTGACGAAAGCCTGCAGCACATGCGTCTCGATCGGCAGCTCCAGATCGGCCATGCGCCCCACCGTGGTCGTGTTGCCGGCCGCCGCCAGCGCCAGCTTGTTGCAACCGATGAAGCCGCGCGTCGTCTCGACGCCGAGCACGCCGCCATCGGATCCACGGCGAATGCCGGTCACCTCGCAATGCTGGATGATATCGACGCCGCGGCTATCGGCCCCGCGCGCATACCCCCAGGCGACGGCATCGTGCCGAGCCGTGCCGGCGCGCTTCTGGTAAAGGCCGCCGAGGATCGGGAAACGGGCATGGTCGAAATTGAGATAGGGCATCATCCGGCGCAGCTTCGCCCGGTCGAGCAGCTCGGCCTCGGCGCCATGGATCATCATCGCATTGCCGCGCCGCGCATAGGCGTCGCGCTGGCCGTCGGAATGGAACAGGTTGACGATGCCGCGCTGCGACACCATCGCATTGTAGTTCAGATCCGTCTCCAGCCCTTCCCAGAGCTGCATCGACAATTCGTAGAAGGGCTCATTGCCCTCCAGCAGATAGTTGGAGCGGATGATCGTCGTGTTGCGCCCGACATTGCCGGAGCCGATATAGCCTTTTTCCAGCACGGCGACATTGGTAATGCCGTGCTCCTTGGCCAGATAATAGGCGGTCGCCAGCCCATGGCCGCCGCCGCCGACGATAATGACGTCGTAGTGGGGTTTTGGCTCGGGTTCGCGCCAGGCGGGCTTCCAGTCGCGATTGCCCGAAAAGGCCTGTCGGAGAATGGAGAGAGCGGAGTAACGCATCGGCATTTCCATCGGTAGAATGGCCGCACCATTGCACATGAAGCCGAAACGACAAGTCTTGAAGCGGCAAAAAAATGTCGCGGCCGCACTCGCCGCCGGGCTGTGGGATTTCTGCATCGCAGCAGGCGAAAGCCTGTGCCGATTTTGCACGCCCGGCGCAGAATTCGTAACCTCGCGGACAAAAGCCGCCGAATTCCCTTCGCGCGATCCACGTCAAAGCGCTATGCAACGGACATGCCGCATCGAAAAGCCGGTTCGCCCTCCCTATATCAGCAAAGGCGTTCCGCTGCCGACCGCGGGCAAGACCGCCGGAGTTCATGAAAGTCCATGCTGACCGTTTTCGAAACCGCCGCGCTGGAAGCCGGGCGTGCCATCATCGAGATCTATCGCGCCGGCGCGACCGTCAGCCTCAAGCCCGACGCCTCGCCGGTGACCGAGGCCGACGGGCGCGCCGAAGCGATCATCCTCGGCCATCTCAAGGCGCATTTCCCGGAGATCCCTGTCGTCGCAGAGGAAAGCGTCGCCGCCGGCATCATGCCCGATATCGCGGGGGAGGAATTCTTCCTTGTCGATCCGCTTGACGGCACCAAGGAATTCATCGCCCACAATGCGGATTTCACCGTCAACATCGCGTTGATCCGCGATGGCGCGCCGGTGGCCGGCATCGTTTATGCGCCGGCCCGCGATGTCGCCTATGTCGCCGAGGCCGGTCATGCCGAAAGGCTCGATATCGCGGATTTCCGCATCGTCGCCCGCCATCCGATCCATGCCCGCCTGCCGGGCACGCCGATCGTCGCCGTCGCCAGCCGTTCGCATCATTCGAGCGAGGTCGACAGCTTCCTCGATGCGCGCGGCATTTCCGGCTGTCGCTACAGCGGCTCATCGCTGAAATTCTGTCTGCTGGCCGAGGGCGAGGCCGATATCTATCCGCGCTTCACCCGCACCATGGAATGGGATACCGCCGCCGGCGACGCCATCCTGCGCGCCGCCGGCGGCATGACGCTCGGCTCGGAAGACAGGCCATTGCATTACGGCAAGACGAACGAAGCCGGCGAGCGTTTCTGCAACCCGCACTTCATCGCCTTCGGCCGCCGGCCGTAACCAATCTCCAGCAAAGCACGAAGCGGTCTTCCAGCCGCAGACACGGCAAGAAAAGATAACGGGAATCGTCCCCTTCGATCCCCACACCGCCGTGGCGCCGCATACTCATGCCCTATCCTCTTACGGAGACCGGCATGAGCGAGCAGACCGAAAACCTTTCCCTCCCCTATATCCTGCCCTCGCAGGCACAAAAACACGTCACCCATAACGAGGCGCTGCAGCGTCTGGACGCCGTGGTCCAGCTCGTCGTCACGGCAGCGCTCAGCGCGCCGCCGCTCACGCCCGCCGAAGGCAAGGTCTATGCAGTGACCGCCACCGCCACCGGAGACTGGGCCGGGCAGGAGGGCAAGCTGGCGCTGCGCCAGGACGGCGCCTGGCTTTTCCTGCAGCCGCGCGCCGGCTGGCGGGCCTGGCGCGCCGATACGGCCGCGCCCGTTCTGCATGACGGCAGCGGCTGGGTGGAGCCGCCCTTGCCATCAAGCGGAACGATGCAGCAACTCGGCATCGCCACGGGGGCCGACGCCACCAACCGCCTGGCGCTGTCCTCGCCGGCGACGCTGCTGACCCATGCCGGCGCTGGCCACCAGCTCAAGATCAACAAGGCGTCGGTCGACGATACCGCGACGCTTTTGTTTCAGAGCGACTGGTCCGGCCGCGCCGAGATCGGCCTGGCCGGCGAGGATGCGCTGTCTTTCAAGGTCAGTCCCGATGGTGCAAGCTGGCGCACGGCGCTCGCCCTCACCGGCCACGGCCGCGTCCACCTGCCTCACCGGCCGCTCGCCGAAGCAACCAGATCCGCCGGCAGCGCCATCCGTACCGATGGCGAGGCTGTCGGCTTTGACGGCCTGTCGCTGACCCAGGGCGATGTCGCGCTCGGCGCCACCGTTCCCGGCGGCAGCGGGCTTCGGCTGCTGGTGCCGGAGACCGGCCTCTACCGCCTCGGGCTGACGCTCGCCACCAGCGCTACTGCCGCCCACGGCGTCGATCTCCTACGCAATGGCAGCACAAGTCTGGCGCGCATCCGCAAGATTTCCACCGCCGGCCTTGAGACCACCGCGTTTGCCGGCGCACTGGTTTCGCTGGCCGCTGGCGATTGGCTCAGCCTGTCTCATTTTGGTACATCGACGGTTCATTATGGCACAACCGGAACAAGGTTGCATATCGCACTCGAATAACAATCAAAAGGCGCAGTCCCGAAAGGGGCTAGATTCTCGGCGGCCGACTGGTCTTTTTGGGTTAATCCTTCGTTAACATGCTGGCGGCGTTCGCATAACCGTGCTTTACTCGCCGCCGACGAAAAGGCGCGTTTGTCGCGTATGAGGGCACCCTTGACAGTCAGCGATTTCCACAACCACGGCGATTGCCCCGGCGCGCGGTCGGGCTATCGGCCATCGCGCGCCGGCGGCCGGAGGCTGCAATTCGCCGTCAAGCGATTGCTGGATCTGCTGCTGGCGGCGATGGGGCTGGTCGTGCTGCTGCCGCTGCTACTGGCGCTCGCCGCCCTCATCCGACTGGAAAGCCCGGGGTCCCCGGTCTTTACCCAGAAACGCTGGGGCCGGAACGGACGCGTCTTCAAGGTCTATAAATTCCGCTCGATGCACAGCGAACTCGGCGACCGCTCCGGCATCACCCAGACAGTGCCCAACGATCCGCGCGTGACCCGTGTCGGCGCCGTCATCCGCCGCACCAATCTCGACGAGCTGCCGCAGCTTCTCAACGTGCTCAAGGGCGACATGTCGCTGATCGGCCCGCGCTGCCATGCGGTCGGCATGCTGGCGGCGGGTATGCCCTACGAGCTGCTCGTACCGGACTACCACGCCCGCCATGCGGTGCGCCCCGGGATGACCGGACTGGCGCAGATGCGAGGCCTGCGTGGCCCGACCGACCGCGCCGACCGGGCTCGCGCTCGCATCGCCGCCGATCTCTATTATGTGGAAAACTACTCGCTGCTGCTCGACCTGCACATCGCCGCCGGCACCATCGTCTCGGAACTGCGCGGCGGCAACGGCTTCTGACCTCGCCGCGTTTCTCGCATTTCCGGGCGGAACACCGCTTCAGAGCAGCCGGTAACGACAGGCGCGCGCAACCGCCTGCATGCGGTTGACCGCATCGAGCTTGCGCATCGCGCTTTTCAGATAGGTTGCGACGGTATGGGCGGATATGTCGAGGATGATCGCGATCTCCTCGCTGCTCTTGCCCGCCGCCGACCAGCGCAGGCATTCGAGCTCGCGCCCGCTCAACCGCTCCAGCGGCTTCTCATCCCACTCGTCCTGCCGCCCGCAACCGTCGACGATCTGGTGAGCGCGATAGAGGAGTTGGCGCGCCTCCTCCGGCGACGGCGCGTCGCGCTCGCCCGACAGCGCCAGAATATGATGGCGCAGGCGCTGGTCGTGTAGAGAGAGCGCCCAGGTGGCGGACAGGCCATGGCCGGCAAACAGCGCCGGCAATTCGCCGGCCGCCGGGCTGCGGGTAAAGGCGTTGCGCAGGAAGACCGGCATGATCGTCTGCTTCAGATGCGCCACGAGATCGCAATCGCGGAAGGCGTCGCTGGCGTCGTAACGCTGGAGCAGCGCCGCCGGCCAGTTGCTCGTTAGACAGTTGCCGGAAAAATCCTGGCGGTCGCCCAGCGGAAAGCGGATCAGCAGATGATGGGAAAACCGGAAATCCCGCGCCAGCCGCGCAAGTTGCTCGGAAGCTGCGGATACGACCCCGTCTCCGCCGGCCTTCCTTGCGGCCGGCACCGACTCTGCTGGCATTGACATACTCCTTCAGGCATGCGCCGGCAGGAAAATGCCAACGCAAAAGAGGCGCGACACCCAGAATGGCGCGCACCGACAAAAAGCCACGTCCTTCAAAGCATAGAAAGACTGGAAAGCTGCATTGTTCGTGAAATTCGACAGGTATGTACAGCGCAAGCCACGCCGCTCGATTTCATGCTGCTCACACTATACTACAGAAACGCCCGGTAAAAATGCATTTTCCGCATGGTAGCCATGCATTTGCATCAAATTCGAACAATGCATTACCGGCAGCGTGCGACCCGCCGGGCTATAGCTTTGCGTGCTCAATCCGTCACATCCGTAAAATCCGCTGCAAAGGCTTAGGCAATTTTTAAATGTGGCAAGCTAGATTGCCCGCATATGGTCTTGAGTTTGTGTAGAGAGTGCCAATGACCGAAATGATACGTCCACGAGTGAAATATGTCATCGGCCCGGATGGCAGCCCGCTGACGATTGCTGATCTGCCCCCGGCCAATACGCGCCGTTGGGTGATCCGTCGCAAGGCGGAAGTTGTCGCAGCGGTGCGCGGTGGCCTGTTGAGCCTGGAGGAAGCCTGTGAGCGCTATACGCTCACCGTTGAGGAATTCCTGTCCTGGCAATCGTCGATCAACGATCACGGTCTGGCGGGCCTGCGCACCACGCGCATTCAGCAATATCGCCACTGACCTCCGGGGAAATCCGATGTGGACCGGAAAGGCGGCTTGCCCGGACAGGGCAGGCCGCCTTTCGGCGTCTTGAACCCCGAAATCGACAAGCCGGATCGGGACAGATAGGATTGCCACGAAAGCAGCAGGAGACATGGTATGGATATTCGCCTGGAGGACAAGCCAAGCGGCGGCCGTTATGTCGCAACCGTCGACGGTCATGAAGCCGAGATGACCTTTTCGCGCAGCTCGCCGCAATTGATCATCGTCGATCACACCGGCGTGCCCGATGCCTTGCGCGGTCGCGGCATCGGCCAGGCGCTCGCCGCCCATGCAATCGAGGCGGCCCGGGCCGGCGGCTGGAAGATCATTCCGCTCTGCCCTTTCATGCGCGCCCAGGTCGAGCGCCATCCCGAATGGCGCGACGTCATCGGCTAGAGCATTTCCGGTCGAAGCCAGTTCGCTTCGGCGTCGGCAGATGCGGTAAGAATAAAAGATAGAGCACTTCCGGGAGAGGGGCGCCGCAACAACCGCAAACGGCAAAACACAGGCGCGGCGACTGCCGCCGCCACCGCCTGGTGTCTGTCGATATCCGCGAAGCCACCGGCCCGGAGAGGCCGGTGGAGCGCCCCGCCCCTCTTAGGCGCGGGCGCGCACCGCCAGATCGCGCTCCTCGAGCGCGGCGGCGCGGGCATGTTCGGACTGTGCCTCTTCCAGCGACAGTTCGGCCGCCTCCTGCTGCACCCGCAATTCCCGAATCGAAACCTGCAGATTGTCCGCCCGTTGCCGCGCCGCCTTGGCGAAGGTCGGATAGGCAAAATGATTCGGGTCCGAAATTCCCGATTTCTTTTCTTCGAGAACGATCTGGGTCTCCAGTTCCTTGGCCATTCTCTCGAATTCGGCCATCATCAACTGCAATTGCTGCAATTGACGACGTTTTTCGTTCACCTGAAACTCTTTCAGGCGAACATGGCTCTCACGCGATTTCATACGCAATACTCCCGTGATGCGAGACCCCGGCTCAACTCTTGGCCTGCCCGTCCCGATACGAACCGGATCGGGCGAAAAAAATTCATTCCGCGTTAATGAAAACCTACCGCTGGTAACCTTTCGTTTACGGGCATGATCGATGATACAGCCTATCATTTAAAGCTCGGTAAACACCAAGCGGGACGTGCAGAGCTTGTCGAATGGTTGAGTCAACTGAATCGGTTAGCGGAGTTTGTTGAAGCAGGAGTTGAGCGGCCTCGATTTCATATTCCCTTTGAAAAACATGCAAGTGGTATAAATTTTTAACGAACCAGATACGACTTGCCAGAGGGAATCAGAATTTGTTAACCATTTCGTGGCAGCTTTCAAATCAGGCAAAAACGGGCTCTGTGGCGCCTTTGAGGACGAAAGCGACCTTTAAGCGGCGGTAAGGGGATAATTATGCGGGTTCTACTCATCGAAGACGATAGCGCGACAGCGCAGAGCATCGAATTGATGCTCAAATCGGAAAGTTTCAACGTCTACACGACCGATCTCGGCGAGGAAGGCGTGGATCTGGGCAAACTGTATGATTACGACATCATCCTGCTCGATCTCAACCTGCCGGACATGTCGGGCTACGAGGTGCTGCGCACCCTTCGCCTGTCGAAGGTGAAGACGCCGATCCTCATCCTCTCCGGCATGGCCGGCATCGAGGACAAGGTTCGCGGCCTCGGCTTCGGCGCCGACGACTACATGACCAAGCCCTTCCACAAGGACGAGCTGGTGGCGCGCATTCATGCGATCGTCCGTCGCTCAAAGGGCCATGCGCAATCGATCATCTCGACCGGCGAGCTCATCGTCAACCTCGACGCCAAGACCGTCGAAGTCGGCGGCCAGCGCGTGCATCTGACCGGCAAGGAATATCAGATGCTGGAGCTGCTCTCGCTGCGCAAGGGCACGACGCTGACCAAGGAAATGTTCCTGAACCACCTCTATGGCGGCATGGACGAACCCGAACTGAAGATCATCGACGTCTTCATCTGCAAGCTGCGCAAGAAGCTGGCCAATGCCGCCGGCGGCGCCAACTACATCGAAACCGTCTGGGGCCGCGGCTATGTGCTGCGCGAGCCCGACGGCAGCGATTACCTCGAAACGGCCTGATCCCCGCGCCTCCAGGCCGCCGCCCGAATTCGATCCTGTCCGCGAGAGCGGGCAGGATTTTTGTTTTTCAGGACCTCCTCTTTCAGGCCAGCCGCCCCGCATGAAAAAACCGCCGCTCGGGAGCCGAGGGCGGTTTTCGAAGAGCGCAATGCAAATGTTTCAGGCGGCTGCCGCCAGCGTGCCGAACGTGGCGGTCAGAACCTTGCGATCGAAGGGTTTCAGCAGGAAGTCATTGGCGCCGGCGCGCTTTCCGATCATCATCTTCTTCAGATCCGCCTCGATGACGCAATAATAGATGCGCACCTTGTCGCCGCCCGGCAGACCGCGCACGCCGCCGATCAGGTCCAGCGCGCCGTCCATGGCGGCATCGACGATCAGGATGTTCGGCATCTCCTCGCCGCAGCGGCGCAGGCCCTCGCGGTCGGTGCCGGCCTCCACCACCAGGAATCCGAGTTCCGACAGGATCCGCTTGCCGACCTTCCGAACGACATCCGACGTATCCGCGATCATCAAACGCTGCATGACCAACTCCATACAAAAAGCGACCGGATCGACCGCCGGCCCAAGGCCAACTCTAGTTCCGCGCATGCTAAGAAGTGGTTAAGTTTGTACGAAGCCCTGCCCGAGCTGGTTGCACGCAAAAGCCGCGCACCATTCCTGAAGCGCGGCCTTGATGGATTTCGAGTCGGTTCGGGAACCGTTCAGACGGCGTTCGTCTCGCCGGCGGCCATCGTCGCCTTGAAGATGATCTCCTCCGGCGTCTGCTCATAGCTCAGCTCCATGCCGGCCTCTTCGGCAAGCAGCACGGTGTAATAGGGCTGGATCGAATGCGCGTCGACCGCCTCTTCCATCCTGTCGGAGCAGATTTCGGCGAATTTCTGCGGTACGCGCATCATCCGGCCCTTGGCGACGATGGTGAAGGCGGCGTCGAATTCCGGGTTTTCCAGGGTAATGTCGAGCGAGCCGCCACGCGGGATCGAGCCGTATGCCACAAGGAACAGGTTGAGCAGCAGCTTGACCCGGTTCTTGGCGATGATGGCGCGCGGGCCGTTCCAGGAGACTTCCGTCTTCTTTTCGGCGGCGGCGAAATCCTTGGCGGCCTTTTCGGCTTCGCCGGTATCGATCGAGGCGCCGACCGAGCCGGAGGCGCCGAAGGCGAGCCGCGCGAATTTCAGCCGCACCGAGGCATTGAGCGCGCTGGTGCGGATGAGGTCCATCGCATCCGCATCGGCCCCGCCTTCGTCGAGCAGTTCCAGCCCGTTGTTGATGGCGCCGACCGGCGAGATGACGTCATGGCAGACGCGGCTGCACAACAGCGCCGCCAGATCAGGCCCGTTAAGGGTAAGGTTGATGTTCTTCGGCATGGATCTGCTCCTGGATTTTCCGTCTCGGCCTGCATCCTGCCCGACATGCATTGCGCGAATATGGTCGCGGACCCGCGCCGGACATGGGGCGTCGATCCGCACCGGCCCTGCGGGGAGCGGCGACTGGCGTCATAATGACACCATATTTGGTAAACCGATTGTTAAGACCAACCGACCAAAATGTGAAAAGCGGCGGTCAGACGCCCGATTCGCATTGCAACGAACGGATGAGATCATGCATTTCAAGCCACTCCGCCTCTTCGCCGGTCTGAATTTCCTCGTGGCGCTCGTCGCCATGGTCTGGGCAGCGCTGCCGGTCAATGCGTGGTCGGCCGATTCGAGCCAGTACACCGCCCAGGAGATCGTCGATGCCGGCCACAGCTTCTTCGGCTCGGCCAGCGGCGGCCTCGCCAAGGTGGTGGAGCGCGCCTTTTCGCAATACGGCTTGCCGAACGGCTATATCCTCGGCCAGGAAGGCTCCGGCGCCTTCATCGCCGGCCTGACCTATGGCGAAGGCACGATGTATACCAAGAATGCCGGCGAACATAATCTCTTCTGGCAGGGCCCCTCGCTCGGCATCGATTACGGCGGCCAGGGCAGCCGCGCCATGATGCTGGTCTACAATCTCGACAGCATCGACGACGTCTATGCCCGCTTCGGCGGCGTCAGCGGCTCGGCCTTCGTCGTCGCCGGCGTCGGCATGACCGTGCTGCACAACAACAACGTCATCCTAGTGCCGATCCGCACCGGTCTCGGCGCCCGCCTCGGCGTCAATGTCGGCTATCTCAAGGTCACCCGCCAGCCGACCTGGAATCCCTTCTGAACCCTCCGGTTTGCATCCCTTCCCCGTTAAGCCTGATTTGGAAGAAAGCTTGCGGCAGGTCCGGCGGCATGGTTATGTCGCCTCCTGTTCTGTCGCCAACCGCCGGTTTTTGGTCCCGCTTTGATTCAATACGCCATCCTGTTCGGACTGGGTTTTCTGACGGCCGCGCTGATCGTGTTGCTGCTGGCGCCGTTCGTGCTGCGGCGCGTTGTCTGGTTCACCGAGCGGCGGCTGCGCGCCACCATGCCGATCAGCCCGCAGGAACTGCGGGCCCAGAAGGACATGGCGCGCGCCCTCTATGCCTCCGAAAACGCCAGGATCGCGCATGCGTTGAAGCAGGAGAGCGAAAAGGCGATCGCCCTGCAGCTTCGCGGCGATGCGCTCGCACAGGATGCCGGCCGCCTGCAGTCCGAAAATGCCGACCTTCGCAACCTTGTCGAGGAGATGAACGTCGAGGCCGGTGACCTGCGCTCCCGGCTTCGGCGCGAGGAGGAAGCGGCACTGCATCTCAAGGCGCGCTTCGGCGATCTCGAAACCGTGCTTTTCGGCCGCAACCAGGAAATCGAGACCCTGGAAAAGCGCATCAACCGGCTGGTCATGGATATCGACAATCTCAAGCTCGACATCGCCGCGTCCGACACGACCTCGGAAAGCATGCAGTCGCGCCTCGCCTCGCTGCGCGACGAGCGTGAAAACCTGCGACGCGACCTGAAACTGATGACGCAGCGCGCTCGCGACGCCGAAATGCGCCTCGACAAGGAAGAGCACAAGGCGCTGCGCCTCGAGGAGCGGCTGATGCGCGAGCAGATGCTGAACGCGGACCGCGAGACGCTGCTGGAACGGCGCGGAAGCGAAAACAAGCGGCTGCGCGAAAAGCTGAAGCTTTCTACCCAGCAGGCCCGCCAGGCGGGCCGCGCCCTGCGCCTCGCCGGTCTCGGCGATCTCACGGCGGAGGAAACCGAACTGCTCGATGAACCCATGCCCCCCGAACCCGATCCCGCCGACGACCGCATCGCCATGCTGGCCGAAACCGTGCGCAGCCGTGGCGTAAGCGTCGCCGAGCGCCTGCTTCAGGCCAAGCCCGCCGAGGATGCCGAGATGCGCGAGGAAATCGCCGCCGTCGCCGCCCGGATGGTGGCGCTCACGGCTCTGAAGGAGGGCGAGGCTTCGCCGATCCCTTCCCTGCTCTCCGCCGCGCCGCCGAAAGCGCGCGCCAGCCGCCAAAGTCTGGCGGACCGCATTTCCGACGTCATGAACCTGCCTTCGTAGCAGACACTCAGATCCGCCCCATGGCCGAGGCGATCTGGTAAAGCGCGATGCCCGTCGCCGTACCGACGTTCAAGCTGTCGAGCCCCGGCGCCTGCGGCACGCGCACGCTGTCGAAACGCGCCAGAATCTCCGCCGGCAGGCCCTCGCCTTCGGTGCCCAGCACTAGCGCCGTGCGCGCGCCCGGCTTGGCCGCGCGAATATCGATCATTCCGGAAGGCGAAAGCGCCATGATGCCGAAGCCGGTGGCGGCGAGCGTCGCCAGAATGTCTTCCGCCCGGCCACCGCGGCTATAGGGCACGGCCAGAACAGCGCCGACGGACACGCGCAGCGCCTTGCGATAAAGCGGATCGCAACAGGTCTCGTCGAGCAGCACGGCATCGGCGCCGAGCGCTGCGGCATTGCGGAAGATGGCGCCGATATTGTCGTGATTGGAAATGCCGCAGCAGACGACGGCAAGCGCTGCCTGCGGCAGGCCGGCGATCACCGCCTCCGCCCCCGCCTTCTCCACCCGCCGCCCGAGCGCCAGGACGCCGCGATGCATGTCGAAACCGACGATGCCGTTCATCACGGCCTGCTCCGCCACATAGACCGGCACACCATCGGGAAGTCGCGCGAGGATGTCGCGCACGCCGTTGACTCGGTTGGAGAGCAGCAGAACAGCCTCGACCGCAAACCGGACATGCGCGTGCGCCTCCGCCAGCACCCGCAGCACCACCGTGCCCTCGGCGATGAACCGATCCTGCCGCCCGGTCAGATCCCGCTCGCGGATATCGCGAAAGGCGGCAATGCGCGGATCGCCGGCCTCCTCGATGCGGATGGTCTCTCGCATCGGCGTCAGTTGCCGGCGATGTCGATATCGGCGACGATGCGCCCGACGGCGATGTCGAAGACCAGCGCCTTGCGCTTTCCGTCCGCCAGACGGCCGGTAAACAGGATCTGGGCGCCCGACAGGCTGGTATTATCGATGACGAAGCCCGCCGGCAGGTTGGCCATCGCCTTCAGCGGCTGGTCGGAGGGGATGGCAAGGCCGCCGGCCGTGACCGGGGCTGCGGCCGGCGCGGAGGAGCGTGTCAGCTTGTAGCCGATGGTCACCAGCACGGCCATCAGCAGCACGCCCATGATGCCGGCGGAAACGAGCTGAAGGCGCACCATCTTGCGGCGGACATTTTCCATCGCCGGATCGAGCGGCTTTTCTTCCTGTTCGTCTGGTTCGACATTTGACATGGGTCGAGTCTCGGTTCATGACGGCCGCAAGGAACAATGCCTTCCCCGACGCAGACGCCGAAACCGGGGAGAGGCCAGCAAGCCAGAGCACCGGTGGATGACACACGGGATGACGTGAATGAACGAACCCTTTAAACAAGGCGAAGCCAATAGAAAAGTCCTGGAAGCGGACGAAACCGCTGAAGGCCGCCTCGATGCCTGGCTGGCGACGATGCTGGAGGGCGAATTTTCGCGCAACCGCATCAAGTCGCTGATCGAAGAAGGCGCGGTCTCGATCAACGGTGTCGCCAAGGTCGAGCCGAAACGCAAGGTGCGCCCCGGCGACCTCATTGTCATCGACCTGCCGGAACCGCTTGATCCCGAACCGCAGGGTGAAGACATCCCCCTCGACGTGCTCTACGAGGACGAGGATCTGATCGTCATCGCCAAGCCGGCCGGGCTCGTCGTGCATCCGGGCGCGGGCAACTGGACCGGAACCTTGGTGAATGCCCTGATCCACCATTGCGGCGACAGCCTCTCCGGCATCGGCGGCGTGCGCCGCCCCGGCATCGTCCACCGCCTCGACAAGGACACGACCGGCGTCATGGTCGTCGCCAAGAACGACGCCGCCCACCGCCATCTCGCCGACCAGTTCGCCGATCACGGCCGCACCGGCCCGCTGGAGCGCGCCTATCAGGCCGTCGTCTGGGGCCGGCCGCGCCAGTTGCACGGCACCATCGACGCGCCGCTCGGCCGCGGCGCCGACCGCACCAAGCGCGCCGTCAAGCGCGAGCAGAGCGAGGATGCGCGCGAGGCGATCACCCATTTCGAGGTGATCGAGCGGTTTCACGAGCGTCCGGATGCGACGTCGCTGGCCTCGCTGGTGGAATGCCGGCTGGAAACCGGCCGCACGCATCAGATCCGCGTGCATATGGCCCATATCGGCCATCCGCTGATCGGTGACGCCGATTACGGCGCCGCCTTCAAGACCAAGGCGAACCTGCTGCCGGATTCCGCCCGCGCTGTCGTTGCCCTGTTCGACCGGCAGGCGCTTCACGCCTTCCTGCTGCAGTTCGAGCATCCACGTACCGGCGAGGTCATGCATTTCGAGGCGCCGATGCCGGAAGACATGCAAAGATTGATCGACGCTCTCAAGGATTGATCACGGAACATTCGGCGGCGGCAGAAGCGGCGCGCCGCCGTCCGCCGAAATCGGCCAGCACATGCAGGCAGACAGCGGCCATCACCAGTCCGCCGCCGATCAGCGTCATGCGGTCCAGCAACTCGCCGAACACCAGCCAGACCCAGAAGGGCGCCAGCGGCGCATCCAGCGCCCCGATCAGCGAGGTCTCGACCGGCGGCAGCAACCGCGCGCCGATCAGCATCAGCGCCAGGCCGGCGGCAAAACCGAAAATGCCGAACAAGGCGACCACCCAGATTTCCTGCACCGGCCAGCTGAAGGGTGTGGCGAAGGGAGCCGCAAGCAGCGAGCCGAGCAATGCCGAAAGGGTGGCGATCGCCAGCATCGGCATATCTGGATAGCGTCGCGCCAGCAGCGTGTTGACAACGATGCACAGCGTCATCATCAGCGCCAGCGCATCGCCCAGAAGACCGCCGCCCTCACCCGTGCCGACCATCAGCCCGACGCCAGCCAGCGCCGCGAAGCTGGCGACGATGGCGCCGGCGCCCGGTTTTTCCCGCAGGAACAGAAAACCCAGAGCCGCCGCGATCAGCGGCGCGGTGGCGAAGATGATCGCCACATGTGCGACGCTGGTGCGATGCAGGGCGGCGATGAACAGGCTCATGCTGGCCGTGGTGACCACGACGATCGCCCAGCCCGGCAGGCCCAGCCGGCGAAAATCCAGTACCGTTCGGCGCGGCGAGCGCACCAGCATCAGCAGCGCCACCGCGCCGCCGCCCCAGACGCCGCGCCAGAACAGGATCGTTGCCGTATCCATGGTAATCAGCCGGGTCATCAGGCCGGCCGTGCTGAGCAGCACGGTGGAGACCGCCACCAGAACGAGGCCGAGGGTGTAGCTGGACAATTTCATGCGCGGACCGATACGAGAAAGCAGACAAAGCCCGTCATAGCAGATTGCTGCTGACAACGCGGTGTCAGCAGGGTTTAATCCCAGACGGAATTTGTAAGCCGGGAGGCGGCGATGGCGCGAACGGTGCGGATGTTCGAGATCGTGCAGATGCTGCGCGCCGCGCGCGCGCCGCTGACGGCGCAAAGCATGGCGACGCGGCTGGAAGTCACGCGTCGCACCATCTATCGCGATATTGCCGCACTTCAGGCATCCGGCGTCCCGGTCGAGGGTGAAGCCGGCATCGGCTATCTGCTGCGCGGCGCTCTCGATCTGCCGCCGATGCGCTTCACCGCCGACGAGATGGAGGCGATCGTCGTCGGCCTTTCGCTCGTCGGGCGCACCGGCGATGCGCTGCTGGCGGCGGCCGGCGAAAGCGCGCTCGCCAAGATCGCCGACGCCGCGCCACCGGGCGGTCCCTGCCTCGATCTCGGCGGCACGCTGGTTTCCGGCTGGCACGCGATCCCGCCGGGCGCCACCGAGGCCCGGCTCCTGCGCCGGGCGATCCGCGACGAACGCAAGGTGCGGCTTGCCTATCGCGACGCCGAGGACCGCGTCACGGAACGCATTGTCTGCCCGCTCGCCATGCTCTATTATGTCGATTGCCTGTTGCTGGCGGCTTACTGCGAATTGCGTGGCGACTTCCGGCATTTTCGCCATGATCGCATCGAGCGCTGCGAGCCGCTGGACATGTCGTTCGCGGCCCATGGGCACGCCTTGCGCCGCCGCTGGCGGGCGCAGAACCGGGAAAAGATTCCCGCCATGAGCGGCTGAGCGCCGCTTTCGCGGGCTTGCGAATAACGGCCTTGTGATGCGCCGTGAAACTTGAATCGCTTTTATGCCGTACTTATCTGTACATTGGAAAAGTGCGGGGTCGGATAGACCTGTGCTTGAAAAGGCCTGCTCGGAGAGGATGGATTTTCCGTCCGGAGGGGCCGAAGATCTCGAAAGGGGGGCGCAATCATGGCCCGCAATTCATTGCCGTCGATCACTGCCGGAGAAGGCGGCCTCAACCGCTATCTCGATGAAATTCGTAAATTTCCGATGCTTGAGCCGCAGGAAGAATACATGCTGGCCAAGCGTTACCAGGAGCATGGCGACCGCAACGCCGCCCATAAGCTCGTGACCAGCCATCTGCGCCTTGTGGCGAAGATTGCCATGGGGTATCGCGGCTATGGCCTGCCGATCGGGGAAGTCGTCTCCGAAGGCAATGTCGGCCTGATGCAGGCCGTCAAGAAGTTCGATCCCGAGCGCGGCTTCCGCCTGGCCACCTATGCCATGTGGTGGATCAAGGCGTCGATTCAAGAGTATATCCTGCGATCCTGGTCGCTGGTGAAGATGGGCACGACCGCCAACCAGAAGCGCCTGTTCTTCAACCTGCGCCGCCTGAAGGGCCGCATCCAGGCCATCGACGACGGCGACCTGAAGCCGGAGCACGTCACCGAGATCGCCAACAAGCTGAACGTCAGCGAGGAAGAGGTCGTCTCGATGAATCGCCGCCTCTCCGGCGACGCTTCGCTGAATGCGCCGATCAAGGCTTCGGAAGGTGATTCCGGCCAGTGGCAGGATTGGCTGGTCGACGACCACGACAGCCAGGAAGCCGTGCTGATCGAGCAGGACGAACTGGACACGCGTCGGCGGATGCTGGCCCGCGCCATGGGCGTGCTGAACGACCGCGAACGCCGCATCTTTGAGGCCCGTCGCCTCGCGGAAGACCCGGTGACGCTCGAGGAGCTCTCCTCCGAGTTCGACATCAGCCGCGAACGCGTGCGCCAGATCGAGGTCCGCGCCTTCGAAAAGGTCCAGGAGGCCGTGCGCAAGGATGCGCTCGAACGCGCCAATGCGCTGCGCGTGGTGGACGCGACCGCGTAAGGGCTTAGCCGGCATCCATGCCGGCGGCACTCCATTCAAAAACCCTCGCGGAGCCGGCTTCGCGAGGGTTTTTATCTTATACGGTCAGTGTCAAATCCTTCTCGAAATAGACACGACTGAACCCGTCTTCCACGCGCCGGTCGATCTCGACATAGCCCAGCCGGGGATAGATCGAGAGATTGTCCACCATCTTTTCATTTGTATAGAGACGCACTGCGCCAAACCCCCGGGCGCGGGCCGTATCCTCGCAGAAAAGGATCAGGGATTTGCCAATCCCCTGCCCGGCCGCCGCCGGCAGCACCGCGACATTTTCGAGAAGGACATGATCGTCCTCGGGAAAGAAGGCGATGAAGCCCTGCAGCCTGTCTTCGGCATCCACCGCCACATGGATGTCTCCAGCGGCGATCTGGGCGGCATAATCGGCGGTCATCGGCGCCGGCTTGCGGCCGATGGCAGCGACATAGCGGGCATAGGCGCATTCGGCGCAAGCCCGGATCGCCGCTTCATCCCCCTTGACGGCGATCCGTATCATGCCGGCGCCTCCGGTTACTGGTCGGCGCTGACGGGACCGAGCGCGTTCCAGGCCTGAATGGCCTTGTTGAACGCATCCGTGCCGGCCTGGCCTTTTTCCAGGGTCAGCAACGCCCGGCGGCCGTTGCGGTAGGTCACCGGCATGTCGATCCAGTTACGGGTGCGCAGCAGTTCGAGATTGGTGGCGCGCGCCTCCGGGAAATCGTTGAGGGCGATCATGTGGAAATCGTCGGTGATCTTGGCCGGCACGGCGATCAGCGGATTGCCGCGATCCTGCTCGGTCGTCTTCATGGCGATGCGCTGGACGCTGTCGATGGCGCCACCCTCGAAATTCGGGGGCAGCGAGAAGACGATCTCCACCAGATGGCTCGCCGGCAGCGACGGATCGGCATTGCGCTTGAAGGTCATCAGCGCCGAAAGGCCGCGCTCCGGCACATTGATCTGCGCCTGCACGGTCGGCTCCGGCTTGCCGTTCTCGCCGGCTTCCTCCTGCAGCGACCAGGTGACGCTGCCGCTGATCGCGGTCGGGACCGACTGGCCGAGACGTTCTTCATAGAGGAACATCTTCCCGCCCTGGCCGGGAACGGCAGGCGGCGTCTGCTGGGCCGGCTGCGTCTGCGGCGCCGTCGGCGTTTGCGTCTGGGCAGTCGGCGTGCCGCCGGTCGCCGGCGGCGGCATATTGGCAGCGACGTTCTGCTCGGCGACCGACTTGCCTTCGGTCGCGGTCGGCTGGCCGGCGACCTGCGCCGGGCCGGAATCCTTCTCGCTGCCATCCGCCAGCAGGCGCTGCGTGAATTTGGTGATCTCCGGCTGGGTATTGCCGGCGGAGGCGACTTCCGTGCCGTTCGAGGCACCGGTATTGACGGCAGTGCCGTTGGCCGGCGCGGTGGTCGACGATGAAGTGCCATTGTTGGCAGCCGGCGTCGTCGCCGGCTTCTGCGCGGTTTCCGGCAGCGCCGGACCGGTCTTGACCATGCTCTTGGCCAGTTCGACGATGCGATCGCGATAGAGCCACCCGCCGTAACCGGCGCCACCGAGAAGGGCAACGAGCAGCACGCCGGTGATAATGCCCTTGTAGTTGCGGCGCTTCGGTTCGGCCCGGTAGGAGATCGGCGCAACGGTCGGCGCGCCGACGGCGGCATCGCCAAGCCCGCCGGCATCGGCCGTGCGCGCATGGCTGCGGCCGGTTGGCGACATCAGGTCGTCGAATTCGCTCCAGCCGTCATCCAGCGTCGAGGCCGGCTTTGGCGCGCCGGTCGCTGCCGCCTTGGCGGCCGGACTGTCGGGCGCAGCGACTTGCGGTGTTGCAGCCTGCGGTGCGGGCGGCGCGTCAAAGGCGCTCTCATCCCAATCCAGCAGGTCGAGCGCCTGCGGCATCGCCGGTTGCTGCGCCGCCGGCTCAGGGGCCGCACGCGAGGTTTCGTCCTTGGCGGGAGCCGATTCAGGTTCCGGCTGCGGCGCCGGCTCCGACGGGCTGTCGACGCTGGGGGCAGCGGTCAGCACTTCCGGCTCGAAATGGCCGGAGACGCTGAAATCCCGGCCGGCATGCAGCAGTGGCTCGTGATCGGTCAGCCCGTCGAGCAGCGGATCGGCGAGATAAGGGCGCGGCGCGGTGTCGATCTCGGCATCGGCGACCGCCTCCGCTTCGGGTTCCGGCTCGACGGGCTGCGGGGCGTCGATGGCCAGCGGCTCCGGCTCATCCTGCCAGGCCTCGTCGGCGACCGGGGCCGACGGCGTGGCGGCGGCCTCATGGGCAATTTCCCAAGGCTCACGCTGCGGCTCGGCGGCGGCAGGCTCGATCGTTTCCTCGTGCGCCTCGGCATAGACGGTCTCTTCCCGAACCGGTTCGGGCGCGGACACCTCTTCCGGCAGCGGCTCCTGCCACAGGCCGATCTGACGGTCGTCGGGCACCATGCCGGTCGAGGATTGCTCCTCGGCCGGCTCCTGCGGCTGCTCGACGGGTTCGTCCCAGGGCTCGCGGGCTTCTTCGGCCGGTGCAGCCTGTTCCGGCTCTTGCGCATGAACGGGCGGCTCGGGCTGTGGCATGGGCTCGACCGCGACATAGGTCTCGTCCTCGTCCTCCAGAGCCTCGGGCTCGTCGGAGGGCGTTTCCTCGTCCTGCTGTTCGGCCTCGTCCGCCTCGGAAGACGTTTCCTCCCAGGCCGCCGCATCGTCCTGATCGGAAAGGTCTTCCTCGTCCTCGCCGGATGCGGGCAAGGCCTCGGCATGTTCGTTCTCGACCTCGGTGATCGCCAGCTCGAGCTTGTCGAGCTGGCGGCGCAACATGTCTTCCGGCGGGCGCGGCTTCATGCTTTCGAGCTGGCGCTGGACGGCTCCGCGCGCCTTTTCGTAAACCTTCACCCGCATCTCTGGAGTATTTTCGGCCAGCCCATCCACGGCGCGCCGAATGACTGCTGCAAAATCTGCCATCAGGTCTTTCTCATGAGTATCGGCGTGCCGCCGACCAAGTTATTCTGACTCGAAGCGCCGCGAGATTATCCCTCAAACGGGTCGGTCACAAGTATCGTGTCCTCGCGCTCGGGGCTGGTCGACAAGAGCGCCACCGGCGCGCCGATCAGTTCCTCGACCTGGCGGACATATTTGATTGCCTGTGCCGGAAGATCGGCCCATTTGCGGGCGCCGACCGTCGATTCCTTCCAGCCTTCGAGCGTGATGTAGATCGGCTCGACGCGGGCCTGCGCGCCCTGGCTCGCCGGCAGGTAGTCGATTTCCTTGCCGTCGAGCCTGTAGCCGACGCAGATTTTCAGTTCGTCCAGCCCGTCGAGGACATCGAGCTTGGTCAGCGCGATGCCGGTGATGCCCGAGGTCTTGACCGTCTGGCGCACCAGCACGGCATCGAACCAGCCGCAGCGGCGCGGACGGCCGGTGTTGACGCCGACCTCGCGCCCGACCGTCGAGAGATGCTTGCCGATCTCGTCGTCGAGTTCGCAGGGGAACGGTCCCTCGCCGACGCGGGTGGTATAGGCCTTGGTGATGCCGAGCACGTAGGAAATCGCCGTCGGACCGAGGCCCGAGCCGGCCGAAGCCTGACCGGCGACGGTGTTCGACGAGGTGACGAAAGGATAGGTGCCGTGGTCGTTGTCAAGCAACGCCCCCTGCGCGCCTTCGAACAGGATGCGCGCGCCCGCCTTGCGCTGCTCGGCCAGCAGGTCCCAGACACGGTCGATATAAGGAAGGATGTGCGCGGCGACCGAGGTCAGCTCTTCCTCGATCGATTCGACCGAGATTTCGGGCAGGCCCATGCCGCGACGCAGGGCATTGTGATGGGTCAGCAGACGCTCGATCTTCGGGCGCAGGGTTTCCGGCTCGGTCAGGTCGATGACGCGGATGGCGCGGCGGCCGACCTTGTCCTCATAGGCCGGGCCGATGCCGCGGCGCGTGGTGCCGATCTTGGTGCCGTTGCTGGAGGCGGCGTCTTCGCGCAAGCCGTCGAGATCGCGGTGCAGCGACAGGATGAGCGGCGCGTTGTCGGCGATGCGCAGCACCTCCGGCGTCACCGCCACGCCCTGCGCGCGCAGCTTCTCGACCTCGGTGACGAAGTGATGGGGATCGACGACGACGCCGTTGCCGATCACCGAAAGCTTGCCGCGCACCAGGCCGGAGGGCAGCAGCGCCAGCTTGTAGCTGGTGCCGTCGATGACGAGGGTATGGCCCGCATTGTGGCCGCCCTGGTAGCGCACGATCACCTCGGCGCGTTCCGAAAGCCAGTCGACAATCTTGCCCTTGCCTTCGTCTCCCCACTGCGAACCGACAACCACGACACTCGTCATTTACCAATTTCCTGTTGCTGGAGCGCCTCTGCGCCATCTCAAACCCGCGCATCTATACTGGTTTGCGGGACGGAAAGCGACCCTATTTGAATGCGACATTTGGCTTTTTGCGTGACAAAACCGATTGCGCCGCTCTATTTCTGCGCACGCCCCGATACGTCCCCGCTGCAGGAAGTCGCCCCTTGTCCGCCCGCTCCTATGTTTACCTTATCATCGCGACTTTGTGCTGGGGCGCCAATGCCGTGGCCGGCAAGATCGCCATCGGCCATGTCAGCCCGATGATGCTGACCTTCTCGCGCTGGACGCTGGCCTTCGTGATCGCCGTCATCATCTGGTTGCCGCAACTGAAGGAAGATTGGCCGGCCATGAAGCGGCAGTGGGCCTTGCTGATGCTGCTCGGCGTCATCGGCTATACCGGCTTCAACGCCTTTCTCTACAGCGCCGTGCTCTATACCTCCGCGACCAATGTCGCCATCGAGCAGGCGGGCATTCCCGCTCTGATCTTCCTCGGTAATTTCCTGCTGTTTCGCACCCGTGTGTCGCTGGCGCAGATCGCCGGCTTTGCCATGGCGCTGCTCGGCGTGGCGCTGACCGCCACCCATGGCGACCTGCCGCGCATTCTCAGCCTGGAGCTGAATCGCGGCGATGCGCTGATGCTGCTCGCCATCGTCGCCTATGCCGCCTACACGATCCTGCTGCGCTGGCGCCCGGCGGTGCATTGGAAAAGCGTCATGACGCTTTCGGCTTTCGGCGCCATGCTGGCCGCGCTGCCGCTGGTCGGCTGGGAAATCGCCGCCGGCGCGGTGACCTGGCCGGATGCCGAAGGTTGGGCGATCGCGCTGTGGACCAGCATCTTCGCCTCGCTGATCGCCCAAGTGCTGTTCATCCTCGGCGTCGAAGGCATCGGCGCCAATCGCGCCGGGCTGTTCATCAATCTCGTGCCGGTCTTCGGCACGCTGATCTCGCTGATGGTCGGCGAACCGCTGCAACTCTTCCATGTCATCGCGCTGGCGCTGGCGCTCGGCGGCATTGCGATTGCCGAACGCGGGCGGCCACGCTGAACCTGAGATAAACGAAAAAAGGGCACGGTCTTGCGCTCGCCCAAGGGACAAAGGGCGTCGCAGACCGTGCCAGGCTTCAGGCAGTCACTTCAGCAGACCAGCCGCCGAATTCGAGAGGATGAAGAACCATGCGCCGCGGGGCGCTTCGTTCTCCCGTGAAAGAGACAATAGCGCCGGGGCTTTGCAACGCGTTTAAGTAAATCGCTACAATTTTATCGAAGCTGCGTTTTGTACCGTTCCGTGACAGGCGACGCGGCTCATTCCGCCCTGGAAAGCAGGATCTTGTCGATGCGGCGGCCGTCGAGGTCGATGACCTCGAAACGCCAACCGTTCTTGGTGAAATGTTCGCCCAGTTCCGGCAGACGGCGCAATTCGGCCAGCACCAGGCCGGCGACGGTTTCGAATTCCGGGTCTTCGCCGGGATTGAAGCCCATCTGGTCGGCGAATTCGTCGATCGGCATCCAGCCGGCCACCAGATAGGAGCCGTCCTCGCGCGCCACCATCGCCGGCTCCTCGGCTTCGCTTTCCTGGAAGACGCCGGTGATCGCCTCCAGCACGTCGCCCGAGGTGATGATGCCTTCGAAATGACCATATTCGTCATAGACCAGCACCAGATGCACGGTCGATTTTCGCAACGCCTGGATGACGTCGATGGCGCTGGTCAGATCCGAGACGACAGGCACCTCGCGCATCACGGCGCGTACGTCGCGCTCGTTGCGCAGGAAGAAGGCGTCATAGGCGTCCTTGACGAAGATGACACCGAGAATCTCGTCGGAACTGCCGTTGCGCACCGGCAGGCGCGAGCGGTTGGTGGAGCGAAGCTGAGCGCGAATCTCCTCGAAATCGTCCTCGATGTCGATCACCTCGACCTCGCGGCGCGGCGTCATCAGCGCCCGAGCCGTGCGGTCGGCCAGGCGCATGACGCCGGAGATCATCGCCGATTCCTCGGTTTCGATGACGCCGGCGCTATGGGCTTCGGCCAGCACGGTCTTGATTTCCTCGTCAGTGACCTTGTCGCTGGAAGCGCCGCTCTGGCCGAGCAGCAACAGCACCAGCCGGCCGGAGCGATCCAGCAGCCAGACGAGCGGCGCGCCGAATTTCGACATCAGGCTCATGGTCGGAGAGACGCGGGCGGCAATCGCTTCCGGGTCGCGCAACGCGATCTGCTTCGGCACGAGTTCGCCGACGATCAACGACAGATAGGTGATGACGACGACGACCGTGCCGACGCCCAGCGCATCCGACAGGCTGGGGCTGACGCCCTGCGCCAGCAGCCATTGCGAAAAGCGCGAGCCGAGCGTGGCGCCTGAAAAGGCGCCGGAGAGAATGCCGACCAGCGTGATGCCGATCTGAACCGTCGACAGGAAGCGGCCGGGATCCTCCGCCAGCCGGATGGCGATCGCCGCACCGCGATTGCCCTGATCGGCGAGAACCTTCAATCGTGCCGTTCGGGAGGAGACCACCGCCAGCTCGGACATAGCCAGCACACCGTTGAGAACGGTGAGGAAGATGACGATCAGAATCTCGGTAAGCAAAAGGCACTCTTTGAATTGTTGACGGACATGCGCGCAGGCGACATGAACCACACATAACACAGTCTTGCCAAGACGTGTGAAAAACTACGGCGACGAATTTACCGTTCGAACCTACGACGCCTCATCCAGCGAACCGATGGCGCCCCGCGAAAACAGAACTTCCGGCTGACCGCCATCGCCATGCATGCGCCAGGCGGCGGCGCCCGCATAGGTTTCGGCCAGCACCATCGCGGCGCGGATCGCGTGGTCGCGATTTTCCGCCCGGCGCGGTGCAAACATCTGCAACACCTCCCCCGCATCCGTGATTTCGAACGCCACATAACGGAAGGTTTCGATTTCGCCCGGCACCCGCATTCCTCGACCGTTTCGCCCCTGTCGCTTCCGGCCACCCGCAGCCACCGACGACCAGGAGCTTTTCGCAGGAGTTTGGGCAAACAAAGGCGAAAATCCGGCGCATTCACGGAAATTTTCTCTGCCGAAACAAGAGCATCCCGGCGGTCTGGCAACGATTGCGCCCGGTATGCAGGCACATCCCGGGCAGCAAGACGCCAGAGATTTACAGGTGATTTCCTCCAATTGCCGGCATTTAAGGAAAACTTTACAGATTAGCCATGTTCGCCAGTCGATGCGGAGACAGGCGAAGAGGGCCGCGGTTCACGAGGAACCGCGGCCCGTTTTTCAGGTCGCCCCTTTTTTGCGGCTCTCGGCACGCCACGTGCAATTGACAAATGCGCCCGCCAATGCTCGACCCGTAGCGCCGACGAAAATTCGATCCTGCGCGAAGGGAGCTGCTGCCATGAACGACATTCCGGTGCTGCCGATAGGCTTTTCCGCCGTTCCCGCCGGCAAGGTGGCGACCGTCGTCACCTGCCTCGAAATGCATGCCCGTCCCGCGCCACGCGACCTTCGTGCCGGCTCGCTGCGGCTGGAGCGCTGGAAGCCGTCGATCGAGGCCTACCGAGCGCTGTTTCGCCGCATCGGCGCGGAATGGATGTGGGTGTCGCGGCTGGTGATGCCGGATGCCGAGCTGGAAGCGATCCTCAACGACGGGAAGGTCGAGATCTTCATGTTGATAGACGGCGAGCGCCAGGCCGGGCTGCTGGAACTGGATTTCCGGCAGGAGGGGGATTGCGAACTGGCCTTCTTCGGCCTGGTGGCGGATGCGATTGGCCAGGGCGCCGGCCGTTTCCTGATGGAACAGGCGATCACAAAAGCCTGGACCGCGCCGATCCGGCGCTTCTGGGTCCATACCTGCCATCTCGACCATCCCGCTGCGCTCTCTTTCTACCGCCGCTCCGGCTTCGTTCCCTATGCCACGCTGGTGGAGGTGATGGACGATCCGCGCCTGAGCGGGGTCATTGCCCGCGAGGCTGCTCCGCATGTGCCGCTGATCGATCCTTGAGAGGCTAGCCGCCGGGTCATCCGCAGCGCGGATGTGTCCGCGAGGCCGCCCCGCGAAATCGCCATCGGGCCCGATCAGTCGGCACGTCCGACGCTGGTATAGCTGAAACCGTGGCGGGCGACCTCTTCCGGCCGGTAGATATTGCGCAGGTCGATGAGGATCGGCGCCTTCATCACCGTCTTCAGCCGCGTAAAATCCAGCGCCCGGAACTGGTTCCATTCGGTAACGATCACCACCGCATCCGCGCCTTCGCTGGCGTGATAGGCATTGTCGGCGTAATCGACGCCCTCGATCAGCTTGCGGGCATTGTCGATGCCCTCGGGGTCGTAGGCGACGATCGCCGCGCCGGCATCCTGCAGCGCCTGGATGATGGCGATCGCCGGGCTGTCGCGCATGTCGTCGGTGTTCGGCTTGAAAGTGAGGCCGAGCACGGCGATGCGCTTGCCGCGCACGTCGCCGCCGACCGCATGGATGATCTTGCGGCCCATGGCGCGCTTGCGGTTGTCGTTGACGGCGACGGTGGTCTCGATCAGCCGCACCGGCGAATCGTAGTCCTGCGCCGTCTTGACCAGCGCCAGCGTGTCCTTGGGAAAGCAGGAGCCACCGTAGCCCGGCCCGGCATGGAGAAATTTCGGGCCGATGCGCCCATCGAGCCCGATGCCGCGCGCCACTTCCTGCACATTGGCACCGACCTTTTCGCAGAGATCGGCCATCTCGTTGATGAAAGTGATCTTCAGCGCCAGAAAGGCATTGCTGGCATATTTGATCAGTTCCGAGGTGCGGCGCGTGGTGAACAGCAGCGGCGCCTGGTTGAGGTAGAGCGGCCGGTAGGCTTCGGTCATCACCGCCCGCGCCCGCTCGTCGTCCAGACCGACGACGATGCGGTCCGGCCGCTTGAAATCGTCGATCGCAGCGCCCTCGCGCAGGAATTCCGGGTTCGAGACCACGGCGATATCGGCTTGAGGGTTCGTTTCGCGCATGATGCGCTCGACCTCGTCGCCAGTGCCGACCGGCACGGTCGACTTGGTGACGACGACGGTGAAGCCGCTGACATTCTCGGCGATTTCGCGGGCTGCGCCATAGACATAGCTCAGATCCGCGTGGCCGTCGCCACGCCGCGAGGGCGTACCCACCGCGATGAACACCACATCTGCCTCGCGCACGCAGGTGGCGATATCGGTGGAGAAGGCAAGCCGCCCGGCCGCGACATTGGCCGCCACCAGCCCATCGAGGCCCGGTTCGAAGATCGGAATCCGGCCGGCCTTCAACGCCTCGATCTTGCCCGCATCCTTGTCGACGCAGGTGACATCATGGCCGAAATCCGCAAAACAGGCGCCGGAAACCAGGCCGACATAACCAGAGCCGATCATCGTAATCTTCATCGCAGTCGATACCTTCCAGAGCATTTCCAAGGAAAAGTGCGCAACAGTTTTCCGTGCGGAAATGCGATAAAGCATAGGGTTATCCCCATATAGGCTTTCGATTGCGAAATCACGACTGTTGTCGACGACGCTTTCCGCACGGACAAAAGCGCGCATTGTCAGGCCGGCCGGCATCGGGCATAGGGGATGTTCACGGCGGGCGGGGCATTCATGCGTTATCTGATCACGGGCACGGCAGGCTTCATCGGTTTCCACCTGGCAAAACGCCTGCTGGACGAGGGCCATTTCGTCGTCGGTTTCGACGGCATGACCAACTATTACGATCCGGCGCTGAAGGAAGAACGCCACGCGCGCCTCGCGCGCTCCAACGGTTTTCGCCCGGTCATCGGCATGCTGGAGGATGCCGGCGCATTGGAACGGGCAGCCGAACTTGCCGAGCCAGACATCATCATCCACCTAGCAGCGCAGGCCGGCGTCCGCTACAGCCTCGAAAATCCGAGGGCCTATGTGGAGTCCAACCTCATCGGCTCCTGGAACATGCTGGAACTGGCGAAGGCGATCGCCCCGCGCCACCTGCTGCTCGCCTCGACCTCGTCGATCTACGGCGCCAACGAGAAAATCCCCTTTGCCGAAAGCGACCGCGCCGACGAGCCGATGACGCTTTATGCGGCCTCGAAGAAATCCATGGAACTGATGGCGCACAGCTATGCGCATCTCTACAAGGTGCCCACAACCGCCTTCCGCTTCTTCACCGTCTACGGCCCCTGGGGACGGCCGGACATGGCGCTGTTCAAGTTCGTCGACGCCATTCTCAACGGACGGCCGATCGACATCTATGGCGAAGGCCGCATGAGCCGCGACTTCACCTATATCGACGATCTCGTGGAAGGCATCCTGCGCCTTGCCGACATCATTCCGAGCGAGGAAACCCGCGTCACCGCCCCCGGCGTCACCGACACGCTTTCCCCACAGGCGCCCTTCCGCATCGTCAACATCGGCGGCGGCCAGCCGGTCGAACTGATGCGCTTCGTCGAAACCGTCGAAGCGGCGCTTGGCCGCCCGGCGCTGCGCAACATGTTGCCTATGCAACAGGGCGACGTCCCCCGCACCTACGCCTCCCCCGACCTCCTGCATGCCCTCACCGGTTTTCACCCGCAGATCGGCCTCGAAGAGGGCGTGGCGAAATTCATCGACTGGTATCGGGAGTTTTACGGGCGGTAAGAGCGCCGTCGCGGCAAAGCTCATATCTTACCAACCCGCTGCCGAATTCATGTCCAGAAAAATTGCACGCCGCGGCGACGGAACGCAGCGCGATCCGCCGTCAATCGCGCCGGACGATCGGCCTGGCCGGATTTCCGGCAACCGTCGTGCCCGCCGCGACATCGCGGGTCACCAACGAGCCGGCCCCGACGATAGCGCCATCGCCGATGGTGATGCCGCCGAGCAGGATCGCCCCGCCGCCGATCCAGACATCCTGGCCGAGCGTGACCGGTCGCGCCCGTTCCATCCCACGGCTGCGCAACAGCGGATCGCGATGATGATCGGCACAATAGATCTGTACGGCCGGCCCCAGCATCGAACGATCCCCGATCGTCACCCGCGCATTGTCGAGAACCACGCAGCCGGCATTCAGATAGACGCTTTCCCCGAGGAACAGATTGAACCCATAGGCGCAGTGAAACGGAGCCTCCAGATAAGCCCCTTCGCCCACACCTCCCAAAAGCGACCGAAGCCCTGCCGCCATCGCTCCTCGCCCCCCTGGCGGCATCGTGTTCTGCACATGGCAAGCGACCCGCGCCGCATCGCGCAACGCGTCGAGTTCCGGATCGAGGCAGCAATACCACTCCCCCGCCGCCATCTTTTCACGCTCACCCGGCATCACTCTCGCCCTCGCCGCATCCATCGGGAACATGGCTGTCATCCAGGCGCACAGCTTCGCCGATCAGACGAGGATCATCAAATGAAATAGAAGGGATACGACCCGGCTCGACCATCCGACGCATGGCGACTTTAAAGACTTGGTAGCGGGAGAGCGTCCTAACGACACCCCCCAAGTTTCAATGTTCATGGCAGTCGCGTGACCCGCTATCCGGCAAGGAGTGCAGGGCGCTTATGGGTTGCAATCCGATGGGATTGCCCTCTACTTTCTCTGGATAACGCGTCTCGGTTCAGGGAATGGAAGATGAAGAGAACAATCGCGATATTTCTCGGATGTGCTGCTCTAGCGGCGGGAGGCCCGGCCCTAAGCGAGGACGTAACGGAAAGCACGGCGGCAGCGATCGCCCCCGCGCTTCAGCTTCAGTATTTCAAGGTGTACAGCGGAGCGTCATGCGTAGAACGAAAAGTCGATGAAAGATGGTATGTGAGGTGCGCCCCTTCCGGCATGGTCGGCGGGATTTGGGCTATTACAAGGGGCCCAACGCTCGTGCCGATGAACGGAAAGGCGAGGACGCACGCTGACGACATCGGCCCGGTGATCCTCGGCAGCGGCGAGACGGTTCCGGTTAAGGAATGGCGGGAAGTTTTCCCGAACGAGATACCTGACGTTGCCAACGTCATAAGGGCCTACGAATAGAGAAGCCCGAAAAAAGGCCCCCGCTTGCCGAAGCAAGCGGGGGCCTTTTCGTTCCTCGCGGATGAACTCGCCCCTGGCGCGAGAAACGCGCCAGGGGCCGCGCTGCAAGCCTGCCATCCAGCCGAGAACGGCTGGCGAGCGCAATGCGGTCTATGGGTAGAATTCCGTCACCGTCGTCCAGAACGGGTGACACCGGTGGGTCAGCTGAGCGAAGCTCCGGCCGCGCAACTCTGCTTCCGGCATGGAGATGATCCACGGGCCGGCCTGCTGCCGGCCGAGAGGTCTGTTCGGGCTACTGCTGTCCTGCTGGTCGCGCAGCAGGATCACCGGCACGCGGGAAAAGTTCTCCGGGCGCGTCCCAACGTACCAAGCCAGCCCGAGGTACTCGCAGTTTCGCAGCTTCGTGAAAGACGCTCGGATCTCCGTTCTGCCATCGGGCAGCGGCGTGAGAGAGACGATATCGAGCTTCGAGACGACCGGGTAATATTTCGTCTCGATCGCGGGGCCGGCGGCGTACATCGTGAAAACGAAGCTGAAGAAAATGACGATCGCGCACATCAGCTTGATCGCTGCGATCCCGGCGCGGATGAAAAGGGAGCGGCTATTTTGCCACAAGGACAAGCCCTCCCTTGAAGATGAAGTTGGCGAGGACGGTAATGAATGTCCCGCCGAACGCGGCAAGTATCCACCAACCGAGGCGGTTGATGCCGTTAAGGCGCTCCTCGATTTTCCCGAGACGCTCCTCAAGGTATTCGTCTTTGAGCTCATCTCTGACCCCCTTGATCGCTACCTCTTTCTTTAACTCGGCAATGCTCGTTGTGAATTCGGTTATCGTCTTCGCATGCGACTGAAGATCACGTTCAATCAGGTCGGTCCTATCGAGTGGCGTCATTGATCCCTTGCCCGCTTCGCGCGCCCTTCTGAACTCGTCCATAGAAATCGGCGCACCAATCAACCCGCTTGTTCTCATTATCACGCGTGATCTCCCATCGCCGCTGGGTGCCCCATACCGGCTCATCGAGCTTCGGCTCGACTGTCGGCATGGGATCGCTGCAATAGCTTGGGAAGTCGGGGATATTCGCCCCGGCCACCTGTCTTCCGATTGCTTCCGCCGCCCGATCGAGCCGTTTGACGTCAGCGCTCGTTGTGCAGCCGCTCAAGATCGTGCTGGCTCCAACGGCTGCTGTCAGGATCATTGTCTTGAGCAATTCTTTTCTCCAACGCCTGGCGCGCGGCGTCGGCTGCGACGCGGGCGGTGGCGGCTTGTTTTCGTGCTGCTTCGGCCATGGCCGCATTCTCTTCGGCCTGCCGCCGGAGTTCGCTGGCCTCAGCCTTTGCCGCGATCAGCTCGACGCGCTTGACGTAGCCCTCACGGGCCGCGTCAGCCGCCTTGGTGCGCTCGGCCGCGACGCGGCCGACGATCATCTCCCGAACGACCGGGATCCGATCAACGAACGGGATTTCGCGAATGAAGGGGATGCCCTCGTAATAGGCGAGCAGCCCCAAGACGACGCATCCGACGACGCCGATCTGACGCGCGACGGTGAAGATAATCCCCACCATCACAATTCACCGATGATCGGGTATTCAGGATCGAAATCGGGAATTTCGACCGTCTGCCCGGCAAGGGCATGGGTGCAATCGCCTAGAAACTGAACGCGGCCGTCCGTCACGAAGGAATGGCAGATTGCTGGCGGAGCGCCGTTTGCGCCGGCATCCGGGCCGTTGTAGGTCACCAGAACGGAAGGGGTGAAAGTGGGAAGGTTCGGATTTCCGTTGTATCCCCATCGCGGGCCGCTCCCCTCGCCGATGCGGACCACATGCGCCCCGTCGCAACCAGGGCACCAAAACATCAAGCCTTCCGGCACGCTGCGAAGCTTTTTCGAGATCGCAGCCATGGTCAAAGCCCCGAGACGCAAAGCTCGGCCTCGCCGATGCGGGTTGCGTCCCCGTTCTCTCGGCGATTGACAAGACCGTTGAGCACCCGGCCGCCGGCCTTGTTGAAGGCCGTAGCAGCCTCGCAGCTCTCGCGATACTTCCCGGCTTTCGCTAGGCGGACGGCCGTTGAATTGCAAGTCGCGCCGACGCCGACATTCCACGCGAGGGAAAGCATCGTGCCGCGCCAGGACAGCGGCCTCCTGTCCCAGTCGCCAACACACTTCGCGATGGGCGTCCGGTAGTCCTTCACGATCTTCGTCGCGAGGCGGCGGTTGCAACCGTCATGTGTCTCGACCATGCCGGGGCGGACGTTGTCCGTATCGCCGTCGCAGATCGTCCAGACGGGGGGCTTCGCGAGCGTGTCGTTGTACGCCTTCAGCGATCGCCCTTCCCATGGCTGAATAATCTTGACTGCGACCGCCACGTCATCCGGCACGGTGTAGCCGCCGAAGATGGTCGCATATCCACCGACCGAAATTGCCACGACGGCAGCTATCAGCGCCTTCGCGCGCGCCGTCGGTCGGATCCTGTTAATCGGCATCTGAAAGTCCCTTTTGCGCAACAAAGCGAGCGACGAAAGCCGCTGCGACGGTGAGGAAAGAAAGCGCCGCAAAGGCGCCGGCGGGGATCGGAAGGCTGCCTGCGAGGAAGGGAAGCGCGACCTCAAGCCCAGACAGGGCGGCGGCGAGAAGCATCAAGCGGACGCTGTACGCCCGGCGAAGGACGTCCCGCCAGTTTTCGACAAGTCTCATTTCTAGGGGCCCATAAACGAAAAAGGCCCGCCGAAATGGCGGGCCATGAGGAGGTTTGCGCTCACCGGCGGCGACGGCCGGTCAAGATTGCGATTTGCATAAATAGATATGTGGAATGGTCCACCTCAACTCCGAAAGGAACACGCATGCACTACCACTTCAACTATCACCTTCTCTCGACCCCAAGCCTCGTCCAAATTCACGATCATCTCTTCGAGAGCCTCATGCTCGACCTTTCGCGGGACGATCAAATCTGCGGGATACGCGTCTATCCGGATTTCGCGGTAGCACGAGACGAGATCGAAAGAGCCCTCACCGATCGCGGTGTAAGCTTCTACCCAATCTCGTGGTGGTAATCTGAAAAGCGCCAGCGAGACCCGCTGGCGCTTCTCAACCGAGTTCGGGATCTGCAGGTAGGGCGAAATCGTCGTCTCCGCCGCTGTCGCCGGCCGTCTTCTTCTTGCCGCGACTGTCCTTCCCGGCCTCGCCTTTCGGCTGCCCGAGTTCGAGCGTGGTCACGAAGCCGGAGCCACGCGAATAGGAGTGGGACACGCCCTCGATGCGGTATGAGCCGTCCACTCCCGGGCGGCAGCCGCTAACAATGCACACCCCCTCGGGCTGGGCGGCGATGTTGCCTTCGATCGTGACCGAGCCCTCGCCGCTCCGACGGTCGCTTTCGGCCGCATCCGAACCGGCCTGCTCTTTCGCGCGGTCTTGGTCGGCTTCAGCGTAAACGGCCGGCTTAATGGTCTGCCCGCCATCCGTGCCGGTGTCAGCGGTCTCCTTCTGCCATTTCGCAGCTTTGGGGTCATACCAGCGCGCGAGGGCCTGCTTCTCGACCGGCCGCCCGAGAATGGGTGTGATGTCGTAACTGTGCAGGTTTTGTCCCCACGCTGCCGTCACCGACGGCAACGCCTGGCCCCCGACGCTCTGACCGCTGTTTCGCTTAGCGAGGATAGCCTGGTCACCAACAATCTTGAATGTCCCGCCCACCTCGCGCGCCATGCGCTCGCCAAAGGCGACGAAACTCTCGTCGTCAAGGGCGATGTATGGCCGCTTGATCGACGCGAGCGAACTGTCCACCGACACGGAAAGGCCGGCGCTTTGGCCGGCCTTTTTCATGGCGTCTCCGATCGTCGTATCGTCGAAGTGCTGCCGCTGACCCTGTTTTGACTTGCCGCGCGTGTCCATGCCCTTAGCGCTGATCGACACGACACGGCCCTCGCTCCGGCTGCCCGATGCCCTGACCTCGTCCACCACGCCGACGAACACAACGCCGACGCCGGTGTTCTCCCATCCGAGCGCTATCTCAATTGGATCGCGCGGCTGCGGCATGACGAGCCGTCCGCCCGTGTCATCAAGGCGGATTGAGGCGCTGTCACTGCTTTGGCCGGCACGGTCATTGACAGAGATGTCTATCAAAATCGGGTTGAGCTTCGCGGAAATGTTCTGGCCAGCGACCTTAACGCGAAATGCCGCCTTCATCCGGATTGGCTCCAAAGTCTGATAGGGGTTATGTCCTCGTAGCCCTTGGGCAACGGGATCGGGACGGCCACAACGGTGCCAACAGGAATAAACTCGCCCGCGTCGGCAAGGCCTTGGTTCATGTCGTAGATACGTTCCGCCATACCGGTCATAGGCTTTTTGAAGCGGTTCCAGACCAAGCGAGAGACGGAAAGAAACCGGCCTGTCACCGTGATTTGCTCAATTGTTTCTGTCATCCGGCAAGCCTACTGACGATTGAGAAAAAGTCCTGAGACGCGGGTCCGGGAGATCGGCGCAATTCGATTGTGACCGATACCTTTCTCCCGATCCCGTCTCTCTCTAGGTTTGAAGAACGAACGGCCACGCTCATGACCGAGTACCAGCCCATCGCGCGCCCATCGCCTCGCATCAGGTATTGTGGTCGCCCGCTGACGCGCATTTGGGTCAAGACTTCGAGGCTGGTGAGGGCGGCATCGCCGTCCCTCTCCGAAGGCCAGATTTTACCATCTAGCCGCAGCTCGTTCGCGCCTTCGCCGACATATTCCGCCGGTTGCTCCGCGCCTGCGATGGGCTTTATAGCGAAATCTGTCCCGCCAAGTTCATCAACGTTCTCAACGTTGAACGGCCAGACCTCGATTTTAAGAGGGCCAAGCATATACAGCATTATGGACGAGCTCCCATATCGGCATGCGATCCCCGCAACAGATCGCGGAGCGCATTCTCGACAGCGCGACGAACCTCTTTCCCGGCCGCGACCGGGTCAGTTGACTTGATGTTGAACGGGCCAATCTGCCTGATCGAAGCGCCGCCTCCCGCCTGGCTGAGAGGGGTGATCGTCCCGCCCGTGCCAGGAGTAAAGATTTCGGGCTCATTCTCACCGACGAGGAAGGAGCCGCCGGACCAGACCGAACCGCCCTTCGCGCGATGCCCCGTCACATTCCCCATCGCGTCAACGGTCGGCTCGCTGCCGCCGGCGTCGCCGCCGCCCCATGTCACGGCGCTCTTGATCGCCGCACCCATGGCGACGGCCTTGTCGTAGGCGGCTGAGAGAACCCCGATCAGGCTGTTGATCGCGTCGATGACGCTGCGGATGGCGCCGCCAACGGCCCCGCCGAGCGTTTCACCCCATGATTTCCATTCTGCATTGGTCGCCTGAAGCGGACCGAGCAGGCCGGAAATCGAGGAGAGGATCTCCCCGGAGAACCTGGCGATCGGCTCGATGACGCCCTTCACCGGTTCCAGCGCGGCCATGAAGCCGCTCCCTACCCCTTGGAAGAACGCAACGAGGCCGTCCCAGTTGTTGTAGATAAGCGTCCCGGCCGCAGCGATGGCGGCCAGGACAGCCCCCACGCCGGTGAACATCAGCGCGCCGCGCAGCAGCACGGCCGCGCCTCTGACCAGCCGAAGCGGGCTGAGGAGGCCCATGACTGCGGTCCCCATGCTCTTGAAGGCGATAGCCGCCGCGCCACCGGGTCCGAGGATGGCAGCAGAAGCGGCAAAGCCAACGAGCGCGCGGCGAGCGCCAGCCAAGCTGGCGATGATCGGAGCGATAGCCAAAGCCTTCAGGCCTCGACCGGCCGCCATGGCGGCGACGCCGACGGTATTGAAGCCGAAGGCCATCATCGACAGCGCGCCGCCTCGGCCGATAAGGCCGAGGAACTTGAGGCTCACAGCCGCGATGCGGAAACCGACCAAGGCGCCAGTCGCCGCGATCACCGTCCGAACAAGCTCTGGGTTGGCTTCAGCCCAATTCGAGAACTTCATTGCGATCTCGCCGAGCGGGATCAACATTTGGTTCATCGCAGGCAGCAACGCGCCACCAATCACGAGGGCGATGTCGCCGAGTTGCGACTTGAAGCGCTGCAGCTTGTATGCCGACGTTGCCGAGCGCTTTTCGAATTCTTTGCCAACGCTGTTGAGATACTTCTGCTCGTCAGCCGTCAGCGCGAGAGCCTTTCGAAGCTGCTCGACATCGCCGAGAAGCGGCGCCAGCGCGCGGGCTTCGTCGCCGAAGAGGTCCGACATGACCGCCGCACGCATATGCTCGGGGAGCTGGCCGATCTTTTCGATGACCTTAATCGTGGTGCCGACCGCATCCTTCTGCATCGCCTTGGCGACTTTTTTCGAGTTCAGCCCCAGCGTCGCGAAGGCCTTGAGCTGGGACTTCGACGCGCTCGCGCCGCGCGTAAGAGCCTTGCCCATGTTGCGGAACGAGGTCGCGGCAACATCTGCCTCGGCGCCAGCCGAGATCATGGCCGCGCCGAAAGCGAGGGTCTCTTCCTTCGTGTATCCGAAGAACTCGCCCTGCGCAGCCACTCTCTTCGTAAAGTCGATGAGGTCTCGCGAACTCGCCGCCGTGGCGTCCGACACATAGTTGACGGCGTCGGCATAGGCGGCGGTCTGCTCATTTGTCAGCCCGAGGGCCGTCCGGATCTTCGCCAGCGCCTCGCCGGCTTCGGCACCGCTCATCTCCCACGCGACGGCAGCCTTGGCAACCATGCGCGTGAAGTCGAAAAGGTCTTGGTCCGGGACGCCGGCTTGCGCGGCCGCAGCTGAGAGCGCTGCCAGGTCATCGACCGCCATCGGGATTTCCGTTACCGCCAGCTTGCGAAGACGCTTGCCGTATTCATGAAGGCCAGCGGCATCAAAGCCGGAGACCTTGCCGATATCGGCCATCGCGCTTTCGAACTTCATTGCCGCGTTGATAGGGGCGCCGATTGCACTCTTCAGGGCATAGAAGCCGGCGACCGCGTCAACGAGGCCGGCACGGGCGCTGTCGAGCGCGGCATTATTGCGGGCAATAGCGGTGCTCAGCCGCTCCCCGAAATTCCCCTTCGCGGCTTTGTCGAGGCCGAGCAGCGCACGGCCGACGCCCTTCGCCGGCCCCGTCACCTGGTCGATCAGACGGACAACAAGGGAAGAAGTTAGCGTGGTTGCGCCCATAGCATCGAAGAGCGCTTGATGCGCTCTGCCTCCTTATGCATCCGCATGAGCAGCGAAATGCGGGTTGATCTTACAATGGGGAAAGGCGTGTGCAGGACGGCGGAGACCTCGGCCGTCACGCGGTCGAGGCCGCCCTTCGAGCGAAGCCAACGAATGATCGTTACGAGCGTTAGGCGCCCTCCGTTCCCGCGCCCTCCAACAAAGGGGAGGCAGCCTCCCCGAGAGCGCGGATGTCTCGCGCGTGGAACTTGCGAACGGTGTCGATCGGGATGCCCGAAAGCGCCGCGATGATGCCGAGCACCTGGCTCACCCGCATCGGTTTGCCCGGATCGAGGTTCAGATTGTCAATCGCTTCGAGCGCCTCTCCATCGGGCTCCCGAAACGTCACGGAAGCGAGCGTCTGCCCTTCCGTGGGGACGGGATAGAGGAGCGGATGGGTAAATTCTTCCCACTTCGGCGTGCCGGCGGCGGCCGGCTGAGACTGGTTTTCCATGTCGGCGGTTCCTGTGATTTTTCGGCGGTGAAAAACAAAGCGGCCCCCGCCTCGCAGGGGAAGGAGGGGGCCGTTGGTCGCGTCTGCCCGAAGTCGAGTTAGGCCGCGCCCGGGATGCGGAGGATCCTGTTAGTGGTGGCGTTTTGATCCACGCCGTCAACACGCCAGAGGTTCGTGAAGAAGTCCCACGCGATCTTCTCGCGATTGTCGAACCAAAGCTCGTAATGCACGATGCTATTCATCGCGTATTCGTGACCCTGCATCTCGCCGCGCTGGAAGGCATCGGGGGCAATCCGGCCGAGGCGAGCCTCGACAATCGCCTTCGCTTCGATTTCCCGGCCACTGCGCTGGTCAGTAATCACGCCATAAGCTGTGAACTTGTTGCGGTAGCGGGTCGAGAGCCCGAATTCAGAAAGGAGGTCGGGGTCGAAGCCAGCCAGGTTGAACGTCGCTTCGAGCTTCTCGACGCCGACGGCAAACTCGGTTCCGACGAGGCCGCCGCCCGGGTTGTGGTCGGCGAAGGTCTCCTGCAGGTCGGGGAGCTTCAATTCGGTGAGCGTAAGGTGCTTGCTCTTGCTCGGATCGTGGTCGCCGACGAACAAGTTCGCGGCCGTCATCAGGTAAACGGTGGACATCAATAGGTTTCCTTTGCCCTGATAGCCTGCCGCTTAGGCCGCTACATCCATGTTGGTGAGGAGATCGTCGAGGAGCGTGTCGAGCGCCGGCCGATAACGGGCCGAGCGCAGCCCGAGGTACCGGAGAACCGGCGCCTCTTCGGCCATGAAGGTGAGCTTGAACCGGCCGAGACGAAGGTTCTCGGGGCTATTCTGATCGCGCTCGAAGGTGACCTTGTAATCGAGGATGTGACCATCGGCCTTAAGATCGCGAAGAATGCCATCAGCCGTGTTCAAGACAGCTTGGATCGTCTGGCCAGTCAGGTTGAACCGGCCGAGATAAGTCCGCAGCGTCTTGAGGAAGGTCAAATGGATGAAGTCGCGACCGCGCGTAACGTTGTAGAAGCGCCACAGCTCATCGTCGCCCGCGTTGTCGGTGCCGATGAACACGAAGCCGCCTGACGAGATCGCGCTTTCGACCCCGGCCTCGCCACGCACAATGATGCCGCCGTTGTTTTCGAGGATCATCTGACCTTCGGTCGCACCGTCGGTCAGGGAGAAATCGATGTCGCGGTTCGGCCCTGCGATCCCATAGACCGGCTGGTTTGCCCACGAATGGAAAGGCTTGCCGCCCTTCTCGTGATCACGTCGAACGCCGATGCCGAGTGCGCAATAAACACCGTCGATGTCGGAAGCCGGCGAGCCCGCCTGCGCCCAAGTCTCGACCGGGATTAGCCGCGTACTGTTAAGGGTCTCGCGCCAATCGTTATATGCCTCAAGGCTCGAATGCGGGCCACTCACGACGGCATGGGCAACGAGAGGATTGAGAACAGACGGCAGTTCGGCGCAGACCAAGTTCGCCAGATCGGCGATTGCAGCCGTGGCGGCCGCCCCGGTGCCGGCGCCGCCGGTAAAGGCCACGGTGGGAGCGCTCGTGTAGCCGCTGCCCGGATCGGTGATCGTCACTCCGACGACCTTCCCAGCATTCGCACCCGTCCCGAGAACAGCCGTGCCGGCCGCACCGGTGCCGCTGCCGCCCGTGAAAGCGACCGTCGGCGCCGAGGAGTAGCCGGAACCGCCGTTGGAGACGGTGACCGTGCTGACGCCGGTTTCACGCTGATGGGTATGCCCGGGGACAGCGACTAGACGCGGGATCATGCCGAGCTTCGTCCCTGCTTTCCGCAGAGCGTGCATGCCAGTCTTGAGCGCCGAACTGCCGACCAAATTCGCGATCGTTTCTGCCTCGTCCGCGCCTTCCTCAACGCGAACGAGGACGACACGAGCCGCAACCTGATACTCGCCGAGCTGCGCATTGATGATGTCGAGGCCCTTGGCGACGGTTCCGGACGCGCCGAGCGCGGTAATAAACGCCGGGTCATTCGAAAGCCCGTATATGGGATCGTTCAGGGGAACCTTGGCGGGATCAGCATCAGGCGCGACGACGACGAGACCGATGATCGCCATCTCGGCGTCAGTAGCCGGGCGCGGTTCGTTGTCGATGCGCTCAATGCCAATACCGAAAATAGGATCGGACATTTGCCTTCTCTCCATAAAAAAAACCCGCCTCGAAGGGCGGGTTGCGTGAAACGAAAAAGGCCCGCCTCGAAGGGCGGGCCGGGATGAGTTGGGTTGTTAGCGGCGGCCGGCGTTAAAGGCCGGCCGCCCACATCCAGAGGGCATCAACCTGTTCGGGCGGCAGCTCCATGGCGGCGGCGACGTCGAGCAGGAGCGGATGGTCGCGATCATACGAGCCCGCGTCCTGCCATTCGATCAGCGCGGCCGCCTGGTCGACCGGATCGGCGATCGCCGCGATATGTGCCTCGACATCCCCGGCCGTGACGCCGATCGACAGCAGCGCCAGGCGGAGCTGGCGGCGGGACAGGGGTGGCAGGGCAACCGGCATCGGATCAGGTGCGGGCGCCGGCGTGACCTCGATCCGCCACTGCGCGCCATCGAAAACGGCGAACTTGCCCTCGGCAGGAACCGGTGGCTCCACCATCGTCCACCGAAGCGGAATGGGGTCGGTCTCTTCAATTTCCGATGCCTGCCCCGTCCAATATCCAAGGCGGCCGACTTCGTAGATCGCGATCATGACGGGAGCGCCTTTATGTAGGCCTTCAGGTTCGGGGCCATGTTGTAGGGAACGGCAAACTGCGTTGCCTTCGGATAGCGCGGCGACATGACGGCATAAGGCGAAGGTGCCGATCGCGCCGCGATAAGCCTCCCGTCCGACAATTTAATCTTGTCGTAGCTGTTTGCCGTCATCAGCGTCGGGGCGAAAGACCAGGACGAACCATCGAAGCAGAGCGACAAGCCATTCGTCAGCGGAATTTCGATGACATCGCCAAGCACAGGAAGGGCAGACTGGATAAGGTTGACGCCTGCAAAAAACGGCGTCACGTCGCTCCATGCTCCACCGTTCGAGCGGTAGATTTTCGTCTTGTCGGTCATCGCAAAGACGGCATACGCATATCCGCCCATGGCAAACAGCGTGATCGTGGCATTCCTCAGAGACTGATCGTTCGCCATGTAGGTGACGGTTGCCGAGCCATGAGCGCGGATACCGAGAACCCCATAGGTTCCGTTCGAAAATGCCATGAAGTCGAAAGCGCCTACGTTGATGAACTTTGAGAAGCTTTCGCTGAGGTTGATATTCGCCCTGCCGCTCAAGCCGCCGACGTTGGTGCAAAAGTAAACCGTATTGCTTTGATAAGCGGCGAGTTCGCCCCACACCGTATCCCAGAACAAGAACCCGCTGCCAAGCGCCCCATGAAAGTTGGGGTTAACAGAGATGGTATTCATGACCAAGGTGTCGGTCGCCCACGCAGCACTGGTGTTGGTGGAGCTCAAAGCGCAATACCAACGGTTTGCCCCAGGGATATAGCGCAGCGAACCGTATCCACTTCCGAACGAGTGGGGGTTGGTCCAGCTCAAACCAGCATCGGCAGAGCGCATGACTTTCGTGCCGGTAGAGCTATCAAGCACGCCGAGAATATTGGTTGCCCGATTGTAGTCCGCGCCTCTGTTTGTTGCCGTCCCAGCCCCGCCCCCGAGTGCCATCGTGCCGTTGTCAACGAACTGCGGAGCAACCGATGTCCCAAGCTTGGCAAACAATGCCGGGTAAGCCGATTGAAGATAGGCGGCACCATCGAGCGGCAAATAGGTTGCGTCTGGCGCCGAGCCAGCAGCCACGTAAATGACAGTCCCGACAGTCTGCTCGATGTAGCTGGCAGATGCCTTCCCGTTTGCTCCAAGGCCCAGATAGCCGTTTGGCTGGTTCTTCTCGCTCTGTTGTTGCGCCCCCGTGGCCTTCGGGCCGAGAAAGTCGAGCGCGTCACTGACCGCCTCGAATGCCTCCTGCGCATCGGTCCCCGGCCCGAACATGCCATGGGCCGCGACCGGGACGTCACTCGCCGGCACGCCGCCGTTCTGCAAGGCAGCGAGCTTATCCTCGGCAATGCCGAGCTGGGTTTCGAAGCCGGCGATCAGCGCCTGAATATCGGCGATCTGTGGCGCCACCGAATTGGTGATGATGTCCTGCGCCATCGCCGTGCCGGCTTCCTGCGCCGCCGTGTAGCCGGCGGCGACGATGGTTTCGAGCACCCCGACGCGGCCGGCGAGATGCGGCAGCGCCGCATTCCAGACCTCGACGCTGATCTCGAAATTGACCGTAACCGCGTAGCCGTCAGACGGGTTCGGCAAGAGCGATGACATCGGGACCGTTCTCCTCGATCAGGCGGTTGAGCGTGGTTCCGGCCGCGCGATGTTCGTCGCGCGGCAGATATTTGAACGAGCCGAGCCATGCGACACGGCGGACCCGGAACGCGTAGGTGGTTTCAGCCTCGTAAGACGGTGTTGCTGGCGTGATCGACATGGTTCCCCCTTAGAAGGCGTTGAGCTGGAAATCCTGAATGAACGGCACGTTGATCACGCTCGGCGTGTTGCCGTTGACCAGGGCGCGCACGCTGGTCGTCGGCGCCCCGAGATGGAAGTTGGCGATAATCGTGCTGCGCGTCGGCTTGATCGGATCGACGGTCTCGTTGACAGAGAGCGGTGCGACTTCGACGCCGGCGACGATCAGCTTGACCCCGAAGCTATGGGTAAGCTTGTCATAGGCATCGACGTTCATGACGATCTGGAACTCGTCGGTGGAGAAGCCCAGCGCCATTGCTTTCGATATGGCCTTCTGGTTGTTCTTCATGCGTCCGGT
>JAFKJU010000005.1 GCA_017305935.1 Hyphomicrobiales bacterium | reverse complement strand
CTATCCTCCAATAGCCGCGTTCTCTACGCCCGCAGAACAGGGCTTCCTTATCCCCTAATCGTGCTGCATCGATTTCCATGCAGCAGCGTGAGCCGCCGGAAACCGGCAAGCCCAGCGGTGATACTGAGTGACAGTGCCATTCAGATGAAGAACCTCGCGCTCATCTATCACCCCATGACGGCTACGCTGCGCCGAAGCGCGGCCAAGTGCAGGAGGCAACATTGTCAGAAACAAAATTTCTCACTCCGGAGGAAGTCACAGACCGCTATCGCGGTGGTGTATCTGTGGGAACTCTTCGTAATTGGCGCGCCATGAAAATCGGACCGTCGTTCGTCAAGATCGGCAAGGCCGTCCTCTATCCGATCGATGAGCTTGAAGCATGGGACGAAAGGAATAGAGTACAGTGCCGTGCTTCAAAGCGACTCGATGAGCCTGTCGGTGATCAGGCGTGACAATCACTAGCGATCATTGTGGACATACCCCACTCTCCGGCACCAGTCATCGACAAAATCACGGAAAACTACGCAATTTCATCAAGTTATGAAATTCTCTAGGCTGGTTCACAACCATCCTTCCGGCGACCCGACGCCGTCACGCGCCGACATCGACATGACCCACCTGATCATCTCCACCGCCAAGCCGCTTGGGATCACGGTGCACGACCACATCATCATCGGCAAGAAGGGTCATGCCAGCCTGAAGGGTTTGCGGCTGATCTGATGTCGCAGTCGCGACTGTGCGCTAACGAAACGGTGATATTGATCTGTTAAGCGTAAGCGCGCGAAGCTTGTCGCACTGCAGCATGATTCGATCCAGGAGCGGGTTCCCCCATGAATCAGTATGATCTCGTCGTCGTCGGCAGCGGGCCGGCCGGGCGTCGTGCCGCCATCCAGGCCGCCAAGCTCGGCAGGAAAGTCCTCGTCGTCGAGCAGGGCAAGCGCGTCGGCGGCGTGTCCGTGCATACCGGCACCATCCCCTCCAAGACGCTGCGCGAGACGGCGCTGAACCTTTCCGGCTGGCGCGAACGTGGTTTTTACGGCCGCGCCTATCGCGTCAAGCAGGAGATCAGCGCCGACGACCTGCGCCGTCGCCTGCTGATCACCCTCGACCACGAGGTCGAGGTGCTGGAACACCAGTTCGCCCGCAACCGCGTGCATCTCATCCGCGGCAAGGCGAGTTTCGTGGCGCCCGACACACTGGCGATCCTCAAGGAGGATGGCGAAGTGCTGCATATAGAGGCGAAAAGCATTCTTCTTGCGGTGGGTACGAAACCCTTCCGTCCCGATTACATCCCTTTCGACGGCAAGTCCGTCATCGATAGCGACGAATTGCTGGATATCGCCGAACTGCCGCGCTCCATGGTGGTCATCGGCGCCGGCGTCATCGGCATCGAATATGCGACGATTTTCAACGCGCTCGACACACAGGTCTCGGTCATCGACCCCAAGGCGACCATCCTCGATTTCATCGACAAGGAAATCGTCGAGGACTTCATCTATCAGTTGCGCGATCGCAACATGAAACTGCATCTCGGCAACAAGGCGACGAAGGTGGAGAGATTGCCGGACGGAAAGGTGGAAGTCACGCTCGACACCGGCCGCCGTATCACCACCGAAATGGTGCTGTTCGCCGCTGGCCGTATGGGCGCCACCGACACGCTGAACCTTGCCGCCGCCGGACTGGAAGCCGATAGCCGCGGCCGGTTGAAAGTCAACCCCGAGACGTTCGAGACCTCGGTGCCGAACATTTTTGCCGCCGGCGACGTCGTCGGCTTCCCGAGCCTGGCCTCGACCTCGATGGAACAGGGTCGCATCGCCGCGCGTGTCGCCTCCGGCGCCATCGCCAAAGAGCCACAGAAATACTTCCCCTACGGCATCTATGCCGTGCCGGAAATCTCCACTTGCGGCCTGACAGAGGAAGAGGTCAAGCAGCGCAACATTCCCTACGAATGCGGCGTCGCCCGGTTTCGCGAGACCTCGCGCGGCCATATCATGGGCCTCGATACCGGTCTCTTGAAGATGATCTTCTCGCTGAAGACCCGTCGCCTGCTCGGCGTCCATGTCATCGGCGAAGGCGCGACGGAACTGGTGCATATCGGCCAAGCAGTGCTGAACCTCAAAGGCACGGTCGAATATTTCGTCGAAAACACCTTCAACTATCCGACACTTGCCGAAGCCTACAAGATCGCCGGCCTCGACGCCTGGAACCGCATGGGCGAAATTCCGGGGCCTAAATAAGTCCTTGTTTCTGCGGAATGCCGGGCCGCAAAACCCGGCATTCCGCCTTTCCACGGCTTATTTGAGGTGCTTTTCCAGCCAACGCTTCATCTCGGCGATCTCCGCTTCTTGCGCGGCGATGACGCCCTCGGCCATCTTGCGGATTTCGGGGTCCTTGCCGTATTGCAGTTCGACCTTCGCCATGTCGATTGCGCCTTGGTGATGCGGGATCATACCGCGCACGAAATCGACATCGGCATCACCGCTCAGCGAAACCGCCATGTCGCGATGCATTTTCGCACTGGCATCCTCATAGGCCCGGGATGAGGGGTTGTCGGATGCCGCCTGCTGCTGCATCGCCTTGTGGTCATGCTTCATTTCTTCCGCCCCGGCAAAGGCGGGCAGGCATAGGCTCACCCATACAGCGGCGGCCGCGTGTTTGATAAACATCGGTTTTCTCCATGAAATTGACAGGTTCACAGGCGCCGCCCGCAAGGCGGCGCACTCATCCTGTCAGCCGCGTGGAGGCGGCGTCGGTGGCACAGGCGCTAGCGCCGTCAACCGCTCGCCACGCCACGGCGCCGGATAGCGGAACAGGATTGTAAGGTCCGATGTCGGCATATCCGGCAAAGTCGCCAGACAGCCCGGGCAGGATGCCGCATGGCTCATGCCAGGACAATGATCACACCCGCCCGCCGGCATCGCCCGGGCGGTGCCAGCCCGATGAGTTTCATGGGCGACCATCCCCATCGCCTGCTGTGCGCCGGTGTCAGCGAGCATGATCACCTGACGCGTCTGCCCTGCCAGGGCCGGCATCAAGCCGTAGCCCAACCAAGCAAGAACCATCAGAATCGAAACCCAAGCTCGCATGTCCGGAAGGTAGTTCCCAAGCCCCCAATTGCAAGCCCCTCGCCTTCCCTGCCCGCACACAATTCCGCGAACCGGCATCCATCGTTTCGATTGACGTTTCAGGCCGAAACACTGTAAAGCCGACATCAGCCTTGCTGTCGAGCAGGAAGAGTGTCCGAGTGGTTTAAGGAACCGGTCTTGAAAACCGGCGTGCGGGAGACCGTACCGTGGGTTCGAATCCCACCTCTTCCGCCAGTTCAACGCCGATTGCCGCACAAATTAGTTGGCTTCCTCTCAAGTACCGAAATGGAGATTCGTGGGCGCGTTCTCAGGAACCAAATATCTAGCGGACATAGGCAAACAGTCCGCCTGGAGCGCCACCGAACAGCGAGAGCGAGCCTGCGCCAGCGACGGCCAGGGCGAAAAATCCTCCCGCCATCGTTACGTTCTTCAGAAGTTCGGTGATGTTGGCTCGATGGGCATCATAGCCTGTAACAAGGCACCAGAGGCCAAGCAGGATGCTCGCCGTGCTGATCGGGTAGCCGAGGGCGACCATTATCCCACCGACGAACTCGCAGAATCCAACCAGATAGGCGAAGAACACGGCGTCAGGCAGCCCCAAGGCGCGAAGTCCCGGGACGAGCTTTGCCTCGCCGCCGCGCAGCTTCAATATTCCCCATACGATAAAGGGCACGCCCAAGAATAGCCGGGCGATCAAAAAGACCTTCATTATGCATATCGGGTTCCTCCAATAATTACGCTGCCCATGCGCCGCGATGAACGCGCCAGATTCGGCCACGCAGGCGCGCCCATCCCTTGCTATCCTAGGGCTACACGGCTTCTAAAAACTCGGAATTTCCCCTTTTCATGGATACTGAAAACTCGCTTGTGAGCCTCGCGCGCGTGCGCGTATTGCCCGCACCGAGGATGGGGACGGCGCATCTCGCAATTCATGGACCGGATGCTCAGGGAATGAGCCGGCCAAGTTTCGCATCCCGCCGCTTCCAGAAGTCGGCTGCATAGTGAAGAGCGGTGGCCATAGTCGGCTGCGCCTCGTCAGGAGGCTGAGGACGATCTGCTGCAAGGTACGGCGCCGAAGGGATCACCGTCGACTGGGGATGCCCTGATTGCGCACCAGGAGCGAGCGACGCGGAACGAAAGCCATGATGCCGACCCCATCCTCGTAACCGCCAGAATTCAACCGAATCTGCACCCCCAAAACGACAGCAATGCTCGCATCCCTGGCCGGTTGCACCGTGCCGTGGTCCTCGCTTCGACGTCACCAAAATTGGTCGGTAACACAATAGAAGAATACTCGGATTCCCGTTGCCAAAATTCCCCTCAACAGATTAATAAAAGTTAAAAAGTTCCATTTCGGAAATTTTAAAGTTAAGAGACGCACCCATGGATGATATAGAAATTCAAGAATTGTCTATGTATAGGGAATTTACGAATACACCTAATCGGAGACATAATTTTTATTGCTATTGCTCTCATCTATATTGTCAAGAAATGGCAATATTCTTCACGCTCGTCGAAGATTTTCGCAGGGATCGGCGGAAGCGCCAGGCTGTTTTTCTGACCGAATGGTTCGTAAAAGGAAATATCCCAAAGGATTTGAAAGACGAAGGCTTCCTGACTGAAATCAATATATCCTCGAAACAGGTCAAGGAATACGGCGCACGCGCAGAAGGGGCGGTAAACGCCGTCGGGCGCACTTTTATCGACAAGGCGAAAAATCACGGCGGCGGGGTCAAGGGGCTTTTGGACGCCCTGAAGCAGAAGAAATCCGGCAATACACAGATTTCGGGTGAAATCTTCGACGATATGCAAATATATGTCATTGGAATGCTCAATGAAAATAGAGCGGCGGATTTCAAACTGGACCACGACTACATGCCGAATGGCAAATATGCCGGCAAGATAGCCAAGTTGCGAATGGCGTTGAAAGATGCCGGTTTCGACCCGAATGGCCTCGGCATTTATTGATCCGGCCAGCATCACGCCAGCAAAAGAAAATGGCTGCCGCATCGAAGCCGCAGCCATTTGCTAGCACAAATGAAGCTGTCTACCCGCCGGATTTCACCAATCGCGTGGCGGCGGTTTCGGCCCGTTGCCGAGGCGGCGTTCGAGTTCGAGGGCCTGGGATTCGGAGAGACGAACGTCGAGGCTGACGGAGCCGTCCTCGAGATCCTCACGGGCATCGACGATGGCGTGTTCGTAAAGCCAGGGCAGGATACCAAGCTTTTCGGCGGTCAGAATGACGGTCGCCTCGGTCATGACGCCGGAGAGGCGTTCGGCGATTTCGTCCAACAATTCGTCGACGCCCTCGCCTGTCACGGCTGAAAGGGCCGCGGCGTTGGGCATGGTGCGCGCCTTTTGCAGAAGGGCTTCCTGCGCTTCGTCTTCCAGGCGGTCGATCTTGTTCCAGACCTCGATCATCCGCTCCTGGCATTCCTTTTCGCCGATACCGAGATCGCTGAGGATGCGCATGACATCCGCCGCCTGCGCGGGGTTGTCCGGGTCGGACATGTCGCGCACATGCAGGATGATATCGGCTTCCAGCACCTCCTCCAGCGTGGCGCGAAAGGCGGCGACCAGATGGGTCGGCAGGTCGGAAATGAAACCGACCGTATCGGAAAGAATGACCGTACGACCATGCGGCAGCTTCATGCGGCGCAGCGTCGGATCGAGCGTGGCGAACAGCATGTCCTCGGCGAGGACGCCGGCGCCGGTGATGCGGTTGAACAGAGTCGACTTGCCGGCATTGGTATAGCCGACCAGAGCCACGATCGGATGCGGCACCTTGCGGCGCTTGGCGCGGTGAAGCTGGCGGGTGCGCACCACCTGTTCCAATTCGCGTTCCAGGCGGACGATCCGCTCCTGCAACAGGCGGCGGTCGGCTTCGATCTGGGTTTCACCGGGGCCGCCCATGAAGCCGGCACCGCCGCGCTGGCGTTCGAGGTGGGTCCAGGAGCGGACCAGGCGGCCCTTCTGGTAATTGAGATGCGCCAGATCGACTTGCAGCGTGCCTTCCTTCGTGGAGGCGCGGCGGCCGAAAATCTCCAGGATGAGGCCGGTGCGGTCGATGACCTTGGCGTTCCATTCCTTTTCGAGATTGCGCTGCTGCACGGGCGTCAATGGATGATCGACGATGACGAGGCCGGCATCCTGCGCATCGAGCATGCCAGAGATTTCCTCGATCTTGCCGGTTCCGAGCAAGGTCGCCGGGCGCGGCTGCGCCACCGGTACGATCAGGCCTTCGACGATATCGAGATCGATGGCGCGCGCCAGCCCCTTGGCCTCTTCCAGTCGACTTTCGCTGGAGCGGGTCGGCGCAGGCGCCGAAGCCTCGCCCTGGGCGTTGCGCGCTACGCGCTTGTCAGCCTTGAGAACGGGCACCAGCACGAGCGCCCGCATGTCGTTCCGGAGTTTCTTACCTTCCGGAACGATCGATTCGTTTGATGTATCGCGGTTTGTGATCGCTTTTATCCTATCAGGATGCGGATTCTTCGCTTTCGAACATCTGCAGGGGCTGGCCCGGCATAATGGTCGAGATCGCGTGCTTGTAAACAAGCTGCGAGTGTCCGTCACGGCGCAGCAGAACGCAGAAATTGTCGAAGGACGTGACGACTCCGGTGAGCTTGACGCCGTTGATCAGAAATATCGTCAGGGAAATCTTTTGCTTGCGTACAGTATTGAGAAACAAATCCTGCAGGTTTTGAGAACGTTCCGCCATCGCGCCGCTTCTTTCTTTCGTTCTTGCCGGCCGTCGCGGCCGGTGAAAATAATCGATAGTCTCCCGCAGGCAGCGGCGTCAGCCCCTGCCCTGTCCGGGAGTCTTGGTATCAAATCGTCGTCTTTTCCGCAATGTCGAAAAAGGCTTCATGGATTTTCTGTGACACCCCTTAAAACACCGTCACACGCCGAGCGATTTCAGCTTACGGTGCAGCGCCGAGCGCTCCATGCCGACGAATTCCGCCGTGCGCGAAATGTTGCCGCCGAAGCGGTTGATCTGGGCGATCAGGTAATCGCGCTCGAACATCTCGCGGGCTTCGCGCAACGGCAAGGTCATGATGTGATAGTCGCCGCCCGAGGTGGTTTTCGGCAGCATGTCGCCCAGATCGGTCGGCAGCATGTCGGCGGTAATCGGCGAATCCGGGCCATCGGAACGGGCGAGAATCATCAGCCGCTCGATGTTGTTGCGAAGCTGGCGGATATTGCCCGGCCAGTCATGCGCCTGCAGCACCGCCATGGCGTCGTCGCCGATGCGGCGCTGGCGAATACCGGCCTGCTCGGAAATCTGACGCATGAACATGTCGACGAGGAACGGGATGTCCTCGCGCCGCTCGGCCAGCGCCGGCACGCGCACCGGCACGACGGCGAGGCGATGATACAGATCCTCGCGGAAGGCGCCCTCGGCGATATGGCTCTCGAGATTATAGGCGGTAGACGAGATGATGCGCACATCCACCTTCACCCGCTTGGAGCCGCCGACGCGCTCGAACTGCTGGTCGACCAGCACGCGCAGGATCTTGTTCTGCGTCTCGCGCGGCATTTCGCCGACTTCATCGAGATAGAGGATGCCGCGATGGGCCTCTTCCAGCGCGCCGATCTTGCGCGCCTGGCCGGGGCCGCCCTCGGTGCCGAACAGGGCGATCTCCATGCGATCCGGGGTGATCGCCGCCGCATTGAGCGCCACGAAGGGACCACTCGCACGCGACGACTTCTTGTGGATCATGCGCGCCACCAGCTCCTTGCCGGAGCCGGAGGGGCCGAGAATCATCACACGGCTGTTGGTCGGCGAGACCTTCTCGACCGTCTGGCGAAGCTGCGAGACGGCAATCGAGGTGCCGATCAGCTCGACGGCGTCGCCGGCGCGCTTCTTCAGCTCCGTCACTTCGCGCTTCAGCTTGGAGGTTTCCAGCGCGCGCTCGGCGATCAGAATCAGACGGTCGGCCTTGAACGGCTTTTCGATGAAATCGAAGGCGCCGCGGCGGATGGCGGAGACGGCGGTCTCGATATTGCCGTGGCCGGAAATCATCACCACCGGAAGATCGGGATGGCGGCTCTTGATCTCGTCGAGCAGCGACAATCCATCGAGCTTCGAGCCTTGCATCCAGATGTCGAGGAAGACCAGGCGCGGCACGCGGTCGGAAATCGCGGCCAGCGCGCTGTCGCTGTCATAGGCCGTGCGCGTCTCGTGTCCTTCATCCGAGAGGATGCCGGATACGATCTCGCGGATGTCTTCTTCGTCGTCGACGACCAGAATATCAGACGCCATTTAAGCACTTTCCTTTTTCTCGGCGGTCTCCGGCATGGCCATGCGTTCGACGCGCGGCAGCAGAACACGGATCATTGCACCGCGCCCGTGATCGAAATCCGCAGGCGCGTCATGCAGCTCCAACTGGCCGCCATGTTCCTCGATGATCTTCTTGACGATGGCGAGGCCCAGGCCCGTGCCCTTCTCGCGCATGGTCATATAGGGTTCCAGAATGCGGTGCCGGTTTTCCACCGGCAGGCCGCGGCCATTGTCGATGACGTCGGCGATGAATCGGTCACGCACTTCGTCATAGGCGGCGCGGACAAGGATTTTCGGCTGCTCGCGCTTCTCGTCGGCGGGCACGCCTTCGATCGCTTCGACCGCGTTCTTGATGAGGTTGCCGAAAGCTTGTCCCAGCATACGCGAATCGAACATGCCCTGCAGCGGCTTGTCGCCGAACTCGCGCTGGAAGGCGATGTGGTTGTTGCCCATCTCGCGCAGGAAGACGGCATCGCGCAGGATGCCGCGCAGGTCGGTCACTTCCTTCGTCGGTTTCGGCATGCGGGCGAAGGCGGAGAATTCATCGACCATGCGGCCGATATCCTCGACCTGGCGAACAATGGTGTCGGTGCATTGATCGAAGACGGCGCGATCGTCCTCGGCGATCTGGCGGCCATAACGGCGCTTGATTCGCTCGGCGGAAAGCTGGATCGGAGTCAGCGGATTCTTGATCTCATGGGCGATGCGCCGCGCAACGTCAGCCCAGGCGGTGGAGCGCTGCGCGATGACCAGATCGGTGATGTCATCCAAAGTGACGACATAGGATTCCTTGGCGTCGTCGCGCGCTTCCTCGCGGGTGACCTGAATGTTGAGCGTCCGCTCGGTGCCGCTGCGCATCAGGTTGATCGACTTGCGGAAATCGTTGCGGTAGCGCGAAGCGGCCTCGGTCAACACCTGGTCGATTTCCGGCGCGACCTCGGCCAGCGGCTTGCCGATGAGATCGGCGGCCGGCAGCGCCAGGAACAGTTCGGCGGACGGGTTGACGATGCTGATGCGGCGGTCGTCCTCGACGCCGATGACGGCGGCGGTCACGCCGGACAGCACGGCCTCGATGAAGCGGCGACGGTCGTCCACCTCGTCCTTGGCCTCGAGGATCTCGTCGCGCTGGCTGCGGATTTCGGAGATCATCTTGTTGAAGGTGCGCGACAGGTTGCCGACGTCGCCATCGGCAGCGCGCACCGGCACGATGACGTTCATATTGCCCGAGGCGACGCTGTCGGCTGCACCGATCAGCAGGCGAATCGGGCGGACGATCCGGTCGGCGACCGCGATGGCGGTCCAGATCGCCGCCAGCAGCACGATCAGCGCGAAGCCGAGATAGAGCACGGCGAAAGCGAATTGCAGCGAGGCGCGCGAGGCCTCCATCGACTTGTATTCGGCGGTGTTCTCTTCCATCAGCCGCAACGCGGCCATAACCTTCGGATCGACAGCGCGGATGGTATAGAGGAAAGCACCAGGGATATCGTCGAGCTTGATGATCGCGCCGACGAGATTGGTGACGCCAGGCGGAATCAGCGTCGGCTGGCCGGCAGCGGAAGAGGCCAGCGCATCCTTGGGGATCGCCGGCAGGGGCTTTTCGGTGGTGACTTCGGCCTGCACGATGGTCGAGCCGTCGGCGCGAACCAGGAAGGCGCCCAACATGCCGCGTCCGCGTGCCTGTCGGGTCATCAGGTCGGCAAAGCCGGTGCGGTCGAGGCTGTAGAGCGCGCGGTTTCGCTCCAGGTCGTTCGACATCGACACTGTCTGACCCTGAAGATAACTGGCGTTTTCCATCATATAGGCCTGCGCCACGGCCATGGAGGACGAAACGATCGACTGGGTGCGTAGCGAGAACCAGCGATCGAGGCCGACATTCAGGGTGACGCTGGCGAAGATGGCGACGAGGATCGCCGGCGTGATGGCGACGATGGAGAACAGGACGACGATGCGCACATGCAGCCGCGCCGCCGCACGTCCACGACGCCGCGCCTTCAGCAGGCGGGCAATTTCGCGGCCGATCAGGATCGCAAGCCCGATGACGAACAGCGAGTTCACCCCGGCGGAAGCGATCACAACATTGGTGGTCGGCGGAATCGGTGTCAGGCCGAGCAGCACGATCAGGGATAGGATGGCGCTGATCAGCGCACCGCCGGCAAGGATCAACCCCGGCAATGCGAAAGACGCGCGACGATCATGCGCGATCGTCCCCGCCTCGTCTGTCGCCATTGGCGTCATCAACCCCTCCGCTGCTTGCCACAGCTTCAAGCCGCTTCGGATAGACCGCCGCGGCTTCGTTTCATTTACGATTACGCCAAACAGGCACACAATCTTGTGCGCAGTCGCCACCCACACGGACACCCGGCTCGGACTAGGAAAATCATTCTCCGAGTCGTTCGCGCCACGTCAGCGTGACCTTTAAGCAACGCATTGTGGCGAAAATGCAACGCTTTGCGTCGCAATGTCAAGCTGTGCGGGAACTGCGATACACGGAGACGCCAAGCTCGCGAATCTTCTTGCGCAGCGTGTTGCGGTTCAGGCCGAGCAGATCGGCGGCTTTGATCTGGTTTCCGCGCGTGGCCGTCAGCGCCGCCAGGATCAGCGGATACTCCATTTCGCCGAGGACACGCTCATAGAGGCCGGATGGCGGCAGCTTGTCGCCGAAGCTGGCGAAATAGGCGCGCATGTTCTCTTCCACCGCCTGGGCGATGGTGACGGACCCGGTCCGCACCACGCCCTTTTCGATTGGACTGTCGGGGACGTCGTTGCGCAGTTCGGCCTCGATGATCTCGCGGCTGATGATATCCTGCGGATAGAGCGCCATCAGACGGCGGATGAGGTTTTCCAACTCGCGCACGTTTCCGGGCCAAGGATAGGCCTTCATCAGCTCCAGCGCCTCATGGTCGAAACGCTTGGTGCCGAGCCCTTCCTTTTCCGCCTGCTGGATGAAGTGTCGCACGAGGTCTGGAATGTCCTCGGCACGGTCACGCAAGGGCGGCAGGCGCAAGGGCACGACGTTCAAGCGGTAGTAGAGGTCTTCTCGGAAAAGTCCTTGATTGATTGACTGTTTCAGATCCTTGTTGGTCGCCGCGACGATGCGCACGTCGGTGCGGATCGGGGTGCGTCCGCCGACGGTGGTATATTCGCCTTGCTGCAACACGCGCAGCAGGCGCGTCTGCGCATCCATCGGCATATCGCCGATTTCATCGAGAAACAGCGTTCCGCCTTCGGCCTGCTCGAAGCGCCCGGTGGAGCGGGCCTGCGCGCCGGTGAAGGCGCCCTTCTCATGGCCGAAGAGCTCCGATTCGATCAGGTCACGGGGGATCGCCGCCATGTTGATCGCCACGAACGGGCCGTTGCGACGCTTGCCGTAGTCATGCAGGGCACGCGCCACCAGCTCTTTGCCGGTGCCGGATTCGCCTGTGATCATCAGCGTCAGGTCGGTCTGCATCAGCCTCGCCAGCACGCGGTAGATTTCCTGCATGGCGGCGGAACGGCCCACCAAAGGCATTCCGTCCTGCGATTCGTCCTCCAGCTTGGCCGGCCGGCGCTTCGGCTCCGAAAGGGCACGGCCGATGATGGCGATCAGTTCGGTGAGGTCGAAGGGCTTGGGCAGGTAGTCGTAAGCGCCCTTTTCGGAAGCCTTGATGGCGGTCATGAAGGTATTTTGCGCGCTCATCACCAGCACGGGCAGATCCGGCCGCGCCTTTTTGATGCGCGGCAGCAGATCGAAGGCGTTCTCATCCGGCATGACCACGTCGGTGACGACGAGATCGCCCTCGCCGGCCGAGATCCAGCGCCAGAGCGTCGCGGCATTGGAGGTGATGCGCACGTCGTAACCCGCGCGGCTCAAGGCCTGGTTCAGCACCGTGCGGATGGCGGCGTCGTCGTCGGCGACAAGGATCGTGGCGGTCATCGATGGGTTCCTGTGGGGCTTGAATCTTCGAGCGCGGCATCCTTGTGGGCCGGCATCAGCACGCGGAAGGTGGTGCGGTGGTTCTGGCTGTCGCATTCGACGATGCCGCCATGGGCGCCGATGATCTTCGCGACCAGCGCAAGGCCAAGGCCGGAGCCGTTGGTCTTGGTGGTGATGAAGGGATCGAAAAGATGCGGCAACAGGTCGGCGGGCACGCCAGGACCGTTGTCATGCACACAGAACTCCAACGGCAGCGAAATCTTTTCCCGCGTACCGGCGACAGACAGACGGATACCGGGACGATAGGCCGTCGTCAGGACGATCTCGCCATCCGGCCGGTTGCCGACCGCTTCCGCCGCGTTCTTCACCAGATTGAGGAAGACCTGTATGAGTTGGTCGCGATTGGCATGGACCGAAGGCAGCGACGGATCGTAATTCTCGACGATCTTGATATCGCGAGCAAAACCGGCCTTGGCCACCGCCTTCACATGATCGAGCACCGCGTGGATGTTGATCGGCTGGCGATCGACCGGTCGCTCGTCGGAAAACACCTCCATGCGATCGACCAGCGAGACGATGCGGTCGGTTTCCTCGCAGATCAGCCGGGTCAGCGACCGGTCCTCGCCCGCGACGGCGCTTTCGAGAAGCTGGGCGGCGCCGCGAATGCCCGACAGCGGATTCTTGATCTCATGCGCCAGCATCGAGGCCAGCCCCGTCACCGAGCGCGCGGCGGCGCGATGGGTGAGCTGGCGGTCGATCTTGTCGGCCATCGAGCGTTCCTGGAAGACGATGACCACCGAACCCTGCTCCGTCACGACCGGAGCGACATACAGATCGACCAGCTTTTCCTGCCCGAGACGCGGCGAACTTAGATCCACGCGGTATTCATTGACCGGCGCCAGCCGCTCACGAACCTGATCGATCAGGGCCAGCAGCGGGCTGCCGAAGGGAATGAAGGTGGAGATGCGGTAACGCGCCAGATGCGCGGCACTGGCGCCGAAAAAGGCTTCCGCCTCCCAGTTGGCGAAGGTGATGAAGCCGTCTTCATTGACCATGATGACCGGGTTCTGGATGGCGTTGAGCACGGTCAGGGCCAGCGCTTTGCCGGCGGCGTCCGGCGTGTTGAACGAATCGTTCATGCTGCATCCCTTTCCGGGTTTGCGCCGGCCTCGAGTGCGACCGACAGGCGTTCGCAGACCACATCCGGCTCGCGGCAGGTCAGGAGCTCAGCCTTGTCCTCGCCGGCAAGACCGGGCGCAAAGCGTTGCAGATACCAATCGAGATGTTTTCGCGCGTGGCGAACGCCAACCGTTTCGCCGTAGAACTCCAGCATGGCGCGGTAATGGGCGACCGCGATGACGGCGATCTCCCGCCGTCCCGGTGCGGCATGGCCAGCCAGCCAGCCGGCATGCCAGGGCCGCCCCTGAGAAGCCCGGCCGACCATGACGGCATCGGCGCCGGAGCGGCGCAGAATCTCGAGCGCATCCTCACGGCTATCGACATCGCCGTTGGCGATGAGAGGCACGGATACGACCTCCCGCACGGCGCGGATCGCATCCCAATCCGCCCGCCCCTCGTAGAATTGCATGCGGGTGCGGCCATGTACGGTGATGGCCGCGGCGCCAGCCTCCACCGCGCGGCGGGCAATCTCGGGCGCATTCAGCGAATTCTCGTCCCAACCGAGCCGCATCTTCACGGTCACCGGAACGGAGACGGCGGCGACCGTCGCCTCGACAAGCGAAAGAGCGAGATCGGGATCGCGCATCAGCGCCGCGCCGGAATAACCGCCGGTCACCTTCTTGGCGGGACAGCCCATGTTGATGTCAATGATATCGGCGCCATTGTCGGCAACGATCCTTGCCGCCTCACCCATCCAGCGCGCCTCGCGGCCGGCAAGCTGCACCATATGCGGCTTGAGGCCCATGCTTTTCAAGCGCGCCCAGGATTCATGGGCATTGCCGACCAGCTCTCGGCTGGCCACCATTTCGGTGACCACGAGGCCGGCGCCATAGCGCCAGGCCAATTGCCGGAAAGGCAGATCGGTAACGCCGGACATCGGCGCCAGGATCACGCGGTTGCGCAGAGCGACCCCGCCGATTTCAAGGGGTGTTTCCAGAAAGTTGAAGCTCAAATGATTATCTTTCGAGCAGTTCATTGTGTTGCACCATTTTTAGCCAGTCTTGCCGGGCTTGCCAAGACCCTTGTGACGACGGCGGTATTTTTTGGGCGGCTGCTGGAAAAGCCGTGGCCAAGCCGGTAGAGCTTGGGCGAAATTCAGCCTGACCAAAGAAACGCAAGGATCATGCCAGCGGAAGCTCCTTTCTCCATCGGCGTCGTGATTGTCGCCGCCGGGCGCGGCGAACGCGCAGGCGCGCCACAGGACGGGCCGAAACAATACCGCTTCATCGGCGGACGACCGGTGATCGCCCATACGCTGGATTGTTTCCGCAGATGGCGCCTGCCGGTTTCCGTCTGCATCGTCATCCATCCCGATGACGAATGCCTGCTGGCCCAGGCTGTTCCCAAGCGCGACGATGTCGCCGTGGTGTATGGCGGGACGACCCGGCAGCAATCGGTGCTGAACGGCTTGCGGCATTTTTCCGACGCCGGCATCGGCCATGTGATGATCCAGGATGCCGTGCGCCCCTTCATCGACCACGCCCTGCTCGACCGGGTGGTGAACGCCTTCGAGGCCGGCGCCATCGGCGTTCTGCCAGCCATTCCGGTTACAGACACGCTGAAGCGCGGCGACGCGCGGGGCCAGGTGATCGAGACGGTGCCGCGCGCCGGGCTTTATGCGGCGCAGACGCCGCAGTCCTTCCGCTTCGCCGAGATTCTCGATGCGCATGAGAAGGCGGCGTTGGCCGGTCATGCCGGCTTCACCGATGACGCCTCCATCGCCGAATGGGCCGGGCTACCGGTAACCCTTATCGCCGGCATGCCGGACAATGTAAAACTGACTGTGAAACGGGATATCGACATGGCCGACGAAAAGCTTTCCGCCCACCTGCCGGATGTGCGCACCGGCAACGGTTACGACGTCCACCAGTTGGAGCCGGGGGACGGTGTGACGCTGTGCGGCATCTTCATTCCGCATGATCAGCGGCTCAAGGGCCATTCCGATGCCGACGTCGCGCTTCACGCGCTGACCGACGCGCTGCTTGCCACCTGCGGCGCAGGCGATATCGGCGACCATTTCCCACCCTCCGATCCGCAATGGCGGGGTGCGGCGTCACGCATCTTTCTCGAACATGCGGCCGGTATCGTCCGCGAAAAGGGCGGCACGATCATGAATGCCGATGTCTCCTTGATCGCCGAGGCCCCGAAGATCGGGCCGCATCGCGACGCCATGCGCGCCAATCTCGCCGACATGCTGAAGATCGACCTCGAACGCTGCTCGGTGAAGGCAACCACCAACGAGACCATCGGCTTCATCGGCCGCCGTGAAGGCATCGCGGCGATCGCCACCGCCACCGTCGTCTATGGAAGGAAAAGCGCATGACCCTGTTTCCCGCCGATATCGAGGAGATGGCCCGCCGTATCGTCAACGACTTCACGTTACGGAAGCTGATGGTCGCTACGGCAGAATCCTGCACCGGCGGCCTGATCGCCGGCGCGCTGACCGAGATCGCCGGCTCCTCTGCCGTCGTCGATCGCGGCTTCGTCACCTATACCAACGAGGCCAAGAGCGACCTGCTCGGCGTGCAGACCGAGGCGCTGCGCCAATACGGGGCCGTTTCCCGCGAGACCGCATTGCAGATGGTGAACGGGGCGCTCTACCGGTCGCGCGCCAGCGTCGCGGTGGCGGTCACCGGCATTGCCGGCCCGGGCGGCGGCTCGAATGAAAAGCCGGTCGGCCTTGTGCATCTCGCCGCCAAGGCCTGCAACGGAGATCCGCTGCATCGCGAGATGCGCTACGGCGATATCGGCCGCACGGAGATCCGGCTGGCGACGGTCAGGACTGCGCTGGAAATGCTGGTGGAAGCCACCAGTTAGTTTTTCGCATGTCCGGACGGAAAGCCGGTATCCACTTTTCCCGGAAATGCTCAGGGCGCATAGATCTTGTCGGCGCGCTTCTCGAACGCTTCGGCGAACATGCGAAAGGCGCGGTCGAACATCGAGCCCATGAGCGCGCCGAGGATGCGGCTCTTGAACTCATAATCGATGAAGAAATTCACGACCGTGCCGCCACCGGGCGCCTCTTCGAAGCGCCAGCGGTTATCGAGATATTTGAACGGGCCGTCGATATATTTCACGTCGATCACCCGTTCGGCGCGATTGAGAAGCACCTGCGTCGCGAAGGTCTCGCGGATCGCCTTGTAGCCGACCGTCATGTCGGCGACCAGCAGTTCCTTGCCGTCCCGCTCCTTGCGGCTGCGCACCGTCAGCGCCTCGCAGAGCGGCAGGAATTCCGGATAGCGTTCGACATCGGCGACGAGATCGAACATTTTTTCGGGGCTGTGGGCGACGGAGCGTCTGGTCTCGAACTGGGGCATGAATGGCAGTTAAGCGGGCGCATCGAGAAGATCAAGAAGGCGGCGCATTTGCTCGTGACTTTTCAACTGCACAACCGGAACATCCGGTCCGTATGCCTGCAACTGCAGCAGGATAATCGGAACAAAGCGCTTCTCGAAGTTCCAGATGTAAGACATGAACTCCCGGTCCGGAAATTTCTCGAGGCAACCCGGCGCCATCTCCGGGCGGGTCTGGCCCCTGTGTCGCAAACCGCGCCTGGTCACGCCGAGCAGGCACCGCCAGCGGGGAAGACGAACCCAGAGCACCATCTGCGCCCGCGGCAGCCTGAGATCGAAGGTCGACGGACCGCTGCCGTCCATCAGCCAGCGCTCGCGCGCGACCGTTTCCGCGATCATCGCCCGTTCCTCTGCCTTGTCGCGCTTGACCCAGCCCGGCAGCCAGTAGAAGTCGCGATCCATGGAAACGTAGGGAATGGCGAGCCGGGCGCAGAGTTTTTGCGACAGCGTGCTCTTACCGCCGCCGGAGCAGCCGATCACCATGACGCGCTCCGCCGTCCTCAGCCGTTCGGCTGCCTCTTCAAGCGAGATCGAAACCGTCATCCCTGCCTCCGATACGAAAAACCCGCCATGCCCTGCGGGACGGCGGGTTTAATCCAGGACGGCAGGAATGTCTATTCGGCGGCGGCCAGAAGTTTCTTCTCGCGGGCGGCGCGCAGGCGGGCGAAATCGTCACCGGCATGATGCGACGAGCGCGTCAGCGGGCTGGAGGCGACCATGAGGAACCCCTTGGAATAGGCGACGGTCTCGTAGGACTTGAATTCCTCCGGTGTGACGAATTTCTCCACCTTGTGATGCTTTCGGGTCGGCTGCAGGTATTGGCCGATGGTCATGAAGTCGACATCGGCGGTGCGCAGATCGTCCATGAGCTGCAACACTTCATTGCGCTCTTCGCCCAGCCCGACCATGATGCCGGACTTGGTGAACATCGTGGGATCGAGTTCCTTCACCCGCTGCAGCAGGCGCAGCGAATGGAAGTAACGCGCGCCCGGACGCACCGTCAAGTAATTGCCCGGTACGGTTTCAAGATTGTGGTTGAAGACATCCGGCTTGGCGGCGACCACACGCTCCAGAGCGCCCGGCTTCTTGAGAAAGTCCGGCGTCAGGATCTCGATGGTCGTCAGCGGCGAAGCGGCGCGGATCGCCCAGATCACCTTTTCGAAATGCTCGGCGCCGCCGTCTTCAAGATCGTCGCGGTCGACGGAGGTGATGACGACGTGGGACAGCCCCATGGTCTTCACCGCCCTGGCGACGTTTTCCGGCTCGTCCATATCGAGCGCATGCGGCTTGCCGGTCGCGACGTTGCAAAAGGCGCAGGCGCGGGTGCAGATCTCGCCCATGATCATGAAAGTGGCGTGCTTCTTGTCCCAGCATTCGCCGATGTTGGGACACCCCGCCTCCTCGCAGACGGTGACCAGCTTGTTTTCCTTCACGATGGCGCGGGTCTCGCTATAGCCCTTCGACACCGGCGCCTTCACACGAATCCATTCCGGCTTGCGCATCACCTCGGTATCCGGGCGATGGGCCTTTTCGGGATGGCGCACGCGCCTGGCGTCCGCCGTGATCGTGTCGAGAATCGTCACCATTTGCAAACCGCTTTCTCTGCGCCTTCGCGCAGAAACCAACTACCGCTTGATCAGCTTCACGACGAACAGCAGCAGGCTGGCGCCGAGAAATGCCGTCACCAGATAGCCGAGCTTGCTATCCTGGACGAAAACATTGAACTGCCGGAGCACGGCGACGGCGACCACAGAGCCGACGATGCCCAGGATAATGTTCATGATGACGCCGAAGCGCACATCCATGAACTTGCCGGCCAGCCACCCGGCGAGGCCACCGATGAAGATCGAAGCAATCCAGCCGACATTTTCCATATCACGTTCCCATACTATGCAATAAGCCGCGCCGCCAGCACGACGATGATGGCGCCGACCGTCGCGTGAATGATCTGCACCACCAGCGCGTTGTCGATCCCCAGGGAAATGCCGAGCGCCTGAAACAGGAAGCCGCCGACGAAAGCCCCGATTACCCCACTCAACAGGCACCGGATCAACCCGCCGCCGCCAACCACCAGGCTTGCCAGAAATCCGGCCACGAGGCCGATCAGCAGAAAGACGATCCAGGCTTGTGCACCGATCGATAAAGACATGGGCGTTTCCTTTCCTGTTTGCCAGCCTCGAAATCAAGAGCGGCAGGGGAAATTATCAAGCATTCAGCGCCCGTCCATAGGCGTCGAGCACGCTTTCCTTCAGCGTTTCCGAAATCGTCGGATGCGGGAAGATGGTGTGCATCAGTTCCTCTTCCGTCGTTTCGAGGTTCATCGCCACGACGAAGCCCTGGATGAGCTCGGTCACTTCGGCACCAACCAGATGCGCGCCGAGGAGTTCGCCGGTCTTCCTGTCGAAGATGGTCTTGACCAGGCCCTGGTCCTCGCCGAGCGCGATCGCCTTGCCATTGGCGACGAAGGGGAAGCGGCCGACGCGGATATCGCGGCCCTGCTCCTTGGCCTTGGCTTCGGTCAGGCCGACGGAGGCGACCTGCGGCTGGCAATAGGTGCAGCCGGGGATCTTGTTCCGATCCATCGGATGAACGTTCGGCAGGCCGGCGATCTTCTCGACACAGATGACAGCCTCGTGCTCGGCCTTGTGGGCAAGCATCGGCGGGCCGGCGACGTCGCCGATGGCGTAGATGCCGGGCACGTTGGTCTTGCCGTAACCGTCGATGGCGATGAAGCCGCGATCGGTCTTCACACCCAGCGCCTCAAGGCCGATATTCTCGATATTGGCCTGAACGCCGACAGCGGAAATCATGCGGTCGGCGGTGATCGTCTGGGTCTTGCCGTCCTTGGTTTCGATATGGGCGGTCACCGAATTGGCGCCCTTCTCGACCTTGGCGACCTTGGCTTCCAGCAGGATCTTCATGCCTTGCTTCTCGAACTGCTTCTTCGCAAGCGCGGAAATCTCCGCATCCTCGACCGGCATGACCTGGCTCATGATTTCGACGACCGTCACCTCGACGCCCATCGTGCGGTAGAAGGAAGCGAATTCGATGCCGATGGCGCCCGAGCCCATGACCAGCAGCGACTTCGGCATTTCCGCCGGCTTCATCGCCTCGAAATAGGTCCAGATCAGCTTGCCGTCCGGCTCGATGCCCGGCAGCGCGCGCGGGCGCGCACCGGTGGCGATGATGATGTGCTTGGCCTTGTAGGTGCCTTCCGGCAGAGTATTCTTCGGCTGCGGCGCCTGTGGCTGCTGGATGGCCTTCGTCGTCTTCGACACGACGATCTCGCCGGGCTTGACGATCTTGGCCTCGCCCCAGATGACGTCGATCTTGTTCTTCTTCATCAGGAAGCCGACGCCGCCATTCATGCGCTCGGCGATACCGCGCGAGCGGGCGACGATGGCCTTCAGGTCCGGCTTGATCTGGCCCTCCAGCGTCAGGCCGTAGTTCTTGGCGTGCTGGGCATTGTGCAGCACCTCTGCAGAGCGCAGCAGCGCCTTGGTCGGGATACAGCCCCAGTTCGAGCAGATGCCGGCGAGATGCTCGCGCTCGACGACCGCCGTCTTCAGACCTAGTTGCGCGGCGCGGATCGCCGCGATGTATCCCCCCGGACCGGAGCCGATAACGATGACGTCGTAGTTCTCAGCCATTCTGTTTCCTGCCTTCTTTTTTATCAAACCGCGCTGCGGGTCATCAAAACCCATTGATGTCTGGCGCTTTCCGGATGCAGCGGCAGCGCATCGCGCCGCGCCGCTTCCGAGAAGCCCAGACTCTCGTAGAGAGACCGGGCGGCCTCGTTGTAACTTTCGGTGATCAGGCTGACCGGCCGTCCGGCCGCGCGCCCGATCTCGCTTTCCACAAGCCGCCTCGCTACCCCCTTGCGGCGGTGCCGGCGATAGACGCCGACGCTGTCGATGAACCAATGGCCGGCCAGCGGCCTTTGCAGATCGACCAGCGGCACAAGCGCCTCCTGCGCCGGCACGACGGCCAGGATATCCTCCTCCAGGGCGTAGCCGATGGCGGCCCCGGCGATATCGTCATCCGCCTCGGCGATCACCGCATCGCGCCATCCGCCGAGTTGGTCGTCGTCGGCAAGCCAGCTGCGACCGAATTCCATCGCCGTATCGGCCTCGCCGGCTTCGGTCGCGCCAAGCCACAGCCAGGTCGCAAAACTATGCGACGACAGGTCGACGATGACCGCCAGTTCCGCCGCATCGCGCCGCACGGCCGGACGAAGACGCAAGGCCATGCTCACAACCCCAGCAACATACGCACGACCGGCTCGATGCCGCGCCCGATCGCACGCGTGTTTTCCGCATCCAGGTGCACGCCATCGAGCGGCGTGGTCTTCGCCACCGAGCCGGCGTCGAAGAAGCTGCATCCCAGTTCGTCGGCGAGATCGCGATAGAGCGTCGCAAGCTTGTCAGACTCCTCGACGCCGCCGGCAAACATCGCCGCGAAGGCGGCATTGGCCGTTTCGCAGATCGGCGGCGGCGACAGGATGAGGATTTCCGGCTGCTCGCCGGACTCGAACGACCAGGCATGGTGGCGCACCAGTTCCACCAGCCGTTCCACCCCTTGCGCCGCGCCGAAGGCCGTGCCGCAGATCGTCGGCTTCATGTCGTTGGCGCCGAGCAAAAGAATGACGAGGTCGATGGGATCGTGGCTGTGCAGGAGGGTCGGCAGGATGCGCGCGCCGTTGCGGTCGCAATCGGCGAGATGGTCGTCATACGCGGTGGTGCGGCCGTTGAGGCCCTCCGCAATGACATGGACCTCCGGCCCGAGCGCCCTCGCCAGGACGCTCGGCCAGCGGTCCTCGAAGGCATGGCGGCCAAGCGTGGCCGCATCATACCCCCAGGTCAGGGAATCGCCGTAGCAAAGAACGGTCTTCATCACGGTTCCCCCGCTTGCATTGTCAGACGAGCATACCCATCGGATTCTCGATATAGCCCTTGAATGCCTTGAGCAGTTCGGCGCCAAGCGCGCCGTCGACGCAGCGATGGTCGGTCGAAAGCGTCACGGTCATCACGTTGGCGACGACCATCTGCTTGTTCTTGACGACGACCCGCTCCTCGCCGGCGCCGACCGCCAGGATGGTGGCGTGCGGCGGGTTGACCACGGCGGAGAAGCTCTTCACCCCCATCATGCCCATGTTGGACACGGCAGAAGTGCCGCCCTGGTATTCTTCCGGCTTCAGCTTGCGCTCCTTCGCCCGCTTGCCGAGATCCCGCATCTCGTTGGAGATGGCCGACAGGCTCTTGGTTTCGGCGCTGCGGATGATCGGGGTGATCAGGCCGCCGGGGATCGACACGGCGACCCCGACATCGGCGTGCTTGTGCTTGACCATAGCACTGTCCGTCCAGGAGACGTTGGCGTCCGGCACGTCGCGCAGCGCCAGCGCCAGGGCCTTGATGACCATGTCGTTGACCGAGAGCTTGTAGACCGCCTTGCCGTCCCTGGCGGGAGCCGCATCGTTGAGCTGGGCGCGCAACGCCATCAGAGCGTCCAGTTCGCAATCGACCGACACATAGAAATGCGGGATCGTCTGCTTGGATTCCTGCAGGCGCTTGGCAATCGTCTTGCGCATGCCGTCATGCGGCACCAATTCGTAGGAACCGGCTTCGAACAGCTTGAGCACGGCCTCGTCCGACATGCCCTTCGGGGCGGCCGGTGCCGGCGCGGCAGCCGTCGGAGCGGCCGAAGCAGCAGCAGCGGCCGGCTGGGCGGCAGCCTTCGGCGCACCGCCGGCGACCGCCTTTTCGACGTCGCTCTTGACGACGCGGCCATGCGGGCCGGAACCGGCGATTGAGCCGATATCGAGACCGGCATCCTTTGCCATACGCCGGGCCAGCGGCGAGGAAAAGACGCGCGAACCATCGGCATGAGCAGCCGCGGGCGCGGCGGCAGGAGCCGGCGCCGGGGCTTGAGCAGCCGCGGGTGCAGCTTCGCTCTTTGCCGGAGTCGGCGCGGCTTCCGCCTTCGGAGCAGGCGCGGCGCCCGCACCGCTGGCGGCGGCCGAGACGTCCTCGCCTTCGCCGGCGAGAACGGCGATGACGGTATTAACCTTCACGCCTTCCGAACCGGCGGGCACGACGATCTTGGCGACGACGCCTTCATCGACGGCTTCGACTTCCATCGTCGCCTTGTCGGTTTCGATTTCGGCGATTACGTCGCCGGACTTGACGCTATCGCCTTCCTTGACCAGCCACTTGGAAAGGTTCCCCTCTTCCATGGTCGGGGAGAGCGCGGGCATGGTGATGTTGATCGGCATCGGAACGGCCCTCCCTTACTTGTAGCAGACGGCTTTGACGGCCTGGACGACTTCGCCGACATTCGGCAGAGCCAGTTTTTCGAGATTTGCCGCGTAAGGCATTGGCACATCCTTGCCGGCGATCGAAAGGATCGGCGCATCGAGATAGTCGAAGGCGGCGCGCTGGACGCTGTTGGCGATGAAATCGCCGACCGACGACTGCGGGTATCCTTCCTCGACGGTAACCAGGCGGCCCGTCTTCTTGACCGATTCAATGACGGCCGGCAGGTCCATCGGGCGGATGGTGCGCAGGTCGATCAGTTCGACGTCGATGCCTTCCTTGGTCAGCTCTTCCACGGCCTTTACGGCATAGGTCATGCCGATTCCCCAGGAGACCATGGTCACGTCCTTGCCGGCGCGATGGATGCGCGCCTTGCCGATCGGCAGGACGAAATCATCCAGCTTCGGCACCTCGAAGGACTGGCCGTACAGAATTTCGTTTTCGAGGAAGATGACCGGGTTCGGATCGCGGATCGCGGCCTTCAGCAGGCCCTTGGCATCGGCCGCCGTATAGGGCTGCACCACCTTGAGGCCCGGAATATGGCTGTACCAGGCGGCATAATCCTGGCTGTGCTGGGCGGCGACGCGCGCGGCCGCGCCGTTCGGGCCACGGAAGACGATCGGCGCACCCATCTGGCCGCCCGACATATAAAGCGTCTTGGCGGCGGAGTTGATGATCTGGTCGATCGCCTGCATGGCGAAGTTGAAGGTCATGAATTCGACGATCGGCTTCAGCCCGGCCATGGCGGCACCGACGCCGACGCCGGCAAAGCCGTGCTCGGTGATCGGCGTATCGACGACACGGCGGGCGCCGAATTCCTGCAACAGCCCCTGCGTGATCTTGTAGGCGCCCTGGTATTCGGCGACTTCCTCGCCCATAACGAAGACGTCCTCGTCGCGGCGCATTTCCTCGGCCATGGCGTCACGCAGCGCTTCGCGCACCGTCATCGTCACCATTTCCGTGCCGGCGGGGACGGCCGGATCGGCGGCGACCTCAGCCTTCGGCTGGGCCGGAACCTTGTCGGAAGCAACGGAAGTCGGCTCGTTTTCGGAAGCGCGCGCCTTGCCGCCGGCATCGCTTGCCGCAGCAGGCGTATCGGCATCGGCCTTGGCGGGTGCCGGCTTCTGCGTATCGATGGCGTCGGCGCTTTCGCCATCCTGCAGGAGAACAGCGATCGGCGTATTGACCTTCACCGCCTCGGTGCCGGCCGGGATCAGCAGCTTGCCGATCACCCCTTCGTCCACGGCTTCGACTTCCATCGTCGCCTTGTCGGTTTCGATTTCGGCGATCACGTCGCCGGCGGTGACCTTGTCACCCTCGTTTTTCAGCCACTTGGAAAGCGTACCCTCTTCCATCGTCGGGGAAAGGGCGGGCATCAGGATCTGTACAGGCATTTCAATCGTCCTCCCCGTCGATCAAAGCAGGATATCGGTGTAGAGCTCGGAAGCATCCGGCTCCGGATCGTTCTGCGCGAAATCGGCGCTATCGGCGACGATGTCGCGGACGTCCTTGTCGATAGCCTTCAGATCGTCCTCGCTCGCCCAGCCCTTCTCCAGCAAACGGGCGCGCACCTGCTCGATCGGGTCGTGCTCCGACCGCATCTTCTGAACTTCGTCCTTGCTGCGATACTTCGCCGGGTCGGACATGGAATGGCCGCGATAGCGGTATGTCTGCATTTCGAGGATGATCGGGCCCTTGCCGTCGCGGCAGAAGGCGACCGCCTCATCCGCCGCCGCCTTGACGGCGCGCACATCCATACCGTCCACCTGGAAACCCGGAATGCCGATCGCCGAACCGCGCTGAGAGAAATCGACGCCGGCGGACGCGCGCGCCACGGCGGTGCCCATGGCGTAACGGTTGTTCTCGATGATGTAGATCACCGGCAGTTTCCAGAGAGCGGCCATGTTGAAGCTCTCATAGACCTGGCCCTGATTGGCAGCGCCATCGCCGAAATAGGCGAGCGAGACGTTGTCGTTGCCGCGATACTTGTTGGCGAAGGCGAGACCGGTGCCGAGCGATACCTGCGCGCCGACGATGCCATGGCCGCCATAGAAATTCTTCTCTTTCGAGAACATGTGCATGGAGCCGCCCTTGCCCTTGGAAAGGCCGCCGCGGCGGCCGGTCAGCTCCGCCATCACGCCGCGTGCGCTCATGCCGCAGGCGAGCATATGGCCATGGTCGCGATAGCCGGTGATGACCTGGTCGCCTTCCTTGAGCGCCATCTGCATGCCGACGACGACGGCTTCCTGGCCGATGTAAAGGTGACAGAAGCCACCGATGAAGCCCATGCCATAGAGCTGGCCGGCCTTTTCCTCGAAACGCCGGATCAGCAGCATCTCGCGATAAGCATTGAGTTCCTTGTCGCGGTCGAACTCCGCGATCGTTCCGTTGAGGAAATCCTTGGTGGCGGCTTTTGCCGCAGACGATTTGCGGCCGACGGACGCGGCGTTACGCGATGCCATTCACTCCTCCCGGATAAGTATAGGCTATGTTCTGGTGAGGAGTACCATAGGCAATAATGCAGCCGTCAGCAATGCCATAAATGCATGGCTCTCATACAATATAAGGCCATGAAATTTATAGTCTTTTTCGAATTAACCTGAAAACGGTTAATCATCGATAGGTATTGAAAATAACGATCTCGTCCTTCCGGGACACATTCAGCGCATACCGGGCTTTTTCGTCGAGAATGTCCTTCTCCAGCGAGCCATCGCTCATCAGAGAGACCTGACGCTCCAGCGTTTCACGCGTCGCCGTCAGCTTTTCCAGCTCACTGGCACGGGCCAGACGCTGACGCTCGAACGCCTCCGTCGCGATCAGGCCGAAATCGCCATGCACGGAATGATAGCTGAAATAGGAGACGAATGCGACAGTGATCGCAGGAAGAACGAGGCGGCCGAACTTGCGCTTCTTATGATGTTTGGTCCACATGAAAACCCGGTACTCGATACGCTGTAGACGATGCGGTTAAACCTAATCGCGATTGTTTAACTCTTCGTTGACCACGTCGGCCAGGGCTGAAGAAATTGGCCAAAAGAAAACCCGCGGCCGTGAAGCCGCGGGTTCCTGTTTTCGATACGGGTCGGTCCAATCAGCCGCGCAGGATCGAGCGGCCGGCATAAACGGCCTGCAGGCCCAGCTCTTCCTCGATGCGGATGAGCTGGTTGTACTTGGCCAGACGATCCGAGCGCGACAGCGAGCCGGTCTTGATCTGCCCGCAATTGGTGGCGACGGCGAGATCGGCGATGGTGGAGTCTTCCGTCTCGCCCGAGCGATGCGACATGACGGCGGTGTAGGCGGCCTTGTGCGCGGTCTCGACGGCGTCGAGCGTTTCCGACAGCGAGCCGATCTGGTTGACCTTGACGAGGATCGAGTTGGCGACGCCCATCTTGATGCCGTCGCGCAGGCGGGCCGAATTGGTGACGAACAGGTCGTCGCCGACGAGCTGGCACTTCTTGCCGACCAGGTCGGTCAAGGCCTTCCAGCCGTCCCAGTCGTCTTCGGCCATGCCGTCCTCGATCGAGATGATCGGGAAGCGGGCGGCGAGCTCGGCGAGGTATTCGGCCATGGCGCCGGATTCCAGCGTGCGGCCCTCGCCTTCCATGACATACTTGCCGTCCTTGAAGAATTCAGTCGAGGCGCAGTCGAGGCCCAGCATGACGTCGTCGCCCGGACGGTAACCGGCCTTCTCGATCGACTTCATGATGAAATCGAGCGCTTCCGTCGCGCTCTTCAGGCCGGGCGCGAAGCCGCCTTCATCGCCGACATTGGTGTTGTGACCCTGGCTTGCCAGTTCCTTCTTGAGCACGTGGAAGATTTCCGAACCAACGCGCACGGCATCCGCCAGCGTTTCGGCGCCGACCGGCATGATCATGAATTCCTGGAAGTCGATCGGGTTGTCGGCATGCGCGCCGCCATTGATGATGTTCATCATCGGCACCGGCAGAATATGGGCGTTCGGACCGCCGACATAACGGTAGAGCGGCAGGCCGGCGCTTTGGGCCGCAGCCTTTGCGGTCGCCAGGGATACGCCGAGGATGGCATTGGCGCCGAGGCGCGATTTGTTCGGCGTGCCGTCCAGCTCGATCATCAGGCGGTCGATCTGGATCTGGTTCTCGGCGTCATGGCCGCCGACGGCGTCGAAGATCTCGGTGTTCACCGCTTCGACAGCCTTTTCGACGCCTTTGCCACCGTAGCGCTTGCCGCCGTCGCGCAGTTCGACGGCCTCATGCGCGCCCGTGGATGCGCCCGAGGGAACGGCGGCGCGGCCCATGCTGCCATCTTCCAGATGAACATCGACTTCGACGGTCGGATTGCCACGGCTGTCGAAAATCTGGCGAGCGATGATATCGGTAATTGCGGTCATGGGTCTTCCTGCCTTTGGTGGTTAAATCGTTTGAATCTGTCTTATCCCAAGACAGAGAAAATTCAATGACAGCTTTTCGCGCGCCGGCTCAGAGCGCTTTCGCGACTGTATCGAAGGCGGCGAGCTTCTCCAGCAGGCGCGGCAAGTCGGCGAGCTTGATCATGTTCGGCCCATCCGAAGGCGCATGGTCGGGATCCTCATGCGTCTCGATGAAGACGCCGGCAACGCCAACGGCCACCGCCGCCCGCGCCAGCGTTTCCACGAATTCGCGCTGCCCGCCCGACGAACCGCCCTGCCCACCCGGCTGCTGCACCGAATGGGTGGCGTCGAAAATCACCGGCGCGCCCATGGCCGCCATGATCGGCAGGGCGCGCATGTCGGAAACCAGCGTGTTGTAACCGAAGGAGGCGCCGCGCTCGCACAGCATGACATTGCGATTGCCGCTGGCATTCAGTTTGTTCAGAACGTTCTTCATGTCCCAGGGCGCGAGGAACTGACCCTTCTTGACGTTCACCGCACGACCTGTTTTCGCAGCCGCGACCAGCAGGTCGGTCTGGCGCGACAGGAAGGCCGGAATCTGCAGCACATCCACCACGGCCGCGACAAGGCCGCATTGCTCCTCCGTATGGACGTCGGTCAAGACCGGCAAGCCGAATTCCGCCTTGATATCGGCGAAGATTTCCAGCGCTTTCTCCAGCCCGATGCCGCGTCCGGCGCCGAGCGAGGTGCGGTTTGCCTTGTCGAAGGAGGATTTGTAGACGAGGCCGAGGCCGAGCGCGCCACAGATTTCCTTGAGCCTGCCGGCCATCATGAAGGCGTGGTCGCGGCTTTCCATCTGGCAGGGGCCGGCGATCAGCGACAGACGCGCCGTATTGTTGAAGATCACTCTGGTTCCGCCGCTTCCGACTTCGACCGATGCATTGGTGGCAGCGTTCATGATCTCTCCTCGCGTGTCGCAGCAGGCCCACCGGCAAGTCCCTGGCCCTGAAAATCACGGCTGATGTGCGACGTTTGACTGCGGAATGCAAGTCTTGCTTCGCGCCTTTGCCGGCCGAATGCAAAAAGCCCCGCGCCGAGGCGCGAGGCTTCAAAGGAATACAGAGTATTGTACGGGCCGCTCGTCTGGATTGGCAAAGCGACCACGCCCGTCACCATCAGCCGCCGAGGGCCGCGGCGACTGCCTCGATGGCCTCCGCTGCCTTAGCACCGTCAGGGCCGCCGGCCTGGGCCATATCCGGCCGGCCGCCGCCGCCCTTGCCACCGAGCGCGGCCGAGGCGATGCGTACCAGATCGACGGCGCTGAAGCGTTCGGTCATGTCCGGCGTCACCGCGACCACCGCGCTCGCCTTGCCGTCCTCGGCAACGCCGATCAGCGTCACGACACCGGAGCCGATGCTGGTCTTGCCGTCATCGGCCAGACCCTTGAGATCCTTGGGATCGACGCCGGAAATCGCCTTGCCGAGGAACTTCACGCCACCGATCTCGCGCACGGCATCCGCCGCGCCGCCCTGGCCACCGCCCATGGCGAGCTTGCGCTTGGCATCGGCCAGTTCGCGCTCCAGCTTGCGGCGTTCATCGACCATGGATTCGACGCGAGAGAGAACCTCGCCCGGCTGCACCTTCAGCGCCGTCGCCAGGGCTTTCACTCGCTCATCCTGTTCGGCCAGATAGATGCGCGCCGCCTCGCCCGTCACCGCCTCGATGCGGCGGACGCCGGCGCCGACGGCACTTTCGGAGAGGATGCGCACCAAGCCGATATCGCCGGTGGCATTGACATGCGTGCCGCCGCAGAGTTCGACCGAATAGGCCTTGCCGGCCTTGGAGCCATGCACGCCACGACCCATCGACACGACACGGACTTCATCGCCGTATTTTTCACCGAACAGCGCCATCGCGCCTTCGGCGATGGCGTCATCGACGGTCATCAGGCGCGTGGTGACCGGCGCGTTCTGCAGCACGATCTCGTTGGCCATGTCCTCGACGACTTTCAACTCCTCCGCCGACATGGGCTTCGGATGCGATACGTCGAAGCGCAGACGCTCGGGCGCGACCAGCGAACCCTTCTGCGCCACATGGGTGCCGAGCACTTCGCGCATGGCTTCATGCAACAGGTGGGTGGCGGAGTGGTTGGAGCGCAGCCGAGCGCGGCGGGCGTGATCGACGGCCAGGGCGATCGCGTCACCGACCTTCAGCGTGCCTTCCGAAACGGTGGCCGAATGCACGAACAGGCCTTCGCCCTTCTTCTGGGTATCGGAGACCGACACCTTGGCATGGTCGGTAGAGATTACGCCGGCATCACCCATCTGGCCACCGGATTCGCCATAGAACGGCGTCTGGTTGACGACGATCTGCACCTGCTCGCCGGCATTGGCGGCATCGACCGATGCGCCGTCGCGCACAATGGCCTGCACCACGCCTTCGGCGGTTTCGGTGTCGTATCCGAGGAATTCGGTCGCGCCGTGCTTTTCCTTGAGCTCGAACCAGATCGTTTCCGTCGCCTTGTCGCCGGAACCAGCCCAGTGCGAACGCGCTTCCGCCTTCTGGCGCTCCATGGCATCGGTGAAGCCGGCGAGATCGACATTGATGCCGCGGGCGCGCAGCGCGTCCTGCGTCAGGTCGAGCGGGAAGCCATAGGTGTCGTAGAGCTTGAAGGCGGTTTCGCCGTCGAGCATATCGCCTTTGCCGAAAGTGGCGGTCGCATCCGAGAGCAGGCCGAGGCCGCGCTCCAGCGTCTTGCGGAAGCGGGTTTCCTCCAGCTTCAGCGTTTCGGAAATCAGCGCCTCGGCGCGAACGAGCTCGGGATAGGCGCGGCCCATCTGGGCGACGAGTGCGGGAACCAGCTTCCACATCAGCGGATCGCGGGCGCCAAGAAGCTGCGCATGGCGCATGGCGCGACGCATGATGCGGCGCAGGACATAACCACGGCCTTCGTTGGACGGCAACACGCCATCGGCGATCAGGAAGGAGGCCGAGCGCAGATGGTCGGCGATGACGCGGTGGCTGGCGCGACGCTCACCCTCGGCCTTGACGCCGGTCGCCTCTTCGGAGGCGGCGATCAGGGCGCGGAACAGGTCGATGTCGTAATTGTCATGCTTGCCCTGCAGCACAGCCGCGACGCGCTCCAGGCCCATGCCGGTATCGATCGACGGACGCGGCAGGTTGACGCGCTCTTCCTTGGAAATCTGCTCGTACTGCATGAAGACGAGGTTCCAGATTTCGATGAAGCGGTCGCCATCCTCCTCCGGCGAGCCGGGCGGGCCGCCCCAGATATGGTCGCCGTGGTCATAAAAAATTTCCGAACAGGGGCCGCAGGGGCCGGTATCGCCCATCGCCCAGAAATTGTCGCTGGTCGGGATGCGGATGATCTTCTCGTCCGGCAGCCCGGCGATCTTCTTCCAGAGGTCGAAGGCTTCATCGTCGGTATGGTAGACCGTAACCAGCAGGCGCTCGCGGTCGAGGCCGAATTCCCTGGTGATCAGGTTCCAGGCCAGTTCGATGGCGCGTTCCTTGAAATAATCGCCGAAGGAGAAATTGCCGAGCATTTCGAAGAAGGTATGGTGGCGAGCGGTATAACCGACATTGTCGAGGTCGTTATGCTTGCCGCCGGCGCGCACGCATTTCTGCGCGGTGGCCGCCGTCGAGTAGGGACGCTGCTCCAGGCCGGTGAAGACGTTCTTGAACTGCACCATGCCGGCATTGGTAAACATCAGGGTCGGGTCGTTGCGCGGCACAAGCGGGCTGGAAGACACGACCTCATGGCCGTTCTTTTTAAAGTAGTCGAGAAAGGTCGACCGGATTTCATTCACACCGCTCATGATACGCCCTTCATTCACGCCGGACCCCGGCATTCTTCTTAATCAAAGTTACCGGCTTTTATCGCTCGTGCCGCACCCTGTCCAGCACCGCACAGCAAAACCGGCCGTACATCTTTCGAAATACGGCCGGCGCAAGGAAACGGAAAAGATGGGCGGGATTAAGCTTCCGCCGCCGAATCCCCATCCTCGGCTTCCGGGCCGCCGTTCTGCAAGAAGCGGTCGGCGATCAGGCCGGCATTCTGGCGCAGAGCCATTTCGATCTCACGGGCGAGATCAGGATTGTCGCGCAGGAAGGACTTGGCGTTTTCACGCCCCTGCCCCAGGCGCTGGCTGTTATAGGAGAACCAGGCACCGGACTTCTCGACGATACCGGCCTTGACGCCGAGATCGACCAGTTCGCCGGTCTTCGAGACGCCTTCGCCATACATGATGTCGAATTCGACCTGCTTGAAGGGAGGCGCCATCTTGTTCTTGACGACCTTGACGCGGGTCTGGTTGCCGACCACCTCGTCACGCTCCTTGACCGAGCCGATACGGCGGATATCGAGACGGACCGAAGCATAGAACTTCAGCGCGTTACCGCCCGTCGTCGTCTCAGGCGAACCGAACATCACCCCGATCTTCATGCGAATCTGGTTGATGAAGATCACCATGGTGTTCGACTTGGAGATCGATGCCGTCAGCTTGCGCAACGCCTGGCTCATCAGGCGGGCCTGCAGGCCCGGCAGGCTATCGCCCATCTCGCCTTCGATTTCAGCCCGCGGCGTGAGCGCCGCGACCGAGTCGACGACCAGCACGTCGATAGCGCCGGAGCGCACCAGCGTGTCGGTGATTTCGAGCGCCTGTTCACCGGTATCCGGCTGGGAGATCAGGAGATTCTGCAAGTCAACGCCGAGCTTGCGGGCATAGACCGGGTCGAGCGCATGTTCGGCATCGACAAAGGCGCAGATGCCGCCCTTCTTCTGCGCCTCGGCAATGGTCTGCAGCGCCAGCGTCGTCTTGCCCGAGCTTTCCGGGCCATAAATTTCGACGATACGTCCCTTCGGCAGACCGCCGACGCCGAGCGCGATATCCAGGCTGAGAGAACCGGTGGAGATCGTCTCGATCTCCACGACATGCTCGTTGGAGCCGAGCTTCATGATCGAGCCCTTGCCGAAGGAGCGCTCGATCTGCGAAAGAGCTGCGTCCAGTGCCTTGCTTTTATCCACCGCTTTGTCCTCTACGAGCCGCAAACTATTCTGTGACATCGGGTCCACCTTTAGGTTATTGAAGCCGCACTGGCAACGAAACTGCTGTTACGCCATATGTACTCTTTTTGTTCTTATTCTTCAAGAGCCGATCAAGCACCTGATTCAAAAAAGAAATCACGCATGCGTTCCCTTTCTGTTTTCATGTGTATTATCAGAGGATTGCGATCCTCGTCCGCAGAAATGAATGATCGAATCGGGCTTTTTTCGGGGGGCGGGCGATGACGAAAGTGGTGGTTTGCGGCGGCGCGCATGTGGATCGGCGGGGGCGAATCTCGGGCCTCACCGCGCCCGGCGCTTCCAACCCCGGAAGCTGGTTCAGCGAGGCCGGCGGCGGCGGGTTCAATGCGGCGCGCAATCTCGCCCGGCTAGGCCTCGCCGTGACCATGATTTCGCCGCGCGGTGGCGATGCCGAAGGCGACATGGTGACGGCGGCGGCCGAACAGGCCGGCGTTATCGACCGTCCCTTCATCTTTCTCGACCGACGCACGCCGAGCTATACCGCCATCCTCGAAAATGACGGCAATCTGGTCATCGCGCTCGCGGATATGGAGCTTTACAAGCTGTTCACGCCGCGCCGCGCGGCCATGCGTGCGATCCGCGATGCGATTGCCGATGGCGAGCTTCTGCTCTGCGACGCCAACTTGCCGGAAGAGACGATCCTGGCGCTGACGCGGCAGGCGAAAGGACTTGGCAAGCGAGTGGCGGGAATCGCGATTTCGCCGGCGAAGGTGGTCCGTTACCGACAGGCGATCGGGCTGCTCGATTTCCTGTTCATGAACGAAGCCGAGGCGCGGGCGCTGGCGGGACGAGATGTCGCCGACATGGCGGAATGGCCGGGGCTGCTGCGCGCGGCCGGACTGCGTGGCGGCGTGGTGACGCGCGGCGGCAAATCCCTGGTGGCCTTCGACGGCGAAAACGCGGCGCTGCTGGCGCCGCCGTTTGTTTCCGCTGTCGATGATGTCACAGGGGCGGGAGATTCGCTTGCAGCCGGCACGATTTTCGGCTTGATGGGCGGCTTGGACATCGCGCAGGCGGCTCGCCTGGGGATCGCCTGCGCAGCCATCACTCTGCAATCGCCCTATGCGACGAGTGAACTCCTCTCCCAGGACAGCATGCGGACGGCGCTGATGCGCGTTCCCGAGGCGCAAGCGCTCTAAGGGAAACATCTGGCGCCCGTTCGCGCCAGCCAACGGATACGAACCATGACAGAGACCAAGTCCACTCTTCCGATCGTCTATTCGCGTGAAGTCGCCGACGCCAGGGCCAGGGGCCTGCCGCTGGTGGCGCTCGAATCGACGATCATCACCCATGGCATGCCCTATCCCGGCAATATCGACATGGCGCGCAGCGTCGAGGCGATCATCCGCGCCGAGGGCGCGGTGCCGGCCACCATTGCCGTTCTCAACGGCGTGCTACATATCGGCCTCGAAGAGCCGCAGCTCGAGGCGCTGGCGCAGACCAGGGACGCGATGAAGGTGTCGCGCGCCGACCTACCCTTCTCGATCGCCGAAGGGCGTACCGGAGCGACCACCGTCGCGGCGACGATGATTGCGGCCGCGCTCGGCGGCGTGCGCGTCTTCGCGACCGGCGGCATCGGCGGCGTACATCGCGGCGCCGAGGAAAGCTTCGATATCTCGGCCGACCTCGAAGAATTGGCGCGCACGGCTGTCATCGTCGTCTGCGCCGGGGCCAAGGCGATCCTTGATATTCCGAAGACATTGGAAGTGCTGGAAACGCGCGGCGTACCGGTCGTTACCTTCGATTCGCGCGATTTCCCGGCCTTCTGGTCGCGGGTCTCGGGCTTTGCCAGCCCGCTGACCCTGAATAGCGCCGAAGGCATCGCCCGCTTCCAGTCCGTGCGCGAACAGATGGGCATCGGTGGCGGCATGCTGATCGCCAATCCGGTGCCGGAGCAGGATGAAATCGGCCGGGACGAGATGGAAGGCTTTATCAGCCAAGCCATTGATGCGGCGGAAGAAGACGGCATTAGCGGCAAGGCGGTGACACCCTACCTGCTGTCGAAAATCTTCGACCTGACAAACGGCCGCAGCCTCAAGACCAATATCGCGCTGGTGGAAAACAATGCCCGCCTCGCCGCTCGCATCGCGGTCGCGCTGAAATAACAAAAAGGGGCGGATCGTGGGATCCGCCCCTCTTATAAAGACAACCGCTCCGGCATCATTTGCCGCCGTCGAGCATTTCCCAGACGGCTTCGGCCAGTTGCTTGAGCGAAAACGGTTTCGGCAGGAAGCCGAACTTGGCCTCGGCGGGCAGGTTTCGGGCGAAGGCATCCTCTGCATAGCCCGAGACGAAGATGAATTTCAGGTCCGGATATTTCTTGCGCAGCTCGCCGAGCAGCGTCGGGCCGTCCATCTCCGGCATCACCACATCGGAGACGACGATATCGACCTTGCCGTCGAGTTCGTCCATAATGTCGAGCGCTTCGATGCCGGAGCCGGCCTCATGCACTGTGTAGCCACGCGTTTCCAGCATGCGCTTGCCGCCGCGCCGCACAGCCTCCTCGTCCTCGACCAGGAGGACGACGGCGGATTTCCCGGTGAGATCGACGGGCTCTGATTTTTTGGGCTTTTCCGCTTCGGTCGCAGCCGGCGCGACCGGCAAGTTCTCGTTAGCGGCGATGACAGGCGCGACCTCGATCACATGGCGCGGCAGGAAGATGCGGAACACCGTGCCCTTGCCGACTTCCGATTCCGGATGGATGTAGCCGCCGGACTGCTTGACGATTCCATAGACCATGGCCAGTCCAAGTCCGGTGCCCTTGCCGACCTCCTTGGTGGTAAAGAAGGGCTCGAAGATCTTGTCCATGATCTCGGGCGGAATGCCGGTGCCGGTATCGGCGACCTCGATCATGACCAGATCGTCATTCGGCAGTTCGGGATAATTCAGGCTCGCCACCTCGGCGGCGGGAAGGTTACGGGTGCGTAGCGTGATCGTGCCGCCATTCGGCATGGCATCGCGCGCATTGACACAGAGATTGATCAGCACCTGCTCGAACTGTGACAGGTCAGTCTTCACCGGCCAGAGATCGCGGCCGTAATCGACCGTCAGCTTGACATTGGTGCCGGAAATCAGCCGGTCGACCAGCATGCGCAAGTCGCCGACGACATCGGTGAGACTGAGCACGGTCGGGCGCATCGTCTGCTTGCGCGAGAAGGCGAGCAATTGCCGGACCAGCACGGCGGCGCGGTTGGCGTTGCGCTTGATTTCCATCAGGTCGGCGAAGCTGGCATCCGAGGGGCGCACCTGCAGCAGCAGATGGTCGGATGAGAGCAGGATCGCCGTCAGCACATTGTTGAAATCATGGGCGATGCCGCCGGCGAGCGTGCCGACCGCGTTCATCTTCTGCGTCTGGGCCATCTGGTTTTCCAGGGCCTTCTGCTCGGTCACCTCGACCGCATAGACGATCGCCACCTCTTCCGGATCGTCGTCGTTCTGATCGATGACGGCGTTGACATAAAAGCGGAAATGGCGCGTGTCATCCTTGGGGTGGCGGGAGTCGATGGGAGCGATATCGCCCTGGCGGTCGCGTGCCGCCGAGAGTGCCTGCAACAGCCGCGAGCGATCCTGATCGTGAACGATGGTTTCCAGCAGCGCGCCGCGCTCGATATCGTCACGCGAGACGACACTGGAAAACATCTTCAGGAAGGGTGCGTTGGTGCGCAGGATGCGGCCTTCGCCATCGACCGAGGCAATGGCCATCGGCGTGTTATTGAAGAAGCGGGCGAAACGCATCGAAGCGGCGGAGGCGGAGCCGTCGACATCATCAGCGCCCTGGCGGGTGAGCACGATGGTCAGGCTTTCGCCCGGCGCGCCGTCACGCAACGCGGTCACCCGATGCACCATCTGCACCGGCAGGCTCTGGCCGTTCGAGCGGCGCAGGTCGAGATTGAAGGTTTCGGTGCGGTTCAGTCCCGGCTCGGCCTTCACCGACTGGATTAGCGCCAGTCCCTCGCCGGCGACGAGGTCGCCGATGCTCATCGAGCCCGGCGCGAATTTGGTCAGGTCGATGCCCAGCCACTCGGCCAGTGTGGCGTTGAGATAGACGATCTCGCCCTTGCGGCCAGCCGAGAAGAAGCCGGCGGGCGCATGGTCGAGATAATCGATGGCGTTCTGCAATTCCTTGAAGAAGCGCTCCTGATCGTCGCGATCAATGGTGATGTCGGTGATCTGCCAGACATGCAGCGCGCCTTTTCCGTCTGTCTTCGGCAAGAGCCTCGCCTTCAACCGATACCAGTGGGCGGCCGGGCCAGCGCTCGCCGCGCCCAGCGGCCGCATCAGGCGGAATTCCTCATGGCCGTTGCGGCCTTCGCGCAGGCCATTGGTGAGACGATACAACGCCTCGTTGGATTCGCGATGGCGCGACAGCAGGGTTTCCAGCGTCTGCACCTCTGTCGGCTTGGCCGCGCCGGTCAGCACGCCATAGGAGGCATTGGCATAGACGACTCGGCCGCGCTCGTCGGTGATCAGCGTGCCGTCCGGATGGCTGTCGAGGAAGGATTTGCCAAGCCCGTCCGACTGACGCTGCGGCATCACCTCGATGAAGCCGATGACCGACGACACCAGGAAGAACACGCCGACCATGGCGAGAACGCCGAGCAGACCGAGCACGATCTCGTTGCCGAGCTGGCGCTTGAAGACGACGAAAGCGACCGACATGCCGATCAGCACGATCGCCAGCAGAATGATGCGCGCCGCCGTGCCGGAGCGCACGTCGCGATCGACCAGGGGCGCATTCTTGTCGCCTTGTGGCGGCACTTTCGTCATGAATTCCTCGCAACTGGCTGCGCGCCGACGGCCTCGGGCAGGTGGAATCAGCAGCACTTTCCAGATCTATCAATTTGTCGCTATCGCAAAAAGCTTAAGCATCTCGCCTTCGCCCACCTATTCACAAAGATTTACGTCATCTTGTGGCGGCGGCGCTCGACAGGCCGCTGTCACCACGGCAAAATCAGCGGTAAGACGCCTCGAACCGCGCCACCGGCCCATCTTCCGGTGCGTAACCGCGAATTGCGCCTTGACCGGAATCGCCGCCGCCGCAACAGTCGGTTCCTGGAGAACTATAGCATGGAAGACGTCGTCGGAAATTATGGAGGACGCCTGCTCGTCGCGATCGCGGGCGTCGGCATAGCGCTGGCCTGCCTTGTGATGGTCCTGCGCTTCATTCGCAATCGCGGCCCGCTGCCCTTCCTGCGCGCCAGCCGCGGCCGGGAGAACCGCCTGCAGGTGCTCGACAGCACCCCTGTCGATACCCGCCGCCGCCTTGTGTTGGTGCGGCGCGACAATATCGAGCATCTGATCATGATCGGCGGCCCGACCGATGTGGTGATCGAAAGCAGGATCGTCGCCGAAGGCGACGCCGACTATGACGATATTTCCGAAGCATTCCCCGCCGCCAGCTTTTATGACGACGACGAGACGAAGGACGACCATGCCTTCGAGGACGCGCGCGACGACGCCCCGCCCCATCCGGCCTTCACGCCGCCCTGGCGTGAGGAACCGGCGCGCGCGGCCATAGGCCCCGCCGATGCCTGGCGCAGCCGCGCCGAAAGTCGCTTCAATAGCGAAGAGACGCCGTCCGAGCCACGCCCGGTCACACCGCCTGCCGTGACGGCGAAACCGGAGCCGGCGCGCCGCGCCGCGCCTGCGCAGACCACGGCTCCACCCAAAGCGGCGGTGATCAGCGAACAGATGAACGATTTCGAGCGGATGCTGGAAGCCGAAATGGCCTCGCGCCTCGAAGCCGGCCGCGCCAACCAGCAACGCTCCCAACCGACCTCCGTCCGTCCGGCGACGCCGGCCGCCCCGCGCAACACGGGCGGACCGCCGGCCCCCGCCAATGCCGACCAGCGCGCAATGCAGGCGCAGATGGCGCGCATTTTCGGCGGCGAAAACAATTAAGACGGCTCGCAAATAAAAATGCCGTGCGATCCCGGGATCGCACGGCAGGTAAAATCATGGAGATCGCGATATCGTTGCCTCGCGACCGGATGCGTTACTCGTCCCGATAGACCTTCTCGCGCCGCTCGTGACGCTCCTGGGCCTCGATCGACAGGGTTGCGATCGGACGAGCGTCGAGCCGCTTCAGACCGATCGGCTCACCTGTCTCCTCACAGTAGCCGTAGGTGCCGTCGTCGATCCGCTGCAAGGCTGCATCGATTTTCGAAATCAGCTTGCGCTGCCGGTCCCGCGCCCGGAGCTCGATCGCCCGGTCGGTTTCCGACGAAGCACGGTCAGCCAAGTCGGGATGATTTGCGCTTTCCTCAGCCAGATGCCCGAGCGTTTCGCGGGCTTCACGCAGGATGTCGTTTTTCCATGCGATCAGTTTTGCGCGAAAATAGGCACGCTGGCTGGCATTCATGAACTCATCGGATTCCGAGAGAACATAGTTGTTAAGATCGATCTTCTCACTCAACGCGATTCTCCTGAAGAACATCTCAATGGCGGGTGTATACCTTAACAGCCATTGGCGATTCAAGTCTCAGAGAGGCTTTGAGCACAATAATAAATCTGACTTAAAATTCCGCTAAACGTCTCTTTTTTCATCAAAATTCCAAGCAGATCGCAGCAGGGCGAAAGATGGCAGCAAGTTTGGCAAGCAAGCTCCGCGCCAGTTTGCGTTTCGCGCCATCCGTTTCGCAATGGAACAGGCGGTCGATTGTCTGTGCCGCAAGCCGCGAGAAGGCTGGATTAGCCAACGACATTCTGTAATCTTGCCGCCACCGGAAAGGCGGCGCGACGCGGGCGCCCCGATTGCCGTACCAGACACCACGGAGCCAGTTCTTCATGCCATGCAGCATCACCCGCCTCTATCTCCTTCGCCACGCGAAAGCGGCCGCCGCGCGGCCGGGCGAGCGTGACAAGCAGCGCGAACTCGACCCGACCGGCCGCGAAGAAGCCGCTTTCATTGGAGATGAAATGCGGCAGGCGGGCTGGACGCCGGATGCGCTGGTATCCTCATCTGCAACGCGCTGCCGGCAGACCAGCGACATCGTGCTTGCCGGCCTCAGCGACAACGTAGCGCTCGACGTCGCCGACATTCTTTATGAGGGCAGTCTCGATACATATCTCACCGTGCTCGCATCGCGACCGGAAACGTCGGTGATGCTGGTCGGCCACAATCCGACCATGGAGGAACTGTTCGAGCGGCTGGCCGGATCGGAAGAAACGCACCGCCATTTTCCCAGCGGCTATCCGACCGCCGGTCTTGCCGTCCTCGACCGGACCGGCGTCGGCGAATGGCAGGTCACAGCGGTGGTGACGCCCTGAGGAGACTTCAAGCGTTCATGACCGCCGGATGGCCGCGGTGGCGAAGAAGTGGAATGCCCGCCGGCCCCGGGTAAAGGGGATGACGTACCGTGGACATATTGATCAATGCCCTGACGACGTTGCTGGTAACGCTCGATCCGCCCGGCCTCGCACCGATTTTCCTGGGTCTCACCGTCGGCATGAGCCGCGACCAGCGCAAGCAGGTAGCGCTACGCGGCACCGTCATCGCCTTCTTCATCCTCGCCGTCTTCGCCCTGTTCGGGGCCAGCGTGCTGGCTGTGCTTGGCATTTCCATCGGCGCGTTCCGGCTGGCGGGCGGGCTGCTGCTTTTCTGGATCGCCTTCGAAATGGTGTTCGAAAAGCGCCAGGAGCGAAAGGAAAAAACCTCGGAAGTGGCGATCACCAAGGATCACATCCACAATATCGCCGTCTTCCCCCTCGCTCTGCCTCTGATCGCCGGCCCCGGCGCCATCTCGGCGACCATCCTGCTGGCCGGCTCGATGCCGACCGCCATCGGGCGGCTGCAACTCATTGCCATCATCGCCTTCTGCGCGGCGCTGCTCTACGCGACGATGGTGGTCGCCGAGCGCATCGACCGCTTTCTCGGCGTCACCGGCCGCGCCATCCTGACCCGCCTGCTCGGCGTCATCCTCGCCGCCCTTGCCGCACAATTCGTCGTCGACGGCATCCGTTCGGCCTTCGCCCTGCCGTCATAAAATCTGCCCGCTGAATTGGCGAACTGGCTCAAGACCTTGCCAATTCGACACGGCCGTCACCGGCAATTTTTATGATATGGGCTGCCGCTTTGTGTCGAGTATCTTTGCCATCGTGATCGCGTCGATAAAGCGCTCGTCAATACAGACGGCGTGTTTGTGCAAACCTTCGGAAATGAAGCCGGCTTTTTCATAGAGCGCGATGGCCGGCATGTTGTCCGCATGAACAGAAAGCTCGATACGCATGAATCTTTCCTGAAATGCTTTTTCCAGTGCTGCATAGATCAATCTACGCCCCACGCCTCTCCCCCGATAAGCGGAAATAATTCCCATCCCCAAGGTGCCTCTATGCGCATGGGACGGAAAAAAATCCCGCCGAATATCGCACCAGCCGACAACCTGACCATCGCAAACCGCAACCAATTGCGGGTTCCGTTTGTCTATCATGTCGAGCACGAACTCACGGATTCTGGGAAGCGGCGGCGCTTCAAGCATCGTCAGATACTTGCGTTCACGCGCCACCGCATCGAGTGCGTCATGAAAACCGTCGATATGCGCTGCCGTTATAGCAGCAATCTCGATTTCAGGTGTGGCATCCATCGGCTCTATTCACCCGTCCGTTTACAATCAGAAGGGAATGTCGTCGTCGAGGTCGCGCGAGAAATTACCACCACCGGAGCTGCCCTGGCTGCCACGGCTCTGGCCACCGCCACGCGGGGCGGAGGATTGGCCGAAATCATTGTCGTAGCCGCCGCCGGAGCCGTAGTCGCTGCCAACGCTACGGCCACCGCCTTCGCCGCGACCATCCAGCATGGTGAGCGTCGAATTGAAGCCCTGCAGGACGACTTCCGTCGAGTACCGGTCCTGCCCGTCACGGTCCTGCCACTTGCGGGTCTGCAAAGCGCCTTCGATATAAAGCTTGGCGCCCTTCTTCACATATTGCTCGACCACCTTGCACAGGCCCTCGTTGAACACGACGACACTGTGCCATTCGGTCTTTTCGCGGCGCTCGCCGGAATTGCGGTCGCGCCAGGTCTCCGACGTGGCGATCCGCAGGTTCGCGATCGGCTTGCCGTCCTGCGTGCGCCGGATTTCCGGATCCGCACCGACGTTTCCGATCAGAATTACCTTGTTGACACTGCCAGCCATACGCCTCACCCTGCCTGCCGCCATCCCGGCGGGATCCGTTTTCGTTATCGCGGTATCTTAAACCAATATAATCCGCTCGCAGTCCTCTGACGATAATAATCCACAAACAAATTTGTTCTTTTTTTGTTCTAATAATTCGCTATGCTGCCGTCAAGTGAGTCCTGGGGTGGCGAATCCTGGATTTCCATCTCGACATGCCCGAAAGCGTGACTACATAAGGACCGGATTGACCGGATGTCCCTTGCCGGCCGGATATGAGTGAGCCCCATGAGTGAGTTGAAGTCGATTTCCATCCGCGGTGCGCGCGAGCACAATCTGAAAGGCATCGACCTCGATCTGCCGCGCAATTCGCTGATCGTCATGACCGGCCTGTCGGGTTCGGGCAAATCCTCGCTCGCCTTCGACACGATCTATGCCGAGGGGCAGCGTCGCTATGTCGAAAGCCTTTCGGCGTATGCGCGCCAGTTCCTGGAAATGATGCAGAAGCCGGATGTCGATCAGATCGACGGATTGTCGCCGGCGATTTCGATCGAGCAGAAGACGACCTCGCGCAATCCGCGCTCGACGGTCGGCACTGTCACCGAAATCTACGACTATATGCGCCTGCTCTTTGCGCGCGCCGGCATTCCCTATTCGCCGGCGACCGGCCTGCCGATCGAAAGCCAGACGGTCAGCCAGATGGTCGACCGCGTGCTGGAATTCGAGGAAGGCACGCGCCTCTATATTCTCGCGCCGATGGTGCGCGGCCGCAAGGGCGAGTACAAGAAGGAACTCGCCGAACTGATGAAGAAGGGCTTCCAGCGCGTCAAGGTCGACGGCCAGTTCTACGAGATCGTCGAGGTGCCGGCGCTGGACAAGAAATACAAGCACGACATCGACGTGGTGGTCGACCGCCTGGTGGTGCGCTCCGATATCGCCGCGCGCCTGGCCGACAGCCTGGAAACCAGCCTGAAGCTGGCTGACGGGTTGGCCGTCGCCGAATTCGCCGACAAGCCGCTGCCGGCCGAAGAGACGGCGGCCGGCGGCTCGGCCAACAAGTCGCTGAACGAGACGCACCAGCGAGTGCTGTTTTCTGAAAAATTCGCCTGCCCCGTCTCCGGCTTCACCATTCCGGAAATCGAGCCGCGCTTGTTTTCCTTCAACAATCCTTTTGGTGCTTGCCCCTCCTGCGACGGCCTCGGCTCACAGCAGAAGATCGACGAGGCGCTGATCGTGCCCGAGCACGACCGCCGCCTCAAGGACGGGGCCATCGCGCCCTGGGCAAAATCCTCATCGCCCTATTATAACCAGACGCTGGAGGCGCTTGGCCAGGCCTACGGCTTCAAGTTGACGGATCGCTGGGCTGATCTGCCTGTGCCGGCGCAGAAGGCGATCCTGCACGGCACCGACGAGAAGATCGAATTCCACTATGCCGACGGTGCCCGCTCCTACAAGACGACCAAGACTTTCGAAGGCATCGTTCCCAATCTCGAACGGCGCTGGAAGGAAACCGATTCCGCCTGGGCGCGCGAGGAGATCGAGCGCTACATGTCGGCCGCGCCCTGCCCGGCCTGCAACGGCTATCGCCTGAAGCCGGAAGCGCTGGCAGTGAAGGTGCATGGCCTGCATATCGGTCAGGTCACCGACATGTCGATCCGCATCGCCCGCGACTGGTTCGAGGAATTGCCGGCCTATCTCAGCGCCAAGCAGAACGAAATCGCCGTGCGCATCCTCAAGGAAATCCGCGAGCGCCTGCGCTTCCTCAACGATGTCGGCCTGGATTATCTCAGCCTGTCGCGCAATTCCGGCACGCTGTCGGGTGGCGAAAGCCAGCGCATTCGCCTCGCCTCGCAGATAGGCTCGGGCCTGACAGGCGTGCTTTACGTGCTTGATGAGCCCTCCATCGGCCTGCATCAACGCGATAATGCCCGCCTGCTCGAAACGCTGAAGCACTTGCGCGACATCGGCAATACCGTCATCGTCGTCGAGCATGACGAGGATGCGATCCTGACGGCCGATTACGTCGTCGATATCGGTCCCGCCGCCGGCGTGCATGGCGGTCAGGTCGTGGCCGAGGGCACGCCGCAGCAGGTGATGGACAATCCGAAATCCCTCACCGGCAAGTATTTGTCGGGCGAACTCGGCGTGCGAGTTCCAGCCGAACGGCGAAAGCCGAAGAAGGGCAAGGAAATCAAGGTTATCGGCGCACGCGGTAACAATCTGAAGAATGTCACGGCTTCGATCCCGCTCGGCGTCTTCACGGCGGTAACAGGCGTGTCCGGTGGCGGCAAGTCGACCTTCCTGATCGAGACGCTCTACAAGGCGGCGGCGCGTCGCGTCATGGGGGCGCGTGAAAATCCGGCCGACCACGACCGCATCGACGGCTTCGAGCATATCGACAAGGTCATCGACATCGACCAGTCGCCGATCGGGCGCACGCCGCGCTCCAACCCAGCGACCTATACCGGCGCCTTCACGCCGATCCGTGACTGGTTCGCCGGCCTGCCGGAAGCCAAGGCGCGCGGCTACCAGCCGGGCCGCTTCTCCTTCAACGTCAAGGGCGGCCGCTGCGAGGCCTGCCAGGGCGACGGCGTCATCAAGATCGAGATGCATTTCCTGCCGGATGTCTACGTCACCTGCGACGTCTGCCACGGCAAGCGCTACAATCGCGAAACGCTCGACGTCACCTTCAAGGGCAAGTCGATCGCCGACGTGCTCGACATGACCGTCGAGGAAGGCGTCGAGTTCTTCGCGGCGGTGCCGGCGGTGCGCGACAAGCTGCAATCGCTGAAGGATGTCGGCCTCGGCTATATCAAGGTCGGTCAGCAGGCCAATACGCTCTCCGGCGGCGAGGCGCAGCGCGTCAAGCTCGCCAAGGAACTCTCGAAGCGCTCGACGGGGCGCACGCTCTACATTCTCGATGAGCCGACCACCGGCCTGCATTTCCACGACGTCGCCAAGCTCTTGGAAATGCTGCAGGAACTGGTGAACCAGGGCAATTCGGTCGTGGTCATCGAGCACAATCTCGAAGTCATCAAGACCGCAGACTGGATCCTCGATTTCGGTCCGGAAGGCGGCGATGGCGGCGGCGAGATCGTCGCGATCGGCACGCCGGAAACCATTGTCAAGGAAAAGCGCTCCTATACCGGCCAGTTCCTCAAGGAATTGCTGGAGCGTCGCCCCTCGAAGGCCGCTGCGGCGGCGGAGTGATGCCATGATCCTGATCGGCCAATACGATTCCTCCTTCGTGCGCCGCGTGGCGCTGGCATTGCGCATCTACGGCCTGCCCTTCGAGCACCGGCCGTGGTCGGTGTTCGGCGATGGCGAGCGCATCCGCGAACTCAACCCGCTGATGCGGGTGCCGACCATGGTGCTGGATGACGGTTTCGTGCTGGTCGACAGCGTCACCATCCTCGACCATATCGATGGCCTGGTGCCGGAGAGCCGGCGGCTTTGGCCGCAGGGCGAAAAGCGCCGCCATGCCATGAAAGTGACCGCGCTCGCCACCGGCCTCGCCGACAAGGCCGTCAGCCTGTTTTATGAGATGCGGCTGCATGAATATGGCTCCGAAATCTGGTCGAAGCGTTGCGCTTCGCAGATCGGTTCCACGCTTGCGGCGCTGGAGGATATCTGCGCGGCTAAAACAGGGGAATTTCTGTTCGAGGACCGCATCACCCATGCGGATGTCGCCGTCGTCTGCGCGATGCGGCATGCTGCGGAATCCCATCCCGATCTGCTGAAGCTTGATGATTACCCTGCGCTCGCAACCCATTGCCGGCATTTCGAGGCGCAAGCGGCGTTTCAGGAAATTTCTCAACCTTTCATTCCACCGTCTTGAATTTTCTCTCGAAGCACCAATTGGGGATCCTCAGATGACGAAGCAAGGCACGATCCGCACCGGCATCGGCGGCTGGACGTTCGAACCGTGGCGCGGACATTTCTATCCTGCCGATCTCAAGCAGAAAGACGAGTTGCATTACGCCAGCCGCCAGATGCGCATCATCGAGGTCAACGGCACCTATTACAGCACCCAGAAGCCGGAAACCTTCGCGAAATGGGCGGCGGATGTGCCCGAGGATTTTGTCTTCTCGCTGAAGGCAACGCGTTTCGTTACCAATCGCCGTGTGCTGGCCGAAGCCGGCGAGTCGATGGAGAAGTTCCTGTCCTCCGGCATCAGCGAGCTTGGCGATCATCTCGGTCCGCTGCTCTGGCAGTTCGCACCGACGAAGAAATTCGATCCGCAGGATTTCGAGGCGTTTCTGAAACTGCTGCCGGCGAAGCAGGACGGCATTGCTTTGCGCCATGTGGTGGAAGTGCGCCACGATTCCTTCAAGGTACCGGAATTCGTAACGATGCTGGAAAAATACGGCGTGGCCCCGGTTTGCGCCGAGCATTTCGATTATCCAATGGTGGCAGACGTCACCGCCGATTTCGTCTATGCCCGCCTGCAGAAAGGCTCGGACGATATTCCGACCTGCTACGACGACAAGGATCTGGGCGACTGGGCAGAGCGGCTGAAGACCTGGGCTGAGGGCAAGGTGCCCAGCGACCTGCCGCTGGTCGATGAGCACAGGAAGGTCGAGAAAATGCCGCGCGACGTCTATGCCTTCATGATCCATGAGGGCAAGGTCAATGCGCCGCATGGCGCGATCGCCCTGCAGGCGCGGATCGACGGGACGGCTTGAGTGGAAGGCGGTCGCGGCCGTCGGTTTCGACAAAATAGAAGCACCGCGCGTCGGTGACGCGCGGTGCATTGACGGAGAAATCAAGCGACGTTCAGCACGCTTTCCGGCGCATAGGCTTCGTAGCCGAGCGCTTCGGCGACCGGAGCATTGGTGATGCGGCCTTTGTGGACATTGAGGCCGTTGCGCAGGTGCCGGTCCTCGGCGATGGCCCGGAGGCCGCGATCGGCAAGCGCGAGGCCATGATGCAGCGTCGCATTGTTGAGCGCATGCGCCGAAGTGATCGGCACGGCGCCGGGCATGTTGGCGACGCAATAATGAATGATGCCGTCGACCTCATAGGTCGGGTCGGAATGAGTGGTGGCGTGCGAGGTTTCGAAGCAGCCGCCCTGGTCGATGGCGACATCGACGATGACGGCGCCTTTCTTCATGCCGGAAAGCATTTCGCGGGTCACCAGCTTCGGTGCGGCAGCGCCCGGAATGAGCACGGCGCCGATGACGAGATCGGCGGAGAAGACTTCGTCTTCGAGCGCATCGATGGTCGAGAAACGGGTGTGCACGCGGCCGTTGAAGATATCGTCGAGCTGGCGCAGGCGCGGCAGCGAGCGGTCGAGAATGGTGACGTCTGCCCCGAGCCCGGTGGCCATCCTGGCGGCATGCAGGCCGACGACGCCGCCGCCGATGACCGCCACCTTGGCCGGCATGACGCCGGGAACGCCGCCGAGCAGGATGCCACGGCCGCCATTGGCCTTCTGTAGCGCCACGGCGCCGGCTTGGATCGACAGGCGGCCGGCGACTTCGGACATCGGCGCAAGCAGCGGCAGGCCGCCGCGCTCGTCTGTCACGGTTTCATAGGCCACCGCCGTCACACCGGAAGCGAGCAGGCCCTTGGTCTGTTCCGGATCGGGCGCGAGGTGAAGATAGGTATAGAGGATCTGGCCGTCCCTCAGTTGTGTCCATTCGTTGGCTTGAGGTTCCTTGACCTTCACGACCATGTCCGACTTTTCGAACACATCCTTGGCGGAGCCGACAATTTTCGCGCCGGCGGCGATATAGGCGGCGTCATCGGCACCGATGCCGGCACCCGCCTTGGTTTCGATCAGCACCTCATGGCCGTGCGCCACATATTCGCGCACCGCGCCGGGGGTTAGACCGACACGATATTCATGGTTCTTGATTTCCTTCGGGCAACCGACACGCATGGAGCGTTCCTCTCTTGATTATAGGCTTTCGGCCGTTTGTTGACGAAATCAGGAGACCAGAAAAGAACCGCAATGTCCTTGCAAAGAGGCTTTGCCAACGGCGCGATCTTCGAATATTCTTGCGTATCTCAGCGAAATTTCAGACGAATCCATCAATGTCGAACCTCGATACCATAGATGCTGCGATCCTGCGGATTCTGCAGCAGAACGGCCGCATGTCGAATGCAGACCTCGCCGCCAAGGTGGGGCTGTCGCCCTCGGCCTGCTCGCGCCGGGTCGATATCCTGGAAAAATCCGGAGTCATCAGCGGCTACCACGCTCGGCTGTCCAACAAGGCGCTGGACTACAAGATGATCGTCATCGTGCATATCTCGCTGAGCGGCCAGTTCGCCAAGACATTGCAGGAATTCGAGGCGGCGGTGAAGAAGTGTCCCAACATCCTCGTCTGCTACCTGATGTCGGGGGAATATGACTATATCCTGCGTGTCGCTGCCAAGGATCTGGAAGATTACGAGCGCATCCATCGCGACTGGCTGTCGGCGCTGCCTCATGTGGTAAAGATCAACTCGTCCTTCGCGCTGCGTGAGATCATCGACCGGCCGAATGTCGGGTTGTAATGCGGCTCGAGAAGACGCATTTCGTTCGAATTGAAGCGATCGCGCAAAGCCCGCATGAAGCTTTCCCGCCTAGACTGATGGCTTCGGACATCAGCATGGGGGAAGCCGTGATCAAAGGCCGTATCAATATGGAAACCCGGAAATCGACGCGCAAGGCGGCGCGGATCGTTGGGAAAATCCGCTATGGTTTGCAGGAGGTCGAAGGCCGCGTCGTCAATCTTTCGGCCGATGGCATCGCGCTTGACCTGCAAACGCCACTACATGCCGCGACCGGCAGCCAGGTGAAAATCCAGTGCGACGAGATCGGTTATCTCGAGGGCATGGTGCGTTGGTGCAATCGCGGGCGGATCGGCGTGCGCTTCAGCCCGACCTCAAATGCCCGGGCGCAGGTGACATCCTATTTCCGCTTCGTTCACAAGGATGCGCTTCCGAGCTTCGGTCGCCGCGGCACATAAAGCATTTCTGGTGACACGGGTTCACCGGAGATGCTCCATCTTTTTGGTTTTAGCCCATTGTCCAACGCCGAAGCGATCCCGCTTTGGCTGGAAATGCTCCAGTGCTTCTATTCCGCTGCCTCGGCCGCATCCGGCAGCATCTGTGCCTCGATCATTGTTTCGAAATCCTGGCGATTGGGACAACGCGACAGGCGCTCGCCAAACGTCTGGATCAGCCAGGAGGCGGCCGGGCCGGGCGGATTTGCGTGCTTGCGCACGACATAGATCGGATATTCGCCCTGCTCGTAGGCCGGCAGATCAAGTCGCGTCAGCCGGCCGGCGCGCAGGTCGTCTGTGATCAGCGATGCCGGCATGCCGCCCCAGCCGAGGCCGCCGCGGATAAGGTGATGCTTGGTCGCCATATCGCTGACCCGCCAGATCTTGTAGGACAGCACGTTGAAATCCCGCCCCTTCGTCAGGTCCGAGGCATCGGTGACGACCAGTTGCACCTCCTCGCGCACGTCGTTGAGGGTCAGGGGGCGTCGGAGCCGCGCCAGAGGATGATCGGCGGCGACGACCGGCATCATGAAAGCATGTCCGATGCGCTCGGCCAGTAGCGCATCGTGCTGCTGCACGACCGCGCCGCCAATGCCGATGGAGGCCTGGTCGTTCAGCACCATGTCCATGACCACGCCGAGTTCCCCGACATTCAGCCGCATGCCGACCGAGGGAAACAGATCGCGAAATTCACGCAGCACATCGACCACCGCATGTGTCGGCACCATGACGCTGATCGCCAGGCTGACCTCGGCCTCCAGCCCCTGCTTGAATCCCTTGGCGCGGGCGCGCATCACCTGCAGGTCGGCGACGATGCGGCGGGCATCCGACAGCAGCGCCTTGCCGGCATCCGTCAGGCGCGGCTGGCGCAGGCCGGTGCGCTCAAACAGCGGCACGTCGAACTGCGCTTCCAGATTGGCGATGGTATAGCTGATGACCGATTGCGCCCGGTTGAGACTGCGCGAAGCGCCGGAAAAACTACCGCTTTCCGCCACGGCAAGGAAAACCTGGAGCTGATCGAGCGTCGGGTTGGCTTCCATGGACCTATCCAATCTATCGATGACTTCTTTCGAAATTATCCCGGTTTTTTCGATGGAAATCCAGACCTATCTTCTGCCTCGAACAGCGCGCCTCCCCTGCCCCGGCGCCGCAAATTCGAGATTCGCAAAGGAATTCAGTCATGTCTAACATTCTTCTCGTCACTTCCAGCCCGCGTGGCGCCGAGTCCCAGTCCAACCGCATTGCGACCGAGCTGGCCACCAGGCTGGCAGACCAGTCCGGCAAAGCCGTGGTCACCCGCGACCTCGTCAGCAACCCGCTGCCGCATATCGACGGAGTCTTCGCCGCTGCCATCCGCAAGCCGGCCGACCAGCGCAATGCCGAGGAAGCCAAGGCCGCCGCCGTTTCCGACGTGCTGGTCGATGAATTGCTGGCGGCCGACACTCTGGTCATCGGCACAGGCCTGATCAACTTCAACATCTATTCGTCGCTGAAGGCCTGGATCGACCATATCGCCCGCGCCGGCCGCACCTTCACTTATACGGAAAACGGCCCGGTTGGCCTCGCCACCGGCAAGAAGGCCTATCTGGTGCTGGCTTCGGGCGGCGTCTATTCCGATGGCCCGGCCGCCGCGATGAACCACGCCGTGCCATATCTGAAGACCGTTCTGGGCTTCATCGGCATTACCGATGTCGAGGTGATCTATGTCGAAGGCCTGGCCTTCGGCCCGGAAGCGGCTGAAAAATCCATCGCCGCCGCCGTCACCCGCGCCAGTGAGCTGGCACAGGCTGCCTGAGCGGGGTGCTTGCACGACATGGAAAAGGCCGGCATCACTGCCGGCCTTTTCGTTCCATAAAGGCGGGGATCACACCTGACGCGTCTTGGCGCCATCCGAAAACAGGCTCGGGCCGTTCTGGTCGATGATCTGGCGAGCCTTGCGCAGGGTGAATTCGACGGCGTCGTCCGCGGTGGTGAAGACGTCGGCGCGCACGAAGGTGCGCACCAGCGTTTCGCCGTTCACCTGCTTCTCGATGCGCCCCGCCAGGCGATACTGCGATCCCTCGCGCATGGGCTGCGGATAGATGGTGCAATCGCCATGGGCCTGCGGCTCGGCGGAGGGCGCGGGTTCGGCCTTCTCCTGCGCGGGCGCGCCGGAAAACAGGGAAATGATGTTCGACAGGATGGACAAGGGTTCACTCCTCAAGCGCGCTGCGTTCGACCGGGTTCATGCAAGGCGCCTTATCTTGTTGTTTTCGCATGTCTTCACCCGAAACCGGCACAGACAGGCCGGACCATTTCGGCTTACCACATCATGGGCCACCCCAAAAGCTGTTTTGGGATGGCGCTCCCGGCTCAGATGATCAGGTTGGACAGGATTTCGTTTTCGGTGATGTCCTCGAAGCCGAGGCCCGCCGCCTCGAAGCGCTCGACGAGCGCGGCAAAATTTTCCGGCCTGCGGGTTTCGATGCCGATCAGGATCGAGCCGAAATTGCGGGCGGTCTTCTTCAGATATTCGAAGCGGGCGATATCGTCTTCCGGACCCAGCAGATTGAGGAAATCGCGCAAGGCGCCGGGGCGCTGGGCGAGCCGCAGGATGAAGTATTTCTTGACGCCGGAGTATCGCATGGCGCGCTCCTTGACATCGGGCAGGCGCTCGAAATCGAAATTGCCGCCGGAGACCACGGCGACGATATTGCGTCCCGCCAGCAGTTCAGGCGGCAGGGCATTGAGCGTGGCGATCGACAGCGCGCCGGCCGGCTCAAGCACCACGCCCTCGACGTTCAGCATCTCGATCATCGTCACGCAGATGGCGTTCTCGGGAATCAGCACCACTTGCTCCGGCTTGAAGCGGCTGAGCGCGGCGTAGTTCAGGTCACCGATACGGGCGACGGCGGCGCCATCGACGAAATTGTCGACCTTGGGCAAGGTCAGCACATGACCGGCCTCCAGGCTGCGCTTCAGGCTTGGCGCACCGGCAGGCTCGGTGAAGCGAAACCCGCTCTCCGGCACCGTTCCCTCCAGATACCCCGTCACCCCGGCGGAAAGGCCGCCGCCGCCGACCGGCAGGATGACGAGATCGGGCTTTTCGCCCTCCGGCATCTGGTCCAGGATTTCGGCGGCGACCGTCGCCTGCCCCTCGATGATGTCGGGGTTATCGAAAGGCGGCACCATGACGCCGTCGGTTTCGGCCACATGCCGGCGGGCGGCATCGTAGCACTGGTCGAAGAAGTCGCCATGCAGGCGGATGGTGATGAACGGGCCGCCGAAGGCCTGGGTCTTGTCGATCTTCTGCTGCGGCGTGGTCACCGGCATGAAGACAACGCCATGCACCTGGAAATGCCGGCAGACAAAGGCGAAGCCTTGCGCATGGTTGCCGGCGGAGGCGCAGACGAAAATCCGGTCCGTCTGGCCGGCGGCGATCGCCTTGCGGAAGAAATTGAACGCGCCGCGAATCTTGTAGGAGCGGACGGGCGACAGATCCTCGCGCTTCAGCCAGATGGAGGCGCCATAGCGGGCGCTGAGGTAATCGTTGAGTTGCAAGGGTGTCGGCGGGAAAAGCGCGCGCATCGCGGCTTCGGCGTCCAGCACATCCGATCGGTTCACGGTGGTCATCCCCGGGATTCAGTTTTCGACAGGCGCAAGCGTGAAGCGCTCGCATTCTTCACACTCTTTTAGCCTTGATGATGCGATGAATGCCACCATAAAGCGGAGATTTCCGGCGTTTGCGCCGCTGGCAGCCGGCCTGCCTGGCACAAGCGCCGCAAATTGCACCAGAATGACACTCGCCCGGCCTTGAGAAAGGGATTTTCCATGATTTGGATTGCTGCGCGAAAAGCCGCCCTGCCGACCTGTCTTTGCCTCGGCCTCGCGCTGGTCGTCGGCGCAGCAGAAGCCCAGGCCGGGCCGTTGCAGGAGGCGGCCGCGCGCGCCGAGGAAAAGGCGGCGAGCGGCGATGCCATCGGCGCCTACACGATCATGCGCGAGGCGCTTGGCGATTTCGCCGCCAACCTGCCGCTCACCATCGGCAAGGCTGCCTTCGTCGACGGCGTCCCGACCGCCTACGGCATCTATAAGCCGCGCGCCGATTCGGTTTTCAGATCCGGCGAGCCGCTGGTCACCTATGTCGAGCCGATCGGGCTGACCTGGAAAACGACCGGCGACGGCAAGACGCAGACGAATTTCACCGTCGATTTCGAACTGGCCGACAGCAAGGGCGACGTCCTCGCCGCGCAGAAGGCCTTCGGCAATTTCAGCTTCGTCGGCTTCGTGCGCAACCAGGAAATCTTCACCCACCTGACGCTCGACATCACCGGCGCCCAGCCGGGCGATTACGTGCTGCGCTATACGCTGAACGATACGGGCAGCGGCCGCTCGGTGAATTTCGAGCAGCCATTTACGCTCAAGCCTTAGAGATTCCAGGAAAAGCAGGGCTAGGTCAGGGTTTGACGCCCATCACCTCGGCGCAGCGCGACAGGCTGAGGCCTTCGCCATCCGTGTCGTTGGAGGCGCGTATCGTCTGGATACGGTCTGCGGGATCGGTGGCGATCTGGATTTCGCAAAACAACGCCTCCTCGCGCGGCCCCGAGATCATCCGCTGGCGCACCGGGCCCGAAGCGGCGAAGGTGGAGGTGGAGGTTTTCGTGACCTTGCCATCAGCGGAGACTTCGGTGGTGACGCTCTGCCCGGTCACGGGCTGTTCGACGCGTTCGTATTGCGCAGGAATGTAGCGGGTCCTGTCGCCGCCGCGCCAGGTATAGACCTTGCCGCCATTGGTCATGCGATAGAGGCTTTCCGGCGGCCCGTATTGCGCGAAGAACATATCGGCGGGCTGGCCGATCCAGCGCGACTGGATGGCCTGGTTGGCTTCTTCGGTGGTCGTGCAACCGGCGGTGATCGCGAGCGCGACCACGGCGGCGAGACGGAACTTAAACGGCATGGAACCCCCTTCGATCGAATGCATCAGACGCCCGACTAACGGCAGGACCGGCCGATTTTCAACGGGCGCGGCGGGTCCGCTGAAAATTGGCCGCTGATACCAGCGTCGGCCGCGCAAAATGCTACGCCGACAATTTCGCGAAACGGAGAAACGAAGTTGCAAACCCGGCCTTGACGACAGCGTATAAGTGCTTGAGAAGAAGCCTCACGCGGACGTGGCGAAACCGGTAGACGCAAGAGACTTAAAATCTCTCGGAGCGATCCGTGCGGGTTCGATCCCCGCCGTCCGCACCATTTTTTCTTACGCGATGCCGCCGTCCGCCCGTCACGCTTGTTCGTTTTCGGCGCATATTGCTTGCGCGCGTAATCTGAATGAATCCGGTTAGACGTTCTTAAAACCTGATCGGCTAGAAAAGCTTTTTCATACTTTTCCGAGGGTCCGATGGCTGACAAACAGAAATTGCAGAGCTTTACGAATACGCCGACACGCCGTCACACATTCTATTGCTATTGCACGCAGCGTTTTGTTCAGGATCAGGCAATCTTCTTCCTGCTGGTCGATGCCTTCCGCGAGAGCCGCCTGAAGCGGCAGGCGGTGTTTTTGAACGATTGGTTCATCGAAGGAAACATTCCGCAGGCGCTGCAGGACAACGCCTATCTCGGCATCGTCAACATCTCGCAGAAGCTGAAGGAATTCACCAGCACCGGGACGAGCCAGGCAATTTCCAATGTCGGCCGCACCTTCGCCGACAAGCGCGCCAAGCATGGCGGCGGCGTCAGCGGCTTCTTCGGCGCCCTGAAGCAGAAGATGGGCGACACCAAACTCGACGGCAACCTGTTCGATTCGGCGCAATCGCAGGCGGCCGGCATGCTCGGCGATACGAGCCAAGGCTTCGACACCATCTACAAGCCAGACGGCACCTACCAGCCGAGCGGTGTCTTCGCCGCGCAGGTTCCGTTGCTCCGCAAGGAGCTCAAGGCCGTCAACTTCGATCCCGACAGCCTTGGCATCTATTGAATTCTTAAGGAAAAAGGCGGCCTTGAAAGCCGCCTTTTCTGTCTGAAGCACGGGCCGTGCCGCGCCATTGCCAAGACTCAGCCGGCGAGCTTCGCGGCGATTCTTGCGACATGCTCGCCCTGGAAACGGGCGGCCTGCAGCTCGACTTCGGAGGGCTGGCGCGAACCGTCGCCATCGGTGATCGTGGAGGCGCCATAGGGCGAACCGCCCTTGACCGCATCGACGCCCATCTGGCCCTGGAAAGCATAGGGCAGGCCGACGACCACGAGGCCGTGGTGCAGCAGGGTCGGGATGAAGCCGAGGATGGTCGATTCCTGGCCGCCATGCTGGGTCGCGGAGGACGTGAAGACCGAGCCGACCTTGCCGACCAGCTTGCCCTGCGCCCAGAGACCGCCTGTCTGGTCCCAGAAATTGCGCATCTGCGAGGCCATGGTGCCGAAACGCGTGCCGCAGCCGACAATGATGGCGTCGTATTCGGCGAGTTCGTCCGGCGTTGCGATCGGCGCGGGCTGGTCGAGCTTGAAATGCGAGTTCCTGGCAACCTCTTCCGGCACAAGTTCCGGAACGCGCTTCACGGCGACCTCGGCGCCGCCGGCGCGCGCACCTTCGGCCACAGCATTTGCCATGCTTTCGATATGCCCATACGACGAGTAATAAAGGACGAGAACTTTTGCCATTGCTTGCTCCATAAACCTGAGGCCGCCATTGCATCGTGCCTGGCTGCCTGTCTTGGTAGCAGGCTCCGATGACAAATGCATTCGGACCAACAGGCAACGCACTGTTCATTTCCAGTGAACGACGATGCCGCGTCGTCCTCCCGCGACCGCCGCGCTTGCATTCTCCTTCCGTGGGTTTAGGGTGCGGCAACATCAATCGGAACGCTCACCCATGACCCTGCCGACCGCCGTTTCCGCCGCCATGCTCGCCATCGGCGACGAGCTTCTTTCCGGACGCACCAAGGACAAGAATATCGGTCATCTTGCCGACGTGCTGACGCTTGCCGGCATCGACCTCAAGGAAGTGCGCATCGTCAGCGACGAGCAGGAAGCGATCGTCGAGGCGTTGAATGCTCTACGCGCCCGCTACACGTATGTCTTCACCTCCGGCGGCATCGGCCCGACGCATGACGACATCACCGCCGATGCCGTCTCCGCCGCCTTCGACCTGCCCTGCCTGCACGATGCCGAGGCCATGCGGCTGCTCGGCGACATGTACGAACGTCGCGGCGTCGAATTCACCGAGGCGCGGCAACGCATGGCGCGCATGCCCGAAGGGGCGCGGCATATTCCCAATCCGGTTTCGACCGCGCCGGGCTTCGCCATCGGCAATGTCTTCGTCATGGCCGGCGTGCCGCAGGTGTTCCAGGCGATGCTGGACAGCGTCGTCCCGCAATTGCGGCATGGCCAGACCATGCTGTCGCGCGCCATCCCCTGCCCCTTCGGCGAAGGCGATATCGGCACGCCGCTCTCCGCCATCCAGAAGGCGCATCCCGAAACCAGCATCGGTTCCTACCCCAAATTCACAGAGAGCGGCTTCTTCACCGAGATCGTGGTGCGCGCCCGCGACGAATCGGCGCTGGCGGCGGCCGTTGCCGATGTCGCTGCGATGATCGAGAATATCCGCGCCGCACGCGTGTCGGAGAACCGCACGCCGGCCGGGTGATTTGCGGCAGATCAAGGAATGCAGCTTTGCGCAGCAGCATTATTCATGCATCATCCAGAACGCCGTTCGAGGAGATTTCATCATGACATACAAGACCATCGTTGCCGTTCTCGACGTTCCCCGCTATGCGCGCCAGGTCTCCGATTTCGCGATCTTCCTGGCCGACGCCTGCGATGCTCACCTGATCGGCCTGCATGCCGAAGCGGTGACGATGACGCCCGTGGTGATGCCGATGGAGATCCCCGATCCGGTGACCATCCAGGCGCTGCAGGACATGGCGCATGAGGAGACGCTCACCATCGAGCAGCAGTTCCGCCAGCGCCTCGCCGCCAACGGCGCCACCGGCGAATGGCGCAGCCTGCTGGCCAGCGCCGGCTACAACACCTCCGGCGTCATCGAGACGGCGCGTTGCGCCGACCTGATCATTGCAGCCCAGGGCGACCCGAAGTCGCCGGAAGGTTTTCGCGACCTCGACGGCTTCCTGTTCGAGAGCGGCCGGCCGGTGCTGATGGTGCCGAACATCCTTTCGCAACCGAAGCCGATCCGGCGTGTGCTGATCGCCTGGAACGGCTCGCGCGAAGCGACGCGCGCCACGTTCGACGCCCTGCCCTTCCTCAAGAAGGCCGACGAAGTGGAGATCTTCACCGTCGATCCCGACGATACGGCAACGCAGACCGGCGCCATTGCCGGGGCGGAAATCGCTGCCACGCTGGCACGGCACGGTGTCAAGGCGACGCTATCCGTTGGCGAGGCGCATGGCATGTCGCGCTCGGCGGTCATCGAAAACCGTCTCTCGGATAGCAGCATCGACCTGCTGGTCATGGGGGCCTATACCCATTCGCGGCTGTGGCAGATGCTGTTCGGCGGCACGACGAAAACATTGCTGGAATCGATGACAGCACTGACCCTGCTCTCACGCTGAACGAACGCGACTTGCTTTCGGCAGGAAAATAACGCTAATTGCTGCGACCGAAATGGAAGCTTGCAGGGTTTCGGGACTGGGCCCGGCCGTCTTGGCCGCCCGAGCATCCCGCAAACGGCAGGCGTTTCGCCGGCTCGGTCGCTGGCAAGCCCGGCGTAACCTCCACATTGCCGCCTTGCTGAAAGTCGAAAGTCATGTCGCTTCCGGAAAAAGCCTTTCCCGTCTCCTGGGATCAATTTCATCGTGATGCCCGCGCGCTGGCCTGGCGCCTTGCAGGGCTCGGTCGCGAGTTTCACGCGATCGTCTGCATCACCCGCGGCGGCCTTGTGCCGACGGCGATCATATCGCGTGAGCTCAATATCCGCCTGATCGAGACCGTCTGCGTCGCCTCCTATCACGACTATGTCAACCAGGGCGAAATGAACCTGCTGAAAGGCATCTCCCCCGACCTGATGAAGAACGACGGCGACGGCGTGCTGGTCGTCGACGACCTGACCGACACCGGCAAGACGGCGATGGAAGTGCGCACGCTGATGCCGAAGGCGCATTTCGCCTGCGTCTACGCCAAGCCCAAGGGCGTGCCGACCATCGACACCTTCATTACCGAGGTCAGCCAGGACACCTGGATCTATTTCCCCTGGGATCTTGGCTTCACCTATCAGGAGCCGATCGCAAAAGGCTCGCGCGGATAAAAATGCAAGCTCCCCGGGGGCTCGCCCCTGGGGCCCTCACATGTGGAGACTTTCATGCGCCGTGGCGCTGCCGCCTTCCTCGCTCTTTTCCTCTCCACATGCATCGGTTCCGCTTGCGCAGCCGACGATTATCGCGTCTCGCTGATCCGGCAGTATGTCGAGACCCGCATCAAACCCTGGATCCACGATCCGATCATCCTCGCGGCGCTGAAAAAGGAAAACGCGCTGCATGCGGCGCTGCGCGACGAAGATATCCAGCTTCTCGACCGGCTGTGGCGAGAGGAGCGCGCCAGCGGCCAATACAAGCTGATCCAAGGTGTGCTTTCCAGCCCGGCAAGCGCCCTGCTACGCCAGAAAAGCGACGATTCGACCGGCGTCATCACCGAGATCATCCTGATGGATGCGCGCGGCCTCAACGTCGCTGTCAGCACCATCAGCAGCGATTACTGGCAGGGCGACGAGATGAAGTTCCGCAAGACCTTCGAAGCCGGAGCGAATGGGCTGTTCATCGACGAGCCGGAGAAGGACGACTCCACCCAGGTGCTGCAATCGCAGGCGAGCATGACGATCACCGACGCCAAGGGCAATCCAATCGGCGCGATCACCGTCGGCATAAACCTCGACTATCTCTAAAGCGTGTCGCGATCTCTCAAGATTAGCTTTTGCACTTTCGATCTTTGATTTTCCGCATGTCGTCCGGCGCAGAACCGCTGCACACTTTTGCGCGGCAAGCTTTAGGCGGTGTGACACGGAGACGGCGGCGTTGCGTTTTTCCACACGTTTCGCAACGCTGCAGCAAACCGGCGGTCGCGGGCATATTTCAAGCATTTGCGCGGGGTTTTTCGTATGGCCGGCAAAAAGGCCCACCGCCGCATTGACAAGGCCTTTGCACAAGTCCTTGAATCTCTTTCCGTCTTTCGTTTTCCCCCATTTTCCACAGCATTGACCACAATATGTTGTGGTTAAAAATCCGCTAAGACCCACCTCTTGACGGAATCGGGGGTTTTCCGGTTAATGGGAGATGCGTTGCGGCGGCGGCGCGGCCGGATCATGACGAGGCGGTTCACCCTTCGATGCATTCGCATTTCCATGCGGCTTCATGACGAGGCGGCACGCGGATGCCCGTGCTCGCCGCAACCAGTGCTGCGTTTAAGAAAACGTGATCGCAAGATCGGCTGCAGAGAGTTGTTGAATGGAACAAAAGCGCTATATTTAGTGTTTGCAGCTGAGTTCATCACAATATACAGGGTTCGCATCTGTTGATGTCGACCCCAAGGTCAAGCGGAGACAACTGGCCGCGCAAGGAACCGCCTTGCCGAGCCGGAACGAAATCCTGCGCGCCGCGACGAGGGCGGGCGCACCACACGAAGGACGGACGGACATGCGCATAGAACGTCGTTTCACCCGGGAAGGCCAATCCCCCTACGCGGAAATCGAATTCCGCAAGGCCACCAGCGAGATCAAGAACCCGGACGGCTCCATCGTCTTCCGGCTCGCCAACATCGACGTTCCCGCGCAGTTCAGCCAGGTCGCGGCCGACATTCTGGCGCAGAAGTATTTCCGCAAGGCGGGCGTGCCGGCCCGCCTGAAGGCGGTCGAGGAGAATACGGTTCCCTCCTGGCTCTGGCGCTCCGAAGCTGACGTCGAAGCGCTGAAAGCGCTTCCGAAGGAAGAGCAGTACGGCTCGGAAACCGATGCCCGCCAGGTCTTCGACCGTCTGGCCGGCACCTGGACCTATTGGGGCTGGAAGGGTGGCTATTTCTCGACGGAGGCGGATGCGCTCGCCTTCCGCGACGAACTGGCCTATATGCTCGCCACCCAGCGCGTGGCGCCGAACAGCCCGCAATGGTTCAACACCGGCCTGCACTGGGCCTACGGTATCGACGGCCCCGGCCAGGGCCATTTCTATGTCGACCCCTTCACCGGCAAGCTCACCAAGTCCAAGTCGGCCTATGAGCATCCGCAGCCGCATGCCTGCTTCATCCAGTCCGTCGAGGACGACCTCGTCAACGAAGGCGGCATCATGGATCTGTGGGTGCGCGAGGCGCGCCTGTTCAAATACGGCTCCGGCACCGGTTCCAACTTCTCCTATCTGCGCGGCGAAGGCGAAAAGCTCTCGGGCGGCGGCAAATCGTCAGGCCTGATGAGCTTCCTCAAGATCGGCGACCGCGCCGCCGGCGCCATCAAGTCGGGCGGCACCACCCGCCGCGCCGCCAAGATGGTGGTCGTCGATATCGACCATCCCGACATCGAGGCCTACATCAACTGGAAGGTCAAGGAAGAGCAGAAGGTTGCTGCCCTCGTCACCGGCTCGAAGATCGTCGCCGGCCACATGAAGGCGATCATGAAGGCCTGCGCGACCATCGAGGTCACCGCCGACGATCGTTTCGACCCGGCGAAGAACCCGGAACTGAAGCGCGAAATCCGCGCCGCCAAGAAGAACCAGGTGCCGGAAAACTATGTCGGCCGCGTCATCCAGTTCGCGCGCCAGGGCTATACCGACCTCGAATTCAAGACCTACGACACCGACTGGGATTCGGAAGCCTATCTCACCGTTTCCGGCCAGAACTCGAACAACTCCGTCTCGCTGAAGGACGATTTCCTTCGCGCCGTCGAGAATGACGGCGAGTGGAACCTGACGGCCCGCAAGGACGGCCGCACCGTCAAGACGCTGAAGGCGCGCGACCTCTGGGAGCAGATCTCCTACGCCGCCTGGGCCTCGGCCGATCCCGGCCTGCACTTCAACACGACGATGAACGACTGGCACACCTGCCCGGCCGCCGGCTCGATCCGCGCTTCCAATCCGTGCTCGGAATACATGTTCCTCGACGACACGGCCTGCAACCTTGCCTCGCTGAACCTGATGCAGTTCAAGGATGCGGCGACCAAGAACATCGACATCGCCGATTACGAACATGCCGTGCGCCTGTGGACCGTGGTGCTCGAAGTCTCGGTCATGATGGCGCAGTTCCCCTCGCGCCAGATCGCCGAGCTTTCCTACGAATACCGCACGCTCGGCCTCGGCTATGCCAATATCGGCGGCCTGCTGATGTCGACCGGCATTCCCTACGACTCCGCCGAGGGCCGCGCCATCGGCGGCGCGCTGACCGCGATCATGACCGGCATCGCCTATGCGACCTCGGCCGAAATGGCCGCCGAGCTCGGCACCTTCCCCGGCTTCAAGCCGAACCGCGACAACATGCTGCGCGTCATGCGCAACCATCGCCGCGCCGCCCATGGCAAGTCCTCTGGCTATGAGGGGCTGTCGGTCAATCCGGTGGCGCTGATCCATGGCGATTGCCCGGATGAGGATCTGATCGTCCATGCCAAGGCCGCCTGGGACAAGGCGCTGGAACTCGGCGAAAAGCACGGCTATCGCAACGCCCAGACCACCGTCATCGCGCCGACCGGCACGATCGGTCTGGTCATGGATTGCGACACGACCGGCATCGAGCCCGATTTCGCGCTGGTGAAATTCAAGAAGCTCGCCGGCGGCGGCTACTTCAAGATCATCAACCGCGCCGTTCCGGAAGCGCTGCGTTCGCTGGGCTATTCGGAAAGCCAGATCGCCGAGATCGAGGCCTATGCCGTCGGCCACGGCAACCTCAACCAGGCGCAGGCCGTCAACCCCTCGACGCTGAAGGCCAAGGGCTTTACGCAGGAGAAGATCGACGCCGTCAACGCCGCCCTCGGCCAGGCCTTCGACATCAAGTTCGTCTTCAACCAGTGGACGCTCGGCGCCGATTTCCTCAAGCAGGTCTTGAAGGTTTCCGACGCGCAGCTCTCGGCCATCGACTTCAACCTGCTGGAGCATCTGGGCTTCTCGCGGAAGGACATCGAGGCCGCCAACGTCCATGTCTGCGGCGCGATGACGCTGGAAGGCGCCCCGCACCTCAAGGACGAGCATCTGGCCGTGTTCGATTGCGCCAATCCCTGCGGCAAGATCGGCAAGCGTTACCTCTCGGTCGACAGCCATATCCGCATGATGGCGGCGGCCCAGCCGTTCATCTCCGGGGCGATTTCCAAGACGATCAACATGCCGAACGAGGCGACCGTCGAGGATTGCAAGAGCGCCTACATGCTCTCGTGGAAGCTCGGCCTGAAGGCCAACGCGCTTTATCGCGACGGCTCCAAGCTGTCGCAGCCGCTGAACGCCGCGCTGATCGACGACAATGACGACGAGGATGCGCTGGAAGACCTGATCCAGGCCCCGGCCGCGGCGCAGGCCGTGACCATCACCGAAAAGGTCATCGAGCGGGTGATCGAGCGCGTCGTGCGTGAACGGGAAAAACTGCCGAACCGCCGCCAGGGCTATACCCAGAAGGCGATCATCGGTGGGCACAAGGTCTATCTGCGCACCGGCGAATTCGGCGACGGCCGCCTCGGCGAGATCTTCATCGACATGCACAAGGAAGGTGCGGCCTTCCGCGCGATGATGAACAACTTCGCCATCGCCATCTCGCTGGGTCTCCAGTATGGCGTGCCGCTGGAAGAATATGTGGAGGCCTTCACCTTCACCAAGTTCGAGCCGGCCGGCATGGTTCAGGGCAACGACGCGATCAAGAATGCCACGTCGATCCTCGACTACGTGTTCCGCGAACTCGCCGTCTCCTATCTCGGCCGCCACGACCTGGCCCATGTCGATACGTCGGATTTCTCCAACACAGCACTTGGCAAGGGCATCCAGGAAGGCAAGACCAACCTGCTCTCCACCGGCTGGACGCGCGGCTACAAGCCGACGCTGGTTTCGGACAAGGGAAGCGAGCGTATGGCCGGCGAGCCGAAGGGTGCTGCCACCGCCGCCCCCGCCAAGGCCTCCGCTGGCGCGACGATCACCGCCTTCACCGGCAATGCCGCGCGCAAGCTGGAACCGATCGCCTCGACCTCGACCTCCGAAATCGTCGCCTTCAAGCGCGATTACGAGGAGCGCGCCAAGGAATTGGCGGAAGAAATCGCCGAAGAGGTCTCGGAAGCCGAAACGGAAACCACCGCCCTGTTCTCCGACAAGGCGGCCGCCGATGCGGCCAGCGCCAAGGCGGACGCCAAGAAGCTGGAAGCCGAACGCCGCGCCCGCTCGATCATGCAGGGCTACACCGGCAACATGTGCTCGGAGTGCCAAAACTTCACCATGGTCCGCAACGGCACCTGCGAAAAATGCGACACCTGCGGCGCCACCAGCGGCTGCAGCTAAGCAACCGAACCGCATTGCTTAACAGCGCCGCGCGTCTCCCGACGCGCGGCGTTTTTCGTTTCATCAGCGGGCCGATTTGAGAATTGCCGCGTGGATATCCGGCAGCGGGTTGGGCTGGTCGCCGCAGTGGATGAGGACGATCGGTTCGATGGCTTGCGGGTCGGTGATGACGGCGCGGGAGAGTGGGCGGCCGTCATAGCTGAGCATGCCGGCCGGGTTGGTGTAGCTGACGCCGATTCCCTCGCCGTTGGCGGCGAGGCTGCGCAAGACCTCGATGGAGGCGGCGCGGTGCGCGACCACGGGCGCCAGCCCAAGCGATCGGAACAGGCCGAGCATATGGCGGATCGACAGGCCCTGGTCGGAGAGGATCAGCGGCCGCTCGGCGAGATCGGCAAGCGTGATCTCCCCTTTCGTTGCCAGGGGATCGTTCGGCGAAAACCAGGCCTGCGGCGAGACGCGGGTGTAGAGCGCGCGCTCGAAACTGGCGTCCAGACCGAGATCGTAGGTCAGCGCCAGATCGATCTGGCCGGCCAGCACCGCTTCGGCCAACACCTCGAAGCTCGCCACCCTTGCGCGGATTTCCACATCGGGAAATTGTTCACGCAAATTGCGCAGCAAGGGCGCGAGGTAGATGGGGGCGATGTCCTCGAAAATGCCGAGGGTGATGCGGTCGAGCCGGCGTCGGCCCAGTGTTTGCGGATTCTCCAGCCGCGCGGCCTCCGTGAGCAACGCCTCGGCATCGCTCAAGAACAGGCGGCCGAAGGCGGTCAGCGTCACCGGCGCGCCCTTGCGCCGCAGGAAGAGTTTTCGCCCGAGATGCGTCTCGACCTGGGTGACGGCGACCGACAAAGCCGGCTGCGAGACGTTCAATTGCTGGGCGGCGACGGTCAGGCTGCCGGCATGAGCCACCGCCACCACATATTCGAATTGCCGAAGCGAAAGATATAACATGAACCTATATTTATCTTATCGATATATTATTGGAAATTAAAATCGGCGGTGGCCATGATCGCTTTACACCAGCAGAGAGACATGACATGCCGCATCCGCTCATTACCGAGGAACACATCGAAAAATATCAGCGCGACGGAGTCGTTCTGGTCAAGGGCCTGTTCCGCGATCACGTCGAGACGCTGCGCCGTGGCGTCGAGACCAACATGACCCAGCCCGGCGAATATGCCGCCGAAAACCTCAATGCCGGCGAAGGCGGCCGTTTCTTCGACGATTACTGCAACTGGCAGCGCATTCCCGAATTCGAGGAGGTCATCCGCACCTCGCCCGCCGCCGAAGTTGCCGCCGACCTGATGCGCTCGAACGGCGTGCAGGTTTTCCACGATCACGTCCTGGTCAAGGAGCCCGGCACCTCCAAGCCGACGCCGTGGCATCAGGATTCCCCCTATTATTTCGTCGAAGGCCGGCAGACGGTCAGCTTCTGGTCGCCGCTCGACCATGTGAAGGAAGCATCGCTGCGCTGTGTCGCCGGTTCGCATCTCTGGGAAAAGCCGGTGCTGCCGACACGCTGGCTGTCGGAAAAAAACTTTTATCCCGACTCCGACGTCTACATGCCGGTGCCGGACCCGGATGCCGAAGGCATGACCGTCGTCGAATGGGAAATGGAGCCGGGGGACGCCGTCGCCTTCGACTACAAGACCCTGCATGGCGCGCGCGGCAACCAGAGCCAGACCCGCCGCCGCGCCTTCTCGCTGCGCCTGTTGGGCGACGACGCCCATTACGTCGAGCGCCCGGGCCGCACCTCGCCGCCCTTCCCTGGCCATGGCATGGAGCCCGGCCAGAAGCTGCGCGAGGACTGGTTCCCGGTCATTTTCCAGCGCTGATATCAAAGAGGCGCGGCCCGCAAGGGCCGCGCCTTACTCCGCTTTGCGCTCGCGCTTCAGCTTGGCCCAGAAATCCAGCCGCTTGCGGATATCGCGCTCGAAGCCGCGCTCCGGCGGATCGTAAAAACGTTGCTGCCCCAGTTTGTCGGGGAAGAAATCCTGACCGGAAAACGCATCCGGGTAATCGTGATCGTATTTATAGCCGGCGTGATAGCCGAGTTCTTCCATGAGCTTGGTCGGTGCGTTGAGAATATGCTTCGGCGGCGGCACGGAGCCAGTCTGGCGCGCCAGGGACAGCGCCGCATCGAAGGCGCGGTAGGAGGCGTTGGATTTCGGGGCGGTGCCGACATAATTGATCGCCTGCGCCATGAACAGCCGCCCTTCCGGCCAGCCGATGCGCTCGAAGGCCGTCCAAGCGGTAACGACCTGCACCAGCGCCTGCGGATCGGCCATGCCGATATCCTCCGAAGCGATGCAGCAGAGCCGCCGGAAGATCGTGCCGGCATCCTCGCCCGCCACCATCATCCGAGCCGCCCAGTAAAGCCCGGCATCGACATCGCTGCCGCGCATGCTCTTGTGGAAGCAGGAAAGCAGGTTGTAATGGCCGTCCTGCGCCTTGTCGTAGATCGGCATGCGCTTCTGCAAGACGCCGGCCAGCGCCTTTTCGTCCAGCGGCTCTTCCGGCTCCAGTTCGAACAGATCCTCGGCAAGGCCGATCAGGTAGCGCCCGTCGCCATCGGCCAGCGACAGCAGCGCCGCGCGCGCCTCCGGGGTCAGGGGCAATGTCTTTTCGCGATATTTTTCCGCCCGCTGAAGCAGGAGTTCGGAGGCTTCGGCGCCCAGCGGCTCCAGCGTGAACACCTTGACCCGTGATAGAAGCGCCGAGACGAGAGAAAAGCTCGGATTTTCCGTCGTAGCGCCGATGAGGACGACGGTGCCGTTTTCGACATGCGGCAGCATCGCGTCCTGCGTCGTGCGGTTGAAGCGATGCAGTTCGTCGACGAACAGCGCCGTCTGCCGGCCGACGACGCGGTCCTTCTGCGCCTCCTCGAACACTTTTCTGAGATCGGCAATGCCGGACATCACAGCCGAAAGCTGGACGAACCGCATGCCGGATTGCTGGGCGACGAGGCGGGCGATGGTCGTCTTTCCGACGCCGGGCGGCCCCCACAGGATGAAGGAGCCGACCTTGCCGGATGTGACCATGCGCGCGATCGGGCCGTCCTCGCCGATGAGGTGATCCTGGCCGATCACCTCGGAAAGCGCGGTTGGCCGCAGCAATTCGGCAAGAGGCGTCGGCGCGCTCGCCGCAAACAGGTTCATCGGAAGAACTGCCGCAGGCGCTGGCCGTCGCGGTCGATCTCGACCCGCCAAAAACCGGGATCGCCCTGCAGCGCGGCGGCGAAATCCTTGGTCGAGGCGACCGGCGTGCCGTTCAGCGAGACGATGACATCGCGCGGGGCGAAGCCGAGACGATTGGCCGGCGAGCCACGCTTGACGTCGGTGATGACGACGCCGGTCGCTTCCGCCGACATGTGCAGTTCATCCGCGACGCGTGGCGACAGGTTGGCGACGACGGCGCCGGCGAAGGGATTGTTGCCCTCGATGGTACGCTGGTCGCGCGGCGAGGTTTCCGGCGCGCCGCTCAGCGTCATCTCCACCGAACGCTCCGTACCGTTGTTCAGTACCTTCAGCGCAACGGTCTTGCCGAGCCCGGCGGTGGTGAGGCGATAGGACAGCGCATCGGGATGTTCGACCGGAACGCCGTCGACTGCGGAAATCACCTCGCCCGGCTTCAGGCCGGCCTTGGCGGCGGGGCTATCGGGAATGATCTTGATGACCAGCGCGCCGCGCGGGGTGCTCAAGCCCAGCGCCTCCGCGACCTCTGATGTGACCGGCTCGAAGGTGGCGCCGACGAAGGGCCGCTCGAAGCTCGACGCGCCCTTGTCAGCGGCGGCGAGGAAGACTTTCACGAGATTGGCGGGAATGGCGAATCCGACCCCGTTCGAGCCGCCGCCGCGCGAAAAAATCGCGGTGTTGATGCCGATCAACTCGCCCTTCATGTTCATCAGCGCGCCGCCGGAATTGCCGGGATTGATCGAGGCGTCGGTCTGGATGAAGAAGCCGAATTCGGATTTGACCACCTGGTTGCGGGCGAGCGCCGAGACGATCCCGCTAGTCACTGTCTGGCCAACGCCGAAGGGATTGCCGATGGCGAGCACCAGGTCACCGACCTCGACTGCATCCGAATTGCCGATCGGAAGCGACGGATAATCGCCGCCGGTCTTGATCTTCAGCACGGCGAGATCGACGCGGTCGTCCTTCAGCACGACGTCGCAGGGGTATTCGCGCCCGTCCGACAGCGCCACCTTGATATCGTCGGCGCCTTCGATGACGTGATTGTTGGTGACCACGATGCCCTTGGATTCGACGATGACGCCGGAGCCGAGCGAGGACTGTTTCTCCGTGCGGTTCGGCATCTGCTGGCCGAAAAACTGCTGGAAGAAGGGATCGTCGAAGATCGGCGAGCGGCGCTCGACCATGCGCTCGGCATAGACATTGACGACGGCGGAAGCCGTGCGCTTGACCAGCGGCGCAAAGGAGAGCTGCATCTGCTCATGGCTTTCCGGCAGCACCTTGGTTTCCTGCGCCAGAATCGGTGTCGGCACGGCGATCATCAGGGCCAGAAGGGCGACGGAGGCGCGATAGAACGAAGCGGGCATTCAATTTCCCTCGTGAGGACAGAGTAGTCTTTTAGCGCAATTGCGGGCCGGGAGAGAAGCGAATTTCATCCGTCCGAATGGCGTGAAAACAAGGAGATAGGGTTGGCCGGCACACCGAAAAAGAGGCGGTTTCCCCATACCCCTTCTCTCGGCTTGAAAAACGGCGGAAGCGTGGACAAAAAGCCGAGGTGAAACCTATCGCCGCGTTCATGCGTTATCTCGACGGATTCATCAGCACACGGGGTTATCATGCTGAAAACAAGAACCGTTCTGCCGGTCATAGCGCTGCTTGCCGCCATGAGCGCCGGCGCGGCCCATGCCGCCAGCTTCGATTGTGAATCGAAAGAACTGAAGCCGGATGAGAAGACGATCTGCGATACGCGTTCGCTCAACGATGCCGATGTGAAGATGGCGACCACCTTCGACATCCTTTCACCCCTGCTTGCCATGGGCGCGCGCGGCACGATGCAGGAACAGCAGGTGAAATGGCTGGCCGAACGCCAGGCCTGCGGCGCCGATGCCGCCTGCCTCATGGCCGCCTATGACAAGCGGCTGAAGGAGCTGGACGAGACCTTCAAGATCATCAACAAGCCGCTTTGAATGCAAAAAAGCCCGGCGATGCCGGGCTTGAATTTTTGACAGGGCTTATCCCTCTCCGTCATGGTCGGGCTTGTCCGGACCATCTAAGCACGCGAGATATATCCTTTACCGTCAATACCTTGGCAGAAGTTGTCAGATCCTCGGCACAAGGCCGAGGATGACATGGAGAGGGTGCAGCCTTACTCCGGCAGGATGCGAACCGCGCCCTTGTCGGCACTGGCGGCGAAGGCGGCGTAGGCCTTCAGCGCGGTGGTGACGTTGCGCTTGCGCGGGGCCGCCGGCTTCCAGCCGAGCTTATCCTGCTCGGCGCGGCGGGCGGACATTTCGCCTTCGGAAATCGCCAGGTTGATCGTGCGGTTGGGGATATCGATCTCCACGATATCGCCGTTGCGCACCAGGCCGATCGCGCCTCCTTGCGCCGCTTCCGGCGAAGCGTGGCCGATAGATAAGCCGGACGTGCCGCCGGAGAAGCGTCCGTCGGTGATCAGGGCGCAGGCCTTGCCGAGGCCCTTCGACTTCAGGTAGCTGGTCGGATAGAGCATTTCCTGCATGCCCGGGCCGCCCTTCGGGCCTTCGTAGCGGATGACGACGACGTCGCCGGCCTTGACCTCGTTCCCGAGAATGCCCTTCACCGCCGCGTCCTGGCTTTCATAGACGACCGCTGGACCAGAGAATTTCAGGATCGATTCATCGACGCCGGCCGTCTTGACGATGCAGCCATCGAGCGCGATGTTGCCGGAGAGCACGGCCAGGCCGCCATCCTTGGAAAAAGGATGTTCCACGGAGCGGATGACGCCGTTTTCGCCATCGGCATCCAGCTCGTCCCAGCGGGCTTCCTGGCTGAAGGCGACCTGGGTCGGAATGCCACCCGGTGCGGCGCGGAAGAAGGTGCGTACGGTTTCGCTGCCGGTGCGGGTGATGTCCCAACGGTCGATGGCGTCGCCCAGCGTCGCCGCATGGACGGTCGGCGTGTCGCGATGGATCAGGCCGCCGCGCTCCAGCTCGCCAAGGATGCGCATGATGCCGCCGGCGCGATGGACGTCCTCCATATGAACGTCCGCCTTGGCCGGGGCGACCTTGGAAAGGCACGGAACCCTGCGCGACAACTGGTCGATGTCATCAAGGTCGAAGTCGATACCGCCCTCATAGGCGGCTGCCAGGATGTGCAGAACCGTGTTGGTCGAGCCGCCCATGGCGATGTCGAGCGACATGGCGTTCTCGAAGGCCTTCTTGTTGGCGACGTTGCGCGGCAGGATGCTTTCGTCGTCCTGCTCGTAATAGCGGCGGGCGAGATCGACGATCAGGTGGCCGGCCTCGACGAACAGGCGCTTGCGGTCGGCATGGGTGGCGAGCGTCGAGCCGTTGCCCGGCAGGGACAGTCCGAGCGCCTCGGTCAGACAGTTCATCGAATTGGCGGTAAACATGCCCGAGCACGAGCCGCAGGTCGGGCAGGCCGAACGCTCGATGACCTTGACGTCCTCGTCCGAGATCTTGTCATCGGCGGCGGCGACCATGGCGTCGACGAGATCGAGCGCATGGGTCTTGCCGTGCAACACGACCTTGCCGGCTTCCATCGGGCCGCCGGAGACGAAGACGGCGGGGATGTTGAGGCGCATGGCGGCGTTCAACATGCCGGGGGTGATCTTGTCGCAGTTCGAGATGCAGACCATGGCATCGGCGCAATGCGCATTGACCATGTATTCGACCGAATCGGCGATGATTTCGCGCGAGGGCAGCGAATAGAGCATGCCGTCATGGCCCATGGCGATGCCGTCATCGACCGCGATGGTGTTGAATTCCTTGGCGACGCCGCCGGCCGCTTCGATTTCGCGGGCGACGAGTTGGCCGAGATCCTTCAGGTGGACGTGACCGGGCACGAACTGGGTGAAGGAGTTCACCACCGCGATGATCGGCTTGCCGAAATCGCCGTCCTTCATGCCCGTCGCGCGCCAAAGGCCGCGCGCACCGGCCATGTTGCGGCCATGGGTCGTGGTTCTCGAACGATATGCAGGCATGGTGTTATCCTCGACGTCGTTATATCAGGAAAATCTGGAAGCGCCCGGCAAGGACGTCAATGCCGCGCCCGTTAGCTCTTTATTTGTCGCATTTCCGGACGGAAAACCGTTTCACACTTTTCCTGGAAATGCTCTGGTGCCGTTCTCCTAACGCAAACGCCGGAATCTGTCACTATCGGGTCGGGCGATTCCGGTACGCCCGGGCGGCGGTGGATCAAATCTCACCTATCTTACACGAAAACGTGTCCGAAACCCGGTCCGATTACGCGCCCTTCGCGTAACAAAATGCCATTCCCGCCCGTAATAGCGGTATAAATCCGCAACGCGCACTCAGGATGGTTCCCATGGCTGCCTATCGTCCACCGCATATTCCAAGCTCCGAAATCACCCCGCTCAGCGCCTGGCTGAACCGCCGGCAGTTCATCGCCGCCGCCGGGCTTGCCGCCGGCGGGCTGGTTGCGACCAAGGCGCTCGGCGCGCCGCTGACGACCAAACCCGGCGCCTACAAGGTGGATGAAAAGACGACTCCGCGCGAGGACGTGACCACCTACAACAATTTCTACGAATTCGGTCTCGACAAGGGCGATCCGGCAAAGCTGTCAGGCGATTTCAAGCCGCGCCCGTGGACGATCAAGGTCGACGGCATGGTCGCCAAGCCCGCCACCTTCGACATCGACACGCTGATCGCCGAATTCCCGCTCGAAGAACGCATCTACCGCATGCGTTGCGTCGAGGCGTGGTCGATGGTCATTCCCTGGGACGGCTTTCCGCTGGCCGCCCTGCTCGACAAGGTCGAGCCGCTCGGCAGCGCCAAATACGTCGCCTTCGAAACCATCGTGCGCCCCTCGGAAATGCCGGGGCAGAGCGGGCTATTCCAATCGTTGAACTGGCCCTATGTCGAGGGCCTGCGGCTCGATGAGGCCCGGCATCCGCTGACGCTGCTTGCGGTCGGCCTCTATGGCGAAACCCTGCCGAACCAGAACGGCGCGCCGATCCGCCTCGTCGTGCCGTGGAAATATGGCTTCAAGGGCATCAAGTCGATCGTGCGCATCACGCTGACGGACCAGCAGCCGAAGAATACCTGGCAAATCACCAATCCCGGCGAATACGGTTTTTACGCCAATGTGAACCCGGAGGTCGACCACCCGCGCTGGAGCCAGGCAACGGAGCGGCGCATCGGCGAAGGCGGCTTCTTCTCGGCCGGCGCGCGCCGCCCCACGCTGCCCTTCAACGGCTATGCCGATGAGGTCGCCAGCCTGTACAGCGGCATGGATCTGCGGGCGAATTTCTGATGGCGACGGCGACGCTGATCTTCTCCAAGCGCTGGACCTCAGTTTCGGTCTGGCTAGTCTACGCCGTCGGGCTGGTGCCGGCGGCCTGGTCCTTCTATCTTGGCGCAACGGGCGGGCTCGGGGCCGATCCGGTCAAGTCATTCGAGCTCCTGCTCGGGCTATGGACGCTGCGTTTCCTGATCCTGACATTAGCCGTCAGTCCCTTGCGGGAGCTCGGCGGCTGGAGCTTTTTGCGATACCGGCGAGCACTGGGATTGCTGACTTTCTATTATGCGGCCATGCATTTCACCGTGTATGCGGTGCTTGACCAGACGCTGATGCTCGACGCCATCATTGCCGACGTCCTGAAGCGGCCGTTCATCATGTTCGGCATGGCGGGGCTGGTGCTGCTTGTGCCGCTGGCCGTCACCTCGAATGCGGCCTCGATCCGCACGCTCGGACCCAACTGGATAAAACTGCATCGGCTCGTCTATATCATCGCGGCGCTGGGGGCGGTGCATTTCGCCCTGTCGACCAAGGTGCTGAGCCTCGAACAATATATCTATATCGGGTTGATCCTGCTGCTCATCCTCTATCGCGCCGTGCGGCCGATCCTGCGGGAGCGCAAACGCAAGCTCAATCGTCCCCGTAGGGCCTGACGTTATCTGCCAGATCCTCTGCGGTCATGCCGCGTCCGAGCAGATCGGCCGCCTGACCATGCAGGAAGACGGCGGCGCAGGCCGCCTCGAAGGCCGGCACGCCCTGCGCCAGCAGGCCGCCGGTGATGCCGGCCAGCACGTCGCCGGAACCGGCCGTCGCCAGCCAGGGTGGCGCGGTGGTGTTGATCGCCGCGCGCCCATCCGGCGCGGCGATCACCGTATCGGCGCCCTTGTAGATGACGACGCCATGGGCGCGGGCGGCGGCATCTTGCGCCTTCGCCACCTTGCCGAGCGTCTCGTCAGCGGCGATATCCGGAAACAGCCGTGCGAATTCGCCCTCATGCGGCGTCAGCACCAGCCTCGTCTCGCCCTCGGAAAACAACGCAAATAATGCTGCAGGATCGTCGCGGAAGGAACTGATGCCATCGGCATCCAGCACCAGCGAACGCTGCGCCAGAAGCGACACGAATTTTCGGGCTTTTTCGCCGATGCCGAAGGCCGGGCCGAGCACGAAGGTCGTAAGACGCGTATCCTCCAGCCAGTCCGCAAGCGCAGCGGCATCCTCGATCTCGCGCAGCATCACGGCGGTCAGCGACGCCGCATTGACCGCCAGCGCATCGCGGGGGGCTGCGACCGTCACCAGCCCGGCGCCGGCGCGAAAACCGGCGCGTGACGCAAGCCGCGCCGCTCCCGTATGTGTGGCCGAACCCGAAAAGACGACGAGATGGCCGCGCTTGAATTTATGCGAATCCGCATCCTCGCGTGGCATGACCGCACCCCACCAGCCGGGATCGTTGATCCGCAGCCTGCCGCCCCAGGCCTCCCTCACGAAGCGATGCGGAATGCCGATATCGAACACCTCCAAAGCACCGCAGAGCGTGCGTCCCGGCAGCAGCACATGCCCGGGCTTTCGGGTCATGAAAGTCACCGTGCGCGCCGCAGAAAAGGCCGAGCCCAGCGCAATGCCGCGCTCGCCGCACAGGCCGGAAGGAAGATCGACCGCCAGCACCGGCACGCCCGCTGCCTTCACCGCCGCTATGACGGCCGCGACCTCCTCCGAGACCGCCCGCGCGAGACCGGCTCCGAACAGCGCATCAATGACGAGATCACCGGCCTGCGGCGCGTAATCCGCCAGCGGCGCGGAGGGGATCGGGCACAGCGCGCGCGCCGTCCGGGCATCGCTCTTCAGCCGGCCGGGATCGCCGAGATGGAAGACATCGACCTTGCAACTGGACTCCAATAGGGCACGCGCCGCGACATAGCCGTCGCCACCATTGTTGCCCGGTCCGCAGAGCACCACGAAACGCAAGGCCTCGCCGAAATGGCGCAGTGCCGAAGCTGCGACCGCCTGCCCCGCCTGCTCCATCAGCCCGAAACTGTCGAGGCCGGAAGCCGCGGCGGCGGCATCGCAGCGATTCATTTCAGCGGGGGTGAGGAGCAGCATTGCAAGAAAATCGGCCATGCTTCATTGTCTGGCTCCATTCCGCCCAAAACACAATCGGAAAACAAAATGCCTTGACGTCGATAATTTATGCATCTGCCCAATTTTTGAACATGTTCCTGCTGCCTGAAAAACAGGCGCTCTGTCCATCCGGGCGGACCCCACCGGAACCGGCGTCGATTCACATAAAATTTGGGCAGCAACGGCTGGCCTTTTTGAAAAATTCAGGCGAAAACCTTGGAGACGGACCATCGGAGGCAGCCACGCCAATGCCTGCGGTCGGTCTGGCATGCAATGTGCATGAGGGTCGCCGGCGGGAACATTCCTGCTGCAATGGGGAGAAGCGGAGAGATATTTTCTCATGAAAAAGATCGAAGCGATCATCAAGCCTTTCAAGCTCGACGAGGTGAAGGAAGCCCTTCAGGAAGTCGGCCTTCAAGGGATCACCGTCACGGAAGCGAAGGGCTTCGGTCGCCAGAAAGGCCACACGGAACTGTATCGCGGGGCGGAATATGTCGTCGATTTCCTTCCGAAAGTGAAAGTCGAAGTCGTATTGGCGGATGAAAACGCCGAAGCCGTGATCGAAGCCATCCGCAATGCGGCCCAGACGGGGCGCATCGGCGACGGAAAGATCTTCGTGTCCAACATCGAAGAGGTCATCCGTATCCGCACCGGCGAAACGGGCATCGACGCCATTTGAAATCTTAGCTCCGCCCCCTGAGGGCTGCGGAGCCTATATTCGTCATCTTATTCAAGGAAACCGTCTATGACGACCGCAAACGATATCCTGAAACAGATCAAGGAAAACGACGTCAAGTTCGTCGATCTGCGCTTCACCGATCCCAAGGGCAAGCTGCACCACGTCACGATGGACGTCGTCTGCGTCGACGAAGACATGTTTGCCGACGGCGTCATGTTCGACGGCTCCTCGATCGGCGGCTGGAAGGCGATCAACGAATCCGACATGGTGCTGATGCCGGATCCGGAAACGGTCCATATGGACCCGTTCTTCGCCCAGTCGACCATGGTTATCCTCTGCGACATCCTCGACCCGGTTTCCGGCGAAGCCTATAACCGCGATCCGCGCGGCGTCGCCAAGAAGGCCGAAGCCTATCTCAAGGCATCGGGCATCGGCGACACCGTCTATGTCGGTCCGGAGCCGGAATTCTTCGTGTTCGACGACGTCAAGTACAAGGCCGACCCTTTCAACACCGGTTTCAAGCTCGACTCCTCCGAACTGCCGTCGAACGACGACACCGACTACGAGACCGGCAACCTCGGCCACCGTCCGCGCGTCAAGGGCGGCTATTTCCCGGTTCCGCCGATCGACAGCCTGCAGGACATGCGCTCGGAAATGCTGACCGTGCTCGGCGAGATGGGCGTCGTCGTCGAAAAGCATCACCATGAAGTCGCTTCCGCCCAGCACGAGCTCGGCATCAAGTTCGACACGCTGGTGCGCAACGCCGACAAGATCCAGCTCTACAAATACGTCGTGCATCAGGTCGCCAACGCCTATGGCAAGACCGCGACCTTCATGCCGAAGCCGATCTATGGCGACAACGGGTCGGGCATGCATGTCCACCAGTCGATCTGGAAGGGCGGCAAGCCGACCTTTGCCGGCGACGAATATGCAGGCCTGTCGGAAAGCTGCCTCTACTACATCGGCGGCATCATCAAGCATGCCAAGGCGCTGAATGCCTTCACCAACCCGTCGACGAACTCCTACAAGCGTCTCGTCCCGGGTTATGAAGCACCGGTTCTGCTGGCCTATTCGGCCCGCAACCGTTCCGCCTCCTGCCGTATCCCGATCGGCTCCAGCCCGAAGGCCAAGCGCCTGGAAGTCCGCTTCCCGGATCCGGTCGCCAACCCCTATCTCTCCTTCGCCGCCATGCTGATGGCCGGCCTCGACGGCATCAAGAACAAGATCCATCCCGGCAAGCCGATGGACAAGGATCTCTACGATCTGCCGCCGAAGGAGCTGAAGAAGATCCCGACCGTCTGCGGCTCGCTCCGCGAAGCGTTGGAAAGCCTCGACAAGGACCGCAAGTTCCTGACCGCCGGCGGCGTCTTCGACGACGACCTGATCGACAGCTTCATCGAACTGAAGATGCAGGAAGTCATGCGCTACGATATGACCCCGCACCCGGTCGAATTCGACATGTACTACTCCGCCTGATCGGCGCGACGACTCTTTATTTTGTCGCATTTCCGGACGGAAAAACGGTATCCACTTTTCCTGGAAATGCTCTAAAGGCCCCGGTTTTGCCGGGGCCGGATATCGAACCGGCGGCCATTGGCCGCCGGTTTTGCTTTGGCTTACTGCTTTTTCAGACGCTGTTTCAGCAGGTTCAGATATTCCTCGTCTGCTCCTCCGGCCGCCGGCTGCTGCTGGACGGGCGCCTTGCAATCGGGCTTGTAATCGGCCTGCATGCCCTTCTTGACGCAGATGCCGACCTTCCAGCCGGGCGGCAGCGCGGCCAGGTCGACGGTCTTCCACTTCGGATGGCCGCGCTCGGCGAGCTGGTCGAGATGACCGAGGATCAGGCTCGAGAAATCCGCCACCGCCTTGCAACTGTCGCGCTGATAAGCGTTGCGCTTGACGTCGTAATCATAGGTCATCAGCACCGCCTTGACCGCGATCAGGTCGAGCGGCTCGTCCTGGAAAGAATAAGTGTCGGCTTCGATGCGCGAGGGCGTGTAGGTGGCGAGCAGCGGCTGGTCCGTGATCGGCAGCAGGTGGAATTTCGCCGGGTCGATCTTGCTGTCGCGGAACAGTGGCGCCGGCGCGCCGGCCACGTAGAAGAAGGCGTCGATCTCGCCGGAAAGCAGCTTCGGCAGCGCCTCGTCGGGATTGAGCGGCAGGCGCTCGCCACCCGTGACCTGCAGGATATCGAGGATCAGCGACGAGGTCAGGAAAGTGCCGCTATCCTTCTTGCCGACGGCGATCTTATGTCCGGCCAGCCCCTTGAGGTCGGCGATGTCCTTGCGGGCGAGCACATGGACTTCTTCGTTATAGAGCGGGAACATGATGCGCACGCCGCGCACCGCCTGCTGCACATCGGGATCGTTGGCCTCGAAGGTTTTCAAATATTCCAGCACGTCGCTCTGGACGATGCCGAACTGGGTGTTGCGGCGATTGCGCACGCCGACGAAGTTTTCCAGCGAGCCGGCGCTTTCGACGACGTTGAGCGTCTGGCCGCATTCCTTGCCAAGCGCGGCGATATCGCGGCCGATCTGGATATAGGTGCCGGTCGGCGCGCCCGTCATGATGCTGCGCTCGAATTCCGCCGCAAGCGCGCCGGTTCCCGCCAAAATCATCACCGCCGACGCCAGCGCCGCACCCCACCGAACCACCATGTTCCCTCCTTTTCGCGTTTGATCAGCAGTCGCTCTGCAAATCCCGGATCATGTTGCGCAGCGTCACCAGCGGTACACGCCCGAAGGCGCTCTCCAGCGCGGTCGCCACGCAGGCGCCGGCGATCAATTGCCGCTTGAGATCGTCACGCTTGTCATCGCTGAGCCCGGCAAGGCCCGGCGTGCGTCCCAGCACGCGCTCCACCGTATCGGCCGGGCGCGGCGCCACGGTCTCGGTGGGCGTCGCAGGCTGCTCAGCGGCAGGTTGTCCACCGGCGGGCTGATCGCCTGAAGGCTCCCTGGTCGCCTGCTGCGACAGCGCATCGCGCTCGGCGGTGACGCGGGCCAGATCCGCCTGCAGGCGCTGCTGCGACTGGCGCGCCGCAGCGAGATCGCCACTGATGCGCGCCAGCGCCTGGCGGGCATCGTTGGCGGCCTTTGCCTGCTCACCAGCTTCGGTCTTCGTCTTGTCCAGTTCGGCAGTCAGCGTCTTGATGGTCAGGCTGGTCTCGCGGGCCACCTGCATACTGTCCATCTCGCTGTCGCGGGCCTTGTCGCGCTCCGCCGCCGCACTGCGAAGGTTGGCCTGCGCCTCATCGAGGCTGGCCTTGAGGTCGCCGGCCTGCTTCAGCGCCGCATCGCGGGCCTGCTCGGCATCGGCCAGCGCCTTGGTCAGACGGGCGCGGGCGCCGTCGGCATCGGTGTTGCCCTGCTCGGCGAGTGTCAGACGGCGGGTAAGGCCGTCGATCTGCACCCGCAGGCCGGCTGCCTCGTTGCCCAGGCGATCATTGTCTTGCTGCAGCTTGTCGCGGGATTGGGTCATCCGCGCCAAGTCGTCCTGCAGCTTGCGCTCCTCGGCGTCGGCGGCCTGATTGTCCCTGGACTTGTCGCCATCGGCGGCCATCAGTTTCAGGGTCAGATCGTCGAGTTCGGCGGACTGGCGGCGAACCTGATCCGCGAGCTTGTCGCGCTCCTCCTGCACCGCCTGGTGGGCCTGGCGCTCCTGATGGCCGGCGTAACGCACATAACCATAGCTTCCGGCGGCGCCGATCAGCAGGCTCGCGACGATCGCCAGCGCCATGCCGGAGGAATTGCCGGGTCGGCGGCCGTTCGTCGTCCCGCCTCTGCCCCATTGATTGGTCACGGATATCACCCGGAATGCGGTTGCATGGAGGATTGAGGTAGCGCGAAACGGCCGCAGGCGCAAGCAAGCCGGGGCGGACGCACACAGAGGCGGCAGCCGTTTCCCCTTGAGACAGATGAATCAGCCCTTGTCGCCTTATGACAGGATTTTAACAGCAATGCCGTGAAACTCTTGATCGTTGCGACCGTTATCACCACATACAGGACGAAAGGAAAATGCCATGAAACAGAGCAACGCGAAATTCAATATCGGTGAAGTCGTCCGCCACCGGGTTTTTCCGTTCCGCGGTGTTGTCTTCGATGTTGACCCAGAATTCGCCAACACCGAAGAATGGTGGAACGCAATTCCGGCGGAAATCCGTCCGCACAAGGACCAGCCTTTTTACCACATCCTAGCCGAAAACGACGAGACGGAATATGTGGCCTATGTCTCGGAGCAGAACCTGATCTCCGACCAGAGCGGCACGCCGCTGCGCAATCCGCAGGTCATGCAGATTTTCGATCCGCAGTCGGCCGGCCGTTACCGTCCGAAATTTAATATCGCTCACTAAGCATTTCCAGGAAAAGTGTGAAGCGGTTTTCCGTCCGGAAATGCGTCATATAGATCTGAAGCAATCGTCCTCCCAAGACGAAAAAGCCCGGCCGCGACAATCGCGACCGGGCTTTTCTTTGCCTCAAAGGGCAGATTACTGCTGAGTGGCAGCCTTCTGAGCGTCTTCCAGCTTCTTACGGGCTTCCTCGGCTTTCTTTTGCATACCTTCTTCCAGGCTGCGCTGGCTTTCGGCCAGCTTCGATTCGGACATCGGCTCGCCGTCATAGGCGCCGGTGAAACCGGTCAGCGGAATCTTGATCGGGTTCGGGGCGCGGCGGAAGTTGATCGAGGTGAAGACGACTTCGTTGCCCTTCTTCAGCGATGCGATCATGGCGTCGGTCAGGACGATTTCGGCGGTGCAGCGATCGGGCAGGCAGACGGCATAATCCAGCTTCTGGCCCTTGCCGCCATCGATCTGCATAACGACGCCCGGCGGGATCAGGCGCGCGGAGGGAACCGAGACCTGGAGCAGCTTGCGATTGACCTTGCCCGAGACCGAGATCAGGCCGACGGCGGTGATCATCTGGCCGCTATTGGCGCGCAGGATGTTCTGAACCGCACAGATGTCGTTGTCTTCCTGCTTCGAGCAGGTCTTGAACCAGCCGAGCGGCGGCTGGCCGGCGGGTGCGGCCTCCTGCGCGCTGGAGACGGACGGCATCGCCGCTGCGCCGAAAGAAACTGCGAGCGCCGAGAGGGCTGCACGCGTGAAAGTGGTTGCCTTGATCATCATAACGAAATCCGTCTCCTGAAATCCGGTGCCCGGGCGGTTCTCCACCGGTCCCGACTGATTTGGTCCATTCCGCCGTCACCTGTCGCGCAAATGAGGCAAATACATGACCCCCGATCCTGGCACCCTGTTACATCGCAGCGCAGCGGATATCCAGCTTTTCTTTGATCTCCACCGCGTTCAACGTGAGATTTTTGATGTTCGACGCCTCGAAATAGCCTTATGGCGCGGCAGTTTAAGCTTCGCATAAACGCTGGAGCGACATGCAGCCGGTGGCAACCGGGTAAAGACATGCGCTAACATGCCGCCTACAAGGATTCGGGAAGGCCGCCGCCCTGCCCGGACAGCAGATCAAAGGAACGTCTCTCCGGTGCGCCGTCTCTTCGCCATAGCCCTCGTCTCCCTCCTTTTCTGGAGCCCGCTTGCCGCCGAACCGCTGCATGGCATCGCCATGCATGGAGACGTGTCGTTGCCCAGGGATTATGCGCATTTCCCTTACGTCAATCCCGACGTCAAGAAGGGCGGCCGGATCACCTACGGCGTCGTCGGCACCTTCGACAATCTCAACCCCTTCATCCTGAAGAGCATGCGCACCACGGCGCGCGGCATGTGGGATCCGCAATTCGGCAACATGATGTTCGAATCGCTGATGACCCGCTCCGCCGACGAGCCCTTCTCGCTCTATGGTTTGCTGGCCGAAACCGTGGAATGGGACGAGGCGCGCAGTTTCATCCAGTTCAACCTCGATCCGCGCGCACACTGGTCGGACGGCAAGCCGGTGACGCCGGAGGATGTGATCTTCACCTTCGAGCTGCTGCGCGACAAGGGCCGCACGCCCTTCAGCCGGCGCATGGAGGCAGTCGACAAGCTGGAAAAGGTCGGGGAGCGCTCGGTACGCTTCACCTTCAACGACAAGGCAGACCGCGAGACGCCGCTGATCATCGCCGCCTACACGCCCGTGCTGCCGAAACATGCGACCGTCCCTGAAAGCTTCGAGCAATCGACGCTGGCGCCGCCAATCGGTTCAGGCCCCTACAGGATCAAGTCGATCAATCCCGGCGAGCGCATCGTGTACAGGCGCGATCCGAACTATTGGGGCAAGGACATCCCATCCAAAGTCGGTTTCGACAATTACGACGAGATCGCAGTGGAATATTTTCTGCAGGAAAGCACGCTGTTCGAGGCCTTCAAGAAGGGCGAGGTCGATATCTATCCCGAAGGCAATCCCAGCCATTGGGATCGGGCCTATGATTTCCCCGCGGTCGCCTCTGGCAAAGTGATCAAGGACGTATTCAAGCCGAAACTGCCAACCGGCATGCTCGGCTTCGTGTTCAACACCCGCCGCCCCTATTTCGCCGATGCCCGGCTGCGCAAGGGCCTGTCGCTGGTGTTCGATTTCGAATGGGCAAACCGCAACCTGTTCGAAAATGCCTATACCCGCACCCAGAGCTACTGGCAGAATTCCGACCTTTCCAGCCTCGGCGTGCCGGCCAGTCCGCTGGAGCGCGAGATGATGGGCGACATCACCGCACGCATCGATCCCGCCGTGCTGGACGGCAGCTATCGTCTGCCGGTGACCGATGGGTCGGGTCGGGACCGCAAAGTACTGAAACAGGCCGTCGACCTGCTGAAGCAGGCCGGCTATTCGATCCGGGGCGGCCAGATGGTCGATGCCAAGGGAACGCCGCTCGCCTTCGAGATCATGACCCAGAATGCCGATCAGGAGAAGCTGGCGCTCGCTTATCAGCGCTCGCTCCGGGCCTTGGGCATCGCGCTGACGGTGCGTACCGTCGACGATTCGCAATATCAGAACCGGACGATCGCCTTCAATTTCGACATGGTGATGAAAAGCTTCACCTCCTCGCTGTCGCCGGGCATCGAGCAAGTGTCGCGCTGGGGGTCGCTTGCCCGCGACAGGCAGGGGAGCGAGAACTACGCCGGAACCGCCGATCCCGATATCGACAGACTGATCAACAACATGCTGACCGCCCGCACGGCCGAAAGCTTCCAGGCGGCGGTGCGTTCCTTCGACCGGATGCTGATTTCAGGCAGCTATTTCGTACCGCTCTATCATCTCGGCGAACAATGGATCGCCCGTCACAAGACCATCGGAAGACCCGACACCCTGCCGCTCTACGGTTATCAACTTCAGACCTGGTGGGATGCGCGGGCACAATAGAAGACGGTTCCCTTCCGGTAACCGGTTGAACGGATGCCGTCGGGCGCATACATGGTCTGAAACCGGCCAGCAGCGCGAAAGGACTCACAGCCCATGGAAACCATAACCATCGACATCGTTTCTGACGTGGTCTGCCCCTGGTGCTATCTCGGCAAGGCGCGGCTGGAAAAGGCGCTCAGCGAGGTCGCCGGCGACATCGAGGCCGAGATCAACTGGCGGCCCTATCAGCTCAATCCCGATTACCCGGCGGAAGGGGTCGATCAGCAGACGACGCTGGCGGCAAAACTCGGCGGCAAGGAAAACATGGATCGTGCCCACCAGACGCTGACGCATCTGGGCGAAGAGGTCGGCATCCATTTCAATTTCGACGCCATCAAGATCGGTCCCAACACAATGGATGCGCATCGCCTGCTGCTCTGGGCGCATACCGAGGGCCACGAGATGCAGAACACCGTCGCCGGCCTGCTGTTCAAGGCGAATTTCGAGGAAGGCCGTAATGTCGGCGATCATGCCGTGCTGCTCGAGATAGCCGAACAGGCGGGCCTAGACCGCGCCGTCATCGCAAAGCTTCTGGCCTCCGATGCGGATCGCGACATGATCGAGAAAGAAATAGAGCAATCGCGCCGCATGGGCGTCAGCGGCGTGCCCTTCTTCGTCTTCGAGCAGAAATATGCCGTCAGCGGCGCCCAGACGCCGGAGCTTCTCGTCGGCGCGCTGCGCGACATCGCCCGCATGAAGGCCGAAGCCCGTGCCAAGGCCAACTGAGGCAGACGTGAAATCGGGTGACGACTCGCGCCGGAAACGCTAAGAGAGCCATTCTTTTCCAGCGTTTTCCCGGCGGCTGCATCGCGCGGCCGGTATCGGCGGCGCTTTCTGCCATCGGAGTGTTACCCCGTGTCCACAGACCAGCGTCTGAAGGGCGTCGTGCTCGGCTTTGCCGCCTTCGCCGCCTTTTCGTTCAGCGATGCCAGCATCAAGCTGATCGAAGGCGCGCTTTCGCCCTATGAAACCGCGTTTTTCGGCGCCGTCTTCGGCCTGGTTGCCATGCCGTTCCTGGTGAAGAAGGGCGACCGCTGGAGCGACGTGGTGCGCTCCACCAACCGGCCGCTCTGGCTGCTGCGCTTCGCCTGCGCCGCCTCCGGCGCCATCGGCAGCGTCGTCGCCTTCACGCATCTGAGCATGGCGGAAGCCTTCGCGCTGATCTTCCTGCTGCCCTCCTTCGTCACCATCATGTCGGTGGTGTTTCTCAAAGAGGTCGTCGGCATTCGCCGCTGGCTGGCGGTGCTGGTCGGTTTCCTCGGCGTGCTGGTGGTGCTGCGGCCCGGCTTTCGCGAATTGTCGATCGGCCATCTCGGCGCGATCGTCGGCGGCTTCAGCGGCGCGATCTCCATCGTCATCTTCCGGGCCATGGGGCCGAAGGAAAAGAACATCTCGCTCTACGGCGCCGGCGTCTTCGGCTGGATGGCGATCAGCGCGGCGCTGATGGTGCCGGGCTTCATCTGGCCGACGCCGGAACAGTGGCTGTATCTCGCCGGCTTCGGCCTGCTGGCGGCGCTCGCCAACGTGCTAATGATGTATGCCGCGACCCATGTCGAGGCGGGGATCATCGGCCCGATCCAGTATAGCCAGATGCTGTGGGCGATCCTGCTCGGCTATCTCGTCTTCGGCGACGGCGTCGACATGCCGACCTGGGCCGGCATCGTGCTGATCGTCGGCTCGGGCCTGATGACGCTGGTGCGCGAACGCAAGCGCGGCACGCGCTTGCCCCCGCCCGTCGGCGCCGACGCGCAGGCGGCAGTCGCCGTCACGCCTCAGGAAGACAAATAGCTTATGCGAGGCGCGGGCGCAGCCTGATCTGCGTCAGCACCGAATTGGCGATGAAGCAGGCCTCGTGCGCCTCATGATGCAAGGCCTCGTGGCGTGCCTTGTCGATGGGCGTCTCCGGCGAAAACCGCACCTCCGGCTGCAGCGTCACCTCGATCATGGCGAGCTTGCCCTCGGCATTGCGCGCCATGATGCCCTCGGCCATGTCCTCATAGGCATCGATGCGGAAGCCGGCCTTGGCGGCAATCGAGAGGAACCACAGCATATGGCAGGAGGAGAGCGAGGCGACGAAGGCCTCCTCCGGATCGACGGCGGCTTCCACCGACAGCGGCAGCGGCACGACATGTTTCGACGACGAGGCCGGCACGCTGATATTGCCGTCGAAATGCCAGACATGGGCGCGCGAATAGCGGTTGTCGACGAAATCCTCGCCCTCGCCCCGCTTCCAGTCGATCGTCACCGTGTAGGTCGCCATTTCGCACGTCTCCAATTTCAAATCGATTCGCACTGTCCGATATACCGGCGGCACTGACCATCACTTTTTGTCGAGAAGCCCCGCAAGCTGGGTCATGACCATGGCAGCACCCGCCAGCCGCTTTTCCGGCGTCGGCAGGTCGCGGCTGAGGAAGACGCTGTGATCGGGGCGGATCTTCGCCATCGTTCCCTGCTTGGCGATATAGCCGACCAATGCCGCCGGATCGGGGAATTCGCGGTTGCGGAACTGCACGACGACGCCCTTCGGCCCGGCCTCCAGCTTCTCGACATTGGCCTTGCGGCACAGCGACTTGACGTAGACGATCTTCAGGAGGTGCTGCACTTCGATGGGCAGCGGCCCGAAACGGTCGATCATCTCCGCGCCAAAACCGTCGATATCGCGCAGTTCGGTGATTTCGCCGAGGCGGCGATAGAGGCCCATGCGCAGGTGCAGGTCGGGCACGTAGTCGTCCGGGATCATCACCGGCGTGCCCACCGAGATCTGCGGCGACCAGCCGCTGTCGACGATGTCGTCGTCGCCCTTCACCTCGGCCACCGCCTCCTCCAGCATCTGCTGGTAAAGCTCGAAGCCGACTTCCTTGATATGGCCGGATTGCTCTTCGCCGAGCAGGTTGCCGGCGCCGCGGATGTCGAGGTCGTGGCTGGCGAGCTGGAAGCCGGCGCCCAGCGTATCCAGCGATTGCAGCACCTTGAGGCGCCGTTCGGCACCCGTGGTCAGCACCTTGTTGACCGGCAGCGTCAGAAGCGCGAAGGCGCGCACCTTGGAACGGCCGACGCGGCCGCGGATCTGGTAAAGCTGTGCGAGGCCGAACATATCGGCGCGGTGGACGATCAGCGTATTGGCTGTGGGAACGTCGAGGCCGGATTCGACGATGGTGGTCGAGAGCAGCACGTCGTATTTGCCGTCGTAGAAGGCATTCATGATGTCTTCCAGCTCGCCCGCCGCCATCTGGCCATGGGCGATGGCGACCTTCAGCTCCGGCACATCCGATTGCAGGAAGGCCTGGATATCGGCCAGATCCGACAGGCGCGGGCAGACATAGAAGCTTTGGCCGCCGCGATAATGCTCGCGCATCAGCGTCTCGCGGATCACAAGCGGATCGAAGGGCGAGATGAAGGTGCGCACCGCCATGCGGTCCACCGGCGGCGTGGTGATCAGCGACAATTCGCGCACGCCGGTCATCGCCAGTTGCAGGGTGCGCGGGATCGGCGTCGCCGAGAGCGTCAACACATGAACGTCGCTCTTCAGCTCCTTCAGCCGTTCCTTGTGCTTGACGCCGAAATGCTGCTCCTCGTCGATGATCAAGAGGCCAAGATTGGCGAAGTTGATGCCGGAGCCGAGCAGCGCATGGGTGCCGACCACCACATCCACCTTGCCATCGGCCACTTCCTTCTTGGTCTGCGACAACTCCTTGGAGCCGACGAGGCGCGAGGCCTGCGCGATGCGGATCGGGAAGCCACGCAGGCGCTCCGAAAAGGTTTTGAAATGCTGGCGGGCGAGCAGCGTCGTCGGCACGACGACCGCCACCTGCACGCCGTTCATGGCGGCGACGAAGGCGGCGCGCAGCGCCACTTCCGTCTTGCCGAAGCCGACATCGCCGCAGACGAGGCGATCCATCGGCCGTCCCGCGCCGAGATCGTCGCGCACCGAATCGATGGCGGTCATCTGGTCGTCGGTCTCGTCATAGGGGAAGCGGGCGGCGAATTCGTCATAGAGCCCATCCGGCGCGGTCAGCACCGGCGCATGGCGCATCATGCGCTCGGCGGCGATGCGGATCAGGCCGTCGGCCATATCCAGCAGCTTTTTCTTGAGCTTGGCCTTGCGCATCTGCCATGCGCCGCCGCCGAGTTTGTCGAGCTGCACCTCGGTGCCCTCGCCGCCGTAGCGCGACAGCAGGTCGATGTTTTCGACCGGCAGGAACAGTTTGGCGTCGTCGGCATATAACAGCTCAAGGCAGGCGTGGGGGGCACCCGCCGCCTCGATGGTTTTCAGGCCGATGAAGCGGCCGATGCCGTGCTCGGCATGGACGACGATGGAGCCTTCGTCCAGACCTGCGACTTCGGCGATGAAATCCGCCCCGCGCTTGCGGCGCTTGGCGCGACGCACCATGCGGTCGCCGAGAATATCCTGCTCGCCGATGACGACGAGATCGCCGGCCTCGAAGCCGGATTCGATGCTGAGAACCGTCGAGGCCGCCTCGCCCTTGTCGAGCTTGGACAAGTCCTTCAGCGCCTTGACAGGCTTGATGCGCTCCAGCCCGTGCTCGTTCAGCACCTGCAGCAACCGGTCGAGCGAGCCTTCCGACCAGCCCGAGATCAGCACCTTGCGGCCCTTGGCGCGGCGCTCGCCGATATGCTTGACGGCGAGATCGAAGACATTGATGCGCTCGCCGCTTTCCGACTCGCTCGCGGTCTTGGCCCAGCGCGGGCCGGCATGGGCGTCGATGGTGACGACCTTGCGGTCGACGCCTTCCATCTCGTTGAAGGGCGAGAGGCGGATCGCCGCGAACATATCCAGCGTTTTGCCGAACGCCTTCGCGTCGAGATAGAGCTGGCCGGGGGAGACCGGCTTGTAGGGCGTGCCCTGCGCCATCTGGCCCTTGCCCTGATGGCCGGAATTTTGCCGCGCCTCGAAATAATCGAGCACCAGCTTGGAGCGCTCTTCCGCCGCCTCCCGCACCGTATGGTCGGTGACGATCAGGAAGCCTTTGAGGTAATCGAAGGCGGTTTCCAGCTTTTCGTAGAACAGCGGCAGCCAATGCTCCATGCCGGCATAACGGCGGCCCTCGGAGACGGCGACATACAGCGCGTCGTCGCGGGTTGCCGCGCCGAACAGCGACAGGTAATTCTTGCGGAAACGGCTGATCGTGTCCGGCGTCAGCGTCACCTCGCTCATCGGGTTGAGATCGAGCGAGCGGGCCTGGCCGGTGGTGCGCTGGCTGGCGGGATCGAAGGTGCGGATTGTTTCAAGCGAATCGCCGAAGAAATCGAGGCGCACCGGCTCCTCCGTGCCCGGCACGAAGACATCGAGAATGCCGCCGCGCACGGCGAATTCCCCGACCTCGCGCACGGTGGCGACCCGGTCGAAGCCGTTGCGCTCCAGCCGTGCGGCGATATCGTCCATGCGGATCGTCTGGCCGGGCTTTGCGGAGAAGGCGAGGCTTTCGATGATCTCGCGCGGCGCGATCTTCTGCAGCATCGCGTTGACGGTGATCAGCAGGATCGCCGGATGCGGTTTCTTCGCATAGGCGATCAGGCCGGAGAGCGCCGCCAGCCGGCGCGCGGAGACATCGGCGCTGGGCGAGACGCGGTCATAGGGCAAACAGTCCCAGGCCGGCAGCGTCATGACCGGAATATCGGGCGCGGCAAAACCCAGCATCTGCTCGATATCGGCCATGCGCTGGCCGTCCGACAGCACATAGGCGACGGGACGGCCGGTGCGCGCCAGTTCGGCGATGAGAAACGGCTCCATGCCCGCCGGCACATTGGCGACGGTCAGCGCCGAATCGACGCTCGCAAGCAGCTTCGGATCGAAACCGGGAATCATTCCTTGGTCCTTACCTTTTCGATGAGCACCGGATCGAAATCCGGCCGATAGGCGGCGATGCGGGCGAACATCGGGGTCAGCATATGCTCCGGCGTTTCGGTGGCACCGGTGATCCAGCGCACGAGATCGTTGTCCTCCTCGGCCATGATCCGCTCCAACTCGTCCAGATCGGCATCGCCGAGAACAGCGATCTCATCCTCCGCGAACTGGCCGAGCACCAGATCCATCTCGCGAATTCCGCGATGCCAGCAGCGATAGAGAATCCGGCGGCGGCGGGGGTCGAGATCGGCGCTCGTGCGGCTGATGCCTGTCATGACGGAAGCTTTCTAACGGAACGGGATGACGATTGTTTCGGCGATGCGGAAGATTTCGCGGACGTAAAGGCCCCCTCATCTGTCCTGTCGGACATCTTCTCCCCGCCGGGGAGAAGAAGAAGGCCGGATGCTTCCGTCCGGTGACATGCAAGGACACCAGAGGAGAATGGCAGCTTTTCCTCATCTCCCCTTCTCGCCAGCGGGGAGAAGGTGCCGGCAGGCGGATTAGGGGGAGCGCGAAGCGCAAATGCCGCCCCGGCGAACAACGTCGGGGATCGGGCGGCAAATCCGGTGGGAAGCGCAGTCTCTGGCATCGTGGCGAATCTTTTTGGCCGCCGCGGCGCGGTTGATGCCGCAGCGTTGAAAGGAGGACAGGGGTATATAGCGGCTGCTTTGGCGATTGTCAGCCTTGCCAAGAGCGCATTTCTCGTCGCATTTTGCCGGGCATGCGCCCTGCTTTGCTCGATCCCCTGTTCGCTTCCGTTTCCTCCCTGCCCGGCGTCGGCCCGAAACTGGCCGAACTGCTGGCGCGGCTGCTCGGCCGCGAGGACGCCGAGGATGCGCGCGTGCTCGACCTCCTGTTCCATGCGCCGAGTTCCATCGTCGACCGCCGCAACCAGCCGGGCATCGCGCTCGCCCCCGAAGGCGTGATCGTGACCATCACCGGCCGCATCGACCGCCACCAGCCGCCGCCGCCCGGCAAATCCTCCATGCCCTACCGCGTCTTCCTGCATGACCAGACCGGCGAACTGGCGCTGACCTTCTTCCGCGCCAAGGGCGACTGGCTGAGCAAGGCCCTGCCCATCGACGAGACTGTGACCGTCAGCGGCAAGGTCGACTGGTTCAACGGCCGCGCCTCCATGGTCCATCCTGATTACATGGTGAAGGCCTCCGAGGCGCAGAACCTGCCGCTGGTCGAGCCGATCTATCCGATGACCGCCGGCCTCTCCGCGAAAGTGCTGCACAAGGCCATCGACGGGGCGCTCACCCGCCTGCCCGCCATGCCCGAATGGGCCAACCCGGCGCTGGCCCAGAAACAGGGATTTCCCGAGGTCGACGAGGCTTTTCGCGCCCTGCATGATCCGCGCGACGAGACGGATATCGATCCGCAGGCTCCGGCGCGGCGGCGGCTTGCCTATGACGAATTCCTCGCCGGGCAGGTATCGCTGTCGCTGGTGCGGCAGAAGCTGCGCAAGGTCGCCGGCCGGCCGGTTCACGCTACGGGAGCGATCAGCAAAAGAATTCTCGCCGCCCTGCCCTTTTCGCCCACCCGCAGCCAGACGGAGGCAGTGGCCGATATCCTCAAGGATATGGCCGGCAACGAGCGCATGCTGCGGCTGCTGCAGGGCGATGCCGGCTCCGGCAAGACGCTGGTGGCGCTGCTCTCCATGGCGGCGGCCGTCGAAAGCGGCGGACAGGCGGTGCTGATGGCCCCGACCGAAATCCTCGCCCGCCAGCATTTTTCGACCATCTCGAAGCTGGCCGACGCCGCCGGCATCACCGTCGACGTGCTGACCGGCCGCACCAAGGGTCGCGAGCGCGAGGCGATCCTCGAACGCATTGCATCCGGCGAAACCCAGATCGTCATCGGCACGCATGCGCTGTTCCAGGATGCCGTCGCCTATCACGACCTCGTGCTCGCCATCGTCGACGAACAGCACCGTTTCGGCGTGCATCAGCGCCTGCGCCTAACCGCCAAGGGCATCTCGCCGCATATGCTTGTCATGACCGCGACGCCGATCCCGCGCACGCTGGTGCTCGCCGCCTTCGGCGACATGGACGTTTCCAAGCTCACCGAAAAGCCGGCCGGCCGCAAGCCGATCCAGACCGTCACCGTACCGACCGAGCGAATCGGCGATATCGTTAGCCGGCTCAAAAGCGCCATTTCCGAGGGCAAGAAGGCCTACTGGATCTGCCCGCTGGTCGAGGAATCGGAGGAATCCGACCTGATGTCGGCGGAGGAGCGCCATGCGACGCTGGCGCAGGTCTTCGGCGCCAATGTCGGCCTCGTGCATGGCCGGATGAGCGGCAGCGAGAAGGATGCCGTGATGCTCGCCTTCAAGAACGGCGAGTTGCGGCTGCTGGTGGCGACGACGGTGGTCGAGGTCGGCGTCGACGTGCCGGATGCGACGATCATGGTCATCGAGCATGCCGAGCGTTTCGGCCTTGCCCAGCTTCACCAGTTGCGCGGCCGCGTCGGGCGCGGCGACGAGGCTTCCACCTGCATCCTGCTCTACAAGGGGCCGCTCAGCGAGACCAGCCATGCGCGGCTGTCTATCCTGCGCGACACGGAAGACGGTTTCGTCATCGCCGAGGAGGATCTGAAGCTGCGCGGCGAAGGCGAGTTGCTCGGCACCCGCCAATCCGGCACGCCGGGTTTCCGCATTGCCAGCCTCGAAGCCCATGGCGACCTGCTGGAAATCGCCCGCAAGGATGCAGCCTATCTGCTGGAAAAGGATCCGGAATTGACGAGCGCCCGAGGCGAAGCGATCCGTACCCTGCTTTATCTGCACCGCCGCGATGAAGCGATCCGTTTCCTCAGGGCCGGATAAATTAGTCGGCTAAGCATCTACTGGCGTTGTCTTCTCGACATAATCGGGCGTGATCAGTCCGCCTGAGATTAGTAGCTTGGCGCCATCCTCTGCGCTCATGTCGAGCACGATGACGTCCTTCTTCGGCACGAACAGCAGGAAGCCGGCGGTCGGCACCGGGGTCGGAGGCAGGAAGACGGTGACCATTTCCTGCCCCAGGCGATCGAAACGGCTGGCGATTTCGCCCTTGGCATCGCCGGCGATGAACACCAGCGACCACAGGCCCGGGCTCGGATACTGGATCAACCCGACCTTCTTGAAGGTGGTCGAACGCTCCTGCAACACGGTCTCGAAAATCTGCTTGATGGAACTGTGGACGGTGCGGACCATCGGTGTGCGCCGCAGGATCGATTCGCCGAAATTGACGATGGAACGGCCGATCAGGTTCTTGCCGAGAAAGCCGATGATGGTGATGAACACCACCGCGATCAGCAGGCCGAAGCCCGGAACGGCGAATTTCAGGTAGCTTTCAGGATTGTAGCGCGCGGGGATATAGGGCTTTACCCAGCTATCCGCCCAGTGAATGAACGTCCAGGTCAGCCAGATGGTAATCGCTATCGGTGCGCAAATGATCAACCCGGTCAGGAAGTTGTTGCGCACCCGCGTGGCGATGCCTTCGCTCTTCGGAGTGTCCGTCATGTGCCGCCCGAACGTTCCGCCGCGTCAACAGTCGAATGCTTCATGATACCGAACATTGCCGCAAGCCATCGGGCCTGACAAGGCAAGCGCCAAAAAATATTGCGGCGCACAACCGGGAAAGACGACGTCCTCCTCGTTGCGGAAGCCGAATTTCTTATAAAACTCCGGGTCGCCCATGACGACGCAGCCCTTCGCACCGGCAGCGGCCAAGCGCTGCAGGCCTTCGCGGATCAGCGCCGAGCCGATGCCCTTGCCCTGCGCTTCCGGGGCAACGGAGACCGGCCCGAGTCCATACCAGTCCGCCGTACCGTCGTCGATGGACACGGGCGAAAAGGCGATATGGCCGACGACCCCTGCGCCCTCCTCCGCCACCAGCGACAGCGTCAGGGCGTTTTCGGCGCGCAGGCGGGCGACGATGATGTGTTCGGTCTGGTTGCTATGAGGGTGGTCTGCGAAGGCGGCGACGGTCACGGCCTCGATGGCGGCGGCATCCCCAGGCCTTTCGGCGCGCAGCATCATTCGACGGTCACCGACTTGGCGAGGTTGCGGGGCTGATCGACATCCGTGCCCATGAAGACGGCGGTGTGATAAGCGAGCAACTGGATCGGCAGCGAGAAGATCATCGGTGAGATAATTTCATCGACTTCCGGCAGGATGATCGTGGCGACGGTCGGCAGGGTCGAGGCTGCCGCGCCCTTCTCGTCGGTGATGAAGATGATGCGGCCGCCGCGGGCGGCGACTTCCTGCATGTTCGACACCGTCTTTTCGAAGAAGCGGTCATGCGGGGCGATGACGATGACCGGCATGTTCTCGTCGATCAGGGCGATGGGGCCATGCTTCAGCTCGCCGGCGGCATAGCCTTCGGCATGGATATAGGAGATTTCCTTGAGTTTCAGCGCCCCTTCCATCGCCAGCGGGTAGCTGGTACCGCGACCGATATAGAGCACGTCCTTGCATTTCGACAGCTCGCGCGACAGCGCTTCCATCTGCGGCTGGATGAGGTTCAGCACCCGACTCATGATGCGAGGCATTTCGGTGAGGTGCCGCACCAGCGTCTTTTCGGTGGCTTCGTCGATGGTGCCACGGGCACGCGCCGCGCCGATGGCGAGCGAGGCAAGCACCGCGAGCTGGCAGGTGAAGGCCTTGGTCGAGGCGACGCCGATTTCCGGGCCGGCGAGGATCGGGAAGATGGCATCGGCCTCGCGCGCGATGGTCGATTCGGTGACGTTGACGACCGCGCCAATCTTCAGCCCCTGCTCCTTGCAGTAGCGCAGGGAAGCAAGCGTATCGGCCGTCTCGCCGGATTGCGAGATGAACAGCGCGGCCTGGGTCGGCGAGAGCGGCATTTCGCGATAACGGAATTCCGAGGCGACGTCGATTTCCACCGGCAGGCGGGCGTAACGCTCGAACCAGTATTTGCCGATGGAGGCGGCGAGGAAGGCGGTGCCGCAGGCGGACATCGCCAGGCCCGTTACCTTGGAAAAATCGATGGTGCCGCTATCGAAGCGCGCGCGCCGCTCGGCAAAATCGACGTAATGGCTGAGCGCATGGGAAATGACTTCCGGCTGCTCATAAATTTCCTTTTCCATGAAGTGCCGGTGGTTGCCCTTGTCGACCAGATAGGCGGCGGCCTGGGTTATCTGGTGCGGGCGCGAGACCGGGCTACCGCTCAGATCGAAGATGAAGACCCCGTCCTTGCCGACGATGGCCCAGTCGCCATCGTGGAGATAGGTGACCTCGTTGGTGAAGGGCGACAGCGCCACCGCATCCGAGCCGAGATAGACCTCCCCCCGGCCATAGCCGATGGCGAGCGGCGGGCCGGAGCGGGCGGCCATCAGCGTCGACGGATCGTCCTCGAACATCACCGCCAGCGCATAGGCGCCGGTGACGCGCTTCAGCATTTCATGCATGGCCTGGCGACGGCCGAGGCCTTCGCGGCGATAGCGCGCCAGAAGCTGGGCGACGACTTCCGTATCCGTCTGCGTCTCGAAGGTCGCGCCGCCGGCGATCAGTTCCTGCTTGATCTCGGCGAAATTCTCGATGATGCCGTTATGGACGACGGCGACGCCATCGACGAAATGCGGGTGGGCATTGGTCTCGTTCGGCACGCCGTGCGTCGCCCATCGGGTATGGGCAATGCCGATATTGCCGGGAAGCGGCTCCTTCGCCAGCACGCCGCGCAGGTTGACGAGCTTGCCTTCGGCGCGACGCCGGTCCAGCTTGCCCTCATTTATGGTGGCGACGCCGGCGGAATCATAGCCGCGATACTCGAGACGGGTCAGCGCGTCGACAAGGCGCTCCGCCACCGGGCCAGTCCCGACGATCCCGACAATTCCGCACATGCAAGCCTCCTGAAACAGTCCGCATTTTTGTATGCGGCAGTCCTAACTTTTTCAGCGGTTTACGCAAGCCGCCCATCGGTCACATTCGATTTCGCTAGGTTACGACTTCGCCGCTTTTTTCGCAGCCTTCAGCGCCAGCGCCCGCTCACGGATCAGCTTTGCGCGGCCGGGCTTGGTCTCCTGCCGGGCGCGGCCGAGCGCCAGGGCCTCATCCGGCACGTCGACGGTGATGACGCTGCCCGATGCCACGTAAGCGCCGTCGCCGATGCTGACGGGGGCGACGAGAGCCGAATTCGAGCCGATAAAACTGTTCTCGCCGATGCGGGTCAGGTGCTTGTTGACGCCGTCATAGTTGCAGGTGATGGTTCCAGCACCAATATTGCTTCCGGCGCCGATGATGGCGTCGCCGATATAGGTCAGGTGGTTGACCTTGGCCCCCCGGCCGATATCGCCGTTCTTCACCTCGCAGAAATTGCCGACCTTGGAGTCTTCCGCCAGTTTCGCACCGGGGCGCAGGCGAGCGAAGGGGCCGACGGTCGCGCCGGTCGCGATATGCGCGCCCTCGATATGGCTGAAGGCATGGATGACGGCGCCGCTTTCGATGGTGACACCGGGGCCGAAGACGACATTCGGCTCGATCAGCACATCCTGACCGATGACGGTGTCATGCGACAGGAACACGGTTTCCGGGGCGATCATCGAGACACCGGAAATCATCAGTTCATGGCGGCGGCGCTGCTGCCAGAGCTTTTCGATGGCGGCGAGTTCGGCGCGATTGTTGCAGCCGGTCAGTTCTTCTTCCGGCGCATCGACGGCAACCGCATGGCCGCCGAGCGAGCGGGCAATTTCCACGAGATCGGTGAGGTAGAATTCGCCCTTGGCATTGTTGTTGCCGATGCGGCCGAGCAGGTCGAGCGCCTTGCAACCGTTGATCGCCATCAAGCCGCTGTTGCACCAGGTAACCGCACGTTCGGCGTCGCTGGCATCCTTCTCCTCGCGGATGGCGATCAACTCGCCGTCCGCGACCAGCAGGCGGCCATAGCCGGTGGGATTGTCGGTGTGGAAACCGATGACCACGACGTCATTGCCGGCGGCCAGACCCTCGCGGGCGGCGCGCAGCGGCGCATCCGTGATCAACGGCACGTCACCGTAAGCGACCAGGATATCATCGTAGCCGCGCCCGATCGCCTCGCGGGCAGCGAGCACGGCATGGCCGGTGCCGAGGCGTTCGGTCTGCAGCACCGGCGTCACCGAGGCGCCGGCCACGGATGCGGCCGCCGCCACCTCATCGGCATTGCGGCCGACCACCAGCGCCACATCGGAAATGCCGGTGCGGACGATGGCGTCCATGACATGGGCGATCATCGGCCGGCCGGCGACCGGATGCAGCACCTTGGACATCGACGACTTCATCCGGGTGCTTTCCCCGGCGGCAAGGATGACGGCAAGGCAGGTGCGTTCCATGAGAATCTCCGCGAGGCGTTGGTGTATCCGCCCGGACTGCGTAAAGGCAGTCGCGCCGGGCGGCAAGTCACAGTCGCATCCCAAGACAAACAATCCGTGACGGCAGGTCCGAACGAAAACGGACGGGAATTGCTTCCCGCCCGCCCGTTTCTTGCCGTCCCGCCAAAGGCTCAGCTCTGTTCGCGCGCCCTGGTCGTCGCCTCGAAAGCCTTCACGACATAATCATCCCGGCCGTAAACGTCGTCGAAGTATTCGACCTTGTCGTTCTTGTTCGGCCATGCCGTGAAGTAGGCGACATAGACCGGGATCTTCTGTGGAACGGCGACCGCCTTGTTCTTGCCGGCCGCGATCTGCTTGGCGACGTCGTCGACGCTGGTGCCGAGAACGGCTGCCGCCATGGCGCGCGGATCGGACAGGCGCACACAGCCGTGGCTGAGGGCACGCATATCCTTCTTGAAGAAGCTCTTCTGCGGCGTGTCATGCATGTAGATCGCATGGCTGTTGGGGAACAGGATCTTCAGTTCGCCCAGCGCATTGTCGCCGCTCGGCGGCTGGCGCACCGAGATGGCGTTGGTCGAGCCGTACCAGTTGACGCTGCTGGACGACACGGCCTGGCCGTTGACGGCGACCTCGTAGCCCATGCGATCGAGATAACCGGGATCAGCGCGCAGCTTCGGCAGCATCTCGTTGATGATGATCGACTGCGGCACGCCCCAGAAGGGATTGAACTCGACGGTCTGGATCTCGTCTTCGAAGAAGAACGTCTGGTGCGCCTTTGAGCCGACGACGGTGCGCATCGACAGCTCTTCGCGATTGTTGTTGTGGTAGTAGACCATGAAGGCCGGCTGGTTGATGAAGACATAGCGGCTGCCCAAATCGTTCGGCAGCCAGCGCGCCTGCTCCATGGCGACGATCAGCTTCTGCTGCTTCGCGCCGTCGCTATGGCCGATGAGCGCCCGCACGGTCGCCTGCCCGATGACGCCATCCGGCTTCAGCCCACGCTCCTTCTGGAAAGCCTCGACGAGATCGACGATTTCGGGCGTATAGTCCTGCGCGGCCGTGGCCGTCGCCAGAGTCGTGGCGTGAGCGGCCTTCAGGTCGGCCGAGCCCGAGCGGGCGATGGCGGCGACGATGTTCGGCAACTGGTCGGACGTGCCGCCCGGCTTGAGCGCGCCGGTCAGCGTGATCGAAATCGGCTGGGCGCCCTCGCCCTGCTCGGCGCGCAGCTTCGCAAGCTCCGCCTTCAGCGCCGCGAATTGCGGGCTGGAAGGCGAGCGGCTGTTGAGATAGGCGGCGATGTCGGGCGAAGCGGACGCCACCTTCATGACGCCGGCCAGATTGACCGTCTTGCGCTTGAAATCGTGATAGCCGGAAATGCGGTTGGGATCGACGCGGCCGCGCACGGTGTCCTGCACATAGGCGAGCATCCTGGCGGAGAGATCCAGCTCAAACTGCATCAGGCCGCGGGCGCGTCCTTCGGCATCGGCCGGGTCGGCGGGCTCAGTCGGCAGCGACACGGCATAGTCGCGTGGGTCGAGGCCGACATCGGCGGCCGCATTCAGCACGTCGATCGCCGCGCGGGCCTTGTCGGTCACCTGCTCGCCGGCGACCCAGAGAAGGGGCGCGCCGTCGCCGTAATAGGTTTCCAGAGCCTTGGCGATATCGTCGGGCGCCATTACCCTGGCTTCCGACATGGTGCGACGCTGGCCGAGACCATCGGACGGGCTCGGCGCCAAGCCGACCTCGCTCGGTTCGGCGGTGACGGCGCCGGTGACGACCGGATCGGCGAATCGGGCCGTCGAGACGAGGCGCAGGCCATCGGCCTTGTAGGTGTAGTAAGTCGGGCCGGTGACCTTGGGCAGCGGCTTCGGCTCGGAAGGCGCGGCCATCGCTTCCTGTGCGGGGCTCGTCGCCATCGGCATGGCCACGCCCGGCAGAGCCTGCTGCTGCGCCTGGCGGCCCGGCGATTGCGCCAGCTTGTTGCTGCGCAGAAAATCGAACAACGTGCCGGCCGACGCCGGCTGAGCGCCGAGGAACGCCACACTGCACATCAGACCCAGCGCCAGCGCGCCGACACTCCGGTATTTCGTCATGTAAAAAGTCATCCCCGTCATCTGAGGTCGGCACCGCCCCGGCGCATTCTTGATAAAACGCAGTGTTACTGGATCGTCCCTGCGTTGAAAAGCAAACGGCCGGGTACGGACGGTTATTCGCGACGACCTGTTTCCGAAAAAACACGGCCGCTTCGTGCATACTGACATTCATACAAAATTATGAAATGATTGGTTAATTTTTCGCGATTTTTTTCGCCAGCCTTGTTTGCGACATCAGGGGCGCCCATGCAATTCGTTGAAATCATTGTGGCTGTGTCCGGAAAGCAACGACATCGGCCTTTGCGGTCGGACGTTCACCATAACGTGAAGCTCTGTCCCCCCGCCGTCCGGCCGCATCGCTCATCTTGACGCTGGCGGCGGCCGAGGCGGGCACCCATACTAGAGCGCAGGGGAGCCCCCCTGACGCCACGGAAGGAAGACCATGAGCACCACCCGCACCGAAACCGATACCTTCGGCCCTATCGAGGTTGCCAGCGACCGTTACTGGGGCGCGCAGGCCGAGCGCTCGCGCGGCAATTTCAAGATCGGCTGGGAAAAGCAGCCGCTGTCCATCGTGCGCGCGCTCGGCATCGTCAAGCAGGCGGCGGCGCGCGCCAACATGGCGCTCGGCCATCTCGGCCCCGAGCTCGGCAAGACCATCGTCGCGGCGGCGCAGGAGGTCATCGACGGCAAGCTGAACGAACACTTCCCTCTGGTCGTCTGGCAGACCGGCTCGGGCACGCAATCGAACATGAACGCCAACGAGGTGATCTCCAACCGCGCCATCGAGATGCTGGGCGGAGTGATGGGCTCCAAGAAGCCGGTGCATCCCAACGATCACGTCAACATGAGCCAGTCGTCTAACGACACCTATCCGACGGCCATGCACATCGCCTGCGCCGAAGAGATCGTCCACCACCTGCTGCCGGCGCTGAAGCACCTGCACGGGGCGCTGGAAGCCAAGCGCAAAAGCTTCGACCACATCATCAAGATCGGCCGCACCCATACGCAGGATGCGACGCCGCTGACGCTGGGGCAGGAATTCTCCGGCTATGCCGCGCAGGTCGCCTCCTCCATCCGCCGCATCGAGCTGACGCTGCCGGGCCTTTACGAGCTGGCGCAGGGCGGCACCGCCGTCGGCACCGGGCTGAACGCGCCCATCGGCTTTGCCGAGAAGGTGGCTGAGGAGATCGCCGGCATCACCGGCCTGCCCTTCGTCACCGCGCCGAACAAGTTCGAGGCGCTGGCTGCCCATGACGCCATGGTCTTTGCCCATGGCGCGATCAACACGGCGGCTGCCGCCCTGTTCAAGATCGCCAACGACATCCGCCTGCTCGGCTCCGGCCCCCGCGCCGGTCTCGGCGAGCTTGCGCTGCCGGAAAACGAGCCGGGCTCGTCGATCATGCCCGGCAAGGTAAACCCGACGCAATGCGAGGCGCTGACCCAGGTCTGCGTGCAGGTGTTCGGCAATCATGCGGCGCTGACCTTCGCCGGCAGCCAGGGCCATTTCGAGCTGAACGTCTACAATCCGGTGATGGCCTACAACTTCCTGCAATCGGTGCAGTTGCTCGGCGATGCCAGCGTCTCCTTCACCGACAATTGCGTCACCGGCATCGAGGCGCGCGAGGACAATATCCGTCATGGTGTCGAGCGTTCGCTGATGCTGGTCACCGCGCTTGCCCCGACCATCGGCTACGACAGTGCCGCCAAAATCGCCAAGACCGCCCACAAGAACGGCACGACGCTGCGCGAGGAGGCCCTGAAGACCGGCCTCGTCACCGCCGAGCAGTACGATTCCATCGTGCGTCCCGAGCGGATGATCCAGCCCGGTTGAAGGAGTTGAAACCATACTTCGCATGAAAGGAAGACGGTCGTGGCCACGCGGCCGTCTTCGTTCTTTAGATTCATTGCAATTTGCAATTCGACTGCGTAAACCACCGCCATCTCCCACCCTTGAAGGCTATTTCGATGGCAGATGCGCTTTTTCCGCTCAGCGAAGACACCACACCCTATCGCAAGATCAGTTCCGACCATGTCTCGGTCGACACGTTCAAGGGCCAGGACGTCCTGACCGTCGAGCCGGAGGGCATGCGCCTGCTGGCCGAAGCCGCCTTCGCCGACATCAACCATCTGCTGCGCCCCGGCCATCTCAGCCAGCTCGCCCATATCCTCGACGACCCTGAGGCCACCGACAACGACCGCTTCGTCGCCTATGACTTGCTGAAGAACGCCAACATCGCCGCCGGCGGCGTGCTGCCCATGTGCCAGGATACCGGCACGGCGATCGTCATGGGCAAGAAAGGCCGCAACGTCTGGACCGATGGCGGCGACTACGATGCGTTGGCGCGCGGCGTGCTCGACGCTTACGAGCGCAAGAACCTGCGCTATTCGCAGCTCGCGCCGCTGAAGATGTTCGAGGAAAAGAACACCCGCAACAACCTGCCGGCCCAGATCGACCTCTATGAGGAAGGCACCGACGCCTACAAGTTCCTGTTCATGGCCAAGGGCGGCGGCTCGGCCAACAAGACCTTCCTCTACCAGGGCACGCCCTCGCTTTTGACCCATGACCGGATGATCGACTTCCTCAAGGAGAAGATCCTGACGCTGGGAACGGCAGCCTGTCCCCCCTACCATCTGGCGATCGTCATCGGCGGCACCTCCGCCGAGATGACGCTGAAGACGGTGAAGCTGGCGTCCGCCCGCTATCTCGACGGGTTGCCGACACAAGGGTCGGAAAGCGGCCATGCCTTCCGCGACCTCGAAATGGAAGCCGAAATCCACAAGCTGACCCAGAACCTCGGCGTCGGCGCGCAGTTCGGCGGCAAGTATTTCTGTCATGACGTGCGCGTCATCCGCCTTCCCAGGCATGGCGCGTCGCTCCCCATCGGCCTCGGCGTCTCCTGTTCCGCCGACCGTCAGGCGCTCGGCAAGATCACCCGCGACGGCATCTTCCTCGAACAACTCGAAACCGATCCGTCGAAGTACATGCCCGAGGTCGACGAGGCCAAGCTCTCCAGCTCGATGGTGCGCATCGACCTGAACCAGCCGATGAGCGCCATCCTCGCCGAACTTAGCCGCCATCCGGTGAAGACACGCCTGTCGCTGACCGGCACAATCATCGTCGCCCGCGACCTCGCGCATGCCAAGATCCGCGAGCGCCTCGAAAACGGTCTCGGCATGCCCGACTACATGAAGAACCATCCGGTCTATTACGCCGGCCCGGCCAAGACGCCGGCGGGTTATGCCTCCGGCTCCTTCGGGCCGACCACGGCGGGGCGCATGGACAGCTATGTCGACCAGTTCCAGTCCTTCGGCGGCTCGATGGTGATGCTCGCCAAGGGCAACCGCTCGCGCAGCGTGCGCGACGCCTGCAAGGCGCATGGCGGATTCTACCTCGGCTCCATCGGCGGACCTGCCGCGCGTCTCGCGCAGGATTGCATCAAGAAGGTTGAGGTTCTCGAATATCCTGAACTCGGCATGGAAGCCGTGTGGAAGATCGAGGTGGTGGATTTCCCCGCCTTCATCGTCATCGACGACAAGGGCAACGACTTCTTCCAGGAATTGAATCTGAGCTGACTTCTTCGACGGGGCGGGCAAGGCAAAATCCGCCCCGGCGTCCGGCAAGGCCCAAGTGTTTGTTTACTATTTTAGGACAAAGTAAAGTTCGACATTTCAAAAATGCGAACTTCCCTATGAATTCTCGTCGGAAACAACTTGGGCAAATGCATTAGCAATTTCACAAGGTTTCTGCGGTAACAGATTCATTCAGGTTGTGAGCAAGCAGTTAGGAGCAGCCGAAATGACGACGGCACCTGCGCTGAAAGCGCAGATCCCTGACATCGCAGGACAGATCACGTATGCGATGCGGACCATGGGAGTCGCTCCCATACCTCGCAACTACGAGTTGTTTTACGAAGCCTATATCGGCTCCAATCCTGCGCTGACGCGTGATCTCGCCGCATTGGGCAACCGAGCGACCCAGGAAGAACTGGACGCGATTGCCCAACAGCACGCCATTCACGGGCAGGCCCGGATCTTCGAAGCGGCCCATATCAAGCTCATTAACGAACTCGACGGCGTGATGCGCCTCCTGCGCCAGGAGCAGACTTCTCTCGACAGCTACAACAAGCTGCTCGGCGAGACCTATGAGCGCATCAACAACAAGCACACGACCAGCGCCGACCTGTTGCGCAACGCGGTGCAGCTTCTGCAGGAAGCCACCGGCGACACGATGGCCCATGGCGAAAAGACGGTCGAGGGTTTCGCCCGCAAGTCGGAGGAGATGGATCAGGTCCGTCGCGAACTCGACGAATACAAGCGTATCGCCAATACCGATTCGCTGACGCGGCTGGCCAATCGACGCGCCTTCGACGACAAGCTGGTCTCGCTCTACGACAATCCGATGGCGCTCAGCCTCACCAGCCTCATCATCGCCGATATCGATCATTTCAAGCGGATCAACGATACGTTCGGCCATCCGGTTGGCGACAAGATCCTTGCCACCGTCGCCAGCATCATTCGCAGCAATCTGCGCCGCGATGTTTTCGTCGCCCGCACCGGCGGCGAGGAATTCGCCATCATCGTCGAGGGCCAAACGGAAGACGAGGCCCTGCAGATCTGCGAGCGTATCCGACGCGTCCTGGAAACGACACCGTTCAAGAATTCCAAGACCGGCGTCAATTACGGTCCCGTCACCATCTCGCTGGGCCTGTGCATGGCCTCCGAAGCCGCCGATGCCGGCGAACTCTACAGCCGCGCCGACGTCGCCCTCTACAGCGCCAAGAGCGCCGGACGAAACCGGACGATGCGCTTCGAGGAAGGCATGAAGAAGGACTTCGTCAAGAGCTGGCTGATCTACAAGAAATAGCCGCGACGTGCCCGGATGGCGCCGCCGCGCAATCCCGTTTCGGCGATCAGTAGACGGTGACGTCGATATAGTCGCCGCCGCTGCCGCGATAGATTTCCACATGAATGCTGCAATTGCCTCTCACCAGGGCGCGCGCCGCCTGGCGGGTGATGGTGCCGCGGCTGATCATCCGTTCGGCGAGATCGCGGTTGCGGGCCGAGGCAAAGAAGCCGTCGCCCTGGTCGCCGCGCTGGCGGATGTTGAAGCGATGGTAATTGGCGCGATCCTGGCGGATGACCTGCCAGGGCTGCGTCAGCCGGGCGCCGCTGGAATTGTAGAGATCGTCCTCGCCGATATAGGCGTCGTATTGCTCGATCAATTGGTCGGCGCGGGCTATCCCCGCCGTCAACAGGCCGCAGGTCATGACCGCCGCCGCCAGTGCAAGTCTCTTCATTCGGTTTCCCTTTCCCTCTCGAAATGATCGGCTCAGCCGGGCGTCTCGGCTGCGCCTGCGGCCTGTGCCGCCTCGCGCGCGGCGTCGCGGGCGGCGCGGTCGCGACCGGTGCGCGCCGCCACCAGGTCGGCGGGCTGGGCATTGCCGCGAATGAGCGCGCGCCCGGCGTAGATGCCGCCGACCAGGTCCAGTTCGAAACGCTGGCGGTCGATTTCGCGCGTCTCCTCGACGATGCTGGCTGCAACGTCAGGAGCCTCCCCCAGCACGCGCAGGGTCTCCTCGCCGAAGCGGAAGGCGGATTCGACCGTCTCGCGCATCTGGAAATCGACGCCCGCCTGGATGAGGTCGATGGCATGGCCGCGATCGAAGGCGCGCGCCAGCACCGGCACCAGAGGATATTCATGGCGCACGTGTTCGGCGATCTTCAGCGCCGCATCCTTGTCGTCGATCATGATCAGGATGGCCCTGGCGGTCGCGGCCCCCGCCGCATGGAGAATCTCGGGCCGCGAGGCATCGCCGTAATAGACCTTGAAGCCGAAATCGGCGGCGTCACGGATGAATTCCGCATTCTTGTCGATCAGCGACACGGTATAGCCCCGGGCCAGCAGCGGCTGCGAGACGATCTGACCGAAGCGGCCGAAGCCGACCATCAGCACCGAGCCCTCGACATTTTCCGGCCCGGACAGTCCTTCCGTATCCGGCTGCGGTTTCGGCGCGAAGCGATCATGCAGGATGACCATCAGCGGCGTCAGCACCATCGACAGGATGATGGTCGCACCGAGGATGGCATTGGTCTCGCCGTCGATCAGGCCGGCGGCGCGGGCCGCCGCATAGAGCACGAAGGCGAATTCGCCGCCCTGCGCCATCAGCACCGCCCGCTCCAGCGCCTCGGCGCGGCTCGCCTTGGCGAAGCGGGCGACCAGGTAGATCAGCCCCGCCTTGGCCGTCATGAACACGACGACGCCGGCCAGCACCACCGGCAGGTTTTTGGCGATGACAGAAAGATCGATCGCCATGCCGACGCCAAGGAAAAATAGTCCGAGCAGGATGCCGCGAAACGGCTCGATATCCGCCTCCAGCTGATGGCGGAAGGACGATTCCGACAGCAACACGCCGGCGAGAAAGGCGCCCATGGCCATCGACAGTCCGCTAAGTTGCATGGCCAGCGCCGAACCCAGCACCACCAGCAGCGCCGCCGCCGTCATCACCTCGCGGGCATTGGCCGCCGCCAGCACCCGGAACAGCGGATTGAGAAGATAGCGGCCGGCCAGGATCAGCGCCGCCAGCGCTCCGACCGCAATGGCGATCGAGGTCAGCCGCTCCGTCAGCCCCACCGCCTCGCCGCCGCCGCCCAGAAACGCGACGATGGCGAGCAAGGGAACGATGGCGAGATCCTCGAACAGCAGGATGGCGACGATTTTCTGGCCCTTCACCGCCGAAACGGCGTTGCGCTCCTGCAGCATCTGCATCACGATGGCGGTGGAGGTCAGCACGAAGCCGGTGCCGGCGACGAAGGCGATGACCGGCGCATAACCGAACAGGAAATGCGCCACCACCGTCAACGCCGCGATGCAGCAGCCGACCTGCAGGGCGCCGAGCCCGAAAATATCCTTGCGCATGTCCCACAGCCGCGAGGGCTGCATTTCCAGCCCGATGACGAACAGGAACATGACGACGCCGAGTTCGGCGATGTGCAGCACCGCCTGCGAATCGGAAAAGAACCCGAAACCGAACGGGCCAATCGCCAGTCCCGCCACGAGATAGCCGAGCACCGAACCGAGCCCGATGCGCTTGAACAGCGGCACCGCCACCACGCCCGCCGCCAGGAGGACGACGACTTTTGCAAGATCGGTTGCGTGTCCCTCGACGGCCATCGGTCTTTCCTTCGTCAGCGCGGCTTTTCGGTTCGGTCGCGGGTCATGCCCTTGTCGGCGAGTTCCTGCTCGTAGGCCGCAAACAGCGCTTCGCCCTTTTCGCCGAGTTCGCGCAGATAGGTCCAGGTGAAGATGCCGGTATCGTGCATGTCGTCGAAGCCGATGCGCACGGCGTAATTGCCGGTCGGGGCGACCGACAGGATGGCAACGTTGCGTTTGCCCGGAACCGTCACCTTCTGCCCCGGCCCATGGCCCTGCACTTCCGCCGATGGCGACAGCACCCGCAGCAGTTCCGCCGAAAGATCGAACCGGGCGCCGTCGTCGAAGGCGACGATCAGCCGGTGCCGGTCCTTCGAAACGCGCAGTTCCGTGGGCCAGGATGTGCTCATATGCGTCTTCCCAACTCTTTCGTTTTCATGCCATTCGAGACAGGAGTACGTTGCCCGGCAACCCTGCGCAAGCGCAAACTGGCGCCGCCGTTTTCCGCTCTTTGCCTTGACGATGCCGCATCCGAGGGACACATTATAACCTTAACGGAGGACCGGGTGTGAATACGATAACAAGACCGACGCAAGGCGCGCCGCTGACGGCGGACAGATCGCCGATGATCGATCCGTTCGGGCGTCGGGTGAGCTATCTGCGCGTTTCGGTCACCGACCGCTGCGACTTCCGCTGCACCTATTGCATGGCCGAGACCATGCAATTCCTGCCCAAGAAGGATCTGCTGACGCTGGAGGAACTGGATCGACTCTGTTCCGCCTTTATCGCAAAGGGCGTACGCAAGCTCAGGCTGACCGGCGGCGAGCCGCTGGTGCGCAAGAATATCCTGTATCTCATCCGCTCGCTCGGCCGCCATATCGACGAAGGCCGCCTGGAAGAGTTGACGCTGACGACCAACGGCTCGCAACTCGCCCGTTTCGCCGACGAACTCTACGATTGCGGCGTGCGCCGCATCAACGTCTCGCTCGACACGCTGAACCCCGAAAAATTCCGCCAGATCACCCGCTGGGGCGATTTCGACAAGGTGATGGCCGGCATCGAGGCGGCGCAAAAGGCAGGCATCAAGGTCAAGCTCAATGCCGTGGCGCTGAAGGACTTCAACGACCGGGAAATTCCCGAGATGCTGCGCTTCGCCCACGGTCGCGGCATGGACCTGACCGTTATCGAAACCATGCCCATGGGCGAGATCGACGAGGACCGCACCGACCAGTACATGCCGCTTTCGGTGCTGCGCGAAAGGCTGGCCGAAGAATTCACCTTCACCGACATTCCTTATCGCACCGGTGGGCCGGCGCGTTACGTCGAGGTCGCGGAAACCGGCGGGCGGCTGGGCTTCATCACGCCGATGACCCATAATTTCTGCGAGAGCTGCAACCGCGTGCGCCTGACCTGTACCGGCACGCTTTACATGTGCCTCGGCCAGAACGACGCCGCCGATCTGCGCTCCGCCTTGCGCGCCTCCGGCGACGATGCTCTGCTGATGGCGGCGATCGACGAGGCGATCACCCGCAAGCCCAAGGGCCATGATTTCATCATCGACCGCACCCGCCAGAAACCCGCCGTCGCGCGCCATATGAGCGTCACCGGCGGCTGACGCAGCGATCGGGACGATCAGAGCAACGGTGAGAAAAACGTGCAGTTGCGCGATTTGCGTGGGCGCCTTCCCTTGTTCCGGCCCGCCTTCGATCATAGCTATGACATGAGAGAAGGGCGGCATTCCCACGCCGGCCCGCAAGACAGGATGGATGGCATGGATATCGACAGCATTCAGCGCTCGATCGTCGCCGTCAGCGCGACGATCCCCGACAACGCATACACCGCAAAGACGCTCGGCACCCACCGCGAAGGCAGTGGGGTGGTCATTCGCGAAAACGGCCTCGTCTTGACCATCGGCTATCTGATCACCGAAGCCACGCAGGTCTGGCTGACACTGCATGACGGCCGCATCGTCGCCGGCCATGCGCTGGCCTATGACCAGGAAACCGGTTTCGGCCTCATCCAGGCGCTCGGCGCCCTCGACGTCCCCCCGGTCAGGTTCGCGGAATCCGCCGCCGTCAAAATCGGCGACAGCGTCACCCTCATCGACGGCAGTCGCCATGCGGTGAAAAGCCGGATCGTGGCGCGGCAGGAATTCGCCGGATACTGGGAATACCTGCTGGACGACGCTCTGTTCATCGCCCCAGCCCACCCCTCCTGGGGCGGAGCGGCGCTCATCGATGCCGAAGGGCGGCTGGTCGGCATCGGCTCGCTGCGGCTGCAGATGAGTCGCGGCGGCGAGGTCGCGGACATCAACATGATCGTGCCGATCGACCTGCTCGCGCCGATCCTCGACGACGTGCTCAACACCGGCCAGGTGAATCGCGCCCCTCGCCCCTGGCTCGGCGCCTTCTCGGCGGAAGCCAGCGGCGGCGTGGTGGTAATGAGCGTCGCCGACCACAGCCCGGCGCAGCTTGCCGGCCTCAAGCGCGGCGACGTCATTTCGGAAATCCGCGACGGTGAAGTCGGCGGCCTTGCCGATTTCTACCGCAAGGTCTGGGACAGCGGCCCGGCCGGCGTCGAAATTCCCATGCGCGTCATTCGCGACGGGCGTGACGCCTGGGTACGCGTCAAATCCGCCGACCGCAACGCCTTCCTGCAGAAGCCGCAGCTTCAGTAAGAATGAAAGGTCGATCCCTCTCCTTTGTCGCGCTCCGCGCCCAAAGATGACGTCATGAGGGAGCCCGCCGGCTTGTCGATATGAAAACGGCCTCCGAAGAGGCCGTTTTCAATTTCGGTATCAGGCGGCGGTGTTCTGCCAACGCCGCTCGCCGTGATGGCCGAGATCGATCTGGTGGTCGCTGATCCGGAAGCGGTCGATTTCATCGGCGAGCAGGCCGACGCGCTGGCGCAGGCCGTGGATCTCGGCATTGTTTTCCTCGACCATGGCGGCGTTCTGCTGGGTAATCAGTTCAACCTCCTGTACCGCCTTGCTGACCTCGCTGATGCCGGTGTATTGCTCGCTGGCGGCGGCCGAGATCGCGGCGACGAGTTGCTGCACCTCGCTCACATGGTTGATGATGACCGACAGCGCCCCGCCGGTTTCCTCGACCAGCGTCACGCCGCTCTGCACCTGGGCGGAGCTGGCCTGGATGAGGCCCTTGATTTCGCGCGCCGCACCGGCGCAGCGCTGCGCCAGTTCCCGCACCTCCTGCGCCACGACCGCAAAACCGCGCCCGGCCTCGCCCGCACGGGCCGCCTCGACGCCGGCGTTCAGCGCCAGCAGGTTGGTCTGGAAAGCGATCTCGTCGATGACGCCGATGATGGTGGCGATCTTTTCCGAGGACTGGTTGATCTCGCCCATGGCATGGACGGCGCGGGCGACGATCTCGCCGGAGCGCTGGGCATGCCCCTGGGTGTCGTTGACGGTTTGCGAAGTGCGTCGGGCGCTGTCGGCGGTGGAGCGCACGACATCGCTGAGATGGCGCAACGCCCGCGAGCTTTGCTCCAGCGCCGCCGCCTGCTGTTCGGTGCGGCGGGCGAGATCGTCGGCGGAAGCGGCGAGATTGCCTGTGCCGCCGCGAATTTCCTCGGTGGTGGCGCGCACGTCGGACAGTGTGTGGCGCAGCGCGCCGACGGCATTGTTGTAGGTATGGGCCATCTCGATGAAATCGGCCGACAATTCGTCGCTCATGCCTTCCTGCAGATCGCCGGCGGCGAGTTTCTGCAGCACGTCGGAGAGGGCGGCGAGCGCCTGCTTCTGTTCCGCCTCAATGCGGGCACGCTCGGCCGCGCGGCGGGCGGCCTCCTCCGCGCTCGCCTCGCGGGCGGCGGCGGCCTCCTGCTCCAGCCGGACGTTTTCCAGCGCATTGTCCCGGAAGACGGCGACCGAACGCACCATGTCGCCGATCTCGTCGCCACGGTCGCGGCCGTCGATGGCGACGTCGAGATCGCCCTTCGCCAGACGCGTCATGGTCTCGTTGACCCGCTTCAGCGGCCCGCGCAGGCTCTCGACGAGCATCAGGCCGCCCGCGATGGCGAGCAGCGTGCCGAGCACCATCGCCACGACAGATACCTTGGCGGAACGCTCACTGTCTTCCTTGCCGAGTTCCTGCGCATCGCTGACGAAGCTCTTGAGATCGGCCATGGCGGCGTTGAGGATATCGACGGTGGCGCCGCGCGCCGCCTGCCAGTTGGCGGAAGCCAGCAGCATTTCGGTGGAAGAATGGTCGATCAGTTGCACGATCGGCGTCACCTTTCCGGCGAAATCGCGCATCGTGCTGTTCTTGGAGCCGAGCTGGGAAATGACGGAACTGGAGATGGTCAGTTCCGCCAGGTCCGCCATCACCACTTCGCGCGCTTCCGTGCTGAGCTGCACGCGCATCTGGTTGACGTCGAGGCGGAGCTTGGCGATGGATTGAAGTGATTGGTCGACGAACTGCAGGAGATCGCGCAACTGGCTGACATCCTTGTCGAGCCCGACGAAACGCTCGGCGGCGGTGTTCGAATTGGAGATCGCCTTTTCCGCCAGCTTCTGCTCCAGCGCCGGGAAGGCCGACAGTGCGGCGAGGATCGCGGCGGCATCCTTGCCCTTCAATGCGGCATCGAGCTTTGCCTGAAGATCGACGACCGGCTTGACCGCCTCCCGCCCCTTGGCCGAGAGAAGGTCGTCGACCTTGGCCAGTTCCTTGGCAAGGGCGGGCACATAGGTGCCGGCGGCCTTCATCTGCGCGGCCGGATCGGTTTCCTTCGAAATCGCGATGCGCACCTTGGCCATGCGGTCCGACAGGCTTTTGAAAGCCGAGGCGTCGAACAACAAGCCCTTGGCGAAGGCTTCCTTGTCGGAAAACTCGGTGCGGATGACGTCGATCTGGTTCTTGGCAGCGTCGGCGTAGCCGCCGAGCGATTCGAGGCCGGCGAGCATGTCATGGTCGATGCCGTCGCGTTGCGTCTTGATCGTCCACAGCGCCTCGGCCTGCTCGCGCATCCGCGTGCCGAGGCCGGTCACCCGTTCCAGCGCCTTGCGCTGATCGTCGCCGGTCAACAGGCCCTCGAGAACCCGGATGCCGTTTTCCTGCCGGTCGATCGCCTCCGTCAGCGCGGCGCGGCTGTCTTCGGCCGGCGCGCCGGTGAAATTCAGCAAGCTCGCCTGCAGGTTTTCGAAATCGCCGATATTCTCGATGGTCGAGCGTGTCACGGTCATGTGACCGTTGAGCATCGTCGCGGTATAATATCCGACAAGGCCGACCCCGGTGATCAGGGCGACGAAAGGCACCACGAACAGCAGCACCTTGGTGACGATTCGGCGGCTTTGCAAAAGACGATCAATGGAAAACAAGGGGTGACCTCTGCCGACGCATGATCCGGAGCCGGGAGATCATCGCTCGGCCCAAGCGGATCCAGTCAGATCTTGCCTCATGCAAGAGCGATGCAGCGAGGCTGCGCCAAGAGAATTGAGGAAGGATTAAAAATTCTTGCAAAAGCTTTTGTTTTAAAAGAGCTTTTGCCGACATGGCCGATGCTTCGGCCAAAGCCGACAAAAAGTTTTCCGTCTGCGCCATCCATAAAATCGAGGGGGTATGGTGAAACAGAACTTGCTGCATAAGCCGCCCGGCCTGATCCTGGCCGGCGGCCAATCGCGCCGCATGGGAAGCGACAAGGCACTGCTGGCCTTCGGCGGCACGACGCTGCTCGGCCACATCACGGCACGGCTACGGCCACAGGTGACGTCTCTGGCGCTGAACGGCCCGCCTGAACTTGACAGCGGCCTGCCCCGCCTTCCCGACAGCCTGACCGGCCATCTCGGGCCGCTCGCCGGCATTCTCGCGGGGCTGGAGGCGCGGCTCGGCCCCGATGCGACGCATGTGCTGACCGTTCCGGTCGACAGTCCCTTCTTTCCCGCCGATCTCGCGGCGCGGCTGGCGGATGCCCTCGACGGCGACGAGACAATCGCAGTCGCGGCCTCGCAAGGGCGCGATCATCCGGTTTTCGGACTCTGGCCGGTGGCGCTGGCGAACGATCTGCGCCGCTTCGTGCTGGATGACGAGCGCCGCAGCATTCGCGGCTTTCTCGATCGCCACAATGCGCGGATTGTCGAATTCGCAGAGCTTCCCAGCGGGCTCGATCCCTTCTTCAATGTCAATACGCCTGCGGATTTCGCACGGGCACAGCAATTTCTGGAACGAGGCATGGCATGACCGAGCGTCGCATTTTCGGCATTTCCGGCTGGAAGAATTCGGGCAAGACGGGGCTTGCGGTGCGCATCGTCGCCGAACTCACCCGGAGGGGTTTCCAGGTCTCGACCATCAAGCACGCCCACCACGATTTCGACATCGACAAGGTCGGCGCCGACAGCTACCGCCATCGACAGGCCGGGGCGCACGAGGTCACCATCGTCTCCGGAACGCGCTATGCCATCATGCATGAATTGCGCGGCGCGCCGGAGCCGAGTTTCGAGGAGATCCTTGCCCGCCTCGCCCCTTGCGACCTGGTGCTGATCGAGGGCTACAAGCGCGAGCCGATCCCTAAGATCGAGGCGCGGCGGCTGGAGGCCAGCAACCGGACGCCGCTGGCACCGAGCGATCCCCATATCGTCGCCATCGCCGCCGATCATGCCGTCGCAGATATCGACCTGCCGGTCTTCGATCTCGACGACACCATGGCGATCGCCGATTTCATCGCCGTTACCGTCAATCTGCCGGGACGAAAAACGCCGCCGGAAACCGGCGGCGCTTCGTGACGGGCATCACGTTCCCGGCAGATCAGTTCTTGGCGACCGGGCGGACCAGCGGTGTCACGCGGCGGATGGTGACGCGGCGGTTCTGCTGCTCGGCGGCTTGCGTGCGCACCTTGAGGTAACGCTCGCCATAGCCCTGCGTCGTCATGTTTTCCGGCGGGATGCCGTAGACCTCGGTCAGTAGAGAGGCGACCGAGTCGGCGCGCTTGTCGGAGAGGATCAGGTTCGACTGGTCGGAGCCCACCGCATCCGTATGGCCTTCGATCAGGAAGGTCTCCCCCGGATCGCGCTTCAGTACCTTCTGGATCGCATCGGCCACCTGGCGCAGCGTGCGCGCCTGGCTCATCGGCACCTCGGCGCTGCCGGTGGCAAAGGTGATGGTATCGAGGTCGATACGACGCACCTTGTCGCGCAGGCGAGCGGAATACTTCACCTCGTCGATGGAATAGGTGCGCTCGACGCGCTCGACCGGCGGCTCGGCGAGGAAGTCGTAGTAGTCGCGATCCGGCTCGCTCGATGTGTCGATGATGTAGTCCTCGACCGGCACCGTCAGGCGCATCGGCGGCAAGTCGCGACCGGCGTCATAGACGACAGGCGGACGGTCTCGGTCGGCATCGGGAGCATATACCAGCAGATATTCCTCGCCGTCCGAGCCGATGCGCGAGCGCTGGATGATATCGCCATACTGATTGTAGATGGTGATCAGGCGCACGCCATTCGGCCGCTCGATGGTTTCGCGATAACGGCCGCGCGGCAGGCGGTCGTAGTGGGTTTCCTCGGCGTCGCGGCTGAGGCGCGGACGATCGTCGCCGCGCACCACCATGTGGTTGTCGACGCGCAGCACGGTGCGATTGTCGTTCTGCTGCAGGATGACGACATTGTTGGTTGTGTTGGTGGTGTTGTTGATGGTCGTATTGCCGCTTTCTCCGTCCTGACGGTTGCGGCGATCTCGACCGCCACCGGCATTCTGGCCGTCGGCGCCCGACTGCATGGCGGCACCGCCCTCTATGACGGCCGGAAGGGCAAATTGCGGGGCCTTGTCGATGCGCTGGCCCTTTTCCTCGATCTGCTTGCGCAACTGCTCCGCGTTCACCTGCGGCGCGGCGGCCTGAGCCTCGGCGTCGTTCTTCGGCGGGGGCGCGGCCTGCTCGCCGCGCTGTGCTTCGCGCTGGCGGCGGCGTTCGTCGCGGGCGGACTGGCCGCCGCGATTGTCCGCATCCTTGTCGCTGTCGAGCACGGCGGCGCCATTGTTTACCGGCAGGACGACGGTCTCGTCGGTCTTCGAAGGATCGGCGGCAATCGCCTTCTTTTCCTCGACCGTGCGCTTGTCGACGATCGGCGGGGCCGGCGGCTGCTGGGCAGCTGCATCCGGGGCGGGCGCGGCAGCGCCGTTTTCACCCTGCGTCTGCGGCTCGGGGGTCGGTTGGGCAGGCGCTGGCGTCTGTGGCTGCTCTGCGGGCTGCTGGGTCTCGGGCTGCGGCGCGGCCGGCTGTTGCTGATCGGCCGGGGTCGTTTGCGGCTGTTCGGCCGGCTGCGGCGCGGCGGGTGCCTGGGCCTCCGGTTCCGGCTGGGGCTTCTTGTGCTTGCGCTGCGGCGCTTGCTCCTGCTGCTCTTCGGCCTGCTGCTTGTGGCGTTTGTGAGTCGGCTGCTCTTCCTGCTGTGGCTGTTCGGCCGGGGCCGCTTCCGGCTGCGGCTCGGCAGCGGGCTGTTCGGCGGGCGCCTGCGCCTCGGGCTGCGGCGCGGCCGGTTCTACCGCCGGCGCCTGCTCTTCGGCCGGCTGCTTCTTGTGCTTGCGCGGCGCCGCCTGTTCGGGCTGCTCGGCAGGAGCCGCTTCCGGCTGAGGCGCAGCGGAGGGCTGCTCGGCCGGTGCCTGGGCTTCGGGCTGCGGCGCGGCGGCCGGCTGCTCGGCTGGCGCCTGGGGTTCCGGTTGCGGCGGGGCCTGCTCTTCGGCGGGGGCCTGTTCTTCGGCGTGCCGCTTCTTGTGCTTCTGTTCGGCAGGCTGTTCTTCCGTCTGAGCCTGCGGCTGCTCCTCGGGCAGGATTTGCGGCTGCTGCTCGTCGCTCGCCTGGGCGAGCTCGAAAGATTGCTGGCCGTTGGCGGCTAAAACCGGCTGGACCGTCATCGCCACCGACAGGAGCGGCAGGGCAACACCGGCGAACAGTCTGGATCGAAGCGTCATCTATCTTCCTCTTCTTGCGAAGGTTCGTCATCTGCCGCGCATCTTGCGCGCGGCGGTTTTCTCTTGATCGCTCTTCATGGCTATCGAACGGCGACTTAACCGGCGATGAATGACGATTTTGCGTCACGGCCAACGCATAAGCGACGCGATCGTTCCCAAAACGGCCTCTGGCATCGTTGCAGGACCGGCGTGGACGGCTTTCGCCTGCGACCTATTTTCTGTTGCTTTTCTCGCAAGGCGCGGGAATATCGTAACCGGCGGGTCCAAGCCCGCACCCATTTGGCGACCGGAGAAAAGAACCGCCCGGCGCCCGCCAACAGAGAGGATCACCATGCGTATCGCCACTCGCCTTCTGGCTGCGGCCTCCCTCGCCGCCCTGTCCCTTTTCGCCGGCAACGCCCTTGCCGAGGGCGAAAAGGTGATCATCGGGACGGAAGGCGCCTACCCGCCCTTCAACAACCTCGAATCCGACGGCACGCTGACCGGCTTCGACATCGACATCGCCAAGGCGCTCTGCGACGAAATGAAGGTGACCTGTGAGTTCGTCACCCAGGATTGGGACGGCATCATCCCCGCCCTGCAGGCCAAGAAGTTCGACGCCATCATCGCCTCGATGTCGATCACCGACGAGCGCAAGCAGAAGGTCGATTTCACCGACAAGTATTACAACACACCGCCGGCCATCGTCGTGCCCAAGGATTCGCCGCTGAAGGATGCCTCGGAAGAATCGCTGGCCGGCAAGACGATCGGCGTGCAGTCCGGCACCACCCATGCCAACTACGTCGAAGCCCACATGAAGAAGTCGGAGCCGAAGCTTTATCCGACCGCCGACGAATACAAGCTCGACATCGCCAATGGCCGCGTCGACGCCGTGGTCGACGATATCGTGGTGCTGTCGCAGTGGCTGAAGACCACGGACGGCGCTTGCTGCAAGCTGCTCGCGCCGCTGCCGATCGACATCAAGATCAACGGCCAGGGCGCCGGCATTGCCATCCGCAAGGGCGATGACGCGCTGCGTGAAAAGTTCAACGCGGCCATCAAGGCGATCCGCGCCAACGGCAAGTATGAGGAAATCAACAAGAAGTATTTCGATTTCGACGTCTACGGCGGCTGATTCGGTTTCGAAGAAGCAAGCGTTCGATGGCGGGAGATGCAATCTTCCGCCATCGGCGTATGAGAGAGAAAGATCAATCAAAATGCGGACCCAACCGCAAAGGGGATATATGGTATGAGCGGACCGTTCTCCGCCTTGGGCTCGTTCTGGGCCTGGATTTCCTATGTTTTCGATCCGTTCTGCGGTCCGGTGGGCGTGTTCAGCCTGTTCGGTTCCTCGACGGTGGTGGCCTGCGGCGATGCCGGCTGGGGTGACGAGATCGCCTTCGGCGTCAAGGTGACGATATCGCTGGCGCTGGCGACCTTGCCGCTGGGCCTCGCCATCGGGTTCTTCATGGCGCTGGCGCTGCAAGCGGAGGACAAGGTGCTGCGGCTGGCAGCCGGCATCTACACCACCATCTTCCGCGGCCTGCCGGAACTGCTGACGCTGTTCATCGTCTATTACGGCGCACAGATCCTTATCCAGTCCGCCTTCGCCGCGCTGGGGTATGACGAGCGCATCGAGATCAACGCCTTCTTCGCCGGCATGGTGGCGTTGTCGGTGGTGTTCTCGTCCTATTGCTCGGAAGTGTTGCTCTCGGCCTTCAAGGCGATCCCTTACGGGCAATACGAGGCCGGCGATGCGCTGGGCCTGCGCCGCGCCCACACCATGGGGCTGGTCATCCTGCCGCAGCTCGTGCGCATCGCCCTGCCCGGCCTCGGCAATCTCTGGATGAACCTGCTGAAGGACACCGCCCTCGTCTCGATCATCGGCCTTTCCGATATCCTTCGCCAGACCGGCGTCGCCGCCAAGGTCAGCAAGGAAGCCTTCTTCTTCTATGTACTGGCCTGCATCCTGTTCCTGCTGCTGGCGATCATTTCCTCCTACGGATTGCGCCATATCGAAAAATGGGCTTATCGCTCGGAGAAACGCCGATGAGCTATGTTCAGGAACTGATCCCGCCGCGCCCGGCGCCGGCGGTGGCGATAAAGCCGGTCAGCGCCAGCCGCATCACCGGCGTCGTGCTGCTGACGCTGTGGGCCCTGCTTGGCGTCGCCCTTGTCTACATGATCGTCTCCGGCTGGGACGTCGAAAAATTCACCCGCTACGGGCCGCGCTATCTGTCCGGCCTGTGGGTGACGCTGTCGCTGGTCGGAGTTTCGCTGGCGCTGGGGGCTCTGCTGTCGCTGCCGATCGCCTTCGCCCGCATGTCGAGCAATCGCTTCCTCAACGCGCTGGCCTACGGCTATGTCTACGTCTTTCGCGGCACGCCGCTTCTGGCGCAGCTTTATCTGATCTACTACGGCTTCGGCAGTTTCCGACCGCAACTGGAAGCGGTCGGCTTGTGGTGGTTCTTCCGCGAGGCCTGGTATTGCGGCATGCTGTCGATGATGCTGAACACCGCCGCCTATCAGGCGGAAATCCTACGCGGCGCGATCCTCAGCGTGCCCAAGGGACAATTCGAAGGCGCGCAATCGCTCGGCCTGCCCGCCTCGGTCACCTTCCGCAAGATCGTGCTGCCGCAGGCGCTGATCGTGGCGCTGCGCCCCTATGGCAACGAGATCATCCTGATGATCAAGGGCTCGGCCATCGTCGCCGTCGTCACAGTGCTCGACCTCATGGGCCAGACGCGCTACGTCTTCTCGCGCACCTTCGACTACCAGGCCTATCTCTGGGCAGCGATCTTCTATCTCTCGATCGTTGAGCTGCTACGCCATGCCTGGGCGGCGATCGAGGCGCGATTGACCCGTCATCTCAAGCGCTGAGCACCTTGCAGCACTCTCAAATGAATGCTGCCAAGCATTTGAATTCAAACGTTAAATGTGCTATTATGGTCCTAGTGTAAAGCTTCGGTTAACCGTGTTCGTGTTCTCTTTCAAGGATGCAGCCCACGACTGCGGCAACTTTGAAAGCGAGGCCGTCATGAGTAAGGACATGGAACTGCAACTGAAGGGCTACGGGGTAACCACGGCCCATATCCTCTACCGTATGCCGGACCATCCGGCGATCCTCCAGACCTATGTCTGGCAGCATTACGACCTCGCTCCGGACTTTCCGGAAATGCGCCATTTCCTGAAATTCTGGGAGGAAACGCTGGAAGGGCCGCTGCATTCGGTGCGTTACGTTCACCGCAGGCTGATCTCCGCCGGCGAATGGCGGGCGCTGAAGGGCGAATTCATCCTGCATTGAACCGTCTTGTCCTTGCCATTCCCACCCACGCTCTTTAGACCATCGAAAACGGTTTACGGAGCGTGCGGCAATGACGAAGATCGACGAGGAAGCCCTGGCGGAAGCCTATAACCAGGCGCTGGCGCTGGAAAAGGCCGGCGACATCGACGCCGCAGTCGCGGCCTATCGCCAGGTTCTGGAGATCGATCCCGAGGATCACGGCGGTGCGGCCGTGCGCATCGCCGCCATGGGGCGCGGCGGGACGCCGCCCAAGGCACCCGATGCCTATGTCGAAACCCTGTTCGACCAGCATGCCGAAGTGTTTGAGGACGTGCTCGTCGAGCAACTCGGCTATGCCGTGCCGATGATGGTGCGGCAGCGTCTGCAGGCACTGAAGCTCGGCCCCTTCCAGCGCCTGCTCGATCTCGGCTGCGGCACCGGCCTTACCGGTGAAGCGCTGGCCGACATGGTCGAGGACATGACCGGCATCGATATTTCCGAAAACATGGTCGAGCTCGCCCATGAAAAGGAACTCTACGAAACGCTCTACGTCGCCGAGCTGGAAGACTTCCTCGAGGACAATGACGACGAGCCATTCGACATCGTGACCGCCACCGACGTGCTGCCCTATCTCGGGGCGCTGGAGCCGCTGTTCTTCGGCGCGGCCGAAAACATGACGCCCGGCGGCCTGTTGATCTTCTCCTCCGAGACCCTGCCGGCCGACGTGCTCGGTGAGCGGCCCTACATGGTCGGCCCGCACCAGCGTTTTGCGCATGCCGAATCCTATGTCCGCCAACGGCTCGACGAGACCGGCTTCGATGTGGTCGAGGTGACCGACATCAATGTGCGCATGCAGGACGGCAATCCGACCCCCGGCCATCTGGTCATCGCCCGCCTGCGCGGCTGAAGTTTATCAAGAGGAGCATGACCAATGGCAAATGTGGCGTTCATCGGCCTCGGCGTGATGGGTTTTCCGATGGCGGGACACCTGAGGAACAAGGGCGGCCATGCCGTGACGGTCTATAACCGCACCGCCGCCAAAGCGGAAAGCTGGACCAAGATCTATGGCGGCGCATCGGCGCCGACGCCGGCGCAAGCGGCGCGCGACGCCGATTTCGTCTTCACCTGCGTCGGCAACGACGACGACCTGCGCCAGGTCACCACCGGCGCCGACGGCGTCCTTTCCACTATGAAGCCAGGCGCCATCCTGATCGACAACACCACGGCCAGCGCCGAAGTTGCCCGCGAACTCGACGCCGCCGCCCGCGCCCGTGGCTGCCGTTTCATCGATGCGCCGGTCTCCGGCGGCCAGTCCGGCGCCGAAAACGGCGTGCTGACCGTCATGTGCGGCGGCGAGCCGCAAGTCTTCGAGAAAGCGCGGCCGGTGATCGACGCCTATGCGCGCATGGTCGGGCTGATGGGGCCGGCAGGAAGCGGCCAGCTTTCGAAGATGGTCAACCAGATCTGCATCGCCGGGCTGGTGCAGGGCCTGTCGGAAGGCATCCATTTCGCCAAGCGCGCCGGTCTCGACGTCGAGCGGCTGATCGAGGTGATCTCCAAGGGCGCCGCCGGCTCGTGGCAGATGGAAAACCGCCACAAGACGATGAACGAAGGCAAATTCGATTTCGGCTTCGCCATCGACTGGATGCGCAAGGATCTCGGCATCGTGCTGTCCGAAGCCCGCCGCAACGGCGCAACCCTGCCGGTCACCGCGCTGGTCGACCAGTTCTACGGCGACGTGCAGGCCATGGGCGGCAATCGCTGGGACACGTCGTCGCTGCTGGCGCGCCTGGAGAAGCCGTAAAGCAAGAGCAAGACTGTCGCCGCCTATCCCTTCCGGCAACCTCATCGCATATGAGCCGAGCGCTGCTCCAAAACCCCTTCCCCCCTCGGGGAGAAGGGATTTTCGGCACCGAGGAGCACTATGGAGCTATCCTGCTTCCTCTTCGCAGCTCAGGAATTTCAAGGCAGCGGCTTCCTTCCATACCCGCCCTCCGTCTGCGACAATGGCAGCCGCTTTTGCAGTTGGCGATTTTCGTCAGGCTCCTTTATAGACGGCGACGGCTTCGTTCCATTGCTTCGAGCACAGACAAGGATATCCCCATGAGCGTGACCGGCCTTCCCTTCGACGATTTTCGTGCGCTGTTGCGGGAGCTCCCCGGCCCCGATGTGAAGGCGCTGGCGGAGGCGCGCGCGCGTGACGCCCAACTCACCAAGCCGCCGGGCGCGCTCGGCCGTCTCGAGGAAATCGCCTTCTGGCTGGCCGCCTGGAGCGGCCGCGCGCCGGCTGTTACCCGGCCCCTGGTCGCCATCTTCGCCGGCAATCACGGCGTCACCCGCCACGGCATCACGCCCTTTCCGCCTGAAGTGACCAAGCAGATGGTCGCAAACTTCTCTTCCGGCGGCGCGGCGATCAACCAGATCTGCATCGCCCATGATCTCGGCCTGAAGGTCTTCGACCTGGCGCTGGATTATCCGACTGGCGACATCACCTGCGAGCCGGCGCTTTCCGAGCGCGATTGCGCCGCCACCATGGCCTTCGGCATGGAGGCGATTGCCGGCGGCACCGATCTGCTGTGTATCGGCGAAATGGGCATCGGCAACACCACCATCGCCGCCGCGATCAATTATGCGCTATACGGCGGCACGGCGGCCGAATGGGTCGGCCCCGGCACCGGTTCGCATGGCGAACTGCTGGAGAAGAAGGTTCGCGCGGTCGAGACCGCCGTCGCCTTTCACAAGGACCACCTCTCCGATCCCCTGGAAGTGCTGCGCCGCCTCGGCGGCCGTGAAATCGCCGCCATGGCCGGCGCGATCCTCGCCGCACGCATGCAGAAGGTGCCGGTGCTGATCGACGGTTATGTCGCCACCGCCGCGGCCGCCATCCTCAAGGCCGCCAACCCCTCGGCGCTCGATCATTGCCTGATCGGCCATGTCTCGGCCGAGCCCGGCCATCTGCAGGCCGTCGAAAAGCTTGGCAAGACGCCGCTGCTGGCGCTCGGCATGCGGCTCGGCGAAGGCACGGGTGCCGCGCTTGCCGCCGGCATCGTCAAGGCCGCCGCCGCCTGCCATTCCGGCATGGCGACCTTCGAAAGCGCCGGGGTCAGCAACAAGGGCTGATGTTTTTTACGGTAGGCGCGCGGCGTGGCGACACGCGCCCGCGCTTGCGCCTTCGCCCTCGAATCGCTATGCGCAACGGCAAGCCATGCCAACGGAGCCGGGCGACAAGCGCCGCCTGCAGCAGAAAGTACATGACGTGAGCACAGCGCCCTTCGAGAAAAAGACCGGCATCAGCCATTTCTTCGCCGCCGCCAGCTATTCGCGCGACGGCTTCCTGCGCCTGCTGCAGGAAGCCGCCTTCCGGCAGGAACTCGGCTTCTTCGTCGCCATCCTGCTGATCTTCCTGCTGGTCGGGGCCAGCGCCGGCGAATTCATGGTCGTGACCGTCCTGTTCCTGGCGCTGTTTGCGATAGAGGCGATCAATACCGCCATCGAGGAACTTGTCGATCGCATCTCGCCGGAGATTTCGTCCGTCGGCAAACATGCCAAGGATCTCGGTTCATTCGCCGTCCTCTGCACGATCCTAAGCGCCAGCCTTTACGCGCTGGTCACTGTCACCATCCACCTGTTCGCGTAAATTTACGCGAAGCTGCGGCGGCGGCGCTCGACGGCCTGGGTTTCCTCGACCGCAGGCAGCGATTGCAGCACGCGCTTGGCGGGCAGGATGGCGATGACCTCGGTACCCTCGCGCAGCTTCGATTTGAGATGAAACTGGCCGTTGTGCTTGGCAAGGATGGCCTGAACGATCGGCAGGCCGAGGCCGGTGCCCTGCTCGGCGCTCTTGATGGCGATCGAGCCCTGGCCGAAGGCTGAGAGCACGACCGGGATTTCGTTTTCGGGAATGCCTGGGCCGTTGTCCTTGATCGAAATGTACTGGCCGCCGCCGGCCGTCCAGCCGACCTTGACGGTGACCTCGCCGCCTTGCGGCGTGAATTTCACGGCATTCGACAGAAGATTGAGGATCACCTGCCGCATGGATTTTTCGTCCGCCCAGACCAGCGGCAGGTTCGGCTCGACATTCGACTGGATGGCGATGTTCTTGGCGCGGGCGCGCAATTGCACCATGCCGATGCAATCCTCGCAGATTTCCAGCAGCGAGATCGACTCCTCGTTCAGTTCGTAGCGACCGGCCTCGATGCGCGAGAGGTCGAGGATCTCGTTGATCAGGTTCAGCAGGTGCTGGCCCGAGCGGTGAATGTCGTTGGTGTATTCCTTGTAGATCGGATTGTTGAGCGGCCCCATCACCTCTGTCGCCATCACCTCGGAAAAGCCGAGGATGGCGTTCAGCGGCGTGCGCAATTCGTGCGACATCGAGGCGAGGAAACGGGATTTGGCAAGATTCGCCTCTTCGGCCCGGCGACGGGCCTCGTCGGACATCGACTTGGCGACTTCCAGCTCGGCGATCAGGTCATCCTTTTCCGACTGGAAGGAGAGCAGGCTGCGATTGGTCAGGAACATGCGGTCGCTGACATAGATGAAGAAAGCAAAGGCGATGGCGAACATCGCCAGCAGGCCGATATCCGGCACGTCGCGGCTCAGTCCCGCCTTGGCGACGAGCGCCAGCGCGACCGGCGCGAAGCCGAACATCACCGCCCGTCGCAGCATGGTGTTGGCCAGCGAGGCGGCCGAAAGTGCGATCAGAAGCCCCGCGCCCTTGAACAGCACATAGCTGTTGCCACCGCAGAACTGGCATTGCTGCAGGGCGAACAAAGCCCATCCACCGCCGTTCAGCACCTGGCCCGCCAGCAGGTAACGCCGCCATTTGCGCGCCGATTCCGGCGTCATCTCGCGGGCCTTGGCGCGGCGCGCGATCAGGATGTTGGCGGCATGGAAGCTGAGTGCAAGGAAGGCCCAGCCGATCAGATTGAGCTGCTGGTTGAAATAGGTGCCGATGGCGGTGATCAGCAGCACCAGGATCGGAACGACCGTCGCTCCCTGCAGCATGGCCGTCAGATGCATCACCATCATTTCGCGGTCGAAATGCTGGGTGGTGGCGTTTCCGGTCTGCAGGCGTTCGCGCGTGGCTTTGACAGCCTTCGCCACAGCCTTGTTCTTATGGCTGCGGGAAAGATCGACGATATTCTTGTCGGTCTGGGAGCTGACGCCTTGACTCATGGTGCTCGGAAACGGAATGCGGAACAGTTCTTTCAGCCTAAGCACAATTCCTTAAGAAGATGCTGCCGTGAAATGATTTGTTTGCCATCTTGGGTGACGATTCGTTTGGGATTGGATGCCGCATTTGAGAAAACGACCGCGCCTGTGGCGCGACGCGATCGTCGCCTTCGCGCTGATCTTCCTTTTATGGCTGATTGCGATGAAGCTGCAGCAGCGTAACGAGCAGGTTCTGGCCGGCGCCTTCGTCATCGTCGACGGCGATACGCTGTCGCTGGCCGGCGAGCGCCTGCGGCTGCGCGGGCTGGATGCGCCGGAACTGAAGCAGAGCTGCGGCAATTCGGAAAGGCCATGGCCCTGCGGACAGGCGGCCCGGACGCGGCTGGCGGAACTGGTCGGCGCCGACACGACCTGTCGCGGCGCCGAGCGCGACCGATATCGCCGCCTGCTGGTATCCTGCCGCACGGGCGAGCAGGATCCGGCGGCGCTGATGGTGCGCGAGGGGCTGGCCGTTTCCTACGGTGGCTACGGGCTGGAGGAAGCGCAGGCGCGGCTTGCCGGCCGCGGCCTTTGGGCCGGTGATTTCAAGCGCCCCGCCGACTGGCGGCGCGAGCACGCGGCCATGGAGGGAGACGAAGGCATGTTCGGGTGGATCCGCAACCTGTTCAGCCGCGAGGAGGCGCAATGAAACCCGCAGACATCGTCCGCCTGAGCGCCGAGATCGCCGCCTGCCGCATCTGTCGCGACAATCCGTTGCGCGGGCCGGCGGACCGGCTTCCGCATGAGCCGCGGCCCGTCGCCGTGCTTTCCCCGACCGCGCGCATCCTGATCGCCGGACAGGCGCCGGGCCTGCGGGTGCACGAAACCGGCCTGCCCTTCAACGACGCCTCCGGCGACCGGCTGCGGGCCTGGCTCGGCGTCGACCGCGACACGTTCTACGATTCCAGCCGCTTCGCCATCGTGCCGATGGGCTTCTGTTTTCCGGGCTATGATGCGCGCGGCAGCGACCTGCCGCCGCGCCGCGAATGCGCCCCCGCGTGGCGACAGCAGGCCATCGACGCCATGCCGCAGGTGGAGCTGGTGCTGGCAATCGGGCAATATGCGCAGAGCTGGCATCTGGGGCGGTTGCGCGGACCTTCGTTGACGCAGACGGTGGAGAACTGGCGCGGTATCGTCGCCGCGACCGACAGCCCGGCGGTGCTGCCGCTACCGCATCCCAGCTGGCGCAATACCGGTTGGTTGAAACGACATCCGTGGTTCGAGGAGGAGCTGCTGCCTTTCCTCAGGAACACGGTGAGGAGATTGACAGCGTGAAACAATTTTCTTTCAATCATTCAAAATTGCGGTATATGAGAAAAATTAATTCGAGGGATTGTCGATATGGATCGTCTGGACCGTAAAATTCTGCGCCTTCTGCAGGAAGACTCGACTTTGGCAGTGGCGGATCTGGCCAAGAAGGTCGGCCTGTCCACCACGCCCTGCTGGCGCCGCATCCAGAAGATGGAGGAAGACGGCGTCATCCGCCGCCGCGTCGCGCTTCTGGACCCGGTAAAGGTCAACACGAAGGTTACGGTCTTCGTCTCTGTCCGCACCGCCTCGCATTCGGTGGAATGGTTGAAGCGCTTTTCGGAAGTCGTGGCCGAATTCCCGGAAGTGGTCGAGTTCTACCGCATGAGCGGCGATGTCGACTACCTGTTGCGCGTCGTCGTGCCGGATATCGCCGCCTATGACGCCTTCTACAAGCGGATGATCGCCAAGATCGAAATCCGCGACGTCTCCTCCGCTTTTGCGATGGAGCAGATCAAATATACGACGCAGCTTCCGCTGGATTATATGATTCTGGAAAACCAGAAGGCTGGGGAAGAGTAGGGGTTCGACGTCGAACCTTGGGTGAGCGTTTCCCTATCTCCCTTCTCCCCCGGGGGAGAAGATCGCCGCAGCGGAATGAGGGGGATGCCGCCGGCACATATGGATGAGATCGCTCGGCATCGCCTTCCCCCTTCTCCGGCCCTTCGGCCCTTTCTTCCCGGAGGAGAAGGGAAAGGCGCCAAACCATCGCATTGAGATCTTTCACGCCAGAAAGGCTGACCGTGTTGCGGGAATTTTGCGGCGATATCCTCCGTGCAACGGCGTTCCTGAGCCGGTTGCCGGTTCCGGCACGTTTCTTCGAGGGGCATGACGGGCGCATGGGCGGCCTGACCGGGGCCTTTGCCCTGTCCGGCCTGCTGCTCAGCCTTCCGGCCGCCCTGCTCGCCGCGCTGCTGATCGCCGGTGATGCGCCGCCGCTGCTTTCCGCTCTCCTGGTGCTCAGTCTCCAGACGCTGGTGACCGGCGCGCTGCATGAGGACGGCTTTGCCGATTGCGCCGATGGGCTCGGCGGCGGGCGGGATCGCGATCGTGCGCTTGCCATCATGAAGGACAGCCGCATCGGCGCCTACGGGGTGATCGCGCTGGTGCTCGGCTTTGGCCTGCGCGCCTCCGCGTTCTCGGCGCTGATGGATGTGGCAACCCCGCTTTTTGTCGCGCTCGCCTTCCTGCTGGCGCAGGCGGTCAGCCGCGCCGCCATGGCCTGGCACTGGCAGGCCCTTCCCTCGGCCCGGCCCGGCGGCGTGGCCGATTCGGCCGGCCTGCCGGAACACGGTTCCGTGCTGGTCTGCATCGGCACGGCGCTGCTTGCGGCGCTCGTTTTCGTCGTCCTCGACCTGCCGCTGCTGCCGGTCGTCGTCGCCGTGCTTCTGGCGGGGGTCGTCACGGCCGGGTTTTCCCGTTTCGTGCGCCGCAAGATCGGCGGCCACACCGGCGATACCATCGGCTCCACGCAGCAACTCGCCGAAATGGCGGTGCTCGTCGCCCTTGCCTTGATGGCGTGAAAAGCCGATATAGAGCCCGAACCCTCGCCGCAACGTGACCGGTCACCGTATGGAATCGCCCTGTATTCTCGTCTGCTCCATCGACATGAACACCGGCTATTGCTTCGGCTGCGGTCGCACGCGTGACGAGATCGGGCTGTGGACCAGCTATTCCGATGCAGAGCGTCGCGCCATCATGGAAGCCCTGCCCGCGCGGCTGGAAACGGTCGAACGCAAGCCGCGCCGCGAAACGCGCCGCACCCTTATGGCGCGGGAGCGCAACCTGACATGATGAACAGGCTGACCGTCGTTTTCGTCATTCTCTTTGCCGGCCTTGCCGTTCTTCTGTTCAGCGACAGCAGCAGCCGCATCATGGGGTTGAAGCAGGACGAATTCGGCCGCTTCGTCACCCTGCTGCCCTTCGCCGCCATGCTGGGCGCCGGCATTCTCGCCAGCCGCCGCAATCTCGGCGACAGTCTGCGGCAGATGTTGATCTGGCTGGTGATCATCCTGGCGCTCGCCACCGCCTATCTCTACCGCTTCGACGCGATGACCATCGGCAACCGGCTGCTCGGTGGGTTGATGCCCGGCCATGCCGTCGTCGTCACCGATCGCGACGGCGATCAGGATGTGGTGATCTACAAGGCGATGAGCGGCCATTTCGAGGCCAATGCCGAGGTCAACGGCCAGACGGTCGGCATGCTCGTGGATACCGGCGCCAGCATGGTGGCGCTGACCCAGGAAGACGCCGTGCGCGTCGGCATCATCCCGGAAAACCTCACCTATTCGATGACTGTGACCACCGCCAACGGCATCACTACCGCAGCACCGGTGACGTTGACCGAGCTGTCCATCGGCCCCATCACCCGCCGCAACGTGCCGGCCATGGTCGCCGAGGAAGGCAAGCTCGACCAGAGCCTGCTCGGCATGAGCTTTTTGGGCACGCTCAGCAGTCTGCAGATGCAGACGGATGAACTGCGGCTGCGGAACTGATTAGTTCTTCAGACGGTAACCCGTCCTGAAAATCCAGGTCAGCGTGATCAGGCAGGCGGCCAGGAAGAGAGAGATCATCATCAGGCTGATGACCGGATTGACGTCGGCGATGCCGTAGAAACTCCAGCGGAAACCGCTGACCAGATACAGCACCGGATTGAAGTGGCTGACCGCCTGCCAGAAGGGCGAGAGCATGTTGATGGAATAAAAGCTGCCGCCGAGGAAGGTCAGCGGCGGCACCACCAGCATCGGGATCAGGTTGAGCTGCTCGAAATTCTTCGCCCAGATGCCGATCATGAATCCGAACATCGAAAAGCTGACGGCCGTCAGCAGGAAGAACAGGACCATCATAAAGGGATGCTGGATGTGGATGTCGACGAAGAAATTGGCGGTCAACAGGATGATCGCCCCGATGATCATGCCCTTGGTCGCCGCCGCGCCGACATAACCCAGCAGGATCTCCGCCGTCGAGATCGGCGCCGAGAGGATCTCGTAGATCGTGCCGGTGAATTTGGGGAAATAGATGCCGAAGGAGCCGTTGCCGATGCACTGGCTGAGCAGCGTCAGCATGATCAGCCCCGGCGTGATGAAGGCGCCGTAGGACACGCCCTCCACCTGCTGGATGCGCGAGCCGATGGCCGCGCCGAAGACGATGAAATACAGCGAGGTGGAGATGACCGGCGAGACGACGCTTTGCAGCAGCGTGCGCCGCATACGCGCCATCTCGAAATAATAGATGGATTTGACCGCCTCGAAATTCATGCTCTTTCCCCCACGAGTTGGACGAAGATGTCCTCCAGCGAGCTTTGCTGCGTCGACAGATCCTTGACGTGGACATCGGCGGCGGCAATTGCCGCCAGCAGCGAGGCGATGGTCGCCTGCTCGCCCTCATGCGCGGCATTGAAATCGTAGACCAGCCGGTTGCCGTCATTGGCGAGCGACAGGCCGCGCCCCTCCAGCGACCCCGGCATTGTCGGCAGCGGCTCGGCGAGATCGAGGATCAGTTGCTTGCGCCCGAGTTTCTGCATCAGCGTCGCCTTGTCCTCGACCAGCAGCAGGTTGCCGCCATTGATGACGCCGACGCGGTCGGCGATCTCCTCGGCCTCCTCGATGTAATGGGTGGTGAGAATGATTGTGACGCCATTTTCGCGCAGACGTTCGACCACCTTCCACATGTCCTTGCGCAGCGTCACATCGACGCCGGCGGTCGGTTCGTCGAGGAACAGCACGGTCGGTTCGTGCGACAATGCCTTGGCGATCAGAACACGCCGCTTCATGCCGCCGGAAAGCTCACGCAGCATGTTGTCGCGTTTGTCCCAGAGCGAGAGATCCTTGAGGATGCGCTCGATATAGGCAGGATCGGGCTTGCAGCCATGCAGGCCGCGCGAGAACACCACCGTGTTCCATACCGTCTCGAACTGGTCGGTGGTCAGTTCCTGCGGCACGAGACCGATCAGCCGCCGCGTCTGGCGAAAATCGCGCACCACATCATGGCCGGCGACCTTCACCTCGCCGCCGCTCGGATTGACGATGCCGCAGACGATCGAGATCATCGTCGTCTTGCCGGCGCCGTTCGGCCCGAGCAGGGCCAGGATTTCGCCCTGCTCGATATCGAGATTGACGCCCTTCAGGGCCTGAAAACCGTTTGAATAGGCTTTGGTGAGATTGCGAATGGAAACGATGGGAGCCATGGAACGCTCTTGCGGGAGACACTTTTGAGCTTCACGCTATATAGACGTCCCGAGGCGACGGCACACCCCCATGGCCAGAAAATAGTCAGTCGCAGTGACGATAGCCCGAGCGGCGCTCGCGCAAGTCGAAGTGAAAATGATCCTTGTGGTGCGGGTCGCTGCCCGGGCCGAGCACGGTGTTGAAATATTTGCAGCTATCGCTGCGCACCGCCTTCAGCAATGCCTTTTCGCGGAAAGCGAAGAAACCCGGCTTGCGCACGTCGATCTTCTTGCCGTTGTTGAGCACGAACTTGCCGACGTCGATGGCGTTGCCATGCGCGTGCTCCGACCAGGGATTGCGCGCGCTGGAATTCATCCGCCGGCAGGAATAGCCGCCGAGCGGGACGATGGTCTTGATGCCGGACCAATAGCGCATCCGCGCCGAGGGCTGCAACTCGTTCTTCACCCACTTGGCGAAGGCGAGCGTCACCTGGCAGTTCAGCTTGGTGGCCGGGCGAACGCCGATGCTGCCGCCGGAAAGACCGCTGACCTGGATCGGATAAGGAATGCCGCAGGTCGGGCCTTGCGAGATCGGCGAGATATCCTGGAAGACGACGCCCATGCGCTTCAATTCGGCGCGGCAGGCGCGCTCGGAGGCCGGCATGACGCCGGGCGTCTGGCGCTCGATGGCGGGATTGTCGGGACGCGCCAGGAAGGCCACCTGCTCGCCGCCCTCGTCTGCGACGGGCGCGGTGCGGCGGCCCTGGCGGTTCGACGCCTGCGGCTTCCATTGCGATTGGGTGTCGAGTTCCTCGCCCATGTCCGATTGCGGCAGGCGGCTGCGGCCGGCCGGCTGCGACACCACCGTCGGCGCATCGGTGCCGATCCCATCGACCACGGGCTGGTCGGTCTCGCCCTCGGCGATCTGATTGGCCTGCTCCTCGGCAAGCCCGACCACGGGCTGCTGTTGCCGCTTTGGCGCGACGCCGAGTTGCGAATCCATGTTGACGCCACCTTCCGGGGCGCGCAAAGGCTGCACGCCCATGGAGGTATCTATGCCGTCATTGGCGGCCAGCGCCTCGTCACTGTCGATCTTCGGCAGGCGGCGCGGCGTGGCGGCGGCGTTCGCCTGCAGCGGCGCGCTTTCCACCGACGGAGCACTGGCAGGATCGCCGGCTTCGAAGGTATCGACCGAGGAAACCGGCCGAGGGTTGGCGGTATAATTCGCCTGCTGCTCGACGCCCGAGGGCGGTAGCGGCTGGGCCACGTTCTGGACCGGCTCGACCGAGCCGACGAAGGTGCTGTCGTCGAACCGGGCGGAGGGCGTACACGCAACCAGGGCCGTCGACATCAGCAACGGCGCCGCGACACGCCGCAGAAAGGAAACATACGCCATACAACCGTCTCTTCCGCAACGCCGCCGGGAGATCCCGACGAAACCTGAGGCAAGCCTGCACCGGGGTCGCGACGCATCCATGGCCGATCCGTGTCGAATCCATGGTTTCGCGCCGCATGTGGCCGCACGCGCACCGAAAGAGGACAGTTTAAGCGGATATGGTAAATGCCGGGTTGACGCCTGACGGCCAGAGTAACCTTAACCTTTGGCAAACCTGCCCTCGCCTCTTGCCAGCCCCTCGGCCCCGCCCCATTCTGGCGATCCCGCCAGACCCGTAATCGAGACGAATCGCATGACCGAGAATGACAAGCCGACCGGAGAACTGACCCTGCGCACCCTGGCCATGCCTGGCGACGCCAATGCCGCCGGCGATATTTTCGGCGGCTGGGTGATGGCGCAGATGGACCTGGCCTGCGGCATTCGCGCCGCCGAGCGCGCCAGGGGACGCGTCGTCACCGCCGCCGTCAAGGAAATGGCTTTCCGGCTTCCGGTGAAGATCGGCGACACGCTTTGCGTGTATACCGATATCGTCGCGGTCGGTCGCACCTCGATCACGCTGCGGGTCGAAAGCTGGGCGCAGCGCTACCTGACGCCGGTCATGGAAAAAGTGACGGCCGCCACCTTCATCATGGTGGCGCTCGATGGCGACGGCCATCCCACGCCGGTGCCGGCAGAAGGCTGAGACTTTTCCGGGAAAGTGGACATCGGACCAAAAATGCGATGAGCACATAAATCGCGGCTCGACGCGCGTGTTTCCTTTTTGTACTCATCCCCCCTTTTCTTCCGCGCGGACTCTCTCCATATTCCGCCCATGGCCAGATCTCCGAAAAAACCGTCCAAGCCGACCGGCTTCGAGGAAGCACCCCAAGCGGACTTTGAAGGCGCGCCGATCAGTGGGTCCGTCGCCGACTGGGTGCGTCAGCTCGAGGCCGACGCGGAATCCACCAGCTTCGAAAGCCAGCGCGATATCGCCTCCAAGGCCGGCAAGCACCGCAAGAAGGTGGAAATCGCCGCGCGCGACAAGCAGGACACCGCGGCGAAGAAACCCCGGGGCGGCAGCGACATCACCGCCCAGAAGACATCGCGCGGCGTGTCCATCGGCGCCAGCAGCGATCCGAAGACGCGCGCCGCCGCCGGCCTCAATCCGGTCGCCGGCCTCGACGTCTCGCTGGAAGATGCCGGAAACCTCGCGCAAGGGTCTGTCACCGCCACCGTCGATGCGCTGGCCAAGCTGATCGAAAGCGGCAACCCGCTGCACAAGAACGGCAAGATCTGGACGCCTCACCGCCCCGCCCGGCCGGACAAGTCCGAAGGCGGCATCGAAATTCGCATGGACTCGGAATACAAGCCGGCCGGCGACCAGCCGACCGCGATCGGCGACCTCGTCGAAGGCCTGGAAAGCGGCGAGCGCAGCCAGGTGCTGCTCGGCGTCACCGGCTCCGGCAAGACCTTCACCATGGCCAAGGTGATCGAGGCGACCCAGCGCCCGGCCGTCATCCTCGCGCCCAACAAGACGCTGGCGGCGCAGCTCTATTCGGAATTCAAGAATTTCTTTCCCGACAATGCGGTGGAATATTTCGTCTCCTACTACGATTATTACCAGCCGGAAGCCTATGTGCCGCGCTCCGACACCTATATCGAGAAGGAAAGCTCGATCAACGAGCAGATCGACCGGATGCGCCACTCGGCGACGCGCTCGCTGCTGGAGCGTGACGATTGCATCATCGTCGCCTCGGTCTCCTGCATCTACGGTATCGGCTCGGTCGAGACCTATACGGCGATGACCTTCCAGATGTCGGTCGGCGACCGGCTCGACCAGCGCCAGCTCCTCGCCGATCTCGTCGCCCAGCAATACAAGCGCCGCGACATGGATTTTACCCGCGGTTCTTTTCGCGTGCGCGGCGATACGATCGAACTTTTCCCGGCCCACCTTGAGGATGCAGCCTGGCGCATCTCGATGTTCGGCGACGAGATCGACTCGATCACCGAATTCGATCCGCTCACCGGCCAGAAGACCGGCGATCTCAAATCGGTGAAGATCTACGCCAATTCGCACTATGTCACGCCGCGCCCGACGCTGAACGGCGCGATCAGGGCGATCAAGGAAGAGCTGAAGCACCGGCTGGTCGAACTGGAAAAGGCCGGCCGCCTGCTGGAGGCGCAGCGCCTCGAACAGCGCACCCGTTACGACCTGGAAATGCTCGAAGCCACGGGCGTTTGCAACGGCATCGAGAACTATTCGCGCTACCTCACCGGCCGCAATCCCGGCGAGCCGCCGCCGACGCTGTTCGAATATATTCCCGACAACGCCATCATCTTCATCGACGAAAGCCATGTGACGGTGCCGCAGATCGGCGGCATGTATCGCGGCGACTTCAGGCGCAAGGCGACGCTGGCCGAATACGGCTTCCGCCTGCCCTCCTGCATGGACAACCGTCCGCTGCGTTTCGAGGAATGGGACGCGATGCGGCCGCAGACGGTCGCCGTATCCGCCACGCCCGGCTCCTGGGAAATGGAGCAATCCGGCGGCGTCTTTGCCGAGCAGGTCATTCGCCCGACCGGGCTGATCGATCCGCCGGTCGAGGTGCGTTCGGCCCGTACCCAGGTAGACGACGTTCTCGGTGAAATCCGCGAGACCAGCCTCAAGGGCTATCGCACGCTGGTCACCGTGCTCACCAAGCGCATGGCGGAAGACCTCACCGAATACCTGCACGAGCAGGGCGTGCGCGTCCGCTACATGCACAGCGACATCGACACGCTGGAGCGCATCGAGATCATCCGCGACCTGCGCCTCGGCGCCTTCGACGTACTGGTCGGCATCAACCTGCTGCGCGAGGGCCTCGACATTCCCGAATGCGGCTTCGTCGCCATCCTCGACGCCGACAAGGAAGGTTTCCTGCGCTCGGAAACGTCGCTTATCCAGACCATCGGGCGTGCGGCGCGCAATGTCGATGGCAAGGTCATCCTCTATGCCGACCAGATCACCGGTTCGATGAAGCGGGCGATGGAGGAAACCAGCCGCCGCCGCGAAAAGCAGGTGGCCTACAATACCGAGCACGGCATCACGCCGGAATCGGTGAAGGCGCGGATATCCGACATCCTCGACTCGGTCTACGAGCGCGATCATGTGCGCGCCGACATTTCCGGCGCCGCCGGCAAGGGTTTTGCCGATGGCGGGCATCTCGTCGGCAACAATCTGCAATCGCACCTCAACGCGCTGGAAAAGCAGATGCGCGACGCCGCCGCGAACCTCGACTTCGAGGCTGCCGCCCGGTTGCGCGACGAAATCAAGCGCCTCAAGGCTGTCGAGCTCGCGGCGATGGACGATCCCATCGCCCGCGAGGAATCGCGCGCACTGGAAGGCAAATCCAGGCGCGGTTCGACCCCGGAACCGGCCGCGCCCTCCTATTTCCAGAAGCCTTCGCTCGACGACATGGGGCCGGGAACGGACACCGCGACGCCCCTGTTCCGCAAGCCCGACCTCGACGACATGGGCCGCGACGTGGCCGAGCCCGCCGGCAAGAGCCTGTTCCGCCGCAACACGCTGGACGAGATGACGGTCGGCCGCACCGAAAAGCCTGTTACCGGCAAATTGCCGGAACGTCCGGAGGAAACGCTCTCCAGCAAGAAGCGGTTTTCGCCCTTGCTCGAGGGGCAGCCGGAACGCAGTGACGACCAAACCGATCACCGTCCCCTCGTTCGCGGCCGCGTCGGCGCCGGCTCCTACGAGGAGCCTGGCGAAGCCAAACGCAAAGGCCGCACCAAGGGCAAGACCGGACGGCCGGGCCGCTGAACACCCACCTGCGGGGAAGGGTATCTGACGAGGGAAACGGTCGATGAAAACCGTGGACACAGGCGTTCTGCATATCGCCTATCTCGAATTCGGCCCGCCGCACGGCGTGCCGACGGTATTGCTGCATGGTTTTCCCTATGACGTCCATGCCTATGACGACGCCAGCCGTTTGCTCGCCGAAACCGGGCATCGCTGCATCGTTCCCTATCTTCGCGGCTATGGTCCGACCCGCTTCTTGAGCATGGAAACGTTACGTTCGGGGGAACAGGCAGCGCTCGGCGCCGATCTGCTGGCCTTGCTCGATGCGCTGTCCATCGAAAAAGCCGTGCTCGGCGGCTATGATTGGGGCGGGCGTGCGGCCTGCATCGTCGCGGCACTGCATCCGGATCGTGTCCACGGGCTTGTCAGTTGCGGAACCGGCTACAACATCCAGGACATTGCGGCGGCGGCAATGCCGGTCGCGCCGGAAGAAGAGGCACGTTACTGGTATCAGTATTACTTTCATTCCGCACGCGGTCGCACGGCGCTTGAGACGAACCGTCGCGACCTCTGCCGCTACATCTGGCAGCTCTGGTCGCCGTCCTGGCGCTTTACCGCTGATGTCTTCGAACGCTCGGCGACCTCATTCGACAATCCAGACTTCGCCGATATCGTCGTCCATTCCTATCGGCATCGATTTGGCGGCATTCCGGGCGATGCGGCCTATGCAGCGATCGAGGCGCGATTGGCCAGGCAACCGGATATCCATATTCCCACCATCGTCCTGCAAGGCGCGGATGATGGCGTCGATCCGCCCACACGATCGGATGGCGATGCGAAGCATTTCCGGAATTTTTATCAGCGCCGCGTCATTCCCGAGACGGGGCACAATCTGCCTCAGGAGGCGCCGCGCGATTTCGCCGACGCCATTCAATACGTCTCGCGCGGTTTTCAGAGACGATAGGACGGCGGCGCCCGAAGGCGCCGCCTTGCCGGTCAATCGATGCCGGTCAATCGATGTCGGCGACGGCCGCGTCGGCCTTGCCGCTGATGCGATGGGCCAGCGCAGCCTCCATGAAGGGGCTGACGTCGCCGTCGAGCACGTCGCCGGGGGCGGTGCTTTCGACGCCGGTGCGCAGATCCTTCACCAGTTGATAGGGCTGCAGAACGTAGGAGCGGATCTGGTGGCCCCAGCCGATGTCGGTCTTGGAGGCCGCCTCGGCATTGGCCGCTTCTTCACGCTTCTTCAGTTCGGCCTCATAGAGACGGGCGCGCAGCATGTCCCACGCCTTGGCGCGGTTCTTGTGCTGTGATCGTTCCTGCTGGCAGGCGACGACGATACCGGTCGGGATATGCGTGATGCGCACAGCCGAGTCGGTGGTGTTGACGTGCTGGCCACCCGCGCCCGACGAGCGGTAGGTGTCGATGCGGCAATCGCTTTCGTTGACCTCGATCTGGATCGATTCGTCGACGACCGGATAGACCCAGACCGACGAGAACGAGGTATGGCGGCGCGCATTGCTGTCATAAGGCGAGATGCGGACCAGGCGATGCACGCCCGATTCGGTCTTCAGCCAGCCATAGGCGTTGTGACCCTTGACCAGCAGGGTCGCGGACTTGATGCCGGCTTCTTCGCCGTCATGTACTTCCAGCAGTTCGACCTTGAACTTCTGCTTCTCCGCCCAGCGCGTGTACATGCGCAGCAGCATGCTCGCCCAATCCTGGCTCTCGGTGCCGCCGGCGCCGGAATGGACTTCGAGGTAGGTGTCGTTGCCGTCGGCTTCACCGGAAAGCATGGCTTCCACCTGAAGCCTGCCGGATTCGGCCTTCAATTCCTTCAGCGCATTTTCGGCATCGGTGACGATATCCTGATCGCCCTCTTCCTCACCCATCGCGATCAGCTCGATATTGTCGTCGAGCTGTTGCGTCAGGCGCTTAACGCCGTTGATGCTGTCGTCCAGCTGCTGGCGCTCGCGCATCAGCTTCTGGGCTTCCGTCGAATCGTTCCAGAGGTTCGGATCCTCGGCCTTGTTGTTCAACCAGTCCAGTCGTCTTATCGCCTGGTCCCAGTCAAAGATGCCTCCTCAGCAGGCTTATGGCCTGCTTGATTTCGTCGACTACGTTCTCGATTTCAGCGCGCATCGTTCCTGTCTTTGCTCTGTCAAAAAATCGTGGCCTGTCCATAAGGTCACGCGCCCCGGATGTAAAGCCGGAGCGCGCAGCCGAAAAGGATCGGGGGTCAGAAAAGCCCGCCGGCGCCGGAGGTGACCGCCTGGTTGGCCTGCGGCGAGGTGCGCATGATCTCGTCGGGATCGACGGTGCCTTCCATGCCGATGACGTTGAAGCTGTCGGCGGGGCCGGTGCCGGGCTTGAAAGCCTCGACGATGGTGTCCGGCTCGCCTTCCATCGCCCGCATGCCGGTCTTGCGGTTGACCGGGATCAGGCTCATGCCCTCGGGAACGATGAATTTCGTCGGCGGGCTTTCCTTCATCGCCTGCTGCATGAATTCGTTGAAGATCGGCGCCGAAAGCGACCCGCCGGTGCCGCCGCGGCCGAGCGGCGCCGGCGTATCGAAGCCGATATAAAGGCCGGCGACCAGATCGGGCGTATAGCCGACGAACCAGGCGTCCTTCTCGTCGTTGGTCGTGCCGGTCTTGCCGGCGACATCGCGGCCGTCGAGCTTGATCTTGCCGGCCGCCGTACCGCGCTGGACGACACCCTGCATCATCGAGGTGATCTGGTAGGCGGTCATCGGGTCGAGCACCTGCTCGCGATTGTCGACGATGGTGGGCTCGTCCTGGTTTTGCCAGCCGCCGGCATTGCAATTGTCGCAGCCGCGTTCCTCATGGCGGAAGATGGTCTTGCCGTAGCGGTCCTGAATACGGTCGATCAGTGACGGCTTGATCTGCTTGCCGCCGTTGGCGAGCACGGAATAGGCCGAGACCATGCGCAGGACAGTGGTTTCGCCCGAGCCCAGCGACATCGACAGGAGCGGCAGCATCTTGTCGTAGATGCCGAAACGCTCGGCATATTCGGCGACGAGGTTCATGCCCATGTCGTTCGCCAGCCGCACCGTCATGAGGTTACGCGACTTTTCGATGCCGAGGCGCAGCGTCGAGGGGCCGGCGGAACCGCCGCCATAGTTTTCCGGGCGCCAGACCTGACCGCCGGAGACGATCTCGATCGGTGCGTCCATGATCACCGAGGCCGGGGTATAGCCGTTGTCGAGCGCGGCGGCATAGACAAAAGGCTTGAAGGAGGAACCCGGCTGGCGCTTTGCCTGCGTGGCGCGGTTGAATTCCGATTGCGCATAGGAGAAGCCGCCGACCAGGGCCAGGACGCGGCCGGTATGCGGATCCATGGCGACCAGAGCGCCCTGCACCTTGGGCGGCTGGCGCAGGCGGTAATTGCCGGAATTGGCGCCGCCGATCTGTTCGACATAGACGACATCGCCCGGCGACAGCGCGCCATCGGGCGATTTCGCTGTCTTGCGGTCGCCCTTGGCGGAGCGGTAGGCCCAGCGCATGTTTTCCGCCTCGATGCGGCCGGTCTGGCGATCGCCGCCGACCTTGCCGCTGGCCTCGATCTGCGGCCGGATGCCGATGTCGACACCGCTCTTATCGGCGCCGAGGACGACGGCCAGCTTCCATTCCGGCACGTCGGCGAGCGCGGGAATCTTGGCAAGCTGGGCGCCCCATTCATGGCTGACATCGATGGTGGAAACCGGGCCGTGGAAACCGCGGCGCTCGTCGTAATTGATCAGGCCGTCCTGCAACGCGCGGCGCGCATAGGCCTGCAGCGTCGGATCGAGCGAGGTTCGCACCGAAAGACCGCCCTCATACAGCGCCTTGTCGCCATAGCGCTCGATAATCTGGCGGCGCACTTCCTCGGAGAAGAATTCGGAGGCGAACAGATAGGAGCCGTTGCGGCGCGGCGTGACGCCCAACGGCTGCGCCTTGGCTTCCTCGCCATCCGGCTTGCTGACGTAACCGTTCTCAACCATGCGGTCGATGACCCAGTTGCGGCGTTCCAGCGCCGCTTCCGGGCGGCGGAAGGGATGGTAGTTGGCAGGCCCCTTGGGCAGCGAGGCGAGATAGGCGGCTTCAGCGACGGTCAGCTCGGTGACGGACTTGTCGAAATAGGTGAGCGCCGCGCCGGCGATGCCATAGGCATTCATGCCGAAGAAGATCTCGTTGAGATACAGTTCCAGGATCTTGTCCTTGGAATAGGCCTGTTCGATTCGGAAGGAGAGAATCGCTTCCTTGACCTTGCGGTCGATGGTCTGGTCGGACGAGAGCAGGAAGTTCTTGGCCACCTGCTGGGTGATGGTCGAGGCGCCCTCGGGGCGACGGCCGGAACCGATGTTCTGGATGTTGTTGACCATGGCGCGGGCGAGACCGGTGAGATCGACGCCCGGATGATTGTAGAAATTCTTGTCTTCCGCAGAGAGGAAAGCGGCCTTCACCCGGTCCGGAATGGCCTGGATCGGCAGGAACAGGCGGCGCTCGCGGGCATATTCGGCCATCAGCGCGCCGTTGCCGGCATGGATGCGGGTGGTGACCGGCGGCGCATAGCTCGCCAGGACCGCGTAATCGGGAAGATCTTTCGAAACCCCGTTCAGATAGACGGCGACAGCGGCGGCGACGCCGAAAAACAAGACGCAGGCCAAGCCGAACAAGTATCCAATCAGTCTGATCATCGTCTGAGCTACCGGTCCTTCACAGGAAGAAAAGCTGTATTTGAAATTCGTTTCGCCGCGCCGAGCGTCGCGCCAGCGATACAATCGCATAGATGCCCGCGTTTTGCACGACGCCTGCCGGTTTGCAAGAGACCGTCGCCACCGGACGCATCACGACTCGTCCCTATCGACGAACTGTGCCGGTCAATAATGGTCCGAATGTGAGCAAAATAGGGCCTCGCCGACGTTTTCCCTGCATCTGTCACCGGATCGCAACGGCGCTCAGCCGCCATCCGCCGCCGCCTTTTCGCGGTATCGACGCACGGCGACCGCCAGGAGGTCGGCAACCTTCGCCCGCCATGCTTCGTCGAGCAGCAGTTTTTCGTCCTCGGGATTGGACAGGAAGCCGAGTTCCAGCAGGATGGAGGGCACGTCCGGCGCCTGCAGCACCCGGAAACCGGCGTAGCGATGCGGGTTGTTGATCAACCCGATCTGCCCCTCGAAAGCGCCGACCACCGAGCGGGCCATGGCAATCGAAAAGGCCTGCGTCTCGCGACGGGTCAGGTCGAGCAGGATATCGGCGACCTCGGCCGGCTCGTCCCCAAGCTTGATGCCGGCGATCTCGTCAGAGAGGTTTTCACGCTTGGCAAGGGCGGCGGCCAGTCCATCCGAAGCGTTGTCGGAAATCGTGTAGACGGTGGCGCCGCGGATCGAATTCTGCTGCAGCGTATCGGCATGCAACGAGACGAAGAGATTGGCGCGCTTCTCGCGGGCGATCTGCACCCGTTCCGACAAAGACAGGAAACGGTCGTCCTCACGGGTCAGCACGGCCTTGATGCCGGGTTCGCGGTTGAGCCGTTCGACGAGGCCACGGGCGAAGGCGAGCGTGACGTTCTTTTCCTCGGTCTTGCTGTCGGCGCCGATGGCCCCGGCATCGATGCCGCCATGACCGGCATCGACCGCGATGACGAAGGCGCCGTCCGTTGCCGGCTTCTGCGCCAGCATCGCGCTGGCCGGCTTCGGGGCAATGTCGCCTTGCCGCCAGGTCTCGGCCGCCGCAAGCGCCTGGAAACGCTTTTCAGGCACCGAGACGGCGTCGAGCACGAGGCGGATATCCTTGCCCTCGACCTGCACCTTGGCGGTGGTCAGTTCCACGGGCTTGCGGGCCGTGAGCACCAGCCGGGCGCTGTCGGCATCCATCGTGCCGTAGCGGATGTCGGAAAACAGGCCGCGCGGCGCAAGCTGGTCGGCGGGAAAACCGAAGGCGACCCTTGGCAGGTCGACGATCACGCGCGGCGGATTTGTGACGTAATGCACGGCAACGTCGATCTTCTTCTCCAGATCGATGACAATGCGCGAGCGGGCGTCGTCGCCGGCGATCCGCGCGCCAAAGGCAAGCACCGCATCATCGGCAGCCAGCGCGGGCATCGCCGCGAGAAAGCAGGCGAAAAGCGCGACGGCGCGCATCGCCCTCAAGCCTGCATTGCGGATCGCAAGGAATGTCAAAGCCGGATGCACCCTCTCCCGGAGCCCGTTGCTGTCTGGCGATTCGCCGAGGCCCTGTCTCATATGCCGGAAAATTCCGGCGGGTTGAAGGCGGAAGACGTGAGGCCGGCGACCGCAACCCCGCTCATCGACAGAAATCGATCAATATTATGACGCACTTGGCTTTTCCCTTGCTATTGCGACACGGAGGACATACAAGCATAGATGAAGGCATAAGGTGCTGACGGGATAGATCGCCGCAAGGCAGCCAGCCGTATTTTCGGATCTGGCGCTAACTGGCGCAGGCTTCATCCGTCGTCAAAGCAGTGCTGCCTGAAACTGGATCAGCCGGCGGTGGCCGGAGAAAAACATCGACGGCATGCCGTCACGCTCGCAGGAGCAAATTCATCGGATCCTCATAGGGTTCAAGGTATCGTCATTCTCGTTTGGTCGTTGATGTCGTTGCAGCAGTTTTCGTCAGAAGTGAACAGGTCCAGGGATGTATCTTGTCCCGGTGCTGTCCTGCTGCCGGCCGCTCGACGCTCCCGGGCGGGAATTAAAATTTCCGGCGCTTTGTCCGCTTTGCACGCATTTTCCGCTTCACGAACCGGTTTGCCTGCTCGCTCGCATTCGCGCCGAGGAGCAGAAAGTCAATGGCAGACAAAATGCTTATCGATGCGTCTCATGAAGAGGAGACGCGCGTCGTTGTCGTTCGCGGCAACCGCATAGAAGAATTCGATTTCGAATCTCAGCATAAGAAACAAATCCGCGGCAACATCTACCTGGCAAAGGTGACCCGCGTCGAGCCGTCGCTGCAGGCGGCGTTCGTGGATTACGGCGGCAATCGCCACGGCTTCCTGGCCTTTGCCGAAATCCATCCCGATTATTACCAGATCCCCCTTGCCGACCGGCAAGCGCTTCTGAAGGCCGAAGCCGAGGAGCATCGCAAGGACGACGACATCGAACCGGTCGAGACCGGCACCGATGTCGAGGCCGCTTCCATCGAGGAAACGGTCGAGGTCGCCGCCGAGGAAGCGCCGGCCGTCGAAGCCGCGCCGGTGACGGAAGCCGCGCCCGTCGAGGCCGCTGCCGCCGAAGAAGAGACCAAGCCGAAAGCCAAGCCGCGCCGCAGCCGCAAGCGCAAGGCCGATGTCGAGGCCGCCGCCGAGACGGTCGCCGTCGAAAGCGCCGAGACGCCTGCCGATGAGCAGGACGACGACGGCAAGCCCGGCGAAATGGCCGCTATGGTCGACACCGACAGCATTTCCGAGGAGACGCTGGCGCGTCGCCACGATGACGACGACGATGATGACGATGACGGCGAAAAGGAAGTCATCGAATCCGTCGGCGCCGAAGACGCCATGGAAGAGGTTCCGGATCGCGTCGTGCGCAAGCCGCGCAAGCAGTATCGCATCCAGGAAGTCATCAAGCGCCGCCAGATCCTGCTGGTGCAGGTTGCCAAGGAAGAACGCGGCAACAAGGGCGCGGCGCTGACCACCTATCTGTCGCTGGCCGGCCGTTACTCGGTGCTGATGCCGAATACGGCGCGCGGCGGCGGCATTTCCCGCAAGATCACCAACCCTACCGACCGCAAGCGGCTGAAGGAAATCGCCCGCATGCTGGAAGTGCCGCAGGGCATGGGCGTCATCCTGCGCACCGCCGGCGCCAACCGCACCAAGGTCGAGGTCAAGCGCGACTTCGAATATCTGATGCGCCTGTGGGAAAACGTCCGGACGCTGACGCTGAACTCGATCGCGCCCTGCCTCGTCTACGAGGAAGGCTCGCTGATCAAGCGCTCGATCCGCGACCTCTACAACAAGGACATCAACGAGATCATCGTTGCCGGCGAAGAAGGCTATCGTGAAGCGAAAGACTTCATGAAGATGCTGATGCCGAGCCATGCCAAGGTGGTCCAGCCTTACCGCGACCTGCATCCGATCTTCTCGCGCTCCGGCATCGAGGCGCAGCTCGATCGCATGCTGCAGCCGCAGGTGACGCTGAGATCCGGCGGCTACCTGATCATCAACCAGACGGAAGCGCTGGTTGCCATCGACGTCAATTCCGGTCGCTCGACCCGCGAACACTCCATCGAAGACACCGCGCTGCAGACGAACCTGGAAGCGGCGGAAGAAATCGCCCGCCAGCTTCGCCTGCGCGACCTTGCCGGCCTGATCGTCATCGACTTCATCGACATGGAGGAGAAGCGCAACAACCGCTCCGTCGAGAAGAAGCTGAAGGATTGCCTGAAGAACGACCGCGCCCGTATCCAGGTCGGCCGCATCTCGCATTTCGGCCTTCTGGAAATGTCGCGCCAGCGCATCCGCGCCTCGGTTCTGGAATCTACCACCCAGGTCTGCCCGCATTGCGCCGGCACCGGCCATATCCGCTCGCAGTCGTCTGTGGCACTGCATGTCCTGCGCGGCATCGAGGAATATCTCCTCAAGAACACCACGCATGACATCATCGTCCACACCACGCCGGAGACGGCGCTCTACCTGCTAAACCACAAGCGTGGCACCATCGTCGACTACGAACGCCGCTTCGGCGTCTCGATCGTCGTTGAGGCCGACAACGCGGTCGGTTCGCAGCATTTCAGCATCGAGCGCGGCGAGCCGGTGGAAAACCCGGTCAGGATTGAAACCCTGATCCACTTCGAACCCGAGCCCGAGGATGACGACGACATCGTCATCGAGGCGGACGAGGACGAAGAAGACGAAATCGTCAGCGAGCGCGAAGAAAGCGCCGAAAAGGCTGCGCGCAACAATGACGACAACGGCAATCGCAAGCGCAAGCGCCGTCGCCGCCGTCGTGGCAACAAGGGCCAGGCCGGAGACGACCAGGCCATCCGCAGCGACGCGATCGCCGGCGACCAGGACGATGACGAGGATGGCGACGAGGACGAAGGCGATAACGGCGCCGAGTCCGAAGCCGCCACTTCCGACGACCAGCCCAAGCGCAAGCGCCGCCGTCGTGGCAAGCGTGGCGGTCGCCGCAACCGCGAGGATGGCTCGCTGATCGATGAGAACGGCGAAGCCTCCGATGATGGCGACGACGAGGACGAAAGCTTCGAAACCGCCGCGGAAAGCGTGAGCGTATCCGTCGAATCCGCGGAGCCCGACGCCGAGGCACCGGTCGAGCCTGTTGCCGCCGTCGCGGAAGCGGTCCCTGCCGAGGAAAGCGCCAAGCCGGCCAAGGCCCGCCGCAGCCGCAAGGCCAAGGCTTCGCCGGTCGAAGCCCCGGTTGCCGAGGAAGCGGCACCCATGGCAGAGGTCAGCGAAACGGTGGAAATCGCGGCAGATGCTGCCGATCTCCCCGCCGAGCCGGCCGCTATGGATGAGGCTGCGCCCGAAGCCGAGGCCAGGGCGGTGCGTGCCAATCGCGCATCGAATGTCTCCTCGTCGGAGCCGGTTGTGACTTCGAAGCGCGCGACCGCCGATGGCGACGAAGAGCCGCCGAAGCCGAAGAAAGCCGGCTGGTGGCAGCGCCGCGGCTTCCTCTGAGGCCTTGCCAGTCTTATCGAACACGGAAACCGGCCCTGGCGGCCGGTTTTTCTTTGCGGGATCAATTCAAGACCTTCCGAAACTGAATCCGCAATGCGCGGCAAACCGCTGAAAGGACTGCAAATCCAGTGCTTGCGGCGAGGCCCGACAAATGCCGTATTGTTGCGGTCATCACGTTCTTGCGACTCGCGCGGGCGCGGCGATTTTTTCGGTTTGCATCCGGGGCCGGCCGCCCTACTCTCCGCGGGACTCAAGCGGGCCGGCACGACCGTTTCGGCACAGGCAATTCAAGACGACGAGGAAACACCATGGCCTTCACCTTCAAACCGATCGCAGCGGCAGTGCTCGCCCTGTCCATGGGCGTCGCGGCTCCGGCCATGGCGCTCGATGACAAGCAAAAGGAAGAGATCGGTCAGTTCATCAAGGAATATCTGATCCAGAATCCCGAGATCATGCTCGACGTCCAGAACGCGCTGCAGGCCAAGCAGGAGGCTGCGCGCACGCAGGCTTCCGCGGAGGCGGTCGCGGCCAACAAGAAAGCGATCTTCTCCGATAGCGGCGACATGATCCTCGGCAATCCCAAGGGAGACGTCACCATCGTCGAGTTCTTCGACTACAATTGCGGTTACTGCAAGCATGCGCTGTCGGACATGAACGAGATCATCGATGCCGACAAGAACGTCCGCTTCGTCCTGAAGGAATTGCCGATCCTCGGTCCGGATTCGATGGCTGCGCACAAGGTCTCCTATGCTTTCAAGGCACTGGCGCCGGAGAAATACGGCGAGTTCCACCGGGCGTTGCTCGGCGGTGACGTGCGGGCGACGGAAGAGCGCGCCATCGAGGTCGCGACTTCGCTCGGCGTCAAGGAAGATGCGTTGCGCAAGCAGATGGCGGACAAGCCGAACGATGCGTCCGTCAAGGACGTCTATCAGCTCGCCGGCACGCTCGGCATTACCGGCACGCCGTCTTACGTCATCGGCAATGAGGCGGTGTTCGGCGCCGTCGGCGCCGAGGCGCTGGAAGAAAAGATCGGCAATGTCCGCAGTTGCGGCAAGACCATGTGCTGAGCGGACGTCTTTCCACCGTCAACATGGCATTTCCGGCCATTCTCAAGGGTTGAGCGCGCCGCGGGGGCTTTTCCTCCGCGGCTGGCCGGTCTATAGCTTCGGGACCGATTTCGGCTGAAACGCCTGGCCGCCAGCGAATCCTCGCGGTGCGGCAGCGTCCCACCATACGTCAAGAGAACGAAAAGACAGGGCAGAACTTCATGTCTGAAAAGAAGAACGGCATCGACAAGGCTTTGATCCGCGACCTCGCGAACATCCTGAACGAGACCGACCTGACCGAGATCGAAGTCGAGCAGGACGACCTGCGCATTCGCGTCTCCCGCGCCGGCGCTACCCAGTATATCCAGGCCCCGGTTCCGATGGCGGCTCCGCTCGCCATGGCCCCGGCCGCCGCTGCCGCTCCGGCTGCAGCCGCCCCGGCCGCGCCGGCGCTGAACCCGGCCAATACGATCACCGCCCCGATGGTCGGCACCTGCTATCTGGCTCCCGCCCCGGGCGCGCGTCCCTTCATTGAGGTCGGCGCCACGGTCAAGGAAGGCCAGACGCTGCTGATCATCGAAGCGATGAAGACGATGAACCAGATTCCTTCGCCGCGCTCCGGCACGGTGACGCAGATCCTCATCGATGACGGCCGCCCGGTCGAATACGGCGAAGCGCTTGTTGTCGTCGAATAAAGGACACGGCATGATCTCCAAAATCCTCATTGCCAATCGCGGGGAAATCGCGCTACGCGTGCTCAGAGCATGCAAGGAGCTGGGCATCGCCACCGTCGCGGTCCATTCCACCGCCGACGCCGACGCGATGCATGTGCGCCTCGCCGACGAAAGCGTGTGCATCGGCCCGCCGCCGTCGCGCGAAAGTTACCTCAACATCCACCAGATCGTCGCCGCCTGCGAAATCACCGGCGCCGATGCGGTGCATCCCGGCTACGGCTTCCTGTCGGAGAACGCCAAGTTTGCCGATATCCTCGACGCCCACGGCATCACCTTCATCGGCCCAACCGCCGATCACATCCGCATCATGGGCGACAAGATCACGGCGAAGAAGACCGCCGAGTCGCTCGGCATCCCGGTCGTTCCGGGTTCGGATGGCGAGGTGAAGCCTGAAAATGCGCTTGAAGTCGCAAGAAAAATCGGCTTCCCGGTTCTCATCAAGGCCACCGCCGGCGGTGGCGGTCGCGGCATGAAAGTCGCTAGGACCGAAGAGGAACTGGAAGAGGCCGTCTCGACTGCCCGCGCCGAAGCGCTGGCTGCCTTCGGCAACGATGCTGTCTACATGGAAAAATACCTCGGCAAGCCGCGCCACATCGAAATCCAGGTTGTCGGCGATGGCGAAGGCAATGCCATTCATCTGGGCGAGCGTGACTGCTCGCTGCAGCGCCGCCACCAGAAGGTCTGGGAAGAGGCCAATTCCCCTGCCCTGAACGTCGAGCAGCGCATGGCGATCGGCAAGGTCTGCGCCGATGCGATGAAGAAGCTGAAATATCGCGGCGCCGGCACCATCGAATTCCTCTATGAAAACGGCGAGTTCTATTTCATCGAAATGAACACCCGCTTGCAGGTGGAACACCCGATCACCGAGGCGATCACCGGCATCGACCTGGTGCATGAGCAGATCCGTGTCGCCTCAGGTGGAGGCTTGTCTGTGACCCAGGACGAGATTTCCTTCCATGGGCACGCCATCGAATGCCGCATCAATGCCGAGGATCCGCGCACCTTCGTGCCCTCGCCTGGGACGATCACGCATTTCCACGCACCGGGCGGCCTGGGCGTACGCGTCGATTCGGGCGCCTATCAGGGCTACAGAATCCCGCCCTATTACGACAGCCTGATCGGCAAGCTGATCGTCCACGGACGCACGCGCAACGAATGCATGATGCGCCTGCGCCGCGTGCTCGACGAATTCGTCATCGACGGCATCAAGACGACGCTGCCGCTGTTCCAGGATCTGATTTCCAACCCGGATATCGCCAATGGCGACTATGATATCCACTGGCTGGAAAATTATCTCGGCGGAAAGGCCAACTAAACCACGGTGGCGCGGCGCAGCGGATATTCGAAGGTTACGCCCGAGGTTCTGCTGCGCGCCTATTCCATCGGCCTGTTTCCGATGGCCGAGTCGGCGGACGATCCGCGCATCTTCTGGGTGGAACCCGAGATGCGCGGCATCATTCCGCTTAATGATTTCCACGTCTCGCGCAGCCTCTCCAAGGAGATGCGCAAGAAGCCCTTCGACATCCGTTTCGACACCGCCTTCGAAGCCGTCATCGCCGGTTGCGCCGAATCGACCGGCGACCGGCCGACAACCTGGATCAACACCACGATCCGCTCGCTCTATTCCACCCTGAACCGCTACGGCTATGCCCATTCCGTTGAGGCATGGAGGGGTGATGAACTGGTCGGCGGCCTCTACGGCGTCTCGCTGGGCGCTGCGTTCTTCGGGGAAAGCATGTTCTCTCGCGCCACCAATGCCTCGAAAATCTGTCTCGTGCATCTGGTGGAGCGGCTGCGGAACAAGGGTTTCCGCCTGCTCGACACGCAATTCACCACCGAGCATCTGAAAACCTTCGGCGCCATCGACGTGCCCAAGGCGGAATACGCCAAGATGCTTGCTGACGCGATGGAATCCGCCGATCTGGATTTCTGATCCTGCTTGTTATCGCCATGATTGCCGACGATGCTGCGGCCTTCTGGGCGGACGATTCTCGTGGCGGCAATCATACAGAAACAATGGCGCGGCGGCCTGAGCCGGGGCCTGATGGCTTCGCTGGCCTTTCATTTCTTCCTGCTTGCCGTTCTTGCGCTGCTGGCGCGCAACCCGCCGCAGCTTGTCGAAGCCATCGAGCAGCCGATTGCCGTCAGACTCGTCCCGCAGCCCACGCCCTCCCCCGTGCAGACGGTCGACCGGCCGTCGCCCCACATCGAAGCACCGGAGAAGGTCGCCGACGTCCCTCCATCACAGGAAGCCACGCGCATTCAGCCGGGGGTCGGCACCGTGGAGACGGGAGATCCACCTCCGCCAATCCCGGCGGATGATCCCCCCCTGATCGCCGCCACGAAATTCTATTCGACCGGCATCCTCAACGACCCGCGCAGCCGTGGCGCGAAGGCGGCGTTGCGTGCGCTCGAAAACTCGGAAAAGATGGTGCAAACCTGCAATCTCGAAGCGATGGCGCAGGTGGGGCATTGGGAAAAAACCCATCATCCCGATTTCGTCGTCGCCTATACGTTCGAGGAACCGAAGTTTTCCGGCCCGTCACTGGAGGCGATGGGAGCGGCGTTTCGCAGCCGGCATCAGTGGTACAGGCTGCGCTATACCTGCCGGTTGACGGCCCGGCTCGATGCCGTGGCGGGATTTACCTTCGCCGTGGGCGATGCCATTCCTGCGGGGCAATGGGCACAATACAATCTCACCGATGACGGCGGGACGGACTAGGCGAACAGGGTGAAGCGGTCAGTTCTGCGCGTTATCCGGCGCCGGGACGTCCGACTTCTGTTTGCAGTCCTTCAGCCAGACGTCGTAGATCGGGTGCTCGACCGCGTTGAGGCCTGGGCTTTCGGCGAACATCCAGCCGGAAAAGATGCGGCGAATCTTACGGTCGAGGGTGATTTCGTCGACCTCGACGAAGGCGTCGATCTTCTGCGCCTCGGTCTCGTCGCGGGAATAACAGACACGCGGCGTCACCTGCAGCGCGCCGAACTGCACAGTCTCGTCGATATAAACATCGAAGGTGGTGATACGTCCGGTAATCTTATCGATGCCGGAGAAAACGGCGACGCGATTGTTGATGCGGGCGGCCTGGGCTTCGACGGCGGCGCCGGCAACCAATGCCGAACCCGCAAGCGCGAGGGCCATGCCTCGCCCGCTCCAAAACCGCCGTAAAAATCGCATCGTTTCCCGTCTCCAGACCTACCGGTTTACCGTGGAGCTAGACCCTAATTATGGCCAGAGTAGCTTCGCATTTCTTCGAGCCGCGAAAATGCTCTTGCACATCGTCTGCCGGTGTCAGTTGCCGGGCGTCCAGGCATCGTAATCGCCGGTGACGCGGGGACGTTCACCGCCAACGGCGATCGAGCCCGGCGGGCGATAAGCGAACGGCGTGCCGGTCGGGTTGGCGCGGTGCGCCTTCTGCCATTCGCGGGCGGTATAGTTTTCCTTGGAGGGCGGGGTGTCGGTTCGATGGTGCATCCAGCCATGCCAACCGGGCGGGATAGCCGATGCCTCTGCATAGCCGCTATAGATCACCCAACGGCGGGTGCGGCCTTCGGAATCCTTGCCGCCCTGGTAATAGACATTGCCGAAATCGTCCTGTCCGACGCGCTCGCCGTGACGCCAGGTGTGAAAGCGCGTGCCGAGGGTCTGGCCGCTCCACCATGTGAAAATCTGTAAGAGAAGATTCTTCATCTGTATTCCTTCGGCACCTGGCGGAACCCGCCTGTCATGCGCAATCTGCTGTTCCGCTTATGCCGCCTCAAGCCTGAATTGTCCAGCGATTCCGGCGTCGCAGCCACCGGAATCAAGTGCCGTGTCAATCGACGCCGAGCGCCTTTTCGAGCACCAGCGTCAGCGGCGCCGGGCCGCCTGCCCGCTCGATACGGTCGATTTCGACCATGCCATGGGCATTGAAGAAGGCGAGTGCGGCGCGGTTGCGGGCATCGACCTCCAGCCGCAGGATTTCGGCATCGGGAAAGCAGGTTTCCAGCTCGGCGAAAATGTCGCGGCCGACGCCCTGGCGCTGATGGGTGGGATGGACGAGGATCCAGCGGATTTCCGCCGTCTTGGCGAAGTCACGCGACATCATGGCATAACCCATGCCGGCGATCTCGCGGCCGCTATCGGCGACGAGGAACTCGCTGCCCTTTTCCTTCAGCGCGGCGCGAAGCTTTTCCGGCGACGTTTCGGCCGCGATCAGATCTTCGGCCTCATCCGCCACATGCAACACGTTCAGCGTCGCATGCAGCGTTTCGCGCATCAGTGTGCGCACCTTGTCGAGATCACGCTCGCCGGCAGTGCGCACAAAGAACATCGGAAGCTCCTTTTTTGACGCAATTCCGGACGGAAAACCGCTTCGCACTTTTCCTGGAATTGCTTCAGTCCTCGATACCAAGCTTGGCCTTCACCAAGGCCTGCACGGCCTGCGGATTGGCCTTGCCGCCGGTCGCCTTCATCACCTGGCCGACGAACCAGCCGGCCAGCGTCGGCTTTGCCTGCACCTTGGCGACCTGATCCGGGTTGGCGGCGATGATGTCGTCCACGGCCTTTTCGATGGCGCCGGTGTCGGTCACCTGCTTCATGCCACGGCTTTCGACGATTTCGGCGGGGTCGCCGCCCTCGGCCAGCACGATCTCGAACAGATCCTTGGCGATCTTGCCGGAGATGGTCTCGGCCTTGATGAGGTCGATGATCTGCCCAAGCTGCGCCGGCGAAACTGGCGTTTCTTCAATGCTTTTGCCGGTTCTGTTCAAGGCGCCGAGCAGGTCGTTGATGACCCAGTTGGCGGCGGTCTTGCCGTCACGGCCGGCGGCGACGGCCTCGAAATAATCGGCAATCGCCTTTTCCGAGACCAGAACCGAGGCATCATAGACCGACAGGCCGAGATCGCGCACGAAACGGGCCTTCTTGTCGTCGGGCAGTTCCGGCAGGTCGGCCTTGAGCGACTCGACGAAGGCGTCGTCGAATTCCAGCGGCAGCAGGTCCGGATCGGGGAAGTAGCGATAGTCGTGCGCGTCTTCCTTGGAGCGCATCGAGCGCGTCTCGCCCTTGCCGGGATCGAACAGGCGGGTTTCCTGATCGATGGAACCGCCGTCTTCGAGGATGGCGATCTGGCGGCGCGCCTCGTATTCGATGGCCTGGCCGACGAAACGGATCGAGTTGACGTTCTTGATCTCGCAGCGCGTGCCGAACTCGCCGCCCGGACGGCGCACGGAGACGTTGACGTCGGCGCGCATCGAGCCTTCGTCCATGTTGCCGTCGCAGGTGCCGAGGTAGCGGACGATCGAGCGCAGCTTGGTGAGGTATGCCTTGGCCTCGTCGGACGAGCGCATGTCCGGCTTGGAGACGATTTCCATCAGCGCCACGCCGGAGCGGTTGAGATCGACATAGGACATGGTCGGATGCTGGTCGTGCATCGACTTGCCGGCGTCCTGCTCCAGATGCAGGCGTTCGATGCCGATTTCGATATCCTCGAAATTGCCCTGGCGGTCGGGGCCGAGCGAGATGACGATCTGGCCCTCGCCGACGATCGGATCCTTGAACTGCGAGATCTGATAGCCCTGCGGCAGGTCGGGATAGAAATAATTCTTGCGGTCGAAGATCGAGCGGTTGTTGATCTTCGCCTTCAGGCCGAGACCGGTGCGCACGGCCTGCGCCACGCATTCCGCGTTGATGACCGGCAGCATGCCGGGCATGGCGGCATCGACCAGCGAGACATTGGAATTGGCCGGCTTGCCGAATTCGGTCGAGGCGCCGGAGAACAGCTTGGACTGGCTCAGCACCTGCGCATGGACTTCCATGCCGATGACAATTTCCCAGTCGCCGGTGGCTCCGGGGATCAGGCGCTTCGGATCGGGTGTGCGGACGTCGACAATGCTCATCGGATGCTCGTGAAGTCTGTTTTCATCGTGTTCGTGAGGTAGAGCAATTGCCGCGGCGGCGCAAGCTTTTGTCAACCGCTCGCGGTCTACCATAGCCTATGCTCTACCTGCTTCTCGCACTCGTCTTCATCGCAATCAATGTGTTCGCCTTTCTAGCATTCGAGTTCGACAAGCGCGCGGCTATGAATGGCGAATGGCGCATCAAGGAGTCCACGCTGCTCGCGATTGCATTCTTGGGCGGAAGCAGCGGCGCGCTCATCGGCCAGCAGGTCTTGCGGCACAAGACACGCAAACAACCGTTCCGAACCTATCTGATCGCTATCGCCGTTCTGCATCTCGCTCTTGCAACGATGTTTATCGTCTCGCCCGACTGGACAGTGAACACGTTGCGCGGTTTGCTGAATCCCGCCTCTCAAAGCATAGATCCCGGCCCGTAAAGTTCCACGTCCCTACCGTCCTCCAGCTGTTTCGACAATCCAACCGACTCGATATCGCGGTCCAGCTTCGGCGCATAGACGACCGACAGCCATCGCACCCGGTAGCCATTGCGTTTGAAGAAGGCGATGGCCGGTTCGTTGCGGGCATGCGTCTGGAGGCCCACCGAATCGAAGCCCTGCCGGCGGATATCCTTCTCGATCACCGTCAGAAGCGCCGCGCCCAGCCCCTGCCGCGCGAAAGCGGGATCGATCCAGAAATCGCTGATCACCTCGTTGGCCGCCTCACGCGCTGCCCAGCCGGCGGGGCGGCCGTTGCGCTCGACCACGGTGATCATCCGCCAGGCTTCGCGCACGAAGCCGGTGAAGGCGTTGGTCGCCCGGCGCTCCATCTCGGGTGAAGCGCCGAGACCGGCGACGGCGCGTTTCCAGGCGGAAAGTCCGATGTCGGCAAGGATGCTCGCCTCGTCATCCCGCGCCCGTCGTATCCCGAGCATTCTTCCCCTCGCAAAAAAGAAAACCCGCCTTCGTGACGCAAAGGCGGGTTGATGCCGTCAACCGAAGGCGGTGAAAATCACCACCACTTTTCCGGCGTCAGCTTGCCGACCGCCTGCTCGATGACATGCGCGGTCTTGAACAAAGTTTCCTCTTCGAAGGGCTTGCCGATCAACTGCAGGCCGAGCGGCAGGCCGCGGCTGTCGAGGCCGCCGGGAACGGCGATGCCCGGCAGGCCGGCCATGTTGACGGTGACCGTGAAGATGTCGTTCAAGTACATCTTCACCGGATCGGAGGCCAGATCCTCGTCGGCGATGCCGAAGGCGGAGGATGGGGTGGCAGGCGTCAGGATGGCGTCGACGCCGGCCTGGAAGGCCAGTTCGAAGTCGCGCTTGATCAGCGTGCGCACCTTCTGGGCGCGCAGGTAATAGGCGTCGTAATAACCAGCCGAAAGCACATAGGTGCCGATCATGATGCGGCGCTTGACCTCCTGGCCGAAGCCGGCGGCGCGGGTCTTTTCGTACATGTCGACGATATCCTTGCCGTCAACGCGCAGGCCGTAGCGCACGCCGTCATAACGGGCAAGGTTCGAGGACGCCTCGGCGGGCGCGACGATGTAATAGGCCGGCAGGGCGTATTTCGTGTGCGGCAGCGAGATATCGACGATCTCGGCGCCGGCATCCTTCAGCCAAGCGATGCCTTTCTGCCAGAAGGCTTCGATCTCTTCCGGCATGCCTTCGACGCGGTATTCCCGGGGAATGCCGATCTTCATGCCGCGCACCGACTGGCCGAGCGAGGCTTCGTAATCCGGCACCGGCAAGTCGACGGAGGTCGTGTCCTTGGCATCGACGCTGGCCATGGACTTCAACAGGATCGCGGCGTCGCGAACGTCACGGGCAATCGGGCCGGCCTGATCCAGCGACGAGGCGAAGGCGACGGTGCCCCAGCGCGAGCAGCGGCCATAGGTCGGCTTGATGCCGACCGTGCCGGTGAAGGCGGCGGGCTGGCGGATCGAGCCGCCGGTATCGGTGGCAGTGGCGCCGGCGCAGAGGAAGGCGGCAACGGCAGCGGCCGAGCCGCCCGAGGAGCCGCCCGGCACGAGCTGCTGGTTCGAGCCCCTGGCGCGCCAGGGGTTGATCACCGGGCCGTAATAGGAGGTCTCGTTGGACGAGCCCATGGCGAACTCGTCCATGTTCAGCTTGCCAAGCATCACGGCGCCGTCGTTCCAGAGGTTCTGGGTGACGGTCGATTCGTAGCGCGGCTTGAAACCATCGAGGATATGGCTGCAGGCCTGGGTGTGCTCGCCTTCGGTGGCGAACAGATCCTTGATGCCGAGCGGAATGCCTTCCAGCGCGCCGGCTTCGCCCTTGGCGATGCGGTCGTCGGAGGCTTTTGCCATGCTGCGCGCCTTGTCGGGCGTCACGGAGACATAGGCGTTGATCTTGTCGTTGGCGGCGGCGATGGCCGCGAGATAGGCGTCGGTCAGCTCGACGGCGGAAAATTCCTTGGCGCGCAGCTTCTCACGGGCTTCGGCGATGGTCAGGCGGGTCAGGTCGGTCATCGGTCAGGCTTTCGAATAATTGGGGTCGCGGGCGGAAGGCTGGGCGTTAAACCCGCTCACTCCACCACCTTCGGCACGAGGAAGAAATTCTGATCGGTGACGGGCGCGTTGGCGACGATATCGGCTGCCTTGTCGCCATCCGTCACGGCATCCTGCCGCTCCTTCATCGCCATCGGCATCACCGAAGTCATGGCCTCGACGCCATCGACATTCACTTCGGAAAGCTGCTCGACGAACCCCAGAATGCCGTTCAGCTCGCCCATCATGCGATTGGCCTCGTCTTCGCTGACGGCGATACGGGCAAGATGGGCGACGCGCTTGACGGTGGCGAGGTCTACGGACATCGATTTTCTCCGGTTATCGAGGATGCCGCCAATTCCGGACGGCATCCTGTTTTCCCTCGCTATAAAGGCCCGGCCGTTCGCGTGCAACGGGGATTTGTCAGAGCGACAGGCTGTCGCCGGCCTTCGGCGTCGCAACCTTGGCCTTGGCGCCCTCCATGCCGGCCACGAACTTCTCCGGAGTCTGGTCGATGATCGGGAAGGAACCGTAATGGCAGGGCAGAACGGTGGAAAAGTTGAAGAAGCGCTGGCAGGCGAGTGCTGCCACCGCGCCGCCCATGGTGAAGCGGTCGCCGATCGGCACGAGGCCGATTTCCGGCGCATGCAGCTCGTTGATCAGGCCCATGTCGGAAAAGATGTCGGTATCACCCATGTGGAACAGGGTCGGCTCGTCATCGAAATGCAGCATCAGCCCGTTGGGATTGCCAAGCGCATGCGAAACGCCGTCTTCGGTGATCTGTGCCGAGGAATGCAGGGCATTGGTGAAAGTGACGCTGAAGGAGCCGAAGGAAACCGTGCCGCCGGTATTGCCCATCTCCATCTTTTCAACGCCCTTGGAGCCCAGCCAGGCGGCGAGATCGGCATTGGCGAGAACGGTGGCGCCGGTCTCCTTCGCCAGCCGGATCGTGTCGCCGACGTGGTCGCCATGGCCGTGGGTCAGCAGGATATGGGTGAGGTCCGCCGCCGCATCCTTCGCATCCAGGCCGCCAAAGCCCGGATTGCCGGTGAAGAAGGGATCGATCAGGATTTTTGCCGTTGCGGTTTCGAGACGGAAGGCGGAATGGCCGAGCCAGGTGATTTTCATCGGATGCTCCCTTTGGATTTTTGCGCAGCTTGTGACATAGAGCGTCGATATAGGTAAAATCTACGCAACAGAAAGTGGAAAAGACAATGAGCGCCGGCGATGACGATTATGTGTATGACGAAGCCAGCGGCGAATGGCGCCCGGCCTCCGAAATGGCGGCGGCAAATGCAATCGTGGTGCAGGATAGCGCCGGCAATGTGCTGGCCGATGGCGATTCGGTGACGCTGATCAAGGATCTCAAGGTCAAGGGCACCAACACGACGCTGAAGCAGGGCACGGTAATCCGCTCCATCCGCCTGACCGACGATCCCGAGCATATCGACTGCAAGCACGAAACCATCAAGGGCCTCGTTCTGCGCACCGAATTCGTGCGCAAGCGCTGAGCCATGGGCGTCCTGACCATCGAGGAATTTTCGTCTCTCCTGCAACCCGGGCAACCAGTGGCCGGGCTCGATCTCGGCACCAAGACAATCGGGCTTGCCGTCTCGGATATCGGCCGGCGACTGGCCAATCCCCGGCCGGTGCTGAAGCGGACGAAATTCACGCAGGATGCGGAGACGCTGCTCGCCTTCGCCGCGAAAGAAAAAATTGTCGGCTTCGTCATCGGCCTGCCGATGAACATGGACGGTTCCGGCGGGCCGCGCGTTCAGGCGACGCGCGCCTTCGTGCGCTCGATGCAGGACAAGACTGAACTGCCCTTCGTCTTCTGGGACGAGCGGCTGTCGACGGTCGCCGCCGAGCGGGCGCTGCTGGAAATGGACGTCTCACGCGCCAAGCGGGCAGAACGCATCGATTCGGCCGCCGCCAGCTTTATCCTTCAGGGAGCCTTGGACAGGCTTTCGGCGCTGTCGCGCCTCACCTCTTCGGGCGACTGACGCCCGCGCCACCAGGCGGCGATCGCCTTGCGGCGGCGGAAGGCGATCAGCGAGAAGAGGAACAGGCTGTCGACGACGATGGCACGCATCACCAGCGGCGGTATGGTTTCCGGCGGAATGCCGAGCACATGGCCATAGATGCTGAAGACGAGATCGTGCGCCTGCCGTGTCAACATGAACACGCCGAAGCTCATGTCGTAGTAGGACAGGCTGTACCAGCTCGTCAGCAGCAGGATCGGCCCGGCCCAGAAGATCAACAGCCACTTCATGCCGCCTGCTCCCGCCGCGCGCCGTGTTTCAGCGCGTGCGTACGCGGCAGAACAGCCGTGTTCGACAACGCCATCAGGCTCAACACCACCGCCGGCACGCTGATATCGAGCGCCAGCACGGCAAAAAACGTCATCATGACGACAAGCAACGCAAATCGCGCCACGGGACCACCGTTTCCGTTGGTTAACACACTACGTCAGAGCAAAGTGGCGCGTTAACCCTGATTGCGCAACGTAAACTCTTTATTAAGGTTAACGACAGCGTTGCGGGCTGTGGACACGGGCGTCGGAAACGATCCTCAAGGCATTGTTATCATACGATTTCAGCTTGCGGGCGGATAGAGCAGGTCGACGATGTAGCCGGCGTCGAAACGGGAATCGAGCATTCCGTAGGTGGAGCGCCAGCCGGCGGCAAGGCGGGTTTCGAGGAAAGCGTCGGCCACCTTGCCCGCTCCGAGGCGATAGAGTTCGGCGGCGGCAGCGGCAAGCGCGAGCTGCTCGATCAGCAGCCGCCCTGCCCCCTCGTCACGGTCACAAAGCGCCATGGCGGCGCGCAGCACTTCGACGATCTTGCGGCCGGAGCGGCCGAGATCGCGGGCCAGGTCCTCGAACACGGTTTCGAACAGATCGCGGCCGCGACTCAAGACCCTGAGCACGTCGAGCGCCATGACGTTGCCGGAGCCCTCCCATATGGCGTTGACCGGCGCCTCGCGGTAATGGCGGGCGATGGGCCGCTCCTCGATATAGCCGCTGCCGCCGAGGCATTCCATCGCCTCGTAGATCAAGGCGGGCGCGATCTTGCAGCACCAGTATTTGGTGACCGGCGTCATCAGCCGCGCATAGGCGGCTTCCGCCCTGTCCTCGCCTGCCCGGTCGAAGGCGCGGGCGAGACGGAAGGCGAGCGCCGTGGCGGCGGCGACATCGAGCGCCATATCGGCCAGAACACGGGTCATGATCGGCTGGTTGACCAGCATCTTGCCGAAGACGCTGCGGCCGCGCGTGTGATGCACGGCTTCGGCGAGCGAAGCGCGCATGATGCCGGCCGAGGCGACGGCGCAATCCAGCCGCGTCAGCGTCACCATGTCGAGAATGGTGCGGATGCCGGCATCGGGCGCGCCGAGCAGGAAGCCGAAGGTATCGGTGAACTCGACTTCGGCCGAGGCATTGGAGCGATTGCCGAGCTTGTCCTTGAGGCGCTGGATCTGCAAGCCGTTCGGCGTGCCGTCTTCCAAGAGGCGCGGCACGAGGAAGCAGCCCATGCCTTCGCGCGTGCGCGCCAGCATGACGAAACCGTCGCTCATCGGCGCGGAAAGGAACCATTTGTGGCCGGCGAGACGATAGATGCCCTCGCTCACCCGCTCTGCGGTCGAGATGTTGGCGCGCACATCGGTGCCGCCCTGCTTTTCGGTCATGCCCATGCCGAGTGTCACGGCCGATTTCTGCATCGCCGGGCGGTTGGTCGAATCATAGGTACGCGAGAGGATTTTCGGAGCCCATTCCTTCTGCACGGCAGGCGCTGCCATCAACGCGGCGACGGCGGCGCTGGTCATGGTCAGCGGGCAGAGATGCCCGGTCTCGGCCTGGGCAGTAAGAAAGAAGCGCGCGGCGCGGATGCGGTGGGCATTGCTTTTCAGCTCGGGATCGCTCTGGGTTTCCCAGACGGAACAATGCAGGCCGTTCGCCATCGAGCGGCGCATCAGCGCGTGCCAGGCGGGGTGGAATTCGACGACATCTATGCGCTCGCCGCGCGGCCCGTGAGTGCGCAGCTTTGGCGCGCTCTCGTTGGCCATGCGGGCGAGATCCTGCACCTCCGGCGCGGTCACATGCCGGCCGAGCGCTTCCAGTTCCTCGCGCACGCCGCGCGGCAGCCGCGAGGTCAGATCCACCAACATCGGATCGAGCCTGTAGGCATTGACCCCGGACCACAATTTCGGCTGGTTGAGATCGGCGAGTTTGTCTTCGGTCCGGCGCATCGAGGTTCCAGAATTAATAGGATTCAATCAGGCTGTAGTGCGAGATGATTAACATTGCCTTGGGCCTTGCAAAACCGCTCCATAAGTTTGCGCGACAGCTTGCCGGGATCGGCGGCAGTCTTTATAGACCGCCTGAACATGGCCCGGAGGCATTTTCATGGTCTTCTTTCCCCACCGACACCTGATCGGCATCAAGGGGCTCACCCCCCCTGATATCACCTATCTTCTCGACAAGGCCGACGAGGCCGTGAAGATCAGCCGGCAGCGGGAAAAGAAAACCTCGACCCTGCGCGGCCTCACCCAGATCAACCTGTTCTTCGAGGCCTCCACCCGCACTCAATCCTCTTTCGAGCTGGCGGGCAAGCGTCTCGGCGCCGATGTCATGAACATGTCGGTCGGCAATTCCTCGGTGAAGAAGGGCGAAACGCTGATCGATACGGCGATGACGCTCAACGCCATGCATCCGGACGTGCTGGTGGTGCGTCATTCCTCGGCGGGCGCCGCCGCGCTTCTGGCGCAGAAGGTATCCTGCGCGGTGGTCAATGCCGGTGACGGCGCGCATGAGCATCCGACACAGGCTCTCCTCGACGCGCTGACCATTCGTCGCGCCAAAGGCCGGCTCTCGGGCATCATCGTCGCCATCTGCGGCGATGTGCTGCATTCGCGCGTCGCCCGCTCCAATATCATTCTGCTGAACGCCATGGGTGCGCGGGTGCGCGTCGTCGGCCCCGCGACGCTGATGCCGTCGGGCATCGCCGACATGAGCGTCGAGGTCTTCCACTCGATGGAGGAAGGGCTGAAGGATGCGGATGTCGTGATGATGCTGCGCCTGCAGCGCGAGCGCATGGCCGGCTCCTTCGTGCCCTCGGTGCGCGAATATTTCCGTTTCTACGGGCTGGATGCCGAAAAGCTGAGATATGCCAAGGAGGATGCGCTGGTCATGCATCCCGGCCCGATGAACCGTGGCGTCGAGATCGCCTCCGAAATCGCTGACGGGCCGCAGAGCGTCATCGAGCAACAGGTGGAAATGGGCGTCGCCGTGCGCATGGCGGTGATGGAGGCGCTGCTGGTGTCGCAGAACAACGGAGAGCGGGCATGAGCGCCGTCACCATCCTGGAAAACCTCCGCATTATCGATCCCTCGCGCGATCTCGACGAGACCGGCACCATCGTCATCGAGGACGGCCGCATCGCCGCCGCCAGCGCGGATGCGCGCAATCAGGGTGCGCCGGAAGGCGCTGATGTGCGCGATTGCGCCGGCCTCGTCGCCGTTCCCGGCCTCGTCGATGCCCGCGTCTATACCGGCGAGCCCGGCGCGGAGCACCGCGAAACCATCGCCTCCGCCAGCCGCGCGGCAGCGGCCGGCGGCGTTACTTCTTTCATCATGATGCCGGATACCGATCCCGTCATAGACGACATCGCGCTGGTCGAATACGTCTTGAAGACGGCGCGCGACAAGGCGCTGGTCAACGTCTATCCGGCGGCGGCGCTGACCAAGGGGCTGGCCGGCGAGGAAATGAGCGAATTCGGCCTGTTGCTCGAAGCTGGCGCCGTCTGCCTCACCAATGGCCGCGCGCCGCTGCACGACACGCTGATCCTGCGCCGGGCGCTGACTTATGCTCGCGAATTCGACGCGGTCATCGCGCTCGAAAGCCGCGACAGATATCTCGGCGCCAACGGCGTCATGAACGAGGGGCTGTTCGCAAGCTGGCTCGGGCTTTCCGGCATTCCGCGCGAAGCGGAAATCATTCCGCTGGAGCGCGACCTGCGCATCGCGGCGCTGACGCGCGGCAAGTATCACGCCGCGAAAATCTCGGTGCCGGAATCGGCCGGGGCGATCCGCGCGGCGCGCGGGCGCGGCGCCGACGTCACCTGCGGCATTTCCATCAACCACCTGTCGCTCAACGAGAACGACATCGGCGAATATCGCAGCTTCTTCAAGCTGTCGCCGCCGCTGCGCAGCGAGGACGACCGCAACGCCATGGTCGATGCGCTGGCTGACGGCACCATCGATATCATCGTCTCCTCGCACGATCCGCAGGATGTCGACACCAAGCGGCTGCCGTTCGCCGATGCAGCCGATGGCGCCATCGGCCTCGAAACGCTGCTGAGTGCGGCACTTCGCCTGCATCACAGCGGCCGCGTGCCGCTGAAGCGGCTGATTTCGGCAATGTCGACCCGCCCGGCCGAGATCTTCGGGCTCGACGCCGGCACGCTGAAGCCGGGCGCCAAGGCCGATATCGCGCTTCTCGATCTCGATGAGCCATGGCTGGTCTCGGAAGACAGCATCGTCTCGCGTTCGAAGAACACGCCATTCGAAAACGCCCGCTTCAGCGGCCGCGCCATCGAGACCTACGTGGGCGGAAGACGCGTTTACGCCCGGTAACACCGTAAGATCATCGCCGAGGGAGACAGGCATGAGCGAACTTTGGAACTGGCAGATCGCGCCGTTGCTGGCGCTCGCGGCGCTGGTTATCGGCTATCTGCTCGGCTCGATCCCTTTCGGCCTGCTGCTGACGCGAGCCGCGGGGCTCGGCGACGTGCGCAAGATCGGCTCGGGCAATATCGGTGCGACCAACGTGCTGCGCACCGGCAACAAGAAGCTCGCCTTGCTGACGTTGCTGCTGGATGCATTCAAGGGAACGGCTGCTGTGCTGCTCGCCGCCAAGGCATTCGGGCCCGAAGCGGGCATGATCGCCGGTCTCGGCGCCTTTCTTGGCCATCTGTTTCCGGTCTGGCTCGGCTTCAAGGGCGGCAAGGGCGTGGCGACCTATATCGGCGTTTTGCTCGGCCTTTCGCCAGGCATGGTGCTGGTCTTTGCCGTCGTCTGGCTGTCCATCGCCTTCCTCAGCCGCTACTCGTCGTTGTCTGCGTTGATCGCGACACTTGTCACGCCGGTTGTATTGTGGCTCATTGGGCAGGAAAAGCTCTGCCTGGTGATGGCGCTGCTGACGCTGATCACCTGGTGGAAGCACAAGCCGAATATCGAGCGGCTGATTCTCGGCACGGAAAGCAAGATCGGAAAGAAGGGATGAGATGGGCGACGACAGCGCAAGGCGAACCGGAATTGCGCTGACCGAACCCCAGAGAGTAGCCTGGCTGCGGCTGATCCGCAGCGATAATGTCGGCCCGATCACCTTTCGCGATCTCATCAATCATTTCGGCTCGGCGCAGACCGCGCTCGACATGCTGCCAGAACTTTCACGGCGTGGCGGCGCAAAACGGGCAATCCGCATCGCCAGCCGCGACGAGGCCGAGCGCGAACTGGAGATCGCGGCCCGCTTCGGCGCCCGCTTCCTCGGCATCGGCGAACCCGGCTATCCCTCAGCGTTGCGGCAGATCGACGGCGCGCCGCCGCTTTTGGCCGTCAAGGGCGAGATCGCGGCGGCGACGCATCCGGTGGTCGGCATCGTCGGCGCCCGCAATGCCTCTATCCATGGCGCGCGCTTTGCGGCGATGGTCGCCCGCGAGACCGGACGGGCCGGCTATACCATTATCTCCGGCCTGGCGCGCGGCATCGATACCGCCGCCCATCGCGCCAGCCTCGACACCGGCACCATCGCGGCGATGGCCGGCGGACTCGACCGGCCCTACCCGCCGGAAAACATTCCGCTTCTCAATGAGATTTGCGAGGGGCGCGGGCTGGCGATCAGCGAAATGCCCTTCGGCTGGGAGCCCCGCGCCCGCGATTTTCCCCGGCGCAACCGGCTGATCGCCGGCGCGGCGCTCGGTCTTGTCGTGGTCGAGGCGGCCAGCCGCTCCGGCTCGCTGATCACCGCGCGGCTGGCCGGCGAATTCGGGCGGCTGGTGTTTGCCGTTCCCGGCTCGCCGCTCGATCCACGCTGCCAGGGCACCAACGGGTTGCTGAAGGACGGGGCCATCGTCACGACGGAAGCGGCCGATATTCTCGAAGCCCTGCAGCCGCTATCGCGCATCGACCTGTTTTCCGCACCTGACCTGCAGGAGCCGCCGCGCGAGGCGACGCGCCAGCCCATGACGTTGCCCGGGGAGGAAGACCGCACGGCGATCGTCAATGCGCTCGGCGCCAGCCCCGTCGACATCGATGCCGTGATCGACCATACCGGGCTGCCGGCGGCAGCGGTTCACATGATCCTGCTCGAACTCGACTTGGCCGGGCGATTGAACCGCCATGCCGGTGGACAGGTGTCACTGGCCATGCTTGCCTGAAACACGGCGCTGAGGCGTCGTCTGCTTGCCGGCCATGAGATCGCCGGCTTCCATATAGGCCATTTCCAGGAAATAGCAGAGAAGATCAGCGTGCTCGCGGCCAGCGATCTGCCGGAGTTCGCCGACCAGTTGGCGTATGTAGGCAATGTTTTCGCGTCGATCCACATCGCTCGTGGGGCTGCGGGAAGGTCTGGCCGCCATCTTTGCTGCTCCATGACTGGGAAAAGGCATACTCAACCTCTACCCTTCGTTGTGAAATCAAGGATATACAATTAATTTTAAATTGCAATACCGCTCATCATGTATCAAAGGTTGCATTCCTGCATGTGGCGTATAATTTGCGTTCACCCTCTTGACCCGGACGAAATCACTGTCCATGTCGAAAGCCCGAAAGACCGGTTCGCGACGAGAACGAAGCCGGCCGCAATCCCGCGATCCAATTCTTTAGAGATATGCGATGAATGTTGTAGTGGTAGAGTCGCCGGCCAAGGCCAAGACCATCAACAAGTATCTTGGGCCTGGTTACAAGGTTCTCGCCTCGTTCGGTCATGTGCGCGATCTTCCCGCCAAGGACGGCTCCGTGCTGCCCGACCAGGATTTCGAAATGCTGTGGGAAGTCGACGGCGCCTCGCAGAAACGGGTGAAGGACATCGCCGATGCGGTGAAATCCTCCGACGGCCTCATCCTCGCGACCGACCCGGATCGCGAAGGCGAAGCCATTTCCTGGCATGTGCTCGATCTCCTCAAGAAGAAGCGCGTCATCGGCGACAAGCCAGTCAAGCGCGTCGTCTTCAACGCCATTACCAAGAAGGCGGTGCTGGATGCGATGGCGCAACCGCGCGACATCGATATCGCGCTGGTCGACGCTTATCTGGCGCGTCGGGCGCTCGACTATCTCGTCGGCTTCAACCTGTCGCCGGTGCTGTGGCGCAAGCTGCCGGGCGCCCGCTCTGCCGGCCGCGTGCAATCGGTGGCGCTGCGCCTCGTCTGTGACCGCGAGTCGGAAATCGAGCGCTTCGTCACCGAAGAATACTGGCAGATCGCCGCCCTTCTGAAGACCCCGCGCGGCGACGAATTCGAGGCCCGGCTGGTTTCGGCGGACGGCAAGCGCCTGCCGCCGCGCGGCATCACCAACCGGGAAGCCGCCGACCGCCTGCGCAACCTGCTCGACGGCGCGTCCTATGTCGTCGAGAGCGTCGAAGCCAAGCCCGTCAAGCGCAATCCGAGCCCGCCCTTCACCACCTCGACGCTGCAGCAGGCCGCGTCCTCCAAGCTCGGCTTCTCGGCCTCGCGCACCATGCAGGTGGCGCAGAAGCTCTATGAAGGCATCGACATCGGCGGCGAGACCGTCGGTCTCATTACTTATATGCGTACCGACGGCGTGCAGATGGCGCCGGAAGCCATCGATGCCGCCCGCGCCGCCATCGGCGACCAGTTCGGCGCCCGCTACCTGCCGGAAAAGCCGCGCTTCTATTCGACCAAGGCGAAGAACGCCCAGGAAGCCCACGAAGCCATCCGCCCGACCGATTTCAACCGCACGCCCGACCAGGTGAAGCACTATCTCGATCCGGATCAGCTGCGCCTCTACGATCTCGTCTGGAAGCGCGGCATCGCCAGCCAGATGGCATCGGCCGAAATCGAGCGCACCACCGTCGAGATCCTCGCCGACAACGGCGGCGACAAGGCCGGCCTGCGCGCCGTCGGCTCGGTCATCCGTTTCGACGGCTTCATCGCCGCCTATACCGATCAGAAGGAAGACGGCGAGCAGGCCGACGACAGCGAGGACGGCGGCCGCCTGCCGGAAATCAACGCCCAGGAAAAGCTGGCGAAGAACAAGGTCAACGCCACCCAGCATTTCACCGAGCCGCCGCCGCGCTATTCCGAAGCCACGCTGATCAAGAAGATGGAGGAGCTCGGCATCGGCCGCCCCTCCACCTATGCCGCGACGCTGGCGACGCTGCGCGACCGCGACTACGTGACCATCGAAAAGCGCAAGCTGCTGCCGCAGGCCAAGGGCCGGCTGGTGACGGCCTTCCTCGAAAGCTTCTTCAACCGTTACGTCGAATACGACTTCACCGCCGATCTCGAAGAGAAGCTCGACCGCATCTCCGCCGGTGAGTTGAACTGGAAGGACGTGCTGCGCGATTTCTGGCGCGATTTCTTCGCCCAGATCGAGGACACCAAGGAACTGCGCGTCACCAATGTGCTCGATGCGCTGAACGACATGCTGGCGCCGCTGGTCTTCCCCAAGCGCGAGGACGGCTCCAATCCGCGCGTCTGCCAGGTCTGCGGCACCGGCCAGCTGTCGCTGAAGCTCGGCAAATACGGCGCTTTCGTCGGCTGCTCGAACTATCCGGAATGCAACTATACCCGCCAGCTCTCTTCCGAAGGCGGCGCGGAAGCCGATGCCGCCGGCCTCAACGAGCCGAAGGCGCTCGGCAAGGATCCGATGACCGGCGAGGAGATTACCCTTCGCAGCGGCCGTTTCGGTCCCTATATCCAGCGCGGCGATGGCAAGGAGGCCAAGCGTTCCTCGCTGCCCAAGGGCTGGACGCCTGATAGCATCGACCATGAAAAGGCGTTGGCGCTGCTTTCGCTGCCGCGCGATGTCGGCCAGCATCCCGAAAGCGGCAAGATGATCTCGACCGGCCTCGGCCGTTACGGTCCCTTCGTGCTGCATGACGGCACCTATGCCAATCTGGAAGGCGTCGACGAGGTCTTCACCATCGGCCTCAACCGCGCCGTTTCGGTGCTGGCAGACAAGCAGACCAAGGGTGCGGGCGGGCGTGGACGCGCAGCACCCGCCGCGCTGAAAACGCTTGGCGACCATCCCGATGGCGGGCCGATCACCGTTCGCGACGGCCGTTACGGTCCCTACGTGAACTGGGGCAAGGTCAATGCTACATTGCCCAAAGGCAAGACACCCGAGGACGTGACGCTGGAGGAAGCTTTGGCGCTGATTGCCGACAAGGCTCCGGCCAAGGCGACCAAGGCCAAGGCCGCGCCGAAAGCCAAGGCCAAGGCGGCGAAGGCCGAGGACGGCGACACGACCAAGGCCGCCAAATCGGGGGCCGCCAAACCGAAGGCTGCGAAATCCACGGCCAAGCCGGCCGCGAAAACGAAGACAAAGAAGAGCTGATGGCGACAAAACCACCGCGCGGCAGGGCATCTGCCGGAAAACCGACAGGCAAGGCGCGCCGCGCGGACGCTTCCGAAACCGCCAACGACCTCATCCACGGCGTCCTTCCGCCGCGCGAGGTCGTGCTGCGCTTCATCGCCGAGCATCCTGAAAAGGCCTCGAAGCGCGAACTCGCCAAGGCCTTCGGCCTCAAGGGCGAGCAGCGTGTCGAACTGAAGGAGTTGCTGCGCACGCTGGAAGACGACGGGCTGGTGCAGAAGAACCGCAAGTCGCTGATCCGCCCCGGCGCGCTGCCGCCGGTCACCGTGCTCGACATCACCACCCGCGACAAGGATGGCGAGTTGATCGGCCGCCCGGCCGAATGGCCGGAAGAGGCCGGCGTCGCGCCGGCCGTGCTGATCCGCCAGTCGTCGCAGGCGCGCGCCAAGGGCAAGGCCCCCATCGGCGGCCTCGGCGACCGGGTGCTGGCGAAGATCTTCCCGGCCGGCGATCGCGGCGGCCCGGCCTATACCGCCCGCATCATCAAGCTGCTCGACCGGCGCCGCAACGCCCTGCTCGGCGTCTTCCGCGAAACGCCGGGCGGCGGCGGCCGGCTGATGCCGATCGACAAGCGCGGCGAGGAAATGGTCATCGACCCGGATTTCACCGGCGAGGCCAAGGACGGCGACCTGATCGAGGTCGAAGTCGCACGCCTCGGCCGCTACGGGCTGGCGCGCGGCAAGGTTCTGTCGGTCATCGGCTCGGTCGCCTCGGAAAAGGCGATCTCGATGATCGCCATCCATGCCCATGGCATTCCCTATATCTTCCCGCCCGCCGTGATCGCCGATGCGGAGGCCGCCCAGCCGGCGCCGATGGGCAAGCGCGACGACTGGCGCGCCCTGCCGCTGATCACCATCGATCCGGCCGATGCCAAGGACCATGACGACGCCGTCTATGCCGAGGACGACCCCTCGCCCGACAATGAAGGCGGAACCATCGTCACCGTGGCTATCGCCGACGTCTCCTGGTATGTGCGCCCCAACGCGCCGCTCGACCGCGAGGCGCTGAAGCGCGGAAATTCGGTCTACTTCCCCGACCGTGTCGTGCCGATGCTGCCCGAACGCATCTCCAACGACCTCTGCTCACTGCGCGAGGGCGAGGACCGGCCGGCGCTTGCCGTGCGCATGGTCTTTTCGCGGGACGGCCGCAAGCTCGGCCACACCTTCCATCGCATCATGATGAAGAGCGCCGCCAAGCTCTCCTACCAACAGGCGCAGGCCGCCATCGACGGCAATCCCGACGACAAGGCCGGACCGCTGCTGGAGCCGATCCTCAAGCCGCTGTGGCGGGCCTACGAGACGATGAAGCGCGGCCGCGACCGCCGCCAGCCGCTCGAACTCGACATGCCCGAGCGCAAGATCCTGCTGAAGCCTGATGGTACCGTCGACCGGGTCTTCGTGCCGCCGCGCCTCGACGCCCACAAGCTGATCGAGGAGATGATGATCCAGGCCAATGTCTGCGCCGCCGAGACGCTGGAGAAGAAGCGCCAGCCGCTGATCTACCGCATCCACGACGCGCCATCGCTCGCCAAGCAGGAGGGGCTTCGCGAGTTCCTGGCGACGCTCAGCATTCCGCTCGCCAAGGGCGGCAATGTGCGGGCCAATTCCTTCAACGGCATTCTTGCGAAAGCCGAAGGCACGCCGCAACAGACCATGGTCAACGAAATGGTGCTGCGCTCGCAAAGCCAGGCGATCTACAGCCCCGAGAATATCGGCCATTTCGGCCTCAACCTGATGAAATACGCCCATTTCACCTCGCCGATCCGCCGTTATGCCGACCTGATCGTGCATCGGGCGCTGGTGGGCTCGCTGGGGCTCGGCGAAGGCGGCATCACGCCGGACGAGGAAGGCACGCTGGACGACATCGCCGCCGAAATCTCAACCTTCGAGCGGCGCGCCATGGCGGCCGAGCGCGAGACGGTCGACCGGCTGATCGCCCATCACCTTTCCGGCCGGATCGGCCAGGAGTTCAGCGGCCAGGTGCGCGGCGTCACCAAGGCCGGGCTGTTCGTTTCGCTGCCGGAATTCGGGGCGGACGGCTTCGTTCCGGTCTCGACGCTGGGGCAGGATTACTTCATCTATGACGAGGCGCATCAGGCACTGACCGGCGAGCGCACCGGGCTCGGCTACCAGCTTGGCGACCGCGTGCAGGTGCGGCTGGTGGAAGCCGTGCCGCTGGCCGGCGCGCTGCGCTTCGAAATGCTGAGCGAGGGACGGAAGATGCCGACCGCCACGCGCTCGTTCCACAAGACGTCGCGGCGCGGGACGGCAAGGCCCCGCCAGCCGGGAACGCGCCCGCCACGCGGCCGGCGTTAATCTCGGGAAAACCGGAAGGAGAGACGAATGTCGAGCGATCACAGCCAGGAAGCCATGCGTTTCGGCGCCCCGAGCGAGGCCGAACGGCCGGTCGGCCGCTCGATCATGCGTGGGCTGCTCAACACGTGCCCGGCCTGCGGCAGCGGCCGGCTGTTTCGCGCCTTCCTTAAGCCGGTCGACCGTTGCGCGGCCTGCGGCGAGGATTTGTCGCACCAGCGCTCCGACGACCTGCCGCCTTATCTGGTGATCTTCATCATCGGGCATGTCACCGTCGGCGGCTACATGATGACTGACATGATCTGGCATTTGCCCACCTGGGTGCATATGGTCATCTGGGGACCGATCACCCTGTTGACGGCGCTTCTGACGATCCAGCCGATCAAGGGTGGCGTCATAGGATTGCAATGGGCCTTGCGTATGCACGGTTTCGGTGGACACGAGGACGAGCTGGACGATCCCGACGCCGGAGGATATCGCGAATGAGCATACCGGAGCGGCTGGACCGCGTTGAAAACATCCATCCCGGCGCATTGCGCAACCCACCCGTCAAGCCCCGCGATGCCGCAACCCTGATTCTGCTCGACCGCTCCGCCGGGCGCCCGCGTGTCCTGCTCGGAAAACGCAGCAGCAAGCATGTATTCATGCCCGATGCCTATGTCTTTCCCGGCGGTCGCCGCGACCGGCTGGATCATGTCCTGCCGTTTGCCAGCGATCTGCATCCCGACGTCCTCTCGCGCCTGATGGCTGAAAAGAGCCGCAGCGCCTCGCAGCGCGGCGCGCGTGCGCTCGCCCTTGCGGCCGTGCGCGAGCTGGAGGAGGAAACCGGGCTAGTGCTCGGCGAGCGCATCGCCGGCCGCCTGCATGCCCAGCTCGGCACGCTGCGCTACGTCGCCCGCGCCATCACGCCGCCCGGCAGCGTGCGCCGCTTCGACACCCGCTTCTTCTCCACCTTCGCCGACGAGGCCGGCATGACGCTCGAGGGCATTGCCGACACCCACGAGCTGCACGATCTCGGCTGGCACGACCTGCAGGAACTCGACGGCCTGAACGTGCCGTGGATCACCCGCTCGGTGCTCTGCGACCTGGCGAAGCTGCTCAGCGACGACCCCGCTCTGCCCTTCGGCAGCACCGTGCCCTTCTATTACAGCCGGCGCGGCCAGTTCTTTCGCAGCAGGTTATAGCGCTTTGTTTTATCGCATGTTGTTATCGGAAAACCGCCGCACGCTTCTTCGCAACATGCTCTGACAGGATTTCGCATGTCTTCGCCGCATAACGGCCCCCCGGATCATCCTGAGGTCATCCATTGGCCGTCCCTGGTCGCCGCCGTCTCGGCCATCACCGCCGTCGGCATCGCCATCGGCCTCGGCCTGCCGCTGCTCAGCATCATCCTTGAAAAGCGCGGCATCTCCTCGACGCTGATCGGGCTGAATTCGGCCATGGCCGGTATCGCCGCCATGGCGGCGGCACCCGTCACCACCTGGTTCGCGCATCGCTTCGGTGTCGCCACGACCATGATCTGGGCCGTGCTGGTCTCGGCGCTGAGCGCGCTGGGCTTCTATTACGCCGAAGCCTTCTGGATGTGGTTTCCGCTGCGCGTCGCCTTCCACGGCGCCACGACGACGCTGTTCGTGCTCTCGGAATTCTGGATCAATGCCGCCTCGCCGCCGCATCGGCGCGGGCTGGTGCTCGGCATCTATTCGACGGTGCTGTCGCTGGGCTTCGCCACCGGCCCGCTGATCTTCTCCATCGTCGGCAGCGAGGGCATCCTGCCCTTTGCGATCGGCGCCATCGCCATCCTCGTCGCCGCCATTCCGATCTTCATCGCGCGCAACGAAAGCCCGGTGCTCGACGAAAAGCCGGAGCTGCATTTCTTCCGCTACGTCTTCCTGGTGCCGAGCGCCACGGCGGCCGTCTTCATTTTCGGCGCGGTGGAGGCGGGCGGGCTGTCGCTTTTCCCGATCTATGCCACCCGCTCCGGCTTCACCGAGTCGCAGGCCGCCCTTCTGCTGACGATCATGGGCCTCGGCAATGTCGTCTTCCAGATCCCGCTCGGCATGCTGTCCGATCGCATGAAGGACCGGCGCAAGCTGCTGTCGCTGATGGCCATCATCGGCCTTTGCGGCTCGCTTGCCCTGCCCTGGCTGGCGTCGAGCTGGCTACTGATGGCGGCGGTGCTGCTGTTCTTCGGTGGCTGCGTCGCCGGGCTCTATACGGTCGGCCTCAGCCATCTCGGCTCGCGACTCACCGGCGCCGATCTCGCCGCCGCCAATGCCGCCTTCATCTTCTGCTATGCAGTCGGTACGGTGGCCGGCCCGCAGGCCATCGGCGCGGCCATCGATATCAGCGGAAATAACGGCTTTGCCTGGGCGATCGCCGGATTCTTCGGCCTTTACACAGTCCTCTCGCTCGGACGCACGCTTTTTGGGCCAAAACGGACTTGACTTTTCGGGCGCGGGAAGTAGTTTCGCGCCAGAATTTGCCGTGGGCCCTTCCGGCTGTCCACGGCATCATTTTTTAGAATAAGGCAGGATGACCATGGCGAAAGCTACAACGATCAAGATCAAGCTGCTGTCGACCGCCGACACGGGCTTCTTCTACGTCACGACCAAGAACAGCCGTACGATGACGGAAAAGATGACGAAGACGAAGTACGACCCGGTTGCCAAGAAGCATGTCGAGTTCAAGGAAGCCAAGATCAAGTAAGATCGGCTTTCCGGACTTTTAAAAAGGCGCGGATTTTTGATCCGCGCTTTTTTTGTGCCTTCCGTTTGGTTTGGGCCAAATAGCGGACATGAAAAACGCCGCATTTCCGGGCTGGAAAGCGGCGTTCTTGAAATGGGGGCCGGCTGCCGGCGGACGGCACGAGGAACCGTATATTCGCCAAACAGCCGGCCGACCCCACGACCCAGGAGATGCGGCGGACCTGAGCATCATGGGGTAACCGTATCCTCGTCACCGAGGTTGTCTTCTTTTCTGATCTCAGTTTGCCCAAAATCTGAAGAAAATCAACAAATTCTTAATTCACCGCCCAAGCTTTGTCCCCATATGGTTAAAGTCGGGGGCCTTGTTTCGTCTGATGTATTTTCAAATTGAAAGTCACGACACTATTTCAAAACTTGAAACGCGTATAACTTCAATTTCAGCAAGAAACATTGAAAAATCTGCATCGGCGACAAGAAAAATTCTCGTGACGAGCCAGCAGCAACCCGGATGCAGAGCCACTCCGGCGGGCCATATAGTCCGCTCTTGCGTTGCAGGATATCGCTAAAGCTCGATCTTCTCCCGCAATCTCAGGAAAAGAACTATCCGGCATTCATGTAGTCTTTACGACACCCATGACGGTTATCCCCAGAGAATACCAGGCCGCCAACCTATCGGTATACGCGCGCGACGCAGCACGGCTTTCAGAGCGAAATCCACCTCTGCGTGCATACGAGTTGTCCCTCTTGGAAGCCGCACGCGATTCGTCTCAAGCAGCTGCCGCCACGACCCGATTGCGGCCGCTGCGCTTGGCCTCGTAGAGGGCGCGGTCGGCATCCTTGAGCAGCGCCTCCGGCGACGGTGCGCCCCATAGCGTCGAGGACAGACCGATGGAGGCGGTGATATGCAGGTCGACGCCGGCGCCCTTCAGGCGGAAGGGTTCGTTCTCGATAACCGCGCGCAGGCGCTCGGCGGCAGCGGTCGCCATCTCCGGCACGGTATCGGGCATGACCAGCACGAATTCCTCCCCGCCGTAGCGGCAGGCGAGATCGGCGCCGCGCACCGTCGAGCGAATGCGGCGGGCGAATTCCTTCAGCACCTCGTCGCCGGCATCGTGACCATAGGTATCGTTGACCGACTTGAAGCGGTCGATATCGGTGATGCACAACGACATCGGGCGTGCCCGCGCCTTGGCGCGCTGGAACAGCACGGCCAGGTGATTGTCGAGATAGCGGCGATTGTTGAGCCCCGTCAGCGCGTCGGTAACCGCCAGTTCGATCGTCTGCTGCACGCTGTTGCGCAGGCGGTCGTTGAAGCGCTTGCGGCGAATCTGCGTCAGGCAGCGGGCGATCAGTTCGTTGGGATCGATCGGGCGGACGATATAGTCGTTGACGCCGAGATCGAGGGCGCGCACCACCATCGTATCCGCCCCCTGCTCCGTCACCAGCAGCACCGGCACGAAACGGGTGCGCTCCAGCGAGCGAAGCTGCGAACACAGACGCAACGGATCGTAATCGTCGAAATTCGAATTGACGACGACCAGTTCGAACGGCGTTTCCGCCGCCTCAAACAGCGCCGCCTGCGGATCGGACATGGCCGTGACCTGTGCAATCGGCTTCAGCGCCTTGACGATGCGCTCCTGCGAGCTGCCGCGCCCGTCGACGAGCAGGACATTGCCGCTCTCGTCGTTGCGCATCTCGGCCTTCATCAGCTCTTCCATGCCGATGGTGTGCGCCGTCTCGGCGCGCAGGCGCAGTTCGTCGCTCAAAGCCTTGAGGCGCAAGAGGCTTTTCACGCGCGAGATGAGCTGCAGGTCGTTGACCGGCTTGGTGAGGAAATCGTCGGCGCCAGCTTTCAGGCCGCGCACACGGTCGGCCGGCTGGTCGAGCGCAGTCACCATGACGACCGGGATATGCATGGTCTTGGGATTGGATTTCAGCCGCTCACAGACCTCGAAGCCATCCATGCCCGGCATCATGATGTCGAGAAGGATGAGGTCGACCTGGGTGCGAGCGCAGAGATCGAGACAGGCAAAACCGTCGGCGGCTGTGAGCACGTCGAAATATTCGGCCAGCAGGCGGGCTTCGAGCAGCTTTACGTTGGCGGGAATGTCGTCGACGACCAGAATGCGAGCTGTCATGACGCGTCCCTTCAGGCGTCGCCGAGATAGGTCTTGATCGTCTCGATGAATTTCGGCACCGAGATCGGCTTGGAGACATAGGCTTCGCAGCCACCCTGGCGGATGCGCTCCTCGTCGCCCTTCATGGCGAAGGCGGTGACGGCGATGACCGGAATGACGTGCAGATCGTCGTCTTCCTTCAGCCACTTGGTCACTTCCAGCCCCGAGACCTCGGGAAGCTGGATATCCATCAGGATCAGGTCCGGCCGGTGCTTGCGCGCCAGATCGAGCGCCTCCATGCCGTTGCGGGTCTGGATGGTCGTGTAGCCGGACGCTTCGATGAGGTCGCGAAACAGCTTCATGTTCAGCTCGTTATCTTCTACGATCATGACCTGCTTGGGCATCCGACCTGTCCTTGAACCGAGAATGCGCGGCGCGCGCGTTCTAATATAGGTATGCGCGGCAGCTGATTCTATTCTGCTGCCGGGAGCGTAAAGTCATTTGGTTGAGAAAAAGGTAATCCAGACGCAAAATGCAGAAGAGACCGGAAATGCAGAAGATCGCCGCTGCCGACCCGCAAGAGGTTGCCATCGCCATACTTGGCTGGCTCGCCAACGAGCCGGACATGCTCGGCCGCTTCCTGGCGCTGTCGGGCGTCGCCCCTATCGACCTGCGCGCCCATATGGCTGACCCCGGTTTCCAGGCAGGGCTGCTCGATTTCGTCATGCAGGACGAGCCGAGCCTGATGACCTTCTGCGAGGTCTCGGGCTTCGCGCCGGAAGCGGTGGCGGCGGCCTGGAACAAGCTTTCCGGGCCGGGGCTGGCGTCCGGTGAGTATTGAGACCGATTGCCTGGCGGAAATCGCCGGCGTAACCCTCGGCGAGCGTCCGCTGATCGTCAGCGACGTCGACGAGGTCGTGTTCGAGTTCATCTCGCCCTTTTCCGCTTTCCTCGCCGCGCAAGGCTGCCGCCTGCTGCCGCGCTCCTTCCGACTGCATGGCAACATCGTCTGCGAAGCGGATGGCGTCGAAATCGAGGCACAGCGGGTCACCGACCTCATCGACGCCTTCTTCGGCGACCAGAACCGCTGGCAAAAGCCCGCTTGCGATGCCGTCGAGACGCTGCATGCGCTCTCCGCCGATCACGATATCGTTTTCCTGACGGCGATGAAGCCGCATCACAAGGCGCTGCGGCGCGCCGCACTCGACAGTTTCGGCCTGCATTTCCCGATGATCGCTACCGAAGGGCCGAAGGGCCTTGCGGTGCGCGAGCTGCATCGCAATCGCGCCCTGCCGGTGATCTTCGTCGACGACATCGACCGCAACCTGCAATCGGTGGCAGAGGAAGTGCCCTCCTGCCTGCTGATCCGCATGATCGCCAATGCGGATTTCCGCTCGCTGGCGGCGCCACCGGCCGCCGGTGTCGAGACCGTCGCAGGCTGGCGTGATCTGGCGGTGCGCATCCAGACTCACTGCAGCGCAGAGAATAGGGGATGACCGTCGGAGGCGCTTGAGGGGCGCCGGCAAAGGGGCTATGAAGAGATGTTCAACCTTTGTTCCCGATCATGACGCCGCAACCAGCAAAGATGCCGGGCTTCTGCCGGGATTGCCTCCGGGATGCACCCACCGAGGAGCGGCGTTGCCGCGCCTGCGGCAGCCCGCGGCTGGTGCGCCATGCGGAACTGCTGGACCTCACCATCGCCCATATCGATTGCGACGCCTTTTATGCCGCGGTGGAAAAGCGCGACAATCCCGAGCTTGCCGACAAGCCACTGATCATTGGTGGTGGAAAACGCGGCGTCGTCTCCACCGCCTGCTACATCGCCCGCATTCATGGCGTCCGCTCGGCAATGCCGATGTTCAAGGCGCTGGAGGCCTGCCCGCAGGCCGTGGTGCTTCCGCCGAACATGGAGAAATACGTCACCGTGGGACGCCAGGTGCGGGCGCTGATGCAGGAATTGACGCCGCTGGTACAGCCGCTCTCCATCGACGAGGCCTTTCTCGATCTCTCCGGCACCGAGCGGCTGCATCATGCGCCGCCGGCACTGACGCTCGCCCGCTTCGCCCGCCGCATCGAGGCGGAAATCGGAATCAGCGTTTCAGTCGGTCTCTCCTATTGCAAGTTCCTCGCCAAGGTCGCCTCCGATCTGCAGAAGCCGCGTGGCTTCTCGGTGATCGGCCGCGAAGAGGCCCTCACCTTCCTCGCCGCCCGGCCGGTCACTACCATCTGGGGCGTCGGCAAGGCCTTTGCGGCGACGCTGGAGAGCGACGGGATCCGTATGATCAGCCAGCTCCAGACGATGGAGGAAGGCGACCTGATGCGCCGCTACGGCACCATGGGCCAACGCCTCTACCGCCTGTCGCGCGGTATCGACGACCGCGACGTCCATCCCAACGATGCCGCCAAAAGCGTCTCGGCTGAAACCACCTTCTTCGACGACATCCACCGCCATGACGATCTCGTGCCAATCCTGCGCGATCTCTCGGAAAAAGTGGCGCGGCGGATGAAGAAAAGCGCCGTCGCCGGCCATACCGTCGTGCTGAAGCTGAAGACGGCGGATTTCAGGATTCGCACCCGCAACCGGCGCCTCGCCGACCCGACCATGCTGGCTGACCGCATTTTTCGCACCGGGCTGACGCTGCTCGAAAAGGAAACGGACGGCACGAAATTCCGCCTGCTCGGCATCGGCGTCACCGATCTGTGCGATCCCGGCCGCGCCGATCCGCCCGATCTGGTCGACGCGCAGGCAACGCGGCGGGCGGCGGCGGAAGCGGCAATCGACAAGCTGCGCGACAAGTTCGGCAAGAAAAGCGTCGAAACCGGCTATACGTTTCGCCCGAACACATCCGATCAATAGCGCGTGATCCCCCGGCGCGCGGCCTTTCTTCCTGTACGCGGAAAGCGGGAAATGCTTCATTTTCAGTGCCTGGCGCGGGATGCGCATCGAGGTTGAAGCTTGTCCCGCAGGGACGACATTTCAAAACTTATTAAACTTCGCCGCGTAACGTGTCGCGATGTGTTTTGCGTATGGGGTAGCATCATGATGAGCCGCCTGGTTTTCGGCCTCGGCCTCCTGTCCACGACCGCTTTCGTCTCGCCGGCTCTCGCCGATGGCGCGCGCGACCTGCAGATCGTCGTGTCAAAGGACAATCAGTCGCTGGTCGTCTATGACGGCGGCCAGATCGTCGCCAAGTCCAGGGTTTCGACCGGCAAGGCCGGGCATTCGACGCCGACCGGCATCTTCTCGATCATCGAAAAGAAGAAATATCACGAATCCAACATCTATTCCAATGCGCCGATGCCCTATATGCAGCGCATCACCTGGTCGGGCATCGCGCTGCACGAATCCAACAGCGTGCCGAACTATCCGGCCTCGCATGGCTGCGTGCGCCTGCCGGCCAAATTCGCCAAGGCGCTCTACCAGATGACCGAGCGCGGCGGCCATGTGATCATCACCGACCGGGCCGTGGCCCCCGAACCCTTCGACCATCCCGCCCTGTTCAAGCCGCGCAATCCGGTGACCGATCCCGTGCTGCTTTCCGATGCCGATTTCCGGCCGACGACGCCCGACCCATCGCTGCGAAAGGTGGAGATGGCGATGAACGAGGTGCTGCCGAAGACGGGCGCGACCGCGACAGCCGTCATCGCCGACACAGCGCCGGTGCGCATTCTCATCACCCGACGCACCGACCGCGAGACACTGGTCGACGTCCAGACAATGCTGACCAGCCTCGGATATTACGCCAGCACCATCGACGGGCAGGCCGGACGGGCGACACTCGACGCCATTGCCCGCTTCAAGTCAGACAAGACGATTGCAGCCAAGGCGTTGCTGAGCGAGGAATTTTTGGACGCGCTCTATCAGGCCGCCGGCAAGGGCCATCCGCCACATGGCCAGATCCTCGTGCGCCAGCGTTTTGCGCCGGTGCTCGAAGCGCCGATCGAGATCGCCGATCCCGAGATCGCGCTCGGTACCCATTTCCTGCAGGCCATCGACGTTCATCGCACTGCGGGCACTGCCGAATGGAATGCCATGACGCTGGAAAACCGCCTTTCGCCGGCAACAATGAAACGTCTTGGCATCACCAGCCAGGCAGACGCTGACGCTTCGGCTGCGCTGGCGCGGACGCTGGACCGCATCACCATTCCCGACGAGGTGCGACGCAAGATCGAGCCGCTGATCAGCGAGGGCTCGTCGATCACCATTTCCGACACGGGCCTTGGCCCGGAAACCGGTCAGGGCACCGATTTCATCACACTGACCCGCACCGCCAGCAACCCTGCCGGCTGATGCCTGCCGCATCGTCAGTTGCCTGACCTGGAGTCAGGCAACTACACCAGCTCGACATCGATGACGCCGGGGGACGCGCGCAGCGCTGCGGCAATCTCAGGCGAGATGCGATATTTGTCCGATAGCTCCACCTCGATCTCGCGGCGGCCGTCTTCCTTGATGACGATGAACGACACCAACCCGTCGCCCTTGGCGTTGAGATGCGTCGCGACCGCCTTCAAGGGGCCGGAATCGCGGACATAGACGCGCAGCGCCTTTTGCATCTGCACCGATTTCTCTTCCAGCGACTGTGCCGTCTGGATGCGCAAGCCGATGCCTTCCGGCCGCTCCTCGGCGGCGACGGTGATGATCAGCGACTTGCCGGGTTCCAGCAGGTCGCGATACTGGCTCAGCCCTTCTGAGAACAGCACGGCCTCATACTGGCCGGAAGCATCCGAAAAGGCGACGATGCCCATCTTGTTGCCGGTGCGCGTCTTGCGCTCCTGCTTCGAGGTCACCGTGCCCGCAAGCCGGCCGGCGGTTGCGCCCTGTTTTACCGCGACGGAGAAATCGGCGAAATTCTGCACGCGCATCTTCTTCAGGATCGCATCGTAGGAATCGAGCGGATGGGCGGAGAGATAAAAGCCGAGCACCTGGAATTCGCGGTGCAGCCGCTCGGAAGGAAGCCAGGCGTTATAGGTCGGGAAGGTGATTGTCTCCGGCCCGGTGGCGGCGCCTGAGCCGAACATGTCCGATTGGCCACTCGACTTGTTTTCCTGGGCGCGCTGGGCGTAACCGATGACGCGGTCGAGGCCGGCGACGAGTTGGGCGCGGTCATGGCCGAAACAATCGAAGGCGCCGGCGCAGATCAGGCTTTCGAAGACGCGGCGGTTGACCTGCTTGGGATCGATGCGCAGGCAGAAATCCTCGATACTGGCAAAGGGCGCGTCGCCGCGCACCGCCATGATATGCTCGACCGCCGCTTCGCCCACGCCCTTGATCGCCGCCAGCGAATAGAAGATGCAGTTCTCGCCGACTTCGAACAGGCGATGGGAGGTTTGCACCGAGGGTGGCACGACCTTGATGCCGAGGCGCTTGGCGTCCTGGCGGAAGTCGTTGAGCTTGTCGGTATTGGCCATATCGTAGGTCATCGACGCGGCGAGAAACTCGACCGGATGATGTGCCTTCAGATAGGCCGTCTGGTAGGAAACGATAGCATAGGCGGCGGCGTGCGACTTGTTGAAGCCGTAATTGGCGAACTTCGCCAGGAGATCGAAGATCAGGTCGGCCTGCGGCTTCGAAACCTTGTTGGCGACGGCGCCGGTGACGAAGCGCTCGCGCTGCTGGTCCATCTCCGCCTTGATCTTCTTGCCCATCGCGCGGCGCAGGAGGTCGGCCTCGCCGAGCGAATAGCCCGAGAGAACCTGGGCGATCTGCATCACCTGTTCCTGATAGACGATAACCCCTTGGGTCTCCTTCAAAAGGTGATCGATCATCGGATGGATGGTCTCGATCTCCTCTTCCTGATGCTTGCGGGCATTGTAGACCGGGATGTTTTCCATCGGGCCGGGGCGATAGAGCGCCACCAGCGCGATGATGTCCTCGATGCAGTCCGGGCGCATACCGATCAGCGCCTTGCGCATGCCGGCACTTTCCACCTGGAAGATGCCGACCGTCTCACCGCGCGACAGCATGTCGTAGGTCTTGGGGTCGTCGAGCGGGATCGCCGAAAGATTGATCTCGATGTCCCGGCGACGGACGAAATCCACCGCCGTCTTCAGCACCGTCAGCGTCTTGAGGCCAAGGAAGTCGAACTTGACGAGCCCGGCCTGCTCCACCCATTTCATGTTGAACTGGGTGACCGGCATGTCCGAGCGCGGATCGCGATACATCGGCACCAGCTTCGACAGCGGCCGGTCGCCGATGACGATGCCGGCGGCGTGGGTCGAGGCATGGCGATACAGGCCCTCGATCTTCTGGGCGATATCCAGCAGGCGGGCGACGACCGGCTCCTTGTCCGCCTCCTCGCGCAAGCGCGGTTCTTCCTCGATCGCCTTGGACAGTGGCGTCGGGTTGGCGGGGTTGTTCGGCACCAGCTTGCAGATCTTGTCGACCTGGCCATAGGGCATTTCAAGCACGCGCCCGACGTCGCGCAACGCCGCGCGCGCCTGCAGCGAACCGAAGGTGATGATCTGCGCCACCTGCTCGCGGCCATACTTGCCCTGCACGTAGCGGATCACCTCTTCACGCCGGTCCTGGCAGAAGTCGATGTCGAAGTCCGGCATCGAGACGCGATCAGGATTGAGGAAGCGTTCGAACAGCAGCGAAAAACGCAAGGGATCGACATCGGTGATGGTCAGCGCATAGGCAACCAGCGAACCCGCGCCCGAACCACGCCCCGGCCCGACCGGAATGTCGTTCTGCTTGGCCCATTTGATGAAGTCGGCAACGATCAGGAAGTAGCCGGGAAACCCCATGCGCTCGATAACGCTGAGCTCGAATTCCAGCCGCTCGCGATAATCCTGTTCGCTATAGCCGGGGGCTATGCCAAGCAGGGCGATGCGGTCTTCCAATCCTTCCTGCGCTTGCCGGCGCAATTCCGCCGATTCAGCGCGCTCGGCTTCGGCCGGATCCGCTGTCGCGCCGGTGAATCGCGGCAGGATCGGCTTGCGTGTGCTCAGGATGAAGGAGCAGCGCCGGGCGATTTCGACGGTATTTTCCAGTGCTTCCGGCAGATCGGCGAACAGTTTCGCCATCTCCGCGCGGCTCTTCAGGTAATGGTCCGGCGTCAGCCGGAAACGGCTGTCATCGGAAACGATGGCATTGTGCGCCACGGCCATCAACGCATCATGGGCCTCGAAATCGTCCGGCGACGGGAAGAAGGCCTCATTGGTGGCGACCAGCGGCAGATCGTGCTCATAGGCGAGGTCGATCATCTTCGCTTCGTGGCGTCGGTCGTAACCCCTCTGGCGCTGAAGTTCGACATAGAGCCGATCTGCGAACAGACGTTTCAGTGCCGTCAGGCGATGGACCGCCACCGCGCCGTGGCCCTCGCGCAAGGCGCAATCGATCGGCCCGGTCGACGCTCCCGTCAGCGCAATCAGCCCCAACGTGCCGATCTCATCCAGCCATGAAAGCCGGATATTGACGGCGCTGTTTCCCTCGCCGCCAAGATAAGCGCGGCTGACCAGATCGACCAGCCGTTCGTATCCGCCGGCATCGGCGGCCAGCAACACGATAGAGGGCAGCTTAACGAAAGTTTGCGGCCCGCGCCGCTCCGCCTCCATGCCGTCTTCCATGTCGATGGCGATCTGGCAGCCGATGATTGGCTGCAAACCATCGCCGATCGCCTTCTGCGCGAATTCCAGCGCGACGAAGAGATTGTTGGTATCGGTCACGGCAATCGCCGGCTGGCGGTCGGCAATTGCCTTGCTCAATAACTTCTTGAGCGGCAGCGCCCCTTCGAGCAGCGAATAGGCGGAATGCACGCGCAGATGAACGAACTGAACCGGTTCGCTTGCCTTGCCATTCGTTTCCACACTGCTTTCAGCACCCATGACGATCTTCCGCATCCACCAGACTCATCTCCTATTTTCGAACGGGAAGGAGGACGAGTCCAGCACGGGAAAGACGTTATGCAGGGCTTTGACACGATACCTGAAACAGCCGGAGGAACATCACGGGAACAGGGAATAACAGCGACGCTTCCGGTCAGCGCCGGAGCCACTGGAAAGTTCAAATAGCCAGAACGATGAAGCAGACGCTTGTGACGAAAGTGACAATGGATGCGAAGGCTGCGATATCGCGAATAACATCGGTCATTGCTGATCTCCATTTCGTTATGTTCTTATCATGTTCTATTTATGTTCCGTCGTCAAGCCACATTTGCGCAGATGCAGGACGATGCTGGACCGGCCGATGGCCGGGCGCTATTGCTGGTGACGACAGCAAGGGAGACAGGAATGAAACGGCATATTCTGGCTGCAGTCCTATTCGGTATTCCGGCGGGAACAGCCATGGCGCAGGACTTTCCCGCCGACCGCATCATCGCGGCGGCGACCGGTGACTGGAACAAGGACGGCGCGCCGGATCTTGCGCTGCTGGTGGCGCCCGGCGACGACAGCGACATGATCTCCATCGACATCTTCTTGCAGAGCGACGATCACAAGCTGCTGAAGCCGGTCGCGCAGGCGCGCGACAAGATTTTCGGCAATTATAGCCATGACGGGCTCTATGGAAACGATCCCGACATCAAAGCGCTCGGCAACGGTTCGATTGCCGTCACGTCCCAGCAAAATGCGATCGGCCGAAATCGCTGGGAGCAAACACTGACCATCGCCTATCGCAACGGCGATTTCGTCGTCGCCGGCTATACCTACAATTATTACGATACGCTCGACCCCGACGCTGCCGGCAAGTGCGACTACAATGTCCTGACCGGCAAGGCGACGGTAAACGACAAGCCGGCCAAGGTCGCGCCGAGGACGATCAAAATCCAGGACTGGGACGAGGAAAAGGATCGCGGTCCCTGCCCGACCGGCTAAGACGCCGATGGCAAGACAAAAAGCCATCCGCGGCGGGCGCTGCGGATGGCTTTTTCATGCGATAGCGCGTTTCCCGGAAAAGTGGATACCGGTTTTCCGTCCGGAGATGCGACAAACAAAGCGTTGGAGCGTTTTCGCGATTTAAGGAAATCGGAAATGCTCTCGCGAAATCGTCAGATTTCCTCGACCTTGCCGTCGGCGATGGTCACGCGGCGGTCCATGCGCGCGGCAAGTTCATGATTATGGGTGGCGATCAGGGCGGCGAGGCCGGACTGGCGCACCAGCGCTTCCAGAGCATCGAAGACGTAATGGGCGGTGGCGGGATCGAGATTGCCAGTCGGCTCATCAGCCAGCAGCACCAGAGGCGCATTGGCGACGGCGCGGCCAATGGCGACGCGCTGCTGTTCGCCGCCGGAAAGCTCGGCCGGGCGATGATCGCCGCGATGCGCGATGCGCATGTAATCGAGAAGCTGGCCGGCGCGCTCGCGGGTCTCGTTCCACGGCAGGCCGCTGATGAGCTGCGGCATCATGATGTTTTCCAAGGCGGAAAACTCCGGCAGCAGATGGTGGAACTGGTAGACAAAGCCGATATCGGCGCGGCGGATGGCGGTGCGCTCGTCATCGCTCAGATTGTTGCAACTGCGCCCGTTGATCAGCACTTCGCCGGCATCGGGATGTTCGAGCAGGCCGGCGACATGCAGCAGGGTCGACTTGCCGGTTCCGGACGGCGCGACCAGCGCGACGATCTCGCCGCGATGCAGCGTCAGGTCGGCGCCCTTCAGGATGGACAGGACGGTATCGCCCTGACCGTAGCGGCGCTCGATCCCGGAAAGCTGCAATGCGATCTGCCGTTTCATCGATGGTGTTTTCCTTATTCGTATCGCAGCGCCTGCACCGGATCGAGCCGCGAGGCTCGCCAGGCGGGAACGATGGTCGCGATGAACGACAGCGTCAACGCCATCACCACCACAGAGACCGTCTCGCCGACATTCATGTCCGCCGGCAACTGGCTGAGGAAATAGAGTTCGGGATCGAACAGCACCGTGCCCGAGACCCAGGAGAAGAATTGACGGATCGATTCGATGTTCAGACAGACGATGACGCCGAGCAACACACCGGCAAAGGTGCCGGCCGTGCCGATCGCCGCGCCCGTCATGAAGAAGATGCGCATGATCGACCCGGAGGTCGCGCCCATGGTGCGCAGGATGGCGATATCGCTGCCCTTGTCCTTTACCAGCATGATCAGCCCGGAGATGATGTTCAGCGCCGCGACCAGCACGATCAGCGTCAGGATCATGAACATGACGTTGCGTTCGACCTGCAAGGCCGAGAAGAAGGTCTGGTTTCGCTGTCGCCAGTCGGTGATGAAGACCTGCCGCTCCGCCGCATCCTCGATCTTCGGCCGCAATTCGTCCACGTCATCCGGATTGGAAACGAACAGCTCGATCGATTGCACGATGCCTTCGGCGTTGAAATAGAGCTGCGCTTCCTCGAGCGGCATATAGATCATCGACGCGTCATATTCCGACATACCGATCTCGAAGATACCCGAGACGGTGTAGGACTTGATGCGCGGGTTGACGCCCATCGGCGTCACGTCGCCTTCCGGCGACATCAGCGTGATCTGGTCGCCGGCGGTGAGCCCGAGCTGGGCGGCCATGCGCGAGCCGACGAGCACGCCGTCACCGGCAACGAAGCCGTCGATATTGCCGCTCTTGATATTGCCGGAAATCGTCTTCAGGGCCTTGAGATCGTCGGCGCGGATGCCGCGCACCAGCGCGCCGGTGCCGGCGCCGCCCTTGCCCGAGGCCAATGTCTGGCCCTCGACCAGCGGCAGCGCCATGGTGACGCCCGGGATGGTCGAGAATTTCTTCGCCAAAGCGCCGTAGTTTTCCAGCGGCGAATCGATCGGCTGGACGATCATGTGACCGTTGACGCCGAGGATGCGCGAGATCAGCTCGGTGCGGAACCCGTTCATCACCGCCATGACGATGATCAGCGTGGCCACGCCCAGCATGATGCCGAGGAAGGAGAATCCCGCGATCACAGAGATGAAGGCTTCCTTGCGCCTGGCGCGCAGATATCGCCATGCCACGACCCGCTCGAAGGCCGAGAACGGCCGTCCGGCCTTGCTCTTTCCGAGCGCGACCGTCTCCTGCTTACCCGCGTCCACCGCCATGCCCACTCCCCGTTCCGTCAGCCGACGAGCCTGTTCAGCGCGGCTTCCACCGTCAGCGTTTCACGCGCGCCGGTCTTGCGATCCTTGAGCTCGACCTCACCGTTGGCGAGTCCGCGCGGACCGGCGATCACCTGCATCGGAACGCCGATCAGGTCGGCGGTTGCGAATTTCGTGCCGGCGCGGTCGTCGGTATCGTCGTAGAGCGGATCCTTGCCGGCATTGCGCAGCGCCGTGTAGAGGCGTTCGCAGGCATCGTCGCAGACCGCATCGCCGGCCTTCATGTTGATCAACACGGCATCGAAGGGCGCGACCGCGGCCGGCCAGACGATACCGTTCTCATCATGGGACGCTTCGATGATGGCGGGGACAAGGCGGGTCGGACCGATACCATAAGAGCCCATATGCACAGGATGCTCCTTGCCGTCGGGGCCTTGGACCTTGGCGCCCATCGGTTCGGAATACTTGGTGCCGAAATAGAAGATATGGCCAACCTCGATGCCGCGCGCCGAAAGGCGTTCGCCTTCGGGTATGGCGTCGAAGGCTGCCTCGTCATGCATTTCCGAAGTCGCGGCATAGACCGAAGTCCATTTGTCGAAGATCGACTGCATGCCGGCGACATCCTCGAAGTTGGTGTCCTCTGCCGGGATGTCGAAATTGACGAAATCGCGGTGGCAGAAGACTTCCGATTCGCCGGTATCGGCGAGGATGATGAATTCGTGGCTGTGGTTGCCGCCGATCGGACCGGTATCGGCGCGCATCGGAATGGCGCGCAGACCCATGCGCGAGAAGGTGCGCAGATAGGCCGCGAACATGCGGTTATAGGCGTGGATCGCGTCTTCCTTGGTGAGGTCGAAGGAATAGGCGTCCTTCATCAGGAATTCGCGCGAGCGCATCGTGCCGAAACGCGGGCGGATCTCGTCGCGGAACTTGAGCTGGATGTGATAGAGGTTCAGCGGCAGGTTCTTGTAGGACTTGACGTAGGAACGGAAGATGTCGGTGATCATCTCCTCGTTCGTCGGACCGTAGAGCATCGGACGCTCCTGGCGGTCCTTGATGCGCAGCATTTCCTTGCCGTAATCGTCGTAGCGGCCGCTCTCCTGCCAGAGTTCGGCCGATTGCAGCGTCGGCATCAGAAGCTCAATGGCGCCGGAGCGGTTCTGCTCCTCGCGGATGATGGCATTGACCTTGTCGAGAACCTTCTTGCCGAGTGGCAGCCAGCTATAAATGCCCTGGGATTGCTGGCGGATCATGCCCGTGCGCAGCATCAGCCGGTGGGAAACGATTTCCGCTTCCTTGGGGTTTTCCTTCAGAATGGGCATGAAAAAGCGGGAAAGGCGCATCGGCTTAACTTCCAAACTATGGGATTCGGGTTCGCAATAACGGGAATCAATCGTGGATCGACGGTTTGACCGCAGATGTCTTAGCCGCTTCGCCGGAGGAAGAAAACCCGCTCGTCATACCTTCCCTCCGCTTGGCTGCCGCTCGGCGTTTCGCGCCGCACAGCACCACTATTTCCGAGGCGGAATTGAGGCGAAAAGCAAAGAAATTGCGCAACAAATTTGTCAACAGAAAAATTATCCGCGACTGTAGCAAAAATGCCAAAAAAATGGGTGACAAAGCCCAAACCTTGGGCTAGGTTCGGCTCAGAAAAGAGGCAGGGAGATTAAATTCTTGTCGTTTCGCGGTTAAAGTCTTGGGAGGATTAGGTCTTAGGCGCGCTCGTTCGCAGCCCCGGTAACGGTTGAAGATCACGCGATAACTTCAAAAACAAGGCTTTGGCCTTGTTTTTTTTTGCTTTCATGGACCCGTGCAAGAGTATTTCCGGACGGGAAACCTCGACACGCTTTTCCTGAGAATGCTCTAACACGCCATCGTTACAAAATTACAACCGATAGTCGCCAGTTGATTCCGGCGCTCAATCAACGCCGGACGGGCCCGTCTGCTCGAAATTCGGCAGCAGGCGCAGCGAATCCATGCTGATGCCGAAATACACCGTGCAGAGATACCAGCCGCCATAGATCAGCGCCGCAACCAGCGTGGTCAGCAGGAGCACCTTCTTTGCCTGGAAGCGCGCTGGCGCGCTTTCCGGCGTGCCGGGCACGACGTAATTCTCCTCGGCCTGTGTGCGCATGCCAAACGGAAGGACGGCAAACAGCGTTACCCACCAAATGATGAAATAAATGGCAAAGATCGAAAACAATTGCATCTTCACGCTCCGCTGACCAGCACATTTCAGGCGAACAGGGGTTCACCGGAAATGTTCTGGCGTTTTGTTTTTGCCGCATTTTCCAACGCCAAAGCGACCACGCTTCGACCGAAAATGCTCCAGATCAAACCGCGACAGGCGCCGCTGCGGTCCAGTTGATACGGGCAGGCCATAGCGCCCTGCCCGGCCGGCCGCAACCGGCCGAATTGTCACACCTGTTCCAGCTCGATCAGGGTTCCGTAGAAATCCTTGGGATGCAGGAAAAGCACCGGCTTGCCATGCGCGCCGATCTTCGGATCGCCCTTGCCGAGCACGCGGGCGCCATCGGCGGTCAGCTTGTCGCGCGCCGCCAGGATATCGTCGACCTCGTAGCAGATATGATGGATGCCGCCATCCGGGTTGCGCGTCAGGAAAGCGCCGATCGGCGAATCCGCGCCCAACGGCTCCAGCAATTCCACCTTGGTGTTCGGCAGGTTGACGAACACCACCGTCACGCCATGTTCCAGCAAGGGCTGCTTGTCGGAGACCGAGGCGCCGAGCACGTCGCGATAGGAGGCCGTCGCCTTGTCGATGTCCGGCACGGCGATGGCGATGTGGTTGACCCGACCCAGCATGGTTTCTCTCCTGTCAGATGCGGTTCAGGAAGACGGTGACAACCGGCTTCTTGCCCCACATCTCATTGGCGGTCGAGCGTACGGCGCGGCGCACCGCTTCCTTGACCATTTCCAGATCCTTGCGCCGCGCCCGCGGGATGCTTTCGACGGCGCCGAGGACGGCGTCGTAGAGCGTATCCTCCATGTTCTCGCCCTCGATGTCGTATTCCGGCAGGCCAATCGGCACCACCTCGGGATCGCCGACGAAATCGAAGCGGCTATCGAGCAGCACGCTCACGGCGACATGGCCGACATAGGAAATCTTGCGACGCTCGCCGACGCCCATCTCGTCGAAATCGCCGATCAGTTTGCCGTCCTTGAAGATGCGGCCATGCGGCGCCTCGTCGATGACCTCGGCCGGGCCCGGCGCCAGGCGCAGAACGTCGCCGTTGCGCACCCGCGGAATGTTGACGATACCGGACTGGAAGCCGAGCTCGGCCTGCGCCGTCAGATGCGTCGCCTCGCCATGCACGGGCACAAGGATCTGTGGCCGAATCCAGGCATACATCTGCTGCAACTCGCTGCGACGCGGATGGCCGGAGACATGCACCAGCGCATCGGAATCGGTGACCACCTTGACGCCCTGCTCGATCAGGCCGTTCTTGATGTCCTGAATGCCCTTTTCATTGCCGGGAATGGCGCGCGAGGAAAACACCACCATGTCGCCGGCGGCGAGCGAGACGTTGCGCATCTCTTCGCGCGACAGTTTCGCAAGGGCGGCGCGCGGCTCGCCCTGGCTGCCGGTCAGGATGACGACGATCTTGTTGCGCGGGATCGTCGCGTACTGATCCTCCGACACGAACGGCCGGATGCCGTCAAGCAGGCCGATTTCGCGCGAGACGTCGACGACGCGCTTCAGCGAACTGCCGAGCAGCAGCACCTCGCGGCCAGCCGCCTGCGCGGCTTCCGCGACCGAGCGGATGCGGCCGACATTCGAGGAGAAGGTGGTGACCAGCACGCGACCCTTGGCGGTTTCGATGATCGAGCGCAGGCTTGCCTCAACCTCGCGCTCGGAGGGGGAGATGCCGTCGCGCACCGCATTGGTGGAATCACACATCAGCGCCAGCACGCCCTCGTCGCCGATGGCCCGGAAACGGGCCTCGTCGGTGAGCGGCCCCATGGAGGGCGCCAGATCGATTTTCCAGTCACCGGTATGTACGACCGTGCCGAGGGGCGTGCGGATCACCAGCGACATCGGCTCGGGAATAGAGTGGTTGACGGCGACGCCCTCGACGCTGAACGGACCGATATTGACGACATCGCCCGCCTTGAACGGCGTCACCGGGATATCGCCGCGCGATTCCTCGTATTTGCGCTTGGCCTCCAGCAGGCCGGCGGTGAAGGCTGAGGCATAGACCGGCACGTTGAGGCCCGGCCACAGGTCGTTCAACCCGCCGTAGTGGTCCTCATGGGCATGGGTGATGATGATCGCCTTGAGGTTACGGCGCTCCTCGGCAAGGAAGCGGATATCGGGCAGCACCAGATCGACGCCCGGAAGGTCGAGGCCCGGAAAGGTGACGCCGCAATCGACCATGATCCACTGTCGGTTGGACGGCGGTCCGTAGCCGTACAGCGCGAGATTCATGCCGATCTCGCCCACGCCTCCCAGCGGCAGAAATACCAGTTCATCCTTGGTCGCCATGGTCGTTCCATTCATGCAAAGAAAACATCACCGGCTGCGATCGACATCGTGTCGCGCCCGGTCTCCAAAATCAAATAGCCCTGATCGTCGATGCCGGCAAATCGGCCGGTGAGCGAACGGTCCGGCAAATTGACGGTTATGCGCTCGCCGAAGCCACAGGCCGCCGCACGCCAGCGCGCGACGATCCCGGCCGCGCCGGCGCCACCATTCCAGACGGCGAGCGCCCGGTTCATCTCGACATAGAGATGCGCAAACAATTCCTCCGGCGAGATATGCACGCCCTGCTCGGCAAGGCAAGTGACGGGATAGTGCGCCATATCCGGCCGCGCCACCATGTTGATGCCGATGCCGATCACCACCACCAGCCGCCCGTCGCGCGTGGTTTCGCTTTCGAGAAGAATGCCGCAGGTCTTGGCGCGGCCGATCAGTACGTCGTTCGGCCACTTGATCTCGACAGGATGGCCGCTGGCGGGAACCACCCGGCTGATCGCGGCATGGACGGCGACGGCGACGGCCAGCGGCAAGGTGCGCACGGCCTCCATCGGGCCGGGATCAGTCAGCAGCAGCGAAGCATAGAGATTGCCGGCCTCGGACACCCAGGGACGCCCGCGCCGCCCGCGCCCGCCGGTCTGCCGGCGTGCCGTAATCCAAAGCGGCCCGGCATCGCCGGACCGCGCATGGTCGAAACAGACGGTGTTGGTCGAGATGACGTCACCAAGCGCAATGTGCCGGATGTCGTCGTCAAACCGGCGGCTATGCAGCCTGTCCTCCATCAAAAGAACGAGGCCGCCGCGGCACCAGCCGCCGCGCCGATCGAGCCGCCGATCAGCACGTAGCCGGCAACGAACAGGCCCGACAGGCCATAGACCAGCTTCAGCGCGCCGGAGGGCGGGGCGAATTCGCCCTTGGCGTCATCGAACCACATCAGCTTGACGACGCGCAGGTAGTAATAAGCGCCGACGACCGAGGCGAGCACACCGATGATGGCCAGCGCGTACAGCTTGGCTTCGATGGCGGCGACGAAGACGAAATACTTCCCGAAGAAACCTGCCAGCGGCGGAATGCCGGCCAGCGAGAACATCAGCGCGGTCAGCACGACGGCCATGAACGGGTTGGTGGTCGACAGGCCGGCGAGATCGTCGATGTTTTCGGTGACTTCACCGTCCTTGCGACGCATCGACATGATGATCGCGAAGGTGCCCAGCGTCATGACCATGTAGATGGTCATGTAGATGACGACGCCGGAAACGCCTGTCTTGGTGCCGGCGGCGAGGCCGACCAGCGCATAACCCATGTGACCGATGGAGGAATAGGCCATCAGGCGCTTGATGTTTCGCTGGCCGATGGCGGCGAAGGCGCCAAGCAGCATCGAGGCGAGCGCGATGAAGGTGATGATCTGGCGCCAGTCGGCCATGATCGGCTCGAAGGCGGTCGCGGCGATGCGCACCAGCATGGCCATGGCGGCGATCTTCGGCGCGGCAGCGAAGAAGGCGGTGACCGGGGTCGGCGCGCCTTCATAGACGTCCGGCGTCCACATGTGGAACGGCACGGCCGAGATCTTGAACGCAAAGCCGGTCAGCACGAAGACGAGGCCGAACAGCAGGCCGAGCGAACGGTGCTCGCCGGAAAGCGCCGTGGCGATATCGGCAAAGCCGGTATGGCCGGTGAAGCCGTAGACCAGCGACATGCCATAGAGCATCATGCCCGAGGACAGGGCGCCGAGCACGAAATATTTCAGGCCGGCTTCCGTCGAGCGCAGATTGTCGCGGTTGATGGCGGCGACGACATAGAGTGCCAGAGACTGCAGTTCCAGCGCCAGATAGGCGGAGATCAGGTCGTTGGCCGAGATCATCAGCAGCATGCCGACAGTGGCCAGCACCAGCAGTACCGGGAATTCGAACTGGTTCAGATGCTCCGAACGCGCCTGACCCATGCTCATGATCATCGCGGTCACCGCGCCGATCAGCGCCACGACCTTGAGGAAGCGGGCAAAGCCATCGGCGATGAAGGCGCCGCCGAAAGCCAGCCCTTCCGAACCGGCCATCAGGATCCACGCGCCGGCGACGAGCAGCAACAGGATGGCGAGGCCCGTGACCGGGCCTGCGGATTTCGAGCCGGAGAACACCCCGATCATCAACAGCGCCAGCGCGCCGATGGCGAGGATCAGCTCCGGCGTCGCGAGATGCAGACTTGCAAGCAAGAGTTCAGAAGTCATGTCTCAAAAATTCCTGTTCACTTGAGCGTCAGCGCGACGTCGTGCGCTGCCTGCAAGGCTGCCGTATAATTGTTGACCAGCAGGTCGACCGAGGCCGCCGTCGCATCGAAGATCGGAGCCGGATAAACGCCGAAGAAGATGGTCAGCGCGATCAACGGATAAAGGATGACCTTCTCGCGCGGCGACAGATCGAGCAGCCCCTTGAGGCTTTCCTTGTCGAGCGGGCCGAAGATCATGCGGCGATAGAGCCACAGGGCATAGCTGGCCGACAGGATGACGCCGGTCGCGGCAAACAGCGCCACCCAGGTATTGGCGCGGAAGACGCCGATCAGGGTGAGGAATTCGCCGATGAAACCCGACGTGCCCGGAAGGCCCACATTGGCCATGGTGAAGATCATGAAGGCGACGGCATATTTCGGCATGTTGCTGGCCAGGCCGCCGTAAGCGGCGATCTCGCGGGTATGCATGCGGTCATAGACGACGCCGACGCAGAGGAAGAGCGCACCGGAGACGAAGCCGTGCGAAATCATCTGGAACAGCGCGCCCTGCACGCCCTGCTGGTTGGCCGCGAAGATGCCCATGGTCACGTAACCCATGTGGGCAACGGAGGAATAGGCGATCAGCTTCTTCATGTCCTCCTGCATCAGCGCCACCAGCGAGGTGTAGATGATGGCGATGACCGAGAGCGTGAAGACGAACGGCGCGAAGTGAGCCGAGGCGAGCGGGAACATGGCCAGCGAAAAGCGGATCATGCCGTAGCCGCCGAGCTTCAGGAGAATGCCGGCCAGGATGACCGAACCGGCGGTCGGGGCCTGGACGTGGGCATCCGGCAGCCAGGTATGCACCGGCCACATCGGCATCTTCACCGCGAAGGAGGCGAAGAAGGCGAGCCACAGCCAGGTCTGCATGCCGGCCGGGAACTTGAACTGCAGCAGTTGCGTGATGTCGGTGGTGCCGGCCTGCCAGTACATGGCCATGATGGCGAGCATCATCAGCACCGAGCCGAGCAGCGTATAGAGGAAGAACTTGTAGGAGGCGTAGACGCGATCCTTGCCGCCCCAGACGCCGATGATCAGGAACATCGGGATCAGGCCGCCTTCGAAGAAGACGTAGAACAGCACCAGGTCGAGCGACACGAACACACCGACCATCAGCACTTCCAGCATCAGGAAGGCGATCATGTAGTCCTTGATGCGCTTCTCGACCGAGAGCCAGCTCGCCAGCACGCAGAAGGGCATCAGCAGCGTCGACAGGATAACGAACAGCATGGAAATGCCGTCGACGCCGACATGGTAGGAAATGCCGGTGCCGAGCCAGTCATGCTTCTCGACCATCTGGAAGCCCGGGTTCGAATTGTCGAAACCGATCCAGATGAACAGCGAGACGATGAAGGTGAAGACCGTCGTGAACAGCGCGATGTTAAGCACGTTCTTCCGGCCCGAGGGCGTGTCGTCGCGTACCATCAGCAGCAACAGCACGCCGACCAGCGGCAGGAAGGTGACCGTTGAAAGAATGGGCCAATCGGTCATCAGAAGGAACTCCCGAGCATCATCCAGGTGACAAGCGCCGCAACGCCGATCAGCATCGCAAAGGCATAGTGATAAAGGTAACCGGTCTGCAGGCGGACCACGCGGTTGGTCACGTCAACCACGCGGGCGGCAATGCCGTTCGGGCCGTAGGTATCGATCACGCCGACATCACCCTTCTTCCACAGGAACCGGCCGAGCGCCTTGGCGGAACGGACGAACAGCAGGTCGTACAGCTCGTCGAAGTACCACTTGTTGAGCAGGAATTCGTAGAGCACGCGGTGCTGGCGAGCCAGAACCTTCGGGGTTTCCGGGGACTTGATGTACATGTACCAGGCGGTCACGAAGCCGACCAGCATGGCGATGAACGGGCTGAGCTCAACCCAGAGCGGCACATGGTGGAAGTGTTCGAGGATCTCGTTTTCCGGCAGGGTGAACAGCGCGCCCTTCCAGAATTCGGCATATTCGTGGCCGAAGAAATGGCCTTCGAACAGGACACCGGCGAGAACCGCGCCGACAGCAAGGACGTACAACGGCACGAGCATCACCATCGGCGATTCATGGACGTGGTGCATGACTTCATGGGAAGCGCGCGGCTTGCCGAAGAAGGTCAGGAAGGCCAGGCGCCAGGAATAGAAGCTGGTGAACAGCGCGGCAATGACGAGCAGCGTGAAGGCGAAGCCCGAGACGGCCGAGTGCGAGGCATACGCCGACTCGATGATCACATCCTTGGAGAAGAAGCCGGCAAAGCCGATCATGGTACCGGGGATGCCGACGCCGGTCAGCGCCAGCGTGCCGATGGTCATCATCCAGAAGGTGATCGGGATATGCTTGCGCAACCCGCCCATGTAGCGCATGTCCTGCTCGCCGTCGACGGCATGGATGACCGAGCCGGCGCCAAGGAACAGCAGCGCCTTGAAGAAGGCATGCGTGAACAGGTGGAAGATCGCCGCGCCATAGGCGCCGACGCCGAGCGCCACGAACATGTAGCCGAGCTGCGAGCAGGTCGAATAGGCGATGACGCGCTTGATGTCGTTCTGCACCAGGCCGACGGTGGCGGCGAAGAAGGCGGTGATCGCGCCGATGACGGTGACGACCGTCAGGGCGTCATGCGACAGTTCGAACAGCGGCGACATGCGGGCAACGAGGAAGACGCCGGCGGTGACCATGGTCGCGGCATGAATGAGCGCCGAAACCGGGGTCGGGCCTTCCATGGCGTCCGGCAGCCAGGTGTGCAGCAGGAACTGCGCCGACTTGCCCATCGCGCCCATGAACAAGAGCAGGCAGACGCCGGTGATCGCATGCGCCTTGTCGAGCTGCATGCCGAACAGGTTGATGACCGCCGTATTGGCGTCAGCAGCGCCTTCCGCCGGCAGGTAGGTGGCGGCGGTGGCGAAGATCGTCTCGAAATTGATCGAGCCGAACAGCACGAAGACGCCGGCAATGCCGAGGATGAAGCCGAAGTCGCCGACGCGGTTGACGATGAAGGCCTTCATGGCGGCCGCGTTCGCGGAGGGCTTCTTGAACCAGAAGCCGATCAGCAGATACGAGGCCAGACCGACGCCTTCCCAGCCGAAGAACATCTGCAGCAGGTTGTCCGACGTGATGAGCATCAGCATCATGAAGGTGAACAGCGACAGATAGGCGAAGAAGCGCGGACGATGCGGATCGTGATGCATGTATCCGATCGAATACAGATGCACGAGGCTCGACACCGTGTTGACGACGACAAACATGACTGCGGTCAGCGTATCGACGCGGAAGGCCCATTCGACATCAATGCCGCCGGACTGGATCCAGCGCAGGACGGGAACCTTGATGACTTCACCGGCCTCGCCGTGGCCGAGCGCGACGTGGAAGAAGACGATCCAGGACAGGACCGCGACAAGCATCATCAGGCCGGTGGTGACGTATTCCGACGCCTTGGCGCCGATCGCGCGCCCGAACAGGCCGGCGATGAGGGCGCCGATCAAAGGAAGAAAGACGATCGCTTTATAAAGGATCATAGCCGTATCAGCCCTTCATCATATTCACGTCTTCGACGGCGATGGAGCCGCGGTTACGGTAGAAGACCACGAGGATTGCAAGACCGATCGCCGCTTCCGCCGCCGCGACCGTCAGGATGAACAGCGCGAAAACCTGACCCGTAATATCGTTCAGGAAGGAGGAGAACGCGACCATGTTGATGTTGACCGCAAGCAGGATCAATTCGACCGACATCAGGATGACGATGACGTTCTTGCGGTTCAGGAAGATGCCGAACACGCCGAGCGTGAAGAGAATGGCACTGACGGTAAGATAGTGGGAAAGACCGATTTCCATGTTTTTAAATCCTCAGCCTCGCGCGCGCTTCACACGCCCTGCCCCGGCTTGACCTTGACCACATGCACCGCCGTTTCCGGCGAACGCGCGACCTGACGGGAAATATCCTGGCGCTTGATGTTCTGGCGATGGCGCAGCGTCAGCACGATGGCGCCGATCATGGCGACCAGAAGCACGAGGCCGGCAATCTGGAAGAAATAGACATAATGGGTGTAGAGAACGTCGCCGAGGGCGGCGGTGTTGGTCCGTTCGGCCAGCGCCGGGATCGGCATCGACACCGTCTTGGCGATCTCCGGCGAGACGACGCTGCCGCCGATGACGATCACCAGTTCAGCCGCCAGGATCAGACCGATCAGGGCACCGACCGGCGCATATTCGAGCACGCCCGAGCGCAGCTCGGCGAAATCGATATCGAGCATCATCACGACGAAAAGGAAAAGAACCGCCACGGCGCCGACATAAACGACGAGCAGGATCATCGCCAGGAACTCCGCTCCCGTCAGCAGGAACAGACCGGCGGAATTGAAGAAGGTGAGGATGAGGAACAGAACCGAGTGAACCGGGTTCCGTGCCGAGATCACCATGAACGCCGATCCAACGGCGATGAAGGCGAACAGATAGAAAAAGAGAGCCTGCAGACCCATGTTGGTGCCTTTTCGTCTTCTGCGGGCGCGGTCTTGTCCCGGCCCGTTGAAGTTTTGCCGACCATCCGTGGCCGGCGCTCCGTAATGTTCGTGCGCCGCCGCATCCCGCTAGGGGCGCGGCGACTTCGGATCAGATCAGCGATACGGCGCGTCCATCGCGATGTTGCGCGCGATTTCGCGCTCCCAGCGGTCGCCATTGTCGAGCAGCCGCGCCTTGTCGAAGTACAGCTCCTCGCGCGTTTCCGTCGCGAATTCGAAGTTCGGGCCTTCGACGATGGCATCGACCGGGCAGGCTTCCTGGCAGAAGCCGCAATAGATGCACTTCACCATGTCGATATCGTAACGCACCGTGCGGCGGGTGCCGTCGTTGCGGCGCGGGCCGGCTTCGATGGTGATCGCCTGAGCAGGACAGATCGCCTCGCATAGCTTGCAGGCGATGCAACGCTCTTCGCCGTTGGGATAACGGCGCAGTGCATGTTCGCCGCGGAAGCGCGGGCTGACCGGACCCTTTTCGAAGGGGTAGTTCACCGTCGCCTTGGCCCGGAAGAAATACCGCATCGACAGGAAGAAGGCGCCGATGAATTCCTTGAGGAACAGCGAACTGATGGATTGAGACAGGCTGGCCATCTTAGACTCCAACTTTTCCCGAAACGATAGAGCCGGTCATCATGCCCACCCCGTCAGTTTCAGAACGAATGCAACGATGACGACCATCGCCAGGGAAATCGGCAGGAAGACCTTCCAGCCGAGACGCATCAGCTGGTCGTAGCGGTAGCGCGGAACGAAGGCCTTCACCATCGCGAACATGAAGAACACCATCGATGCCTTGAGCACGAACCAGATGATGCCCGGAACCCAGTTCAGGACGGCGATATCGAGCGGCGGCAGCCAGCCACCGAGGAACAGGATCGTCGTCAGCGAGCACATCAGCACGATGGCGGCATATTCGCCGAGCATGAACATCATGTAGGGCGAGGAGGAATATTCCACCATGAAGCCGGCGACGAGTTCCGATTCCGCTTCCGGAAGGTCGAAAGGCGGGCGGTTCGTTTCGGCGAGCGCCGAAATGAAGAAGATGACGAACATCGGGAACAGCGCCAGCCAATGCCAGTCGAGGAACGACGACGGCAGGCCGAGCATGGTGCCGAGACCGTCCTTCTGGGCCAGCACGATGTCCGTCAGGTTCAGCGAGCCGACGCAGAGCAGCACGGTGACGATGACGAAGCCGATCGAGACTTCATAGGACACCATCTGCGCGGCCGAACGCAGCGCGCCGAGGAACGGATACTTCGAGTTCGACGCCCATCCGCCCATGATGATGCCGTATACTTCCAACGACGAGATCGCGAAGACGTAGAGAATGCCGACATTGATGTTGGCGATCACCCAGCCCTGGTTGAGCGGGATGACGGCCCAGGTGGCGAGCGCCAGCGTCACCGCGACGAGCGGCGCCAGCAGGAACACGCCCTTGTTGGCGCCGGCCGGAATGATCGGCTCCTTGAAGACGAATTTCAACAGGTCGGCGAAGGACTGGAACAGGCCCCAGGGGCCGACGACGTTCGGGCCGCGACGCAGTTGGACGGCCGCCCAGATCTTGCGGTCGGCGAGAAGGATATAGGCGATGAAAAGCAGCAGCGCGACGAGCAGAAGCAGCGACTGTCCGACCATGATCGCCGTCGGCCAGACATAATTAGATACGAAAGAGTCCATGGTCCCTGCCCTTACTCTGCCGCGACTTTGAAATTGTTGCGGGCGAGCGCCGAGCATTCGGCCATCACGGCCGACGCACGCGCGATCGGGTTCGTCAAATAGAAGTCTTTGACGGTCGACGCAAACCCGGATTTCGCAATGTTCCCGCCTTTTTGCGCAAGGGCTGCAATTGCGGCCGAATCCGCCGGTGCGATCTCGTCGATCGCGCCGAAATGCGGGTGATCGGCATAAAGTTTCGCGCGCAATTGCGACAACGAATCAAAGGGAAGCTTCTTGCCGAGCACGTCCGACAGGGCGCGCAGGATGGCCCAGTCCTCGCGGGCATCGCCCGGCGCAAAGCCGGCGCGGTTGCCCATCTGGACGCGGCCTTCGGTGTTGACCCAGGTGCCGGATTTTTCGGTGTAGGCAGCGCCGGGCAGAATGACGTCGGCGCCATGGGCGCCGGCATCGCCGTGCGAGCCGATATAGACGGTGAATTTTGCGGCCTTGGCCGAGAAATCCAGTTCGTCGGCGCCGAGCAGGAACAGCACGTCCATAGACGCCAGCATGCCGGCCGCATCGACGCCGTTTGCGCCCGGCACGAAGCCGAGGTCGAGGCCGCCGACGCGCGAGGCGGCGGTGTGCAGCACGGCCAGACCGTTCCACTCGTCGCTGATCGCGCCGACCGAAACGGCAAGGGCTGCGACCTGCGACAGGACGGCAGCGCCATCGGCACGGGCAAGCGCGCCCTGGCCGACAATGATCAGCGGGTTCTTGGCGGCGCGCAGCTTCTCGATGAAGGAGTGGTTGCCGGCGGCAAGATCGGCGAGCGTATCGGTGCCGGCGCCGAGGTAGTCATAGTCGTAACGCAGTTCGCCGGCTTCGCCGATCACGCCGATCGGGAAACCGCCGCGACGCCAGCGCTTGCGGATGCGGGCGTTGAGGACGGCCGCTTCGTAGCGCGGGTTGGCGCCGACGATCAGCAGGGCGTCAGCCGCCTCGATGCCTTCGATGGTCGGATTAAAGAGGTAGCTGGCGCGGCCGAGCGACGGGTCGAGCGCGGCACCGTCCTGACGGCAATCGAGATTTTCCGAGCCGAGGGACTTGATCAGCGCCGAGAGCGCATACATCTCTTCGACGGAAGCGAGATCGCCGGCGATGGCGCCGATCTTGTCGCCGGAAGTCGCGGAAACGGCGGCCTTGATGGCCCCGAAGGCTTCGCCCCAGGTCGCGGCCTGCAGACGGCCGTCACGGCGAACGTAAGGCCGATCGAGGCGTTGCGTCTTCAGGCCGTCCCAGATGAAGCGGGTCTTGTCAGAGATCCACTCTTCGTTGATCGCCTCGTTAACGCGCGGCAGGATGCGCATGACTTCGCGGCCACGCGTATCGACGCGGATGGCGGAACCGAGCGCGTCCATCACATCGATGGATTCTGTCTTGTTCAGTTCCCACGGACGGGCGGTGAAGGCGAAGGGTTTTGAGGTCAGCGCGCCGACCGGGCAAAGATCGACGACGTTCCCCTGCAACTCGGAGGTCATCGCCTGTTCGAGATAGGTGGTGATTTCGGCATCCTCGCCGCGGCCGATCAGGCCGAGTTCGGCAACGCCGCCAACTTCCGTGCTGAAACGGACGCAGCGCGTGCAGTGGATGCAGCGGTTCATCACCGTCTTGACCAGCGGGCCGATATACTTGTCCTCGACGGCGCGCTTGTCTTCATGATAGCGCGAGGTGTCGATGCCGAAAGCCATGGCCTGGTCCTGCAGGTCGCATTCACCGCCCTGGTCGCAGATCGGACAATCGAGCGGGTGGTTGATCAGCAGGAATTCCATCACGCCTTCGCGGGCCTTCTTGACCATCGGCGTATTGGTGAAGATTTCCGGCAATTCGCCGTTCGGGCCGCCGCGCACGTCGCGCACGCCCATGGCGCAGGAGGCAGCCGGCTTCGGCGGGCCGCCCTTGACCTCGATCAGACACATGCGGCAATTGCCGGCGACCGACAAGCGCTCGTGAAAACAAAAGCGCGGAACTTCGGCCCCGGCTTCCTCGCACGCCTGCAGCAGCGTGAAATGATCCGGTACCTCGATCTCTTTGCCGTCTACTTTTAGCTTCGCCATCGTACTTATGTCCTGTTTCCGTCCACTCGCGCGGACGCCGCACATTTCGTCGTTCTGCTCGCCCGCCTCACGGGCGAAAAATCACTTTTTAGTCTTGCGGCCGCCGGTCAGGGCTTTTGCTTGCCCGACCCAGTCGTCCCGGCCGATGCGGCCGTCAAAGCCGAGTTCGGCATCGATGCGCCTGACATCCTCGTCGCTCCAGGCCGCGATATCGGCGAAGCGATTAATGCCCTTGCCGTTTAACACCTGTTCCAGCTTCGGACCGATGCCCGAAAGTTGCTTGAGGTCGTCCTTGACGGCCCGCGCCTTGCGAACCGGCGCGGCCGGTGCTTCGACAACCGGTGCCGGTGCCGCGCGCTGGACCACAGCCTTGGGCGCGGCGGGCTTTGCGGCCGGTTCCTTGGCAAGGACGACCTTCGGCTTGGCCTTGGCGACGGGTGCCTTGGAGATCGCTGCCTTGGCGACCCTCACCGGTTCGACGACCGGTTCGGGAACAGCGGCAACCACCGGCGCTTTGACAAAGGGGGCAACGGCCGGTTCGGCCGGCTTGTTCACGACAGGCGCGGCTTCGGCCGGGGCCTTGGTCTCGCTCCTCGCCCCGCCCAGCGCAGACTCGAAGAAGCCGAGCATGGTGTTGGCGAGCTGGCGCTGGAAATCAAGGCCAGCCGCTGCCGCTGCCGCGAAGGCCGACGCCGAATGCAGGAACGGATTGACGGGTGCGGCAGCCTTGTCGGCCGGAGCGCCCTCCCCCTTCTGGTGCTTGTCGGCGGGACCGGTCATCGGGCTTACTCCGCGGCCTGCATCACGGCGCCGTGCGACGTCGCGTTGCGGGTGAATTCATCAATGCGCTTTTCCATTTCGGGACGGAAATTGCGGATCAGACCCTGGATCGGCCAGGCGGCCGCGTCACCGAGCGCGCAGATGGTGTGGCCTTCGATCTGCTTGGAGACCTGGAACAGCATGTCGATTTCGCGCTTCTGGGCATTGCCCTTGACCATGCGCTCCATGACGCGCCACATCCAGCCGGTGCCTTCGCGGCACGGCGTGCACTGGCCGCAGCTCTCATGCTTGAAGAAGGCCGCCAGGCGGGCAATTGCCTTGATGATGTCGGTCGAGCGATCCATGACGATCACCGCAGCCGTTCCAAAGGAAGATTTCACCTCGCGCAGGCCGTCGAAATCCATCGGACGATCGATGATGTCCTCCGCCTTGACCACCGGGCAGGACGCGCCGCCGGGGATGACCGCCAGCAGGTTGTCCCAGCCGCCGCGAATGCCGCCGGCATGGCGCTCGATCAATTCACGGAAGGAAATGCCCATGGCTTCCTCGACCGTGCACGGCTTGTTCACATGACCCGAGATCATGAACAGCTTGGTGCCGACATTGTTCGGTCGGCCGATGGCCGAGAACCAGCCGGCGCCGCGGCGCAGGATGGTCGGGGCAACGGCGATGGATTCGACGTTGTTGACGGTCGTCGGGCAGCCGTAGAGACCCATATTGGCCGGGAACGGCGGCTTCAGGCGCGGCTGGCCCTTCTTGCCTTCGAGGCTTTCGAGCAGCGCAGTCTCTTCGCCGCAGATATAGGCGCCGGCGCCGTGATGGACGTAAATGTCCATGTCCCAGCCGAGCTTGTTGTTCTTGCCGAGCAGGCCAGCGTCATAGCATTCGTCGATGGCCGCCTGAAGCGCCTCGCGCTCGCGCATGTACTCGCCGCGCACATAGATATAGGCCGCATGGGCGCCCATGGCGAAGGAGGCGATGACGCAGCCTTCGATCAGCGTATGCGGATCGTGGCGCATGATTTCGCGGTCCTTGCAGGTGCCGGGCTCCGATTCGTCGGCATTGACGACGAGGTAATGCGGGCGGCCGTCGCTTTCCTTCGGCATGAAGGACCACTTCAGGCCGGTGGGGAAGCCGGCGCCGCCGCGACCACGCAGGCCGGACGCCTTCATCTCGTCGATGATCCAGTCCCGGCCCTTTTCGAGAATCTGCTTGGTGCCGTCCCACTGACCACGGCTCATGGCGCCTTTCAGCGACTTGTCCTTGAGGCCGTAGATATTGGTAAAGATGCGATCCTGATCTTTCAACATCATCTATTCCACAAGTTTGCCAGCGTCAGCTGTTCGTTCGTTAGCATAAGGCAGTCGGGTGCGCTTTGAAAATCGGTCATGACTTGCCGCTTTCCGGCGCTGGCTTTTCGCCTTCGGCCGTGCCCGCCGCTGCCTTCGCATTCGCTTCCGCAGCGGCTGGCGCCGTTGCCGGCGTCTTCAGGGTCGGATTGGTTTCGTCGGCTGCCGTCTTGGCGCGCGCGGCGTTCGACGGGGGCACACTGGCGCCCTCGCCTTCAGCGTTTCCCGACGCAGTGCCGCCCATGCTGGCCTCGTCTCCGAGCAGCGTCGTCGGGCCGCCGGCGGGGGCGGAGAACCAGCGGTCAATCTGCGGGCCGGTCTTGACCTCGGCGCCGCGGCCTGCCTCGAACTCGTCGATGATCTGTTCCAGACGCTCGGGCGTCAGGTCTTCATAAGCGTCCTTGAAGATGATGACCATCGGCGCGTTGACGCAGGCGCCCTGACATTCCACCTCTTCCCAGGAGAGCGTGCCGCCCTCATTGAGATGGAAGGGATCCTTGTGGATCTTGCGCTTGCAGACGTCCATCAGCTCTTCCGAGCCGCGCAGCATGCAGGGCGTCGTGCCGCAGACCTGAATATGGGCGCGCGTCCCGACCGGCTTCAGTTGGAACTGCGTGTAGAAGGTCGCCACTTCGAGAACGCGGATATAGGGCATGTCGAGCATGCGCGCCACCGACTCGATACAGGCGCGCGTCACCCAGCCGTCCTGCTCCTGCGCCCGCATCAGCAACGGGATGACGGCGGATTGCTGCCGCCCCTCCGGATATTTCCGGATGGTGGCTTCTGCCCAGATCGCGTTCTGCTCATTGAAAGCAAAACTTGCGGGTTGGACGTTCTCTTCGGCAAGTCGACGAACGGACATTCTTCCTCACGCCTATCTCAGTTTATGGTTCCACACCGCGTCTTCGTCAGGGAGGCGAATTCGCAGGCATAGGCCGACTGGTCTTTCTGCATAAACACGATGATCTTGCTGCCGTTGGGAACGGCAGCGCGAATTTCATAACCGGCAGCCAAAAGCTGCGCCATGCTGGCGACATCGCCCGCCGAGCTGCCCGAGCCGTCCGCCTGCGGCTGCGTCTGGGCAGCGGCAGAGCCGGCGGCAAAAAGGGCGGCGGCCAGGGCGAGCGCCTTGCGCATCAGCGGTCCACCTCGCCGAACACGATATCCAGCGAACCGAGCACCGCCGAGACGTCGGCGAGCTGATGGCCACGGCACATGAAGTCCATGGCCTGCAGATGCGCATAGCCGGGGGCACGGATCTTGCAGCGATACGGCTTGTTGGAACCGTCGGAGACGAGGAAGACGCCGAATTCGCCCTTCGGCGCCTCGACAGCCGCGTAAACCTCACCGGCCGGCACGTGATAGCCTTCGGTGTAGAGCTTGAAGTGATGGATCAGCGCTTCCATCGAACGCTTCATCTGGCCACGCTTCGGCGGCACGACCTTGCCGTCCAGCGACGAGACCGGACCGGTGCGGGCATCGCCGAGCAGACGATTGACGCACTGGCGCATGATCTTGGCCGATTCGCGCATTTCGATCATGCGGATCAGGTAACGGTCGTAACAGTCGCCATTCTTGCCGATCGGAATGTCGAAATCGAGCTCGGAATAGCATTCATAGGGCTGCGAGCGACGCAGATCCCAGGCAGCACCGGAGCCGCGCACCATGACGCCCGAGAAACCCCAGGCCCAGGCATCTTCCAGCGACACGACGCCGATATCGACGTTGCGCTGCTTGAAGATGCGGTTGTCGGTCAGCAGTTCGTCGATGTCGTCGACGGTCTTCAGGAAGGGATCGATCCACTTGCCGATATCTTCCACCAGTTCCGCCGGCAAATCCTGATGGACGCCGCCGGGACGCACGAAGGCGGCGTGCATGCGCGAGCCGGAGGCGCGCTCATAGAACACCATCAACTTCTCGCGCTCTTCGAAGCCCCAGAGCGGCGGCGTCAACGCACCGACGTCCATCGCCTGCGTGGTGACGTTCAGCAGATGCGACAGGATACGGCCGATTTCCGAATAGAGAACGCGGATCAGCTGACCGCGAATCGGAATTTCGAGGCCGAGGAGCTTTTCCACCGCCAGCGAATAGGCATGTTCCTGGTTCATCGGCGCGACATAGTCGAGACGATCGAAATAGGGCAGCGCCTGCAGATAGGTCTTGGTTTCGATCAGCTTTTCGGTGCCGCGATGCAAGAGGCCGATATGCGGATCGACGCGCTCGACGATTTCGCCGTCCAGCTCCAGCACGAGACGCAGAACGCCGTGCGCAGCCGGATGCTGCGGTCCGAAATTGATATTGAAATTGCGGACATTGTGTTCGGTCATCGCCATGCTCGCATGTTTGAGTCGCTATGGAAGTCCGGACAGTGAAACGTCGTCATCTCGATTGTCCTCATTCACAACCTTGGCGGCACCAGTTACGCCGAACGGGCGCCATGTACAATCGGCATTTCGCCGGCGACCGCGAGGCCACCGGCGTCGGGATCAGGCCTTCGCCTTCTCGTCGCCCGGCAGCACGTAGTCCGTGCCTTCCCAGGGGCTTAGGAAGTCGAAGTTGCGGAATTCCTGCTTCAGCTCGACAGGCTCATAGACCACGCGCTTCTGGGCGTCGTCGTAGCGAACCTCGACGAAACCGGTCGTCGGAAAGTCCTTGCGCAGCGGATGGCCCTCGAAACCGTAATCCGTGAGAATGCGGCGCAGATCCGGATGGCCGGTGAACAGGATGCCGTACATGTCCCAGGCTTCGCGCTCGAACCAGTCGGCGCCCGGATAGACTGCAGTCGCCGAGGGCACCGGCCCGTCTTCCGAAGTCGCCACCTTGATGCGGATGCGCAGGTTCTGTTTCGGTGACAGGAGGTGATAAACCACATCGAAACGCTCGGGGCGCTGCGGCCAGTCGACGCCACAGATATCGACCATGTTGACAAAGCCGCAGCGGGCATCGTCACGCAGGAAGGTCAGAAGCGCGATTAGGTTCTCGCCGGTCGCCGCCAGCGTCAGTTCGCCGTAACGGATCTCTGAACCCGCGATCAGCGCGCCGCGGGTCTCCGCGAGGTAGGTAGCAAGCTCGTTCAAGGCTTCGCTCATTGTCGTCGTCCTCTAACGCTTACCGCTCGATCGTACCCGTCCGGCGAATCTTCTTCTGCAGCAGGAGCACGCCGTAAAGCAGCGCTTCCGCCGTGGGGGGACAGCCGGGAACGTAGATATCGATGGGAACGATGCGGTCGCAGCCACGCACGACCGAATAGGAATAGTGGTAATAGCCACCGCCATTGGCGCAGGAGCCCATGGAGATGACATAGCGCGGCTCGGGCATCTGGTCATAGACCTTGCGCAGCGCCGGGGCCATCTTGTTGGTCAAGGTGCCGGCGACGATCATCACGTCCGACTGGCGCGGCGAAGCGCGCGGCGCGAAGCCGAAGCGCTCGACGTCGTAACGCGGCATGGAGACCTGCATCATCTCGACCGCGCAGCAGGCGAGACCGAAGGTCATCCACATCAGCGAGCCGGTGCGCGCCCAGGTGATCAGCTCGTCGGTGGAGGTGACGAGAAAACCCTTGTCGGCGAGCTCGTTGTTGATCTCGCCGAAGAACGGATCGTTGGCGCCGATCGGCTTGCCGGTATTGGGGTCGAGAATGCCCTTCGGCTGCGGCGCGACGAGCGTGTTCCCTTGTTGGATCACTCCCATTCCAGCGCTCCTTTCTTCCATTCGTAGATAAAGCCGATGGTGAGCACGAAGAGGAACACCATCATGGACCAGAAGCCGAACCAGCCGAGATCGCCGAAGGAAACGGCCCAGGGAAACAGGAACGCCACTTCGAGGTCGAAGATGATGAACAGGATCGACACCAGGTAGAAGCGGATGTCGAATTTCATGCGCGCGTCGTCAAAGGCATTGAAGCCGCACTCATAGGCGGAAAGCTTTTCCGAGTCGGGCGCCTTGTAGGCGACGGCGAAAGGCGCGATCAGCAGCGCCAGCCCGATCACCAGCGCGATACCGATGAAAATCGCAATCGGGAGATAGGAACTGAGAAGTTCGGTCATCATAGTCATCCATGCTTGTCGCGAATGCCGGGCGACATCCGTGGCGATCAGCCAGCAAGCCGAAAGAGCGTTGCAACGAGCCGTGGTTAGCGCAGCCCGCGCCTTCATGCAAGTCATGGACCATGAATTCGACAGGCCGCGCGGGACTTTCTGACCCCGCGAAAACCGCAGCCGAGGAAAGCACCGCGAATCGGCAAAAGCAAGCGGAAAAGCCTTGAATGTCACAGTCTTGCAGGGCACTATGCACGCCCCGCGGCAGTCTCGACCCGAGAGAGGCGACACTCTGTCGCAATCCAGCCATGCAAAGAAGAAATGGCGCGAGTGACGGGGCTCGAACCCGCGACCTCCGGCGTGACAGGCCGGCACTCTAACCGACTGAGCTACACCCGCGCATCGTTTGTCGCTGTCTTTCCCGACCCTGCCGCGACAAGTGCAGAACCGTTCTGGAAGTGGCGCGAGTGACGGGGCTCGAACCCGCGACCTCCGGCGTGACAGGCCGGCACTCTAACCGACTGAGCTACACCCGCATCCTTCCAAACAGGGAAGCATTTCCCCGACCGGGCGACGTCGCCGTCCGATGAGCGGCTTCCTAAGGGGTTCGGCCGGAGGTGTCAAGCGGCTTCGAAGACAATTCCATGACATCGGAAATTTTCTTGGACGCCGCCCCTCGAACGCGGGGGCGAAGCGCCCTTCTTGGCGCACCACGCATATCGGTTCGCCGGCCACTGTGGATGAAAGCCTCGGGATTTCCACAGCTTGCCCACTTCTCTCCTCCATGGGGCCGCCTTTCCAAAAAAAATCGCAAAACTTTCAAAAAGCCTCTTGCGGTTTGCGAATGATCCGAATACATCACGGCCACCGACGCGGCGGACATGCTCCGAACCGCAGGCGGGCGATTAGCTCAGTTGGTAGAGCGCCTCGTTTACACCGAGGATGTCGGGAGTTCGAGTCTCTCATCGCCCACCATTTTCTCTCTTCTTCGATATTTTTGTAGAATTCCGTGGTATCGTAGCACCGATTGCCGCGCTTCGAAGCGGCTGCCTATCCGGCGGGCAACGCTTTTCTCCTTCTTTCTATCGCAAGTTTGCAGGCGCGGAGGTCGATGCGCGTCAAGGGTGGCAATCGACCAAAACTGGTGACACCAGTTTTGGCGTTTTGGTGCGCGAGACCGGCCCATTAATCCTTCCTCCAGTTTCAACTCTCTGGGGGATTCAGAGCATGCCAGCCGGTGGTACCGCCGTCGCGACGACGGGCATTTCCTATATCGATGGGATTCTTTACGGAACAAAGTGGAACTCCAATACGCTGACCTACAGCTTTCCGACGCTGGCGGCGCAGGTGACCGGCTATGCGCCGGGCGCGGAGAACCCGGTGGAGAACACCGCCCCCTTCGAGGCGCTGACCGAGGCGCAGAAGGCGGTGATGCTGCGGGCGCTGGCGCACTGGTCCGGCGTCGCCAACATCCATTTCGTCGAATCGGCCAATCCGTCCGATTCGGATATCCGCATCTACTGGTACAAGAGCGCCGACAACTCGACCGCCCAGGTCGTCGACTTTCCCGGCGACAAGGCCGAGTCGGGCGATGTGCAGCTCGGCGGCGGCATGGATCCGGCCCTACCCTGGTCCGAAGGCACCTATGAATTCACCACGCTGCTGCATGAACTCGGCCATGCGCTCGGCCTGAAGCATCCGCATGATGCGATCGGCAGCTTCCCATCCGTCGATACTTCGATCGATTCGGTGGAATCGTCGGTCATGAGCTACAGCAGCTATATCGGGGAAAACTCCGGCGAAGGTTACACGATCCAGGCCGGCAGCTTTCCGATCGGTCCGATGATGAACGATATCGCCGCCATCCAGGCGCTGTACGGGCCGAACCGGACGACTCAGGCCGGCGACAATGTCTACAAGTTCGATCCGAATACGCCTGTCGTCTTCGTCACGCCCTGGGATGCCGGCGGCACCGACACCTATGATTTTCAGGCCTATGCCAGCAACCTGACTGTCGACCTGCGTGCAGGCGCCTGGACGAATCTCGGCGGGCAATACGCCATCCTCGGCGCCGAAGGCCAAATGGCGCGCGGCAATATCGCCAACCCCTATCTTTACAATGGCGAAACCGCCAGCTTGATCGAAAACGCCATCGGCGGCAGCGGTGACGACACCATCCACGGCAACCAGCTCGCCAATATCCTGACCGGCAATGGCGGCCAGAACACGCTCTACGGCTACGAAGGCAACGACACGCTTTATGGCGGCAGCGGCAACGACATCCTCGACGGCGGCGCGGGCGACGACCTGCTGGTCGGCGGCGGCGGCTCGGACAGGCTGATCGGCGGCAGTGGCCTCGATACGGCGATTATCGACGGCGCGCGCTCCACCTTCGGCGTCAAGATCAAGGACGGCGCAGTGACGCTGACTTCGTCCTCCGAAACCAGCCTGACCGAAGTCGAGCGCATCAAGTTCAGCGATGGTACGCTCGCCTTCGACCTGGAGGGACATGCAGGCCAGCTTTTCCGCCTCTACAAGGCGGCATTCGACCGCGCCGCCGACGCCGGCGGTTCCGGCTACTGGATCCGCAAGCTCGACGCCAATGAACTCAGCCTGCAGCAAACAGCCAAGCTTTTCCTGAGCTCGCCGGAATTTTCGGCCCGCTACGGCTCGATGACCGACAACCAGAAATATGTCGAGGCGCTCTACAGCAACGTGCTCGGCCGCTCCTCCGAAAAGGCCGGCATGGATTACTGGGTGGGCGCGCTGAATTCCGGCGAATACTCCCAGGACAAGGTGCTGGCCTTCTTCGCCGACAGCACCGAGAACAAGGGCCTGCAATCCGCCTTCCTCAATGACGGCCTCTGGTACGTCTAACCCGGCAATTCACCGCGTGGCGGGCCAAGGCCTGCCGCGCGGCTTTTCTCATGCCCGCCGGTTGGCAGCGATCCAGGCGGCGAATCGCTCCATGAAACCGGAGAGGAATTTTTTCGTTTCGTCCTTGGCCAGTTTGCCGTCGTCATCCAGCAGGCCGGCCACGCCGCCGATATAGGCCTCCGGCTGCTGCAAGGTCGGGATATCGAGAAACACCAGCGACTGGCGCAGATGATGATTGGCGCCGAAGCCGCCGATTGCGCCCGGCGACACGCTGACGACGGCGCCCGGCTTGCCGCTCCAAACGCTCTTGCCATAAGGCCGCGATCCGACATCCAGGGCGTTTTTCAAGACCGCCGGCACCGAACGGTTATATTCCGGCGTCACGAACAGCACGGCATCGAAGCCGCGCACCTTGTCACGAAAAGCGGTCCAGGCCGCTGGCGGTGCGCCCTCTTCGTCGAAATCCTGGTTGTAGAGCGGCAAGTCGCCGATTTCAACGATCTCCAGTTTCAGATTTTCAGGGGCAAGCCCGATCAGGGCATGAGCGATCTTGCGATTGAACGAGGCTTTTCGCAGGCTGCCGACGAAAACCGCGACGGATGAACTGGTCATGATGTTCTCCTTGGTTGACACCAGAAGAATATGGCGGCTCCATCGGCTTGCAAGCGCCGGCTTGCAAAACCGGCAAGCAGCGATATCTGATGAAACGCGATGTCAGGAGATCCCATGCACTCTGCCCCTCGCCTCACCGAACTTGCCCATGGCGGCGGCTGTGGCTGCAAGCTGGCGCCCTCCGTGCTGCAATCCCTGCTGGCGCGGCAGCCGGCAATGCAGGCCTTTGCACTGCTGCTGGTCGGCAGCGAAGCGGCCGACGATGCGGCCGTCTGGCAGGTGGACGACAAGACCTGCGTCATCGCCACCACCGATTTTTTCATGCCGGTGGTCGACGATCCCCATGATTTCGGGCGCATCGCGGCGACCAATGCCATTTCCGACATCTATGCCATGGGCGGGCGGCCGATCATGGCGCTCGCCATCCTCGGCATGCCGATCGGCAAGCTGGCGCCCGAAACCATCGCCCGCATCCTCGAAGGCGGGGCGAGCATCTGCGCCGAGGCCGGCATTCCCGTCGCCGGCGGCCATTCGATCGATTCGGTCGAACCGATCTACGGTCTGGCTGTCATCGGCCTGTGCTCACCGGAAAAATTACGGCGCAATGGCGGGGCGCGGCCGGGCGACGCGCTGATCCTGACCAAAGGGCTCGGCGTCGGCATCTATTCGGCGGCGATCAAGAAGAATGCCCTGCCGGAGGGCTGTTATGCCGAAATGCTGGCCTCGACCACGCTGCTCAACCGGATCGGCGCCGATCTTGCCGACGATCCGCATGTGCATGCACTGACCGATGTCACCGGCTTCGGCATTCTCGGTCACGGGCTGGAGATGGCGCGCGCCTCGGGTCTGCGGCTCGAAGTCGACCTTGCCGCCCTGCCCTTCCTTTCCCAGGCGCAATCGCTGGCGCGCGAAGGCTTCATAACCGGCGCCTCGCAGCGCAACTGGGCGAGCTATGGCGCCGATGTCGACCTGCCGGAGGCCTTGCCGGACTGGCAGAGGCTGCTTCTGGCCGATCCGCAGACCTCCGGTGGGCTTCTGGTTGCCTGTTCGGCTGAAAAGGCCGATTCGATTTGCGAGACGATTCGCGGCGCCGGTTATCCGCTGGCTTCAATCGTCGGAAAAGCGTCGGAAGGACCGGCGCGGATCGTCGTGCGGGCCTGAACGTGGAACCGGACGGGCCGGGTTTCGTTTTGAACAAACAGCGAAGGAGAAGGCCATGCCCAGGTTGAAGACCGCCCTTGCCGCCGGCGCGATATCCCTTTTTGCCATGGCGCCCATGACACTGGCGCAGACGAAGAGCGTCGACCCGATCACCACCTGCGCCACCCCGTCCGGCAAGGCCGAGCCGGCGACGCCGCCGGACAGGACGAGCGCCGATGGCACCGCTCCCGGCAATGCCGGCTCCACCGGCTGGACGGGCGGCACCGGCGGCGTGCAAATCGGCACCAATCCGCAAGGCGCGACCGAACATTCGCAGACATGGCAACCGCCGACAGCCCGCGGCCTCGACCTGACCATGACGCCGCCGGAAAAGCCCGCCGACAACAAGGCCTGTTGATATAGCTTTCAAGGAATACACGCCGGCTGGCGGAAGAGAATGGGAGTCGAACCCACCCGAGACAGCCTCGCTGCCCCACCCGGATTTGAAGTCCGGACGCCCCACCGGGGACGACGCTCTTCCTCTGCCTGAAGCGTTCCGCTTTCTTCGAAACGCTCCATCTATTTGTTTTCACGCGTTTCCGGACGCAAAACCGCTTCACACTCTTGCTGGAAATGCTCTAAACACTTTTTCTGGAAATGTCTTCGTCAAACAAGTCCAGTCGATGCGGATTGAGGCGGCGGACATCGCCGCGCCGCAGGGTCACACCCTGCCGATCGAAGAACTCGAGAATTTCGATCGCCACCTTTCTACCGTTGTTGACCCGGTCCCGAAAGAGACCGGCGGCAAATTCCCCCTTTTCCGTTCCGGCCGCGACATCACGGATGATCTCCACCATCTCGGCGGTCGTCTCGCGCATGAAAAAATGATCGTGGCGGAGCTCGTCCACCCGGCCGAGCCGGGCGCAGAGTTTCAGCACGCGGCGAATGGCGCGCTCGTCCTCGCCAAACATGTCCGCGAAATCGCGCACGCGCGGCGGGCGAAAGCGACCCTCGCCTTCCAGATGCGGCAGCAGCCGGGCAAACAACGCCTCTTCCTGCGGGCTGAGCTTCACCACATGCCCGGGCAGCCGCACGAAGGCGCCTTCCAGCGCCAGATGCCCCATAACCTGCTCCGCCTTCAACGCGGCCAGAAAGGCGGCCGCCGGCAGGCGCGGCGTCACCTGGAGCCGCAGCCGCTCGCGGCCCATGCCCTGCAGATCGGGATTTTCCGCATGGAAAGCGCTCAGGATTTCATGAACTGTCTCGGACAGTGCCGCGCGCTGTCGGCGCGACAGGGCCAGCCGCTCGCCGCCGGCGCGGATGCTCTCGGCATTGCTGGCAGAAATCGCGTTTGCCAGTTCCTCATCGGAACGCGCGCGGTCGCGGCCGAAGACAATGAGATCGACGACGAACGGCGGGACATCGAGCATTGCGCGCAAGGCATCGGCGGCCTCCGGCCGGGCCATGGCGTCGAGCAGAGCAAGCCGTTCCGTCGTGCGGCGTTTTCGCAGCGGCGCGCGCAGGTCGAGGAAGCGGCCGCCGCCGATGGTGCGTTGGGCGGAGACGTCGCGCAGGATGAAACGGTCGAGGGCGGCGGCGGCGATTGGCCGGTCGAGCACCAGTTGCACCTTGGCCCGGCTGCCCGGGGGCACGGGATGTTCCAGCGGTACGATGCGGACATCCGTTTCCGCGCCGCCGTGATGCAGGCGGGCGGAAAACCATTCGCCGACCGACTTCGATTCGGAAGCGAGAACGGAAAGTTCGGCATCGATGCGCGCCGCCGGCGCATGCAGGGCCGGGTCGATCACCATGTCGCCACGGGCAATCGCCTCCTTGGAAATGCCGTCGCCAACGAGATTGAGGGCGCAGCGCTGGCCGGCGATGCCGCGCTCCGCCTTTTCGTTCTGGGCATGAATGGAACGCACCCGCGCCGGCAGACCGGAAGGGCTGATCGCCACCTGATCGCCGACCGCGACCGAACCGGACAGCACCGTGCCGGTCACCACCGTGCCGGCGCCGGAAAGCGTAAAGCAGCGATCGACCGCCAACCGGAAGCGGCCGCTCGCGCGCGCCGCCCCAATCTCGCGCTCGGCCGCGGCGAGCCGCGCCTTGAGATCATCCATTCCTGCGCCCGTCGCGGCCGAGACGGCGAGAATATCGGCAGCGGCAAGGCCGGTCGGGGCCAGAAGGGCGTGGATTTCGAGGCGCAAGGCTTCCAGCCGGGTGGCATCGGCCAGATCGGATTTGGTGATGGCGACAAGGCCGCGGCGGAGGCCGAGCAGGTCGAGGATGGCCAGATGCTCGCGGGTCTGCGGCATGATGCCGTCATCTGCGGCGACCACCAGCAGCGCGAAATCGATGCCGCCGGCACCGACCACCATCGTATGAATGAAACGTTCGTGGCCGGGCACGTCGATAAAGCCGGTCACCGTTTCGGCGACACGCACATAGGCGAAGCCGAGATCGATGGTGATGCCGCGCGCCTTTTCCTCCTTCAGGCGGTCGGTGTCGACGCCGGTCAAGGCCTTCACCAGCGTCGTCTTGCCATGGTCGATATGGCCGGCGGTTCCGACGATCATGATGGGGCGAAGCCGCTGGAAAGACTGTCAAGGAAGCCCGCTTCGTCCAACAGGCAGCGCAGGTCGAGGATCAAAGCGCCATCGCCGATGCGTCCCAGGATGGGACGCGGCAGGGCGCGCAGCCTAGCCGCCAGCGTCTCCAGCGCGCCGCCGCTCGCGCCGGTGATTCTCAGGCCGGCGCTCGGGATCGTATCGACCGGAAGCGCGCCGGAGCCGATCTGGCTGGCGCAGGCGCAGACATCGACCGCATAACCCAGCGGCGCGAGCAGCGTGGCAAGCGCAGGCGCCAGCCGCTCGGCCTGTTGGCGGATATCGCATTCCTTCCGGGATAGCAGGCGGAATGTCGGCAGGCGCGCGGCCAGCCGGTCGGGATCGCGATAAAGTTTCAGCGTCGCCTCCAGTGCGGCGATGCGGATCTTGTCGACGCGCAGCGCCCGCTTCAGCGGGTTGCGGTTGATTTCAGCAATTAAATCCCTGCGGCCGACGATGAAGCCGGCCTGCGGCCCACCGAGCAGCTTGTCGCCGGAAAAGGTGACGAGACCGGCACCCTCCGCCACCGCCTCGCGCACCGTCGGCTCGCGTTTCAGGCCGAAGCGGGAGAGATCGATCAGCGTGCCCGAGCCAAGATCGTTGACCAGCGCCACGCCGGCCTCTTTCGCAATATCGGCCAGTTCCGCGCCCGGCACTTCGGCAGTAAAGCCTTCGATGCGGTAGTTCGACGTATGAACCTTGAGGATCAGCGCCGTTTCCGGACGCAGCGCACCGCGATAATCTTTCGGATGGGTGCGGTTGGTGGTGCCGACTTCGACGAGGCGCACGCCGGCGCGCTCCATGATATCCGGCATGCGGAAGGCGCCGCCGATCTCGATCAGCTCGCCGCGCGAGACGATGGCCTCGCGGCCGGCGCCGACCGCATTCAGGGCGATCAGCACGGCAGCGGCATTGTTGTTGACGATCGTCGCGTCTTCAGCGCCGGTCAGTTCGCAGAGCAGGCCGCGCAGATGGCTGTCGCGCTCGCCGCGCCGGCCGCTGTCGAGATCGAATTCCAGCGCCGCCGCCTCCCGCATGGCATCGACGGCGGCGGCAATCGCCTCCTCCGCCAGCAGCGCGCGGCCGAGATTGGTGTGCAGCACCGTGCCCGTGAGATTGAACAACGGCCGAAGATTGGAGCGGTCGCGATGTTCCAGCCGCGCCAGAAGCGCGGCGAAAATGCCCGCCTCGTCCGGCGGCGTCCCGCCTGTTCGCATCGCCGCGCGGATATCCTGAAGCGTGGCGCGCAATTCGTCAGTCACCAGCGTGCGGCCGTAACGGTCGAGAAGCGGCGCCGCGGCCTCCGATTTCAGCAGGTGGTCGATGGAAGGCAGCGCGCGAAAATCGGCGGGGGCATCCATGGGCTCAATATCCGATCAGGAACGGATCGAAGCCCGCTCGCCGATAGCCCGTCTCGTGCATCAGCAGATCGAGGCCGAGGCTGGCGACGTCGTCGGCGACGATATCGAGCGAGGGATTGCGGTTCTGGTAGAGGATTTTCGTCCAGCTTTGGCAGCTATCGCACACCTCCGCCTTGATCGTGGCCTCTTCCGCTTCGACGGCGCGGTAGCCGATGCCCTTGGTCGAGCCGCAGGCAAGGCATTTGACCCGCACCTCGTTCCAGCGCGTGGCGCAGCAGGAACAGACGGCATAACGCGCGCCTTCGGCGCCATGCACGCCGACGACCAGCGAGCCGACCGGCCGCCCGCCGCAGGCGGGACAGACGCCGGTGCCGACCGGCACGAGACGCACCGCCTCCAGCGTCGCGGCCAGCCGCGCGGCATGGACCTGCACCGCCGCCGCCACGAACAGATGATGGGCGACGCCTTCCGGCGGGATGGTGTCGGAGAGCACGTTTTCCAGCATCCACCCGCGCGTGTCGATATCCGTGCCGATGACCGCTTCCAGCGCCTCGCGGGCCTGTTGCGGCATGTCGACTGTTCTTGCCGATGTCAGGAAAGCTTCCAGCGTCTCGCGGCAGGCGGCCTGCCCAGCCAGCATCAGCCGGTCGATGGGCGGCATGGCGGCGGCGCGCGCCCCTTCCACCTGTTCGGCATCGAGCGGCGGCACCGGAGGAAGACTGTTCGAAAGAGTGGCCTGCAGGCGGGAAAGATCGGCGAGAAAATGCAGGTAGGACGCCAGCCGGCTGGTTTCCGCAAGCCCCTCGAACCGTTTGGCGCGATCCTCGAAAAGCTGCGGCAGGCGGGGGAGCACCGCAAACGGCGCCTTGGATATACCGCCGATCACGGAAGGATCGGGCTGAAGCGTGGAGGACGTGTTCATTTCACCTCCGGGCCGACCGGCCACGGGTTTCAAGGAATTTATTCTGCCGGATCGATCCGGCCGCGTCCAGCCAGCTCTTTCAGCCATTTGCGATGATGCCGCCAGGCCCAGCCGCCGGTCACCGTGCCGCGCGTCATGGCGCTCAGCGTGCCGCGCGTCCAGATCGCTGCGTAGACATGCAGGATGAACAGCATGATGATCAGCACAGCCGAGACCGAATGCACGAGAACGGCGATGCGGCGAAGCAGAATCGGCGTCGATTCGCCGAAATACTGGTCCCAGATCATCAATCCGCTGCCGATCAGCACGATGATGAAGAAGGCCATGCCCCAGAAGATGAATTTCTGGCCGGCATTGTATTTGCCGATCTCCGGCAGCTTTTCCTCATGCCCGGCGACGACGTCGTTTATCTGCGACACCCATTGCACATCGACGCGATTGGGCAGGTTCGCCCGCCAGAGCTGCGCGAACAGGATGAAGAAGCTGACGAACAGCACGACGCCGATCCAGGGATGCAGCATGCGCGTATTCTGCCCGCCGCCGAACAGACCGGTCAGGAAGAACAGCGAGGGATGGAACAAAGCGAGCCCCGACAGGAGCAGCAGGATCAGGCAAGTGGCCGTGATCCAGTGGTTGATCCGCTTGGCCGGGCCGTAGCGGTTCACCGTCACCGGCGGGCCGCGGTGGATCGCATCGCCGGGCAGCACATCCTTGGAGATGGACATCAGGCGTCCTCCTTCCGGCCTTCCGCCGCGTCGACCAGCTTTTCGGCGTTTTCCTCGTCTTCCGGCTGCACCTTGTTGGCCTTGCCGAAGATGCCGTGCAGAACCGCGCCGGCGGCGGCAACGCCCATGGCGGCGAGGCCGACATATTTGGTGACGCCCTTCCAGGCCTGGACGATGCCGGAAATCTTCGGATCGTCCGGCAGGTTGGCATAGATATGCGGCTTGTCGGCGTGGTGCAGCACATACATGACATGGGTACCGCCGACGCCCGGCGGATCGTAAAGCCCGGCATTCTCATAGCCGCGCGATTTCAGGTCGGTGATGCGCTCCTCGGCATGGCTCTTCATGTCCTCCTTGGTACCGAAGACGATAGCCTGCGTCGGGCAGGCCTTGGCGCAGGCCGGCCCCTGGCCGACGGCGACGCGATCCGAACAGAGCGTGCATTTATAGGCGCGGTGATCGACCTTGGAGATGCGCGGAATGTTGAACGGACAGCCCTTCACGCAATAGCCGCAGCCGATGCAGTTCTCATGGATGAAATCGACGATGCCGTTCGAATATTGCACGATCGCGCCCGGCGCGGGACACGCCTTGAGACAGCCGGGATCGGCGCAATGCATGCAGCCGTCCTTGCGGATCAGCCATTCGAGATTGTCGTTCTCGGGGTTGATCCACTCGGTAAAGCGCATCAGCGTGAACATGTTTTCGGTGAGGTCATGCGGGTTGTCATAAACCCCGACATTTTCCTCGATCTCAGGATGGGTATCGTTCCATTCGACGCAGGCCGACTGGCAGGCCTTGCAGCCGATGCATTTGGAGACGTCGATCAACTTGGCGACCGGGGTGAGCTGCCGCTCCGGCGGCGGCAGTTCCGCGGTCGCCGAACGCCGCACCAGATCGCGTGGCGTCAGGTTGGTTTCCATCGGCTGCACGGGGGGATTGCTGACGGCGGTGCGCGGACTGTCCATCATGCGATACCCTCCTGCGGCGGCGTCGTGGGCTCGATATTGACGAGGAACGCCTTGGATTCCGGCGTCTCGATATTGGCGTCGCCGACGAAGGGCACCAGCGAATTCGGCCCGAAACCCTTCTTCGCCGCGCCGGTGAAACCCCAATGCAGGGGAATGCCGACGACATGCACGGTCTTGCCGTCGCAGATCAGCGGCCGGATGCGCTTGGTAACCAGGGCCTTGGCCTTCACCGAACCGCGTTTCGACCAGACGCGGACCCAGCCGCCCTTTTCGATGCCCTTTTCGCTCGCCAGTTCCTCGGAGATTTCAACGAAGAATTCCGGTTGCAGCGCCGCATTCACGCGGTTGTGCTTGGTCCAGAAGTGGAAATGCTCGGTGAGGCGATAGGACGTCGCCGCATAGGGGAACTCGTCCGACTGGCCGAGCTGCGCGGCATCCGTCTGGAAGACGCGCGCCACCGGATTGCCGCGCATCTTCGGATTGAAGACATTGGCGACCGGCGATTCGAATGGCTCCATATGCGCCGGGAACGGCCCGTCGCGCATCAGCCCGCGCGTAAATAGCCGCGCCGTGCCCTCCTGGTTCATGATGAACGGGCCGACGTCCTCCGGCTTGGCGTTCGGCGCGATATCCGGCACGTCGTAGCCCGACCATTTCGTGCCGTCCCATTCGATGATTTTTCGCGTGGGATCCCAGGCCTTTCCCTGCAGGTCGCAGGAGGCGCGGTTGTAAAGTGTGCGCCGGTTCAGCGGCCAGGCGAAGGTCCAGCCGAGATAGGCGCCGGTCTCGTCGGGATCGTGGTTGTCGCGGCGGGCCATGTTGTTGCCCTGCTCATTGAAGCAGCCGGAATAGATCCAGCAGCCGGACATGGTCGAGCCGTCGTCGCGCAGTTGCGAGAAGTTCAGCACCTGCTTGCCGGCCGGCACCAGCATCTTGGTCGGATCGGCGGGATCCATGAGGTCGGTCAGCGCCCGGCCGTTGATTTCCTTGGCCAGTTCCTCCGGCGTCGGCTCGTTGGGATCGGCATAATCCCAGGAGAGGTTGACCACCGGATCGGGGAAGGCGCCGCCTTCCTTGCGATAGAGATCGCGCAGCCGCAGGAAGATCTGGGCGATGATCCAGGTGTCGTGCTTGGCCTCGCCCGGCGGCGTGCCGCCGGCCCAGTGCCATTGCAGCCAGCGACCGGAATTGGTGAGCGATCCCTCCTCCTCCGCGAAGCAGGTGGTGGGAAGCTGGAACACTTCCGTCTGGATTGCGGCCGTATCGACCGGGTTGAAATCGCCGTGATTTTCCCAGAAGCGCGCGGTTTCCGTCTCCAGAGGGTCCATGGTGACCAGCCATTTGAGATTCGACAGGGCCTTGGTGTTCTTGTCTCTGTTCGGGAAGGCCAGGATCGGGTTGAAACCCTGGCAGATATAGCCGTTGACCTTGCCATCATACATCAGCTCGAACATACGCAGGACGTCATAGGAGGGCACATCGAGCTTGGAGAGGTAGTTGAAGGCCCAGTCGTTGTCGGCGCGGGCGAAATCGCCCCACATGGCTTTCTGGAAGGAAACCATGAACTTCTTGTAGTTCTGCCAGTAGCTGGTCTGGCCCGGCCGCAGCGGCTTGAACAGCCGCGTCGACATATAGGTCTCGAACGTCTCGTCCTTCTCGCTCGGCATCGTCAGATAGCCGGTGAGCAGATGCGACATCAGCCCGAGATCGGTCAGCCCCTGAATGTTGGAATGGCCGCGCAACGCATTCATGCCGCCGCCGCGCACGCCGATATTGCCGAGGATGAGCTGCAGCATCGCCATGGCGCGGATGTTCTGCGAGCCGCTGGAATGCTGTGTCCAGCCGAGCGCATACATCGAGGTCATGGTTTTCGTCGGCGTCGAGCATTCCGAGATCATCTCGGCCACCTTCAGGAATTTCTCCTTCGGCGTGCCGCAGATGCGCTCGACCATCTCGGGCGTATAAGGCGCCAGATGGTCCTTCAGCAGGTTCCAGACGCAGCGCGGATGAGCAAGCGTCGGATCGGTGGTGACGAACCCGTCCTCGCCCAGCACATAATCCCAGCTCGATTTGTCATAGTCGCGCTTTTCGGGGTCGTAGCCGGTGAACAGCCCGTCCTTGTAGGCAAAACCGTCCTTGACGATGTAGGAGGCGTTGGTGAACGCCTTCATGTACTCCCACTGCACCTTGCCGTTGTCGATGCAATATTTCATCACCCCGTTGAGGAAGGCGATGTCCGTTCCTTGGCGGATCGGCGCGTAATAATCCGAAACCGAGGCCGTGCGGGTATAGCGCGGATCGACGACGATCAGCTTGGCGCCGCGATGGGCCTTGGCTTCGGTCACCCATTTGAAGCCGCAGGGGTGCGCTTCTGCCGCATTGCCGCCCATGACGACGACGAGGTCGGTGTTCTTGATGTCGGTCCAGGCGTTGGTCATCGCGCCACGGCCAAATGTTGGGCCCAAACTGGACACCGTAGGGCCGTGTCAGACGCGTGCCTGATTATCGAAACCGACCATTCCCAGGCTCTTGGCGAATTTGAAGGTCGCCCAGGCCGTTTCGTTCGTGGTGGCGGAGGCGGCGAGCATGCCGACCGTCGACCAGCGGTTTACCGCAATGCCCTTGGCATTGGCGGCGACGAAATTGGCGTCGCGGTCGTCCTTCATCCGCCGCGCGATGCCATCGAGGGCCTCGTCCCAGGAGATGCGCTCGAATTTATCGGCGCCCGGCTTGCGATGCATGGGATATTGGAGACGGGTCGGGGATTTGACGAAATCCTTGAGCGCCGCCCCCTTGGGACAGAGCGTCCCACGATTGGTGGGGTGATCGACGTCGCCCTCGATATGGACGATATCGGCCGTCTCGCCTTTGCGAAGGTCGCCCTTCGAATAGATGATGATTCCGCAGGCGACGGAACAATAGGGGCAGGTGTTGCGGGTTTCGGTCGTGGTGGTGAGCTTGAAAGGCCGGACATGCGCCGCTTCCGCAGCCTCCGCCTCCCCAAACCCCATCGCACCGAGCGACGTTGCCGCGACCCCTGCTCCCGCCAGCTTCAGAAAGCTGCGCCGGGAGAGATCCACGTTCATTGACGGTCTCCGTTAAACCAAGCCGTGCGACTAAGTTTAGGACTCAAGTCCTATAAGTCAAGCATGAAAGGCTTGGGGGAGCCGTCGCTTGCCTCACTGAAGAGGGACGATATCCGCCGCCGCGCCCAGTTCCCGACGGGCGAGATCGACGACGCTGGCCTGATGGGTGAAGACGATGGTCTGGAAGCGTTCGCCGGTGGCCGCAAGCGTCTTCAGACCGAGTGCGACACGCTCGTCATCAAAGGTCTGGAAGATATCGTCGACGATGAGCGGCGCCGGTTCGTTGCGGGTGGCGTAATCCTCCAGGAAGGCGAGGCGCAGCGCCAGGAAAAGCTGGTCGCCCGTGCCTTCGCTGAGGCCTTCCAGCGGCACGCGCTCGCCACTCTCGCGCTCGACCATCAGCCGCAATTCGTCGCGCTCGTCATACTCCTGCAGAAGCCGGGCGAACCGCCCGCCGGTCAGCGCCGAAAAATGCTCGCCGGCGCGCTGCATCACCGGATCGGCATGGCGCTCGCGATAGGCTTCCATCGATTTCGCCAGCATCGACGAGGCGAGCTTCAGCACCACCCATTGCCGCGCGAGGTCGCGGGCCTCTTCCTGGGCCGCCTGCTTTTCGAAGACGGCATGCTCGGCGCTGGCGCCGGTTTCCAGCGCTTCGCGCTCGCGCTCGTTTTGGCTGCGGCGGGCGACGAGTTCGCCATGCTTTTCGAACTGGCGATTTTCCTCTTCCTCCAGAGCCTCGATCTCCAGCCCGGCGGCGACGGGATCGAAACCGGAAAGCAGGGCGCGCAATTCGGCTTCGCCCCGGCCTTCCGCCTGTGCATCGAGGCGCAGGCGGCATTCCTGAAGGCGCTCCAGATGGCGGGCGCGTTCGGAGAGACGCGGCAGCGCGGCGTCGAGATCGCCTGATGGCAAAGCTTTGGCCAGTTCCTCGATGCGGCTCTCGGCCTCGTGCATCGCCGTCTCGGCCCGCTGATGGCGGGCACGGGCCTCGCTCAGATTTTCGTCCAGCGCCTGCTTTTTCTGATGAGCCGTGCGGGCGGCAATTGCCTTTTCATGGACCAGGCTGATCGCGGCATCGGCGGCGAGCGTCGCGAGCGACGGATCGACCGTGCCGATGATGGCCGCGACACGCTTTTCATAAGAGCCATTGTCCCGCTGCATGCCGGCGACGCGGCGGCGGCGGTTTTCACGCTCCAGCAGCAGTTCGGGCACGGCGCGCCAGGCCTCCAGCGCAGCGAGCGCCATATCGATTTCCGCTTGCGGCGATTCGCCCTGCCATTCCAACCGCAGGCCGACAACCGAGCAGGCAGCGGAAAAATGCTCGCGCCAATCCTCGCTCTGCGCGAACAATTCCGATTGCCGCATTTCGAGATCGGATACGCGGCGCTGCGCCGCCCGGCGTTCGCCATCGCGGCTGCGGCTTTCCGCCCAGCGTTCGCCAAGAGCGGTTATCTGGCGCTGGATCGCCTGTGCCAGCGCCGTGACCGGCAGCCCCTGCCCCTCGACGCCGATCGCATCGGCAATGCCCTGCAGGACGGGTGCAATACGCTCCGCCCCACGGGCAACGATGGCGATCTGGTCTTCCATCACCGATATCGCCGCCTGTTGGCGGAAAAGCTCATCGACGCCACGGCGCCAGTCGAGCATGGCTTCGACCGTCAGCGGCACGATGCCTGCATCGGCGAACTGGGCCTCGAAATCCGCGCGGCATTGTCCGGCCTGCGCTTCCGCCGCATCAAGAGCGGCACGGGCTTCCTCGCTCTGGCGCTCGATGCGCGACAGGCGCAGCCGCGCCTCCGCATGGCGCGAGAGACGGTCAGCATTGGCCTCGGCGGTATCGGCCAGACGATCCGCATAGGCGATCAGGTCGGCGACGACGGCGCGGTCCTCGTCGGTGGATTTTGGGCCGAGAGCGGCGAATTGCCGGTCGCGGCGGACACGCAGCGCCAGGATGTCATCGCGGGTGACGACCGCGCCTTCCGCGTCGTCCAGCGTCTCCTCGATCTCAGCCGCTTCCGTGGCCAGCGTTGTCAGGCGCGTGGCGGCGGCGCGACGCTCGGCCTCGATTTTCTCCTGCCGCTGACCGAAACGGGAGATGAACGCAAGTTCCGGCAGCGGGCGGGCAAGCAGGCGCTCGACATCATCGACAGCGGGTTTCAGGCGGCGGCCGGACAGGGCCAGCGCCTCGCGCGCCCGCTCCACCTGCACATAGAGGCCATCGAGACGGGCCAGCGCCGCCAGCTCGTCGGAGAGCGCGGCCAAACGTTCGGCATAGGGTTTCGGGTCGATCAGCCGGCCGAGATCGCCGGCCTCGTCCAGCGCCGCCAGCCGTTCCTGCTCGGCGGCCTGCTGCCGGGCGAGATCGGCGGTGGCGCGGGCGAGCGACTGGCCGCTGTCGGCGAGGCGTTTCAGCCGGGCGAGATCGGCGTCGGACGGCTGGCGCGATTCCAGCTCCTCGGCATCGCCGAGCCCGAGCCGGCGGGCGAGATGCGACAGGTTGGCGTCATAGGTCGCGACCTCGCGCTCTATGGCCGGCAGGTCGCGCCGGGCCTTGGTATACCCACCCGTATCGGCAAACAGGGTGGTGATCTCGGCTGCAACGGCGAGAAGCCCGGCATCGACTTCGATGCCGCCGCTCTCCGTCGTGAGGCGTTCTACGGTCTCAGCCTCGCGGCGCAGGCTGTCGGTCGCAGTGCGGCGCTGATCCAGCGCCTGCGTCAGCGCTTCGGCAAAACCGGCGGGCAGGCCGTCGAGATCGGAGAAGGCGGCGAGTGCAACCGTCTCGCGGTCGATTTCCTGCACCAGCGGCTGCAGTTTCTTCAGGCCGCGAAGCTGCTCCAGCCTGGCGCGGCTCTTGCGGCGTTCTTCCTGAAGGCTAGCGAGTTGAGCTTCCAACTCGCTGGCTTCGCCGACCAGCTTCTTCCAGTCCGAAGAGCGCAGTTCGAGCTGGCTTTCGCTGCGGCGAGCGTTGTCGTAACGCTCCACCGCCTGGAAGAAGCTGTGCTCCTGCTTCCTGCGCGGGCCGAAAATCGTCGCCGCCTCGTCGTCCAGCGATTGCCGCAGCTTTCGCAGGCCCATCAGGCCGGAAGCAGCGGAAAACAGCAGCGTGCCGATCTCGCCGCCGCTTTCGAGCATGGCGCGGCCGCCTTCGCGCAGATCGTGGGAATCGAGGCCGAAGGCACGCTTGAAGATCTCGCGGTTGAGCGAGCCGAGGAAAGGCACCAGCGCATCCTCGCGCAGCGCCGTTTCCTTGTCGTCATCGGCGAGCAGCGTGTTCTTGGTGCCGCGGCGGCGGCGAAACCGCAAGGTCTCGCCGCTACGCGCGGCAATCGCCGCGCCGATGCGCAATTGCGCCGGATCGTGCAGGAAACTGTAATGGGCGGTCGCGCGCGGATAGCCGAACAGCAGGTCGCCGATAGCCGACAATGCCGAGGATTTGCCGGCCTCGTTGGGGCCATAGACGATATGCAGGCTGGCCGCCGGATTGAACTGCAGAGTCCTGTCGGTCAGTGCGCCGTAGCGCAGGAGGTCGAGACGGTCGAAACGCATATCAGGCGCCCTCCCCATTCGCACGCGCCTGCAGCAGCGCGCGGGCCTCGCTCAGCAGGTCCGCAAGTTCGGTCTCGAGCGGATTGTCGCCCGCGCCCGCGCCGCCCGGCATTTTTTGCGCGATATCGCGGATGAAGGCGGCGATATCCTCGGCCAGTTCGCCCGCGCCGCTTTCGACCAGCAGCGCCGACAGGTCGAGCGCATCGCCCGCGCCGGCTTGCGGCAGCGTCAGCGGCTCGATGCGCAGGTCGAGCTTTTCCAGCCAGATATCCTGATGGCAGCGATGGGCGGCGGCCTGCGCCTCGTCGCGCAGATCCTGCCGGCGCGAAACGAGATGGGCGTGGTGGCGGCTTTTGCCTGTCAGGCGCAGCCGGAGTGCCAGCGGGCGATCCTCCATCCCATCGGCAAGGCCGGCGGCCTCCGCCTCGATACGCCGAAGGACCGCGGACATATCGTCGTCGCCGTCGACCGTGACTGTGAGTTCAGCAAAACGCGCCTCGTCGACGATCATCCGTTCATAGCGGATACGTCCCTCATCTACCGTCACCAGGACCGCGCCCTTGGAGCCGCGCTCGCGGATGGTGCGGCCCTGCAGGTTGCCGGGGAATATAATCAGCGGATCCGTGGCCACCACTTCGTAATCATGGACATGGCCGAGTGCCCAATAATCGTAGCCGCGCGAGCGCAAATCATCGACGGAGCAAGGGGCGTAGGGTGCGTGCGGCTCGCGGCCGGTGAGCGAGGTGTGCAACACGCCGATATTGAACCAGCCGGCGACCGGCTTCGGATAGGTCAGCGCCAGATTGTCATTGGCAGAGCGCTGGGCGAAACCCTGGCCGTGCAGCGCCACCTTCAGCGCTTCCAGCAAAAAGGTCTGCGGGCGTTGCGTGGAAAATTCGTGGACATTTCCCGGCAGGGTGATGGTGCGGGTGATCACGCTTTCGGCGTCGTGATTGCCGCGCAGCAGGTAGACGGGAATGTTTTCCCGCTCCAGCCGCGCCATTTCGCGATTGAAGAACAGGCCGATCTTGTTGTCCTTCCAGTCGCCGTCATAGACGTCGCCGGCGATCAGGAAGAAATCGACACGGGCGGCAATTGCCTGGGTCACCAGATTGCTGAAGGCCTTGCGGCTGGCCTCGACGAACAAAGCGGCGATGCCGGCATCCTTCAGCGTCAGGCCCTGGAACGGGCTTCCCAGATGCAGGTCGGCGGCATGGACGAATCGAAATGAAGTCATCGGCTTCCTGACACAAGATAGATCCTTCATTTAGGAAATATCCGCCGCGATTGATACCGCCTTCGGCTTCTGTCCTATGGGATTTTGCCTCTGCGCATGGCATAGCGGTTCATTATCCCAAGCAACGGATGGAGATTTTCATGAGACAGCACGCATTCGGCCGCCTGCCCTTCACCGTCAGCGACATCGGCTTCGGCGCCTGGCAGATCGGCGGCTCCTGGGGCGATGTCAGCGAGGCGGACGGACGCGCCGCCCTCAACGCCGCGCTCGACGCCGGCATCACCTTCGTCGACACCGCCGACGTCTATGGCGACGGCCGTTCGGAAAGGATCATCGCCGACGTGCTGGCCGCGCGCGGCGGCGACCGCCCGATGGTGGCGACCAAGGCCGGACGACGGCTGAACCCGCATGTTGCCGATGGCTACACCAGGGCCAATCTCGAAGCCTTCATCGATCGCAGCCTTGCCAATCTCAGGGTCGACAGCCTCGACCTCGTGCAGCTTCATTGCCCGCCGACCGAGGTGCTTTACCGGCAGGAGGTGTTTTCCGCCCTCGACGACTTCCGGAAAACGGGCAAGATCAGGGGCTACGGCGTCAGCGTCGAGAAGGTCGAGGAAGCGCTCAAGGCGATCGAATTCCCCGGCGTCGCCAGCATCCAGATCATCTACAACATCTTCCGCCAACGCCCGGCCGACCTGTTCCTCCACGAAGCGAAACGCAGGAACATCGCCGTCATCGCTCGCGTGCCGCTGGCCAGCGGGCTGCTCTCCGGCAAGATCACCGGCGAAACCGCCTTCGCCGCCGACGACCATCGCAACTTCAACCGCAACGGCGAAGCCTTCGATGTCGGCGAGACCTTCGCAGGCGTGCCATTCGAGGTCGGGCTGCTGGCCGTCGAAGAGGTGCGCAAGCTGGTGCCGGCGGGTGCCGGCATGGCGGCCTTCGCGCTACGCTGGATTCTGATGAACGAGGCGGTCACCGTCGTCATTCCCGGTGCTCGCAATGCCGAACAGGCGAAGGCGAACGCGGCGGCCAGCGATCTCGCGCCATTGTCGGCCGACGTCATGGCGGCGACGCGCGACATTTACGACCGCCTGATCGCGCCGCATGTTCATCAGCGATGGTAAAGCCGGCATGGACTGAAAATGGAAAGGCCGGGCGACAACCCGGCCTTTTTTTGATGTCCGCCAACCGCAATGCCCGATCAGTTGATGCCTTCGAGGTTGACCGGGAAGAACAGGGTCTCGCCGGAGGAATCGTCGACGCCGTCATTGTCGGTCACGGCGTAAGCCTTGCCGGCCTTGTCGAAGGCGAAGCCTTCAAGCTTGTCGAGGACATAGCCGTTGGTGGCGGCCTTCAGGTCGGGGATGAAGTCGTGGACTTCCTCCTTGTTCACGACCGGCAGTTCGCCGCCGATCTTGCCCGGCTTTAGGTTGGCGATGGCGACGCGGTAGAGTTTCTTGATCCTGGCGGCATCGCCGATCTGGTTGTCGCGCTCGATGATATAGACGTAATCGCCATGGGCGGTGATTTCGGAAAGGCCGACCCAGCCCTTGTCCGCCTTGTCGAGCGGGTAGCGCACGGCACCCCATTCCTTGCTCTCCGGCTTGTAGGAGACGAGCTTGACGAAACCCTTCTCGTCCGTGCCCCATTCGCGCTGCACCGCCATCCACAGTGTCTGCTCTGCGCCCGAACCGACGCTGGTGATGCCTTCGAAGCCGAAGCGCGTCTCGCCCTGCAGCAGTTCTGCCGGCAGCGCGATCTCCTTCTTGATCTCGCCCTTTTCGTTCACATTGTAGAGGGCATGCGGCACCAGCTTGGCGCTATCGCCCTCGGAGGCCAGCCAGAAGCCGCCCTTGCCGTCAAGCGTGATGCCTTCGAGGTCGAGCTTCTGGGCCGGCTGTCCTTCGCGCTTGACGACCAGCGCCCTGGTGATTTCCGCCGGCTTCTTCGTGGCGTCGATGGTGTAGATGGTCGGCTGCATCGAATAGAAGGAGTCGGAGACGGCATAGAACGTGCCGTCCTTCTCCGCATCGCCCACGAGGCCGGACAGGGCGCCCCAGCCGATCGGCGCATCGTCGACCATGGTCGATTGCAGCGTCGGATAGGCTTTTTCGCCCTCGGCATATTCGTAGAGCATCACATGGGCGCCGGCGCCGCCGTCTTCGCGCAGGTCGGCCTCATTGGCAGTGACCAGCAGGTTGCGGCCGGGAATGGCGACCGCGCCTTCCGGCGAAATGCCGGACGGCAGGATCTGCATCAGTTCCGGCGCGCCACCCGTATCCTTGAAGACGCCGACGACCGAGGCGCGCTCGGCCAGAACGAAAAAGTAGGGCTGTCCGCCGAAGGTCGCGGCTTCCAGACCCTCCGGCTCGATGCCCTTGGCCTTGGAGCGCTTTTCCGGATAGTGGCCGAGACGGGCGACTTCATGCTCGAAGCTGCTGCCGGCTTCGTAGAGGATCTTGCCTGTGGTATCGAAAATGGTGAAGCCGCGCGAGCCGCCCTCGTAATCGCCTTCATTGGCGACGACGAGGCGGTCATTGCCGAGCCACTTGACGGCATCGGGTTCGCGCTTGCGGGCGTCCTGCTTGTCGGTAAACTTCAGCGCGCCGTTCGACTTGGTGTCGATGCCCTGGAGGTCGACGGTGCCGGCGGAGAAATGGCTTCTCACCGTGCCGGTCTTGCCGTCGATGATGACGATATGATTGTTTTCCTGAAGGGTGAGCGCGATCTCGCCCTTGTCGTTGATGGCGACGAATTCGGGCTCGGGATCCTCAGGCGCGATCTCTGCCAGGCCGGTCACAGCCACATGCCGGATCGAGCCGCAATCGGCAACGCCGTCCTTGAGGTCGACGATGACGAGATCGCCGGCCGGCATCTGCGGCAGGTTGCCGTCGTTCAGCTCTTCGTCGCGCTCGTTTTCGATGGCGATGGCGGCAAAGGTCTTGTCATGGGAGAGCGCGATCGAATCCGGCTGGCCGCCGAGGTCACAGCTCGCCTCTTCCTTCTTCGTTGCGATGTCGACCACCGACAGCTTGCCGGCGGGCTTCTGCTTGCTTTCCGAGGTGTTGACGGCGACCAGCGCCTTGGCGCCGGCAACGGCGACCGACGTCGGCTCGCCACCTATCTTCAGGGCGCCGAGCGGCTTAGGCGCATGTGGGTCGGTGATGTCGACGAAACCGATGGCGCCATAGGGGCTGTCGGAATAGATGAGTTCCATGCCGTCTTCGGTCGCAGTGATGATTTCGGCCGAGGTCTTGGTCGCCTTGTCGGCGTCCTTGGGCAGGTTGTCTGCAACGGCAAAGGCAGCAATACGATTGAAAACCTGTTCGGCCTGCGCGGGAATTGCCGCCGAGGCCAAAAGAGCGGTCGTCAGGGCCACGCGGGAAAATCGGATCGTCATGAGGAAACCCCCTGTTTCCGGTCAAAAGATACGAGAGGGCTTTTGCGGCATCGACATGACAGCGGCATGACGGCCGAACGGTCTCGCCATCAAAAAGCCCGGCAGGGCCGGGCTTATGAGAGTGCTAAAGCGCGTCACGATCTTTCAGATTCGCTCCTGCGCTTCAGGTCTTTGATTTTCGCATGTCAGCTATTGACGGCATCCTTCAGGCCCTTGCCAGGGGTGAACTTGGGCACGTTGCGCGCAGGGATGTCGACCTCGGCGCCGGTCGAGGGATTGCGGCCCTTCGACGCCTCGCGGTGGCTGACCGAGAAATTGCCGAAGCCGGCCAGGCGCACGTCGCCGCCCTTCTTCAGCTCCGCTTCCACCGCTTCGAAGACGGCATCGATGGCGGACGCAGCATCGGTTTTCGTCAGGCCGGACTTTTCGGCAACGGCAGCGACCAGTTCACTCTTGTTCATGTTTCCACCCTTTCCATGATTTGAAACGATCCGGCTTGGCCGGCGCCATGCACCAGACCTCGCCTTTGCAAACTCTTTCCTTGACGGCACGATTCGGAGTCCCGCCACACGGCCAAGCACAAGCCCGGCAAAAATGTCAAAAACAAGCAAAAGCCGCGGAATTCTCGTCATCCGGGCATCTCAGGTGGATAAAGTGGCGCATTGATCCGGGTTTTCAACATGCGAAAGGCCGGCAATTGCCGGCCTTTCGTGATTTCCTGTCCTGAAACCTCTGCGCGAGGCAGGGATCAATGGGCGATAAGCTGACCGTCGTCGACACCTTCGACCGACGTCACGACCGAGGTCTCGACCACGCCGTCCCATTCGATCGGCTCGGGCATGCGAAGCAGCGCATGACGCAGCACCTCGCCCATGCGTGACACGGGCACGATTTCCAGGCTGTTCTTCACGTTGTCCGGAATGTCTGCCAAATCCTTGGCGTTCTCTTCCGGAATCAACACCTTCTTGATGCCGCCGCGCAGGGCCGCGAGCAGCTTTTCCTTCAGGCCGCCGATCGGCAGAACACGACCGCGCAACGTGATCTCGCCGGTCATCGCCACATCCTTGGAAATCGGGATGCCGGTCATGATCGAGACGATGGCGGTGGCCATGGCGACACCGGCGGACGGGCCGTCCTTCGGGGTCGCGCCTTCGGGAACGTGAACGTGGATGTCGCTCTTGTCGAAACGCGGCGGCTCGATGCCGAAATCCACCGCGCGCGAGCGGACGTAGGACGCGGCCGCCGAGATCGATTCCTTCATCACGTCCTTCAGGTTGCCGGTCACCGTCATGCGGCCCTTGCCGGGCATCATGACGCCTTCGATCGTCAGCAATTCGCCGCCGACTTCAGTCCAGGCAAGACCCGTGACCACACCGACCTGATCCTCACGCTCGGCTTCGCCGTGGCGGAAGCGCGGCACACCCAGGTAGTCATGAATGTTGGCGGCGGTCACCTCGACCGAGATCGCCTTGCCCTTGATGATTTCCGTCACCGCCTTGCGGGCCAGCTTCATCAGCTCGCGCTCGAAGTTACGCACGCCCGCTTCGCGGGTATACTGCTGGATGACCGCCAGGAGCGCATCGTCGCTGACCGAGAATTCGTGCGGTTGCAGCGCATGTTCCTTGATGGCCTTGGGCAGCAGGTGCCGCTTGGCGATTTCACGCTTCTCGTCTTCCGTATAACCGGCGATGCGGATGACTTCCATACGGTCCATCAGCGGCGCGGGGATGTTCAGCGTGTTCGCCGTCGTCACGAACATCACGTCCGAAAGGTCGTATTCGACCTCCAGATAGTGGTCCATGAAGGTGGCGTTCTGTTCCGGGTCGAGCACTTCGAGCAGGGCCGAGGACGGATCGCCGCGGAAGTCCATGCCCATCTTGTCGATTTCGTCGAGCAGGAAGAGCGGGTTGGAGCGCTTCGCCTTCTTCATCGACTGCACGACCTTGCCCGGCATGGAGCCGATATAGGTGCGGCGATGGCCGCGGATTTCCGCTTCATCGCGGACGCCGCCGAGCGCCATGCGCACATATTCGCGGCCGGTCGCCTTGGCGATCGACTTGGCGAGCGAGGTCTTGCCGACGCCCGGAGGACCGACGAGGCAGAGGATCGGGCCTTTGATCTTCGTGGCGCGCGCCTGAACCGCCAGATATTCGACGATACGTTCCTTGACCTTGTCGAGACCGAAATGATCCTCATCGAGAATCTTCTCGGCATTGTTGAGGTTGGTCTTGATCTTCGACTTCTTGCCCCACGGAATACCAAGGAGCCAGTCGAGGTAGTTGCGCACCACCGTCGCCTCTGCCGACATCGGGCTCATCGAGCGCAGCTTCTTCAGCTCCGCATCGGCCTTTTCACGGGCTTCCTTGGAAAGCTTGGTCTTGGAAATGCGCTCTTCGAGCTCGGCCATTTCGTCACGGCCGTCCTCTCCGTCGCCCAGTTCCTTCTGGATCGCCTTCATCTGCTCGTTGAGGTAATATTCGCGCTGGGTCTTCTCCATCTGGCGTTTTACACGCGAGCGGATGCGCTTTTCCACCTGCAGAACGGAGATTTCACCTTCCATGAAGCCGAGCGCCTTTTCGAGGCGGGTCTTCACGCTGGTGGTTTCCAGCATTTCCTGCTTTTCGGTGATCTTGATCGACAGATGCGAGGCGACCGTATCGGCCAGCTTCGAGTAATCCTCGATCTGGCTTGCGGCGCCGACCACTTCCGGCGAGATCTTCTTGTTCAGCTTGACGTAGTTCTCGAATTCCGAGACCACCGAGCGCGCCAGGGCTTCCACCTCGACGGCATCGTCCTGCGGCTCCTCGAGCACATGGGCATTGGCTTCGTAGAATTCCTCGCGATCGCTATAGCCGTCGATATGGGCGCGGGCACGGCCCTCCACCAGCACCTTGACGGTGCCATCGGGCAGCTTCAGCAACTGCAGGACATTGGCAACCGTGCCGATCTCGTAGATCTGCGACGGCGACGGATCGTCGTCGCTGGCATTGAGCTGCGTCACGAGCATGATCTGCTTGTCAGACCCCATGACTTCTTCCAGCGCGCGAATGGATTTTTCGCGTCCGACGAAGAGCGGCACGATCATGTGCGGGAAGACCACGATGTCGCGCAACGGCAATACCGGATAGGCAACGCTCTCAGTCGGGGCAGACGTTTTTTTCGTCATTCTCATTTCCTTTCCATAGCCCCGTCGCCGGGGTGTTTGCCGAGCCTGCTTTTATGCGATCCGGCAAAATTCTGTCCGCCTACAAGTGGAGGCCCCCGCCCCATTTTTCAAGGTTCGGTCCCCGCCGCCACCGCGATTGTGACAGCCACGTATATGCTACACTAACCGGTGCAAGCTGATGCGTGGCTTGCGCCCTTTGGCGGCGCGGAATCAGGCATTCAACGATGGTACGCCAATCGCCCGGGAACCAGAAGCTTTTCCTTCAGCCCCGCAAACCCCCGTGAAAACAAAAAGGGCCCCTGCTGGGGCCCTTCATCACTGCTTGGTCGTCGCCATCCGGCGACGGTCAGGCCGAAGCGTTGGCCTTTTCCTCGCGGTCGGCATAGATGTAGAGCGGACGGGCATTGCCGCGCACCACATCGTCCGAGATGACCACTTCGCGCACGCCTTCCAGTTCCGGCAGTTCGAACATGGTGTCGAGCAGGATCTTTTCCATGATCGAGCGCAGGCCGCGCGCGCCGGTCTTGCGCACGATGGCGCGGCGAGCGATCTCGCGCAGCGCGTCCTCGTGGAAGGTCAGCTCGACGTCTTCCATCTCGAACAGGCGCTGGTACTGCTTGACCAGCGCGTTCTTCGGCTCGGACAGGATCTGGATCAGCGCATCCTCGTCGAGGTCTTCGAGCGTCGCCAGCACCGGCAGACGGCCGATGAATTCGGGGATGAGGCCGAACTTTACCAGATCTTCCGGTTCCAGCTCGCGCAGGACTTCGCCGACGCGGCGATCATCGGGCGCCTTGACGGTGGCGGCGAAACCGATGGAGGTCTTCTCGCCGCGCGCCGAGATGATCTTGTCGAGGCCGGCAAAGGCGCCGCCGCAGATGAACAGGATGTTCGTCGTATCCACCTGCAGGAATTCCTGCTGCGGATGCTTGCGACCGCCCTGGGGCGGCACGGAAGCGACGGTGCCTTCCATGATCTTCAGCAGCGCCTGCTGCACGCCCTCGCCCGACACGTCGCGGGTGATCGACGGGTTGTCCGACTTGCGGGAAATCTTGTCCACTTCGTCGATATAGACGATGCCGCGCTGGGCGCGCTCGACATTGTAGTCGGCGGCCTGGAGCAGCTTGAGGATGATGTTTTCCACGTCCTCGCCGACATAGCCGGCTTCGGTCAGCGTCGTGGCGTCGGCCATGGTGAAGGGAACGTCGATGATGCGGGCCAACGTCTGGGCAAGATAGGTCTTGCCGCAGCCGGTCGGGCCGACCAGCATGATGTTCGACTTCGCCAGCTCGACGTCGCCGCCCTTGGAGGCGTGCGCCAGGCGCTTGTAATGGTTATGCACGGCCACGGAGAGAATGCGCTTGGCCTGCTGCTGGCCGATGACGTATTCGTCGAGAACCTTGATGATGTCCTGGGGCGTCGGAACGCCGTCGCGGGACTTGACCATCGAGGACTTGTTTTCCTCGCGGATGATGTCCATGCACAATTCGACGCATTCATCGCAGATGAAAACGGTCGGCCCGGCGATCAACTTCCGGACTTCGTGCTGGCTCTTGCCGCAGAAAGAACAATAGAGGGTGTTCTTGGAATCCCCCCCGTTGTTGCCGCTGACTTTGCTCATATCACTTTCCTTCCAGCACGCCGCCGATCCGCCAGCCTGCGGATAAGCGGTCCACTCTTTTCGCTTGGGCCCCACGGGAACATGCCCATCGGGCGAAGCCAACAGGGAAGCCGTTTTACCGGAGTTTGTCCGCGTTTCCAGCGGTTCCAGGGCCCGACAACACGAATCCCACCGAGACTGATGCTATGTCATAAAAATTCAACATAGCATTAATGGCTATTTTGACAGCCCTCTCCGCCCTTGGAAACCCACCCATCGTTCACAAATGGGATAGAACTGTGGCGGAGAGACGACATGCCTTGCAATTATCAGGCCGTTTCGCCTTCAACCTCGACGCGCGAGGTCATGACGCGGTCGATCACACCCCAGGACTGCGCCTCGTCGGCGTCCATGAAGTGGTCGCGGTCCAGCGTCTTCTCGACTTCCTCGAGGGTGCGGCCAGTATGCTTGACGTAGACTTCGTTCAGGCGGCGCTTCATCTTGAGGATGTCGCGGGCGTGGCGCTCGATGTCCGATGCCTGGCCCTGGAAGCCGCCGGAGGGCTGGTGGACCATGATGCGGGCGTTCGGGGTCGCGAAACGCATGTCCTTGTGGCCGGCGGCGAGCAGCAGCGAGCCCATCGACGCGGCCTGGCCGATGCACAGTGTCGAGACGGCAGGCCGGATGAACTGCATCGTGTCGTAGATCGCCATTCCGGCGGTAACGATACCGCCCGGCGAATTGATGTAGAGGGCGATTTCCTTCTTCGGATTTTCCGCTTCCAGGAACAGGAGCTGGGCGCAGACCAGCGTCGCCATGTGGTCCTCCACCGGTCCGGTTAGGAAAATGATACGCTCCTTCAGCAGGCGCGAATAGATGTCGTAGGACCGCTCGCCACGATTGGTCTGCTCAACGACCATCGGAACCAACGCCATGGCGGTATCAACTGGATTAGTCATCTCTGTCCTTCATCATGCTCATTCCGACCGCCTCGGTGGGCTTGAGGGAATCATTTTGAATTCGTGTCAACCCTTACATAGAGTGTCACAGGCCCGGACTTCAAGACGCGATGGGCGTTATCGTCGCAGCCGTCCCGGGCCTCTGGCTGTCCTCCATGCCTGCTATCGGCCCCTTGTGGCAGGACGGCCCTTAATTCGACGTTATGGGCGCCCGCGCCCACCGCTTTTCGCGCGCGTAAGGTGAAGGATGTGTGAAAGTGCCGATCCTGTCGGCATCTGTCCCTGTGTGAAACACCCGTCCACAATTTCGGCCTGTCGTGGAAACCGGAATTTAAGGTGTACTTGCTTAGCTGAACGCCGGATATTCAACCAGAAGGGGTAAGCCTTGATCGATGTGAAGACCGGCCTGCTTCTCTGGTCGGCGGAGGCGTTGACGCTGGCCGCGATCCTGATGGTCGCCTGGGTCCACAAGCGCGCGGTCCGTTCCTACCTGTTCTGGAGCCTGGGGCTCTTTGCCCATGGCGCCGGCGTCGCGCTCGTTTCGCTGCGCGGCCATATCCCGAATTTCCTCTCGATCGAGATCGCAAACGGCGTGGCTTTGAGCGCTTACGCCTTCGCCGTCGCCGGCCTCTGCCATCGTGACGGCAAGCCGTTGCGGGCTGCGGGACTGCTTCCGGCGACGCTCTGGGTCGGCTGCATGTTCATTCCGGGCGTGCGGGAAAACCTGGGCTACCGGGCGATGACTTTCAACTTCGGGTCGTGCATCGGCGCGCTGGTCGTCGCCCATTGCCTCTGGTCGCCCGGCTTCGCGCGCCTTGCGACGCGACGCCAACTGGCGGTCATCTTTCTGCTGCAGGCGATTTCATCCTGCATCGGCGCGGTGGTGATGGCGATCTTTCCCGCCGACACGCTGCAGCAGATCGCCAGCACGCCGCTGACGGCGGCGACCTCCGCAACCTTCCTGGTGCTGGAAGTGCTGTTCGTCAGCAAGATGGTGATGGACGAATCGGAAAAACGGCTGAAGGATCTGGCGCTGATCGACTCGCTGACCGGCGTGCTCAACCGGCGCGGCTTCTTCGAGCGATTCGAATCGATCCGCGCGCAAGCCATGCGCGAGGGGCGATCGATCGGCATCGTGCTGTTCGACCTCGACCACTTCAAGCAGATCAACGACCGCTACGGCCATGCGGCCGGCGACCAGACGCTTATGGTGTTCTCGCGCATCGTCGCGCGGCGCATGGCGTCGCAAGGGGCGTTCGCCCGCCTCGGCGGGGAGGAATTCGCCGCCATCCTGCCGGTGGAAAACACAGCCGTCGCCCGCGCTTTCGCCGAGGGAGCGCGCCAGGAGCTGGCGCTGAAGCGCATCTTCGCCGCGCCTTACACAATCGGCGCCACCGTCAGCGCCGGCGTCAAGGTGATGGCAGCCGAGACCGCCAGCGCAGACCTGATGCTGTCTATGGCCGACAAGGCGCTCTATGCCGCCAAACATGCCGGCCGCAACCGCATGGTCGTCGCCGGCGAGGAGGCCGAGCCGCAAGACGATGAGGAAGGGACTGCCGATATCGATGCCTGCGTGCGGCAGCTGCGCAGCCTGCATATGTCGGGGAATTGCCCCGCCGACAGGACTTTCAAGCGCGGCTGAAACAGGATAAGCCGATCATCATGACTGCATCCTCGCTCCTTACCGTCGATCACGACGCCCGTCACGTTTCCCTCGATGTGCGCGACCCCGCCTTCTACCGCGACCCGAACCAGGTCTATGCGGCGCTGCACGCCATGGCGCCGACCTTCTATTGGAAAGAGCAGCGGCAGTGGTATTTCACCGGTTACGATCATGTGAACGCCCTGTTGCGCGACCGGCGATTCGGCCGGCAGATCCTGCATATCGCCACGCGCGAGGAACTGGGGATTCCGGCGCCGCTGCCGCATACCCGGCATTTCGACGCGGCCGAGGCCTGGTCGCTGCTGGAACTGGAGCCGCCGGAGCACACGCGGCTGCGCACGATGGTCAATCGCGCCTTCGTCTCGCGCCATGTCGAGAAGATGAAGCCGGAAATCGCCGCCCTCTCCCACCAGCTGATCGACCGTTTCGAAAGGGATGGCGAGACCGAGCTGTTGTCCAGCTATGCCGACGTCATCCCGGTCACCATGATCGCGCGGATGATCGGCATTCCCGAGGAGATGGGCCCGCAACTCCTGAAATGGTCGCATGCCTATGTGCGCATGTATATGTTCGCCCGTACGGAAGCCGACGAACATGCCGCGGACCAGGCGGCGGAGGAATTTTCCGATTATCTGCGCGGCATGATCGCCGAACGGCGCGCAAGCCCGCGCGACGACCTGCTCAGCCACATGATCCACACCGAACACAAGGGCCAGTACCTCACCGAGGAGGAACTGATCTCCACGGCCATCGTGCTGCTCAACGCCGGCCACGAGGCGACGGTGCATCAGATCGGCAATTCGGTAAAGACCATCCTCGACAGCGGACTATCGCCAAAGACATTGTTCGGCGATGCGACGGCGACCGAGCGCACGGTGGAGGAATGTCTGCGCATCGGCGCGCCCGTGCATATCTTCGAGCGCTATGCGCTTGAAAGTGTCGAGGTCGACGGCATTCCGTTCCAGCGTGGCGACAAGGTGGGACTCATTCTCGCCGCCGCCAATCTCGATCCGAAAAAATTCTCCGATCCTCTGGCATTCAAACCGGAGCGCAACGAGGGACCGAACCTGTCCTTCGGCGCCGGCATCCATTTCTGCATCGGCGCGCCGCTGGCGCGGCTGGAGCTGAACATCGCCCTGCCGATCCTGTTCGAACGCCTGCCGGGCCTGAAACTTGCAGGACAGCCGGTCGTGAAGGACGTCTATCACTTCCACGGATTGGACCGGCTGGATCTGAGCTGGTGATCTTTGGGTTTTGTATGATGCGCAAAACGCTGCACAGTTTTGCGCATCATGCTTCAGAGCCGGATCACATAATCCTTGCGAGTCGTTTCAACGACTTCCCAGCTTCCGTTGAAACCGGGCTTCACGACCAGCCGGTCGCCTGCCCTTAGGTGAATCGGCTCGCCGCCCTCTTCCGTGAGGATGGAGTGGCCCTCGAGGATGTGGAAATATTCCCACTCGTCATAGGAAACGTGCCACTTGCCGGGGGTCGCTTCCCAGATGCCGGCATAAACGCCGCCTTCGGCCTCATCGAGGTTCCAGGTGCGGAATTTCGGGCTCCCGGAAATCAGCCGGTCGGCCGCCGGTTCGCCGGCCTCCGGCTCGATGCCGGCGGTGTCGAAGGTCAGGAATGTGGACATGGTCTGCTCCGAAGGAAAACGGGCGACCCCTTGGGCCGCCCGTGGAAAAATGCGTCAGGCTTTCGCCAGTGCCTGTTCGAGATCGGCGATGATGTCGGCGACATCCTCGATACCGACCGAGAGCCGCACGACGTCGGGTCCGGCGCCGGCCGCGACCTGCTGGTCCTCGGTCAACTGGCGGTGAGTGGTGGAGGCCGGATGGATGACCAGAGAACGCGTGTCGCCGATATTGGCGAGATGCGAGAAAAGCTCGAGGCCTTCGACGAAGGCCTTGCCCGAATCGTAGCCGCCCTTGAGGCCGAAGGTGAAGACCGCGCCGGCGCCCTTCGGCGAATAACGCTGCTGCAGGGCGTGGTTCGGATCGCTTTCGAGGCCGGCGTAATTGACCCAGGACACCTTGTCATGGCCCTTCAGCCACTTGGCGACGGCCAGCGCATTGTCGCAGTGACGCTGCATGCGAAGCGGCAGCGTCTCGATGCCGGTCAGCAGCATGAAGGCGTTGAACGGCGAGATCGCCGGGCCGAAATCACGCAGGCCCAGCACGCGGCAGGCGATGGCGAAGGCGAAATTGCCGAAGGTGGAATGCAGCACCATGCCGGCATATTCCGGGCGCGGCTGCGACAGCATCGGATAATTGCCGGATTTCGACCAGTCGAAGGTGCCGCCGTCGACGATGACGCCGCCCATGGAATTGCCGTGGCCGCCCATGAACTTGGTCAGCGAATGCACGACGATGTCGGCGCCATGTTCCAGCGGACGCACCAGGTAGGGCGTCGCCATGGTGTTGTCGACGATCAGCGGCAGGCCATGCTTGTGCGCGACCGCGGCAATCGCGGCGATATCGACGAAGGTGCCGCCGGGATTGGCGAGGCTCTCGATGAAGATGCCACGGGTGCGGTCGTCGATCTGGCTTTCGAAGCTCTGCGGATCGGCCGGATCAGCCCAGCGCACCTGCCAGCCGAAATTCTTGAAGGCATGGCCGAACTGGTTGATCGAGCCGCCGTAAAGACGACGCGCGGCGACGAAATTGTCACCCGGCTGCATGATGGTGTGGAAGACGAGAAGCTGCGCGGCATGGCCGGAGGAGACGGCAAGCGCCGCCGTGCCGCCTTCGAGCGCCGCCACACGCTCTTCCAGAACCGCTTGCGTCGGGTTCATGATGCGCGTGTAGATATTGCCGAACTGCTGCAGACCGAACAGGGCGGCCGCATGATCGGCATCGTTGAAGACGAAGGATGTCGTCTGGTAGATCGGCGTTGCGCGCGCGCCGGTCGTCGGGTCCGGCTGCGCTCCGGCATGAATGGCCAGCGTATCGAAACCCGGATTGTCCTTGGGCATGAAGATCCCTCCCGTTTGAAATGTCGGGCGGATCATACTCATTTCGAAGGCGATGTTAACCCGCGAAGTTTGGCAAACCGACGAGAGTTTCCGCTTTTCCCTGACTCACGAAAACGCCCTATCTGCTTGTTTTACGGCCCTCCTGCCGGAACAACCATCACGCCATCACGCGCGGATATTCGATGGCCGGGCAGCGGTCCATGACGACGCGGATGCCGGCGGCTTCCGCCCGTTCCGCCGCGTGATCGTCGCGCACGCCGAGTTGGCCCCAGATGACCTTCGGCAACGGGTCGAGCGCCAGCGCCTCATCCACCACCTGCTCCAGATATTCGGGGGCGCGGAAGACGTCGATCATATCGACGGGCTCGGCGATATCGGCGAGCGTCGCCACCACCGTCTGGCCGTGGATCTGCTTGCCGGCCAGGCCGGGATTGACCGGGATCACGCGGTAGCCCTTGCGCAGCAGGAAACCCATGACGCCATGGCTCGGCCGCTCCGGCTTCGGGGAGGCGCCAAGAAGAGCGATGGTCTTCACCGTGCCCAGGATATCGCGAATGAAACTCGCGTCATAGTGATCGTGACTCATGAAACCTTTCCTCGCACAATGCGTCAAGCAAGCGCCTCTCCTCGCCACACGTTAGCAGGCGGGCGCAGGGGCGCAAGAAAGGAACGCAATCATGCAACGATCAGTTCAGGCTGCCATGCTCGGCCTTCTCCTCTTCGCTGGCGCCGGTGAAGCCCAGGCCATCTCCCGGTACAATGCGCCGTCGATGACCTGCGCCGCCGCCAATGCCGCGGCACGCGCCGAAGGCGCGGTCATCCTGCGTTATCCCTCGCAGAAAGTGCGCGGCATGACGCTCTTCGAGCGGGCGGTACGCAGCAGCGCCGAATGCGGCAATCATGAATATGCCGAGACACGCTTCATAACCACCTCCGACGCCGCTCGCTGCCCGATCCTCGCCTGCGCGCCGGCCACGGACGACGACTGGTGGCTGCGGCCCTGATCGAGGGACAAGGAAAAAGGTCGACCGATCCTGAGGGATGACACTGCCGATTTTGCGGATGGATGCCACAAAGCATCTTGTTTTCGCCTGCGCGCTGGCCCAGAAGTTGGGCGGTCTTCCGCTTCCTTCGGATAATATCTCCCGTGTCCCCCGAAATCATCCTCCTCGTCCTGCTTGGCGCCCTGCTGCACGCCACCTGGAATGCCATCGTCAAGGCCGGCGACGACAAGCTGATCGGCGCGGCGATGATCTCGGCCGGCGGCGGGTTGTGCTGCATACCCTTCCTGCCCTTCGTGCCGTTTCCGCATGTCGAGTCGCTGCCCTATCTACTGGCCTCGACCGTTCTGCAATTCGCCTATTTCCAGCTCGTCGCCATTGCCTATCGCATCGGCGATATCGGGCTGGTCTATCCGTTGATGCGCGGTGTGGCGCCCTTGATCGTCGCCATGACCAGCGGCTTCGTCCTCGGCGAGCATCTGAGCCGCACGGCGATGCTCGGCGTCACCACCATCTCGGCCGGCATCATGACGCTGGCCTTCGAGGCGCGGCATGGAAACCGCAACGCCGTTCTCGCCGCGCTCGCCAATGCCGGGGTCATCGCCGCTTATACCTTCGTTGACGGGGTCGGGGCGCGGCTCTCGGGCAATGCCATTTCCTATACGCTGTGGATGTCGCTGCCGCCGCCGGTGCTGCTGTTCGCCTTCGCGATCTATAAGCGCGGCAAGGCGCAGGTGGCCTCCTATGTCCGCCGCCACTGGCCGCGCGGCCTGCTCGGCGGTGCAGGCTCGACCACCTCCTACGGGCTGGCGCTCTGGGCGATGACGAAAGCGCCGGTCGCCACCGTCGCGGCGCTGCGCGAGACCGCGATCCTCTTCGCCATCGTCATCTCCGTGGTCTTCCTGAAGGAGAAGGCGAGCCTCTGGCGCTACGCCGGCGGCGCGATCATCGCCCTCGGCGTGCTGGTACTCCGGCTCGCCTGATCATTCTTCCCATTGCGGATGGCGCTTGCCTAGGAAAGCGCCGATGCCCTCCTCGGCATCGCGGGCCAGCATGTTCTCGACCATGGTCGCGGCGGCGAAGTCGTAGGCTTCCTCCACCGGCATATCGAGTTGGCGATAAAACGCCTCCTTGCCGATCTTCAGCGCCTGCGGCGATTTCGAGGCGATGACGGAAGCATATTTGCTCACCACCTGCGCCAGATATTGCTTGGGTACGATGCGGTTGACGAGACCGAAGTCCTTGGCGGTGGAGGCGTCGATGGTTTCACCGGTCAGCAGCATTTCCATCGCCTGCTTGCGGTGGGCGGCGCGCGAGACGGCGACCACCGGCGTCGAGCAGAACAGGCCGATATTGACGCCCGGCGTGCAGAAGGTCGCGGTATCGGTGCAGATCGCCAGGTCACAGGAGGCGACGAGCTGGCAGCCCGCCGCCGTCGCCAGCCCATCGATCTCTGCGATCACCGGCTGCGGCAGCTTCATGATCTGCAGCATCAGGTCGGCGCATTGGCGCATGGTCTTTTCGAAGAAGGCGCGGCCGCGATCCTCGTCCTGGCGGTGCGCCGTCAGTTCCTTGAGATCGTGGCCGGCGGAAAACACCTTTCCGGCGGCGGCGATGACCACCACCTTGACCGCGCGGTCTTTTCTCGCTTTGTCGAGTTCCGCCGCGAGCGCATCCATCATGGCGATTGACAGCGCATTGGCCGGCGGATTGGTCAGCGTCAGCCGCAGGATGCCCTCGGCACGATCGGCGGTCACCAGCGCCGGCGCATCTTCCACGCCGTCTTTCCTGAATGAGACAACTTCCGCCATGGCATCCTCCTGCTGATCCGTACAGGAGAATTTAAACCCATGGGAAAACCCGGCAAGCCGGCCTGCCGCCAAAAACGCCTTTTCCTGATGTTTTTCGATCCCCGACGTCACCGAATGCAAGCGTCAATATGTGGTAATATGATACCACATTATTAAGCCTTTGATTTCAAAGGTTTCTTTTTGTGACGATGAAAAGCCGTCACCTTGACCGCATCGGGCCGCTCCCGTATAAGCCACGCCAGCATGAAACATCGGCCTTCGTGGCCACGCGGCATGCGCTTTGGACCGGTTCTTCCATCCAAAAAATCAAGCAACAAGAAACGCTCCGCGCCACCAGCGCCGGGGTCCAACAAGAGAGTAACCGAAAATGGCAACTTTCGTTCAGAAGCCCGCAGAGGTGGAGAAGAAGTGGGTCATCATCGACGCCGAAGGGCTCGTCGTTGGCCGTCTCGCCTCCCTCATCGCCATGCGCCTGCGCGGCAAGCATAAGGCAACCTACACCCCCCACGTCGACGACGGCGACAACGTCATCGTCATCAACGCGGAGAAGGTCGCCCTCACCGGCAAGAAGTATTCCGACAAGACCTACTACTGGCACACCGGCTATCCGGGTGGCATCAAGGAGCGCACGGCTCGCCAGATCATCGAAGGCCGCTTCCCGGAGCGCGTCCTCGAGAAGGCCGTCGAGCGCATGATCCCGCGTGGTCCGCTGGGCCGTCGCCAGATGAAGAACCTGCGCGTCTACGCCGGCTCGAACCATCCCCATGAAGCGCAGCAGCCGACCGTCCTCGACGTCGCCAAGCTGAACAGCAAGAATGTAAGGAGCGCCTGATCATGGCCGATCTTTCTTCCCTGAAGGACCTCGCTCCGGCTCAGGACGCTGCCCCGACGCATGTCCGCAAGGTCGACGCACAGGGCCGTTCCTACGCAACCGGCAAGCGCAAGAACGCCGTTGCCCGCGTCTGGGTCAAGCCGGGCTCCGGCAAGATCACGATCAACGGCAAGGAATTCGGTCACTACTTCGCCCGTCCGGTTCTGCAGATGATCCTGCGCCAGCCGGTCGTCGCCGCTGCCCGTGACGGCCAGTTCGACATCGTCGCCACCGTTGCCGGTGGCGGTCTTTCCGGTCAGGCCGGTGCCGTTCGTCACGGCATCTCCAAGGCCCTCACCTACTTCGAACCGGGCCTGCGCTCGGTCCTGAAGAAGGGCGGCTTCCTGACCCGCGATAGCCGCGTCGTCGAACGCAAGAAGTACGGCAAGGCCAAGGCCCGTCGTTCGTTCCAGTTCTCGAAGCGCTGATCGCGTCTTCCGATTTGGTTCATGGAAAAGGCGGGGCTTCGGCTCCGCCTTTTTCTTTTGCGCCCGCGTCTTGAAAGCCGTCCGGCGCTCGCATAACACAGTGCCCGACCCCTTGCGGAGCACAACGAGAAGCAAAATGGCCAAGACGATCGACCATGCATTCACCGCGAAAACCCTGACCTCGGCGGCGACCGACCCGACCTATGCCGGCACGCTGTCCTTCATGCGCCGCAAATACACCAAGCAGGTGAAGGGCACGGATGCGGTCGTCTGGGGCATTCCCTTCGATGCCGCCACCTCCAATCGCCCCGGCGCCCGTTTCGGACCGCAGGCGATCCGGCGCGCCTCCGCCATCTTCGACAACGATCCGCAATACCCCTTCGGCCGCGATCTCTTCGCCGAGATGGCGGTGGTCGATTACGGCGACTGCCTGCTCGACTACGGCAATCACTGGAAGACGCCTTCGGCCATCGAGAAGGAAGCCACCAAGCTGCTGTCGGCGACCGATTTCCTGCTGACGCTTGGCGGCGACCATTTCATCACCTGGCCGCTCCTGAAAGCCCATGCCGCCAAGCACGGGCCGCTGGCCATGGTGCAGTTCGACGCCCATCAGGACACCTGGTTCGACGACGGCAAGCGCATCGACCATGGCTCCTTCGTCGGCCGCGCCGTGCGCGACGGCATCATCGACCCTGCGAAATCGATTCAGGTCGGCATCCGCACCCATGCGCCGGACGATTGCGGCGTGCGCATCGTCTATGGCCATGAGGTCGAGGACATGTCGGCGGCGGCGATTGCCGAGACGATTATTGAACATACGCAGGGCGCGCCCGCCTACCTCACCTTCGACATCGATTGCCTGGACCCGGCCTTTGCGCCCGGCACCGGCACGCCGGTCGCCGGCGGGCCGTCGAGCTCGAAAATTCTCTCTGTATTGCAGCGGCTGCAGGCGCTGGATATCCGTGGCGCCGATGTGGTCGAAGTGGCCCCGGCCTACGACCATGCCGACATCACCGCCATCGCCGGCGCGACGGTTGCGATGTACATGCTCGGCCTGCGCGCCGAGGCGCTCGCGAAACGCCGTTGAGAAACTGAATCATCTTCATGCTAAACTGAGTCGGACAACCATCCCAAGGCATTGAAAAGGCAGAACGACATGGCCCCCAGGATCTTCATCGACGGCGAACACGGAACCACCGGCCTGCAAATCCGCACCCGCATGGCCGGCCGCCGCGACGTCGAGCTTCTGTCCATTCCGGAAGCCGAACGGCGCAACGCCGCCATGCGCGAGGACCTGCTCAACGGCGCCGATATCGCCATCCTCTGCCTGCCCGACGATGCGTCGAAACAGGCCGTCGAGATGCTCTCCGGCAACAACAAGGTGCGAGTGATCGACACCTCCACCGCCTTCCGCGTCGCGCCGGACTGGGTCTACGGCTTTGCCGAAATGGACAAGGCGCAGGCGGACAAAATTCGCGGCGCGCGGCATGTCGCCAATCCCGGCTGCTACCCGACCGGCGCCATCGGCCTCCTGCGGCCGCTGCGCGCCGCCGGCATCCTGCCGGACACTTATCCGGTCAGCGTCAATGCGGTCTCCGGCTATACCGGCGGCGGCAAGCAGATGATCGCGCAGATGGAAGACCCCAACCACCCGGAAGCGATCACCGCCCCGCATTTCCTCTACGGTCTGACGCTCAAGCACAAGCATGTGCTCGAGATGACGACGCATGGCCTGCTCAGCCGCGCGCCGATCTTCTCGCCCTCGGTCGGCAATTTCGCCCAAGGCATGATCGTGCAGGTGCCGCTGTTCCTCGAAGACCTCTCCGGCGACGCCTCGCTCGAATCGATCCATGCGGCGCTGACGGCGCATTATGCCGGCCAGGACATCGTCACCGTCGTGCCGCTCGCCGAAAGTGCTGCCCTGCCACGCATTGACGCCACGGAACTGGCGGGCAAGGACACGATGAAGCTGTTCGTCTTCGGCACGCCCGGCGGCGCGCAGGTCAACCTTGTCGCCCTGCTCGATAATCTCGGCAAGGGCGCTTCGGGGGCGGCGGTGCAGAACATGGATCTGATGCTGTCGGCCTGATGAAGGTCTCATTCCCGGCCGGATGGCGCATCGTAAGCGCCGTGGAGATTGCCGATACCCCCGCCGGCACAGTTTTCGAGGTAATCCGGGCCGGCAGCGAGCCCGCTGTCGTCAAGCTTCTCAAACCGAAAGCGCTGATCGACAGTCTGCGCGGCGCCGATTTCATGGCGTGGCGCGACGGCATCGGTTGCGTGCGGCTGATCGCGCGATCCGAAACCATGCTGCTGATGGAACACGCCGGCGCGGTGACGCTCCGCGACCGGCTGAAAACCCATGGCGATGCGGATGCCACTGGCATCGCCGCCGAGGTGTTGCTTGCCTATCACAGCGCCTCGGGCACCGCTTCGCCGGCCAGCCTGCAGCCCCTAGACCGCTATTTCGCCAGTCTATTCGCCAAGGCGGGGCAGGATCGCCGCGATGGTATCGAAAGCCCGTTCACCGAGGCTGCGGAACTGGCGGGCAGGCTGATTGCCGACCAGCGTGACATCAAGCCGCTGCATGGAGATCTGCATCACGAAAACATCATGCATGGCCCACGCGGCTGGCTGATCATCGACCCCATCGGGCTGATCGGCGATGCGGCGCTGGATGTCGCCAACATGTTTTCCAATCCGTTGGATCGCTTCGACCTGACCCGCAGCGAAGAACGCATCGCTGCCATGGCCGCCGTCTTTTCCGAAGCGTTGAAGCGTGACGTCAGGACCATCCTCCGCTACGCCTTCGCCTATGGCTGCCTGTCGGCCGCATGGCATGAGGAGGATGGCAATCCGCAGGAGCGAGACAATGAACTAGCCGTCGTAACCGCCGTCAAGGCGGTGCTGGCGCAGGCGTGATGTCCGCGCCCCCCATTCTTACCCGCGCGGATATTCCCCGACGAAGCCGCGCCAATGGGCGACGGCGAAGCCGAGCACGACCAGCGCGCCGCCCTGATGCAGCAGCGCCCAGTGCAGCGGCACCTGAAGCACCAGCGTGGTGATGCCGATGGCGGCCTGCAGGGTCACCAGCGCGAACAGCACCACCGAGCGGCGGGCATGGGTGGTGTTGGGTGCGGCGCGCAGCGAGGCGATCATATGCATCAGCACCAGCGCAAACAGCACATAGGCGCCGAGGCGGTGGATATATTGCACCGTCTTCGGGTTTTCAAAGAAGTTGACGATCAAAGGCTTCTGGATCAACAGGTCGCCGGGAATCCACGAACCATCCATCAGCGGCCAGGTGTTGTAGGCAAAGCCGGCATCGAGGCCGGCGACCAGCGCGCCCAGATAAATCTGGAACAGCGCGAAGCAGGCGATGATGATGGCCATTTTCTTCGAGCGGTCGGTCGGTGCCCGGTCATGGGAGTGCGGCGACAGGCCGCGCAGGATCCACATGCAACTCGCAAAGATCAGACAGGCGGTGATCAGGTGCGCCGCCAGCCGATACTGGCTGACATCGGTTCGCACTGCCAACCCGGACGACACCATCCACCAGCCGATAAAACCCTGGAAACCGCCGAGCGCCAGAATGCCGAGCAGCGGCCAGCGCAGGCGGCGCTCGATGCGGCCGGTCACCCAGAAGAACAGCAGCGGCAGGCCAAAGATGACGCCGACGCTGCGCGCCAGCAGCCGGTGCGACCACTCCCACCAGAAGATCGTCTTGAATTCGTCGACGGTCATGCCCTTGTTGAGTTGCTCGTATTGCGGAATACGCTGGTAGAGCTGGAATTCCTCCTCCCATTCCGTGGCCGTCAGCGGCGGGATGACGCCGTGGATCGGCTTCCACTCGGTGATCGACAGGCCGGAATCGGTCAACCGCGTGGCGCCGCCGACGATGACGAGACAGAAGAGAACGACGAGCACCACGCCCAGCCAGATACGAACGGCGAGCCGGTCGCGATCCTGCCGGGTTCGGGCGTCGAGAACGGGGCTTTCCCGCAAGGTCTGATACGCTGCCATGATCTTCCTCGTTTCTGGCGGTTGATTTGCCTCACCCGCCCATGCAAAACAAGGCCCAAACGTTTGCGGCATGCGGTCGCGGCCTGAAAAGGGCTGCCTGCCCTGCCCCCAAAGAGACAAGGGATCGACCATGCCCGCTCGCCTGCGCAGTTTCATCGGCACTGTTCTGCTGATCATCATCGTTCTGGTCTACGCCTTCCTGGCGACCACCATCGCGACGCTGACGCTCGGCGCGTCGCCCTGGTGGGTGCACCTGCTCTACTTCACCTTTACCGGCCTGTTGTGGATCCTGCCGGCGATGGTGCTGATCAAGTGGATGGCCGGGCCGAAAAAGAAATCTTAACCGGCCGCTAACCCAAGCAGACGGAATTTTGGCCCCGCCACGGCGCGTGTAACCCAATCTGCGTGGCTACATCCTAAACTGCCGGCCGAACCCCGCTCGTCACGTCAGGGAATGTCACCGTGCAGGCCGAACCCGTTTCTTCGCTGTTTTCGCCAGCGGCGCAGGCCGATCTGGTCATCGAGGTCTTTGACAGCATGGAGCCGCTCAAGGCCGACTGGGCGGCGTTGGAGCGCGAGGAATTGAACTCCCTGCATCAAGGTTACGCGTGGTGCCGCGCCTGGGTGAAGACCCATGATGTGCCGCTCGCCATCCTGCGCGGCCGGCAGGGCGGGCAGACGGTCTTCATCCTGCCGCTGGAAATCGTCCGCCACAATATGGCGCGCGTGGCGCAGTTCATCGCCGGACGGTTCAGTAATCTCAACACAGGACTGTTTGCTCCCGCCTTCCGCGACAGCCTGACCCCGGACGATGCGCAGGCGCTCGCGGGGCGCATCGCCGAAGCGCTCAGGGACCGTGCCGATCTCATCGCGCTGCGCAACATTCCCGCGCAGTGGCGTGGCGCGGGCACCGCGCTCGCCGCCCTGCCCGCGGTCGAAAACCAGAACCATGCCTTCCAGCTTCCCTTGTCGCCCAGCTTCGAGGAGACGCTGCAGCAGCTCAACGCAAAGCGGAGGCGCAAGAAATTCCGCCAGCAGACGCGGCGGCTGGAGGCGACCGGCGGCTATCAGCATGTCATCGCCCGCGAGACGGCCGAAAAACACGCGCTCATGGAAAAATTCTTCGAGCAGAAGGCTGTTCGCTTCAAGGCGCTCGGCCTGCCGAATGTCTTTCATGCGTCGGAGACCCAGAGCTTTTTCCACAGGCTGCTCGATTCGGGCAGCGATGGACAAAATGTGCCGCTCGAACTGCATGCCCTGAGGCTGAAGGGCGAGCATGAGGGACATATCGCGGCGATCGCCGGACTGTCGCGCAAGGGACGGCATGTGATCTGCCAGTTCGGCTCGATCGACGAATCGGTGATGGCGGATGCCAGCCCCGGCGAACTGCTGTTCTGGCACATGATCGAGCGCGCCTGCGCCGAGGGGGCCGAACTGTTCGATTTCGGCATCGGCGACCAGGCCTACAAGCGCTGCTGGTGTACGCAGGAAACCGTGCATTACGACGTGCTGCTGCCGGTCACCGCGCTCGGCCGCCTCGCCGCCCTCGCGCAGCGCGGGGTGACGCGCACCAAGGCGGCGATCAAGGGCAATGCCCAGTTCTACGGTCTCGTCCAGCGCTTGCGCGCTCGTGTTTCAAACGGTGGCGATAAGGATCAGGCGGCGCGCGACGCCGCGAGCGAAGGATGATCGGGGTCCGAGAGCAGGATCGGATTCGCGTAACCGGCCTTGGAGAGTTCGCCAAGCGCCTTGGCCAGCTTGCGCTCCTCCGGCTTCGGCATCGACAGGACGATATGCGCCTCGCGATTGCGCGATACCCGCTCGATGGCATGGGCGGGCGCCGGTCCGCATTCGACGACGACACGATCGTAAACCTCGGCCAGGGCATCGACGATCATCGAAAGGCGTTCTGAAGCGCGCATGGCGCCGATGAAATCGGCATTGCCCTGCGGGATGACATGCGCCGTCGAATCCCGGTCGGAATGGATGGTCTGGGCGAAAGCGGCCTTGCCTTGCAGCAGGTCGGTGATGCCCGGCAGTTTCGGGACTGATGCCATCAGGCGGCTCGGGCAACCGGAGCCGGTGAGATCGAGCAGCACGGTGTGCAGGCCGTTTTCACCGAGCTGCCGGGCGAGCGCCACCGTCATCGCCGAGCCGGCGTCGCCATCCGGCGACAGGCTGATGACGATCTTGCCTGGGCGCGCCGCCAAGAGGGCGGCGACCGAGGCGACGGAAAACTCGTCCTCTTCCGGCTGCGCATCCACCGGTTGGGCGACAGCCGCCGGGAGTTCCTCCGGCTGGTCGGCAAGAAGGCTGACGGGCGCATCCTTCACCTCCTCGTCAGGGCGCTTCGCGACGATGGGTGCTGCGACAACCGCCGGCACAGCCGGGCCGACCGGCTTCAGGGCGCGACCGCTGAACAGTTCCATCAGCATGATGACAACGGAGGAGAGCACGAAACCAGCGAGCGCTGCGACGATGACGATCGGCAGCACCTTCGGGAAATAGGGCTCCTGCGGATCGACGGCGCGAGAGATGATGCGGGCATCGGCCGGCGTCGCATTCTTGTCGATGCGCGAGGAGGCCTCGCGGTAGCGGGCGAGATAGGTTTCGAGCAATTGCCGCTGGGCGGCCGCTTCGCGCTCCAAGGCATTCAGCTCCACCGTATCGTTGCCGGCACGGGCCGAATCGGCCTTCAGGGCATTGAGCTGGCCGAGAAGCTGGCGCTCACGCATCTGCGCGACCTTGGCATCGTTGGTGAAGCCGGAAATGACCTTCTGGCCCTCGCGCTCGATCTGGGCGCGCACATCCGCCAGCTGTGCGCGCAGGCCCTTGATGCGCGGATGGCCGTCGAGCAGCGAAGTCGAGAGATCGGAAATCTGCGCCTGAAGCTGCGACTGCGTTTCCTTGAGGCGCTGGATGATTTGCGCGCCGGCGACATCGGTCAGCGTGTCGAGCGAACGGCCGTCCTGCAAGGCGGCGCGAACGTTTTCAGCGCGTGCCTCCGCCGTCGCCTTCTCGCCGCGTACGCGGGTCAGCTCGGTGGAGATATCGGCGAGCTGGCGGCTGACGAAGGTGCCGCCGGTGGTCGCATCGCCGGTCTGAAGCAGATCGGCCGAGGCGCGGTAATCGGCAACCTTCTTTTCCGCCTCGCGCACCTTTTCGCGCAGGTTGGCGATTTCCGGCTCCAGCCAGCGGGCGGCCTCGGAATTGGTGTCGAGCTTGGCGCCGCTTTGCAACGATAGATAAACGCGCACCATCTCGTTCGGCACGGCGGCGGCGAGCTTCGGATCCTTCGACGAGAACTGTATGCCGATGACGCGCGACTTCTCCGCCTGGTAGACGGTCAGCCGGTCGGTGAATTCCTTGATGACCCGCTCCTCGGGAGCGAGATCCAGCGGATTGCTCTTGAGGCCGAGCAGCACCATGACGTCGGAGATGGCCGACGGCTTGACGGTCGGGTCGAATTCCTCGCGCTCGTAGAGCTTCAGGTCGCGGGCCACCTGCTTGATCAGGTCGACGGATTGCAGCACCTGCACCTGGCTGGCGATGTTGAGGTCGTCGAGCAGCGGCTGGCTTTCGCCGGGCGCGCCCTGGTCGCCCTTGCCGCTGTTATAGGTCGGCGTGCGCTGTTCGATGAGGATGCGGCTTTCGCTGCGATAGGTCGGCGAAATCAGCCGCGCGCCGCCATAGGCCAGGATTGCGGCGGCGACGGTGATGGCGAGAACCCTGCCCTTCCTTTTCCAGATCGCCCGGAAAAGCTGGCCGAGATCGATATCGACATCCTGCTGATGATTTGCGCCCGACATGGCGTACTCCAAACTATGAGATGCCGGGATCGTAAACGGACATGGTAACTCAACCGTTAAGACGGAAACCGCGCGTTCCACGCACCTTCATGCCTGAAAATTTCGTCATCATTTACCGGACATTAACCTTAATGGATCGATAACGGAGGCAACGAACACACGGTTTGGAGCACCAAACGAATGTCCTTGGCGACATCAAGACATGTCCTGGCGTTGGCCTTTGCCGCGGCGACGGCGATCCTGCCCGGCTGCTCGACCTACAAGCCGGCGCCCAAGGCCTTCCACGAGGCGACCATCCAGCCCTATACGCTCGATGCCGGCGACCGCCTGCGCATCACCGTCTTCGAGCAGGAGGGACTGACGAATTCCTATACGGTCGACCAAGCCGGCTACATCGCCTTTCCGCTGATCGGCCAGGTGCCTGCGCGCGGCCGCACGCTGCAGCAGCTCGAAGCCCTGATCGCGCAAAAATTGCGCGGCGGCTACCTGCGCGATCCCGATGTCAGCGTCGAGGTCGATCGCTATCGCTCGGTCTTCGTCATGGGCGAGGTCGGGCAGGCCGGACAATATTCCTATGTGCCGGGCATGACGGTGCAGAACGCCATCGCGGTCGCCGGCGGCTACAGCCCGCGCGCCTATCAGGGCAATGCCGATATCACGCGGCGCATCAACGGGGAGATTCTGACCGGCCGGGTATCGATTTCCGATCCCGTCATGGCTGGCGACACCATCTATGTCAGAGAGCGGTTCTTCTGACGGTCCATGCCTCCTCCCCAACGCCCCCTGCGCATCATCCACTGCTTTCGCTCGCCGGTCGGCGGCATCTTCAGGCATGTGCGCGATCTCGCCGAACAGCATGCGGGCGCCGGCCATCAGGTCGGCATTCTCTGCGACAGTTCGACGGGCGGGGAGCATGAGGAGCGGCTGTTCGAGCAGATAAGACCGCATCTCGCCCTCGGCCTCATCCGCCTTCCGATCCGGCGATCGGTCTCTCCGATGGATTTTGGGGCGCTGTGGACGAGCTACAAACAGATCAAGGCATTGCAGCCTGATGTCCTGCACGGTCATGGCGCCAAGGGTGGCGTTCTGGCCCGCATCATCGGCTCAGCCCTGCGGGTGAACAGGTATTGCGTAGCCCGCCTCTACTCGCCGCATGGCGGCAGCATGCATTTCGAGCCGCGCTCGCTGACCGGCCAGGCCGTGCTGCGGCTCGAACGGCTGCAGGAACGTTTCGGCGATGCGCTCGTCTTCGTCTGCGATGACGAGCGGCGGACCTATGAGCGCAAGGTCGGAAAACCCATCCGGCTGGCGCGGCGCATCTATAACGGCATCGGCGACGACGAGTTCGAACCGGTGCCGCTGGCGCCCGATGCGGCGGACTATCTCTATATCGGCATGTTGCGCGACCTGAAGGGGCCGGATGTCTTCATCGACGCCTTCGCCCGCGCAGAGGCTTTGGTCGGACATCCCCTGCGTGCGAAAATCATCGGCGACGGGCCGGATCGCGACCGCTATGCACGGATGATCGCCGATCTCGGCCTTTCGGAACGCATCGCCCTGATGCCGGCCATGCCGACCCGGCAGGGTTTTGCGCTGTCGCCGCGCGTCGTCGTGCCCTCGCGGGCCGAGGCCATGCCCTATACCGTGCTGGAAGCGCTGGCCGCCGGGCGCGCGGTGATCGCCTCGCGCGTCGGCGGCATTCCCGAAGTGCTGGGTACGGATAGTGAAGCCCTTGCCATTCCCGGCGACGCCGCCGATCTTTCGCGCATCATGGCCGCTTCACTTGGCGATCCCGGATGGCAAGCGCGGGTCATGCCGCGGGCGGATGATTTCCGCAGCCGGTTTTCCGCCAGCATCATGGCGCGGGACATGCTCGATCTCTACCGCGATATCCTCGATTCTCCCGGCCTGTCCTGAAGCGGGACAACCTGCCGTAAGCGTTTCTTAGGGCCTTTTTGCTATCGATCGAACCCAAGATGCTGCTCGAAAGCGCAATGCCGCGCCTTCGGGCTTCAGGCAGTCCGGCAATGCCGCAGGGACCGGGTGGACGCGATGAACCAAATCCAGAAGTCTGACGAATTCGATCTCGAGGCCATCCGCCAGAAGATCCGGCAGGAATCCGCCGCCGTGCGCGACAGCGAGGCGCCGCCGGCCAGCGAAAGCGTTCCCCTCAATGCCTTTGCACGCCAGATCGCCGAGCAGTTTCGCCAGACCAGCTACACGCCCAACCTGCTCATCGGGCAACTGCGGCTGCTGGAATTCCTCGCGCTGCTGGCGATCGGCATGGGCATCCATGCCTGGTACAATCCCTGGCAGTCGCCGTTTTCGCCGCTCACCCTGCTTTTCATGCTGATCGGCGCGGGTGCGGCCGTGCTGTTCCTGCATGTCATGGATACCTATCAGGTGCAGGCTCTGCGCGCCTCCTTCAAGACACTGCCGAAGGTGATGAGCGCCTGGGGCATCGCCTTCGGGTTGATAGCGCTGGCGCTGTTTCTGCTGAAATCCGGCGGCGATCATTCCCGCCTGTGGTTTGTCGCCTGGTTCGTGACCGGCGCGGTCTACCTGACGGTCGAGCGCAGCCTCGTGTCCTATGGCGTTCGCCACTGGGCCCGCAACGGAACCATGGAGCGCCGCGCCGTCATCGTCGGCGGGGGCCAGCCGGCCAAGGATCTGATCCGCGCGCTGGAGCAGCAGCCGGAAAACGACATCCGCATCTGCGGCATCTTCGACGACCGCAACGAAACCCGTTCGCCTTCCATGGTGGCCGGCTATCCCAAGCTCGGCACCGTCGCCGAACTTGTGGAGTTCGCCCGCCTCGCCCGCATCGACATGCTGATCATCTCTCTGCCGCTCAGCGCCGAAGCGCGCATCCTGCAACTCCTGAAGAAACTCTGGGTGTTACCGCTCGACATCCGCCTCGCCGCCCATGCCAACAAGCTGCGTTTCCGCCCGCGCGCCTATTCCAAGGTCGGCGCGGTGCCGATGCTCGATATCTTCGACCGGCCGATTCGCGATTGGGATTCGGTCGCCAAGCGCATCTTCGACGTCACTTTCTCGCTGATCGCGCTTGCCCTGCTGTGGCCGATCATGCTCGGCGCCGCACTGGCCGTGAAGCTGACCTCCAAGGGGCCGATCATCTTCATGCAGAAGCGCCATGGCTTCAACAACGAGATCATCAACGTCTTCAAATTCCGCTCGATGTATACCGAGATGAGCGACCCGACGGCGCGCAACGCCGTCACCAAGAACGATCCGCGCGTCACCCCGGTCGGTCGTTTCATCCGCAAGACCTCCATCGACGAGTTGCCGCAAATCTTCAACGTGCTGCGCGGCGACCTGTCGCTCGTCGGCCCGCGTCCGCATGCCGTGCTCGCCCAGACCCACGACCGGCTCTATGTCGATGTCGTCGAGGGTTATTTCGCCCGCCACCGCGTCAAGCCCGGCGTCACCGGCTGGGCGCAGATCAACGGCTGGCGCGGCGAGGTCGATAATGACGACAAGATCAAATTCCGCACCGCCTACGATCTCTATTACATCGAGAACTGGTCTTTGCTGCTCGACCTGAAGATCCTGTTCCTGACCCCCTTCCGCCTGCTGAACACGGAAAACGCCTATTGAGCGCGCTCGCCGACCACGCTGCCCTGCCCTTCCTGCCGCAGCGCGCCGCGTTGCGGCTGATCGGCTCGTTCATGGTCGGCTGCGGCGTTTTCCTCTCCGGCTTCGTCATTTCGGAGCCGGCGCCCTATGAACTGATCCATGTGGCGCTGATCGGGGTCGGCTTTCTTGGCGGTTTGCGTATCTCGCGCAATGTCGCGCCGCTGCTCGCTTTGCTGCTGGTGTTCAATGTCGGCGGCATCCTGTCGCTGACGGTGATGGCCGATCTCGATGTCGGGCCGATGTATCTCGCCGTCTCCACCTTCCTGGCGCTGACCTCGGTCTTTTATGCCGCCGTGATCGAGGGCGATGCCTCGCGGCTGAAAGTCATCTTCAATGCCTGGGTGCTGGCTGCGGTCATCACTTCGCTGCTCGGCATTCTTGGCTATTTCCATGCCTTTCCCGGCTCGGAAATCTTTACGCGCTACGACCGCGCCATGGGCGCCTTCCAGGACCCGAACGTCTTCGGCCCCTTCCTGATCGCGCCGGCGCTCTATCTGGTCTATGGCCTGCTGACCGGCCGGCCGCTCGAATCGCTGTGGCGCATCGGCGGGCTGCTGGTCATCGTGCTTGGCATCTTCCTGTCGTTCTCGCGCGCCGCCTGGGCGCTGTTCCTGTTCTGCGCCTGCCTGATGGTGTTCATCATGCTGCTGAAGGAACGCACCGGCGCTTTCCGCTTAAAAATCCTCGTGCTGTCGCTGTTGGCGGTGATCGTTTTGTTCGGCGCCATCGTCGGGGCGATGCAATCGCAAAAGGTCTCGAACCTGTTTTCGAGCCGCGCCCAACTGGAGCAGGATTACGACGCCGGCCATCTCGGCCGTTTCGAGCGCCACCGCATCGGCTTCCTGATGTCGATGGAGCATCCGCTCGGCATCGGTCCGATGACCTTCAGCAAGATTTTCCCCGAGGACGAACACAATATCTGGTTGAAATCGCTGACCACCTACGGCTGGATCGGCTTTATTTCCTACATCACCATGATGATCTGGACGCTATCGACGGGCTTCAAATATCTGCTGCGCCATCGCGACTGGCAGCCTTATCTGATGATTTCCTGGATCGTCATCCTCGGCCATGTGCTGATCGGCAATGTCATCGACACCGATCACTGGCGGCATTTCTACCTGCTGCTCGGTATCGTCTGGGGCTGCAGGGCGCTGGAAATGCGCCATCAGAGAAACCTTTCCCGGAGCGCGGCAATTCCATGACCCGACATAAGGCCAGGCAATCCCTGTCGATTCTGCAGGTTCTGGAACCGAGCGGCGGCGGCTCCGGCCGGCATTTCCTCGATCTTTGCCGGGGATTAAAGGAACGCGGTCACCGCGTCGTCGCCGTCTATTCGCCGCTTCGCGCCGAGGAACGTTTCGTGCGCGAACTCTCGGCGCTCGGCCTTGCGGGCGTGCACGCCGTGCCGATGACCCGCGCCCCCGGTCCTTCCGATTTCAAGGCCTGGCGGATGCTGAATGCCGTCATCCGCGACGACGGCCCGTTCGACGCCATCCATGCCCATAGCTCCAAGGCTGGTGCGCTCACCCGCCTGCGCCTGCCGGGCTCCCATATCCCGCGCGTCTATACGCCGCATGCCTTCCGAACCATGGACCCGACGCTCGGCCGCGCCGGGCGACTGATCTTCGGCACGATCGAAAGTCTTCTCGGACGCTTTCTCTCCGACCGTATCGTCTGCGTTTCGCAGGACGAGCAGGCCCATGCGAAAAGCCTGGGGATCCCGGCACGCCGGCTGGCAACCGTCGTCAACGGCGTCACCCCGCCACCGACCGGGCATGGCTCGGCCCTGCGCGAACGGCTCGGCATTCCCCATGATTCGCTGCTTTACGGCTTCGTCGGCCGCCTGTCACACCAAAAAGCGCCCAATCGCTTGCTCGATGCCTTCGACCGCATCGCCGGCGCGCACCCTTGTGCCCATCTGCTGATGATCGGCGCCGGCGAGTTGGAAAGCGAGGTCCGCACCCGAATCGCCGCCTCCCCCTTTGACACGCGCATCCACCTCGAACCTGGCATTCCCGGCACCGAGGCCATGGATGCCTTCGATGCGCTGGTCATGCCCAGCCGTTACGAGGCGATGTCCTATGTGATGCTGGAAGCCGCCGCCGCCGGGAAGCCGATGATCCTCACCGATGTCGGCGGCGCGGCCTGCGTGCTGGACGACGGTCTCAACGGCCTGCTGGTGCCGAACACCGACGCCCCCGAGACACTGGCTGCCGCGATGGCGGATTTTGCCGCACCGGACAGCCTGCACGCCTTCACGCGCGAGGCCGGTCGACGCAAACATCGTTATGCGCTGGGGGTAATGGTCGATGGCATCGAGTCGATCTATCGCACGCTTGTCCCGCAGCGCAGCGATATCAGGGCATTGACGCCGGCCGATACCGCGCTAGTTGAAAAGGCATGATAACGGCCGCCCACCTCCGCGCCGCCCGCGCCCTTCTCGGACTGACGATCGACGACATCGCCAGCGCCGCCGGGCTTTCGTCTGAGATCGTCGAACAGGCGGAAGCCGGTCAGGAACATGATTTCGACATCCTGCGCCTGCTGCGCAATGCGCTGGAAGAAAAAGGCATTGCTTTTCTGGCCGACAATAGCGGCATGGAAGGCGGAATCGGCGTCCGCTTACGCTATACGGCCCAGGCCTCTCAAGACGGCATTCGCCCGGAAAACCTTAACGCCGCCAATGACGGCTGAGGCGTGACGCGCTTCTCCGTCAAGGTTCCGCCGGAACCTTGGGCAGCGATTGCTTCATCTGGAAACTGATGGGGAAATCAAGGATTTAAATGGTCGGGGTGGCCGGATTTGAACCGACGACCCCTTGACCCCCAGTCAAGTGCGCTACCGGGCTGCGCTACACCCCGACCCGCCGTAAAGGCTTGGGTTGTTTATGGCTTTCGGCCTGAAAGCGCAAGGGCCAAATTGCCCCTGCAGAGAAAAATACACGAGACTCGGATTTCGCAGGGAACAAATCCCCATTTCGCCAGTTGAGGCGTGCAGGGAGGAAGTGACCATGTCGTTCAATATCGATCCCAGTGCCTTCGAACAGGAAACCCTGCGGCAGATCTGGCCGATTCGAGACTTCTGCATGCAATACAATCTCGACCTCGACAATGAGCGGCGCCTGCGCACGCTGTTCGGGGAATATGCGACTGCCGTCGAGTTGCTGATGAATGTCGAACGCCGGCCGCGGTTCCGGTAAGAACTGCCTTCAGCCGTCTGAGCCCGCCCTGCGGCCGCCTTTTTGATCGGCGGCCGCGTTCATTTCCCGAAAATGTCGCGGCATTGCCGCATTCACTCGCCGAGCGGGGAACTTTTTGGCCACATTCGCCGTTTAGGTTTCGCATGTCGCTGGCATTGGGGCCTCTCGAAAGAGGCCTGCTCATCCTGGAGGGACAAATCCATGAAGCAAATCGCCGCCATACTGGGCCTGCTGGCCTTTTCGTCCCCGGCTTTCGCCGCAGATGCCGTCATCGAGCAGCCGCCGGAGCCGGTTGCCGAAACGCCTGTTATCGCTCCCTTTACCTGGAGTGGCCCTTACGTCGGTCTTCAGGGTGGCGCCGGCTGGCTGAAGGCGGATTTCGACACCATCGGCTTCTCCGATTCGCAAAGTTTCAACGGCGGTATTCTTGGCGGTTTCGTCGGGTATAACTACCAGATGGACAATAACATCGTCCTCGGTGTCGAAGGCGATCTGAACTATAACTGGAACAAGGAGGATCTGATTGGCGGCGTTACCGCCGGCACGGAACTCAGTGGCTCGGTTCGCGGTCGCATCGGCTATGCCATGGACAACCTGCTGTTCTACGGCACCGCTGGCTGGACGGTGGCACGCGGCTATGTCGATGTGCCGGGCGTCGGCAAGGACAAGTCGACCTTCGACGGTTACACCGTTGGCGCGGGTGTCGAATATGCCTTCCAGAACAATGTTTTCGGCCGCGCCGAATATCGCTTCAACAATTATGGCAGCGAAAATATTTCCGGTTTCGATGTCGATGCACGCCAGCATCAGGTGATGTTCGGCATCGGCGTCAAATTCTGATTACACAAGAAACGCTTCGAAAGGGCCGGCATCGATTGCCGGCCCTCTTCATGTCCGCATCCCGGGAACACAAGCGCGCGGGCGTGGTTGGAGGGTAATACTCCATTATTCGAGGAGCGTCGCATGCCCGACCCAATCGTCCCAATCCCCGGCTCCGGTCCCGGTACAACCGGCCCCGTCGCTCCCCAACCGCCGCTCGGTCAACCGCCACCTCCGGACAAGCCGCCGCCGAAAGGCAAGCCGGGCGATGCCCCCAAGCCGCTGACGCCCCTGTTGTAAAACCCGGACTGTGACGGGATCTCACCGGCGGCCTGATCAGCGCACCTGATCCAGGAGGCGCTTGCATTCCAGGAGATCGTAGAGCGCTTCCTGAAGCAAGGCGCGGTCTTCCTTACCGATCGCGCCCTTGCCGACCGAGATTTCCGGCGTATCGTCGTCGCCACCGACAAAACTGAAGAAACGGCGGCTGATCGGCGGCTTGGCGCGGCCGACGATCTGATCGTCTTCCGGAGATGCGACGCGCGGCTCCTGATGCGCCGTATTGTCGTCACCCGCGGCGGCCAGGGCCTCCACCGTTGCGAGATCGCCTTGGGCAATGGCGGCGACGAATTTGTTGCCGTTGGTTTTCAGGAGTTTCTGCACGCCCTTGATCGTATAACCGTGATCGTAGAGCAGATGGCGGATGCCCTTGAGGAGATCGACATCTTCCGGCCGATAATAACGCCGGCCGCCGCCGCGCTTCATCGGCTTGATCTGGGGAAAACGGGTTTCCCAGAAACGCAGGACGTGCTGTGGCAAATCCAGATCGTCAGCGACTTCGCTGATCGTACGAAAAGCGTCCGGGCTCTTGTCCAACGTTCACAAACCTCCGGCATTCCGGCAGGGAATGCCCATTCCTCTGTCCTGCAGTCCCAAGCGAACTGCCCTCACGTCATCGTTCATGGCTATACACCACGCTCGACCAATCGTCCACATTTCAACGATTTACACGCGAAAATTCAAGCAGTTTACGCCGCTTGTCCTCAGAAATATCGTAAGGCGCTCAGGAGGCCGGGTTCTGCACCGGCGGCTTCTGCTTGGCCTTGCGGGCATTGTGCGCCTTGAGAACGCGCTGTTTCAGCACGTTGGAAGCCTTGAAGGTCATCACCCGGCGCGGCGAGATCGGCACTTCCTCGCCGGTCTTCGGGTTGCGGCCGATACGTTCGTTCTTGTCACGCACCTGGAAGGTGGCGAAGGAGGACAACTTGACCGTTTCGCCGCGCACGATGGCGTTGCAGATCTCGTCGATGACCGTCTCGACCAGTTCCGCCGATTCCGTCCGCGAGAGCCCGACCTTCCGGAAAACCGATTCCGCCAAATCCGCGCGCGTCACTGTTTTCCCGGCCATTGCTCTCCGCCCATTCTTGTGATGATCGTGAAATCGGGCTGAGAGTATTTCCCTTGTCGGAAACGGTCAAGCTCTTGTTTCGCGCCACATATTGGCGATTGCTTTACCAGCGCAGCAGAACGGCGCCCCAAGTGAAGCCGCCGCCCATCGCTTCGAGCATCACGAGGTCGCCCTTCTTGATGCGGCCATCGCCGGCCGCCACCGCCAGCGCCAGCGGAATGGAGGCGGCCGAGGTGTTGCCGTGCTGGTCGACGGTCATCACCACTTTGTCCATCGGGATCGAAAGCTTCTTGGCGGAGCCCTCGATGATGCGACGGTTGGCCTGGTGCGGCACCAGCCAGTCGAGTTGCTCGGCGGTGGTTCCGGTCGCCGCGAAGGCGGCGTCGATGACGTCGGTGATCATGCCGACGGCATGCTTGAAGACCTCGCGGCCCTCCATGCGCAACTGGCCGACCGTGCCCGTCGTCGAGGGCCCGCCGTCGACATAGAGCTTGTCCTTGTGCGAACCGTCCGAGCGCAGGCTGGCGGTCAGCACGCCGCGATCGTCGGTCGTGCCCTCACCTTCCGCCGCTTCGAGAATCAGCGCGCCGGCGCCATCGCCGAACAGCACGCAGGTGGTGCGGTCCGTCCAGTCGAGGATGCGCGAAAAGGTTTCCGCGCCGATCACCAGTGCACGCTTCGCCAGCCCGCCGCGAATATAGACGTCGGCGGTAGCAACCGCATAGACGAAGCCGGTACAGACCGCCTGTACGTCGAAGGCGAAGCCATGGGTCATGCCCAGGCGATTCTGGATGTTCACGGCGGTCGCCGGGAAGGTGTTGTCCGGCGTCGAAGTGGCGACGATAATGAGGTCGATGTCGGCCGGCGTCAGGCCGGCATTGTCGAGAGCTGCGCGCGCCGCCGCTTCGCCGAGCGAGGCGGTGGTTTCGCCTTCGCCGGCGATGTAGCGCTGTTTGATGCCGGTGCGCTGGACGATCCACTCGTCCGACGTATCGACCGTCTCCTCCAGCTCGCGATTGGTCACTACCCGTTTCGGCAGCGCTGCCCCGAAACCACGAACCACTGAACGGATCATTCTCGTGCTACTCCGCGCTCATGCCGCTTCCGGCCCGGCGGGCGGAACACGCTTTGCATGATATTTCCTGAGGTCTTCCTGAATCTTGTCGTTCAGCCCGTTGCGCACCATGTCGTAGCCGACGGCGATGGCGGCGGCGAAGCCTTCCGCATCCGCGCCGCCATGGCTCTTGATGACGATGCCATTGAGGCCGAGAAATACGCCGCCATTGACCTTGCGCGGATCGAGCTTCTCGCGCAACACGTTGAAGGCGCTGCGAGCCAGCAGATAACCAAGGCGCGACAGCCAGGTGCGGCGCAGCGCCGAGCGCAGCAGCTCGGTGATCTGGCGGGCGGTGCCCTCGGCCGCCTTCAGCGCGATATTGCCGGTAAAGCCTTCGGTGACGACGACATCGACGGTGCCCTTGCCGATATCGTCGCCTTCGACGAAGCCCGCATAGTCGATGGTGCCGAGATTGGCCTCGCGCAACATGCGCGCCGCCTCCTTCACCTCTTCCAGGCCCTTCACCTCCTCGACGCCGACATTGAGCAGGCCGACGGTCGGACGCTCGATCTCGAACAGGGCGCGCGCCATAGCACCGCCCATCAACGCGTAATCGAGAAGCTGCTGCGAATCCGCGCCGATATTGGCGCCGATATCCAGCACCACGCTTTCACCCTTGAGGGTCGGCCAGATGCCGGCGATGGCAGGTCGTTCGATATTGGCCATGGTGCGCAGGCAGAATTTCGCCATCGCCATCAGCGCGCCGGTATTGCCGGCGGAGACCGCGACATCCGCCTCCCCGCTCTTCACCGCTTCGATCGCCTGCCACATTGACGAGACATAACGGCCGCGGCGCAATGCCTGGCTCGGCTTTTCGTCCATGCCGACAGCAACTTCGCTGGCGTGAAACCGCGAGCGATCGCGCAGCTTGGGATATTGGGCCAGAAGAGGCAGGCAATCCGCCTCGATTCCGTAGAGCAGAAAGGTGATATCAGGATGCCGCTCCAGCGCCTTGGCTGCGCCGGGGATGACGACTTCCGGACCGAAATCGCCACCCATGACATCGAGGGAAATTCTGACCACGCGTTCCTGATTCCTTTTTCTTTCCACCCGGGCGGGCGAATTTTCGGCCAAAATAACGGTTTTGACGCTGCTTACAACTCTATTGTGACGAAAGACCAGTGCCTGGAGAGCGTCGTGCTGTCGTTGGAACGACTTATTCGTCTTTCTTCCAGTCTTTCAACACGGCGAAAGGATTGGGTTTCTTGTCGTTCTTGCCGTCATCCTCGATATGATCGCCGAAAACAATGCCTTCCTTGCGCGGATAGGGGTCGATGGCAAGAGCGACCGCTTCCGCCACGACAACGCCGGCATCGATCGTGTCGCCGACGAACGGTTCGGGCATGTCTTCACCATCCGGATCCAGCAGAAGTTCGCTGCTTTCCTCGCTGATGCGGCGGGCAAGTCGCGAATTTTCGGGCACGAAAATCTGGTCGATGGCCTCGTCGATCTCGGCCGGCACCGGCTCCAGCGTCACCACGCAGGCTTGCGCGATTCGCGCCTGCACGCTGCCCTTGATGCGGACGCCATCCTTTTTCCACTTGGCAATCTGCAGCTCGGCCTTCAGGCTGTCGACGGAGAGGATGTTCCACAGGCGAGCGAGCCCCGCCCGCTCCTGCGCATTCGCCTCCAGCCGCACGGAGACCGGATTGGCGGAGATATGGCCGACCTTCACCAGATAGGAAAAGGGGGTATCGTTGTTCTGGTTCATCTCAGCTCTCCTCTTCGGCAGGCGATGGCACTTGCAGCGAGCCGACGGCGATGTCGGCCTCGTCGACGACCGCCAGCGCCGCCTCGGCGGCAAAGGCCCAATCGGCAAGCCGCCGCATCGGCTGCGCCATTTCGCCGGCCTGCGGATGAATGTTGCGCGCCAATGCCGCAGCCAGCGCCTCGCGGTCGCCCGTGTCCAGCGCCTTGGCATAGGATTCGAGCCGGCCGTAGAACATGCCGGCCAGCTTCTTCATGCGCTTGGGCACGCCGGTGTCGCCGACCCCGAGTTCGCGGATCGAGTAGTCGATATCCAGAAAAAAGGCATCGACGATCTCCTGGGCGATCTCCTGGCCGCTGGTCGCGGAGGCCCGGGTGCGCCGGAAATACAGGATAAAGACCAGCGACAGCATCTCGAAACGGCCCATCACCGTGTCTGGCACGCCCATATCGGTGTAGAAAGCCGGCGCGCGGCCCGCCGCCGTCAGGATCGCATACTGCCGATCGACGATCGAACGATTGTTGTTTCTTTTTCGAAAAAGCCCGAAAATCATCAAATTTCCCAGAATTGATCGGCTCGACCGCCGGGATCAATGCTGCCGCTTGTTGCATGATTGCAAAAGCTGGTTTACCGAAGCAGTCGCGAATTGCAATGCCGTTGTTACCGGCATCGCAAAGCCTTGCCTCGGCTGCTCCGTCCTTGGAATGGCCATAATGGTTGTGCAGCAGGTCCGAGGCAGATCGGGCATAGCGAGGGGATACGGTTAGGAACATGGCGTCGTACAAGCGGTCTTCGAAATCGAACGCGAAATTTGTGAAAAGCGCCGCTGTCGCCGTTGCGCTCCTTAGCGCCGGCGTGACCGGCTGCGCCTCCACCACCGAAGTCATGAACAACGGCTATGTCGTCGACGAACAGTCGCTGGCGCTGGCGCCCGTCGGAGCCAGCCGCGAGCAGGTGCTGCTGTCGCTCGGCTCACCCTCGACCATCGGCACCTTCGATGGCGAAGTTTTCTACTACATCTCGCAGAAGCGCGTGCGCCAGGCCGCTTTCCTGAAGCCGCAGCTGGTCGACCAGAGCGTCCTCGCCATCTATTTCGACAAGGACGGCGTCGTCTCGCAGCGCGCCAACTATACGCTCAAGGACGGCAAGGTGTTCGACAACATCTCGCGCACCACGCCGACCGGCGGCAAGGATCTCACCTTCCTGCAGCAGTTGCTCTCCGGCGGCAGCAACGCGGCCAGCATGGCCAAGAGCATTCTCGGCGGGCCGACGCAGCAGGGCCAGTAAGCCTTTTCCATTCCCAGCAAAACCCCGCCGGATCGCTCCGGCGGGGTTTTTGCTTGAAGGCCTGGCTTCAGGCCAGAACGGCCAGAAGCAGCAGCGCGACGATGTTGGTGATCTTGATCGCCGGGTTGACGGCGGGGCCGGCCGTGTCCTTATAGGGATCGCCGACCGTGTCGCCGGTGACGGAGGCCTTGTGAGCTTCCGAACCCTTGACATGGCGCACGCCATCCTTGTCGACAAAACCGTCCTCGAAGCTCTTCTTCGCGTTATCCCAGGCGCCGCCGCCGGATGTCATGGAGATCGCCACGAACAACCCGTTGATGATGACGCCGAGCAACGAGGCGCCGAGTGCGGCAAAGGCCGAGGCCTTGGAGCCGGAGAGCAACAGCACGCCGAAATAGACCACGATGGGCGCAAGCACCGGCAGCAGCGAGGGAATGATCATCTCGCGAATCGCCGCCTTGGTCAGCAGGTCGACGGCGCGGCCGTAATCCGGCCGTTCCGTGCCCTGCATGATGCCCGGCTTCTCGCGGAACTGGCGGCGCACCTCCTCGACGATGGCGCCCGCCGCACGGCCCACGGCCGTCATGGCGATGCCGCCGAAGAGATAGGGCACCAGACCGCCGAACAGCAGGCCGGCGACCACGTAAGGGTTAGACAGGTCGAAGGAGATGGTGCCGACATCGGCGAAATATGGATATTTGTCGCCGTTCGAGGCGAAATATTGCAGGTCGTTGGCATAGGCCGCGAACAGCACGAGCGCACCGAGGCCGGCCGAACCGATGGCATACCCCTTGGTGACGGCCTTGGTGGTGTTGCCAACGGCATCGAGCGCATCGGTGGAGCGACGCACTTCCGGCGGCAGATGCGACATTTCGGCGATGCCGCCGGCATTGTCGGTGACCGGGCCGAAGGCGTCGAGCGCCACGATCATGCCGGCAAGGCCAAGCATGGCGGTGACGGCGATGCCGGTGCCGAACAGGCCGCCCAACTGGTAGGTGGCGATGATGCCGCCGACGATGACCAGAGCCGGCAGCGCCGTCGATTCCAGCGACACGGCCAGGCCCTGGATGACATTGGTGCCGTGGCCGGTGACCGAGGCCTGGGCGATGGAATTGACCGGCCGCTTGTTGGTGCCGGTGTAATATTCGGTGATGACGACGATCAGCGCCGTGACCACGAGGCCGACAAGGCCGCAGACGAACAGGTTGGTGCCGGTGATGTCACGGCCGGCGACAGTGCCGAGCGAGCCCCAGCCGACGGTCAGCGACGTGGCGACGCCGAGCCCGAGGATCGACAGGACGCCGGTGACGATCAGCCCCTTGTACAGCGCGCCCATGATCGAGCCGTTGATACCGAGCTTGACGAAGAAGGTGCCGACGATGGAGGTGATGATGCAGGCACCGCAAATCGCCAGCGGGTAGATCATCGCCGATTGCAGGATCGGGGCGCCGGCGAAGAAGATCGCGGCGAGAACCATTGTCGCGACCACGGAAACGGCATAGGTTTCGAACAGGTCGGCCGCCATGCCGGCGCAATCGCCGACATTGTCGCCGACGTTATCGGCGATGGTGGCGGGGTTGCGCGGATCGTCTTCGGGAATGCCGGCTTCCACCTTGCCGACGAGATCCCCGCCGACATCGGCGCCCTTGGTGAAGATGCCGCCGCCGAGACGGGCGAAGATCGAGATCAGCGACGCGCCGAAGCCGAGCGCCACCAGCGCGTCGATCACCTCGCGCGAGCCGCTTTCATGGCCGAGCGGGCCGGTGAGAACATAGAAATAGATCGAGACGCCGAGAAGGGCGAGACCCGCGACCAGCATGCCGGTGATCGCGCCGGATTTGAAGGCGATATCGAGGCCGGCCGACAGGCTATGGGACGAGGCCTGTGCCGTGCGGACGTTGGCGCGCACCGAGACATGCATGCCGATGAAACCGGCCGCCCCGGACAGAACCGCACCGATCAGAAAACCGATGGCCGCCTCGCCCGACAACAGGTACCAGGTGGCGATGAAAACCAAAATACCGACAATCGCAATCGTTTTATACTGGCGCGTGAGATAGGCTTGGGCCCCTTCCCGGATATAGCCGGCAATCTCCTGCATCCGTGCATTGCCCTGGTCGGCGGCAAGAACAGACTGTGTCGCCCAAATAGCGTAGATTACCGAGAGCAATCCGCACGCGATAACGCCAAACAAAATGGTCATTCCGCTTAGTCCTCTCCTAAAGGCCGGGCGATCTTCTCCCGGCGTCACCCACAGGCAGACATGCCGGCTCCTCTCCGGCGGGACTCCCGTGTGCGGCGAGATTGCGTGCAGGAACTTGCGGCGTCAAGCCCCGACCATTCAAGCGCTATGCGCCCTGCGAATGCCGATATGCCTTATTTAAAAATGACATAGTCAGTCGCGTCTTACGCGCCGGCCTTGGCCTTGGAACGCCAGAGGAGAAGCACGAGAAAGAGGCAAAGGCCGGTGATCGGCCAGATGATCAGGTTCATCGCTTCCCAGCCGAACGCGTTGAAGACCTTGCCGGAGGCGAAGGAGGCAAGCGCCACCGATCCGAACAGCACGATATCGTGGAACCCCTGGACACGATCGGCCTCTTCCGGCGCATAGCTCGAAGCGACGATGGAGGTGGCGCCGATGAAGCCGAAATTCCAGCCGATGCCGAGCAGGATGAGCGCACCCCAGAAATTCCACAGCGCGATGCCGGCATGGGCCACGACCGCGCAAGCCATGAGAATGACAAGGCCGACGGCGACGATTCGCTCGGTGCCGAAGCGGCTGATCAGCATGCCGGTGAAGAAGCTCGGCGCGAACATCGCCAGCACATGCCACTGAATGCCGAGCGTCGCCAGATCAGAGGAGAAGCCGCAGCCGATGACCATGGCGAGCGGCGCGCCGGTCATCATGAATGTCATCAGCGCATAGGTGGAAATGCCGCAAACCATGCCGGTCAGGAAACGCTGGGTCAGGATGATTTCGCGCAATGGCCGGCGCGATGCGACGGCATGCTTGCGACTTTCCACTTCCGGCAGGTCGAGCAGGGAAAAGACGGCGAGCGCCACCAGGCAGATGGGCACCAGCGCCACGAAAGAGCCGGCAAACAGCACAGGCGACAGCAATTCCCGCGTCCAGATGGCGAGTTGCGATCCCAACACCGCCGAGACAATGCCGCCGGCGAGAATCCAGGAAATGGCGCGCGGCTTGAAGAAGGAGGGCGAGGCATCCGCCGCGGCAAAACGAATTTTCTGCGAAAAGCCGGAGGAGACGCCGATGACCAACAAGGCTGCGCCGAACATCCAGAAATCCTGCCGGAACAGCGCAATCGCCGCCAGCGCGCTGCCGATGGCGGCTAGCGCCGCGCCCAGCATGAAGCTGGCGCGACGCCCGATCCGTTGGGAGAGAAAGGCGATCAGCATGGCGCCGCAGGCGACGCCGATGTTGAAGCCGGTCAGCGGCGCGGTGGCCAACGACTTGTCGGCGCCGAGCAACTGGTAGCCGACGAGCCCGCCGACGGCAAAGCTGAGCGGCGGGGCGGCGCCGAGAATCGCCTGCGCCACGGTGAGAATGAGAACATTCCGCTTGGCGATGCGCAGCTGCGCGTCGAGACCGGTACTGCCCATGTCTTCGGCTTTGTTCAGCATCGGCAGTCTCGCTCCCTCGTCTATCGCTTATGCACGGCCGTTTCACCCCTCATCCGGCCTGCCGGCGATCTCCCCGCAAACGGGGCGAGGATATGCCGCACCGGTCTTCTCACACAACGTGGCTCGTTGGGGCAAGTCCCCTCTCCCCGTCTTGCGGCAGGAGGATCAGGGCGCGGGAGGAATTGCCTTATTTGCGCGTATCGCCGCGCACCTGGCGGGCGATGCGGTCGAGCACGGCGTTCACCAGCTTCGGCTCGTCCTCGGAGAAGAAAGCGTGGGCGATTTCGACATATTCGGTGACGATGACGGCGACCGGCACGTCCTTTCGCTCGCGCAATTCGAAGACGCCGGCACGCAGGATGGCGCGCACAGTGCTGTCGATGCGCGACAGCGCCCAGTCGTCCTGCAGCGCCGTGGCGATCAGCGGATCGAGGTTCTTCTGGTCACGCACAACGCCCGAGACGATAGAGCGGAACCAGCCGGCATCCGCCTTGAGATAGGTATCGCCATCGACTTCCTGACCGAGACGATGCGCCTCGTATTCGGCGACGACTTCGAGAACGCCGGCGCCGCCGACATCCATCTGATAGAGCGCCTGCACGGCGGCAAGACGCGCCGCGCCGCGTTGGTTGGCCTGCTTGACGACCGGCTTGTCGTTTTCCTGATTGCTCATGGCCTCAACCACCCAGACGCTGCTTGATCTCGATCATGCGCAGGGCCGCGCGGGCGGCGAAACCGCCCTTGTCCTTGTCGGAGCGGCGGGCGCGTGCCCAGCCCTGCGCCTCATTCTCCACGGTCATGATGCCGTTGCCGATGGCCAGCGACTCGCTGACGGCCAGATCCATCAGGGCGCGGCTCGACTCGTTGGAAACGATATCGAAGTGGTAGGTTTCGCCACGGATGACCATGCCGAGCACGACATAGCCGTCATATTCCGTGCCGCCATTGTCGGCGCCGTCGAGCGCCATGGCGATGGTCGGCGGGATTTCGAGCGCGCCCGGAACCGTGATGATGTCATAGGTGGCGCCGGCGTCTTCGAGGGCCGTCTTGGCGCCATCGAGCAGAGCATCGGCCATGTCGTCGTAAAAGCGGGCCTCGACGATGAGAAGGTGGGGCTTCGAGCTCATGTGAGATTATCCAATGATGTAACGGCGCAAATGCGCAAGGATCCAAGCGCCGGAGAAAACACGGCCCTTGGCGCTTTGCAAGCTTTTTCAGGCCAAACGACCCATTTCGATGCTTCGCTGGCCTCGTGGCTCAAGGCTGGGTCGCCGGAAACTGGGCGAGGCGCGCCGCGTAACGCGCCATGGTGTCGACTTCGAAATTGACGAAATCGCCGGCCTTGCGCTCTCCCCAGGTCGTCACCTCCAGCGTGTGGCGGATCAGCAATACGTCGAATTCGACGTCTTCCACCGCATTGACGGTCAGCGACGTGCCGTCGAGTGCGATCGAGCCCTTGGGCGCCACGAATTTCGCCAGATGCTCCGGCGCGCGCAGGCGGAACCGGGTCGCGTCGCCTTCCGCCGTCACCGAGAGGATCTCGGCCTTGCCGTCGACATGGCCGGAGACGATATGGCCGCCGAGTTCGTCGCCGATCTTCAGAGAGCGTTCCAGGTTGATGCGGGTGCCCGGCAGCCAGTTCGCGATGGTCGTCAGGCGCAGCGCTTCTTCCCAGGCCTCGACCTCGAACCAGCGGGCATTGTCGCCTTCCGCCGGCAGGCCTGTAACGGTGAGGCAGACGCCGGAATGGGCAATCGAGGCGCCCATGTCGATGCCGGCCGGATCATACGCCGTCGCAACCTTGAGCCTGATGCCCTGCCTCAGCGGCGTGACGGCCTCGACCGTGCCGATATCGGTGACAATGCCGGTGAACATTCATGAAGCCCTTTCATAATCGTCGCAGCGATCGCTGCCGAAGGCATAGGAGCGGATCAGGGTGAAGCCGGCTGGCATATCGTTTGCCACGACAGGCGATTCAACCCCGCCGGCGCCGATTTCGACTGCGCCGCGAAACAGGAGGATGCGATCGACCAGCCCGGCCTCCAGGAAGGCGCGGGCAACGCGTGCGCCGCCCTCGACCATCAGCGAAGAAATGCCGCGCGTCGCCAGCCCGAACAGCAGGCTTTCGACATCGGTGGTTTCCAGCACCTCGACGCCCTCGGCCTCCAGCGCGGCGCGGCGACCGCCGCCGTTTTCGCCGACGGCAGGGGCGGCAACGGCGATGACCGGCACATGGCCCGCCGAGCGCGCCATCTTGCCCCCGGCCGGCAGCTCAAGCCGGGCATCGACGACGATGCGCACCGGCGACCGGGCTTCGAGGCCCGGCAGGCGGCAGGTCAGTTCGGGATCGTCGGCCAGCGCCGTGCCGATGCCGACCAGAATCGCATCCGTCTCGGCGCGCAGTGCATGCACCTGCGCCCGGGACACCGGGCCCGTGATCGCCACCTGCCCCGAGCCGGCGCGGCCGATCATCCCATCGGCGGAAACCGCAAGCTTCAGAGTCACATAGGGCCGCTTGTTCGTCTGGCGCATCAGGTAGGCGGCCAAGGCATGGCGGCATTCGGCCTCCAGGACGCCGGTCTCGACCGCAATGCCCGCCTCTTCAAGCATGGCGATGCCGCGCCCGCAGACACGGTGATCGGGATCGGCAACGCCGATCACCACGCGGGCGACGCCGGCCGCGATCAGCGCATCGGCGCAGGGCGGCGTCCTGCCGTGATGGGAACAGGGTTCGAGCGTGACATAGACGGTCGCGCCATGCGTCTTGTCGCCGGCCATGGCCAGCGCCTGCGGCTCGGCATGGGGACGTCCGCCGGGCGCGGTCACGCCCGAGCCGACGATGGCGCCATCCTTGACCACAAGGCAGCCGACGGAAGGGTTGGTGGCCGTATTCCCGGCATTCCAGCGCGACAGACGCACCGCTGCCGCCATGAAGCGGCGGTCCTGACCTGCACCATCCATGACGGTCAGGCGTCCGAGCCGGTGTCCCGGCCGATCTTGGCGTTGATTTCCTTGATCACCTGTTCGAAGTCCTCGGCGTGGGAGAAGTCGCGATAGACCGAGGCATAACGCACGAAGGCGACGTCATCCAGTGTCTTCAACGCTTCCAGCACCTGCAGGCCGATTTCTTCCGCAGGAATATCCGTCTCGCCCGAACTTTCCAGCCTGCGGACGATGCCGGAGACCGCGCGCTCGATGCGGTCGCGGTCCACGGGGCGCTTGCGCAGCGCGATCTCGAACGACCGCACCAGCTTGTTGCGGTCGAAGGGCTGCTTGCGCCCGGTCTTCTTGGCCACCATCAGCTCGCGCAACTGCACGCGCTCGAAAGTGGTGAACCGCCCGCCGCAATCCGGACAGATCCGGCGGCGGCGGATGGACGTGCCATCCTCCGCCGGCCGGGAATCCTTGACTTGCGTGTCTTCCGAACCGCAGAACGGGCAGCGCATGGATCAGGCCATGTAGCCGTACATCGGGAAGCGGCCCGTGAGCTTCAGCACCTTTTCGCGCACGCCCGCTTCGACACCGGCATTGCCCTCGTCCGAATTCGCCACCTTCAGGCCGTCGAGGACCTCGACGATCAGCTCGCCGATTTCCTTGAACTCGGCTTCCTTGAAGCCGCGGGTCGTGCCGGCCGGAGCGCCGAGACGGACGCCCGAGGTGACGAAGGGCTTTTCCGGATCGAAGGGAATGCCGTTCTTGTTGCAGGTGATGTAGGCGCGGCCGAGAGCGGCCTCGGCGCGCTTGCCGGTGGCGTTCTTCTTGCGAAGATCGACCAGCATGAGGTGGTTGTCGGTGCCGCCGGAGACGATATCGAGACCGTTGGCCTTCAGGGTTTCGGCCAGCGTGCGGGCATTCTTGACGATCTGCGCGGCATAATCCTTGAAGTCGGGCTGCAGCGCCTCGCCGAAGGCGACGGCCTTGGCGGCGATGATATGCATCAGCGGGCCGCCCTGCAGGCCGGGGAAGACGGCCGAGTTGATCTTCTTGGCAATATCCTCGTCATTGGTCAGCACGACGCCACCGCGCGGGCCGCGCAGCGACTTGTGGGTCGTGGTGGTGGCGACGTGGCAATGCGGGAACGGCGACGGATGCTGGCCACCGGCGACGAGGCCGGCGATGTGGGCCATGTCGACCATCAGATAGGCGCCGACTTCATCGGCGATCTCGCGGAAGCGCTTCCAGTCCCAGATGCGGGAGTAAGCGGTGCCGCCGGCGATGATCAGCTTCGGCTTGTGGGTGCGGGCCTTCTCGGCGACGTCGTCCATATCCAAGAGGTGATCGCTTTCGCGCACGCCGTAGGAAACGACATTGAACCATTTGCCCGACATGTTGACCGGCGAACCATGGGTCAGATGGCCCCCGGAATTCAGGTCGAGGCCCATGAAGGTGTCGCCCGGCTGCAGCAGCGCCAGGAAGACGGCCTGGTTCATCTGCGAACCGGAATTCGGCTGGACGTTGGCGAAATTGACGCCAAACAGCTTCTTGGCGCGTTCGATCGCCAGCTCTTCGGCGATATCCACGAACTGGCAGCCGCCGTAATAGCGCTTGCCCGGATAGCCTTCCGCGTATTTGTTGGTCATGATCGACCCTTGCGCCTCCAGCACGGCGCGGGAGACGATGTTCTCGGAGGCGATCAGCTCGATTTCGTGACGCTGACGGCCGAGTTCCTTCTCGATGGCACCGAAGATATCCGGATCTGTTTCGGCCAGCGGGCGGGTGAAGAAAGCATCGGTGTTCGACATTGCGGAAGGCTCCCTGAACTGGAATGGCGCGCTTGGCGTCTTAGCGGGCCGGCGATGCGAGGGCAATACGACCAGCGACATTTGTAGCGCAAACAACGATCGTGGTCATCGCCGGATGCAAAAAGGCCGGGCGATGGACACCCGGCCTGTCGAAACGCCATGCTGGCGGCCTGCGGCTTATTGCGGCAGGGCATCCTCCTCGGTGGAGAAGGAGCCGGCCGGCTGTTCCTGGCCCGCCGTCGTCTGCAAGGCCAGTTCGGATGCGCCATCCATGTTGTAGATGTCGTCGCGGAACTGCACGACACCGTCGTCGGCCGACCAGGCGGTGATGTAGACGAAATAGACCGGCAATTCGACCGCCAACTTGATCGGCGTGTTGACGCGGGCGTTGATCACCTTCTCGATCTGCTGGCGAGACCAGCCGGGGGTGTCCTTGAGAATCCAGGTCGTCAGATCGCGCACGTTCTGCACACGCACACAGCCGGACGATTCGAAACGCATCAGCTTGTTGAACAGGCCCTGCTGCGGCGTGTCGTGCATGTATTCGTTGTTGGGATTGTGGAAGTTGATCTTGGTCGACGCCATGGCGTTGATCTTGCCGGGATCCTGACGGAACATCAGGTTCGGGGCCTTGGGCGCATGCCAGTCCACCGTCTCGGGCGAAACTTCCTGGCCCTGCGCGTCGAACAGGCGGATATTGTTGCGCGACAGATAGGTCGGATCCTTCTGCATCAGCGGCACGATGTCCTTTTCGACGATCGAGCGCGGCGCGGTCCAGTAGGGATTGAGAATGACCTCATAGATCTTCGAATTGAGGATATGGGTCGGGCGGCTGGCGCGGCCGACGACCGCCGTGTGGCGCAATGCAACACGTCCATCCTCGACGGCCTCGATATAGGCGGCCGGGATATTCACCATCACATAACGGCGACCGAGATCGCCCGACATGGTCTGCAGGCGGATCAGATTGGTATTGAGCTGGCCGAGCCGGGTGGTGGCCGGCACGTTCATCGCCTTCAGCGAGTAGTCGCCGAGGACGCCGTCCGCCGGCAGGCCATGGCGCGCCTGGAAGCGCTTGACGGCACTATCGACATAGGAATCGAAGGAATTCGACATGCCGGCAGAGCGCGGCAAGTCGCCTGCCACCATCAGGCGCTGGCGCAACGCCTGAACGGCGGGATCGGAAACACCGATCTGCAGCTTCTGCGCCGACTGCACGGTCGGCCAGCCGCCGCCGGACACGATCTGCTGGTATCGGGAAATCGCCTGCTGGATGTTCGGCACGGCGCCGTTTCCGAGGATGGGATTATTGGACACAGCGGCGTTGGCCGTGCCCGACGCCGCGGCGTCGAACTGGTCGTCCCAGTTGCCGCGGCGCGGCGCATTGATCAAATCATCGAGAGCCGATTGCGCGAATGCCGGAGCCGCCATGGCGGCGGCGCCGACGGTTGCCGCCGAGCGCAGGAAAGCGCGGCGCGAATAAGCTGCAATTTCGGTTTTCTTCGACATTATCCCTACCATCGTTTACGTACAGGCACCGGAAGAACAGGCCATACCATCCCATGGTTAACAAAGCGCCTCACGCGCCCCTGGCCCTGCTGTCCCGCCGCTGACATAGCAATATGGCTCATTTGTGTCGACCAGCGCGTGCCGAGCCGCCGCAGCGGCATGCCCAAAAAGGCGTAAATATACCGGATTATTGACCTTTTTCCGATCAACCGCCTTACCGGGAGATGGCTCAGGCGCGGGGTCACATTGCGCTGACAAAGCCGTGAAACGCGCTGCGGCCGGAAACGCCTGACGCGCCCGGCCGCAGATCGGGAATGGCTCTTTCGCTTACAGACGATACATGATCGTGTCGTTCCAGAAGCGGTCGAGACGCTGGAGGAGCTTGTTCATCTGGGCGAACTCGTCATTGCCGATGCCGCCGACCTTTTCGATGGAGCCGATGTGGCGATCGTAGAGTTTTGCGACGGTCTCGGCGATCTCCTGGCCGGCATCGGTCAGGCTGATGCGGACCGAGCGGCGATCGATGCGCGAGCGCTGGTGGTTGATGAAGCCGAGATCAACCAGTTTTTTCACATTGTAGGATACGTTGGAGCCGAGATAATATCCGCGCGAACGCAGCTCGCCGGCGGTCAGTTCGGAATTGCCGATGTTGAAGAGCAGGAGCGCCTGCACGGCATTGACGTCGTCGCGACCCTGGCGGTCGAATTCGTCCTTGATGACGTCGAGCAGACGGCGATGCAGGCGTTCGACGAGGTGGAGGGATTCGAGATAGAGCGAGCGGATGGGGTCTTCATGCGCTTCGACGGCAACGGCCTGCGGTTTCACTTTGGTGTTCATGACTGCCTCACTGTTTTGTTTGGCGGTGTTTGTTCGATGTCTTCCCGCCTTGTGAGGTCACCCTATCGAATACCCATAAAATTCTACTTAAACCGCAGCCTTAACAGCGCCTTACCGTTTGCCACCCTTGTCTCAGGGTAAATCAACTCCTACCAGCCTCTGGCGTTCGCGGCGTTTTTCGCGCCACAAGACGATGCGGAAAACCGTATAGAGAAGCGCCACCAGCAGGTGCAGGACGACCACGACGAGGTTCTGCCCGAAGATGTCCGGCCAGACCGAATACATCAGGATCTGGCCGCCTGCCGCACTCGCCCAGATCACCGGTCCCCAGGAGACCGTCAGCCACAAGCCAAGTGCGGCGACCGGAAAAGCGATGGCGAGGCCGGTCGCAGCCGCCCTCCAGGGCAGAGTCAACAGGTCGAAGCGGCCATGGCCGGCGAGCGAATAGCCCGTCAGCATCGCCCAGTATTGCAGCCCGAACCAGAAGCAGGAGATCGCGATCAGCCGCAGGAAGATCACGAACAGCAACTGCGCCAGCGTGCGGTGCGGCACGGAGGTGGAATCACGATTCATGGCCGCGAGAATACGGCTCCGGGACGATTTGTCACCTCTTCCGTGTTGGGCAAGCAGGGGTTAGCCGGTATACAAGGCGTCGAGACAGCCGTCAGTGACGGTGCGACGAACGGAATGCGAACAGAGGCGATCATGCAGGACAAGACTCATCTGGTGGACCAGATCACGGGGCATCGGCGGATGCGGCGCAACCGCAAGGCCGACTGGACGCGGCGCATGGTGCAGGAAAACCGGCTGACCGCCGACGACCTGATCTGGCCGATCTTCCTCGTTCCGGGCAACGGCATCGTCGATCCCATCCCCGCGATGCCCGGCGTCAACCGCATGAGCATCGACAAGGCGGTCGAGGCGGTGAAGGAAGCCGCCGATCTCGGCATCCCCGCAATCGCCACCTTCCCCAATATCGAGATGGACCTGCGCGACGAGACCGGCTCCAACAGCCTCGCCGCCAACAATCTCATCAACCAGGCGACCGCCGCCATCAAGAAGGCGGTGCCCAACATCGGCATCATCACCGATGTGGCGCTCGACCCTTTCACCAGCCATGGCCATGACGGCATCCTGCGCGGCGAAGAAATCGTCAACGACGAAACGGTCGAGCAGGTGGTACGCGCCGCCGTCATGCAGGCCGATGCCGGCGCCGACATCATCGCGCCCTCGGAAATGATGGACGGGCGCATCGGCGCCATTCGCCGCGGACTGGACGCCGCCGGTCACCAATCGGTCGGCATCATGTCCTATGCGACGAAGTTTTCCTCCGGCTTTTACGGTCCGTATCGCGAGGCGATCTGTACCGGCGGCCTGCTGAAGGGCGACAAGAACAGCTATTACATCAACCCCGCCAACGGAACCGAAGCGCTGCGCGACGCCGCCCTCGACGTCGAGGAAGGTGCCGACATGATGATGGTCAAGCCCGGCCTTGCCTATCTCGACATCTGCTGGCGCATCAAGGAGGCCTTCGGCCTGCCGACCTTCGCCTATCAGGTCTCGGGCGAATACACCCAGATCAAGGCCGCCGCCCTGAACGGCTGGATCGACGGCGAGCGGGTGATGATGGAAACCCTGCTCTGTTTCAAGCGCGCCGGCTGTGACGGCGTGCTCACCTATTTCGCCGTCGAGGTGGCGAAAAAACTGGCGCGGCAAGGTTAAGGCCTTCCGGCCCCTTTGCATTTTCGCGCCGCCACACCATATCAGGGAAAGACACACTTTTCGGCGAAGCCGCCGCCAGCGGCTTTCCACAGGAGACCAGGAATGAGCGTCAATCCCAACCCGCCTCTTGCCGCACCGGAAGACTGGCGCGCCTATAGTGGCGTGCTGAGCCGGCGCGTCTTCGCCTTCGTTCTCGATTACATCGCGGTTGCGCTGCTGTGCATTCCTGCCGCTGTCGTCGTGTTCTTCCTCGGCCTGGTGACGCTGGGGCTCGGCTTCTATCTCTATCCCATTCTGTTCTTCGTCGTCGCGGCCCTCTATTTCGGCCTGACCGTCGGCGGGGAGGCGCAGGCCTCGCCCGGCATGCGCTTCATGGGGCTGGCGATGATCCGGCTCGACGGCCAGCGCATCGATTTCCTGACCGCGCTGGTGCATCTGGTGCTGTTCTGGATCCTCAATTCAGTGTTGACGCCGCTCATCCTGCTGGCCGGCCTGTTTACCGAGCGTTCGCGCCTTGTCCATGACCTGCTGATCGGCACAGCCGTCATCCGCCGGTCCTATTGAGGCCCGTCGGAACGGCCGGCGCGGTTCATTCCGTGCCGGCAGGCAGCCTCAGTCATAATTTCAGCGCGAAACTGTTGCTTTCTGGCACGAGGGCAGGAGCGGAATGCCCCGCTTCGCAATCTTTCATGGCGCATGGTTGACGTTTTTTAATCTTAGGCCATGGTATTAGAGATCAGACAATTCCAGGAGCCTTTTCTGCTGCAATGAATACCCAGGCCGCCCCTTCTCCGCAGTTCTACCTGACGGCGCCGGCTGCCTGTCCCTATTTGCCGCACGAAATGGAGCGCAAGGTCTTTACCCATCTCGTCGGCCCGCGCGCGGCCGAGATGAACGACCTGCTGACGCAGGGCGGTTTCCGCCGTTCCCAGAACATCGCCTATCGCCCGGCCTGCGAGGCCTGTCGCGCCTGCATCTCCGTGCGCATCCTCGCCGACGAATTTTCGCCGACTCGTTCCATGCGGAGGGTGCTGACGCTGAACGAGGATCTGGTCGCCACCGATTACCCAGCCCAGCCGTCGACCGAACAATATGCGCTGTTCCGCCGCTATCTCGACAGCCGCCACCAGCGCGGCGGCATGTCGGACATGTCGGCGCTCGATTATGCGATCATGGTCGAGGACACCCATGTCAACACCCGCATCATCGAATATCGCGTGCGCGCCGAAGGCGCCGGCGTCAATCCGCTGGCGCGCGGCGAACTGGTCGCGGCGGCGCTGACCGACATGATGAGCGACGGACTGTCGATGGTCTATTCCTATTTCAATCCGACGCTCGGCCACCGATCGCTCGGCACGCTGATGATCCTCGATCATATCCGCCGCACCCGCCAGCTCGGCCTGCCGCATGTTTATCTCGGCTACTGGGTCAAGGGGTCGCACAAGATGGATTACAAGACCCGTTTCCTGCCGCAGGAGCATCTGTTGTCACGCGGCTGGGAACGCTATATCCCCGAAGACAACAGGCCAGACGACAGACGGCCGGAAACCAGCCGGACAGAAACCGGCCGGATGGGCGACTGACCATGACAAACGCATCTTCCTCCAGCCATGCCAAGGGCGTGGCCCTGACGGCTTTTGGCGGCATCGTTCTCTCGGTCGATGCGCCGCTGATGCGACTCGGCAATGGCGATGCCTGGTCGGTGCTGGCGCTACGCGGCCTGCTGACGGTGCTGACTGCGCTGCTGATCTGGGTATTGGTGCGCCTCGCCTCGGGCAAATCGATCCCGCTGGTGCCGGGCTGGCGCGCGGCTGCCGCCGGGCTGTTCTACGGCGTTTCCTCCAGCCTGTTCGTCGCCGCCGTCTTCCATACCGCAACCGCCAACGTGGTGTTCATCATCGCCTTCACGCCGATGTTCGCCGCCCTGCTCTCCTGGATTTTCCTCGGCGAACGACCGGGCATCGCGACGCTGGTGACCATGTCGATCATGATCTTCGGCGTCGGCCTGATCGTGCAGGGCGGGTTGACCAGCGGCCATCTTTCCGGCGACCTGATGGCAGCGGCCGCCTCCTTCTGCATCGGCGCGGCGATCACCATCGGCCGTTCGGCGCGGCGCGACATCGGCTTCGTGCCGCTGATCGGCGCGATCATTCCGGCGGCCTGCGCCTTCATCGCGCTTTATCCGCAGGGCATCGCCATCGAAAATCCGTTCTGGATCTTCCTCGACGGCGCCATCGTTCTGCCGCTGGCCTTTTGGTGCCTGGCCACAGGCCCGCGCTATCTGCCGGCTTCGGAAGTCGGCATGTTCTATCTGCTGGAAACGATTCTGGCGCCGATCTGGGTGTGGTTCGTGTTTTCCGAAGTGCCCTCGGCGCAGACGCTGACCGGCGGCGCCATCCTGATCGGAGCGCTGATCGGCTTTTCGCTGTGGCAGATGCGGGCGAAATCGCGCGAGGCGATCGCCGGCTGCTCCTAGTCGGCATACTGAAGGAAGAAGGGGCGTCCGATCCGGCCGCCCCGCTTTTCGTTATCCGCTGAACTTGCCGCTACGCGGAAAACCCTTGGGCAGCGTATGTCCGGCATCCGCACGGTTGCCGAGCCATTCGATCAGTTCGTCCTTCGACTTCATGAAGCTGCGGCCGGCGGTGTCGACCCAGGTCAGGCCGTCGGCGATGGCGAAGCAGCGGATGTCGGAAATGCCGCCATCCTTGAATTTCTGCAGGCGTACGCCCTTGCCACGGCTCATTTCCGGCACCTGCGCCAGCGGGAAGACCACCATCTTGCGATTTTCGCCGACGACGGCAACGTGATCGCCAGAGACCGGCACCACGAGCTTGGCCTCGTCCGGCATGGTGACGTTCATGATCTGCTTGCCCTTGCGGGTATTGGCGATCATCTCGGCTTCGGGCACGACGAAGCCGTTGCCGGCGGTCGAGGCGATCAGCAGCTTGCGCGCGGGATCGTGGACGAAGGCGGTCAGCACGTCCTGGTCGTTTTCCATGTCGACCATGATGCGCAGCGGCTCGCCATGGCCGCGCCCGCCGGGCAGCTTGTCGGCGCCGAGCGTATAGGCCTTGCCGCCGGTGGTGACCAGCAGCAGGCGGTCGGTGGTCTGCGCCGGGAAGGCCAGCCGCAGGGCGTCGCCTTCCTTGAAGTTCAGCGCCGAGGTGTCGGCGATATGGCCCTTGAGCGCGCGGATCCAGCCCTTTTCGGAAATGACGATGGTGACCGGTTCCTTCTCGATCATCGCCTGCTGGATGGCCGCGTCATCGGCCTCCGGCGCTTCCGAGAACTGGGTGCGGCGGCGGCCGAGTTCGGTCGCCTTGGCGTATTTTTTCTTCACCTCGCCGATTTCGCGGGCAACCGTCTGCCATAGCCGCTCGTCCGAGGCGAGCAGCGCCTCGATATCGGCCTTCTCCTTGGTGAGGTCTTCGTGCTCCTTGCGGATCTCGAATTCTTCAAGCTTGCGCAAATTGCGCAGCCGCATGTTGAGGATGGCTTCAGCCTGGATGTCGGTCAGCGTGAAACGCTCGATCATCACCTGCTTCGGCTCGTCCTCCTCGCGGATGATACGGATGACCTCGTCGAGGTTGAGATAGGCGATCAGCAGGCCGCCGAGGATTTCCAGCCGCCGGTCGATGGCCGCCAGGCGATGGCGCGAGCGGCGTACCAGCACGTCCTTGCGATGCGCCAGCCATTCCAGCAGCACCTCGTTCAGCGCCATGACCTTGGGCACCTTGCCCATGGACAGGACGTTCATGTTGAGCGCCAGCCGGCTTTCCAGCTCGGTCAGCTTGAACAGCGATTCCATCAGCAGCGTCGCATCGACGGTGCGGTTCTTCGGCACCAGCACGACGCGGATATCCTCGGCAGATTCGTCGCGGATATCCTCGAGCAGCGGCAGCCTGCGGGCGATCAGCAGTTCGGCGATCTTCTCGATCAGCCGCGACTTCTGCACCTGGAAGGGAATTTCGGTGATGACGATCTGATAGCCGCCACGGCCGAGATCCTCGATCTCCCACTTGGCGCGCACGCGAAAACCGCCGCGGCCCGTCTTGTAGGCCTCGACGATGGTGGCGTGGTCGTCGATGATGATGCCACCGGTCGGAAGGTCGGGGCCGGGAATGAACTCGACCAGCTTCTCGACCGTCGCCTGCGGATGCTTGATGAGATAGAGCGCCGCATCGCATAGCTCATGGGCATTGTGCGGCGGAATGGAGGTCGCCATGCCGACCGCGATGCCGGAGGCGCCGTTGGCGAGCAGGTTCGGGAAGGCGCCGGGCAGCACGACCGGCTCGGAATTGGATTCGTCGTAGGTCTCGCGGAAATCGACCGCATCCTCGCCGATGCCTTCGAGCAGAAGCTCGGCCACCGCCGTCATCTTCGATTCGGTGTAACGCATGGCGGCGGGGCTGTCGCCGTCGATATTGCCGAAATTGCCCTGGCCGTTGACCAGCGGATAGCGTAGCGAGAAATCCTGCGCCAGGCGCGCCAGCGCGTCATAGATCGCCTGGTCGCCATGGGGATGGTAGTTACCCATGACCTCGCCGACGATCTTGGCGCATTTGCGGAAGGCGGCGTTGGGGCGCAGGCCCATCTCGCTCATGGCGTAGACGATGCGGCGATGCACCGGCTTCAGCCCGTCGCGCACATCCGGCAGCGCGCGATGCATGATGGTCGATAGCGCATAGGCAAGGTAGCGCTCTTCCAGCGCCGCCTTGAGGTCGACCGGTACGATGTTGTCGTCTCCGCCAGACGGCGGCGAAATATCCTGTCCCATAGGGCTTGACTAGACCACACCGCGATTCCCGGCAAGGAATCCCGGCGAAGCGCCTGTGGATAGCGCCGTTAGCCTTGGCTTTTCGGCAATTTTTCCACGGCCGGTTGCGATTTGCCGCGACTAAGCCGCAAGCCGGTGGCACATGCGTCCTGACACCGATTCGTTTGGTGTTTCGTCGCAAATATTGAAATATTTCTGAAGCCGATGAATAAAACAGTAATGCAGCACGTCTATTTTCGCGTCGCTCAGCCCCCGCCGAGGCGAGTGTTTCACAAAAAAGGAACCGTCATGAAGAATATCCGCTCCCTCCGCTATGCCCTGGCCGCAGCCACTGTGCTCGGTTTCGGCGGCAATGCTTTCGCGCTCGACGGCAACGATCTCGTCGCCAAGATAAATGCCGGCCTGCAAAGCGCCAAGCTGACCCCCGCCTCGGTCGAGGTCAGCGGCTCGACCGTGACGCTGAAGGGCGTGAAGGTCCAGCCTTTGGAAGGCGCGTCGGAAGGCGGCGCCATTGGCGACGTGGTGCTGAACAACGTGGAGGAAGACGGCAGCGGCGGTTACACGATCGAGAAGGCCGCCTTCAACAATGTCGACATGACCAATGACGGGGTCACTCTCACCGCCTCGGATATCGCGCTGAACAACATCTCCATTCCCGGCGACGTCAGCAAGCCTTCGCTCGATTCGATGATCTTCTACGAGACCGGCCATGTCGGCCCGGCCAAGATCGTCAAGGGCGGCGCGGAAGTGCTGACCCTGGCTTCGACCGACTTCTCGATGAGCAAGATGGACGACAATGCCGGCCTCGAATTCGAATTCGGCGCCACCGGGCTTAAGGCCGATCTCTCCAAGGTCGAGGATCCCAAGGCCAAGGAGACGCTTGAAAAGATCAAGCTGACCTCGCTCGACGGCGAAATCCATATGGCCGGCAGCTGGGAAACCGCCAGCGGCACCATCGACCTCGATTCGATCAACGTCGACTTCAAGGATGTCGGCGCGCTGTCGCTGGCCTTCAATCTCTCCGGCTATACGCTGGAGCTGGTGAAGTCGCTGCAAGAGCAGATGAAGGCGCTGGAGTCCAATCCGAACAAGGAAGCCGCCCAGCAGGCTGCCGGCCTCGCCATGATGGGCCTTGCCCAGCAGCTCACCTTCAACAGCGCCTCGATCAGCTTCGACGACGCCTCGATCACCTCGCGCGTGCTGGATTACGTCGGCTCCGAGCAGGGCATGTCGGGCCGCCAGTTCGCCCAGTCGCTGAAGGGCATGGTGCCGATCATGGTGGCGCAGCTCAACATTCCCGACCTGCAGAACGCCATTACCGAGGCCGTCAACACCTATCTCGACGATCCGAAGAACCTGACGATCTCGGCAGAGCCGGAAAAGGGCGTGCCCTTCCCGCAGATCATCGGCGCCGCCATGGGCGCGCCGCAGACCCTGCCGAAGGTTCTGGGCGTCACCGTCACGGCCAACGACGCCGACTGAGCCCGGCAAGACCTTTCAAAATGCGAGCCCGGCGGACCAGTTCCGCCGGGCTTTTTGCTGCGATCAACGATCCCGGGAACGAAAAACGGCGGCCGAGGCCGCCGTTCATGCTCACCAAGATGATCTCGCGATCAATCCTTCTTCTGCGGAACCACCCGCAGCGCCAGTTCGCGAAGCTGCGTCGGGGTCGCTTCCGAAGGCGCGTTCATCAGCAGATCCTGGGCCTGCTGGTTCATCGGGAACAGCGAGATCTCGCGCAGGTTCTTGGCGCCAACCAGGAGCATGACCACGCGGTCGATGCCAAACGCACAGCCGCCATGCGGAGGAGCGCCGTACTGGAAGGCGCGGTACATGCCGCCGAAACGTTCCTCGACGTCTGCCTGGCTGAGGCCAACCAGTTCGAAGGCCTTGACCATCAGCTCGGGCGACTGGTTACGGATCGAGCCGGAGGCGATTTCGAAACCGTTGCAGACCGCGTCATACTGATAGGCCTTGATCGACAGCGGATCGGAACCGTTCAGCGCATCGAGGCCGCCCTGCGGCATCGAGAAGGGGTTGTGGGCGAAATCGACCTTCTTCTCGTCCTCGTTCCACTCGTAGAAAGGGAAGTCGACGATCCAGCACATTTCGAAGCGGTCGCGGTCCACGAGGTTCAGTTCCTCGGCGGCGCGGGTGCGGGCTTCGCCGGCGAACTTGTAGAACTTGGCGGGATCGCCGGCGACGAAGAAGCAGGCGTCGCCGTCTTCGAGGCCGAGCTGGGTGCGGATCGCATCGGTGCGCTCCTCGCCGATGTTCTTGGCGAGGGGACCTGCGCCCTCCAGCTTCTCGCTTTCCTTGCGCCAGAAGATATAGCCGAGGCCCGGCTGGCCTTGCGACTGCGCCCAGGCGTTCATGCGGTCGCAGAAGGCGCGGCTGCCGCCGGTCTTGGCCGGGATCGCCCAGACTTCGACCTTCGGGTTCGAGGCGATCATGTTGGCGAATACCTTGAAGCCGGAGCCGGCGAAATGCTCGGTCACAGCTTCCATGACGATCGGGTTGCGCAGGTCCGGCTTGTCGGAGCCGTATTTGCGGATGGCGACGTCATAGGGGATGCGCGGCCATTCCTTGGTGACCGGCTTGCCTTCGGCAAACTGCTCGAAGACCGACGTCATCATCGGTTCCATCGTCTGCCAGACGTCTTCCTGGGTGACGAAGCTCATCTCGACATCGAGCTGGTAGAATTCGCCCGGCAGGCGGTCGGCGCGCGGGTCTTCGTCGCGGAAGCACGGCGCGATCTGGAAATAGCGGTCGAAGCCGGCGACCATCAGGAGCTGCTTGTACTGCTGCGGCGCCTGCGGCAGGGCGAAAAACTTGCCCTGATGGATACGGGACGGCACGAGGAAGTCACGCGCGCCTTCCGGCGACGAGGCGGTCAGGATCGGCGTCGTGTATTCGGCAAAACCGGCCGCGCCCATTCCCTGGCGCATGGCCGAGATGATCTGGGTGCGCTTGACGATGTTCCTGTGCAGCGTTTCGCGGCGCAGGTCGATGAAGCGGTACTTCAGGCGCACGTCTTCGGGATATTCCGGCTCGCCGAACACCGGCAGCGGCAATTCCCTGGCGGCCGAGAGTACCTCGATCTCCTGCGCATACAGCTCGATCTCGCCGGTCGGCATGGTTTTGTTGACGGTGTCCTCGGTGCGGGCCTTGACCACGCCGTCGATGCGGATCACCCACTCGCCGCGCACGGTCTCGGCGATCTTGAAGGCCGGGCTGTCGGGATCGCAGACCACCTGGGTCATGCCGTAATGGTCGCGCAAGTCGATGAAGAGGACGCCGCCGTGGTCGCGGACACGGTGGACCCAGCCGGACAGGCGGACGGTCGAGCCGACATCCGACTTGGTCAGAGCGGCACAGGTGTGGCTGCGGTAACGATGCATGGTCAATATCCTGGGCTTCGTGAGGCGGCGGCGAAGACACGGCTAAACGCGGCTTTCAAGCTGCCGATGAAAATCGGGCGGAAAAGCGCATGCCCGGCCGGTTTTGTCAAGACTCGACGGCCGGACGGCACGTTTAACGCTGTCAATGCAAGCAACGCTTGGCTAAAACATGTGCTTCGCGCGGCTTACCTTTCGAGTCGCGTGCCCACCAGACAGGCACTTCCCCATGAGCCAGATCCGACCGCTGATTCCGCTCCTCGTCACCGCAGGCATCCTGATCGGCGGCAACGGGCTGCAGGGCACTTTCATCTCGCTGCGGGCGCTCAGCGAAGGGTTTTCGCCCTCGGTCATCGGCATCGTCGGCACCGGCTACAATCTCGGCTTCGCCATCGGCTGCGTCTATATCACCCGCATCATCCGCTCGATCGGGCATATCCGCGCCTTTTCCGCCTTGGCGGCCATTGCCTCGGCGGCGTCGCTCGCCATGGTCCTGCTCATTCATCCGGCCTTCTGGTTCGCCATGCGTCTCATCCAGGGCATCTGTTTCGCCGGCCTGTTCGCGGTGGTGGAAAGCTGGCTGAACGCCCGCGTCACCAATGCCACCCGCGCCCGCACCCTCTCCGTCTATCGTTTCGTCGATCTCGGCTCGGTGACGCTGACGCAATACCTGATCCCGACCGTCGGCATCGACGGCTTCCAGCTCTTCGCCATCATCTCGATGGCGCTGACCCTGTCGCTGGTGCCGATCTCGTTCGCCGACCGCTCCAGCCCGAGCGCGCCGGAGGCGGTGCGTTTCGACGTGCGCACGCTGTGGCAGATCTCGCCGCTGGCGACCATCGGCTGCGTGGTGGTGGGGCTGACCAATTCGGTGTTCCGCTCGCTCGGGCCGATCTATGCCGAGGGCATCGGCATGTCGATCACCGCCATCGCCACCTTCATGAGCGTCGGCATCTTCGCCGGCGTCGTCCTGCAATATCCGCTCGGCCATTATTCCGACAAGCTCGATCGGCGCTTCATCATCCTGATCGCCACCGGCGGCGCGCTGGTTGCCGGCCTGTTCATCGTGCTGGTCGCCGGCACCAACGAATGGCTGAATTTCATCGGCATCTTCCTGTTCGGCGCCTTCGCCATGCCACTTTATTCGCTCTGTTCGGCCCATGCCAACGACCATGCCGCCGAAGGGCAGCATGCGCTGGTCTCGGCCGGCACATTGTTCTTCTGGTCGTGCGGGGCGGTCATCGGGCCGCTGTTCGCCTCCTTCATGCTGGATATCTTCGGGCCGCATGCGTTGTTCATCTACATGGCCTGCGTGCTCAGCGTCTTCGTGCTCTATACGCTGCAGCGCATGACGGTGCGCGAGGGCGTGCCGACCGAGCGGCGGCGCATGGGTTTCCGCAACCTGCTGCGCACGTCCACCTTCTTCAACAAGCTGGCGGCACCGACCGAGGAAGACGACCGCCGCAAGTAAGATGCGGCAAGATGACATCCGCCGCTGGATTGATGATCGCCATATTCAACTTTAAAACCGAAGGCGAGATCACCGGAGCCCGCCCTCATGCCATCCATCGACCGCCGCACGCTTCTGAAGGCATCCGCCCTGTTTGCCGGGGCTTACAGCGTCGGCCTTGCAGCCGCCTCGCGGTTCCCGGCCTTCGCCAGCCCGCAGCCGATCATGCTCGAAGCGCTGCGCACCGATGCGCAACTGGCCGAAGCCGCTCCGACCAAGGGCATCATGACCTATGGGCGCGACGGGATGCCGCCGATCCTGCGGGCGAAAAAGGGCCAGCCGTTCTTCGCCCAACTGAAGAATGCGCTGGACGAGCCGACCACCATCCACTGGCATGGGGTGCGCGTGCCCAATGCTATGGATGGCGTACCCTTTCTCACCCAGCCCTATATCTATACCGGCGACAGCTTCGATTATCGCTTCGCGCCACCGGACGCCGGCACCTTCTGGTATCACCCGCATTGCAATACGCTGGAGCAGATGGGGCGCGGCATGACCGGCCTGCTGATCGTCGAGGACCCCGACGATCCCGCCTTTGATGCCGAGATCGCCGTCAACCTGCGCGACTGGCGGCTGGGCGGCGACGGCCAATTCATCGAGCAGTTCAAGCCGCGCGACGCCGCCAAGAGCGGCACCTACGGCACGCTTCGCACCGTCAACTGGCAACGGGAGCCGCAATACGATGCGCCGGCCGGCGGCCTCGCACGCCTGCGCCTGGTCGTCACCGATGTCACCCGCATTTTCACATTCAAGCTGGAGGGGGCCGAGGCACAGGTGATCGCCATCGACGGCAATCCGGTGCCGCAGCGTTTCGCGCTCGATACGCTGATGATCGGCCCTGGCCAGCGGCTCGATCTGGCGGTCCGCATGCCGGATACGGAAGGGGCCGCCGCGACGCTCATCGACGTTCGTGGCTCGACACCGAAGACCGTCCTGACCCTGCGCGCCACCGGCGCGTCGCTGAAGCGGGCGTTCGGCGATCTCGGGCCGCTCGCCGCCAATCCAGTGGCCGCAGCCGACCTCTCGGCGGCGGAGGAAATACCGCTGGCGCTCAGCGCCACGGCCGAAAACCGCAAGCCGAGCGGCTTCTGCGGCGATATCGGCTATACGTTCTGGGCGATCAACAGGACGCCGTGGTCGGGCGACTCGCCCGATCCGACCGCGCCGCTGGCGGAGATGAAGCTCGGCAAAAGCTATGTCCTCAACCTCGCCAATCCGACGCCGCACCTGCATCCCATCCATCTGCACGGCATGAGTTTCACGGTCGTCTCCTCCTCCATTGGACCGGTGCAGCCCTTCGTCACCGACACCTATCTGATCCGTCCCGACGAGAAGGTGAAACTGGCTCTCGTCGCCGACAATCCCGGCGACTGGGTGTTCCATTGCCATGTCATCGAACACCAGAAGACGGGCATGGCCGGCTATTTCCGGGTAACATAGCGCAGAAAGAGGCTCCGATTTTGCGTTGACATCCGGCCACGAAAGGAGAAGGAAGGGTGATTAACCTTTTCCCTGCCCAACGAACGAATAGAGATGATCGTCAACACAACGGACCTTCGCGCCGCCTGCGCCGAACTCGCCAAATCCGAATTCATCACCATCGATACCGAATTCCTGCGCGAGACGACGTTCTGGCCGGAGCTGTGCCTTATCCAGATGGCGAGTCCTACGGTCGAGGTCTTGGTCGATCCGCTGGCAAAGGGGCTCGACCTCGCTCCCTTCTTCGAACTGATGGCCAATCCGGCCGTGTTGAAGGTATTCCACGCCGCGCGGCAGGATATCGAAATCATCCACCATCTCGGCGGGCTGATCCCGCATCCGATCTTCGATACCCAGGTGGCCGCCATGGTTTGCGGCTTCGGCGATTCGGTCTCCTACGACCAGCTCGTGCAGCGGGTGAAGGGCGTGCAGATCGACAAGTCGTCACGCTTCACCGACTGGAGCCGCCGGCCGCTCTCCGACAAGCAGCTGGAATATGCGCTGGCCGACGTCACCCATCTGCGTGACGTCTACCTGGCGCTGAAGGCGCAGCTCGAACGCGAGGGCCGCGCCTCCTGGCTGCGCGAGGAGATGGATATTCTCGAAGCGCCCCATACCTACGACTTGCATCCGGACGATGCCTGGCAGCGGCTGAAGATGCGGCTGAAGAAGCCGCAGGAACTGGCCGTGCTGAAATTCGTCGCCGCCTGGCGCGAGCGCGAGGCGCGCGCCCGCAACGTGCCGCGCTCCCGAATCATCAAGGACGACACGATCTACGAGATCGCCCAGCAGCAACCGAAGGATAGCGAGGCGCTGTCGCGCTTGCGCACCGTGCCCAAGGGCTGGGAGCGTTCGGCCAACGGCGCCGCCCTGCTGGAAGCGGTGAACGCGGCGCTCGCCTTGCCGAAATCGGACATGCCGGCGGTGCCGCGCCACGCTCCAGTGCCGGAAGGGGCCGCTGCCGCCACCGAACTGCTGAAGGTGCTTCTGAAACTCACCGCCGAGAAGCATGGCGTCGCCGCCAAGGTGCTCGCCAACACCGACGACCTGGAAAAGATCGCCATGGCCGGCGAGGAGGCCGATGTCGCAGCGCTTTCCGGCTGGCGGCGCGACCTGTTCGGCGAAACGGCGCTTGAACTGATCCGCGGCAATGTCGCCCTGCGCTTCGTCGGAAAGCGTGTCGAAGCGGTCACGCTCTGATTCATTCCGCCGCCGTTGGGCCGCATGCCGCAACTTGGCCGGGATTGGGTGAGACATGCGTCGCGATGGCGCGTGACGGGCGCCGCCAGAGTTGACCGGGACGGGATTGCAGAATGTTGAAACGGGGGACGATCGTTCAGTGGCTCGTCCTGCTCACGGTCGTGGCGCTGAGCGGGGTGCTTTACAGCCTCGTCGTCTATGGCGAAAGACCGCTGATCGGCGCCATATTCTCCCTGTCGATCTGCATGCCGCTGGTCGCGCTGGAACGGCGGATGATCTTTCCGCGCTTCTACAACTGGCTGCATGGCCTGTCGACGCCCGCCTATCTGGCCATGTCGTTGCTCGTCTATTACGTCACGATCTTCATCGGTTTCGCAGCAGCCGGCGCATTTCTGAAGAGTGCAGGCATCATTCGCGAGCCCTGGATCAAGACGCTGATCCTGCCGTGGGAGGTGGTGGTCTACAGTTTCGCGGTCGGCAGCGGCATCAACTTCGTGCTGCGGGTGCGAGAGCTTCTCGGCCGGGATATCTTTGTGAGCCTGCTCACCGGCCGTTACCGCAAGCCGGTGCGCGAGGAGCGCGTCTTCCTGTTCATCGACCTCGTCGGCTCGACCTCGTTTGCGGAAAAATACGGCGACCTGCGCACCCAGCAATATCTCGGCACGCTGTTCAACGTGCTGGCCGAGCCAGTGCGGCGCCATGACGGCGCAATCGACGATTATATCGGCGACGCCGTGATCATCACCTGGCCGCTGAAGCGAGGCCTGCGCGACGCCCGCTGCGTGCGCTGTGTCTTCGACATCATAACCGAGATCGAGAAGCGCTCCGCCCTGTGGCTCGGCACTTTCGGGCAGATGCCGCGCTTGCGCGCCGCCCTGCATGGCGGTGAGATCATTACCGCCGAGATCGGCGTCGATCACCATAAGATCGCCTATTTCGGCGATACGGTGAACACAACGGCGCGGCTGGAAAGCCTGTGCCGCACCCTGGGACATCCGGTGCTGATCTCGCAAGAACTGGCGACACGGATGACCCTGCCCGACGATATCAGGGCCGAATATCTCGGCGACCACGCGGTGCGCGGCCGCGGCCAGCCGCTCGGCGTCATGGCGCTGACGAGCATGCGCCAGACGCAACCTTCCAATATCTTGCCTCTTGCCCGGCCGGCCGAGTGAGCGCGCGTCACGAAAGCTTCACCACCGCGTAATTCTCCAGACATCTTCGCCGCTTAACCGCTTTTGTCGTTATCCCCCATCGCACAGGTGAAACGATGAAAAACCTTCTTTTGACATCCGTCGCCCTCGGCCTGCTGGCAGGCCAGGCTTTCGCGGACGAAACCGAATTCAAGGCGAAACTCGTCGGCCAGGTGATCATCCCGGCCAATTCCATCATCGCCGCACCGGCCGATGCGCCCGATTTCCTCAAGCATGCCGGCAAGTTCACCACGCCCGACCGCAAACGCACTGAAGCGCTGGGCACGGTCGAGGGCAAGGACGGCGTGCGCGTCACTGACATCAACCTGCCCTTCGACGGCCAGGCGATGCAGGGCTTCTCCGGCATCAAGACCATGGATGACGGCAGCTTCTGGACGCTCTCCGACAACGGCTTCGGCACGAAGCTGAATTCGCCGGATGCGGCCTTGATGCTGCACAATGTCAAATTCGACTGGGAGAACGGCAAGACCGAGGTCGTCAAGCACATCTTCCTCTCCGATCCCGACAAGAAGGCTCCCTTCCCGATCGTTCTGGAAGGTGCGGAGAAACGTTATCTCACCGGCGCCGATTTCGACATCGAATCGATCCAGCCAGTCGCCGACGGCTTCTGGATCGGCGAGGAATTCGGTCCCTACCTGCTGAAGGTCGACACCGAGGGCCGCCTCACCGACGTGATCCCGACGCTGGTCGACGGCAAACCGGTGACCTCGCCGGACAATCCGACGATCACCGTTCCCGGCAACCCGACGCAAAAGCTTCCCGCCTTCAACCTGAAGCGCTCCGGCGGCTTCGAAGGCCTGGCGATGAGCAAGGACGGCGCGAAACTCTACGGCCTGCTCGAAGGCCCGCTCTACCTCGAAGACGGCTCGACCGAAAAAGCCGGCGACCGCACCGCCACCCGCATCATCGAGTTCGACGTCGCCTCGAAGGCGTGGACCGGCCGCAGCTGGCTCTATCCGCTCGATCCGCAGGGCGCCGCCATCGGCGATTTCAACATGCTGGACGAGACCACCGCGCTGGTCATCGAGCGTGATAACGGCGCCGGCACCGCCGACAAGGCCTGCGCCGACGTCAAGCAGCCGAAGCCGGATTGCTTCGCCCCGCCAGCCGTGCTCAAGCGCATCTACAAGATCGAGTTCAACGACGCCAATGTCGGCCAGGCCGCCCGCAAGATCGGCTATATCGACCTGCTGAAGATCGAGGATCCCGACAATAAAAAGAAGGCGGGCTCGATCGCCGGCATCTACGACATGCCCTTCGTGACGATCGAGAATGTCGACCGCGTCGATGCCACGCATATCATCGTCGGCAACGACAACAACCTGCCCTTCTCGGCCGGTCGCGCGCTGGACAAGGCTGACGACAACGAGTTCAGCCTGCTCGAAGTCGGCGATTTCCTCAACGCGAAGTAAAGCCTGGAAACGAAAGCGCCCTCTCCTTCGCGGAGAGGGCGTTTTTATTCGAAAACGAAGGTCAGCCGCTTGCCGGTCAGCTTGGCCAGTTGTTGCAGGCGGCCTTCCAGCCGCTCGCCGGCAAAGTCGTGATAGGGATGCGGCACGACGAATTCGAGATCGAGATCGGGCTTGTCCGACGTGCGGAAGGCCAGGTTACCGACCACGCCCGGCATCGAGGCCGAGAACAGGTAGACGACGCGCAACAGCCCCCCGAGCAGCTTGGCCCGGTCAAGGAAATGCGGGGTGGCGATAGTCGCCAGCGGTCCGGTCGCTCCGTCGTCGCGCAGTCCTTCGAAGCGGTAGTAATTGGTCAGCGCGATGTAGGCGCGGCCGGGATGAGTGATGCCGATGAACGAGGAGTGAGCGATGATGTTCAACGCCTGCAGCCCGCGATAATCGGGATGCGCGCGCCAGCTTATGTCTGCCAGCAGGCAGGCGGCCTGCCGGTAGCGGCTTTCTTCCTCGGTTTCCTCGATGCCGAAGAACGGCATCATCCGGCCGGTCCATTCAGCCAGTTCGCGCGCGTGTTCGGGTGAGCGCGCGCGCAGGATCGCCAGTTCGTCCGCGGCCGTCAGCAGCGGATCGTTCGCCTGCTCCTGTGACGACAGCAGCGAATAGAGATAGCCTTCGCGCACGCCCTGCGCCGAGAAGCAGACACGGGCGGGCCTCATGACTTCCAGCACTTCCTTCATGGCGACCGCACCGAAGGGCAGCAGCGCCCGGCGGCTCTTGGAAACGGCGGCAAAGGCGGGGTTCTTCGAATCGCGCGACTGGATCACCTCTTCGAGGAAGCGAAGCGCCTCGTCGAGCGGCACCTCGTAGCCCTGCATCATGTGCAGCGGATATTGGCGCATTTCCATGTGCAGCTTGGCGATGTTGCGCCAGGTGCCGCCGACCGCATAGAAGGTCCGCCCCGCCCCCGCCTTCAACAACTCGGCAGCGCGGCGCACCTGCTTGCGCGCGAAGACGCGCGCCTTGTCGATGGAATTGCCGGAATATTCGGAAAGACGCAGGCCACCGAGCGGCAGCGTAACGCCCTTGCCGAAGGCCTTGCCCTCGATATCGATCAGTTCCAGCGAGCCGCCACCGAGATCGCCGGCGATGCCATCGGCGTGGAAAAAGCCGCTGATGATGCCGAGCGCCGAAAACTTCGCCTCTTCCTCGCCGGTCAGCACGCGCACGGGCTGGCCGAGGATTTCCTCCGCCTGGCGGATGAAATCCGGCCCGTTCTGCGATTCGCGCGCCGCAGCCGTCGCCAGCACATACATGGTGCGGGCGCGCGCCTGCACGGAAAGCGCTCGGAAACGGTGAAGCGCGGCCAAAGCCCGCTCGACTGCCTGTTCGTCCATGCGGCCGGTGAGCGCGATGCCCCTGCCGAGGCCGCAAAGCACTTTTTCGTTGAAGAGAATTGCGGGCGACCGCGACAAGCCTTCGTATACAACCAGACGAATGGAGTTCGATCCGATATCCACGACGGAGACGGGCGCTATGCCAGGCAAACGCCCCTGAGCTTCCGATTCAACCATGCAATTCCAGTTTATCTCTTCTTGCCGGAGACCCAGCCCGCAATCAGCTTGGGCGCGCTGGAGTTCAATGCTTCACCGCGGCCGGAAAGGCTCGGGTTGGTCATGAAATAGTGCTGCGCATTGAAGGGTTCTTCCCCTTCGCGGACGTCCATGCGCCTGGAGGTTCCATCGGGGAGTATCTCGTAGCTCTGCTGGTTGTCAATGAGATTGCCCAGCATGATCTGCGAAAGAACCTGCGCGTGCACGGTCGGGTTGGTGAGCGGCACCAGCGTCTCGACGCGGCGGTCGAGGTTGCGCGGCATCATGTCGGCCGAGCCGATATAGACGAGCGATTTCTCCGAGGGCAGGCCGTGGCCGTTGCCGAAGCAGAAGATGCGGCTGTGCTCCAGGAAGCGCCCGACGATGGATTTGACGCGGATGTTTTCCGAAAGCCCAGGCACCTGCGGGCGCAGGCAGCAGATGCCGCGCACCACCAGGTCGATCTCGACGCCGGCATTGCTGGCGGCATAGAGCGCATCGATGATCTCGGGATCGACCAGCGAATTCATCTTCATCCAGATCGCCGCCGGCCGGCCGTTGCGGGCATGCTCGGTTTCTTCGGCGATATGGGTGAGAATGCGGGTGCGCAGCGTATAGGGCGAGACAGCCAGCTTCATGCTGGCTTCCGGCTCGCCATATCCGGTGATGAAGTTGAAGATGTTCGCCATGTCATGGGCGATCTTCGGGTTGCAGGTGAAGAAGGACAGGTCGGTGTAGATCTTGGCGGTGATCGGGTGATAGTTGCCGGTACCGAGGTGGCAATAGGTGCGCAGCTTGCCATCCTCGCGGCGCACGACCATCGACATCTTGGCATGGGTCTTCAGCTCGATGAAGCCGAAGACCACCTGCACGCCGGCGCGCTCCAGGTCGCGCGCCCAGCGGATATTGGCTTCCTCGTCGAAGCGGGCCTTGAGCTCCACCAGCGCGGTCACCGACTTGCCGGCTTCGGCCGCATCGATCAGGGCGCGCACGATCGGGCTGTCGTTGGAGGTGCGGTACAGCGTCTGCTTTATCGCCAGAACGTCAGGATCGCGCGCAGCCTGGAGCAGAAACTGGACCACCACGTCGAAGGACTCATAAGGGTGGTGGACGACCATGTCCTTTTCGCGGATGGCGGCAAGGCAGTCGCCGGCATGGTCGCGGACGCGTTCGGGAAAGCGGGCGTTGTAGGGTTGAAATCGCAAGTCTTCACGCGGCGCCTTGGTGATTTCCGAGAGCGTGTTGAGCGCGAGAAGGCCGGGCAGAACGGCGACGCGGTTTTCCGGCACGCCGAGTTCCTGCACCACGAACTGGCGCAGCGACACCGGCATTTCCGAATCGGTCTCGATGCGGATCACTGAGCCGCGACGGCGCCGCTTCAGCGCGGTCTCGAAGTAGCGCACCAGATCTTCGGCTTCTTCCTCGACCTCGATATCGCTGTCGCGGATGAGGCGGAAAGTGCCGTAGCCCTTCACCTCATAGCCGGGGTAAAGGCGGTGGATGAACATGCCGACCACGTCTTCCAGCGTGATGTAGCGGATGACGTTGCCGAGATCGGGCAGACGCACGAAGCGATCGAGTGCGGTCGGCAGGCGCAGAAGCGCCGTCATCGGCTCGCGATCGTTGCGGCTGACCAGCTGCAAACCCATGGAGAAGCCGAGATTGGGGATGAAGGGGAACGGATGCGCGGGATCGATCGACAGCGGCGTCAGCACCGGGAAGATCGACTGCTCGAATTCGGTCGCCAGCCAGGTGCGATCGTCTTCCGACAGCGCCGCCGGGCGGACGATGAGGATATCCTCCTTGGCCAGATATTGCTGCAGCACGGCGAGCGAAGCCTGCTGCTCCATCTGCAGATTGTCGATCTCCTTGAGGATATCCTCCATCTGCTCGGCCGGCGTCTTGCCGTCGGGGGAACGCATGGCGATGCCCTGGCGCACCTGGCCTTCGAGACCGGCGACGCGCACCATGAAGAATTCGTCGAGATTGGCTGCCGATATCGACAGGAAGCGGACGCGCTCCAGAAGCGGATGCGCGGTGTTCAGCGTTTCCTCGAGCACACGGCGATTGAACTGAAGCCAGGAAAATTCACGGTTGATGAAACGCGCCGGGCTGGAGAGGATATCGTTTTCGGGCGCAGTCGGCGGAGAAACCGTTCCCGCAGTCCCGACTTTTGCCGTGGTGAGCCCGGAATCCATAGTCTTCGCCTTTCCTTTAACTTCGCATCCGCCGTATAACAGTTTGACGACGGTTCTGTGACAGTCAATCGTTCGTCGCGTCATTTCCAAGACTGTGAAGCACTTCCGCGGCCAGCGGCCGGGTGATGCGGGTGCCGCGCGCCAGCGCCAGCCGATCGAGGCGCTCGACGATCGTTTGCGCCGCCTCCATGGAACGCTCCATCCGCTGAACGATATAGGCGACGAGTTTGTCATCTATGTAAAGCTGGCGATCGGCGAACAGCTTGACGATCACCTGGCTCAGCAATTCCTCGTCGGGCTCGCCAATCTCCACCGTGGTCGCCGCCTTGAGGCGCGATTTCAGATCGGGCAGCGTCACCGGCCAGGACATCGGCCACAACCGCGAGGTCATCAGCAGGTGATGGCCATGCTGACGCACGCTGTTGATGACGTGGAACAGCTCCGTCTCGTCGAAAGCGATGCGGTCGGCATCCTCGAAAATGACAGGGCCTTGCGCCGCCAGGTGCGGCGCTTCCTCCCCCTGCCGCGGCAGGATATCGGCAGCGCCGCTCAACTCCCGCCAGATGCTGGCCAGATGCGATTTTCCCGAGCCGGCCGGACCGGCGAGGATGACGACCGGCGACGGCCAGCGCGGCCAGTCGTCGATCAACGAGACGGCCGCCGCCAAGGGATCGGCGACCAGCAGATCGTCGCGGCTGCTGGATGCATCATGGGCAAACCGCAAGGGCAGTTGCTCGGCGCCCTTGCGTGTCGGATTGGTCTTCTGCTCAGTCATTGTCGATTGCCCGGGGGGGAACCTTTTCGTCCTGCTCGATGAACGGCGCCTCGACGGCGCTGCCGAAATAGAGGTCGCTTTCCAGATAGCGGTTGAGCGCGAAGCGGACCAGCACGCCGATGGCGGCGGCTGCCGGCACCGCCACCAGCAGGCCGACGAAGCCGAACAGCGCGCCGAAGGCGAACAGCGCGAACATCAGCCACACCGGATGCAGGCCCACACTCTGGCCGACCAGCTTCGGTTGCAGGATATTGCCCTCGATGAACTGGCCGCTGAAGAAGACGGCCAGCACCAGGCCGATCCACACCGGATCGGCGCCGAACTGCACCAGCGCCACGCCGACCGACAGCACGAGGCCGATCATGGAGCCGACATAGGGAATGAAGCTGATCATGCCGGAGAACAGGCCGATCAGCAGCCCGAAATTCAGGCCGACTAGCGACAGGCCGGCCGCGTAGTAGATGCCGAGGATGAGGCAGAGCGAGCCCTGGCCACGTATGAAGCCCGCGACAGCCTGGTCGATCTCGCGGGCGATCTGGCGCACGCTGCCAACATAATCGCGCGGGATCCAGCGGTCGACCTTGGCGATCATGTGGTCCCAGTCGAGCAGGATGTAGAAGGCGACGACCGGGGTGACGATCAACAGCGAGATGACGTCGACGATCGCCTTGCCGGAATTCCAGATCTGGCTGAACAACCCGGTCAGGAAGGCGACGCCTTCCGACATGATACCGGAGAAATTGTTCTTGATATTGCCGATCTGGCCCTTCACCCAACCGGGCAGCATGGAATTCTGGGCATCGACGACGAAGGCGCGTAGCTTTTCGATATATTCCGGCAGGCGCTGGGCGAAATCGTTGAGCTGGCCGACGAGGACCGGGATGACCACCATCAGCGACAACGCGATGATGACGATGAAACCGATGAGGATGACCAGCGTCGCCATGGTGCGGCTCAGCCCAAGGCGCTCCAGCCTGTCAGCCACCGGATCGAGGAAATAGGCGATCGCCATGCCGGCCAGGAAAGGCAGCAGGATCGAACTGAACACATACAGAAAGACGATGAACCCGACGAGGAAGGCCAGCCAGAAAAATATCTGACGCTTGAGAAGGCTGCCGCTGATATGATGTCGCATGGGTTTCTCGCTGCCGGGATCGCTGTTCGCAAGACATCAGATGGGCCCCGCGCGTTGCGATGTCCATAATGGTGATGCCGAAAGGCGGTCAAGCCTGCCGGCGAAAGGCGCGCAGGCTTCCGTGAATTTCGGGCATTCAGCCACGCAATCCCTTGCATAATGGGGATTGTCATGCAATTGCGACCAGCGAATGACGATGTGCGACCACAGGATCAAGGGCGAGCGGAGACACCCATGAGCGAAACTGGCATGAGCGAAACGGGCAAGAACGGTCTGACCTATGGCGATGCCGGCGTCGACATCGATGCCGGCAATCTTCTGGTCGAGAAGATCAAGCCGGCGGTGCGCTCCACACGCCGCCCGGGCGCGGATGGCGAGATCGGCGGCTTCGGCGGCCTCTTCGACCTGAAGGCCGCCGGCTTTACCGATCCGATCCTGGTCGCCGCAAACGACGGCGTCGGCACCAAGCTGAAGATCGCCATCGACGCCGGCAAGCACGACACTGTTGGCATCGACCTCGTCGCCATGTGCGTAAACGATCTCGTCGTGCAGGGCGCCGAGCCCTTGCTCTTCCTCGATTATTTCGCCACCGGCAAGCTCGATCCCGACCAGGGCGCCGCCATCGTCGGCGGTATCGCCGATGGCTGCCGCCAGGCCGGCTGCGCACTGATCGGCGGAGAGACCGCCGAAATGCCCGGCATGTATGCCGGCGGCGATTACGATCTCGCCGGCTTTGCGGTGGGTGCGGCCGAACGCGGCAAGCTGCTGCCCTCCGGCGACGTTGCCGAAGGCGACGTCATTCTCGGCCTCGCCTCCTCCGGCGTGCATTCGAACGGCTATTCGCTGGTGCGCAAGATCGTCGGCATTTCCGGCCTCGCCTGGGATGCTCCGGCCCCCTTCGCCGACAGCAAGACGCTGGGCGAAGCGCTGCTGGAGCCGACCCGCATCTACGTCAAGCCGCTGCTCGCCGCCATCCGCAAGACCGGCGCGATCAAGGCGCTGGCCCATATCACCGGCGGCGGCTTCCCTGAAAACATTCCGCGCGTGCTGCCCAAGCACCTTGCGGCTGAAATCGATCTCTCGGCCTTCGCCGTCCCGGCCGTCTTTTCGTGGCTGGCCGAGACCGGCGGCGTCGAGGCCAAGGAAATGCTGCGCACCTTCAATTGTGGCATCGGCATGATCGCCGTCGTTTCGGCCGAGAATGCCGAGACCGTGCGCGAGGCGCTGGCCGCCGAGGGCGAACAGGTGGTGACGCTCGGCCGCATGGTCGCCCGGGCCGAAGGGGCCGCCGGCACCGTCTATACCGGCACGCTCGCCCTATGACATCTGCCCCGCGCAAACGGGTCGCGGTCTTCATTTCCGGCGGCGGTTCGAACATGCTGGCGCTGGCGAAAGCCTGCGAGGCGGCGGATTTTCCGGCCGAAATCGTCGCCGTGCTCTCCGACAAACCGGAAGCCGGCGGGCTTGCCAAGGCAGAAGCGCTCGGCATTCCGGCGCTCGCCTTCGAGCGCCGCGCCTATGGCTCGAAGGCCGAGCACGAGGCGGCGATCCTCGCCGCCCTTGCCGAGATCAAGCCGGATATTATCTGCCTTGCCGGCTATATGCGCCTCGTCAGCGCCGATTTCATCCGCCCCTATGAGGGCCGGATGATCAATATCCACCCATCGCTGCTACCGCATTTTCCCGGCCTGCATACGCACCAGCGGGCGCTGGACGCCGGCCATGCGCAGGCCGGCTGCACCGTGCATTTCGTCACAGAAGGCATGGACGAAGGCCCCGTCATCCTGCAAATGACGGTGCCGGTCGAGGCCGGCGATAGCGCCGAGACTCTCGCCGCCCGGGTGCTGACCGTCGAACACCAGGCCTATCCGCTGGCGCTGAAATGGCTGGCCGAGGGCCGCGTGTTCATGGCCGACGGGCGGACACGGTTTACCGACGAAGCGACCGCGCGCATGGCGAACGGTCTTCTGAGCGATCTCAACCAATAATTTACCAAACTTCGCGATTGTGAAGATCGGCCCTTGACGGCCACTCGCAACCATCCGGAGTTCGTCCATGACCGCCACGAGACATGCTTTCCTGCCGCTGACGGCCGGGCTTCTCGCCTTTTCCTGCGGCATGGCACTTGCCAATGACGAGCGGGTGGGGGCTTCGATCGGCGTCGGGCTCGCCAATATTCGCGCACATGAGACGGTGTTTTCCGGAGATCACAAGCTCAGCCAGCTCGAATGGCAATCGAAGGCGGTTCAGGTGCTGCGCGGCAGCCTCGATATCGATGTCGGCTCCGGCTGGTCGGTAAAGCTGGAGGGCAAGACCGGCATCAACGGCAACGGCCACATGGTCGATTACGACTGGCTCGTGCCGGGCGCCGACTGGACCCATCGCTCCGAGCATGACGACACCGGCCTCGACCACTATTACAATGGCAGCGTCGAGGTGAACCGATTGCTGTTCGGCGACAGCCTGCAAAATCTCTCCGTCGGCATCGGCGGTCGCTACACCGATGTCAAATGGACCGCGCGCGGCGGCGATTTCGTCTACAGCGTCGACAGTTTCCGCGACACGATCGGCTCCTTTACCAGCGGTGTCGCCGGCATCAGCTACCAGCAGAAAATCCCGGTCCTTTATGCGACGCTGAACGGCGAGCAGACCATGGGCCGCTTCCGCCTGACCGGCGCGCTGGAAGTGGGTGCCGTCATCCGCAATCGCAGCGGCGACGACCACTGGCTGCGCAACCTGCGCGTGGACGACAGTTTCAAGCTTTCGCCGATGTTCGGCGCCAAGGCCGGCATCGAATATTCGCTGACGCAGAACATCGCGCTCTATCTCGACGGATCCTTCGAGGCGACGAAATTCCGGCGCGGCGATGCGGAATATGCCGACACGACCGGCAACACCTATTACGAGGATGGCGCCGGCGGCGGCTTTGCCGCCGGGTATATCGGCACGGGCGTGCGCGGCTCGTTCTGAGGGGTCACACCGCCGTCAGTTCCGCCTGGTGGATCAGCGCCCACTGGATCAGCATGATCGTCTTGGCGTCGCAGATCTCGCCGCTGTCGATCATCGCCGAGGCTTGGCCGAGGCCGATTTCCAGCACCTCGATATCCTCGTGCTCGCTGTCCAGCCCGCCGCCATCGGTCTGGCGTTCGCCGGCATCGATCAGCGCCACGAAGAAATGGATGATTTCCGTCACCGCGCCCGGCGACATGAAGCTGCGGAAGATCGGGCGGACGTCATGAACGACATAGCCGGTCTCTTCCATCACCTCGCGGCGGATGGCTTCAGTCGGGTGATCACCGTCGAGCAGGCCGGCCGGCGTCTCGATCATCCAGCCGCTATGGTGGTTCAGATGCGCCGGCATGCGGAACTGGCGCACCAGCACCAGCGTCTGCCGCTTTGGATCGAACAGCAAGATGGTCGCGCCGTTGCCGCGATCGTAGACCTCGCGCTTCAGCCGCACGGTCTCGCCGCTCGAGCCGGTATAATCGAAGGTGACGTTGCGCAGGTGATACCAGTTCTTCGACAGCGTCTCGTCCTTGACGATGTCGATGCGGGCCTTGTCGAACTTGTTCATGCCATCTCCTTGGCCACATCCCTGCGCAGCCAGACTTTCGTGTCATGCACCGCCGCACCGCCATAGGGCGCGACCTGGTCGGCGCCGGTCAGCACGTTGATGCCCTCGCCGTCGAGATGCGCCTTGTTCGGCCAGATGCCCTCGGCGACCAGCACGCCCGGCTTGACCGTTTCCGTCACCTTCGCATGCAGGCGCACGCTGCCGCGGGAATTGCCGAGCACGACGATCTCGCCGCCGGCAATGCCGGCGGCTTCCGCATCCCTCGGATTGACCATGACCTCGGGGCGGTTTTCCTTCTGCAGCGAGGTTTTTGTCTCCGTAAAGCTCGAATTCAGAAAATTGCGCGCCGGCGAGGTGGCGAGGCGGAAGGGATGTTCGGCATCCGCCGTCTCGATCAGCTCGACATGATCGGGGAAGACCGGCAGGGCCTGATGCGGCCCGAGCGCGCCCAGCGATTCCGGCGGGCGCGTCAGGGCCGGCGTGCCGGTCCAGTCCGGCTTGAAGCGGAATTTTCCGTCGGCGAAACCGAAGCCGTTGAGGTAATGTGCCTCATCGAAATCGGGGGCGGCGTCGATCCATTTGTGTTCCAGCAGGTAATCGAAGCCGGGACGGCCGCTTTTCGCCATCATCCGGTCGATGGCCTCGCGCTCCGTCAGGCCGAAGCCGGGACGGTCGGCGACGCCGAGGCGCTTGGCCAGTTCCTCGATGACGAAGAGATTGGTGCGCACGGTTTCCGGCGGCTCGATCACTTTCGGCCCGAGCAGGATATGGCTCTGGCCGCCGCCGCGATAGATGTCGTCATGCTCGACGAACATGGTGGCCGGCAGCACGATATCGGCCATGTCGGCGGTGTCGGTCATGAAATGCTCATGCACCGCCACGAACAGGTCGTCGCGGGCAAAACCCTGCCGCACCCGGCGCTGCTCCGGCATCACCGTCATCGGGTTCGTGTTCTGGATCAGCATCGCCGTGACCGGCCCACGTCCGCGCAGGGCCTCGCGGTCGCCGGTGAGGATGCGGCCGATCTGCGACTGGTCGAGCACGCGGATATCCGGGTCGATGAAGGCGGTCCCCATCAGCTCGGACTTGTCCATGGCGAAGACGCCGCTGTTGGAATGGAAGGCGCCGCCGCCTTCATATTGCCATGAGCCGAGCACGGTGGCGATGGAGGCGGCAGCATGCATCGCCACCGAGCCGTTGCGCTGGCGGGTAAACCCGTAGCCGAGCCGGAAAAAGGTCTTTTTCGTCTGGCCGACGAGGCGGGCGAAGGCCTCGATTTCCTCGACCGTCAGGCCGGTGATGGCGGATGCCCATTCCGGCGTGCGCGTCTGCAGATGCGCCTCAAATCCCTCGGGATCGTCGGCGAAACGGGCCATGTAGGCGCGGTCGGCATAACCGTCGCGGAAGGCGACATGCATGACGGCGCAAGCAAGTGCGGCATCCGTGCCCGGCCGCACCACCAGCCCGAGATCGGCCTGTTTCATCGTCGCATTGTCGTAGACGTCGATGACGACGATCTTCGCCCCGCGCTCCTTGCGGGCCTTGATCGCATGGGTCATGACATTGACCTGGGTGACGACCGCATTGGTGCCCCAGATGACGACACAGTCCGACACCGCCATCTCGCGCGGATCCGGCCCGCGCAGCGCGCCGGTGCCCATCATGTAGCCGGTCCAGGCCATGTTGACGCAGATCGTGTCGAAGAAGCCGGAATATTTCTTCACATGCCGCAGCCGCTCGATGCTGTCGCGCTGCACCAGCCCCATCGTGCCGGCGTAGAAATAGGGCCAGATCGCCTCGCTGCCATGCGCCGCTTCCGCCTTGAGGAAGGCTTCGGCGATCTCGTCCAGCGCGTCGTCCCAGCCGATCTCCTGCCAGGAACCGCCGCCCTTTTCGCCCTTGCGGCGCTTCGGCGCCAGAAGCCGGTCGGGATGGTAGACGCGCTCGGCATAGCGGGCCACCTTGGCGCAGATGACGCCGGCCGTGTAGGAATTGGCATCGCTGCCGCGCACCCGGCCGAGGCGTCCCGCGGCGTCGATATCGATATCGAGGGCGCATGTGGACGGACAGTCGTGCGGACAGGCCGAATGACCGATGCGGGATTTGGCGGAAATGGGGGTCGCAATGTTCATGGCATTTCTATATGCCAAACGGCATAATCTCAAAAGCTCCAAAACGTGATCGCGGTCCCCCCATGAACTATCGGCATATCTACCACGCGGGCAATTTCGCCGACGTTCTCAAGCATACGGTGCTGGCGCGCCTCGTCCGCTACGCGCAGAACAAGGACGCCGCCTTCCGCCTGCTCGACACCCATGCGGGCATCGGGCTCTACGATCTCGGCTCGGAAGAGGCCCAAAAAACCGGCGAATGGCAGGAGGGCATCGGCAAGCTGATCGATGCGGATCTGCCGGAGCCTGCGGCCGAATTGCTCGCGCCCTATCTCAATGCGGTGAGGGAACTGAACCCGGAGGGCGGCGTGCGCCGCTATCCCGGCTCGCCGAAGCTGGCCCGCATGCTGTTTCGCCCGCAGGACCGGTTGTCGGCCATGGAACTGCACCCGGACGATTGCGGCGTGCTGCAACGGCTGTTCGAAGGCGATTACCAGGTGCGCGTCACCCATCTCGATGGCTGGCTCGCGCTCGGCGCGCATCTGCCGCCCAAGGAAAAGCGCGGCATCGTGCTGGTCGATCCGCCCTTCGAGGCGGCCAACGAATATGAGCGCATGGTCGATGGCCTCGCCCGCGCCTATCGCCGCTTTTCCGGCGGCACCTATTGCCTGTGGTATCCGATGAAGAAGGGCGCGCCGATCGCCGATTTCCATGAAGCGTTGAAGGATTTGGAGATCCCGAAGATGCTCTGCGCCGAGCTGACGGTGAGGAGCGACCGCGAGACCGCCGGCCTCAACGGCTCCGGCCTTGTTATCGTCAACCCGCCCTATGTGCTGAAGGACGAGTTGCACGCGCTGCTGCCGGTGCTGAAGGAAAAGCTGGCGCAAGATCGTTACGCCTCGCAGCGCGCCTTCTGGCTGCGCGGCGAGGAATAGGACAGGCCCCGGATGCGCCGCTATACCGGTTTTCTCGCATTCGCGCTGATGGCGGCGCTCTCCCTGTGGTTCGGGCTCGGCGAAAAGGGCGGCAATCGCCCTACCCCGCCGCCGGCGACGCAACAGCAGCCGGCGCCGCAGCCGGTGCCGACCGCCCAGCCGAAACCCGCGCGACCAGCGGAAAAACCGGTGCAGAAGACATCCCTGCCGGCGACGGAGCGGGGTTTCGATTATTACGTGCTGTCGCTCTCCTGGTCGCCGAGCTATTGCCAGAGCGACGAGGGCGCGGGTAATCGCCAGCAATGCGGGTCCAATCGCGACCTGTCGCTGGTCGTCCACGGCTTCTGGCCGCAATTCGTCGACGGCTATCCGCAATTCTGCGGCAGCAGCGAGCCGGAGCGAGTGCCTGACGATCTCGCCCGCCGCCAGCTCGATCTCTTGCCGAGCGTCGGCCTCGTCGGCCATCAATGGCGCAAGCATGGCACCTGCTCGAACCTGTCGCAGCGCGACTATTTTGCAAAGCTGCGCGCCGCCTGGAACCAGCTCAAACTGCCGTCCGACCTGTCCAATGCCAACCAGCAGAAGACGCTGAGCACCGACCGGATCGTCTCGCAACTGACCGCTGCCAATCCCGGGCTCACCGCGTCCGCCATCGACGTCACCTGCGACGGCTCCAAACTCGACGAAATCCGCATCTGCCTGAACAAGGATCTGAGCTATCGCGAATGCAGCGGCGATAACCGCCGTGTCTGCCGCCGCGATCGCCTCGTCCTGCCCGCCGCTCCCTGATCGAGGAGGAACATCCATGAAACTGCTCTACGCCCCCGCCTCGCCCTATTCCGCCAAGGTGCGGATGGCCGCGCGCCATCTCGGCATCGCGTTGGAGGAACAGGTGGTCGACACAAACGCTGCGCCGCCGGAACTGACCGGCCCCAATCCGCTCGGCAAGATTCCCGTGCTGATCCGCAAGGATGGCGGCGCCGTTTTCGACAGCCGGGCGATCATGCTGTTCCTGCACCGCGAATCGGGCAAGAAGCTCTATCCCAAGGGCGAAGCCGGCACGCAGGCGCATGTGCTGGAAGCCCTGTGCGACGGCATCACCGACAGCCTGCTGTCGATTGTCTACGAGCGGCGCTTCCGCCCCGCCGAGATGGTCTACCAGCCCTGGATCGACCGCCAGTGGGACAAGGTGTCCCGCGGCCTCGCCTATCTCGAAGCCGACCTCCCCGACCCGGAAAAATCCCTGCATGGCGGCATTTTCGCACTGGCGGCGATGAGCGGCTATCTCGCGCTGCGTTTCGAAGGCCTCTGGGAGGCCGATCATCCGAAGCTCGCCGCCTGGCCGAAACGCTTCGCCAAGGCTTTCAACGCCTATGGCAAGCTGGCGCCGCGCGCCGCCTGATTGGCTTTCAGACTTCCCGAACGCAAAAAAGCCGGGGCGCGAACCCCGGCTTTTTCGTAAGGCTTAGACTTGGCGCGGATCAGAACTTGACGCCGAGACCGACCTTGACGGAATGCTCGTTGTAGTCGCGGTTTGCGAGGCCGCTGTTCAGCGAGAAGTCCTTGTCCTGATAGTCGGTGTAGCGATATTCGGCGCGTGCGGTGATGTTGTTGGTCACCAGGGTTTCGACGCCGGCGCCGACGGTCAGACCGGCAGCGGTGCGCTTGTCGGACGAGGTGGCGTCGGATGCCTTGCTCTGCTGGACGGCGACACCGGCGGTGCCGTAAACCAGGACCGGGTTCAGATCGTAGCCGACACGGCCACGGATCGAGCCGTTGACGCCCTGCTTGCTGCGGATGCCGTTGTTGACGTCGTCATTGCCGGAATAGCCGATGTCGGCTTCGGCGCCGTAGACGATCTGGCCGTTCTGCATGTTGTAGCCGCCATAAACCTGGCCGCCGAGCTGACGTGCGTCATAATCGCCCTTGTTGAAACGGCCGAAATTGTAGGTGCCGGCGCCACCGAGGTAGGCGCCCGACCAGTCGCCGGCCGGCTGGGCCATTTCGACGGCAGCAGGCGCTTCCGGGATCTGGTCGACGGCGTCGGCAGCCTGGGCGACGCTGAAGCCAAGCAGCGCGGTGGAAGCCATGGAGGTGGCGATGAGAGTCTTGATGAGGGTACGCATGTCTTTCTCCTTTCAGCCGTTCCGCGCCGGTTTCGACCGGGGTTGCGGAACGGAAATGCTAATTTTTCCCTGCCCGGTTGAGGAGAAATTGATCTGTAATTGAGGAATTGGAAGAGCCAAAATGTGAAATCATTGTGGCAAAACCGCGCCGTATTTTTGACGTTGCTTAATGGCAACAGGACATTTATTAACCATAACGAATGGTTACTGAACTTAATTTCGAATATACATGGTTAAAAAACAACTAATACTTAAGAAGAAAAAAATGGAATCGTTTAAAACCTGACTATTTAACCCCGACGCTGGTGGACCTATATGGTAACGGCGGATTGTGGATCGCAGATAAGGACTGTCTTGAAGTATCAATCGAAAAAGACGGCGCTCGTGACCGGCGCAGCGAAAAGAATTGGCCGGGCAATTGCCGAGGATCTGGCCGAGCAAGGCTTCGCCGTGGCTATCCATGCCAATACGTCACTTGGCGATGCGGAAGATCTTGCCGCGACCCTGCGGAAAAAAGGTCATGTCGCACAAGCCTTTAAGGCTGATCTTCGCGAAACGGCGCAAACAACCGCCCTGATCGGCGAGGTCAATGCCGCCTTCGGACCACTGGGCCTTCTCGTCAACAACGCATCCGTCTTTCGCCATGATTCGGTCGACGTCTTCGACGCCGAAATCTGGGATGCGCATTTTTCACTGCATCTGCGCGCACCCTCGCTTCTGGCGGCGGAATTCGCCCGGCAGTTGCCTGTGGACGCTGGCGGCCTGATCGTCAATATCGTGGACCAGCGGGTGATGGCGCTCAATCCGCGGTTCTATTCCTATACATTGTCGAAATCGGCATTGTGGACGGCGACGCAGACCATGGCGCAGAGCCTTGCCCCGCGCATCCGCGTCAATGCCATCGGCCCCGGCCCGTCGATGCCGAGCCCGCGGCAAACAATGGCCGATTTTCAGGCCCAGATTGACGGGCTGATTCTGAAGGCCGGGCCGCAACCCGCCGAATTCGGGAGGACGATCCGCTTTCTGTTCGACACGCCGTCGATTACAGGGCAGATGATCGCGCTCGACGGCGGCCAGCATCTCGCCTGGCAAACGCCCGATGTCGCGGAGATAGCCGAATGAACGGACAGAAGCTGCCGGAAGGCGGCGTCCTTTACGATGAAAACGAGGACGACGAAGACGAGATCGTAGAGGGCGGCGGCGATGCCGGCCGCGATTTGCCCTCCGCCATCGACTGGAACGAAGGCTGGAAGAACGAGACCGGCCTCAAGGGCCAGGAGTTGATCGGCGAATTCGTCAAGCGCCTGCCCAACAGTCCCGGCGTCTACCGCATGTTCAACGAGGCGGGCGACGTGCTGTATGTCGGCAAGGCCCGCAGCCTGAAGAAGCGCGTCGGCAACTACGCGCAGGGGCGCGTGCATTCCAATCGCATCGCCCGCATGGTGCGCGAGACGGCGAACATGGAATTCGTCACCACCCGCACCGAGGTCGAGGCGCTGCTGCTCGAGGCCAACCTCATCAAGCGGTTGCGACCGCGCTTCAACGTGCTGTTGCGCGACGACAAGTCGTTTCCCTATATCCTGATCACCGGCGACCACCGGGCGCCCGCCATCTTCAAGCATCGCGGCGCGCGCGCGCGCAAGGGCGATTATTTCGGCCCCTTCGCCTCCGCCAGCGCCGTGGGGCGCACCATCAATTCGCTGCAGCGCGCTTTTCTCATCCGCACCTGTACCGACAGCGCCTTCGAGACCCGCACCCGGCCCTGTCTGCTCTACCAGATCAAGCGCTGTTCCGGGCCCTGCACCCATGAGGTCAGCGACGCCGCCTATGCCGAACTGGTGACCGAGGCCAAGGATTTCCTCTCCGGCAAGAGCCAGAACGTCAAGGCGGCCATGGCGAGCGCGATGGGCCAGGCTGCCGAGGAACTGGATTTCGAACGCGCCGCCATCTATCGCGACCGCCTGGCGGCGCTCTCGCATGTGCAGAGCCACCAGGGCATCAATCCGGCCAGCGTCGAGGAGGCGGATGTCTTCGCCATCCATCACGAGGGCGGCATCTCCTGCATCCAGGTGTTCTTCTTCCGCACCGGGCAGAACTGGGGCAACCGCGCCTATTTCCCCAGAGCCGATCCGTCGCTCTCCAGCGCCGAGGTGTTGAGCGCCTTCCTGGCGCAGTTTTATGACGACAAGCCGGTGCCGCGCCATATTCTCCTGTCCGAGACGGTCGAGGAATTGGAACTGCTGACCGCCGCCTTCACCGAGAAGGCCGGCCACAAGGTTCAGGTGCTGGTGCCGCAGCGCGGTGACAAGAAGGACGTGGTCGACCATGTGCTCGCCAATGCCCGCGAGGCGCATGGTCGCAAGCTGGCCGAAACCTCGTCGCAGGCGCGGCTGCTTCAGGGTTTTGCCGAAACCTTCGCCCTGCCCTTTACGCCGCGCCGCATCGAGATCTACGACAACTCGCATATCATGGGCACAAACGCGGTCGGCGGCATGGTGGTGGCGGGGCCGGAAGGCTTCGTGAAGAACCAGTATCGAAAATTCAACATCAAATCGACCGACATCACCCCCGGCGACGATTTCGGCATGATGCGCGAGGTGATGACCCGCCGCTTCAGCCGGCTGATCAAGGAGGAAGGCATTCCGGATCGCTCGGCGCCGGTCGCCCCGGAAGATCTGGCCGATGCGCCCTTCCCCGCTTGGCCGGACGTCATCCTCATCGACGGCGGCCAGGGGCAGATGACGGCGGTGCGCGCCATCCTCGCCGAGCTTGGCATCACCGACAGCGTCGTCGCCATCGGCGTCGCCAAAGGCGCCGACCGCGAGGCCGGGCGCGAGCGCTTCTTCCCGCCCGGCCGCGATGGCTTCACCCTGCCGCCGCGCGATCCCGTGCTGTATTTCATCCAGCGCATGCGCGACGAGGCGCACCGCTTTGCCATCGGCTCGCACCGGGCGCGGCGCAAGAAGGAAATGGTGAAGAACCCGCTGGACGAGATCAGCGGCATCGGGCCGACCCGCAAGCGGGCGCTGCTGCAGCATTTCGGCACCGCCAAGGCGGTGTCGCGCGCCGGGATTTCCGACCTGATGGCGGTGGAAGGCATTTCCGAGGCGGTGGCGAAACTGGTCTACGACCATTTCCATGATACGGCCTGACGCATGTCGCGCAAAAGTGTGCAGCGGTTTTGCGAGAACGACATGCGAAAAAAAGACCCTAAAGCGCAAGGAGCGCATCTGAAAGATCGCGACGCGCTTTAGGCGCAAACGGGAATCGATTGAAGGCATTGCGCCCTCTTCTTAACGTATCGCACGGACCTTTTCACGCGATACGGGAAAGTGATCGGATTTGCCGCAAAATGCGCACAAACGGCGTGGATTGCGAGGTTTGACAATTGACGGGCTCGATCCGAGACCGTCAATTACCGGCAGGAATTCAAAGGCAGGACGACATGGCTTCGCGTGCGTACAACATCCCGAACATTCTCACCTATGGGCGCATTCTCTGTGTGCCGCTCATCGTGGTCTGCTTCTTTGTGGAAGGCCGCCTGCAAAGCTCCGATTTCGCCCGTTGGGCCGCCGTCTGGATCTTCGTCATCGCCTCGGTGACGGATTTCTTCGACGGCTATCTGGCGCGCATCTGGAACCAGACGTCGAATATCGGGCGCATGCTCGATCCGATCGCCGACAAGCTGCTGATCGCCTCCATCCTGCTGCTGGTCGCCGCCGACGGCACCATCGCCGGCTGGTCGCTCTGGGCGGCGATCATCATCCTATGCCGCGAGATCCTCGTTTCGGGCCTGCGCGAATACTTGGCCGAGTTGAAGGTCAGCGTGCCGGTGACGCGCATCGCCAAGTGGAAGACGACGGTGCAGATGGTCGCCATCGCCTTCCTGCTGGCCGGCCCCGCCGGCGACAAGGTTCTGCCCTACACCACCGAGATAGGCATCGGCCTGCTGTGGATCGCGGCGCTGCTGACCATGTATACCGGCTACGACTATTTCCGCGCCGGCGCCAAGCACATCATCGACGAGGAATGAGATGACGCGGCTCGTCTATTTCGCCTGGGTGCGGGAGCGGATCGGCAAGGCCGAGGAGGACATCGTCCTGCCCGCCAGCGTGCGCACCGTCTCCGACCTGCTGACCCACCTCACCTCGCTCGGCGAGGAATACGAGGCGGCGCTGCAGTTTCCCGAGGTCATCCGCGTCGCCATCGACCAGGAACATGTCGAGCATGACGAACCGATCGCCGGCGCCCGCGAGATCGGCCTGTTCCCGCCGATGACCGGCGGCTGACGCCGATGACCGCCCCGGTCACCATCCGTGTGCAGGCGGAAGATTTCGATCTCCAGAGCGAGATCGACCGGATGACCGGAGGGCGCGGCGAAATCGGCGCGGTCGTCACCTTCACCGGCCTTTGCCGCGACGAAGGCGGGCGGCTGGAAGCGCTGGAGCTTGAGCATTATCCCGGCATGGCCGAGGTGGAGATGACCCGCATCGCGCAAGCCGCCGTCGAGCGTTTTTCCCTTGAGGGCATCACCGCCATCCATCGCCATGGCCGCATCAATGTCGGCGAAAACATCGTGCTGGTCATCGCCGCCGCCTCCCACCGCCAGGCCGCCTTCGACGGCGCCAATTTCATGATGGATTTTCTGAAGACCGCCGCCCCCTTCTGGAAGAAGGAACACGGGGCCAGCGGCCAGGCCGGCGACTGGATCGCCGCCCGCGACGCCGACGACGCGGCCCGCGACAAGTGGAAAAATTGATTAGGGAACGACCTTCTCCCGCCGGGTCATGACCACGATCACCACCAGCAGCGAAAACAGGAAGAGATCGCGCCAGACGATCGGCGCGAAGGAACTCCAGACGGTTTCTGTCAGTCCCAGCAACGCCGCCCCCAGCGCCGAGCGCAGGGGATCGCTGACGCCGCCGATCGAGGCGATCATCACCACCTTGAGGCTGAAGATCAGGCCGGCGCCGAAATCCATGGTGCCGTAATAGGAGGTCGCCATCAGGCCGGCGACCGCTGCGATCATCGCCGCCGCGAGATAGGCGGCGAGGAAGACGCCTTTGGCATCGACGCCGCAGAATTCCGCCGCGCGCGCATCGTCCGACACAGCCCGCCAGACACGCCCGGCGCGCGTACGCGTCAGCCCCAGCGAACCCAGCGCGATCAGGCCGATCATCACGGCGACATTGACGAGTTGGATCGCTGTCAGCGTCACCGGCACGCCGCCGACATGCCAAAGCGCCACCGTCCGATTGAGGAAGGGCGGCAGCCACAGGCTGCGGGTGTCCGAAGCCAGCCGCGCCGTTTCCATCAGCACGATCAGGCAACCAAGGCCGGCGACGATCACGGTGTTCGGCGTCGAAAAGGCCAGCCGCGCCATGACCTCGCGTCCGATGACGGCGGCGGCAAGCGCGCTATAGGCGAGCGCCGCCGCCATGCCAAGCGCCAGCGCCGCCGGCAGCACCAGCCACAGCCGGTTCCAGCCGACATCGACGAACAGCACATACATCTGCCCGGAAAAGGCAAACAGCGCGCCATAGGTCAGGTCCGCCCGCTTCGTCACCGCAAAGGCGATCGCATAACCGAAGGCCAGCAGCGCATAAAGCGCCGCCAGCGGCAAGGCATTGGCGATCTGTTGCGACAGATAGAGCATGAAACGGCGTCCTTCTCGCCTCAAGAATAACTGGTAAAATTCATTTTGCCAGTTATAATTTGCCCATGAGTTTTGCCTGGACCCCGCATCGATTTTCCGGTGGCGCATTGGCGCTGGATGTCGCCAACAGCGTCGTGCTGCGCTTCGACCCGGCGCGGCGCATCGACCGTTTTGCCCTGCGCGATCAATTGCATGCCTTTCCGCAGGCGGCAGCGCGGCTCAGCGGCGAACCGGGATTGCCGGCGGCGATGACGCCGCCGGGCCATGCGGAAGAAGCGGATTTCCTGGCATTGCGCGAGGCCATCGACCGCTATTTTCGCGCCCGGGTCGAGGGAGATGACAGCCGCGCCTTGCTGGCCGACCTGCTGACTTCGGCAGCAACCTGCCTGCGGGGCGCAGCATCCGAGGACGATCTTGGGGCGCAGACGGCGCGTTCGGCGCTGCGGCTCGCGGCGCTACCCGATGACGGGCGCATGAAGATCTGCGGCAATTGCGGCTGGCTGTTCCTGGATCGCAGCAAGAACAAGAGCCGCGCCTGGTGCGACATGGCCGTCTGCGGCAATCGCGTCAAGGCCAGCCGCCATTACCGGCGCAGGACGAAAGGAGCCGATGCATGAAACGTCTTTTGCTCACAGCAACTCTTTTGGCATCGGCGCTGGCGCTTGGCGCCTGCCAGCGAGAGGCCAAGGACGGCATCACTGAAATCTCGGGAAAGATGTTCGTCTTCAATTACCGCATCGCCACCGCCACCTATATGCTGACGCTGGCGCGCAAGGCGCCGCTGCCGGAAAACGGCAGCGTCGAGACCGAATACGAAAACCCGGCCGGCGGCGCGCCGATTGTCGAGGTCTCGAAAATCTATCCCTTCTGGGAGAAGATCGTGCTGGAAAGCCCGCCGGTGCATTGCGTGGTCAAGGACAAGCGCTACGGCGTCAAGATCCGCATCCTCGATGCCGACCACAAGCTGCTGCAATCGCTGGAAACGACCGTGGTCTCCGATATAGACCAGACGATCCTGCCGGCCAAGCCACTGGTCGTCGGCCCGGCCTATACGAAAAACCCGGACCTGCAGAAACCGGACGGCACTACCGACTATTCGCCGGAAACCAGCTGCCCGGCATGAAAAAGCCGGGGCGGTTGCGCCCCGGCTCAATTTCCAATCCACCCTGCCCGTTAATTTTCGTCATCCTCGGGCTTGTCCCAAGGATCTGCTCACGCCTGCCAAATAGTTGAACCTGACAGTATATTTTCCGTGGTTAGATGCTCGGGACAAGCCCGAGCATGACGGAAGGAGAGGTAGATGCCAGCAATCAGCCGACGATTTCGGTATCGGAGAACCAGTACTTGATTTCCTGGGCAGCGGTTTCCGGGGCGTCCGAGCCGTGAACGGAATTTTCGCCGATCGACAGGGCGTGCGTCTTGCGGATGGTGCCGTCGGCGGCCTGGGCCGGGTTGGTGGCGCCCATGATTTCGCGGTTCTTCAGGATGGCGTTTTCGCCTTCGAGAACCTGGACGACGGTCGGGCCGGAGGTCATGGTCTCGACGAGTTCGCCGAAGAAGGGACGCTCCTTGTGAACGGCGTAGAAGCCTTCGGCTTCGCGCTTGCTCATCCAGACGCGCTTGGAAGCGACGACCGACAGGCCGGCTTCTTCAAGCATCTTGGTGATGGCGCCGGTCAGGTTGCGCTTGGTGGCGTCCGGCTTGATCATCGAAAACGTGCGTTCAATCGCCATGTTCATGTCCTCTTGAAAATCGGGGAAAGTGGGCGGTGTTTACCCGCCTCACCGCCCGAAAACAAGCGGGAGCCAGAACGCTTCTGCGTTTCTTCAAATCGCAAAAGCGCTCTAGTTGTTTGTTTTTGCGCATTTCCGGACGGAAAACCGCTTCGCGCTTTTCCTGGAAATGCTTAAAGTTTCACGCCGCTGTCACATGCCGACCGCGCCCTTCGAAAAGATCGAGGCAACGACCGAACCACTCCATCGCCGGATCGTCGGCACTGAGCGGCAGGCTGCCGCTCGTCACCCGCGCCCATTGCAGCGCGCCAAAGAGGATGTAATCGGCAAACAGCGGGCTGTCGCCACCGAGATAAGGCTGGAATTTCAGCATATGGCGCAGCGGCTCCAGCTTGCCCGGAAACGCCGCCTTCTCCGCCTCGGCGCGGGTGGCGACCACCTCCTCCAGCGGTCTGCCCAGCCGCGCCTCGCGGCTTTCCCGGAAATAGGCCTTGTCCTTCTCGGGCAGGATATCGTGAATGCTCATCACGATGATCGGCATCAGCGCCGCCTGCAATACGGTCTGGGTATAGCCTTCGACGAAACGCGCCATCGCCTTGCCGCCCTCACCCTTGAACAGCGAGGGACGATCCGGATAGGTGTCCTCCAGATAGAGCGCGATGGCAAAGCTGTCACTGACCAGGTGGCCGTTGTCGTTGAGGATCGGCACGGTGCGGGAGAATCCGTTTTCCAGCGCCGGAATTTCGGTGAACGGCACCGGCCGCTCGACGAAATCCAGCCCTTTGTGCGACAGCGCCATCACCGCCTTCCAGCAATGCGGCGAAAAGGGGCGCTTCGTATCCGTGCCGCACAGCGAATGCAGAATGATAGTCATGGCGTTCTCCTTGAATGTGTTGCATCAAAGCCGCGAATGCGGGCGGAATCAAATCAGGAAATTTCATGATTTCCATCATGCCGTTTGACGCATCGACGGCGTAAGATGGAGACAGCATCGGAGGGCAAGGCCATGATCGACCACTATCGCATGTTTGCGGACTACAATCGCTGGGCCAACGAACGCATCTACACGGCAGCGGCCGAGCTTTCGGAAGCGGATTACCGGGCGCACAAGGGCGCCTTCTTCGGCTCGCTGCATGGCACGCTGAACCATCTTCTTGTCGCGGACCGCGTCTGGATGCAGCGCTTCACCGGCCATGGCGAGCCGGTATCGACCCTCGACCAGGTCCTGCATGAGGATCTCGCCGGCCTGCGCGAAGCGCGGCGGTTGGAGGATGCCCGCATCGCCTCCTGGATCGATACGCTTGCCGAAGCCGATTTCGGGCGGATCATTTCCTATACGCCGCTCACCAACCCGCAGCCGATCACCCATCCGCTCGGCCCGGCGCTGGCGCATTTCTTCAACCACCAGACCCACCATCGCGGCCAGTGCCACACGATTCTGACCGGACTTGGCAAGCCGAGCGTCACGCTCGACCTCATCTATTTCCTGCGCTCCGAGGGCAGCCGCTGGATGGGGCCGGCAATCGCCCATTAACCGCAAACGTCAAGAAAGCCCGGACAAGCCGTGGTTTTCAACGCGCGTTAAATGGTAGCGCGCCTATGGGTTTACGCAGCCGCGGACAAGAATGCGCGGGGAAGCGAGGGGCGCGTGCGACAATTTCAGACGATGGCTCTGGCGGTGGCGAAACCGAACGGCCAATCCAACCTGCCGGAAACGATGCTTACCATCGCCGAGGCCATGGCGAAGCTCGAGATCGAGCCGCTGCCGCGCAATTACGAATTGCTGCACGAGATGCTGAGGGGCGGCAATGCCGATCTGCAACGCGATTTCGCGGCCCTTGGACCCCGGCCTCGCCAGGCGGATCTGGACGATCTCGGCCTGCATTATCGCCTTGCCGGCCATTGCGGCCTTGCCGCCAGCCGTTGCCAGTCGGAAGCCGCGCGCCTGTTGGGCGGGCTGAAGGAACAGCTTGCGCTCGGCATCACCGGCAAACAGGCCTTCTCCCGCTCGCTGGAGGCTACCACGCGGGCGCTCGCCGCCCCCGGCACCAGCCTGGCCGACAGCCTTCGGGCCGTCGATGCGTTGCAAGCCGGCCTTGCCGAACTGATCGTGGCCGAAACCGCCATCGGCCAGGCGCTCAACCAAGGGGTGATCCGCCTGGAGCGGATCGATCGCGGCCTCGACGCCCTCGATGCCGCCGCGCTTCAGGACAAGCTGACCCATCTTCCCAACCGCCTCGCTTTCCTGCGCAGGCTGGAGGACATGTACCGGCCGGAAGCGACACCGCCGCGCGGCGCGCTGCTGCTGATCGACATCGACGATTTCAGTCGCATCAACCAGACGTTCGGCGAGCGCGCCGGCGACCGGTTGTTGAAACGTCTCGCGACCTATCTGCGCAAATCGATCAAGAAGAGCGATTTCGTCGCCCGTATCGCCGGTGACGATTTCGCCTTCCTGTTCGACGATATCGACCAGCCGGATGCCGTGATCATCGCCGGGCGGCTGCGCGCCGGCATCGCCGAACAACTGGCCTTCGCAACGTCGGAGCCCGGCGAACGCGATCACCTCACCGTGTCCATCGGCATTGTCCTCACCGGCCACGTCGCAAGCGCGGTCGAGTTGCAGGCAAGGGCGCAGGCGGCCCTTGCCGCCGCAAAAGCCGATACGCGCCAGCCGATCAAGGTTTCCCTGGGCTAAGACTTCCGCCGGAATGACGCCAGAGCGCCTCTCTCTTGCCTTCGCCGCCGGATTCGGCCAAAACGCCGGGCATGATCACGCTCACCAATCTTTCGGCGCGCATCGCCGGCCGGCTGCTTATCGAAAACGCCAACCTCTCCCTGCCCGAAGGCACGAAGGCGGGTCTGGTGGGGCGCAACGGTGCCGGCAAATCCACCCTGTTTCGCATCATCACCGGCGACATGGAAAGCGAAAGCGGTTCCGTCTCGCTGCCGCGCAATACGCGCATCGGCCAGGTGGCGCAGGAAGCGCCGGGCACCGAGGATCCGCTGATCGAGATCGTGCTGAAGGCCGACAAGGAGCGCGAGGCGTTGATGGCGGAAGCCGCGACTGCCACGGATCCGCACCGCATCGCCGAGATACAGACGCGTCTCGCCGACATCCAGGCGCATTCTGCCGAAGCCCGCGCCGCCAGCATCCTCTCGGGCCTCGGCTTCGACCACGAGGCGCAACTGCGCCCGGCATCGAGCTTTTCCGGTGGCTGGCGGATGCGCGTGGCGCTGGCGGCCGTCCTGTTTTCCGAGCCGGATCTGCTGCTGCTCGACGAGCCGACCAACTATCTCGACCTTGAGGGCACGCTGTGGCTGGAGGATTACATCCGCCGCTATCCGCATACGGTCATCATCATCAGCCACGACCGCGACCTGCTCAACACCGCCGTCAACGCCATCGTCCATCTCGACCAGAAGAAGCTGACCTTCTATCGCGGCTCCTACGACCAGTTCGAGCGCCAGAAGGCGGAAGCCGACGAATTGCAGATGAAGGCGAAAGCCAAGAACGACGCGGCCCGCAAGCATCTGCAGAGCTTCATCGACCGCTTCCGCGCCAAGGCGACCAAGGCCCGCCAGGCCCAGAGCCGCATCAAGGCGCTGGAGCGCATGGGCACGGTCGCGGCGGTCATCGAGGATCATGTGCAGGGCTTCTCTTTCCCCGAACCGGAAAAACAGCCCGCCTCGCCCATTATCGCCATCCAGGGCGGGTCGGTCGGCTACGAGCCCGGCAAGCCGATCCTGTCGCGCATCAACCTGCGTATCGACAATGACGACCGCATCGCCCTCCTCGGCTCCAACGGCAACGGCAAGTCGACCTTCGCGAAATTTATCTCCGGCCGGCTGCAGGCCCAATCCGGCGAGATCAAGACCGCGCCGAACCTCTCCATCGGCTTCTTCGCCCAGCATCAGCTCGACGATCTCGTGCCGAAGGACAGTGCCGTCGAGCACGTGCGCCGGCTGATGCCGGAAGCGCCGGAGGCCAAGGTGCGCGCCCGCGTCGCCCAGATGGGTCTGGCGACCGAGAAGATGGACACGCCCGCCAAGGATCTCTCCGGCGGCGAGAAAGCACGCCTTTTGATGGGCATGGCCGCCTTCGAAGCGCCGAACCTGCTGATTCTCGACGAGCCGACCAACCATCTCGATATCGACAGCCGCAATGCGCTGATCCAGGCGCTGAACGATTATCCTGGCGCCGTCATCCTCATCTCGCACGACCGCCACCTGATCGAGGCGACCGTCGACCGCCTGTGGCTGGTGCGCGACGGCACGGTGACCGCCTATGACGGCGACCTCGAAGACTATCGCAGCCTGATCGTCGCCACGCCCAAGGGCAAGCAGGCGGCCAAGACGCCGATCGAGGACAGCAAGAACAAGGCCGACCAGCGCAAGCTCGCCGCCGAGCGGCGTTCGGCACTGGCGCCGCTCAAGAAAAAGATCAACGATCTCGAATCCTTGACCGGCAAACTGCAGAAACTGATTCAGGCCCTGGACAAGGAACTTGAAGACCCCGCCCTTTACGAGAAATCGCCTGACAAGGCCGTGACCAAGGCCAAGGAACGCGCCGGCGCGCTGGCGAAGCTCAACGAGGCCGAGGAGCAGTGGCTGGAGCTTTCCACCGAATACGAGGATGCGATGGCGGGGTGATCCCCGCTATTTGACGACATTAACTTTTCGCCGGACGGACGAAAGGATTCGTTAACCATAATCGACAAAAATCACCCGGCATTATCGATTTGTTGAGTGATTTTTCATGTCGTTTCGTTCCTTGCTCGCCGCAGGCCTTTGCCTTGCCGCCCTTTCCGGCTGCGCCAACCGTCAAGCCATCCATACCGGCTCCGTCAAGACCGCCTATGCCTATGGCATGGAGGGCGAGCAGCCGCTGGCGGCCAGCGCACCGGCGAAGGAAGACACCGTCGCCTGGATGCGCACCGTGCATCCGAACGCGCTGGCCGGGCGCATGCTGGCGGTCGGCTCGCTGCACGATATCCGCCTGCGCGAGCGCGAGGTGGTGCTGACCTTCGACGACGGCCCGATGCCCGGCAAAACGGAAAAAGTGCTCGATACGCTCGATGCCTTCGGCGTCAAGGCGACCTTCCTGATGGTTGGCCAGATGGCCGAGACCTATCCGTCCATCGCCCGTAGCGTCGTGGCGCGCGGCCATTCCATCGGAAGCCACACCTATCGCCACCGCAATCTCGCCTCGATGAGCTTCGACAGCGCACTCTCGGAAATCCAGCGCGGCGAGAAGGCGGTGCAGAAGGCGACCGCCACCGACGCCGCCTTCTTCCGCTTCCCCTATCTCTCCGATACGCGCCGGCTGCGCTCGGCCCTCACCGCCCGCGGCGAGGTGATCATGGATGTCGACGTCGATTCGAAGGATTACTTCAAGGACGGTCCCGCAAAAGTCGCCGAGCGCACCATGGCGGCGCTCAACAGGCGCGGGCGCGGTATCATCCTGATGCACGACATCCACAAGCGCACCGCGACCATGCTGCCGGCGATGCTGAACGAGCTGAAGGCACAGGGCTACAAGGTGGTGGCGCTGCGCTACAAGCGCAGCCGCATGCCGGAGCAGATGATCGCCTCTGCGGAATAAAGCCGGATCCGATGCGAACCGCTTGGACCGGTGGCGGACTTGTCGGCCGGCGACATTCTGTTACAACCTCACGCCACCAAGACCCATTCGTCAACAGAGCAGCATCGACCATGGCCCCCATCAAGCTCGCAATCGTCGGCGTCGGCAAGATCGTCCGCGACCAGCATCTTCCCTCCATCGCCAAGATTGCCGATTACGAGCTGGTCGCCACGGCAAGCCGCCATGGCACGGTCGAGGGCGTGCCGGCCTTCACCACCATCCAGGCGATGCTGGAAGCCGTGCCGGAAATCACCGCCGTGTCGCTGTGCATGCCGCCGCAGTTCCGCTACGAGGCGGCGCATGCGGCGCTGAATGCCGGCAAGCATGTCTTCCTCGAAAAACCGCCGGGCGCGACCTTGAGCGAAGTGCAGGATCTCGTCCGCCTCGCCGCCGGGAAGAAAGTGTCGCTGTTCGCAAGCTGGCACTCGCGCTATGCGCCAGCCGTCGAAGCCGCGAAAACCTTCCTTGCCGGAACCCGCATCCGCAACATGCAGGTGATCTGGAAAGAGGACGTGCGCCACTGGCATCCGAACCAGGACTGGATCTGGCAGGCCGGCGGCCTCGGCATCTTCGATCCCGGCATCAATGCGCTGTCGATCGTCACCCATATCCTGCCGAACGCCATTTTCCTGACCAAGGCGAGCCTGGAATTCCCGGAAAACCGCGACGCGCCGATTGCCGCAGACCTGCGCTTCTGCGATGCGGCCGGCCTCGAGGTCCACGCCGAATTCGACTGGCGCCAGACCGGCAAGCAGAGCTGGGACATCATCGCCGACACCGATGCCGGCCAGATGGTCCTCTCCGAAGGCGGAGCAAAGCTCTCGGTCGACGGCGCCCTGACCTTCTCCGAGCCGGAGAAGGAGTATTTCGAGCTGTACAAACGCTTCGCCGCGATCATCGCCAATGGCACCTTGGATGTCGATCTCGCGCCGCTCACCCATGTCGCCGATGCCTTCATGCTCGGCCGGCGCAAATTCGTCGATTCCTTCTTCGATTGACAACCGCCTTCTGGCCTTGGCCTGCCGCAGGCATATCGCTATGATTGCAGCGTGACATGCGGACAGCCGGGCCGGGAGGAAGTTTCTTGTATGCGTTCGACGGCCTGATTTCCAGCATCCGCAGGCATTTCTTCTCGCTCTCCGGCATCGGCATCACGCTCGGAACCCTGTTCTTCGCGGCGGCGCTGACGCCGACGCTTGTGCCACGCACCGCCCTGACGCAAGGGGCGCTGGCTGGCGCCTGTTTTGCCATCGGTTATGGCGCGGGCGTGCTGTTTCGCTGGGTCTGGCGCCACCTCGAATTGCCCGAACCGCCGCTGCGCCTGCGGCTGCGCACCAACGCGGCGATCATGGCGATGGCGGCGGCGATTGCCCTCAGTTTCCTTTGGCATGCGGCGGCCTGGCAGAATTCCATCCGCGCGGTGATGGGCATGGCACAGGTGGAGACGGCGCATCCGTTCAAGGTTTGCGCCGTCGCGTTCGCGGCCTTCATCGTGTTGCTGCTGATCGGGCGGTTCTTCGCCTTTATCGCCGGGCGGATCGGGGCTTTCGTGCGCCGCTTCCTGCCGCGGCGTGTCGCCAATGCGGTCGGTGTGGCGCTGGCCGTGCTGGTGTTCTGGACGCTGGCCAACGATCTCGTCGTGCGCCGCGTCTTCACCATGCTCGACGCCTCCTATCGGGACTATGACGCGCTGATCGAGCCGGAACGGCCGCAGCCGACGGCGCCGGGCAAGGCCGGCAGCCCCGCCTCGCTGGTCAAATGGGACGAACTCGGCCGCGCCGGCCGCGAATTCGTGGCGACGGGACCGGATGCGGGGCAGATCGGCGCGCTGACCGGGCGACCGGCGAAGGAGCCGATCCGCGTCTATGTCGGCCTGCGCGCCGCCGAGACGGCAGCGGCACGCGCAAAACTGGCACTGGAGGAATTGAAGCGCGAGGGCGGTTTCGAGCGCTCGATCCTGATCGTCATCACGCCGACCGGCACAGGCTGGGTCGATCCCGCCGCCATGGACAGCGTCGAGGTGCTGCACGACGGCGACGTCGCCAGCGTCGCCTTGCAATATTCCTATCTCAGCAGCCCGCTATCGCTGCTGGCCCAGCCGGAATACGGGGCCGAAGCGGCGCAGGCGCTGTTTGCGGAAATCTACGGTTACTGGACCAGCCTGCCGAAAGACCAGCGGCCAAGGCTTTACCTGCATGGACTCAGCCTCGGTGCGATGAATTCCGAACGCTCGGCGGAGATTTTCACTCTGATCGGCGACCCCATCGCCGGCGCGCTGTGGAGCGGCCCGCCCTTTGAAAGCCGTATCTGGCGCTCGGTCACCGACAGGCGCAATGCCGGCACGCCGCAATGGCTGCCACAATTCCGCGACGGCAGCATCGTGCGCTTCTTGAACCAGCAGGGCTCCCCCGTCCCCATGGACCGGCCATGGGGACCGATGCGGATCGTCTACCTGCAATATGCCAGCGACCCCATCGTCTTTTTCAATTACCGCGATCTCTATCGCCGCCCGGATTGGCTGAAGCAGCCTCGCGGGCCGGATGTGTCGCCTGATCTGCGCTGGTATCCCGTCGTCACCATGCTGCAGATCGCCCTCGACATGGCCGTCGCCACCACGACGCCGATGGGCCACGGCCATGTCTATGCGCCGGAGGATTATGTCGATGCCTGGGTAGCGGTGACCAACGTCACAGGCTGGACGCCGGAGGCGCTGGCTGGCCTGAAACAGCATTTCAGGACCGCCTTCCCGCGCGGCGACGTCAAGGACGACAGCGCGCGCGGCGGATAACGGACCTTTCGTTTCCGTTTTCCTGGAAATGGCCTACGCCTTCTTCTCCCACCGCCCCTCGGCGTTCTGCTGCCAATAGGTCAGCGTGTGCCCTTCCGCCTTCAGGCTTTTCCACTGGGCGCGCGCGGCTTCGAGCTGCGGCTGGTCGTAGCCGTCGAACATGAAGACGACACGCTCATAGGCGTCGAGCGGCGGCGGCTCGGCGGCTTCGATGAGGAAACGCACCGTCGCATTGTTGGCATTATCGCCGCCGGTGGTCAGCAGCACCGGTTGTTCCTCCGGCATCGGGCCGTCATCGGCTCCATGCGGCAAAAAGCTATCCTCGCGAAACGTCCAGAGATGCTGGTCCAGCTTTTCCTTCATCGCCGCCTCGCGCATCTGCACCACCACCCGCCATCCCCGGTCGAGGCTGCGCTCGAGCAGGGGCGGCAGGGCGTCTTCCAGCCGGCTTTCGGTCAGGTGGTAGAAAAGGATTTCGGTCACGATCAGCTTTCGTAATGCGCACGAACAAGCTGATCCAGCAGCCGAACGCCAAAACCGGAGGCCCAGGACTGGTTGATCTCGTTCGACGGCGAGGACATGGCCGTGCCGGCGATATCGAGATGCGCCCAGGGCGTATCGCCGACGAAACGCTTGAGGAAATGCGCCGCCGTTATCGAGCCGGCATAACGCCCGCCGGTGTTCTTCATGTCGGCAAACTTGCTGTCGATCATCTTGTCGTAGTCTTTTCCGAGCGGCATGCGCCACAGCTTCTCGTCGGTGGCGAGCCCGGCCTCGGTCAGGCGTGCCGACAGCGCATCGTCATTGGAAAACAGGCCGGCATGGACGCTGCCGAGCGCCACCATGATCGCGCCGGTGAGCGTCGCCAGATTGACCATGAATTCCGGCTTGAAACGTTCCTTGCAATACCAGAGCGCATCGCAGAGCACGAGGCGTCCCTCGGCATCGGTGTTGATCACCTCGATGGTCTGGCCGGACATGGAGGTGACGATATCGCCGGGGCGCTGGGCATTGCCGTCAGGCATATTTTCCACAAGGCCGATGATGCCGACGACATTGGCTTTCGCCTTGCGCGCCGCCAGCACATGCATCAGGCCGGTGACGGCGGCCGCGCCGCCCATGTCGCCTTTCATCTCCTCCATGCCGGCGGCTGGCTTGATGGAGATGCCGCCGGTATCGAAGACCACGCCCTTGCCGATGAAGGCGAGCGGCTTTTCGTTCTTGCCACCGTTCCAGCGCATGATGGCAAGTCGCGGCGGCCGCACCGAGCCTTGCGAAACGCCGAGCAGCGCGCCCATGCCGAACTCGCCCATCTCCTTCTCGGTGAGAATCTCGACCTCGACGCCGAGCGATTCGAGCGCCCTGGCGCGGGCGGCGAATTCGACGGGGCCAAGCACATTGGCCGGCTCGTTGACGAGATCGCGCGCCAGGCAAACGCCCTCGGCCACCGCCTTCGCCGCCGCATAGGCGGTGGTCGCGGCGCTTGCGGCGGTGGTGACGATGGTCACCTTGACGGTCTTTTCGGCCGGCTTGTCGTCCTCGTCCTTCTTTTTCGTCTTGTAGGCGTCGAAGGCATAGCCGCGCAGATGCAGGCCAAGCGCGAAATCGGCGGCCTGTTCGCCGGTCACGGTCAAGCCCGGCGCATCGAGGAAGATAGCGGCCGACGTCGCCTTGCCAAGCCTGGAGGCAGCGATGCCGCCGGCGCGCAGCCAGTCATGGGCGGTCAGATCGGCGCCCTTTCCGAGGCCGACGACCAGCAGCCTGTCAACCGGCGAGCCCTGCGGCGCGATGATATCCAGCACGCCCATGGATTTCGCCTTGAAGCCCGCGACCTCGGCCGCCTTGGCGTAAACGCCGGCCGGATCGACGGCGCTCGCGGCGGCCGGTGCCGGGCCGTCGGCCAGTTTCAGGGCAATCGCCGTCTCACCGTTGAGGGCTGCGGACGGGGCAAAATTCACGTCGAAAGTCACGGACATCGATTCTCCACCGGGATAGGCCACAAGATTGTGCCCGATCTTTGCGGGCAATGCCGGCACAAGGCAAGCCTCATACGAGCATGACCGAATTGGCACACCGTCAAAATATCGTGGGCCGTGACGGAAATTTGACCAGGGGCCTGTCGCCATTCCCTTTCGAAGCGCGTAGAGAGAGGGCGTCGCGACAGCGCCCTTTGGATGGCTTGGACAAACATATAAAGACAGGCATGAAGCTTCTCGAGTCCTATATAATGCGTCGGGTGATCCAGATGTTCCTGGTAGCGTTGCTGCCGGTGCTGGCGATCATCTGGACGACGCAGGTGCTCAACCGAATCAACCTGGTGACCGACAACGGTCAGTCGGTCGGTTCGTTCATGAAGCTCGCCACGCTGATCCTGCCGACCATCATTCCCATCGTGCTGCCTTTCGCGGCCGTCATCGGCGTCAGCCAGACGCTGACCTCGATGAACAACGATTCCGAGCTGACGGTCATCGAGGCGGCCGGCGCCTCGCGCTGGACGATCATACGGCCGGTGATCATCCTGGCCGGCGTGCTCAGCCTCTTTTCCTTCACCATCGACAACCTGATCGAGCCGAAGGTACGCGTCGCCGCCCGCGAGATGGTGGCGGCGACCTATGCGGATCTGCTTTCTTCCGTCATCGAGGAAAAGACCTTCCGCCGCGTCGAGGACGGTCTCTACATCCAGATTTCCGAGCGTCATTCCGGCCGCGTCCTGAAGGGCCTGCTGGTCGCCGATTCGCGCGATCCGGCCTTCGATCTCATTTATTATGCGCGCGAGGGCGCGGTGAATGCCGAGGGCACGGCGCTGATCATGCATGACGGCGAGGTCCACCGCAAAATCCCCGGCGGCAACGTCTCGATCATCCGCTTCGACTCCTATTCCTTCGATCTTTCGGACCTGACGCAGAGCCGCGGCCAGACGACGCTGAGGCCGGGCGACCGTAGCCTGGCCTATCTGCTCAATCCCGACCCCGACGACAAGAACGTGCGGGAAGATCCCGGCGCCTATCGCGCCGAGTTGCATCGCCGCTTGACGGAATGGAGCTTTCCGCTGCTGTTCAGCCTCGTGGCGCTGGTGATCGCCGGCGATGCGCGCTCGCATCGCGACGCGCGCCTGCATCCGCTGATCTCGGCGCTGAGCATCAGCTTCCTGTTGCGCTGGGCCTCGTTCTACAGCGCCAACCAGGCGGAAAGCCGGCCGTTCTTCATTCTCATCATGTATGCGGTGCCGCTGATCGCTGGCGGTTGTCTCATCTATCTCCTGATGGCGCATCGCAAGCTGAAGATTCCCGCGAGCGTGACCCGCCTCAGCTCCGAAGCCTGGCAGCAGGCACTCAAGCTGCGCAAGGACGATGCCGCCAAGGGAGGCCAGTCGTGATCCTCTCGACCCTCGGGCGCTATTTTCTGAAGCGCTATCTGCTGACCATGTTCTGGTTCCTGATCGGCGTCGCCTCGATCGTCTTCCTGATCGATTTCTCCGAGACGTCGGGGCGCATGTCTGGGCTGACCGGCTACAGCCTGTTCGGCGTCTTCCTGATGACGCTGCTGCGCCTGCCGCTCATCCTGCAGCAGACGATCCCGTTTATTGCACTGTTCGTCGGCATGACGGTGCTGATCAGCCTCAACCGCCGCTACGAACTGGTGGTGACGCGCGCCGCCGGCGCCTCCGTCTGGCAGTTCATGTCGCCCTTCGTGGTCGGGGCGCTGCTCACCGGCCTCGCCACCACCTTCGCGCTGAACCCGCTTGCGGCCTGGGGCCAGCGGAAAGCGCTGGCGGTCGAAGCGGAATGGCGCACGCGCTCCGGCTCGCCCGCCGCATCAGCCCTGCCCTGGATCCGCCAGATCAGCGACGGCGACGATACCGTGATCGGCGGACGGGTCATCCTGGAGGACGGAACGCTGCTGGTCGATGCCGTGGTTCTGCACTTCGGCGCCGATGGCCGGATCGTCTCGCGGCAGGACGCAAGCTCGGCAAAATTGCAAGATGGTTACTGGTTGCTTAAGGACGTGACGGAGACGCGGCCGGGCGAAATCTCAACCCGGCACAGCACTGCCCAGGTTCGAACCAATCTCAAGCCGGAATTCGTTCAGCAACGGATGACGCAGCCGGAAACCGTTGCTTTTTATGATCTTTCTAACAAAATTTCAGTTGCGCGCGCCTTCGGCGTTTCAACCAAGGCGCTCGAAACCCAGTTTCACTCGCTCTTGTCGATGCCGCTGCTTCTGGTGGCGATGACAATGATCGCTGCAACCGTTTCGCTCAAGTTCAGCCGTTTCGCACAATCGCGTTCGGTGATTCTGGGTGGAATCATTTCAGGCTTCGTGCTTTATGTTGTGACCGTGCTTGTGAAAGCTTTCGGAAGCAGCGGGGTGGTGCCTCCGTTCATCGCGGCCTGGATTCCGGTTGTCGTGGCGCTGGCACTCGGGGCAACGATTCTGCTGCATCAGGAGGATGGCTAGTGGCGGTAAGCAACCGCAAAACGATCAGGCGGCTCACGGCTGTCCTGCTGACAGGTGTGTCCGTATGTGCGTATCTGAGCACCACGGCTTACACAGCCTATGCACAGTCGCGTCTTCAATCGCTTGAACCCAATATTCCGGCCGACTCCAAGCTGATGCTCTCGGCCAACGAACTCGTCTACGACAAGGATGCGGAGCGGATTTCCGCCGTCGGCGGCGTGCAGATCAATTATGCCGGCTACAAGATGGTCTCGCAGCGCGTCGAGTACAACCAGAAGACCGGCCGCATGACCGCCATCGGCAACATCGAGCTGGTCGAGCCCAACGGCACGCGGCTTTATGCCGAGACGCTCGACGTCACCGACAATTTCGCCAACGGCTTCCTCAATGCGCTGCGCATCGAGACGACCGACAATACGCGCCTGGCCGCCGAGAGCGCCGAGCGGATCGACGGCCGCGACATGGTGCTGAACAACGGCGTCTATACCGCCTGCCTGCCCTGCGCCAAGCACCCGGAACGGGCACCCTTCTGGCAGGTGAAGGCCCAGCGCATGGTGCAGAACGGCGAAAAACATACGATTCGCCTGGAGCATGCCCGCTTCGAACTGCTCGGCCACCCGATCGCCTGGATTCCGGTGCTGGAAGTGCCGGACCAGACAGTGAAGCGCAAATCCGGTTTCCTGTTCCCGCGCATGTCGCAGGCCCAGAACCTCGGCTTCGGCCTGACAGTCCCCTATTATTACGTCATTTCCAACAGCCAGGATCTGACGGTCAGCGGCACCGGCTATACCAAGCAGGGTTTCCTGCTCGACGCCGAATATCGCCAGCGGCTGGAAAACGGCACCTTCTCGGTGCGCGCCGCCGGCATCAGCCAGATGAACGAGGACACCTTCTCTCCCGGCACTTCGGATTCGGAAGTGCGCAGCCGCGGCCTGATCCAGTCGAAGGGCGCCTTCCAGATCAATCCGCGCTGGGCTTTCGGCTGGGACGTCATGGCGCAGACCGACAACAATTTTTCGCGCACCTACGAGTTGAACGGCGATGAATACGTTCACACCAGCACCGCCTATCTGACCGGTCTCGGCAAGCGCAACAGCTTCGACATGCGCGCCTTTTACTTCGACATCCAGGATGCGTCGCTGACGAGCGCGGATGAAGAGAAGCAGGCGATCGCCGCGCCGGTCATCGACTACAGCTATTATGCGCCGCAGCCGGTCCTCGGCGGCGAGTTGTCGATCGACATGAACTTCACCAACATCTATCGCAATCGCGCCGATGTCTACTCGGTCGACGGCTTCGATCGCTTCCGCGGTCTCGACGGGCGCATGGCGCGCATGTCGACGGAAGCGGAATGGAAACGCACCTTCGTCACCCCCGGCGGGTTGTTGCTGACGCCGATCCTGGCGCTGCGCGGCGATGTCATGAACGTCGACATGACCGCGCCGAACCTGATCGACCCCGCGAATTATGTCTATACCGGCGGTTTCGAGGGCAGCGATGCCAATACGCGCGGCATGGCCACGGCTGGCCTGGAAGCGCGCTATCCCTTCCTGATCTCGACCAGCAACAGCACGCATGTGATCGAACCCATCGCCCAGATCTTCATGCGCCCTGACGAACCTCTGGCCGGCATGCTGCCGAACGAGGATGCGCAGAGCTTCGTCTTCGACGCCACCAACCTGTTCGAGCGTGACAAGTTCTCCGGCTTCGATCGCATCGAGGGCGGCACGCGCGCCAATATCGGCCTGCGCTATACCGGCAGCTTCGACAACGGCTATACGCTGAACGGCATTTTCGGCCAATCGTACCAGCTTGGCGGCAAGAACTCGTTCGCCACCGACGATCTCGTCTATGCCGGCGCCAATTCCGGCCTGGAAGACGATGTTTCCGACTTCGTCGGCATGATCGGCGCCACCACGCCCTTCGGCCTGTCGCTTGCCGCCACCAGCCGCTTCGACAAGGACAATTTCGAGCCGATGCGCACCGGCACGACCATCGGCTATGGCAACGATCGCTTCCAGACGAGCCTGACCTACACCCATATCGAGCCGCAGCCGAAATACGGCTCGACGGAAGTCAACTCGGAACTGCAGACATCCGGCAGGGTCAAGCTGACCCAATATGTCTCGGTTTACGGCTCCCTGACCTGGGATCTGAACAACGACGTCGTCAGCCGCCGCAGCGTCGGCTTCACCTATGAAGACGAATGCACGATCTTCTCGCTCGGCTTTACCGGCAAGAGCGACGTTGCCAACACCGCCGCCAACGACTGGACCGTCGCGGCAAGGCTCAGCTTCCGCACGCTCGGCGACATCCGCATCGGCGACTGATCCGCCATTCCGCCTGAATTGCGCGACGGGCCCGCTTGGGGCCCGTTTGCGTTCGGCTATGAAAATGGCGCGCCGGTCATTGTTTTGCCGCGAGGATTGCGCATGTGACCCCGTATATTGTAAAGTCCCGCCAAAATTTCGGGGGGCTGCGACAGCATCTGTCCACCCGCAGAAGCGAGGAAAATTCATGATATCCGCATGCAAACCGATGCGCGCCCTGATGTTCGGCGCCGCGGCCCTGGCTCTGGCCGTGGTGGCAGATCCGGCGCCGCGCGCGGCCTTCGCCGCCACCAGCCAGGTCAGCATCACGGTCAATAAGGCCGTCATTACCAATGGCGACATCGCCCGGCGCGTCGCGTTCCTACGTCTGCAGCGCCAGAAGGGCGATCTGAACAAGCTGGCCAAGGAGCAACTCGTCGAGGAATCGCTCAAGCGCCAGGAAATCGCCCGCGCCGGCATGTCGGTTTCGACCCAGGACGTCGATGCCGCCTTCGCCCGCTTCGCGGCCAGCAATAAGCTGTCCGTGCCGCAGATGACGCAGATCATCGAAAAGGCCGGCGTCGGTGTCGACCATTTCAAGGCGTATATCGCGGTGTCGATGAGCTGGCCGCGCGTGCTCAACAGCCGCTCCAGCGGTGGCATGTCGAACCAGGAAGCCGTAACCCGCATGCTGCAGAGCAAGGAAAAGCCGGTTACCACCGAATATGTGCTGCAGCAGGTGATCTTCGTCGTGCCCGCCTCCAAGAAGGGCATCACCGGCAAGCGCAAGGCCGAGGCGGAAGCCTCGCGCGCCAAGTTCCCCGGCTGCGAGCAGGCGAAGGTGTTCGCCGCGACGATGAAGGACGTTTCGATCCGCAGCCTCGGCCGCGTCCTCGAGCCCGAATTGCCCGCCGACTGGAAGCCTTTGATCGAGAAGGCCAATGGCGTGACCACCGGCACCCGCGTCACCGAGCGCGGCGTCGAATATCTGGCGATCTGCAACAAGCGTCAGGTCAATGACGACTACGCCGCCGAAGTCGTGTTCCGCGCCGAAGATCTCGGCAAGGAAAAGAACGGCAAGAATCCGCGCGAGGAAAAATACCTCGACGACCTGCGCAAGAAGGCCCGCATCGTCTATTACTGATCCGAGATGACGATGCCACCCCTCGCCTTGACCCAGGGCGACCCCGCTGGGGTCGGCCCCGACATTACGCTGGCCGCCTGGGAAAACCGGGCGGCGCTGAACCTGCCGCCCTTCCTCTATCTCGGCGATCCCGACGTGCTGGCCGCCCGTGCGAAAACGCTCGGGCGCGATGTGCCGTTGCGCGAGGCCGACCCGGCAAGCGCCGCGGCCATCTTCGCCGATGCCCTGCCCGTCCTGCCGATCGCGGCCGGTGCGACCGTCACGCCCGGCCAGCCGGATTCGAAGACGGCACGCGGCACTATCGCCGCCATCGAGATGGCGGTCGCGCTGACCATCGGTGGGCAAACCGCTGCCGTCGTCACCAATCCCATCGCCAAGGCGGTGCTGTATGAGGCCGGCTTCGCTTTTCCCGGACATACGGAATTCCTGGCCGACCTCGCCACGCGCGCCATCGGCAAGCCGCTGTTGCCGGTCATGCTGCTCGCCGGCCCAAAACTGCGGGCCGTGCCGGTCACCATCCACATCGCGCTGAGCGCGGTGCCCGCGGCGCTGACGACCGAGCTGATCCTCGACACCTGCCGCATCGCCCATGCCGACCTGCGCGACCGTTTCGGCATCGCCGCGCCGCGGCTGGCGATCTCTGGCCTCAATCCCCATGCCGGCGAGAACGGCACGATGGGGCGCGAGGACGACGCCGTCATCCGCCCGGCGATTGCCGCGCTGCAAGCCGAGGGCATCGATGCGCGGGGGCCGCTGCCGGCCGACACCATGTTCCACGATGCGGCGCGCGCCACCTATGACGTCGCCATCTGCATGTATCACGACCAGGCGCTGATTCCCGCCAAGGCGCTGGGTTTCGACGATTCGGTCAATGCCACGCTCGGCCTGCCCTTCATCCGCACCTCGCCGGACCATGGCACCGCCTTCTCGCTGGCCGGCACCGGCGCGGCCAAGGCCGACAGCCTGATCGCGGCGTTGCGGCTTGCCGGCGAACTGGCCGCCACATCGAAGAAGGAAGGCTGATGGCCGCTTTGGACGGACTACCGCCGCTGAGGGATGTCATCCAGCGGCACGGGCTCGACGCGCGCAAGGCGCTCGGCCAGAATTTTCTGCTCGATCTCAACCTGACCCAGAAGATCGCCCGCACCGCCGGCCCTTTGGAGGGCGTGACGGTGTTCGAGGTGGGACCGGGACCGGGCGGGCTGACGCGCGCCATCCTGGCGCTGGGCGCCAAGAAGGTGATCGCCGTCGAGCGCGACGCGCGCTGCCTGCCGGCGCTCGCCGAAGTCGCCGACCATTATCCCGGCCGGCTGGAAGTGATCGAAGGCGATGCGCTCAAGACGGATTTCGAGGCTTTGGCGCCGGAAGGCCCGGTGCGCATCATCGCCAACCTGCCCTACAATGTCGGCACGCAGTTGCTGGTCAACTGGCTGCTGCCGAAAGAGTGGCCGCCGTTCTGGCAATCGCTGACGCTGATGTTCCAGAAGGAAGTCGGCCAGCGCATCGTCGCCCGCGAGGACGACGACCATTACGGCCGCCTGGGCGTACTCTGCGGCTGGCGCACACGGGCGCATATGGCCTTCGACGTGCCGCCGCAGGCGTTTACGCCGCCGCCCAAGGTGACCTCATCCGTCGTGCATCTGACGCCGAACCCCGAGCCGCTGCACTGCGATGTGGCGAAGCTGGAGCGCGTGACCCAGGCCGCCTTCGGCCAGCGCCGCAAGATGCTGCGCCAGAGTGTCAAATCCCTCGGCGGCGAAGCGCTGCTGACCAAGGCCGGCATCGATCCGCAGCGGCGGGCCGAGACGCTGTCGGTCGAGGAATTCGTGACGCTGGCGAATTGTCTTTGAGACAGGCTGGGGGCAAGCGCCCCCCATCTGCCCTTCGGGCATCGTCTCCCTAGGGGAGAAGAGTTGCCGCAACGGCTATACTTCTCTTTTCCAATAGCAGACGTTGATAGAATGCGGCATTCACCGCAAGAGGGACCGACGCCCTACTTCAGATCCGGTTCTTCTTCCAGAAGCTGCTGCACGAAACCGCCCATGCCGAGGCGGCGGGTGCGTTTCAGGCGCTCGGCCTTGACGATGGACTGCACGGCGTCGAAGGCCGAGTTCAGGTCGTCGTTGATGATGACGTAATCGTATTCTTCCCAATGGCCGATTTCGGCGCGGGAATTGATCAGCCGGGTGCGGATAACCTCTTCCGAGTCCTCGGCGCGGCGGTGCAGGCGCGATTGCAGCTCGGTCATGGTCGGCGGCAGCACGAAGATCGAGACGACGTCGCTCGCCATCTTCTCCTGAAGCTGCTGGGCGCCCTGCCAGTCGATGTCGAACAGCATGTCGCGGCCCTCGGCCATGGCGGCCTCGACCGGCTCGCGCGGCGTGCCGTAGAAATTGCCGTGCACCTCGGCCCATTCCAGCAGCGAGTTGGAATCGCGCAACCGCTCGAATTCACGGGCCGAGACGAAATGATAATGCACACCGGCGATTTCGCTGGGGCGGCGCTGGCGGGTGGTGACGCTGACCGACAGGCCGATGCCCTTGTCGGTTTCCAGCAGCGTGCGCGCGATCGTCGACTTGCCGGCGCCGGAGGGCGATGAAATCACCAGCATCAGGCCACGGCGGGCAATCGGGACTAGGTTGGCGCTTGTCGCGGCACTCATGGTTTACTCCAGATTCTGAACCTGTTCGCGGAACTGATCGATGACCACTTTCAGCTCGATGCCGGCCGCCGTCACGGCCGCCGAATTCGATTTCGAACAGATGGTATTCGATTCCCGGTTAAATTCCTGTGCCAGGAAATCCAGCTTGCGACCGACCGGCCCGCCCCTGGCGATCAGTTCGCGAGCAGCGGCGACATGGGACGTCAGCCGGTCGATCTCCTCGCGCAGGTCGGCCTTGGTGGCGAGCACGGCGGCCTCCTGATGCAACCGGTCGCGATCCAGCGACGGCGCGGCCTCCAGCAGCGCGGCGACCTGGGCGGTCAGGCGCCGGGCGATCTCTTCCGGCGTGCGCGACGGATCCTGTTCGACGGTCGCAGCCAATTCGGCGATTTTCGCGATCTGGCCTTGCAGCAGGCCGGCCAGCGTCTCGCCCTCGCGGCGGCGCATGTCGCCGAGATCGGCAAGGGCGGCCGCGAAGCCATCGAGAATGGCGGCATCGCGACTTTCTGTCTCGGCCGTATCTTCCTCAACCTCACGAAAATCGACGATGCCGCGGATCGACAGCAGGCTATCGAGGCGCAGCGGCGCCGAGTCGATCAAGTCGCCGAGTTCGCCGCGCAGGGTCAAAAGGGCCGCCAGCGCGTCGCGATTGATAACGGCGGCGAGCGGCGCGTCGCTGGCCGAGACGCTCAGAGACACCTGCATGTTGCCGCGCGAAAAGGCTTCCGACAACAGGCGGCGAACATCGGCTTCCAGCCGCTCGAAGCCCGGCGGCAGGCGCAGGCGGAAATCCAGCCCCTTGCCGTTGACGGAGCGCAGCTCCCATACCCAGCGATAACGGCCGACCGTTCCCTCGCGCCGCGCAAAGCCGGTCATGGACTGCAAAGACATGGAAACCCCTGGTGTTTGTTTTGTCGCAGTTCCGGACGCAAAACCGCTGCACACTTTTGCTGGAATTGCTAGTTCGTCGTTTTCTTCTTGCCGGAAGCCGGCGTGGCGGTCGGGTCGGCCTGATCGGCGGGCTGGCCGTCGACGGCGACGTTCGGATCGCCGCCACGGTCGGCCTCCAGCTTGCGCCAGCGGCGGACATTGGCGTTGTGCTCGTCCAGCGTCGCCGCGAACACATGGCCGCCGGTGCCATCCGCCACAAAATAGAGGTCTTCGGTGCGCCAGGGATTGGCGACCGCTTCCAGAGCCGCCCGGCCGGGATTGGCGATCGGCGCCGGTGGCAGGCCCTTGATCTTGTAGGTATTGAACGGCGTGTCCTTCTGCAGGTCGGACTGGTAGATCGGCCGGTCGGCGGGCTTGCCGTCACCGCCGAACAGGCCGTAGATCACCGTTGGGTCGGATTGCAGGCGCATGCCGCGCGCCAACCGGTTGATGAAGACCGAAGCCACGTGGGCGCGCTCGTCGGCCTTGCCGGTCTCCTTCTCGACGATGGAGGCGAGCGTGACGAAATCCTCCTTCGACTTGATCGGAACGCTGGCATCGCGCTTGTCCCAGATCTGGTCGATCAGCTTTTCCTGCGCCGCCAGCATCTGCTCGACGATCTCGCCGCGCTTGGTGCCGCGCGAGAATTTATAGGTATCGGGACGCAGGCTGCCTTCGGCGGGCATGTCGTTCGGCACCTCGCCTTCGAGCACGGGATCGTCGGCGAGACGGCGATACATCTGGCGCACCGTCAAGCCCTCGGGGAAGGAGATGGAATAGAGGATCGACTTGCCGGATTTCAGCAGCTCCATGATTTCCTTCATGGAGGCGCCGGCCTTGATCTCGTATTCGCCGGCCTTCAGCGATTCGTTGTCCTTGAGATAGGTCGCGGTCATATAGCGGAAGATACGCCCGTCGGAGACGATGTCGTTGCGCTCCAGGCTGGAGGCGATCTCGGCCAAGCCCGCGCCGTTGCGCACGATGAAATTGGTGTTGGTTTCCAGCGGCCCCGGCGCCTGATAGGTGGAGACGGCATAATAGAATGCGAAGACCGCGGCGGCCGAGACGAACACGACCAGCGTCATCAGGAAATTCAGGAAAATCACCAGCTGGCTGCGCGCCTTGCGCGAGCGGCGCGGCGGATCGGGAACCCGCTCCGGCCGAAGCGCCTCGTTGGCGGATTTGGGAATGATCGGACCCTTGGCGCCCGAAGCACCGTCCCGGCCGAAACCCGTTTCGCCATTCTGGTTCGTATCGCTCACCGGCAATCCTCTTCATTTCGCATCGGCGGTGTTTGGCTAACCAATGCGGCAAAAAACAGGTTCAGGAAGCGACCGCGCCGCTCCAGGCAATCGTGACCAAAACGGCCCGCCCTCTTTTGAAAAGCAATTCCGGCAAAACCGCTCTACGCTTTTGCCGGGAAATCTTTGCAGGGCCAACCGTCAGTTCTGATAGCGGCGGAGCACCAGCGATGCGTTGGTGCCGCCGAAGCCGAAGGAATTCGACACGGCAACGTTCACCTCGCGCTCCCGCGCCTTGTGCGGCACCAGATCGATGGCCGTCTCGCGCTCGGGATTGTCGAGGTTGAGGGTCGGCGGCACGATGTTGTCGCGAATGGCGAGCGTGGCGAAAATGGCCTCGATCGCGCCCGCCGCGCCCAGCAGATGGCCGGTGGCTGACTTCGTCGAGGACATGGAGATGCGCGCGGCGGCGTCGCCGACCAGGCGCTCGACGGCGCCGAGCTCGATGGTATCGGCCATGGTCGAGGTGCCGTGGGCGTTGACATAGTCGATATCGGCAGGCGTCAGGCCGGCGCGCTTCAACGCCATGGCCATGCAGCGATAGGCGCCCTCGCCGTCCTCGGACGGCGCTGTGATGTGGAAGGCGTCGCCCGAGAGGCCGTAGCCGACCACTTCGGCGTAGATCTTCGCACCGCGCGCCAGCGCATGCTCCAGCTCCTCGAGGACGACGATTCCAGCGCCCTCGCCCATGACGAAACCGTCACGGTCCTTGTCATAGGGGCGCGAGGCCTTTTGCGGGTCGTCGTTGTGCTGGGTGGAGAGTGCCTTGCAGGCGGCGAAACCGGCCAGCGAAATGCGGCAGATCGGCGATTCCGCGCCGCCGGCGACCATGACGTCGGCGTCACCCAGGGCAATCAGCCGGGCGGCGTCGCCGATGGCGTGCGCGCCGGTCGAGCAGGCGGTGACGACCGCGTGATTGGGACCGCGCAGCTTGTGGCGGATCGAAACCTGGCCCGAGACGAGATTGATCAGCCGGCCGGGAATGAAGAAAGGCGAAATGCGGCGCGGCCCCTTGTCGCGCAGCGTATAGCCAGCCTCAACAATGCCTTCGAGGCCGCCGATGCCCGAGCCGATCAGCACGCCGGTGGCGATCTGGTCCTCGTCGGTCTCAGGATGCCAGTTGGCGTCGGCGAGCGCCATATCGGCGGCGGCCATGCCGTAGATGATGAAGGGATCGACCTTGCGCTGCTCCTTCGGCTCCATCCAGTCATCGGCATTGTAGGTGCCGTCGGAACCGTCGCCCACAGGAATACGGCAGGCAATCTTGGCAGGCAGATCCTCGACTTCGAATTCAGTGACGAGTCGGGCGCCGTTTTGCCCTGCGAGCAGGCGAGACCATGTCACCTCCGTTCCGCATCCCAAAGGAGATACCATACCGGTACCGGTGATCACGACACGTCTCATCGTCCGTCAGCCCACCCTATAATTCAACGTATTCTTATGAAGAGAAATGCCCGGAAGACCGGGCAAAACGGGGCGAACCGGACAAGGGTCCGCCCGCGGAATCCTGAGAAGGATTCGATATCAGGCCTGGGCCTTCTCGATGAACTTGACGGCATCGCCGACGGTCAGGATCGAGTCTGCGGCGTCGTCCGGGATTTCGACGCCGAATTCTTCTTCGAACGCCATGACCAACTCGACGGTGTCGAGCGAATCCGCACCGAGATCGTCGATGAAGCTGGCGCCTTCGACAACCTTCTCGGCGTCAACGCCCAGATGATCAACCACAATTTTCTTAACGCGTTCTGCGATATCGCTCATGTCGGTTTCCTCGACCTTTGACTTCACCAGAATGCCGTTATGGCATCCGTACCCTGCTCTTGGCCTGCGGCGCCGAAAAGGCGCCCGGCAAACCGTTCATCCCCGTCGTCCCGTAGCGGTCCGGTCGCTGCGAAAGTCGAACCGGTCACGCCTGTTCGCGGGGCGACTGTTCACAGTCATGGCCCGCTTAACACGGTTTAAGGCCGCCGCAAAGCCAGAAAATCGTCGGCTATGGGCTTGGTCAACATGCATTTTAGCTGCATTCGACCAAATCGCCCATGCACGCCTCAGATCATCGCCATGCCGCCGTTGACATGGATCGTCTGGCCGGTGACGTAGCTTGCCTCGTTCGAGGCCAGGTAGAGCACGGCCGACGAGACTTCGGCGCCGGTGCCCATCCGTTTCATCGGGATGGCGCCCAGGATGGCGTCTTTCTGCTTGTCGTTCAGCTTGCCGGTCATGGCGCTTTCGATGAAGCCGGGGGCGACGCAGTTGACCGTCACGTTGCGGGTGGCGATTTCCTGGGCCAGCGACTTGGAAAAGCCGATCATGCCGGCCTTGGAGGCGCAATAGTTCGCCTGGCCGGGATTGCCGGTGACGCCGACGACCGAGGTGATGTTGACGATGCGGCCGAAGCGGCGGCGCATCATCGGATGCGCCAGTTCGCGCGTCAGGCGGAAGACGGCCGTCAGGTTGACTTCGAGCACGCTGTCCCAGTCCGCATCGCTCATGCGCACGAACAGGCCGTCCTTGGTGATGCCGGCATTGTTGACGAGGATGTCGACGCCTTCGAGGTCGGCCTCGGCCTTTTCGCCCAGCGCCTTGACGCTGTCGCGATCCGAGAGGTTGGCCGGGAAGATCTTCACCCGCTCGCCGAGTTCGCCGGCCAGCGCTTCCAGCTTCTCGACACGCGTGCCGTGAAGGCCGACGACGGCGCCGCGGGCATGCAGCATACGGGCGATTTCCTCGCCGATGCCGCCGGTGGCGCCGGTTACCAGCGCCTTGCGTCCGGTCAAATCAAACATGGTCAAGTTCCTTCGTTTGTCAGCTAAGGATAGCCGAAAGCGCCGCGTCGACATCGGCGGGCGTATTGATGGCGATGCCGGTAACGGACTTGTCGATGCGGCGGGCAAGCCCGGTCAGCACCTTGCCGGAGCCCACTTCATAAAGCGTGGCGACGCCGTTCTTTGCAAACCATTCGATCGTCTCGCGCCAACGCACCTGGCCGGTCACCTGCTCGACGAGAAGGGCGGCGATTTCCTTGGCATCCGAAACCGGGGCGGCGCGGACATTGGCGATGAGCGGCACGACCGGATGGTTGATCGCCACACCAGCCAGCGCCTCACGCATGGCCTCTGCGGCCGGGGCCATCAGGGCGGAATGGAAGGGTGCGGAGACCGGCAGCAGGATGGCGCGCTTGGCGCCCTTGTCGGTGGCAAGGCCTGCCGCCTTTTCCACGGCCGCCTTCTCACCGGAGATGACAAGCTGGCCGCCGCCATTGTCGTTGGCGATCTGGCAGGGGCCGATGGCGGAGGCTTCCGCGCAGACCGCTTCGACATCGCCCTGTTCGAGGCCGATGATCGCCGCCATGGCGCCGGCGCCGACCGGGACTGCGGCCTGCATGGCATTGCCGCGAATGCGCAGCAGGCGGGCGGTGTCGGCCAGCGAGACGCTGCCGGCGGCACAGAGCGCCGAATATTCGCCAAGCGAATGGCCGGCGACATAGGCCACCTTGTCCTTCAGCGACAGGCCGCGGCTTTCTAGAACCCGGATCGCCGCGATGGAAACGGCCATCAGCGCCGGCTGGGCATTGGCCGTCAGCGTCAGCATGTCTTCAGGGCCCTCCCACATGACGGCGGAAAGTTTCTGGCCGAGCGCCTCGTCGACCTCTTCGAAGACGGCGCGGGCTTCGGGAAAAGCCTCGGCCAGATCCTTGCCCATGCCGACGGACTGGCTGCCCTGGCCCGGAAACGTGAATGCGATTGCCATAGGGATGTCATCCTCCGGTCTGTTTTCTTTCCATTCGCCAAGTGTCAACGGCATGTCAAGCCTGCCTTGCTTGCTGCACCGCCAGATTTTCCGGCGTTTTCCCGTGGCATTTCGCACTTGCGTTCAATCAAAACCGGCCTACATTGCCGGCGTCTTACCCAAGCACGGATCTTTTTTCATGAAGTACAAGAAGCTGGGCCGCACCGATATCTCGGTGTCGGAAATCTGCCTTGGCACGATGACCTGGGGTAGTCAGAACAGCGAAGCAGAAGCGCATCGCCAGATGGACTATGCACTGTCGCAGGGCGTCAATTTCTTCGATACCGCCGAACTCTACCCGACGACACCGGTCTCCGCAGAAACCTGGGGCGACACCGAAGCCTTCATCGGCACATGGCTGCAAAAGAGCGGCAAGCGCGGCGACGTCGTCCTCGCCACCAAGGTCGCCGGGCCCGGCCGCCCCTATATCCGCGGCGGTCGCCCCATCGATCCCGCCGGCATCCGCGAGGCGCTCGACAACAGCCTGATGCGGTTGAAAACCGATCATATCGATCTCTACCAGGTCCACTGGCCGAACCGTCCGCATTTCCACTTCCGCCATGCCTGGCAATACAATACCGCCAGGATCGACCGCGAACAGGCGACCGCCGACATCCTGGCGATCCTCGACACGCTGGACGAGGCGGTGAAGGCCGGCAAGGTTCGCGCCATCGGCCTCTCCAACGAAACGACGTGGGGCACGCAGAAATATCTGTCGCTGTCGGAGCGCAAGGGCCTGCCGCGCGTCGCAACCGTCCAGAACGAATACAATCTGCTCTACCGGCATTACGATCTCGACATGGCGGAGCTGTCGCATTTCGAGGATGTCGGGCTGCTCGCCTATTCGCCGCTGGCGGCCGGGCTGCTCTCGGGCAAATATCTCGGCGGCACGATTCCGCCCGGCTCGCGCGCCTCGATCAATGCCGATCTCGGTGGCCGCTTGCAGCCGCTGCAGGAAAAGCCGGTCGCGGCCTATGTCGAGATCGCGCGCCGCCATGGGCTCGACCCGGCGGCAATGGCGATCGCCTTCTGCCTGACGCGGCCGTTCATGGCCTCGGTGATTATCGGCGCGACGACGATGGAACAGCTCGCCACGGTGATCGGCGCAAGGGACATCACCTTGTCCGAGGAAGTCCTGAGGGACATCGCTGGCGTGCATCGGCAGTATCCGATGCCGATATAAGAAAGCGAGAGACCATCATGGCCGTTCCTGAAAACGCAGAACAACTTCACAAAGCCATAGAGTCGGGCTTCGTCAAGCTGGTCCGGGAACTGGAAACCGTTCCAGCCGACCTGGCGGGGATACGGGAACTGGATGGCCATGCGGCCGGAACGGTCATGAGCGTCAACGATCTGCTGGCCTATCTGATCGGCTGGGGCGAACTCGTACTCAAATGGGTGCAGGCTCGCCGTGCCGGAGCGGACCCGGACTTTCCGGAAACGGGATATAAATGGAATGCACTCGGCGCCCTCGCCCAGAAATTCTACAGCGATTATGCGATGCTTTCCTATCTGGAGCGGCGGGAACGGCTCGAAACCGTGAAAACGCAAATCCTGGGGGTGGTCGGCGAAGAGGCCGGCAAGGGACTTTACGAGCCCGGCTGGTATGGAAAATGGTCGCTCGGACGAATGATCCAGTTCAACACCTCGTCTCCTTATGCCAATGCACGCGGGCGGCTGCGCAAATGGAAAAAGTCCCGAAGTCTCTGAGGTTTTTCCGGCACCGGATCGAATATCCTTGCTTTCCGAGCAAATCCGCGTATAAGGCGCGCTGTTCGCAACCCGGTCTTCAGGCTGGTGGCTGAACGGAGGGCCGGCTCGCTGTCTCAGCGCGCCGCTTGGGAGCCACAAGGTTCCAGCCTCCCGTGTCTCCGCTCTCGACCGTCTCGAAAAACGCTTTCTTGCCGGGGTTTCCCCATCAGGAGCAGTCGTTGAGGCTTAGCCGCCGAGGTCCGGGTCCATGAAACGCAAGAAAGGCAAAGCCTCAATGGCTCTTTATGAACACGTATTCCTGGCCCGCCAGGACGTTTCGCCGCAGCAGGTCGACGGTCTCGTCGAACAGTACAAGGCTGTCATCGAAGCCTTCGGTGGCAAGGTCGGCCGCGTCGAGAACTGGGGCCTCAAGTCCCTCACCTACCGCATCAAGAAGAACCGCAAGGCGCACTACGCCCTGATGGACATCGACGCTCCGGCGGCTGCCATCCAGGAAGTCGAGCGCCAGATGCGCATCAACGAAGACGTTCTTCGCTACATGACGATCGCCGTCGAGAAGCACGAAGAAGGCGCCTCCGCCATGATGCAGAAGCGCGACCGCGACGACCGCCCGCGCCGCGATGGCGACCGCCCGGAGCGCAGCTTCGGCGACCGTCCGCGCCGTGACGACGACCGCCCGCGCCGTCCGCGCGAAGACCGTGCATAAGGAGATATGAACATGGCTGAATCCTCTTCCTCTCCGGCACGCCGCCCGTTCCATCGTCGTCGCAAGACCTGCCCCTTCTCGGGTGCAAACGCTCCGCGGATCGACTACAAGGACGTTCGTCTCCTGCAGCGCTACATTTCCGAGCGCGGCAAGATCGTTCCGTCCCGCATCACGGCCGTTTCCCAAAAGAAGCAGCGCGAACTCGCCCAGGCGATCAAGCGCGCCCGCTTCCTCGGCCTGCTGCCCTACGTCGTTTCCTAATCCTTTAGCGAAACGCAATCGACTTCCGGAAAGGCGGCTCGTCCGCCTTTCTTCCCTTTCCGCGGTGGGCGCGGATCGGAACCCTTAAAATCCCATGTTGGGGAGCAAGCCTCCTCTAACTGCGTGACGCAGGACAGCGACGTGAAGACCTTCGACCCGAAAATGCTGCTGATCGGCCTTGTCGCCGGCATCACCGCCGCCCTCCTGGTGTTCGGCGCGGGTGCACAGCCGTCTTTCGCGGCGGTGCTTTATGCGGCTTCGGCGCTCCCCATCCTGCTTGCCGGCCTCGGCTGGGGCAATCTCTGCGTCGTCATCGCGATTGCGACGGCGGCGGCCATCGGCGCGGTCTTCGTCAGCCCGAGCTTTGCCGTCGTCATGACGGCGGTGACGCTGGCGCCGGCCGGCTGGATCAGCCATCTCGCCAATCTGGGGCGCCCGGCCTCGGAAATCGGCGGTCCCTCGCACCTGATGGCCTGGTATCCGCTCTCCGACATCATGCTGCAGCTTTGCGCGCTGGTCGCCGTCGGCGTCATCATCGTCGGCTTCATGGTCGGCTACGGCCCGCACCTGACCGACCAGCTCGTCGACCTGATGATGGAGCAGATGCAGGCGCAGCAGCCGGAACTGGCCAGCAGCGCGGAAGTCGTGGCGCAGACCAAGCGGCTCGTCGTTCTCGTCCTGCCGATGACGCAGGGCGGGCTTTGGGTGCTGCTTCTGTTCTCGGCCTATTATGTGGCGACCCGCATCGTCGCGGCTTCCGGCCGTGGCCTGCGGCCGCGCGAGGACATGCCCTCGTCGCTGCGCATGAACCGCTATGCGATCTTCGCCTTTCTCGCCGGCCTTGCCGCCTGCTTCGTCGGCGGCCTGCCGGCGCTGATCGGCGCGACCGTCGTCGGCACCTTTGGCGCGGGTTTTCTCATTTCCGGGTTTGCCGTCTTGCATTTTCGCACGCGCGGAAAACCCTGGCGGATGCCGGCCCTGATCCTCGCCTATCTGGCGTCGACCATGCTGCTCCCCGCCTTCCTGATCGTCGTGCTCGGCCTTGCCGACACGAGACGGGCGATCTCGCTGACGCCCGGCCGCAATCCGCAATCCTCGAATTCCACCGAAACCTGAAACACCAACAAAAGGAAAAGACAAATGGACGTCATTCTCCTCGAACGCATCGCCAAGCTCGGCCAGATGGGCGAAACCGTCAAGGTTCGCGACGGCTACGCCCGTAACTACCTGCTGCCGCTCGGCAAGGCGCTGCGCGCCAACGAAGCCAACAAGAAGCGCTTCGAATCCGAGCGCGCGACGCTCGAAGCCCGTAACCTCGAGCGCAAGTCGGAAGCCCAGAAGGTCGCCGAAGCCCTCGACGGCAAGACCTTCGTCATCGTTCGCTCCGCCGGCGAAACCGGCCAGCTCTACGGCTCGGTCGCAGCCCGCGATATCCTCGAGACGCTGGCCGCCGAAGGCTTCAACGTCGGCCGCAACCAGGTCGACCTGAACCATCCGATCAAGGCCATCGGCCTGCACGAAGTCACGCTGCACCTGCATTCGGAAGTCGAAATCACGATCAAGGTCAACGTTGCCCGCTCCGCTGACGAAGCCGAGCGCCAGGCCAAGGGTGAAACCCTCACCTCCGCCGACGCCATCTACGGCGTTGACGAAGACGCCCTTCGTCCGGAAGACTTCTTCGATCCGGAAGCCGACCAGGACGGCGACGACGAATAAGACTTTTCGCCTGCAAGGCGAAATGAAAGAGGCCCGGATCAAAACGATCCGGGCCTTTGCTGTTTGGCGATCAATGCGCGGTAAATTTCGAATCGGGTGAAGAGGCCTTGTCGACGGTGACGACCACCGAAAGGCCCGGCGCCAGAAGGGCAGCCGCGTCCTGACCCTCGTCGAGACGGATACGCGTGCCGATACGCTGCGCGATCTTGGTGAAGTTGCCCGTCGCGTTGTCAGGCTTGATGACCGCGAATTCCGATCCCGCCGCCGGCGAGAAGCCTTCGATATGGCCGGTGAGATGACGATGGCCGAGCGCATCGACGGCGATGGTCACGGGCTGGCCGACCTTCATGCCGTCGAGCTGGGTTTCCTTGAAATTGGCGATCACCCAGACATCGGCGGGCACCACGGCCATCAATTGCGAACCGGCCGTGACATATTGCCCGAGACGCACGCCGACCTCGCCGATGCGCCCGTCGCGCGGGGCGATGATGACGGTGTTGCCGAGATCGATTTCGGCGAGCTGCACGGCGGCTTCGGCGCCGCTGACGCCGGCTTCCAGCGATGAACGGTTGCCGACGATGACGGCGAGGTTCTGGCGGGCGGTCTCGATCGCCGCCTGCGCCTGGTGCACCGAAGCGCGCGACTGCTCCAGCGTCGCCTGTGCCTGCTCGTAGTCGCTGGTGGCGGAAATGCCCTTGTGGACCAGCGAGGCGATACGTTCCCAGGCAAGCTCGGACCGCTTGGCGGCTGCCTCGGCGCTGTCGAGCTGGGCCTCGGCCGCATCGATGCTGGCCTTGGCGGCAAGCTGCTGCTGGGTGGAATTGGCGAGCAACGCCTTCTGCGAGGCGAGTGTCGCCTTCGCCTGCGCCAGCTTTTCGGCATAGATGCGGTCGTCGAGCCGCACCAGCACGTCGCCGGCCTTGACCTTGGCGTAGTCGGTGACGGCGACCTCGGAGACATAGCCGCTGAGTTGCGGACTGATCAGCGTCACATAGCCCTTGACATAGGCGTTCTCGGTCGATTCGACGCTGGTGCGGAACGGCGGCAGGTGCCACGCATAAAGCACCAGCACGACACCGGCGATGCCGATCAGGATGGCGATGACCTCGATGGGGATGCGAAGGAATTTAGGCATGGGCGAACTCACGAAGCGGTGGATGCGGCCTGCGGCGCGGCGAAGCGCCGATGCAGGGCCTGAAGGGAAAGATGGACAAGGAGCACGGCGAGCGCCAGGCTCGCCAGAACCCCGCCGGCCAGGAAGGCATCGCCATAGGCCAGCATGTAGGATTCGCGGCTGATCTGTTGCGCCAGCAGCGAGACGCCTTCGCTTTTTAACAGCGCGGCATCGCCGATCACCTTGCCATAGGCACCGGAGAGCTGGGCGACGCGCTGGGCGACAAGCGGATCGGACATCACCACATGCTCGGCCAGCATGTTCGAATGGAATTTTTCGCGCAGCGTCACCAGCGAGCCGTAGAAGGCAGAGCCCATCAGGCCGCCGATGCTCTGGGTGAAGAGAAAGACGACGATGAAGCTGACGAAATAATTCGGCCCCCTGGCGAGAGCTGCCTTGAAGCCGCTGGCCATCGCCGGCGGCAGGAACAGCGCTGCGCCCAAGGCGATGAGCCCCTGGCCGAGATAGAGCTGTTCCGGCCGGGTGAGATTGGTGATGCTGCTGTCGAGGAAGCAGCCCGCCGCCATCATCGTCAGCGCCACGACATGGATCGAGGAATCGAAGCCGTTCTTCATCAGCGCTGCGCAGGTGACGCCGCCGAAGATCGAGGCGCCGAGGATGATGGCATAGAGCGTCATCGTCTGGTCGTATTGCAGGTTGAGCGTCTGCTGCCAGAGCGAGGGAACGCTCGATTGCGCCGAGGCGATGAGCCGAAAGACCAGCAGCACGCCGGTGAAATGAACGAGCCCACGGCTTGCCAGCCAGCGGATGTCGATCAGCGGATTGTCGCGGCGCAGCTCGATGGCGGCGGCAAGGCTGAGCGAGGCGATCGACACCGCCAGAAGCCAGCCCAGCCAAGGCGCCTCGAACCACCAGTAGACGCGGCCGAGGGACAACACCACCGCCAGCGCCCCGAAACCGAGCGCGATCAGCATATAACTACCGATATCGGTGACGGTGATGACTTTCGCACGCGGCACCGGCGTCAGCGGCAAGAGGTAGATGATCGGAAACACCATCAGCGCCAGCGCCAGCTCCAGCATGTAGAGCCCGTGCCACTGGCCGAAATCCAGCAATGTCGGCGAAACGAGGCGGCTGAGCGGGGCAGACAGCGTCGTGTTCATCAGGGCGAGGCTGATGCCGATGGTCATCTTGCGCGCCGGCTCGAAGACTTCCAGCATGTAGAGGAAGCCGAGCGTTGACAGGGGGGCCGCCGCAATGCCACTCAGGAAGCGCACGACGAGCGCCGATTGCAGATCGGAAACGAAGACGTTCATCACCGAGGCGATGGCGAAAAAGATGATGCTGACCTCGGCGAAATTGCGCAGGCCGTATTGGGTGCGGATCTTGACCAACAGCACCGCAAGACTTGCGCTCGGCGCCATATAGGCTGCACTGAGCCAGGCGGATTCCGCCGAGGTGGCGGCGAGCGTGCCCTGCAATTGCGTGAGGTTGGCGAGCGCCAGGTTCATCCCCAGTCCCTGCGTCACGAACAGGGCGACGGAACTCAGCATGTAGAGCGCGGCCTTCCAGGCTGGCATGGGTTGCGGCGGCGCCGGCGCGGGCGCAGCAGGCGTCGGCGCGCCGATGGCGGCGACGTCGCTCATTGCTCGTCCTCCACGGCCCGCATTTCCTTGAGGCGCGCATTCATCTGGCGCACCACGCGCAGCGTCACCTCCAGTTCGGCCTCGGAAATGTTGCCGAGCACCTGCTGGCGCAGGGCGGCGGCCATACTTTCGATGTCGTCGGCCAGCATCCTGCCGCCGGGGGTCAGGTGGACGAGCTTGGCGCGGCGGTCGGCCTCATCGGCGCGGCGCTCGATGACGTCCTGCGCTTCCATGGAATCGAGCAGGCGCACCACGGTCGGGGTCTCCAGCTCCAGTTCTTCGGCCAGTTCCCGCTGGTTCAGCCCGTCGCGGCGGGAGATGGCGAACAGCGCCCGGGTGCGCGGCAGCGTCATGCCGCGCTGGCGCAGGCGCGCATCGAACAGTGCGCGCAATTTACGCGTGAACGAGGCGACTTCGTCGAACAGCAGCCGGTGCGATACGGAACGCGACATCGCTATCGCTCCTTTATAATTAGTGTGCTTATTATGCTCGCACTATCTAATCCGGAAAATCGCTTTTCGCAAGTCTGTCGCGGCCGATTCGACATGCATGGAAATGCACGGCTGACCACCCATATGTGCATGAAACCATCGGAGCCTGTGGATTGGGGGGATGAGGCGGCCCGCAGCCTCGCCATCGTCGGCCAGCCTGCTTTTCCGGTTGACTGAAACCCTCCGCAGGCTCAAACGAAAGGTTCGACCTTCAGACGGATGGTTCCGTTTCCAGAGGACAGGATGAACGAGACAGCCCGAAAGACGCCCGTGCCCGCACCGACCGAGCCGCATTATCGCGAAGCCCCGAACAACATCGAGGCCGAACAGGCCCTGCTCGGCGCGATCCTCGTCAACAACGACGCCTTCTACCGCGTTTCGGATTTCCTGAAGCCGGTGCATCTCTACGAGCCGCTGCACAGAAAGATCTTCGAGATCGCCGGCGATATCATCCGCATGGGCCGAATCGCCAATCCGGTGACCATCAAGACGCATCTGGGCGACGCCAAGGTCGGCGAGATGAGCGTCGCGACCTACCTGGCGCGATTGGCGGCGGAAGCCGTCTCAATCATCAATGCCGAGGACTACGGCCGCACTATCTACGATCTGGCGCTGCGCCGGGCGCTGATCACCATCGGCGAGGACATCGTCAACATCGCCTATGACGCGCCCGTCGACATGCCGCCGCAGGCGCAGATCGAAGACACCGAGCGCCGCCTGTTCGAACTGGCCGAAAATGGCCGTTACGACGGCGGTTTCCAGGCCTTCAACGATGCGGTTGCAACCGCCATCGACATGGCGGCGGCGGCGAAGGAACGCGACGGCGGCTTGTCGGGCATTTCCACCGGTATCCAGTCTCTGGATTCGAAGATGGGCGGGCTGCAACGTTCGGACCTGATCATCCTCGCCGGCCGCCCCGGCATGGGCAAGACCTCGCTGGCCACCAACATTGCCTACAACATCGCCGCCTCCTACGAGGGCGACGTGCAGCCGGATGGCTCGATGAAGGCGAAGAATGGCGGCGTCGTCGGTTTCTACTCGCTGGAAATGTCGTCCGAACAGCTCGCCACCCGTATCATCTCCGAGCAGACGGAGGTCTCCTCGTCGAAAATCCGCCGCGGCGACCTTACCGATACCGATTTCGAAAAACTGGTCGCCTGCTCGATGATGATGCAGAAGGTGCCGCTCTATATCGACCAGACCGGCGGCATTTCCATCGCCCAGCTCGCCGCCCGCGCCCGACGGCTCAAGCGCCAGCGCGGCCTCGACGTTCTCGTGGTCGACTACGTGCAGCTGATGACCGGCTCGAAGAAGGCCGGCGAGAACCGCGTGCAGGAAATCACCGAGATCACCACCGGCCTGAAGGCGTTGGCCAAGGAGCTGAACGTGCCGATCGTGGCGCTGTCACAGCTCTCGCGTCAGGTGGAAAGCCGCGAGGACAAGCGCCCGCAGCTTTCGGACCTGCGCGAATCCGGCTCCATCGAGCAGGACGCCGACGTGGTGCTGTTCGTGTTCCGCGAGGAATACTACGTCAAGAACCAGGAGCCGCGCGATCCGCACGACCCGAAATATGTCGAATGGGAGACTCTGTTCGACAAGGTCAAGGGCACGGCCGACGTCATCATCGCCAAGCAGCGCCATGGACCGACGGGAACGGTGAAACTGGCCTTCCAGGCGGAATACACCCGCTTCGCCGATCTCGCCGACTCGTCCTTCATCCAATACGAGGAGCATTGACCGGATATCCGGTCAAACGCCCATGAAGCGAAGAGCAGCGACGGTCGCGACACCGAGCGCGACGGCGGCCAGCATCGGCAGGCGGAAGGCGGCCAAAGCCGTCACCGCGCAGGCGATGCTTTCGGCGATCCCCGTTGCCAGCGCCGTCGGCGTCACCACCGCCATCAGCACCGCCGGCGGAATGGCGCCGAGCGCCCGCTTCTGGCGTTTCGACAGCGTGACGTAGCGCAGGAGCACAAGGCCGCTGATCCGCGTCAGGATCGTGGCGGCGGCCATCGCCAGAATGGCGGCCAGGGTCGAAAGATCGAGGGTCATCGCGCCGCCTCCCCGTCGTCTTCATCATCCCCACTCATCAGGCCGGCGACGACCAGCCCGGCGACCGCGCCCGCCGCGACATACCAGACGCCCGGCAGCAGCCAGTGGACGACATAGGCGGCAGCCGCACTTGCCAGCAGCACGAAGCCGGTCTCCCGTCCCTTCCAGAAGCCGGCGACCAGCACGATGAACACGGCCGGAAAGGCGAAATCCAGCCCGACCACGGCGGGATCGCCGAGGAAGGCGCCGAGCAGCGCCCCTGCCAAGCCGGACAGCACCCATGCGGCATAGAACGGCACGACCACGCCGCAATACCAGACCGGCGTCAGCGTCGCGATGCGGGCGCGAAATTCCGAGACGGCCCAGATCTCGTCCGCCAGAAACAGCATGGCCACATATCTTTTCGGCCCCGAAAATTGCTGCATGTGCAGGCCGATAGAAGCGCTCATCAGCAGGTGGCGGATATTGACCAGCAGCGCCGCGAGCCCGAGGCTGACCCAGCTCGCCGGATGCGTCCAGAGATCGAGGGCCACGAACTGCGCCCCGCCGGCAAAGACCAGCAAGCTCATCAGCGTCGTTTCCAGCGGCGACAGGCCCTTGGTCGCGGCGACCGCGCCATAGACCATGCCGATCGGTATGAGGGCGACGATCAGCGGCGCGATGGCGCGAGCGCCGCCAGCGAACTCGCCCCAGGCGGTTTTCGATTGCATTGCTGGTCTTCCATGAATGTTCATGCGGCCGGCTTTAGCCAGCCAGACTTGCCGGCGTCTTGAACGAAAGTGACATGGAGAATGGTTATCGGCCGGCCCCGCGAAACTGGCCGGGCGTCACGCCGGTGCGCGCCTTGAAGTGGCGGGTCAGGTGCGCCTGGTCGGCAAAGCCGCAGGCGAGCGCCACTTCGGCGGGCGTCTCACCGTCGCGCAGCCGTTTTCGCGCCGCGCGCACGCGCACATCGGTCAGGAAGGCGTGCGGCGTCGTGAAAAATTCGCGGCGGAAGGAGCGGATCATATGGGCGCGGCTCAAACCCGCGACGGCCGCCAGTTCCTCCAGTCCCGGATCGTTCTCGTAATGCGCCTCGATGTAATCGCGCACCCGCCGCGCCGCACTGCTTTCGCGGCTGGCGAGCGGGCTGACCCGCACCGCACCATGGCGCACGAAGATCGCCGACAGCAGCCGGAACATCGATTCGTCGGTCTCCAGCCGTCCGGTCTCCTGCTCCATCGTCCGGTGGGCATGATGGAAAGCGGCCGCAAGTTCGGGATCGCTGACCAGCCGGCGGGAAAAGGAGGGTGTGCCCTTCAGTTCGCGGCCGGAAACATCCTCGAGAATATCGGCGAACAGCTCCGCAGCCGGATAGACCATCCGGTAGCGATAGCCGCTTTCGCCGGGCGCACCGTCATGAATGTCGTCGGGATTGATCAGATAGAGTCCGCCGGGGCCGGTTTCCTCGCGCTCGCCGCGAATCGAGGCGATCTGGCTGCCTTTCTCGATCGCGCCGATGCTGAAGGTATCGTGGGTGTGCGGCGCATATTCATGGGTGTGGAAGGTGGCGCTCAGGCATTCCATGCCGCGAAACCGCCCCGCGCGCCAGAAGCGGGCCGCCTCCATCCCCGTCAGCGGCTGCTCCGAGGCCGCATGTTCCTGCGATATGCTCTTCATGAATACACCATAGCATGGGTGTTCAAACGGTCTTGAACAAAAGTGACGGGTTTATCCCCACGCAAAACGTGATACCTCTCCGAAAAGGCGAATGGCAGGCAGGCTCATGACGACAGACGATTTCAATGAAACCGATCCCTTCGACGTGGCGCCGCTGCGCCTGACCGTCGATCTCAGCGCGGTCGCCGAGAACTGGCGCGCCATGGCCAAACGCTCCGGCAATGCGCGGGCCGGAGCCGTCGTCAAGGCCGATGCCTACGGGCTCGGCATCGAGGATGTCGGGATCACCCTCTATGAGGCGGGCGTTCGCGATTTCTTCGTCGCCGCCGCCGAAGAAGGCGCGACGCTGCGCAGCTTTACACCGGATGCCCGCATCTTCGTGCTCTCCGGCATCTGGACCGGGCGCGAGCCGATCTTCTTCGAAAACGACCTCGTGCCGGTCATCGCCTCGGAAGAACAACTCGCTTTCTGGATGGGTGTGCTCGCCGAACATGGCGACTATCCCTACGCACTGCATGTGGACACCGGCTTCAACCGCCTCGGCGTGCCGCTGGAGGATGCGCTGGCGCTTGCCGACGACACCTCGCGGCCGGCGAGCTTCTCGCCGGTGCTGGTGATGTCGCATCTGCATAGCGGCGACAATCCCGCCTCGCTGCTCAACCGCCAGCAACTCGAATCTTTCCGCAGGGTTGCCGCCGCTTTCGAAGGCATCGAATCAAGCCTCTCCGCCTCGGCCGGCATCTTCCTCGGGCCGGATTATCATTTCGATCTCACCCGCCCCGGCGTCGCCCTCTATGGCGGCGAGGCGGTCAACGGCGTCGCCAACCCGATGCGCCCCGTCGTCAAAGCCGAGGCGCGCATCATCCAGATCCGCAATGCCCGCCAGGGCGAAACTGTCAGCTATGGCGGCACCTACCAGCTTTCGCGCAAAAGCCGCCTCGCCATCGTCTCCGCCGGTTATGCCGACGGCTACCTGCGCTCGCTCTCCGGTTCCGGACTTCCCCTGCGTCACGTGGTGCGCGACGGCGCCTTTGGGTATGTCGCCGGGCGCAAGGTGCCGGTCATCGGCCGCATCACCATGGACATGACCATCTTCGACGTTACCGATATTCCCGAAAACGAAATCCACGCCGGAGATTACGTCGAACTCTTCGGAGACAACATCCCGCTCGACGACGTCGCCCGCGCCGGCGGCACCATCGGTTACGAACTGCTGACCGGCCTCGGCCTGCGCTATGAGCGGCGTTATCTCGACGACGACAGTTGAGGCTTGGAACGCTCCGGTGGTTGTGGTAGATGAGAACAAAAAGTGATCAAACCGCAGCAGTGACGAGACTATCCGATGGCAAAATCCAAGACCCAGTTCATCTGCCAGAACTGCGGCGCAGTCCATAATCGCTGGGCCGGCAAGTGCGAAGGCTGCGGCGAATGGAACACCATTGTCGAAGAAGACCCGATGGGCGGCATCGGCGGCGGGCCGGGCAAGACGCCGAAGAAGGGCCGGCCCGTGGCGCTCTACAATCTCTCCGGCGAAAGCGAGCAGGCGCCGCGCATCCACACCCACATTGCCGAACTCGACCGTGCCTTGGGCGGCGGCTTCGTGCGCGGCTCGGCGGTGCTGATCGGCGGTGATCCCGGAATCGGCAAATCGACGCTGTTGATGCAGGCCGCAGCCGCCCTGTCGCGCAACAAGCATCGAATCGTCTATGTCTCCGGCGAAGAAGCGGTGGCGCAGGTGCGCCTGCGCGCCCAGCGCCTCGATGCGGCCGAGACCGAGGTGCTGCTGGCGGCCGAGACCAATGTCGAGGATATCCTCGCGACGCTGAGCGAGGGCAAGCGGCCCGATCTGGTCATCATCGATTCGATCCAGACGCTGTGGAGCGATATCGTCGAATCCGCGCCGGGCACGGTGGCGCAGGTGCGCACCGGCGTGCAGGCGATGATCCGCTTCGCCAAGCAGACGGGCGCGGCCATCGTCCTCGTCGGCCATGTCACCAAGGAAGGCCAAATCGCCGGCCCGCGCGTCGTCGAGCACATGGTCGACGCCGTGCTCTATTTCGAGGGCGACCGCGGCCATCACTACCGCATCCTGCGCACGGTGAAGAACCGATTCGGCCCCACCGACGAGATCGGCGTCTTCGAAATGTCCGACAAGGGTCTGCGCGAGGTCGCCAATCCCTCCGAACTCTTCCTCGGCGAGCGCAATGCAAAGGCGCCGGGCGCCGCTGTCTTCGCCGGCATGGAGGGCACGCGTCCGGTTCTGGTCGAGGTGCAGGCGCTCGTCGCCGCCACCTCGCTCGGCACGCCGCGCCGCGCGGTGATCGGCTGGGATTCGGCGCGATTGTCGATGATTCTCGCGGTGCTGGAGGCCCATTGCGGCGTGCGGCTCGGCCAGCATGACGTCTACCTCAACGTCGCCGGCGGCTACCGCATCAGCGAGCCGGCCGCTGACCTCGCGGTGGCGGCGGCGCTCGTCTCGTCGCTTGCCGGCCTCGCTTTGCCGGCCGATTGCGTGTATTTCGGCGAAATCAGCCTGTCGGGGGCGGTGCGCGCCGTCTCGCAGACCGCCCACCGGCTGAAGGAAGCGGAGAAGCTGGGCTTCGCCTCGGCCGTCCTGCCCTCCGGCTCGTCCGACCTGCCAAAGGCTTCGGGCGGGCGCTGGCATGAGGTCGAGGCGCTGGCCGATCTTGTCGCCCGCATCGCCGGATCGAAAAATGCACTGAAACCGGTCGAGGAGGATGCCTGATCCTTTCGGAATGATTCAGGACGGAAACCGCTTCGCACTTTTCGTAAAAATGCCGGATATCGTTTGTCGCATTTTCGAACGGAAAACCGCTTCGCACTTTTGCTGAAAATGCTCTATAGCAGGCGTCGAACGAGACCGGCGGGGAAGCGGCAGGGCCGTCGGACCGCGATGGAGTTTAAAAAATATGCCCATTACGATTTTTGACGGCGTTGTCATCGGCGTGACCCTCTTCTCGGCCGTGCTCGCCATGGTGCGCGGTTTCTCGCGCGAGGTCCTGTCGATCGCAAGCTGGGGCGGCGCAGCCGCTGCGGCCTATTATTTCTACGGCATGCTGGTGCCCTATGCGCTGAAATACACCGACGACAAGCGCATCGCCATCGCCGGCTCCGCCGCCGTCATCTTCGTCGTGGCGCTGATCGTCATCTCCTTCATCACCATGCGGATCGCCGATTTCATCATCGACAGCCGCGTCGGCGCGCTCGACCGCACGCTCGGCTTCCTGTTCGGCGCCGCGCGCGGGCTGCTGCTGCTGGTCGTCGCCGTCGCCTTCTGGAACTGGCTGGTCGACGCCAACCACCGCCCGGACTGGATCAACAACGCCAAGTCCAAGCCCTTCCTCGACGCCATGGTGCTGAAGCTGGAAGCCGTACTGCCCGACGACATCGAGCCGCAGATGCGCGCCCGCATCCTCGGCAAGGAAGCCCCGGCCAACGGCAATGCCGCCGATCCGGCCAATACCAACGAACCTGCCCCCGAAGAAGAGGCCCCGGCGACGAACGGTTGACGGACCGTTTTCGCCTTGAAACACTTGATGCCCGAGGCCATTTATGGCATCGCAACCTCGCTCCGCCGCAGCTTGAAAAAGCGCCGCGGGGCGTTCGGCATTTGAGCGACCGCTTAACCGTTCCGTAGAGAGCAAAGGCCACGGCAATGACGCATTCGAGCCATATCGACGATGTCATCGATGGTGACACCCTTCATGAGGAATGCGGCGTGTTCGGCATTCTCGGACATCCGGATGCGGCGACGCTGACGGCGCTCGGCCTGCATGCGCTCCAGCATCGCGGCCAGGAAGCGGCGGGCATCGTCTCCTTCGACGGCAAGCAGTTCCATACCGAAAAGCGCATGGGCCTGGTCGGCGACCACTATACCGATCCGGCGATCCTCGCCAAGCTGCCGGGCAACGTCTCCATCGGCCATACGCGCTATTCGACGACCGGCGAAGTGGCGCTGCGCAACGTCCAGCCGCTGTTTGCCGAACTGGAAGTCGGCGGCATCGCCATCGCCCATAACGGCAATTTCACCAACGGGTTGACGCTGCGCCGCCAGATCATCGCCACCGGCGCCATCTGTCAGTCGACCTCGGATACCGAAGTCGTGCTGCATCTCATCGCCCGCTCGCGCCACACCTCGGCCGTCGATCGCTTCATCGATGCCATCCGGCAGATGGAAGGCGGCTATGCCATGGTGGCGATGACCCGCACCAAGCTGATCGCCGCCCGCGATCCCACGGGCATCCGCCCGCTGGTCATGGGCGAACTCGACGGCAAGCCGATCTTCTGCTCCGAGACCTGCGCGCTCGACATCATAGGCGCGAAATTCGTGCGCGACGTCGAGAACGGCGAAGTCATCATCTGCGAAATCCAGGAGGACGGCAGCATCAAGATCGATGCGCGCAAGCCGGTCAATCCGCCCGCCGAACGCCTCTGCCTGTTCGAGTATGTCTATTTCGCCCGTCCCGACTCGGTCATCGGCGGCCGCAGCGTCTATGTGGCGCGCAAGAACATGGGCATGAACCTCGCCAGGGAAGCCCCTGTGGAAGCCGATGTCGTCGTGCCGGTGCCGGATGGCGGCACGCCGGCCGCCCTCGGCTTTGCCCAGCAGAGCGGCATTCCCTTCGAATACGGCATCATCCGCAACCATTATGTCGGCCGCACCTTCATCGAGCCGACGCAGCAGATCCGCGCCTTCGGCGTCAAGCTGAAACATTCGGCCAACCGGGCGATGATCGAGGGCAAGCGCGTGGTGCTGGTCGATGATTCCATCGTGCGCGGCACCACCTCGGTGAAGATCGTGCAGATGATCCGCGAGGCGGGGGCGACGGAAGTGCATATCCGCGTCGCCAGCCCGATGATATTCTTCCCCGATTTCTACGGCATCGACACGCCGGACGCCGACAAGCTGCTCGCCAACCAATATGCCGATATCGATGCGATGGCGAAATATATCGGCGCCGATTCGCTGCAGTTCCTGTCCATCGACGGTCTCTATCAGGCCGTCGGTGGCGAGATGCGCAATCCCGACAAGCCACAGTTCACCGACCATTATTTCACCGGCGACTATCCGACGCGACTTCTCGACAAGAACGGCGAAATGCCGGGCCGCAAGGTCTCCATGCTCTCGACCAGCGCCTGATCGCGCGGTTTCCTACATACGCATTCCGGAGGAACGATGACTGTCAACCTCAACGGCCGGCTGGCGCTGGTCACCGGCGCTTCGCGCGGCATCGGCTATTTCACGGCGCTCGCGCTCGCCAAGGCGGGGGCGCATGTGATTGCCTGCGCCCGCACGGTCGGCGGCCTCGAAGAGCTTGACGACGCCATCCAGGCGGCCGGCGGCAGCGCCACGCTGGTGCCCTTCGATCTCGCCGACATGGGCGCCATCGACAAGCTCGGCGGCTCGATCTTCGAGCGCTGGGGCAAGCTCGACATCCTCGTCGCCAATGCCGGCGTACTCGGCACCATCTCGCCGATCGGCCATGTCGAGGCCAAGGTGTTCGAGAAGGTGATGACCGTCAACGTCACCGCCACCTGGCGGCTGATCCGTTCGGTCGAGCCGTTGTTGCTGAAATCCGATGCCGGCCGGGCGCTGATCCTCTCCTCCAGCGCTGCTCACAAATGCAAGCCCTTCTGGGGCCCCTACTCCGCCTCCAAGGCCGCGGTCGAGGCGTTGGCCCGCACCTGGGCCGGCGAGACGCAGCGCACGCCGTTGCGCATCCTTTCCGTCGATCCCGGCGGCACCCGCACCGCCATGCGCGCCCAGGCCATTCCCGGCGAAGATCCGATGACCGTGCCGCATCCGTCCGAAGTCGCCGAGGCGCTTCTGCCGCTCGTCGGCCCCGAGCAGACCGAGACCGGCAAGCTTTTCCTCGTGCGCGAGAAGAAGATCGTCGACTACCGGATGCCGGAATAAGGAGTGAGGGCGGCACGACCGCCCTTGACCGCTCGCGCGCCACGCGGCATAACGTGGCCCATGAAAACGGCAATTCGCATCTGCTGGATTATTATTCGCTAGCGTCTTCGCTGGCCTGGCCGTTTTCGTCTCCTTGAAGAGCTTCCCGAGCAGACAGACGACCCGGTCCAGCCGGAGGTTTGGCATATGGGAGACTTCGATGGGCGTGACGCTCAGGCTTTACAACACGCTGACGCGCGACAAGGCTGAATTCCGGCCGATCGACCCGGATAATGTCCGCCTGTATGTCTGCGGCCCGACGGTCTATGATTTCGCCCATATCGGCAATGCGCGCCCGGTCATCGTCTTCGACGTGCTCTACCGGCTTCTGCGCCATGTCTACGGCGCCGATCACGTCATGTATGTGCGCAACATCACCGACGTCGACGACAAGATCAATGCGCGCGCGCTTCGCGATTTCCCGCATCTGCCGCTGAACGAGGCCATCCGCGCCGTCACCGAGAAGACCGAGCGACAGTTCCATGAGGATGTCGCGGCTCTCGGCTGCCTGCCGCCGAACGTCGAGCCGCGCGCCACTGACAACATTCCGCAGATGATTACCCTCATCGAGACGCTGATTGCGCGCGGCCATGCCTATGTGGCCGAAGGCGAAGTGCTGTTCGACACCCGCTCGATGGCCGATTACGGCCAGCTTTCCAAGCGACCGCTGGACGAGCAACAGGCGGGCGCGCGCATCGCCGTCGATGCCCACAAGAAGAACTCCGGCGATTTCGTGCTATGGAAGCTTTCGAACGAGAGCGAACCCGGCTGGGAGAGCCCCTGGGGACGCGGCCGCCCCGGCTGGCATATCGAATGCTCGGCGATGAGCGGGCGCTATCTCGGCGAGGTCTTCGATATCCATGGCGGCGGGCTGGACCTGATCTTCCCGCATCATGAGAACGAAATCGCGCAATCGCGCTGCGCCCATGGCACAAAGGTCATGGCCAATGTCTGGATGCATAACGGCTTCGTGCAGGTCGAAGGCCGCAAGATGTCGAAGTCGGAAGGCAATTTCGTCACCATCAACGAATTGCTGGCCAGCGAAAAATTCGGTGGCCGTCAGTGGCCGGGCGACGTGCTGCGGCTTGCCATGCTGATGACCCACTATCGCGAGCCGATCGACTTTTCGGTCAAGCGGCTGGAAGAGGCTGAGCGGCTGCTTTCCAAGTGGCCGGTCGTGGAGCCCGGCGATGCCGAACCCGATGCCGCGATCCTCGCAGCGCTCACCGACGATCTCAACACCGTCGCCGCCGTGCAGGCGCTGCATGCGCTGGCCCAGGCCGCCCATGGCGACCCGCAGGCCAGGGCGGCGTTTGCCGCCAGCGCCGCCTTGCTCGGCGTGCTGCCGCAGGCCGCCGAACTGGACGAGGCGGTGGCCGCCGACATCGACGCCAAGGTCAAAGTGCGCCTCGACCTGCTGAAGGCGAAGAATTTCGCCGAGGCCGACCGCATTCGCGACGAGCTGGCCGCCCAGGGCATCCAGCTCAAGGACGGCAAGGACAAGGATACCGGCGAGCGCATCACCAGCTGGGACATCAAGCGTTAAACGAGACTCGGGAAGGACGAGACAATGATCGATCACATGGGCATCACGGTCGCCGATTTCGACCGCGCCAAGGCCTTCTACGATGCGGCGCTGGCGCCGATCGGCGCATCGCTCACCTATATGGTGCCGCCGGAATATACTGGTGGCGTCAAGGTCGGTGGCTTCGGCCGCGACGGCAAACCCTCCTATTGGATCACGGAAGGCAAGCCGCCGGCAAATCACCTGCATGTCGCCTTCACCGCCCGCAGCCGCGCCGAAGTCGACGCCTTCTATGAAGCAGCAATGGCCGCCGGCGGCCGCGACAACGGCAAGCCGGGCCTGCGCCCGCACTACCATCCGAATTATTACGGCGCTTTCGTCTTCGATCCAGACGGCAACAACATCGAGGCTGTCTATCATGGCGAGGCCGGGGGAGCGCATCCATGACCATCCACACCGGAGGGTGCCAGTGCGGCGCCGTCCGCTTCCGGGTGGACGGCGACCTGCATGACAGCTCGATCTGTCACTGTCGCATGTGCCAGAAGGCCTTCGGCGCCTATTATGCGCCGCTGGTCTCGACGCGTGGCGCGAACCTGAGCTGGACACGCGGAAGGCCGAAAACCTTCCGATCCTCCAACTACGCCACGCGCGGCTTCTGCGTCGATTGCGGCACGCCGCTGACCTTCGAGGCCCCCGATGGCATCGCGCTCGCCGCCGGCGCCTTCGACGATCCGGCCGGCCTGCCGCCGCATGTCCAGTTCGGCATCGAAAACAAGATCGATTTCGTCGACCGGCTATCCACCCTGCCCGGCCACGACACGCTTGAGGACGCGGACGCCGCGCCTTACCTCAACGACGTCGTCTCCTATCAACATCCCGACCACGACACCGACGTCTGGCCGCCCCTGGAAAAACCTTCATGACATTGCGCACGCTCTATCCCGAAATCGAGCCCTATGCATCCGGCCATCTCGATGTCGGCGACGGCCACAGCATCTATTGGGAGCGGGTCGGTACGCCGGGTGCGAAGCCGGCCGTCTTCCTGCATGGCGGGCCGGGCGGCGGCTTTTCCCCCAGCCATCGCCGCCTGTTCGATCCGGCGCGCTATGACGTCGTGCTGTTCGATCAGCGCGGCTGCGGCAAATCCGTGCCGAACGCCGATCTCAACGCCAATACAACCTGGCACCTCGTCGCCGATATCGAACGGCTCCGCGAGATGGCCGGCGTCGAGAAATGGCTGGTCTTCGGCGGGTCCTGGGGCTCGACGCTGGCGCTTGCCTATGCCGAGACCCATCCGGGCCGTGTCTCCGAACTGGTCGTGCGCGGCATCTACACGCTGACCAAAGCGGAGCTCGACTGGTATTACCAGTTTGGAGTCTCGGAAATGTTCCCGGACAAGTGGGAGCGTTTCCTCGCGCCGATCCCGCCCGAGGAGCGCCACGAGATGATGCTCGCCTATCACCGCCGCCTGACGCACGACGACAAGCAAGTGCGGATGACCGCCGCCAGGGCCTGGAGCCTCTGGGAAGGCGAGACGATCACGCTGCTGCCGGAAATCTCCACGTCCGGGCCGTTCGGCGGCGATGCGTTCGCCCATGCCTTCGCCCGCATCGAGAACCATTTCTTCGTCAATGCCGGCTGGATGGAAGACGGGCAGTTGCTGCGTGATGCGCACAAGCTGACCGGCATTCCCGGCGTCATCGTCCACGGCCGCTACGACATGCCTTGCCCGGCCAAATATGCCTGGCAGTTGCACAAGAACTGGCCGGAGGCGGAATTCTATCTGGTCGAAGGCGCAGGGCACGCCTATTCCGAACCCGGCATTCTCGACCGGTTGCTCTATGCGACGGACAAGTTCGCCGGCAAGGCATAACGGCATCTCTTCCGAACGAAAGCGACGGAACACGGCAATGAAACGCGAAAAAATCTACCTTTTCGACACGACGCTGCGCGACGGGCAACAGACGCCCGGCATCGACTTTTCGATCGAGGACAAGATCGCCATTGCCGCGATGCTGGACGAGTTCGGCCTCGATTACGTCGAGGGCGGCTATCCCGGCGCCAATCCGACCGATTCGACCTTCTTCTCCGCCAAGCGCACGAAGAAGGCGGCCTTCGTCGCCTTCGGCATGACCAAGCGCGCCGGCATCTCCGCCTCCAACGATCCGGGACTGGCTGCGCTCTTGCAGGCGAAAAGCGACGCCATCTGTTTCGTCGCCAAGAGCTGGGATTACCATGTGAAGGTGGCGCTGGGCTGTTCGAACGAGGAGAACCTCGATTGTATCCGCGACAGCGTGCTCGCCACGCGCGCGGCAGGCAAACAGCCGATGATCGACTGCGAGCATTTTTTCGACGGTTACAAGGCCAATCCGGATTACGCGCTCGCCTGCGCCCGCACAGCCTATGAGGCCGGCGCGCGCTGGATCGTGCTTTGCGACACCAATGGCGGTACGCAGCCGGCCGAAATACGCGACATCGTCGCAGCGGTCATCGCCGCCGGCGTGCCGGGCGGTCACCTCGGCATTCATGCCCATAACGACACGGGACAGGCGGTCGCCAATTCGCTGGCCGCCGTCGAGGCCGGCGTGCGCCAGATCCAGGGCACGCTGAACGGCATCGGCGAGCGCTGCGGCAATGCCAACCTCGTCACGCTGATCCCGACGCTGGCGCTCAAGGACACCTATAACAGCCGTTTCGAGACCGCCGTCGGCCCCGAGAAGCTGACGGAGCTGACCCGCCTCTCGCATGCCTTCGACGAGTTGCTGAACCGCTCGCCGGACCACCAGATGCCCTATGTCGGCGCCTCCGCCTTCGCCACCAAAGCCGGCATCCATGCCTCGGCGCTGCTCAAGGATCCGCGCACCTACGAGCATGTGCCCCCTGAAAGCGTCGGCAATTTCCGCAAGGTCATGGTCTCCGACCAGGGCGGTAAGGCGAATTTCATCAACGAGCTGAAACGGCGCGGCATCACCGTGGCCAAGGACGATCCGCGCCTTGACCAGCTGATCTCCATCGTCAAGGAGCGCGAAGCCTCCGGCTATGCCTATGAGGGCGCCGACGCCAGCTTTGAGCTTCTGGCGCGCCGCACGCTGGGCACTATCCCGGAATTCTTCACCGTCGACGGCTTTCGGGTCATGGTCGAGCGCCGCTTCGACAGCAATGGGCGGGTCAAGACCGTTTCCGAAGCCGTGGTGCGCATTTCCGTCGATGGCGAGATGCTGATGTCGGTCGCCGAGGGCGACGGTCCGGTCAACGCACTCGACCTTGCGTTGCGCAAGGATTTCGGCAAGTATCAGCATGAGATCGACGACCTTGAACTCGCCGACTTCAAGGTGCGCATCCTCAATGGCGGCACCGAGGCCATCACCCGCGTACTGATCGAATCCACCGACAGCGACGGCGTGCGCTGGTGGACGGTCGGCGTCTCGGAAAACATCATCGACGCCTCCTTCCAGGCTTTGATGGATTCGGTGATCTACAAGCTGATGAAGAACCGCCACCTCGCCGGCCGTATCGCCGCCGAATAGCCGCCGGCTTTGGAGCGCCGTTCGATCTGATCGAATCAGATCGGCGCTCTAAACTCTTTTGTTTGAAGCATAACCTTGTCGATCCTCGTTTCACGCCGGTCGGATTGTGCTCTATTCTTCACCGAAATGAATTGGTGCATTCATCGCCCTTGCGGTAATCCGGGGGCCATGAAATGGGCAGCCGGCGCAAGTTTTCGCCAGGGCCGCCGAAACGAGAATGGAGCCGCTTCCCCGGAAGGGACGGCTCCGATGTCCGGGACGCAACAGCAATGTCAGTCGAATCGGCGCCTGTGCGCGAAAACGTCGACAGCGCGAGAGGCTTCGCCTTCGCGCTTGCGGCTTATGTCCTGTGGGGGTTCCTGCCTTTCTACATGAAGGCGGTGGCGCATATCCCGCCGGCCGAGGTCATCGCCCATCGCATCGTCTGGTCGGTGCCGGTCGCCGGCGCCGTGCTTGTGGCGCTGGGGCGCACCGGCGACGTCAAGATGGCGCTGCGCACACCGCGCATGATGGCCATGGCGACGCTGACGGCGGCGCTGATCACCGTCAACTGGGGCATCTATGTCTGGGCGATCGGCGTCGGGCGAACGCTTGACACCGCGCTGGGCTATTTCATCAATCCACTGTTTTCCATCCTGCTCGGGGCGGTGCTGCTGCGCGAGAAGCTGAGCCTCGGGCAGAAGGCGGCAATCGGGCTGGCCGCGCTCGGCGTTGTCGTCCTGACGGTCGAGTCGGGCTCGCTGCCCTGGGTGTCGCTGATGCTGACGCTGACCTGGGGGTTCTACGCCTTCTTCCGCAAGACCCTGCCGATCGGCCCCAACCAGGGCTTCTTCCTCGAAGTGCTGCTCCTCGCCCTGCCGGCCCTTGCCTATATTGTCTATCTTGAAGCGACCGGACAGGGTCACCTGCTGAACGGCACGACGCAGGATGCCGTGCTGCTGCTCAGCGCCGGCGTCATCACTGCCGTTCCCCTGATCATCTATGCCAACGGCGCCAAGCTCCTGCGCCTCTCCACCATCGGCATCATGCAGTATATCGCGCCGACGATGATTTTCCTGATTGCCGTCTTCATCTTCGACGAGCCCTTCGGAACCGCCAAGATGATCGCCTTCCCGCTGATCTGGCTGGCGCTGGTGGTCTATTCCGTGTCGATGCTGGCGGCGAGCCGCAGGAAATAAGGGCGGAAACCGGCCCTTTCGTTACATCTTCGCAATCACCTCGCCCTCACCGTCGCGCTGCGCTCCGGCGACGGCATGCTTGCGGATGGCGGGGATAATGTCCTCGACACGGTCGATCAGCATCGGCTGGACCAGATGCGAGGTGTGGATGAAACCCTGCTCGCGCATGTGCTGCAGCAGGTCGATCATCGGGTTCCAGAAACCCTTGATGTTGGCGAACACCATCGGCTTGCGATGCCGGCCGAGCTGCGCCCAGGTCATGATCTCGACGATCTCCTCCAGCGTGCCGATGCCGCCGGGCAGCGCCACGAAGGCATCCGAGCGCTCGAACATCTTGTGCTTGCGCTGGTGCATGTCTTCGGTGACGATCAACTCGTCGAGCTGGCCGAGCGACTGGCGCGTCGCCTCCATATCGACAAGAAATTCGGGGATGATGCCGGTGACCGTGCCGCCATGGCCAAGCACGCCGCTGGCGACCGCACCCATGACGCCCTTGGTGCCGCCGCCATAGACCAGGCTCATGCCGGCTTCGGCGATGGCTTTGCCGAGCGCGCGCCCGGCCTCCATATGGGCCGGATCGAGCCCGGGGCGGGAGCCGCAATAGACGCAGATGGATCGAATCGGGACAAGTTCTTCGTTCATGGCCCAAACAAGACTATGCTGCACCTGCTGCGTCAAGAAAAATGGCGGAAAAATCGATGCTTAACATCGCCGCCGACGCCTGAAAGCTTGTGCGCAACCATGGAAATCGTTAGCACTTTTTCAAGGATCGTCATGACGGCTGCGCAACACGACAGGAATCGCAGCCGGCGCGGGACGAAGAATAGTAAGGCGGACTGACTTCGTCAAGGAGGCAGGACGGTGGGGTTTCAAGGGGTTTAGGCGGAAGCATCCGCCCGGAGACGAAAGATGAAAAACAGGCGTGCCGGCTTGCTGGCCCTCTTGGTTGTCGTGGCGGCAACCCTTCTGATGGTGTTTTTCGTGCTGCCGCGCATCGGCAATGACGACAAGGCGAAGGAGACGGCATCGAAGCCGGCCCCGCAGACGGAAACGGCCGCCCAACAGCCGCCTGAGCCGGCCGCCCCTGCCGCCATCGATGCCGCCAAGTTGACCGGGACGCTGAACGGTCTTTCGAAGGACGCGCTTGCCGCGATCGGCACGCTGAAGACCCTGTTCTCGGCTGCGACCGCGCCCGATGCCAAGGCGGTTTCGGAAGCGAAAGCCAAGTCTGTGGACGCGCTGCAGGCGGTTGCCGATTTCGCCCTGCCACAAGGCCTCGACGCCACGGCCGCCGCGCCGCTGAACCTGATCCGCGACGGCGCCCGCAAGGGCCTCGACCTGCTCAAGACCCTGCCGGACGCGCCGGCCGATGCACTGAAGGTGCTGGCCGAGATCGAATCCGCCCTGACCGGCAAGCCGGTCGCGGCTCCGGCCGATGCGGCCGCCTCGGCCAAGACCGACCGGCCGAGCGCCGCTGCAGCCTCGGACGAGACCATGCCCGCCTTCGACGTCTTGCGCGTCGAGCCCGATGGCTCCACCGTCATCGCCGGCCGCGCCGCGCCGAATTCCAAGATCGAGATCATGAGCGGCGACAAGGTCGTCAGCAGCGTCGATGTCGGCGCCAGCGGCGATTTCGCCGCCATCCTCGATGCACCGCTGCCGGCCGGCGACCACCAACTCGTGTTGAAGGCGACCGCCAAGGACGGCAAGTCGGTGATCTCCCAGGAAGTAGCGACCGTTTCCATCCCGCAGGACAAGAGCGGCGAATTGCTGGCCATGGTCACCAAGCCCGGCGAGGCGAGCCGCATCATCACCGCACCGGACGAGACCGCCAAGCCGCAGGCGCCCGAAAATGGCGCGGCGACGCCCGAATTGCCCGCCGCTTCCGGCGATCTCGCCTCGACCGCGCCAGCCGTCTCCACCAACGGCACCGCCGCGCCGCAGCCGACGAACGCCGACAATGCCGATGCCCAGCTTCGCGTCACCGCCGTCGAAATCGAGGGCAGCAAGATTTTCGTGGCCGGTATCGCCGCCTCCAAGGCCAATGTCGCCGGCTATGCCGACGACAAGCCGATCGGCAAGGCGACCGCAGCGGCCGAGGGCCATTTCGTCATCGAGGGCATGATCGATCTCGACGTCGGCGACCATACGATCCGCGTCGACATGCTGGACGCGGCCGGCAAGGTGGCGGTGCGCGCCTCGGTACCGTTCACACGTCCGGCCGGCAACCAGGTCTCGGTCGTTGCCCAGCCGGGCAATGCCGCCGGCATCGACGCCGCCAGCCTCGACCCGGCCTTCCGCAAGCTCCACAGCGACCTGTCGACGGCGCTCGGCCTGCTGCGCAATCTCTTCGCGGGCGGTCAGCTTCCGGCCGGCGATGCGCTGGCCGCCGCCCGCTCAGCGACGGAGATCGCGCTGAAATCGCTCTCCGATTTCCAGGCCGCCCCCGACAGCACCGCCGGCTTCAAGGAGATCGCCGCCAAGACCAGCGCCAGCGCCGCCAAGGCATTGACGGCGTTGCAGGCCCTGCCGCGCGACGCCAAGGCCTTCGGCGCCTCGCTGGAGATACTGACGGCGCTGATCGACGACACGCTGCGTCTGGCACCGCAGGCGACTTCGCCCGCCGTGGCGCAGGCGCCGCAACCGACTGCACAAGCGCAGGCCGATGCCGGCGCGGAAGCCGCGGGCGCACCGGTGACCATCTCGCAGGCGCCGCTGACGCAGAGCAACGAGTCGGTGATCATCCGCCGTGGCGACACTTTGTGGCAGATCTCGCGCCGCGTGTATGGCGCCGGCGTGCGCTACACCACGATCTATCTCGCCAACCGCCAGCAGATCAACAATCCCGACCGCATCCGCCCCGGGCAGATTTTCGGCCTGCCGAAGGATGCCCGCCCGGATTCGGAAGAATTGCACCGCAAGCGCCTGCACGGTGACAGGCTGTAAGCCCCCGCTTGCGCAATTGAATGACCACAATGGCCGCGAAGTTCGTTTGCGGCCATTGTCTTGAGCACCTGCAGGGCCTATCTGGCTAGAGCATTTCCAGGAAAGGTGCGTCGCGGTTTTCCGTCTGGAAATGCGTAAAATGAGTGAAACGCATTTTCGCGATTCAGAGAAAAGCGAGAATGCTTCAGCGGCAGTCTCGGCAGCGCCCGTCCGGGCCGCGCTTTTTCCTGCACAGAATTTGTCAGACGAGTTCGGAGGACGCGATGGCGTCTCAGAAAAAAACCATTTCCGCCGACAGCAGCAATCCGTTCGGGACGCTCGTCAATCTCTGGCCTTACATGTGGCCGGCGGAGCGGCCGGACCTGAAAGCGCGGGTCGTCTGGGCGACCGTGCTGCTGCTGGTCGCCAAGTTCGTGCTGCTGTCGGTGCCCTATTTCTTCAAATGGGCGACGGATGCGCTGAACGGCAAGCTTGATGTCACCGGTGTGCTGCCGGCGTTGCTGGCTGGCGCTGTGGCGCTGATCATCGCCTATAACGTCATGCGGCTGGTACAGCTCGGCCTCAATCAGTTGCGCGATGCGATGTTCGCCAGCGTCGGCCAATATGCGGTGCGCCAGCTCGCCTATCGCACCTTCGTCCACATGCATCAGCTCTCCTTGCGTTTCCATCTGGAGCGCAAGACGGGCGGGTTGTCGCGCATCATCGAGCGTGGCACCAAGGGCATCGAGACCATCGTCCGCTTCACCATCCTGAACTCCGTGCCGACCGTCGTCGAATTCATCCTGACGGCAGCGATCTTCTGGTGGGGCTACGGCTTTTCCTATCTGTTCGTCACCGCCGTCACCGTCTGGGCCTATGTCTGGTTCACGGTGCGGGCCAGCGACTGGCGCATCTCCATCCGCCGGGCGATGAACGACAGCGACACCGACGCCAACACCAAGGCGATCGATTCCCTGCTCAACTTCGAGACCGTCAAATATTTCGGCAACGAGGACATGGAGGCCCGTCGCTTCGATGCCTCGATGGCGCGCTACGAGAAATCGGCGACCGAGGTCTGGACTTCGCTCGGCTGGCTGAACTTCGGCCAGGGCGTCATCTTCGGCATCGGCTCGGCAGTGATGCTGGTGATGTCGGGGCTGGCGGTGCAGCGTGGCGAGCAGAGTATCGGCGACTTCGTCTTCGTCAACGCCATGCTGCTGCAGCTTGCCGCGCCCCTGAACTTTATCGGCTTCGTCTACCGCGAAATCCGCCAGGGGCTGACCGATATCGAGCAGATGTTCGAGCTGCTGGAAGTCGAGGCGGAAATCGAGGATGCGCCTGATGCCACCGAACTGAAGATCGAGCGCGGCGGCATCGTCTTCGAGGACGTGCATTTTTATTACGATCCCGACCGGCCGATCCTCAAGGGTATCTCCTTCGAGGTGCCGGCCGGCAAGACGGTGGCTGTCGTCGGCCCTTCCGGGGCGGGCAAATCGACGATTTCGCGGCTGCTCTATCGTTTCTACGACGTGCAGCAGGGCGCGATCCGTATCGACGGACAGGATATCCGCACCGTCACGCAAAAGAGCCTGCGCCAGGCGATCGGCATGGTGCCGCAGGATACGGTGCTGTTCAACGACACCATCGCTTATAACATCCGCTACGGCCGCCCCGCCGCCTCCGACCAGGAGGTCACCAAGGCGGCGGAAATCGCCCAGATCGGCCACTTCATCGAGGCGCTGCCGGAGGGTTTTTCGACCAAGGTCGGCGAGCGCGGCCTGAAACTGTCTGGCGGCGAGAAGCAGCGCGTGGCGATTGCCCGCACCATTCTCAAGGCACCGCCGATCCTCATCCTCGATGAGGCGACCTCCGCGCTCGACACCACCACCGAGCGGGAAATCCAGACGGCGCTCGACGTCGTCTCGAAGAACCGTACGACGCTGATCATCGCCCACCGCCTGTCGACGGTAATCGGCGCCGACGAGATCATCGTGCTCAAGGGCGGCGAGATCGCCGAACGCGGCGCCCATGCCGAACTGCTGGCCCAGAACGGTCTTTATGCCGCCATGTGGGACCGGCAGCGCGAGGCGACACAAGCCGAGGAGCAACTCAAGAAGGTGCGCGAGAGCGACGAGCTTGGCATCGTCAACCGATTGGAACCGGCGCGCTGACCGGCGCGTTCCCGATCACGACTGCGTCGAATTGGCCGCAGTGAATTCCCGGCTTCTTCGGGGATTTTGGGCGGCAGGCTTTTGACCCGGCCGGCATTTGCCTGTAACCAGCAGACAGAAACTTGCGGAGACTATCTGAATGAGCCTCATCGACACCGTGCGCAATACGATCGTTCCTGTTCACAAGGAAGGATATATCTTCGTCGCCGGTTTCTTCGTCGTCTCGCTGATCCTAGGCTGGCTCTGGGAACCTTTGTTCTGGATCGGCTTCGTGCTGACACTGTGGTGCGCCTATTTCTTTCGCGATCCTGAACGCGTGACGCCACAGGACGACGACCTGGTCATCAGCCCGGCCGACGGGCGCGTTTCGGCCATCCAGATGATGACGCCGCCGGCCGAGCTCGATCTCGGCAACGAGCCGATGCTGCGCATCTCGGTGTTCATGAACGTCTTCAACTGCCATGTGAACCGCTCGCCGATGCGCGGCCGCATCGTCAACATCGCCTATCGCGAGGGCAGCTTCCTCAATGCCGAGCTGGACAAGGCGAGCCATGACAACGAGCGTAACGGGCTGGTGATCGAGACCGCGCACGGCGAAATCGGCGTGGTGCAGATCGCCGGGCTCGTCGCGCGGCGCATCGTCTGCTGGTCGGCAAAGAACGAACCGCTGGCCGCCGGCGAGCGTTTCGGCCTCATCCGCTTCGGCTCGCGACTCGATGTCTTCCTGCCGATTTCAGCGGCGCCGCGCGTCGCGGTGGGCCAGACGGCGATTGCCGGCGAGACGGTGCTTGCCGAATTCGGCTCCACCAAGGGGCCGGTCATCAGCCGCCGGGGCTGAGGCCACAAAGGAGCCAGCCGATGGAGACACCGTTTCCGCCCTTCGACCCGCATGGCCATGAGAAGGAAGAGGATGCCCGCGGGCCTCGCCTGCGCGAAATTCCGCTACGGCTGATGATCCCCAACATCATCACGATCCTGGCGATCTGCGCCGGGTTGACCGGCGTGCGCCTCGCTTTCGAGAACCGTTACGAGCTGGCGGTCGGCATGGTGCTGGTCGCCGCATTTCTCGACGGCATCGACGGGCGCATCGCGCGGCTGATGAAGGCGACCTCGAAATTCGGGGCGCAGATGGATTCGCTGGCCGATATCGTCAATTTCGGCGTCGCGCCCGCCCTCGTCCTCTATGTCTTCCTGCTCGATCAAGCCCGCTCGATCGGCTGGATCGCGGCGTTGATCTATGCCATCGCCGCCGGCCTGCGCCTCGCGCGCTTCAACGTCATGGACGAGCGACAGCAGAAAGCGAGCTGGCAATCGGAGTATTTCGTCGGCGTGCCGGCGCCGGCCGGGGCACTGGTGGTGCTGCTGCCGGTCTATCTCGGCTTTCTGGGAATGGCTCCGACCAAGGGCTTCGCTTATGCGGCCGCCGCCTATACCGTCGTCATCGGCCTGTTGCTGGTCAGCCGCCTGCCGGTCTGGTCCGGCAAATCCGGCGGCAGCCGGGTGCGACGCGATCTGGTCCTGCCGCTGATGCTGGCAGTGGTTCTCTATGTCGCTCTGTTGATGAGTTTTACCTGGGAAGTGCTGGCGCTGACCGTCGTCGCCTATCTTTGCACCCTGCCCTTCGGCGCCCATAGCTGGAAAAAGAAATACGGCACACTGACCGTCGAGAGCGTGCCTGCCGATCTCCATGGCGAACAGCCGCGCGAGGACGATTTCGACCGCGGCCTTTGAAACCTTGCCGGTGGCAGTTGCCTGCCGGGCACGGCCACCGTTTTCGTTTTTGAAATATCCGGACAAAAGTTGCGGAATTCACGAAAGCTTAACTGTCACCATCGTTACAGCCTCTCCTCGCGAAATATGGTTCCTTTTGTCTAAAGTTGATCGTCTCGGCCTCGCTTTCGTCACGAATCCGTGATCAACTTTACAACCAGAACAAAACAAACCGGTGGAAACACGCAAGGAGATTGAAATGACTGCGCAGAACGACGCCCCGGCCAAGGCTCAGCCCGCCAAGGCGCCCAAGACCGACCTTACCGCCCTGTACCGCCCGCTGGGCCTGAAGGCTGTTCTGGCCGCCTCCATGATGCAGAAGAAAAAGGCTCCGCTCGTCAAGAAGCACGCCTGATTTCCAGCGGCCTCGCCGCGCTCCTTAGAACGAAAAAATCGAATGCCTTCTAACGCCGTTGCAACCGCACGGCGTTTTTGTTTGGGCGGTTGCCTGCCTTAGAACAGGGTCAACTGCGCATCGTCCGACGGGGGCTTGAGTTTCGGCGCGGCGGGCTTCGACATCGGCGGCCCGCTGGGCGCCTGCACGTCCGGTCCCATATTGGCGACCTTGTTGACCAGATCGGACACCGGTACCGCCTCGAAGAAATCGTCTTCCACGGGGCGCAGCAAATCGGCGACGTCGCGAGGCTCCTGCGTCTTGCAGTCCAGCCAGCGGGAAAAATCCTCCTGGCGGATGACCACCGGCATTCGCTCATGGATCGGCGCCATCACCGCATTGGCGGAGGTGGTGAGGATCGCCGCGGTATCGACCTCGGAGCCGTCGGCGGACGACCAGGTTTCCATCAGCCCGGCGAAGGCGACGACTTCCTGGTTGCGCGGGCGGATCCAGTAGGCCTGCGCCTTCTCGCCACTCTCCTTCGAGGGGCGATGCCATTCATAGAAGCCGGAGGCGGGAAGGAGGATGCGGCGATGGCGCATGGCGGCGCGGAAGGAAGCCTTTTCCGCCGCCGTTTCGGCACGGGCATTGATCAGCAGCGGAAAATCGCGCGGATCCTTCACCCAGCCCGGAATGAAGCCCCAGCGGGCCAAAAGCGCCCGGCGCTGCGGCACGTTGCTGCCCGGCTCCCGGCTTTCCCCCGCGATCACCACGAGGATCGGCTGGGTCGGGGCGATGTTGTAGCGCGCTGGCGCGTTCTCTTCGAGAAGCAGCGCCAGGAATTCTGCCATCACCCGCTTTTCGGCGGTCAGCGCGAATCGTCCGCACATGTCGTCACCTCCCGATTTCCATCAGCCGCGCGGACCGAACAGGATGATCGCCGCCCCGGCCAGGCATATGGCGGCGCCCGAGACATCCCAGCGGTCCGGCACCCGGCTCTCGACGATCCACAGCCACAGGATCGAGGAGAAGATGTAAACCCCGCCATAGGCCGCGTAGGCGCGGCCCGCCGCCTCGCTCGGTATCAGCGTCAGCAGCCAGGCGAACAACGCCAGCGACACCATGCCCGGTGCCAGCAGCCAGACGGAGCGACCCATGCGCAGCCATGCCCAGAAGGCAAAGCAGCCGCCGATTTCCGCCAGCGCCGCAAGCCCGTAAATCGCAACCGACGCCATCGTCCCCCTATATCCTGTCGACCCCGCGCACGCATCTTCACCCACAAAGCCGCAGCATGCTTTCGTCTTATCCGGGCGAAAAACGATTCCGATTTGCGCGGCGATCCTGTAGCCTGTCGAGGCATTATTTACCTGACCGGCTCCGGAACGTCCATGACAGCGACTGCCAAACCCGCCTCCTCCGCCATTCTCGAACGCGACGGCCGTTACCTGCTGGTGCGCCGGGCCAACCCGCCGGCGGCGGACATGTTCGCCTTTCCGGGCGGGCGCGCCGAGCCGGGCGAGACGCCCGAGGAGACGGCGATTCGCGAGTTTCGCGAGGAGACCGGGCTGGACGTCGCCCGGCCCCGCCTGTTCGCCACCTACGATCTGGAGACGCGCGGTCCGGACGGGGCGCTGCAGAGCCATTATTTTCTGTCCGTCTTCCAGGTGGAGGCCTGCGACGCGGCGGAAGCCGTCGCCGCCGACGATGCCGCCGAACTCGGCTGGTACAGTCTTGCCGAAATCCGCGGGATGAATGTGCCCGACAGCGTACTCGACTGCATCGACCGGCTGGAGCGCGCCGCCGCATGACCTGCCCTTCACGCCGAATCGGCGGGTCGCTGGCCGCCCTTGCCCTGATCGCCCTGACGCCGTTCAGCGTGCTTGGCGCATCGGCGAAAGCAAAGGCGCCGGTGGCGGAGGCCCCGCCTCCACCACCGGCAAAACCCACACCTTATGACGACCGGCTGTCGCGCTTCGCCGAGATCCTCGGCTCGGTGCATTACCTGCGCAGCCTGTGCGACCCCGGCAAGGCGGAGGAATGGCGCAGCGGCATGCAGACGCTGCTCGACGTGGAAACCGCCGACGAACCGGCGCGGCGCGAACGCCTGACCGCCGCCTTCAATCGCGGCTACCGCGCCTTCGCTTCGGTCTATACCCAATGCACCCCGGCCGCCGTGACGGCTGAGGAACGTTACCGTAACGAAGGTGCAACACTGGCCGGGGAAATTACCGCCCGTTTCGGTAATTAGCATTTTATTTACCTCTTTGCGTGGCAGGCAGTGCCGAATTGAGAGAAGACTGCTAAAGGTGTTAACGTAGCGGTAAGATCTGAACGTTCCGAGGAAGAGTGATGCAAGCAAGCCTCAACGAAATCGACGACATGATCGTCCATGAAAAGATGCAGGCGGCGATGGAGTATCAGCACGAAGCCTGGGCGGACGGCATGGCCGACGGCATCGAGCCGGAGATCATCGCGGACGCGGCGATCGTGCTGGCCATGCGCGAAACCGTGCGCATCCATGGCGAGGACAAGGCGGAAGCCCTGCTCGAATCTCTGCGGGAGCGTATCCTCGCGGGCGAATTCTCGCCCAAACGGACGGTACAGTAATCAGGCCGGAGGCAGCCCGAATCATTATGACGGCAAGACGGAATACCGAAATGACCCCCTGGACGGGATTGTTGGCGGGGGCGCTCGGCACCCTTCTCCTGGCGCAGGCCGCTCCAGCGCTGGCGCTCTCCGAACTCAAGCAGGTTCCGGGACAACAGCAGCAGGCGCAGACCCAGACCTCGCAGGCGACCACGCCGCCCACCGCGCCCGCCCCGGCCGCACAGGGCGCGCCGGCGGAACTGCCGCAGCCCGATCCGCTGGTCAATTCCGGCGCGGCCGGCGGCGCCGCCAAGACCGATGACGGCAAGTCCGTCGAAATCATCTACGACGTCAGCAAGGTGCCCGAGCCCGTGCGCCAGATGCGCGAGAAGATCGTCGAGGCGGCGGCCTCCGGCGATATCGAGCGCCTGCGCCCGCTGCTGACCGGGGCCATGCCGACCCAGGTTACCATCGGCGAGACCACCGACGATCCGGTGCGCTCCCTGAAGGAGCTTTCCGGCGATTCGGACGGCATCGAGATTCTCGCCATCCTGCTCGACGTGCTGCAGACCGGCTTTGCCCATGTCGGCAAGGGCACGCCGGATGAGATGTATGTCTGGCCCTACTTCACCGAAAAGACGCTCGCCAACCTGACGGCGCCGGAAAAGGTGGAGCTGCTGCGCATCGTCACCGCCGGCGATTATTCCGACATGCTGGAATTCGGCGGCTATAATTTCTATCGCGTCGGCATCACGCCGAAGGGCGACTGGAAGTTCTTCGTCGCCGGCGATTGACCGGCGGCCCTTGCGCCGGATCGGCGAAGGCATTACCTCGGGACGACAGCATCCACCATCCGAGTCCGAGCGATGACCGACGCCTTTCTTCCCGACCGCGCGCTTCTTCGAGTTTCCGGGGCGGACGCCGAAAGCTTCCTGCACAACCTCGTCACCACGGATGTGGCCGGCCTGCCGGCCGGCGAAGCGCGTCCCGGCGCGCTGCTCACCCCGCAGGGCAAGATCCTCTTCGACTTCCTGATCTGGCGCGAGGGCGACGGCTTTCTCATCGAAACCGATGCGGAGCAACTGGACGCGCTGACCAAGCGCCTGACGCTCTATCGCCTGCGCGCCGCCGTCACGCTGGCGCCGGCCGGCCAGGGCGTCACCGTCTCCTGGGCTCCGCCGGCGGAAGGCGACGCCGACGCCCGATTCGCCAAGGCCGGCATCACGCTCACCCGCCGCGCCGGCCGGCATGGCGATGGCGATCCATCCGCCTATCACGGCTTGCGCATCCGCGCCGGCCTGGTCGAGGCCGGGCGTGATTACCCGCTGCAGGATGCCTTTCCCCATGACGTGCTGCTCGACCTGACGCAGGGGCTCTCCTTCCGCAAAGGCTGCTATGTCGGCCAGGAAGTGGTGTCGCGCATGCAGCATCGTGGCACGGCGCGCCGCCGCGTCGTGCTCGTCGAGGCCGATACCGCGCTGCCCGCCACCGGCACGGATCTCACCGCCGGCGGCAAGCCGCTCGGCACGCTCGGCTCCGTTGACAATGCGCACGGCCTTGCCATCGTGCGCATCGACCGCGCGGGCGACGCCATGACCAATGGCTTGCCGATCCTGGCCGGCGACGTGCCCGTGCGCCTGACGCTCGCCGGATGGACCGGCCTCACCTTCCCGTCCGGTGGCGACGAGGCGCAGGCGTGAGCCGGGTGAAACCGCCGCGCGCCTGGCAGAGAATGCTTTCGGGCCGGCGGCTCGACCTGCTCGATCCGTCCCCGCTCGACGTCGAAATCACCGACATCGCCCATGGGCTGGCGCGCGTCGCGCGCTGGAACGGCCAGACGGCCGGCGACCATGCCTTTTCCGTCGCCCAGCATTGCCTCGTGGTCGAGGAAATCTTCCGCCGCTGCCATGGCGAAACGCCCGAGCACCTGCTGGTGGCGCTGCTGCATGACGCGCCGGAATATGTCATCGGCGACATGATCTCGCCGTTCAAATCCGTTGTCGGAGGCGATTACAAAAGCGTGGAATTGCGCCTTGAGGAGGCCGTGCATCGCCGTTTCGGCCTGCCGCCGCATACCTCGCGCGAATTGAAGGACCGCATCAAGAAGGCCGACCGCATCGCCGCCTATTTCGAGGCGACAAAACTGGCCGGCTTTTCGGCGACGGAAGCCCGCAAATTCTTCGGTGAGCCGCGCGGCATCACCGGCGACATGCTGCCGATGTCGCCCTGGCCGTCGCTGGAGGCGCAACGCCGCTTCCTTACCCGCTTCGAAGAACTGGAGGCCGCCCGCCACGCCGCCGCAGGAGCCAAGCCATGACCGCCATCGTCGTTTCCCCGCTGTCGCGCATCGCCGAAATGGCCGTGCGCCATGGGTCGCGCGAAATGATCAGCCTGCTGGCCAAGGGCCAGGACTTCCATCGCCCGGCGGTGATTTCCGCGACGCGCCACCTGCTTCTCGGCCTCAACGACATCACCTTTGCCGGCACGGCCGACCTCGTCGCGCCGCAGGAGGCGCATGTCGAGGCGATCGTGAATTTCGCGCGCGCCTGGGACCGCAGCGCGCCGCTGCTGATCCATTGCTGGATGGGCGTGTCGCGCTCGCCGGCGGCGGCGGTGATCGCAGCACTCGCCATCGAGCCGGACCAGGACGATGCCGAGCTTGCCGCGCGCCTGCGCCAGGCCTCGCGCTACGCAACCCCGAATGCGCGGCTGATCGAGATCGGCGATTCCGTTCTCGGGCGCGGTGGCCGGCTGAAATCCGCCATCGCCGGTATCGGCCGCGGCGCCGATACGGATGGCAACATGCCTTTCGTGCTGCCGCTGGCGCCGGCCGGAAACATCGCCTGCGGTTGACCTGCCGCCCCTGCGCTCCATCTTGTTGAAACGTTCAACAACGGAGCCCATGCCGGATCATGAACCAGGAAGCAGCGGATTTCATCGTGGCGACGCGCGCGGCGCTGACCCAGGCCAGCGCGCTCGCGGTGCATTATTCCTTCTCGATCGTCGGCGCCGTCATCATTCTCGTCATCGGCTGGCTGTTCGCGGGCGTGCTGCAACGCTGGGCCTATCGCGGCCTGGAAGCCATCCACGGCATTGACGAGACGCTGGCGCGCTTCTTTTCCAACCTGCTGCGCTATGTGGTGCTGATCCTCGTCTTCATCACCGTGCTCGGCCAGTTTGGCGTGCAGACCGCATCGATCATCGCTACCCTCGGTGCCGCCGGGCTGGCGGTCGGGTTGGCGCTGCAGGGCACGCTGCAGAACATCGCCGCCGGCATCATGCTGCTGGTGTTAAGGCCCTTTAGGGTCGGGGAATATATCGAGACCTCCAGCGTCAGCGGCACGGTGGAGGAAATCGGCCTGTTCGCCACCGAATTGCGCACACCCGAGGGACTGTACCGGCTGGCGCCGAACTCGACGCTGTGGAACACGCCGGTGACCAACTATTCCCGCCGCGCGTTGCGCCGTCACGAGATCAGCGTTCCGGTGGCGGCCGGTGACGACGTAAAGGGTGTGGAGCGGCAATTGCTGGCGCTTGCAAGGGCGCAAGGCACGACGGAAAACAGCCCGCCCCCGGAAACCTTCATTTCCGATCTCACCGCCGCCAATGCCACGGTCACGCTGCGCTACTGGGTGCGCAATGCCGACTGGGACCGGGTGACCAGCCGCATGCGCGAGGCTGTGCGCAACGATATCTTCGGCCGGAAGGATGCCGCCTGACTGGCGGCATCCTCTCATATGAGTCAAATTTACTTGACCACGGCGCAGGCAAGCCTTTCACCGGCATCGCCGGCCGGCTGGCTGCGGTAATCGTCGGAGCGGGCATGGATCATCAACGCCTTGCCTCGAATGGCGTTGTCGTCGTTGAGGGTGACATGGCCGTTATAGACATGGGCGCGGGCGGTGCCGTCCTTATCGACATAGAGATTGGGCATGTCGCCGGCATGGGGGCCGTTGACGGCAAGGAAACCGTGCTCCTTCTTGCCCGGATTGAAATGTCCGCCGGCGGATTCATGATGGCCCTTGGCATCGCAGACGCCGTTTTCATGAATATGAAAGCCGACCCATGTGCCGGGCGGCAGACCGGAAACCTCGACTTCGATCAGAACCCCGTCCTTGCCCTGAGTCAGGGCGGCACGGCCGGTTTCCTTGCCGTCGGCACCGATGAAATCGGCAACCGCAGTCTGCGTCTGCTGGGCGAAAGCCGGCAAGGCAAGGCTTGGCAAGCACAAGGCCGCCACCAGGATGCGTTTCATGGGATGTCCTTTCCGTTGCTCCTTGCAATCAGGAAAGAACCCGTCAGGCGCGAACCCGTTCCCTCTGCCCTTTTTTCGCAACCGTAAAAGCGGATAGAGTAACGACGCGCAACCGGACAGAATCATGCTCGAAACGCTTATCCTCGCCGTCATCCTCCTCTGGTTCATCATCGCCCGCCAACGTGCCAACGACCGGCGTTTTGCCGCGCTGGAAGCGCAGGTCGCCGAATTGCGCGCCGCCCTTGCCGGCACGCAGCCGATGCCGGCTGCTGCAGCCGTCGCCGAGGTCGAGATTGTTGCGGAAGAGCCCGTCGCCGAAGCCGAAGCCCCCGTCTCGGTCGCGGCCAGCGAAACCGCAGAGCCGGTTGCGGAACCGGAGCCCGCACCTGAAACATCGGGCGATACGCTGGAAAGCTGGCTCGGTGCGCGCTGGGCGGTCTGGGTCGGCGGCATCGCGCTGGCGTTGGGCGGCATTTTCCTTGCCAAATATTCCATCGAAAGCGGATTGCTCAGCGCCTCGGTGCGGCTGTCGCTGGCGGCCCTTTTCGGCCTCGTGCTGTTTGCCGCCGGAGAAATCGTGCGACGGCGGGCGCTGCCGCAACAGCCTCGCGCCTTTGCCAATGCGCTGATCCCCGGTGTGCTGACGGCGGCGGGTGCGGTGACGCTGTTCGGCACCATCTATGTCGCCTACGCCTTTTACGGCTTTTTCGGCCCGGCGACGGCCTTCATGCTGCTGGCGGTGGTGGGGCTGGTCACGCTTGCGCTGTCGCTGCTGCATGGGCAGGCGCTGGCTGGCCTCGGCCTGCTCGGCTCGATGCTGACGCCGGCGCTGATCGCCTCGACTGCGCCGAGTATCTGGGCGCTGTTTTCCTTCCTCACCTTCTCCTGGGTCGCCACGGCGCTGGCCGCGCGGCTGCGCCGCTGGACGCTGGTGCCGGCGCTCGGCAATCTCGGCCTCTGCCTGTGGGCGCTCGCCTATATCGTCAATGCCGGCATTCTCGATACCGTGCCGCTGACGCTCTCGCTGCTCTGCCTGATCGCCGGCCTGACCTTCCTGTGGCCCGGCGCCGCGGATTTCGCCCGGCCGGAACCTGCGCCCGCCCCGACGGACAATGCCGATGCGCCTGCGCCGCGTTCGCGAGGCGCCTGGGAAAGCCTGCTGACGCACCCGCCGCTCGGCCTGACGATCTCGGGCGCCTTCGCCGTGCTGCTTCCCGCCCTGGCGCTGGCGGCGATGCCGGCGGCGGCCACGTTCGATCCGGCCCTCTGCTTCGCGGTGCTGATCGTCACGCTGGCCGCTTGGGGTGCTTCGCGCCTGAATGCGCAATGGGCGGCGCTGCTGGCGGCAACGGGTGCTGTCTGTGGCGTGGCGGCGCTGGCGCTCTCCGGGCTCGTTCCCTTGGTGATAGACTTGCCTGGCGCGACATCCGGCGTTCCCCTGTCCTACGCCACAGAAGTGGCAGTCAGCCTCGGGCTCGGCCTCGCCTTCGTACTGCTCGGCCTTGCCTTCCTTCTGCGGCATGGAGCGGCGCAGCCGCAGATGGCGACGCTCTGGGCAGCGCTGATGGCCATCGTGCCGGTCGCCAACGGGGCCATCAGCCTCGTCAATTTCGGCAATCTTTATCGAGATCTGCCGCATGGACTTTATGGACTGGCGATCGCCGCCGCCCTGCTCGCCATTGCCGAGCTGCAAAGCCGCCGGGCCGACGCCCGAGGCGGCGCGATGCACTGGCTGGTCGGCGGCGGCTTCTTCGCGTTGCTGCTGGCGCTCCAGGCATTGACCAACGGAATCTATACCATCGTCGGCGTCGCCATCGCCGGTTATGCCTTCGTGCTTGCCGGCCGCTGGCGGATATGGCCGGCGCTACCCTGGATGATGGCTGTCGCCTGCTTCATCGTGCTGGCGCGCATCGCCGTCGATCCGACCATCGTCGGGCCTGAAAGCCTCGGCACCACCCCGGTGTTCAATGCGCTTGCCATCGGTTACGGCCTACCGGCGCTGCTGGCGGCGCTTTCCGCCTATCACCTGCGCCACTGGCCGGACCTTCGCCTCCGCAACCTGATGCAGGCGCTTGCCAGCCTGATGGTGTTCCTGACCGTCGCCATCCTGTTGCGCCACGCCATGCATGGCGGACGGCTGGCCTCGGACACGCCGACGCTCGGCGAGCAGTCGATCTATACACTGCTGACCATCGGCATGGCGATCGTCCTGATGTCGCTGGATTTCCGTAGCCCGAGCCCCGTTTTCCGCTACGGCTCGATGATCGTCGGCGCGCTCTCGATGGTCTCGGTGCTGACCACGCATCTGATCGTGCTGAACCCCTATCTCACCGGCGAGGATACCGGCCGCTGGCCGTTCTTCAACCTGCTGCTGCTTGGCTATCTGCTGCCCGGCATCGCCTATGGCGGGCTGGCGGCCTATGCCCGCAATCGTCGGCCGCGCGGCTATGTCGTTCTCGCCGCCATCAGCGCCGCCGTGCTCGGCTTCGTCTGGGCAACGCTCGGCGTGCGGCGTTACTGGCAGGGTTCCAATATCGCCGACTGGAAGGGGTTTCTGGAAAGCGAGACCTATACCTATTCCGTCGTATGGCTGCTGATCGGCATCGGCCTTCTCGGGCTCGGCTCACGCTTCGATGCGAAAAGCCTGCGGCTTGCCTCGGCGGCGCTGGTGATGATCGCGGTGCTGAAGGTATTCCTGGTCGACATGGCCAATCTGGAGGGCGTTCTGCGGGCGTTATCCTTCATCGGGCTCGGCATCGTGCTGATCGGCATCGGCCTGTTCTACCAGCGCATTCTCGGCAATCGCGGCCGCGCGATTGCGCCGCAGCGTCGCGGCGGGTAAGCAGGTTTTCCAACACCATGCTTGCGGAGACCCCATGCCGCCCGAGGACATCGTCACGGCGTTCGCGCCCTTCGAAACGCTGGCGGCGACGCTGATCGGTCACGCCACCGAGAGCGACGACGGCTCTCACGACATCGCCCATATCCTGCGCGTCTTCCGCAACGCCATGCGCATCCATGCCGCCGAGGGTGGCGACGGGCGGCTGCTGGCCGCCGCTGTGCTGCTGCATGATTGCGTGGCGGTGGAAAAGGATTCGCCGCTGCGGGCGCAGGCCTCAAAACTGGCGGCGGACAAGGCGCGCGGCATTCTGGCCGACCTCGGGTGGATGGCGGCAGAGATCGAGGCGGTCACCCATGCCATCGAGACCCACAGCTTTTCCGCCGGCCTGCCGCCGGTCTCACTTGAGGCGAAAATCCTGCAGGATGCCGACCGGCTGGATGCGATCGGCATGGTGGGGGCGGCGCGCTGCTTCTATGTCGCGGGGCGGATGCGCTCGGCGCTCTACGACCCCTTCGACCCGCGCGCCGAAGCGCGGGCGCTGGACGACCGACGCTTCGCCATAGACCATTTCGCGGCAAAACTGTTCAAGCTGGCCGACGGTTTCCAGACGGCGACCGGCCAGGCGCTGGCCGCCGACCGGCACCGGCGGCTCGAAACCTTTCTTGATCTCTTTCTTGACGAAATCCAGGGGCTATCGGGCTGATGCTGAATCCGATAGAGTCCGGTCATCTCTTGTTTTTGTTTGTCTTTTCGGGGAAATCGCTTCCCGCTTTTCCCTGAGAAATCCTGAAGGAACCGCGATGCGCATCAGCGAACTGAACATCTACCCCGTCAAGAGCGCGCGCGGCATTCCGCTTTCCGCCTCCGCCGTCGATGCCTTCGGCCTGACCGGCGACCGGGTGGCGATGCTGGTCAAGCCGGACGGCATGTTCATCACCCAGCGCGAGATGCCGGCGTTGGCGCGACTGAACGTGCATCCCGAAGGCGACGGGCTCGTGCTCAGCTACGACGGCCGTGACGGCAGCGTGCATGCCGTCAGACCCGAGAACGGCCGGCGGCAGGCGGTCGAGGTGTGGAAGACACCGGTCGATGCCGCGATCTGCGACGATGCAGTCAATGCGGCGCTTTCCGACTGGCTGGGCCAGCCGGTGCAACTGGCGGTTTTCGACGGAGCGTCGCACCGCACCGCCAGCGAGGACTGGGCCGCCTCCGAGACGCCGGTCCGCTTCGCCGACGGCTACCAGATCCTCGTCACCACCACGGCATCGCTTGCAGCGCTCAATGAAAACATGGCGGCGAATGACGAGGCGCCGGTCGGCATGGACCGCTTTCGCCCGAACATCGTCATCGATGGCGCGGAGGCGTGGGGCGAGGATCGCTGGGCGGCGATCGAGATCGGTGGCATCCGCTTCGATCTGGTCAAGCCCTGCTCGCGCTGCATCATGACCACGCAGGACCAGCGCACCGGCTCGCGCGAGGGGGCCAATCCGATGCCGGCCATGGGACGGCTGCGCATGTCGGGGGACCGGCGCGTGCCGGGGCCGCTGTTCGGCTGGAACGCCGTGCCACGCGGCAACGGCCGCATCGCGGTCGGCGATGCGGTGCGCGTTCTCGATGGGCGGCCGGAAGGCTGGGCGCTGAAGCGGCGCGGCTAGAGCATTTCCAGGAAAAATGTGAAACGGCTTTCCGTCCGGAAATGCGATAAAATAAAGAGTTAGAGCGTTCTCACGACTCGAAGAGAAGCGAAACGCTCTAAAGTCCAACGGGCGGCGGCGCTGTCATCGCCTTCATCACCGCCTGAACGAAACCATCACGGGCAGTGTTGGGCTGGACGCCGCGCGGCTCGTAGACGTGGCGGTGCAGGAAATAGGCGGTCAGGCGGAAGGCATCTGCCAGCCCCTGCCCATCCGCGGCGCGCCGGTGCTCCGGCGTCAGAAAATCCGGCAGCACCAGCAATCTTCCGGCATAAGGCGCCCCGGCGGCGCGACAGACGGCGCGGCCTGTCTTCGGCGAGACATAGACCAGATCGTCGCGTGTGCCGGTGGCGGCGCATTCGCCGAGATCGAGCCCGAAGCCGAGATCGTTGAGCAGCGCCAGTTCGAAGCGCACGAACAGTTCGCCCGCCTCCGATGGTTCGTGCAGATGGCCGAGGATAACCTCCAGCGCCTCGAACAGATGCGGATGCGGATCGCGCTCCGGCAATAGTCGCAGCAGCGCGGCCATGGCCTGGATGCCATGCAGCGCGGTCGCCGTTTCCATCAGTTGGGCGGCGCGCAATTGCAGAGGCTCGACGCGGAACTCGCCGAGATGCTCGTCCAGCCGCGCTCGCCAGGTGACCTCCACCGAATTGCCGGGCTGCAGCACCGGCTGCATGGCGCGCGAGCGGCCGGAGCGGACGACGCCGAGATGGCGGCCATGGGCAAGCGTCATCATCTCGGCGACGACACTGCTTTCGCCAAGGCGCTTGACGCCGAGAAGGATGGCCTGGTCCTGCCATTGCATAGGAGGCTAGCTTTGCTTACACGCGGCCCGGGCAGCACGCCCGGACGGGATCACGGTGTAACGCCGTCGAACACCTGCTTCAAGTGATCACGGATCATCTCGTCGCCAAAAGGCTTTCGCAGCAGGGCGATCTGGCGCAGATCCTCGGGAAAATCCTCATTGTCGGGATAACCGCTGGAAAAGCCGAAGGGAATACCCCGCGCGCGCAGGTCGCGGGCGAAATCGAAGCTCATCATCGGCCCGAGATTGACGTCGAGCAGCGCGAAATCGATCGAATGGGCGTCGACTGCATTGCGTGCCTGGTCGAGATTGCTGGCGATGTGGACGAGGTCGGCTCCCAAGGAACGAAAGATATCCTCGGCCTCCATCGCGATAATGAGACTGTCTTCCAGAACCAGAATTTCCCGGGGTATCTTCACGGCACGATCCTCGTCAGGGAACAAAACGTCTGCGGTAAAGCGTATGACAGCCGCTGACGGTGATGGGTGTAACAGTCCCCAAGACGCAAACACAAGTATAGATTGATATTAACGTAAACTTCAGCAATTCTGGATTGCAGGAAGCCAGGATCTTTCCAAGATGGTCGGAAAGCCGGTTCGGACCTGGCTTCACAAACGACATACCGCTTCGGTCTCAATTCTCACCTCGAGGTCATGCCAGACAATCATGGCGAAATGGTGCGACCTGTGCAGACTACAGGGCAAGGCAGTGCCCCGCATTAAAGAAAGACATGCTTGACAAAGACTTACGGCCTTTGCCCGCCTTTAGATGAAGGGGCGCCGCGTTTCCGGCAGGCCCTCCCAGCCGGCAACAGCCGCCAGCCCTTCATCGTCCAGCACCAGACAGCCGCGGTCCTGCCAGCGGATCAACCTGCGGTCGGCCAGCTTGCGCAACGTCTTGTTGGTATGGACGATCGACAGGCCAAGCGTATCGGCCACATGTTGCTGGGTGATCGGCAACACCGCGCGGTTGCTGACCAGGCCGCTCGCGCGGCCGCGTTCGAACATGAAGGCCAGCAGGTAGGCGGCGCGCTCGATTGCCGTGCGCCGGCCGATGCTCAGCAGATGCTCGTCGAGGATGCGCTCCTCCTGCGCCGCGATCCAGGTGAGGTCGTAGGCGAGGCTCGGATAGCGGGTAAAAAGCTGGTCGAGCTTGTCGCGCTCGAAGACACAGAGCGTCACCGGCGACAGCGCTTCGATCGAATGCTGCATCTCGCCCTGGATCGAGCCCTGCAGGCCGACGAGGTCGCCGGGCACCGCATAATTGAGGATCTGGCGGCGGCCATCCGAAAGCAGCTTGTAGCGGAAGGCCCAGCCGGACAGAACGGTATAAAGATGCGCGCTGTGCGAACCTTCGACGAGAATGGTCGCCCCGGCATCGACCGAAAGCTCCCCGGTCTTGAAACGCGACACGAAATCCAGCTCGTCCGGTGTGAACTCGCGGAAATGTGCAAGCCCGCGCAAGGGGCATTGCTGGCAAGGCGTCTTTTGCGAATTGGTGGATTTTGGCGGCATCGCAATCGTATCGGCTGGAACTGACGATGGCGCACAAGACCACTGATTTGGCCACCGGTCAAATCACCGGATGGCCAAGCCCTGTCTCAATGCGGGAAGTCGAGACCCATCTCGCGGAAGCGCGCGGGGTCGTCGCCCCAGTTCTCGCGCACCTTGACGAACAGGAAGAGATGCACCGGCTGTTCGAGGATTTCCGACAGCTCCTTTCGCGAGGCCATCGAGATCGCCTTGATCGCCTCGCCGTCCTTGCCCAGCGCAATCTTCTTCTGGCTGTCGCGCTCGACATAGATGACCTGTTCGATGCGCACCGAGCCGTCCTTGCGCTCTTCCCATTTCTCGGTCTCGACATGCGAGGAATAGGGCAACTCCTGATGCAGGCGCAGGAACAGCTTTTCGCGGGTGATTTCGGCGGCGAGCTGGCGCATCGGCAGGTCGGAAATCTGGTCTTCCGGATAATACCAGGGACCTTCCGGCAGGGCGTTGGCCACGTAGTCCATCAGGTCGTCGCAGCCCGAGCCGGTCGTTGCCGAGACCATGAAGGTACGCTCGAAGGCGATCTTCTCGTTGGCGGCGGCGGCAAGCTTCAAAAGCTCCTCGGGGCGAACCTGGTCGATCTTGTTGAGCACCAGCAGCTTGGGCTGGCGCACGTCCTTCAGCCCTTCGAGGATCTGTTCGATATCGCCGCGCAGGCCGCGCTCGCTGTCGATCAGCAGCATGATGAAATCGGCATCCTTTGCTCCGCCCCAGGCGGAGGTGACCATGGCGCGATCCAGCCGCCGGCGCGGCTTGAAGATGCCGGGCGTATCCATGAACACGATCTGGGTGCGATCGTGAATGGCGATGCCCCGCACGATGGCGCGCGTCGTCTGCACCTTGTGGCTGACGATCGAGACCTTGGCGCCGACGAGACGGTTGAGCAGCGTCGACTTGCCGGCATTGGTCGGGCCGATCAAGGCCACGAAGCCGGAACGGGTCGCCGCCCCCTCCGCCGCCTGCTTGTGTTCACCGGCCTGGTTTTCGTGTTCTTCGCTCATCTTGTTTGTCAATTCGTCCGTCAATTTCCAGCCGTACCGGCCTGCCATACGCCTTCGCGTTCCAGAAGCCGCGCGGCGGCCACCTGTTCCGCCGCTCGCTTGGAGCGCTCGCTGCCCGTTTCCGGCGCGACGCCGGGAATATCCACCCGCACGGTGAAGCGCGGATCGTGATCCGGCCCGGTGCGTTCTTCTATGCGGTATTGCGGGGTCACGCCGAATTTGGCATGGGCCCATTCCTGCAATTCGGTCTTGGCGTCGCGGCGGCCGCTGCGGGCATCGGCCGCGCGCTTTTCCCAGTATTTGAGCACGAAAGCCCGGGCGACCTCAAGGCCGCCGTCGAGATAAAGCGCGGCGATCAGGCTTTCGACCACGTCGGCGCGCACGTTCATCATGCGCTTGCCAGTGAGTTTCTTGACGTCGGAGCCGGTGCGGATGAAGCGGTGCAGCTCCATCTCGTCGGCCACCTCGGCGCAGGTCTCGGCGCTGACCAACTGGTTCAGCCGCACCGACAACTCGCCCTCGCCGGCCTTGCCGAAGGTGTTGAACAGGAGTTCGGCGACGCAGAGGCCAAGCACTCGGTCGCCCAAGAATTCCAGCCGTTCGTAATTGGCGTCCGTGCCGCCGCGGGCGCTGGCATGGGTCAGCGCCCGGTCAAGCCGCTCCTTGCTCGCGAAAGCATGGCCGATAACCGCTTCGATCTGGCCTCGCTGCTCCGGCGACAGAAGCTGGCCGCGCGTCATTCGACGACCTTGAACAGCCGATCCCAGCGCATATTGGCCGGCCAGCGCCAGATTTCGCGGAAGGTGGTGTCGTTGCCGAGCGAGAAGAAGATGACGCTGGCGCGTCCGACGAGGTTTTCGGCCGGGACGAAACCGACATCGAAACGGCTGTCGGCGGAATTGTCGCGGTTGTCGCCCATCATGAAATAATGGCCGGCGGGCACGGTGAATTCGCGGGTGTTGTCGCCGCGCGAATTCGGCGACTGGTCGAGCGTGTCGTAGGTGATGCCAGTGTCGAGCGTTTCGCGGAAGACCGGCACGTCCTGGCCGGGATCGAGGCGATAGTCGGAATTGAAGCTGCCGTCGGGCTGCTTCGGCACCGGCTGGCCGTTGATGTTGAGCACGCCGTCGATCATCTGGATGCGGTCGCCCGGCAGGCCGACGACGCGCTTGATGTAGTCCACTTCCGGGTTCGGCGGGAAACGGAAGACGACGACGTCGCCGCGCTTCGGCTCGCTGCCGAAGATGCGGCCGGAGAACAGGTCCGGCGAGAACGGCAGCGAATATTTCGAATAGCCGTAAGCAAATTTGTTGACGAAGATATAGTCGCCGACCAGCAGCGTCGGCATCATCGAGCCGGACGGGATGGTGAACGGCTGGAACAGCACCGTGCGGATGATCATGGCCAGCACCAGCGCCTGCACGATCACCTTGATGTTTTCCCACAAGGCGTTTTGCTTTTTCTCGACTTTCTCGGACACGAACGCTTCTTTCTTCATCACCGCTTTTGGCCTTCTCTAACGGCTTCGCGCCCCGGCGGCAATGCCAAGGTCTGCGAAATAGCGTCGCTACGCCATGCTTGCGGCAGAACGGGGGCGAGCCTCGATGATCACGAAAGCTTGCGCAAGCGGATATTCATCGGTGATCGACAGGTGGATGACCGCCTCGTGATCGGGCGGCAGCATCGAGGCAAGACGTTCGGCCGCTCCCCCGGTCAACTTCATGGTCGGTTTGCCGGAGGGCAGGTTGACGACGCCCATGTCGCGCCAGAACACGCTTTCGGAAATGCCGGTGCCGAGCGCCTTGGAACAGGCCTCCTTGGCGGCGAATCGCTTGGCGTAGGAATCGGCGCGGTTCTTGCGCCCGTCCGACTTGCGCTGCTCGATCTCGGTGAAACAGCGCGCGGTGAAGCGCTCGCCGAAGCGTTCCAGCGATTTGGCGATGCGGCGGATATCCACCAGGTCGCTGCCGATGCCGATGATCATGGACTTCTCCTCAGACGCTTGGAAAATCGCCGCCGAGCGCGCCGGCCAGCGCCGCCTGCTGCCGGCGTGTCTGTTGCAGGCGACGGCGGCGCTGGAAGCCACGGACGGCGAAAAAGGTGACGGTATACAGAATGACCGCGCTGCCAAGCGACAAAGGCAAAGCGCCGACCAGCATCGGCTTCAGCACCGGACCCCACAATTCCCGAAACTGCATCTTCTCCAGGAGGTCGACGAGATCGGTGCCGGCGCCGGTGGGCGCCTCGCCGCCAATCAGCCAGCGGCCGGTTTCCCACGTCACGGCGCAGATCACCGGGAAGGTGGCGGGATTGCTGAGCGTCGTGCCAAGGGCTGCGGCGACGAGATTGCCGGAGAGAAAATAGGAAAGGACGAGCGCCAGGCCGAGATGAAGGCCGAGAAACGGCGTCCAGGCCATGGCAATGCCGGAAGCAAAACCGATGGCGATGGAATGGGGCGTTGCGCCCAGTCTCAGAATGCGCAGGCGATAGTAGCGAAGCGGCCGCAGCAGGCCTTTGCGGGGCCAGAGGAACTCCCGCATTCTTTCATGCCAGCGCGCGGGCTTTCGGCGACGAAACAACATCGTGCCAGATTTAATGCTCGCCTGCCGGCGTGGCAAGGCCGGCGCATTGCCGGCCTGTCATGCAACCGGCGCAAGGCGCCGGCCGGTCAAATCAGTAGTTGGTGCGGAACAGGCCGCGATCTACCTGACGCTGGCGGTATTCCAGGTCGATGCGATCGTGGGAACCGTTCAAATAGTGCATTTCGCGCTCTTCAACCGAGGGAACGCGAAGACTGCGAGCGATTTTCTTCAGGGAACCGAACATGGCTGCCTCACTTCTTTCTTCGTTTCGATGAGACAAAGATAGGCTGGAATGCGTCGTTTTACCAATGTTGCATCGCACAATCAGTTATGCACTGTGCGCATTGCTTGCCACAACTTGCCTGCATTTTAGCCATGCTTTGCTCATGATGCCGGCAGATGCGCCTATAAGGGCGCATCCATTGCTTCTGATCTCAATCGAAGACGCGGCGAACGGTGGCGATGCAATCCAGTTCCTTGAGGCTGGAGAGCAGCTTGTTGAGCTGGCGCAGATCCCAGACCTCGACATCGAGGGCCATTTCCGAGAAATCGGTGGCGATGCCGATCATGCTAAGCGTGCGGATGTTGATGTCGAGATCTGCGACCGTCTGGGCGACCTTGGCCAGCGTGCCGGGCTCGTTGAGCGCATTGATCAGCAGCCGGGCCATGAAGCGCGACTTGTTGGCCTCGTCCAGATCCCAGCGCACGTCGATCCAGCTTTCCGGCGTGTCGTCGAAGCGTTGCAGCGCCGGCGACTGGATCGGATAGATGGTGATGCCCTTGCCTTCCTCGACGATGCCAACGATGCGATCGCCCGGCACGGCGCCGGCGCGGGCGAAATGCACCTCGGCATTGCCGGCAAGGCCGCGGATCGGCAGCACGTCGTCGGCATCCTCCCCCGCCAGCCGCCCTGCATCGGTCTTGGACGCGCCGGGAATGCGGAAGATCATGCCGGACGCGCTGCGCACGTTGAACCAGCCCTCGCCATTGCTCGGCTTGACGGTAGCGCGCTCATCGGGATGGTCGGGATAGACGGCACGCAGCACGTCGAGCGACGACATCTCGCCGCGGCCGACCGAGGCGATGGCGTCCTCGACCTCCTTGCGGCCAAGGCGGTGCAGCGCCGGCCGCATCACATCCTTGGTGAAGATCTTTCCGGCGCGCTCGAAGGTGCGCTCCAGGATGCGCTGGCCGAGGCCGGCATATTGCTTGCGGATCGCCATGCGGGTGGCGCGGCGGATGGCGGCGCGCGCCTTGCCGGTGACGACGATCTCTTCCCAGGCGGCCGGCGGCACCTGCACGCCGGAGCGGATGATCTCGACCTCGTCGCCATTGTTGAGGCGGGTTACCAGCGGCATGATGCGGCCGTTGATTTTGGCGCCGACCGTGGTGTCGCCGATATTGGTATGGACCGCATAGGCGAAATCGATCGGCGTCGCCCCGCGCGGCAGCGCAATCAGCTTGCCCTTGGGCGTGAAACAGAAGACCTGGTCCTGGAACAGCTCCAGCTTGGTGTGTTCGAGGAATTCTTCGGGGCTATCGCCCTCGGCCAGCGATTCGATGGTGTGGCGCAGCCAGGAATAGGCGTTGGATTCGCGCGACAGCAGTTCCGCGTCGCCTCCCGTCGCCCCATCCTTGTAGAGCGTATGGGCGGCGATGCCGAATTCGGCGATCTCATGCATGCGCCGCGTGCGGATCTGCAGCTCGATGCGCTGGCTCGACGGGCCGACGATGGTGGTGTGGATCGAGCGGTAGTCGTTCTGCTTCGGCGTCGAGATATAATCCTTGAAACGACCCGGCACCACGCGCCAGCGGGTGTGGACGATACCGAGCGCCCGGTAACAGGCGGGGATATCGTCGACGATGATGCGGAAGCCGTAGACATCCGAAAGCTGCTCGAAGGAAAGCGATTTCGACTGCATCTTGCGGAAGACCGAATAGGCCTTCTTCTGGCGGCCTTTGACGAAGGCATTGGTGAGGCCGTTGGCGATCAGCAGGTCGCGCAACTCGTCCTCGATCTTCTTGATCAGGCCCTCGTTGCGGTCTGACAGTTCTTGTAGCCGCTTGGTGATCGTGTCGAAGGCTTCCGGGTTGATATACTGGAAGGAAAGCTGTTCCAGTTCCTCGCGCATGTCCTGCATACCCATGCGGCCGGCGAGCGGCGCATAGATATCCATGGTCTCCTCGGAAATGCGGGCGCGCTTTTCCGGGTTCATGTGCTCCAGCGTGCGCATGTTGTGCAGGCGGTCTGCAAGCTTGACCAGCAGCACGCGCACGTCGTCGGAAATCGCCAGCAGCAGCTTGCGCAGGTTTTCCGCCTGCTTGGCCTTCTTGGTGACGAGGTCGAGCTTCTTGATCTTGGTCAGGCCCTCGACGAGGGCGCCGATATCCTCGCCGAACAGTTCGTCGATCTCGGCGCGGGTCGCCGTCGTGTCCTCAATCGTGTCGTGCAGCAGCGCCACCGCGATAGTGGATTCGTCGAGATGCAACTCGGTGAGGATGGCGGCGACTTCGAGCGGATGCGAGATATAAGGATCGCCGCTTGCCCGCTTCTGCTGGCCATGCTTCTGCATGGCATAGACATAGGCCTTGTTGAGCAGCGCTTCATTGGCATCCGGCTTGTATTTTTGAACCCGCTCGACGAGCTCGTATTGCCGCATCATCCAAGGCTACTCCACAATCAGAAAACGCGCCGATCATAAAAGATCGGCGCGCGATATTGCAATGCGGAAGGACGGTTCGTCCAGAGGCCGGCGATCAATAATCGTCGCTCTTTTCCGGCGGCACCAGGCCTTCGATGCCGGCCAGCAGTTCTTCTTCCGACATCTGGTCGAAGGTGATGGTCTCGGGCAGATCCTCTTCCTCCTCGCCGGCTTCGGACGCGGCCGCGCCGGAAACGCCGATGGCCGAGGCCAGATCGTGTTCGGGCTCGTCGACCTCGACATGCTTCTGCAGCGAATGGATCAGGTCTTCCTTCAGATCGTCGGGCGACAGCGTCTCGTCGGCGATTTCGCGAAGCGCGACGACGGGGTTCTTGTCGTTGTCGCGGTCGATGGTGATGGAGGCGCCCTGCGAGATCTGGCGGGCGCGATGGCTCGCGAGCAGAACCAGCTCGAAACGATTGTCCACCTTATCAATGCAGTCTTCTACCGTGACGCGGGCCATGGTCTGTCCTTTATCGTCGAGTTTTTATGCTTGGGATGCCCGATACAATCAAAAGGCCGGAAATTCAAGTTAATCATGCCGGCGAGCCGATTGCAATCGGCGTCGCGGGCCGTTTGCCGCCTCCAGACCTCGCTTTTATTCAATCCACAGTTGCTTGGAATGTTTCCACACCTGCCCTAAATGACGAATATATGACCTGTTGATAAAGTAGAGATCTCAAAGCCGGTGCGTCTAAATCATGTCCCGGCGGCTTCTGCGGAAGTCGCTTTCGTTCACGCTCTCTTCATGGAAAAGAATTGCGATGTTTGACCCTCGCGAGAAAATTGCTCTCTTCATCGACGGCGCAAACCTTTACGCCGCTTCCAAGAGCCTCGGCTTCGACATCGACTACCGCAAGCTCTTGAAGGCTTTCCAGAAACGGGGCTATTTGCTCAGGGCCTATTACTATACGGCGCTGATCGAAGATCAGGAATATTCCTCCATCCGCCCGCTGATCGACTGGCTGGATTACAACGGCTACAAGGTGGTGACCAAGCCGGCCAAGGAATTTACCGACTCCATGGGACGCCGCAAGATCAAGGGCAACATGGACATCGAGCTGGCCATCGACGCGATGGAACAGTCCGAGACGGTCGATCATCTGGTGATCTTTTCCGGCGACGGCGATTTCACCACCCTGGTCGAGGCTCTACAGCGCAAGGGACGCAAGGTTTCGGTCGTCTCCACCATGGCGACGCAGCCGCCGATGATCGCAGACGACCTGCGCCGCCAGGCCGATCATTTCATCGATCTCTCGACGCTGCGGGCGGAAATCGGCCGCGACCCTTCCGAGCGCGCTCATCGTCCGGTCGAGCCGTCCGATACGGCGACAGAGAGCTGACGCCCCAGCTTTTCGCCCACGAGAAATAGTGCTCGCGCGAACGCGCCCATTAAGGGCTCCTTAAGGGTAACTTCTACAATAAGATTGACATAAGCTAACTTGCGGCGTCCCGCGGCAGGCCGGCTTGTCACTCTTGTCCCGACGGGATGCACCAATTGGCGAACGATCTCATGAAAAATCCCGACTCCAACATCCGTCAATTGCGCGAAAGACTGGATTTCGTCAGCCTGAATGCCGAAAGTGTCCAGGGGATGTCGGAAATTTCCGAGGTCATCGTCGGCTCGCTCGACCATGCGCTCGACACGTTCTACGCCCGCGTCAAGTCCGTGCCGGAAACGGCACGCTTCTTCTCCAGCGATGCCCATATCGGGCAGGCCAAGGCCATGCAGAAGAAGCATTGGGCGCGCATTTCCTCCGGGCGTTTCGATCAGGATTACGTCAACGCCGTCACCACCATTGGCCGCACCCATGCCCGCCTCGGACTCGAGCCGCGCTGGTATATCGGCGGCTACGCGCTGATGGTCGAACAGATCCTGCGCGCCGTCATTGGCCATGAACTCAAGGGCTTTCTTCAGGAAAAGAAAGCGAGAAGACTGTCGGCCAGCCTGTCGGCGATCATGAAGAGCGCCTTTCTCGACATGGACTATGCCATCTCCACCTATCTGGAGGCGCTGGCGGTCGAACGCCAAAAGGCCGAGCAGCAGCGCCTGGCGCTGGAAGCCGACCAGGAAGAAGCGTTGAAGGCGCTCGACAATGCGCTCAACGACCTCGCCGACGGCGACCTGACCTCGACCATCGAGGCTAAACTGGCGCCGCAATTCGACCGTCTCAAGGAAAACTTCAACAAGTCCGTCGCCGGCCTCGAGCGCACTTTCGCCGAAATCATCAAGGCCTCGGAACTCGTTGCCACCAATTCGCAGGAACTGTCGACCGCGACCGACGACATGTCGCGGCGTACCGAGCAGCAGGCAAGCTCGCTGGAGCAGACGGCGGCCGCCCTGGAGGAGATCAAGACGATTTCCGAGCAATCGGCGATCCGCAGCCGCGACGCTCGCAACGCGGTCGCCGAATCCGCCGATGCCGCCAACCGCTCCGGTGAGGTGGTCGGGCAGGCCGTGCAGGCGATGAGCGCCATCGAGACATCGTCGCAGAAAATCACGCAGATCATCGGCGTGATCGACGAGATCGCGTTCCAGACCAATCTGCTCGCGCTGAATGCCGGGGTCGAGGCGGCGCGCGCCGGCGAAGCCGGGCGCGGCTTCGCCGTCGTGGCGCAAGAAGTGCGCGAACTCGCCCAGCGTTCGGCCAACGCCGCCAAGGAAATCAAGTCGCTGATCGACAAGTCCTTCCAGGACGTCATGCTCGGGGTATCGCTGGTCAACCGCACCGGCGAGGCGCTGTCGAGCATTGGCCAGCAGGTGCATGGCATCAACGAACATATCAGCGCCATCGCCACCTCGGCGCAGGAGCAATCGACCGGCGTTGCCGAAATCAACACCGCCGTCTCCAACATGGACCGCGTGACGCAACAGAATGCACAGATGGTTCAGGAAACCTATCTCTCGACCCAGAACCTGACCCAGGCCAGCGACACGCTCGCCCGTCTCGTCTCCCGCTTCAAGGTCGGCAGTTCGATGACTTATCAGGAACGGACGGTCGAGTATCAGCGGCGGTATGCCTGACGAAAAACGGCGCGCCGGAAACCGGCGCGCGATTGAGGAACGCCCTGCCCGCACACGCTACGTCATCCCTCGGCTTAGGATCTACAAACGTCTCATAAAATCGAAGCGGTGCAGATCCTTGGGGCACAAGTCCGAGCATTGACGGAAGAAGGGCCTCAGCCCGTCTTCAACAGCCGCGACTTCTGCCGGTTCCAGTCGCGTTCCTTCTCGGTCTCGCGCTTGTCGTGCAGCTTCTTGCCCTTGGCGAGCGCCAGTTCGAGCTTCGCCCGGCCCTTGTCGTTGAAGTAGATCTTCAGCGGCACCAGCGTCATGCCCTCGCGGTTGATGGCGGCGCGCAAGCGGTTGATCTCGCGCTTGCCGAGCAGCAGCTTGCGGCGGCGGCGCGGCTCGTGGTTGAAGCGGTTGGCCTGCAGATATTCCGGCAGATGCGAATTGATCAGCCAGATCTCGTCGCCCTCGTCCGAGGCGTAGGATTCGGCGATATTGGCCTTGCCCTCGCGCAACGACTTGACCTCGGTGCCGGTCAGGACCAGACCGGCCTCGTAGGTGTCGATGATCTCGTAGTTGAACCGCGCCTTGCGGTTTTCCGCGACGATCTTTCTGACCGTGCGTTCGCTGCCTTTCGGGGCCATATCCGTCATCCATCGATAGCAAGACCGCCAAACCGGATCCGGTTTGGCGGTCGTTCAGGCCTTATGTAAGGCAAGTGGAGCGCATTGTGAAGACGAGGCCCGAAATGGCGCCTTGCCTTGTTCAACGCAATTCCGAACCGCCTCACACTTTGCTGGAATTGCTTTCAGTTCAGCAGGCCCGCATGGCGCAGCGCCGCATCGATGGCCGCTTCCGTCACCGGCTCCAGCGTCGAGAGCAGCGGCGAGCGCGCCGTGCGGTTCAGGCGGCCGAGCTTCGACAGCGCATATTTGGCGCCGCAGACGCCGGGCTCCAGGAAGATTGCCTTGTGAAGCGGCATCAGCCGATCCTGCAATTCCAGCGCCGCGGCGAAATCGCCTGCCAGCGTCGCCTTCTGGAAGTCGGCACAGAGGCGCGGCGCAACATTGGCCGTCACCGAAATGCAGCCGACGCCGCCATGGGCGTTGAAACCGAGGGCAGTTGCATCCTCGCCGGAAAGCTGGACGAAATCCTTGCCACAGGTGATGCGCTGTTCCGACACGCGCTCAAGGCGGCCGGTGGCATCCTTGACACCGATAATATTCGAATGCGCCTTTGCCAGCACGCCCATGGTTTCCGGCGTCATGTCGACAACCGAGCGACCGGGAATATTGTAGATGATGATCGGCAGGCGCGTGCCTTCGGCAACCGCCGCGAAATGCGCGATCAGGCCCTTCTGCGTCGGACGATTATAATAGGGGGTGACAACCAGAAGGGCATCGGCGCCGGCAGCTTCCGCGTGCCTCGCCAGCTCGATCGCTTCAGTGGTGTTGTTGGAGCCGGCGCCGGCAATGACCGGCACGCGTTTTGCCGCGACCTGAATGCACAGCTCGACCACACGTTTATGCTCGGCATGCGAAAGCGTCGGGGATTCGCCCGTCGTCCCGACCGGTACGAGGCCGTGGCTGCCTTCGGAGATCTGCCATTCGACATGCTTGACGAAGGCATCCTCATCGATGGCGCCAGCCTGCGTGAAAGGTGTGACGAGAGCGGGAATCGATCCCTTGAACATGCAACGCTCCTTGAGGCCGCCGCTCATGCTTCGGCCGCATTCCGTGATTAAAGCTGGCGCACCATAAACAGGTGCTTGCGTGACGACAAGCTGGCAGAGACGCCAAGCCGGATATTTCCCGAAACCGGACTGCGGCTGGCGCAGGCAAGCCAATTTCATGCGCAAGCCATCGTCGTTATGCTAGGGTTAAACACACTCAGCCTGAAACGATTGCGTTCTCAGCCTGAGCTGTCCTTCTGTCCGATGCCGTTTTCCGCCGGCGTTCAAGGAGCGCAACACCGGATGAAAATCTCCGCTTTCCTGCTTTCGTATACAGGCCTTGCCGCGCTCTGCGCCGGCAGCCTGATGGCAAGCCCCCTGGAGAACGGCTTCCTGCCGGTGCCGAAATCCAGGCCGGCGCTGGAGGCAATGACGGCGCCCGCCGATCCCGCTCCGCCGGTTCCCGTCGTCGCCCCGGCGCTAAAGGCGGGGCTGGATGCGCTGTCTAACAAGGATCCGGCCCGGGCGCTCCTCATTCGCGATTCCATGCCGGCGGCCGAACTCGACCGGCACCTGCTCACCTGGGCGATCGTCATGTCGCGCCAGCGTGGCGTTCCTTCGCATGAGATCGCTGCCGCGCAAAAGGAACTGACCGGCTGGCCGGGGCTGGCGCGGCTGCGGGGCAATTCCGAAAAGGCGTTGTTCGAGGAAAATCCGCCACCGGCCGATGTCCTTGCCGCCTTTGGCCAGACGGCGCCGGAAACCGTCGAGGGATCGCTAGCCCTGGTGCGCGCCTATGTCGCCAGCGACGATGCCGCCAAGGCCAGCCCGATCCTGCGTCGGCTCTGGGCCAGGGAAGCCATGGACAAGCCGACCGAAGACCGGATCATCAAGGATTATGCCGGCTTTCTGTCCGTGGACGACCATCGCATGCGCATGGATTTCCTGATGTTTCGCAGCCGCATCGCGCAGGCCAAGCGCTTTGCCGAGCTCGGCCAGGCCCAGTCGCTGTATGCGGCCTGGGCGGCGGTGATGCAGAATTCCTCCAAGGCTCTGGCGCTGATTTCCGCGGTCGATGTCCGCTTCCGCAACGATCCCGGCTATCTCTTCGCGCGTATCGAGCTTTTGCGCCGGCAGAGCAAATATACCGATGCCGCTGCCCTTTTGCGTCAATTGCCGAAGGACCGCGAAAAGCTGGTCAATCCTGCGGAGTGGTGGTCGGAGCAGCGCATCGTCAGCCGCGGTCTCGCCGACCGCGGTCAATTCAAGGCCGCTTACGACGTCGTCGCCGCCTCGGTCGCCACCGATACCAGCGACGTGGTGGAGGCGGAATTCCATGCCGGCTGGTATGCGCTGCGCGGGTTGAAGGACGGCGCCACGGCCGCGCGGCATTTCAAGCGCATTCTCGATACCTCCAGCCGGCCGCTTTCCGCATCGCGCGGCTGGTACTGGCTCGGTCGGGCCGCCGAAGTGGGCGGGCCCGGCACGCCGCAGGGTTATTTCTCCCGCGCCGCCGCCTATCCCGGCACGTTCTACGGCCAGCTTGCCGCCGCACGGCTGAAGAACAATGCCGTCAGCGTCTCCTATCCGCAGCCGACGGAAACCGATCGCCAGCGTTTTGCCGCCCGCGAGGCCGTGCGCGCCATCGACCGGCTGGAGGCCGCCGGCCATGGCTGGCGCGCCAACAGTCTTTATCTGGCGCTGGCCGAACAGCTCGACAGCCCCGGCGAACTGGCGCTCCTGACGGCGCGGGCCGAAACCGGCATCGGCCATCAATTGTCGCTGCAGATCGGCAAGATCGCCTATGGGCGCGGCATCGATGTCGCAGCCCTTGCCTTCCCGATCGGCGCCATTCCCGATAGCGCCAACATCTCTTCCTCCGGCAAGGCGCTGGCTTATGCCATCGCCCGGCAGGAAAGCGCCTTCAATCCTGCCGCCGTCTCGCGCGCCAATGCCCGTGGCCTGCTGCAGCTCCTGCCCTCGACCGCCAAGGCCGTGGCCGTGCGCCACGCCATGTCCTTTTCGGCCGACAAGCTGACCACCGATGCCGGCTACAACGCCACGCTCGGCGCGCATTATCTCGGTGAGCAGATCGACGCCTTCGGCGGCTCCTATATTCTCACCTTCGTCGCCTACAATGCCGGACCGAAACGCGTGCCGGAATGGATCGCCCGGTATGGCGATCCGCGCGGAAAATCCATCGACGAGGTGGTCGACTGGATCGAGCGCATTCCCTTTTCCGAAACGCGCGGCTATGTCCAGAGAGTGATGGAGAATTACCAGATCTACAAAAGCCGGCTGGGCCAGAGCGCCGATATCGAACACGATCTACGCTTTGGCAGGGGATAGGCGATCGGACTGGAAACTATTTGGGGGACTACAATGGACAACGGCTTCACGCCGCGAACTTTCGCCAGTCCGGATGGGCTGACGCTGTATGCCCGCGATTATGGTTTGCAACTCGACGACACGGTTCCGATCGTCTGCCTGGCCGGCCTGACGCGCAATTCCCGTGATTTTCACCAGCTTGCGCTTTTCCTTTCGCGCGATGCGGCAAGACCGCGCCGGGTTCTGACGCTGGATTATCGCGGCCGCGGGGAATCCGACCGCGACCACAACAAAGCCAATTACAATCTGCTGGTCGAGGCACAGGATGTGATCGCCGCCTGTGAGGCTTTTGGCATAGACCGCGCCGATTTCATCGGCACCTCACGCGGCGGGCTGATCCTGCATCTTCTTGCGGCCATGCGGCCGGCGCTGCTGCGTCGCATCGTGCTCAACGATATCGGCCCGCGCATCGAAACCGAGGGCCTGAAACAGATTCGCAATTACCTGAGCCGGACACACCTCTCCTCCGACTGGCCCTTGGCCGCTCTGGCACTCAAATCCGTTCACGGCCCCGCCTTTCCGATCCTTGAGGATCGCGACTGGATCGACATGGCGCAGGCGATCTACGCAAAACGCAACGGCATGATCGAGGCCGATTTCGACCGGGCGATCGTCGAGCAACTCCAGGCGGCCGATCTCGACCAACCCCTGCCCGACCTTTGGGCACAATTCGAGCAGATGACATCCATGCCGCTGCTGATCGTGCGCGGCGAAAACACCGCCCTGCTTTCCCTGGAAACCGTTTCCGAAATGCAGCGCCGACATCCGAACGCGATGCTTTTGTCCGCCGGCGGCCAGGGCCACGCCCCCCTGCTCCATGTCGACGGAATCGCCCCTGTCATCGCCGACTTCCTGAACGCCTCCGACTAACCTTAGCCACGTCCCCATCTCCGGGATACACGGCTTCCTATCCCGCAACAGAACCGAATTCATTGCTGCCGTCGGATGCTTGCTCCGGCGAACGCAGCTTATTGATCGATTGCAGCGCACCAATGCCAAAGCCTGGCGTCCTGAGACCCAAAACGAAAGAAGCCCGGCTTTTGGCCGAGCTTCCCTTCAACAAGCCGAAGCCTGATGATTAGAACGTGCGCTGGAAGCGAACCATGCCGTTCCACTGATCTTCGTCGATCGAATCCCACTTGGTGTAGGTGACTTCCGGCTGGATCAGCAGGCCCGGTACCGGGTTCCACTTCAGGTTAGCAGCAGCAGCGAAGGTTTCGTTGTCGGTGTAAGCGAGCTGCAGGTTGGCGCCGAGCGTGTCGGAGAACTTGCCGCCGATGCCGCCCCAGACAGCCCAGTCGCCCCACGGACCGTAGGTGTCGCCCGGTGCGAAGGCGTTGGTGGTGTCGCCGTCGGTGCTCCATGCGCCCATCAAGAAGGCAGTGATGTTGCCGAAGGTGCCGTCCAAGCGAGCCTTGATCGCGCCTTCTTCAGCATGGCTGTCGTAACCGCCGACGACCGAGAAGCCGAATGCGCCGGTGGAGTAGCCGAGACCGCCGACAACGTTGACCTTGTAGTTGTCGTCATCAACGTAACGGG
>JAFKJU010000034.1 GCA_017305935.1 Hyphomicrobiales bacterium | reverse complement strand
CCGCCTGGAGATCCTGTTGGCCGTCGTCGAGGGCTGGGTGCGGGCGGTCAGCACCTATCGGCCCACCACCTTCGTCTCGCTGCCCCCGGCGGCGATCCGCATGGTCGAACGCTTGCAGCACGAACTTGGCGAAGGCCGCGGCGACGCCGATCTCTATGCCGATGTCGGCAGCAGGTTGATGGAGCTTTACCGCCAGAGGATCAACGGTCATTCGAAGACCGGCGACGAGGCGGAGCAGGCGCAGCATCTGGAACAGGTCGAGCGCCGCCTGCGGCTGGCCGCCGTACGGGCCGAGCGCGACGAAATCTACCGCCTCGGCCGCGCCAGAAAGCTGTCCGACGACCTGGTGCGCAAGCTGGTGCGCGAGGCCGATCTCATGGAAGCACGCTACGCTTCCCCCGGATAGGCTGCCGGCTCACGGGCGGGCCCGCAACGGCGAGTACAGCCGGCCGGTCTCGACGCTCGCGACCGTGTAGTCGGATGGCAATATGTTCTGCGCCAGCCAGCCTTCCTTCAGGGCGTGGCGCACGAGGGCGGCGCGGTTGTGGATGCCGAGTTTTTCGCAGGCGCGCGCCCGGTAGGTTTCGATCGTCTTGACGCTGACCGCCAGGCGGCGGGAAATTTCCTTGTTGCTGAAACCTTCCGCCACCAGGCGGACGACGCATTCCTCGCGTTCGCTCAGCACGTCCGTCTGGATCGCGTTGTCCGGAACGATCGAGCAGATCTTCGACATGACGGCGGGATCGATATAGGTTCCGCCATGCAGGACGGCGCGGACGGCATGCAGCAGATCCTCCGCCGCCGAGCGCTTCAGGACGAAGCCATTGACGCCCGCTTTGACGAATTCCCGGATATAGGGGCCTTCGTCGTGCAGCGTCAGCGCCAGCGTCAGGATGCCGGGGCAGGTTTCCCGGATGCGCCGCACCAGGGTTATCCCGCTCATGTCGGGCAAGGTGCCGTCGGCAATGACCAGATCGGGACGGCAGAGCCTGATCGCCTCCAGGGCCGCATGCGCGGTCTGGGCGGTGCCGATCACGTCGAGATCGGCCTGCCCTTCCAGCAGCGCCTGAATTCCCGAGAGAATGAGAGGATGGTCGTCAACAATCAGCAACCGGGATGTCGTTTGTCTTGTCATCGTTCAACACCATTTTTAACGGAACCGAGGCGACGACATCGGTTCCTTTTCCAATATGGCTCTCGATGCGCAGGTGCCCCCCCGATCATCGACAATCGCTCCGACATTCCGGCAAGACCGAAACATTTTCCGGATATGTTCTGCAGCGGGCCGGCCTCGAAGCCTGCGCCGTCATCGCTGACGACGACCCTCAGCACGGAGCCGGAGCGTCTGGCGGCCACTCTTAATGTGGATGCATGGGCATGCTTGGCGATGTTGGTGATTGCCTCCTGAACGACGCGGTAGATGACGATGCTGGCGAGTTCCGAGATTTCGATATCGAGCGCATGCAGATCGGTGCCCACGCGAATTCCAAGCCGCTTGCCCCAGTCGTTGACCAGATCCTCCAGCGCGCGGCTGAGTCCGAGATCGCTCAACGTCAACGGCCGGAGCGAGGCGGTCAGGTGGCGCACATGATCGTCCATCAGGCCGACCGCATGGCGCAATCCCCTGATCCGCTCAGTTTGAGCCCGGTCCGCCGAAGTTTCAAGCGTCTTCAGCCCGAGCGAGAGAACCGTCAGGTCCTGACCGATTTGGTCGTGCAGTTCGCGCGCTATCCTGAGGCGCTCCTCCTCCTGGGCGCCGAGGACCCGCCGCAGCAGTATATTGTTGTTTTCCTCGGCGATCTTGCGATCGGTGATATCGCAATAGGTGACGACGACGCTTGTATCTCCCGAGGAATCGACGATCGGCGCGGCATTGACGAGGAGGTAGATTCTCTTGCCGTCCGTCCTCTCGACGAAAAGCTCCTCGTTGAGCACCGGCCGGCCGGTGGCGAGCACGCGCGACCCTGGCCATCGCTCCAGGGGATAGACGTCACCATCCGGCGTGTGGAGGTTCAGGCGACCGCGCGATTTCGTTGCCACCGCCAGCTCGTGCTCGATCTGGAACAGCTCGTAATAGCTGCCATTGGCAAGCACCATGTCGTGCGCGGCGTTGACGAGGACGATCCCCACCGGCATCTGTTCCATGATGGCTTCGAGCCGCAGCCTCTGGCGTTCGGCCTCCTGTTGCGCCCGCAAGCGGCTGGCGGCCACCTTGGCCATTTCTTTTCCGGCCTGCATCAGACAGAAAGCCGTCACCGGATTCAGGATGACGATCGCACAGAGAAGAAAATCGTCCGCATCCTTCGGCGTGCCGAAATCCATTTCCCATAGAACATATCCTGAAAGAAAGACTGTGGTCAAAACCAGAGATACTATACCGATAGCAAGATATCTTCTTGCTTTCCTGCGCGTGACGTCGGTTTGCTTAATGGTTTGCGGCATGTCGTCTGCTCACAAAACGATGGCGGCGATCCTGATACACCCGATGCACTGTCCATGACGCAAACTACTAGCAGAATAATCCGGCAGGGTATGTAGGGAAATGCCTGACACGGACCGGGCAAGCAATCCGACACGCCAGGAGGCCGCGCGTAATTGTGCGCTTTCGGGAAATGACGATCATTCGGCTGTCGAGCGAAGGTCGCCGGCGCGCAAGTCAACACTCACGAAGGAGAACGTCATGAAAAAGTGGATCCTCGTCTCGGTCGCAGTTCTCGCCCTCTCCGGCTATGCCGAAGCCGCCTCGGTGGGAAGCGGCAATGGCAACGGCAACGGCAATCTCGGGATCGGCAACGGCAACGGTAACGGCAACAGCAATGTCGGCGCTCTCAACGGCAATGGCAATGGCAACGGCAACTGGGGCATCGGCAACGGCAACCTCAACGGCAACGGCAACTGGGGCATCGGCAACGGGAACCTGAACGGCAACAGCAATGGCGGCTTCGGCAACGGCAATATGAACGGCAACAGCAACCTCGGTTTCGGCAACGGCAACGTCAACGGCAACGGCAATCGCGGCCTTGGCAATGGCAACGGCAACGGCGGCAGCAACCGCGGCGGGTTCAACGGCAACTTCAACGGCAACGGCAACCACTGACCGCTTCACGGTTGGGACCATCGCTTCCTGTACGAGCGTATCGATGGTCCCGTTTTGTCATCGGAGGAAACTGCAATGGGACTCACCTTCACGCGAATATTGGCAGCGGCGCTGCTATGCGGGCTTTCCGCTTCTCTCGAAGCGCCCCTGACGAACGGGGCAATGGCCGCCGGGATCGGTAACGGCAACGGCAATGGCAACGGCAATGTCGGCTTCCGAAACGGGAACTCGAACGGCAACGCCAATATCGGCATCGGCAACGGCAATGGGAACGGCAACGGCAACGGCGTTTTCGCGACAGGCGGCAATCTCGGCGCCTTCAATTCGGGAACCGGCAATGTCGGCGCCTTCAACAGCGGAACCGGCAATGTCGGCGCCTTCAACGGCAACAACAATGCCTCCTCCACCAGCGGCAATCACAATACCGGCTCCTTCAACGGCAATTTCAACGGCGGACTGTTCAACGGCAACGGCAATATCGGCGCATTCAACGGCAATTATAACGGCGTGGGGAATCACAATTGACCGACGACCGACCCATCCCCGGCTGCGCGCCACATGTCCTGCTTATTGTCGCGTCGCTCGTTTTCGCTCTCGGCCCGACCGGTTCCGCTCTCGCCGGGAGCGGCAATGGCAACGGCAATGGCAATGTGGGAAACGGCAACGGCAACGGAAATTCGGGAAACGACAACGGCAACGGCAATGTCGGCAACGATAACGGCAATGGAAACACGGGAAGCGGGAACGGCAACGGATACCGAAGCGACGGAAACGGGAACGGCGCACCGAATGCCGAACCGAATTCATCCGGCCAGACGCTATCCTGTTGCGCGGCGGACGAAAGCGATGGATGGAGCCGGGCGCCGGTATCGATCCGGCAACAACAGCGAAAAGAGACCCGCACGCTACTGCTGTTTCCGACGTTCCGGCGCGATCGCAGATGAAGCAATCACGCCGGTTTGCGAAACTCCGCCGCCCCGTTGTTTCGTCGCGATTTCCAGAGGATCGCGGCGCCCATGCGGCAGTTCTGTCTACTTGATATAGCCGAGCGCGATACCGATCGAGGCCATGTTGTAGCTCGGGATCATCGGCGATTCCGTGTAGTTTTCCGGCTTCAGGTTCGGGATATACAATTGCCAGGAATCGCGGTGCCCTTCGACCTTGGCCTTTTCGCGCAGGCCATCCTTCTTTTCGATGGAATTCATCTTCTTGACCTTGGCCAGCGTCGCCTTCGAATCCGGATTTCCGTCGCGCGCGAACACCTTCCACGGCGCGTTGGAAAATTTCGGCATCGGATTGAAGGTCCCCCAGAAGGCCTTGGCCGGTTCGTTCAGCCTGATCTGCTGGAATTCGGTGAGTTCGTTCCAGTCGATGCACACCGACGACAGGTGGCGGACGATCTGGCTCATGTCCATATTCTGGTCGATGGCATCCTGGTAGGTGGCGAGCGCACCCTTCTTGTCATCCAGGAACGGCTCGATCGGCGACCACCAAGGCGTCACCTTGCCGTTGAAGGGATTGACGAGGCCCTTGTCGTTCAGCTTGAACAGCTTCGTTCCCGCAGGAACGGTGACGAGGCGCCACGAGCCCGGCTTGAAGCCCGCCCGTTCGTCCGGGCTCAGTTCGGTGAAAAAGCTGCCATTGGTGAATGTCGCATTGATCATGCCAATCCCCTTTTGAAGTCGATCACGGCCGAGGGGCGCCACATCCCCGATGTCTCGCGCCGGCAGGCGTCCGTTCGGGTGCGGATGCTTCCATTGGCATCTCGGGAAAGAGCATTCATCAAGAGAAATAAAATGTCAAAGCAAACCGGCAGCTATTTGGCGGACCTGCATTTGAAGAAAAATGAACGGAACTGTACATGTTATGTATACTCACGCGAATGTCATGCAAGAATCCTGATTGAATTCGCCGCCTGCGTGCAAACATGCCCTCGGCTAATCTTCGCCGACGGTAAAACCTCGCATGCGAAAACCGCTGGGCGTCATGGCGAAGCGGGTCTTGAACGCGCGGGAAAAATGGCCGGCGCTGGAAAAGCCGGTGGCGAAAGCGATTTCGGCCGTGGTCAGCGGGCTCTGCTCCAGCAGTTTTTTCGCGTGGTCGAGGCGGATGTTGCGGTAGGTTTCGAGAAAGCCGGTCGGCAGGTGCTCGGCAAACAGGCGATCGAGATGGCGGATGCTGATGCCGGCAAGCCGCGCCATGGCGCGGCGGTCGAGCGGCTGCTCGACGGTCGCCTCCATCTTTTCGAGGATCGTCAGCAGCGCCGGATGGTGGGTGCCGTGCCGTTCCGGGGCGGAGCCGCGCTGCGGCGCGCCGGGCGCGGCGACGCCGGTATGCAGATACCAGTCGCTGACCCGGCGGGCGAAATGCGAACCCATGCGCCCGGCGATCATCGCATGCATCATGTCGAGCGGCGCGACGCCGCCGGCGCAGGTGACGCGGTCGCCATCGAGAACGTAGCGCGCCTGACGCGGCGTCAGATGCGCAAAGGCTTCCTTCAGCACGTCGGCATGTTCCCAGTGGATGGTGAAATCCCGGTTGTCGAGCAGGCCGGCGGCGGCAAGGATATAGGCGCCGCTGGAAATGCCGCCGATGCGCACCCCCTGCCGCGCCAGCCGCCGCAGCGGTCCATATGCCGCCGCCATCGCCACCCAGTCTCGCGGGCCGCCGCCGGCGCAGACGAACACCGTATGGCAGGCCGGCCCGGCGACGGCCAGATCGGCACAGGCGATGGACATGCCCGAGGAGGCGCTGACCGCGCCGCCATCGACCGAAAGCGGCACGACCTCATAAAGATCGATGCCGGCGATCAGGTTCGCCGCCCGCAATGGCTCGGTCGCCGCGGCATAGGACATCAGCGCGAAATTCGGCGCCAGCAGGAAGCCGATTTTCTGGACGTTCTTGATCTGCGTCGATGCCATGGCCTTTTTCTATACCAATCCGGCCCATTCATGCAATCTGCTGCGCAAACCCCTTGGTAGGGTAAGCCGACATTTTTCGAGGTTCGGCCCGTGCGCTACTCCGCTTTTTCGATCTTTTTGAACGGCCTGAAGGGCAACAGGAACTGGGGCGCCGCCTGGCGCGAACCGCAGCCCAAGCTGCATTACGACGTGGTCATCGTCGGTGGCGGCGGGCATGGGCTGGCGACGGCTTATTATCTCGCCAGGGAGTTCGGTATCACCAACGTCGCGGTGCTGGAGAAGAACTATATCGGCTCCGGCAATGTCGGGCGCAACACGACGATCATTCGCTCCAACTATCTGCTGGAAGGCAACAATCCCTTCTACGAATTCTCGATGAAGCTCTGGGAAGGACTGGAGCAGGATTTCAACTTCAACGCCATGGTCTCCCAGCGCGGCGTACTGAACCTCTATCATTCGGATGCGCAGCGCGACGCCTATACCCGGCGCGGCAATGCCATGCGCCTGCACGGCGTCGATGCGGAACTGCTCGACCGCGCCGCCGTCAAAACCATGCTGCCCTTTCTCGATTTCGACAATGCCCGCTTTCCGATTCAGGGCGGGCTGCTGCAACGGCGTGGCGGCACCGTGCGCCATGACGGCGTCGCCTGGGGTTATGCACGCGGCGCGGATGGGAGAGGCGTCGATATCATCCAGAATTGCGAGGTCACCGGCATCCGCCGCGAGAACGGTCGCGTCACCGGAGTCGAGACGACGAAGGGTTTCATCGGCTGCGGCAAGCTGGGGCTGGCGGCAGCCGGTAATTCCTCGCAGGTCGCGGAAATGGCCGGCATGAAGCTGCCGCTCGAAAGCCACGTGCTGCAGGCCTTCGTCTCGGAGGGGCTGAAACCGTTCATCGACGGCGTCGTCACCTTCGGCGCCGGGCATTTTTACGTGTCCCAGTCCGACAAGGGCGGGCTGGTGTTCGGCGGCGATATCGACGGCTATAATTCCTATGCCCAGCGCGGCAACCTCGCGACCGTCGAGCATGTCGCCGAGGCCGGCAAGGCGATGATCCCCGCTTTGTCGCGCATCCGCGTGCTGCGCGCCTGGGGCGGCGTCATGGATATGTCGATGGACGGCTCGCCGATCATCGACCGCACGCCGCTCGACAATCTCTATCTCAATGCCGGCTGGTGCTATGGCGGCTTCAAGGCGACGCCGGCCTCCGGCTTCTGCTTCGCCCACCTGCTGGCCAAGGACGCCCCGCATCCGACGGCGCGGCAGATGCGCCTCGACCGTTTCGAACGCGGCTATCTCATCGACGAAAAGGGCCAGGGCGCCCAGCCGAACCTCCACTGATCCGCCTGGAGCATTTTCGCTTCTCCTCGAGTCGCGAAAGCGCTCTATCCCTTTGTTTTTACGCACTTCCGGCCGGAAAGCCATTACGCAGTTTTCCTGGAAATGCTCTCTCGAAGGACATACTTGATGGCCAGCCTCCTCCCCTGCCCGCATTGCGGCCCAAGGCCGCGCGAAGAATTCACCGTCAAGGGCGCGGCGCAGGCGCGGCCGGCACCCGATGCTTCCCCTGACGTCTGGTTCGACTACGTCTATCTGCGCGACAATCCACGCGGCGCCTATGCGGAATACTGGCACCACACCTCCGGTTGCCGCCGCTGGCTGATTGTCACCCGCGACACGGCGACCCACGACGTCTTCGACAGCCGCGACGCCGCCGAGGGCCGCGAGGTGCGCGCATGACCCCTTATCGTCTCCCCCAGGGCGGCCTGATCGACCGCAGCACGCCGGTTTCCTTTTCCTTCGATGGGCAGGCCTTGCAAGGCTTTGCCGGCGACAGCCTCGCCTCGGCGCTGCTGGCCAATGGCCGGCTGCTGGTCGGCCGCAGTTTCAAATATCACCGCCCGCGCGGCATCCTGACGGCCGGCGCGGCGGAGCCGAACGCGCTTGTTACCATCGGTCGCGACGGCCGCACCGAGCCGAACACCCGCGCCACCATGCAGGAGCTTTACGAAGGGCTGGAGGCGAAGAGCCAGAACCGCTGGCCGTCGCTCGATGTCGATATCGGCAGCCTCAACAGCCTGCTGTCACCCTTCCTCGGCGCCGGCTTCTACTACAAGACGTTCATGTGGCCGGCCGCCTTCTGGGAGAAGGTCTACGAGCCCTTCATCCGCCGCGCCGCCGGCCTCGGCCGCGCCACCCATGAGGCGGACCCGGATGCCTACGAAAAAAGCTGGGCGCATTGCGACCTGCTGGTCATCGGCGCCGGTGCGGCCGGCCTTGCCGCAGCCCTTGGCGCCGGCCGCGCCGGCGCGCGGGTGATCCTTGCCGACGAACATGCGCAGCCGGGCGGCGGCCTGCTCTCGGAAACGGCAGGCATCGGCGGCAAATCCGCCCCCGCCTTCGCCGCCGATCTGCTGGCCGAACTTGCGGCGCTGGAAAACGTCACCATCCTGCCGCGCACCACCGTCTTCGGCTGGTATGACGGCAATGTCTTCGGCGCGGTCGAGCGGGTGCAGAAACATCTTGCTCATCCCGATGCGCATCGGCCAGTCGAGCGTCTGTGGCGCATCGTCGCCAAGCAGGCGCTGCTTGCCACCGGGGCCGAGGAACGGCCGCTGGTCTTCGGCGGAAACGACATTCCTGGCGTGATGATGGCCGGCGCCATGCGCTGCTATCTCAACCGCTACGGTGTTGCGCCAGGCCGGCAGGTGGCGATTTTCACCATCAACGACAGCGGCTACGCACTGGCCCGCGACCTGGAAACGGCAGGCGTCTCGCAGGTCACGATCATCGACAGCCGCCCCGAAGGCGGCATCGATTACGCAGGTGCTGCGCGGATCGTTCGAGGCGGCGTGGTGCGCGATGCCCATGGCGGCAAAGCGCTAACCTCGATCACCATTGCCGCCGGCGGGAAGACCGAGAGGCTGCGCGTCGATGCGCTTGCCATGTCCGGCGGCTTCAGCCCGATCATCCATCTCGCCTGCCATCGCGGCGGCAAGCCGCACTGGTCCGACGAGAAATCCGCCTTCATGGCACCTTCAGGCCTGCAAGGACTGTCTCTCATCGGATCGGCCGCCGGCATCGACGGTATCGCTGCCTGCCTGGAAGATGGCGCGGCCAAGGGCGCAGCACTGGCGGAAACGTTCGGCTTCAAGGCCGAAAAGCCAGCCTTCGGGCTGACTGCCGGCGAAATCGCCCCGATGCCGGCGCGGCCGCTGTGGACGATCCCCGGCATACGCGGCAAGGCTTTCGTCGACTACCAGAACGACGTCCACCGCAAGGATCTCGGGCTTGCCGTGCGCGAAGGCTATGGCCATGTGGAGCTTGCCAAGCGCTATACGACCACCGGCATGGCCACCGACCAGGGCAAACTCTCCAATGTCAACGCCATCGCGCTGCTGGCCGAGGCGCGCGGCGTTTCGCCGGCAGAGGTCGGCACGACCACCTTCCGACCCTTCTATACCCCTGTTTCCTTCGGAGCGCTGGCCGGGCCGTCGCATGGCCGCCATTTCCAGCCGGTGCGCAAATCGCCCCTGCATGGCTGGGCCGAGAAACACGGCGCGGTCTTCGTCGAGACCGGCCTGTGGTATCGCTCCGCCTGGTTTCCGCGCGATGGCGAAACGGACTGGCGGGAGAGCGTCGCGCGCGAGACGAAAAATGTGAGGATCAATGCCGGGCTTTGCGACGTCTCCATGCTCGGCAAGATCGAGATCACCGGCAAGGATGCCGCCGAATTCCTGAACCGGGTCTATTGCAACGCCTTCCTGAAACTGCCGGTGGGCAAGGCCCGCTACGGGTTGATGCTGCGCGAGGACGGTTTCATCTATGACGACGGCACCACCAGCCGGCTGGCGCAAGACCGCTATTTCATGACCACGACCACGGCCTATGCATCCGGCGTCATGAACCATCTCGAATTCTGTGCCCAGGCTTTGTGGCCGGATCTCGACGTGCGCCTCGCCTCGGTCACCGACCAGTGGTCGCAGATGGCAATTGCAGGACCGAAAGCACGCAAAATCCTCGAAACCATCGTCGATGCCGATCTTTCCAATGCCGCCTTCCCGTTCCTCGCCGCCGCCGAGGTCTCGCTGTTTAACGGGCAGGTGCAGGGCCGACTGTTCCGCATCTCGTTTTCCGGCGAGCTGGCCTATGAACTGGCGGTGCCGGCCGGTTACGGCGAGGCGGTGGCCGATGCGATCATGGAGGCCGGCCGCGACCACGGCATCCAGCCCTATGGCGTCGAGGCGCTGGCGGTGCTGCGCATCGAGAAGGGCCATGTCACCCACAACGAAATCAACGGCACGGTGACGCCCGGCGATCTCGGCTTTGCAAGAATGGTTCCGGCCGCCAAGCCGGATTTCATCGGCAAACGCATGCTGGAGCGCGCGGGCCTGAACGATCCGCAGCGCCATCAACTGGTCGGCATCCGCCCGCTCGATCCGGCGGCAATATTCCGCACCGGCTCGCATATCCTCGAAAAGGATGCGGCGGCGGCGCTGGAAAACGACCAGGGCTATGTCACCTCCAGCTGCCATTCGCCGCATCTTGGCTCGACCATCGGCCTTGCGCTGGTGCGTCGCGGCGCGGAGCGGCATGGTGAGGAGGTGCTGGTCTGGAACGGCTTGCGCGGCGAATTCACGCCCGGGCGTCTATGCAGCCCCGTCTTCTACGATCCCCAAAACGAGAAGCTGCTTGCCTGAGACAAGGACGCATCCGATGCCGCAATCCCTGACGCTTCGCCCGGCCCTCGCCCGCCTGCCCCTCCAGCGCAGCGGCCTGCGCATCGAGGCGCTGCCGGAAGGCACCGTCCTGCACCTGCTCGCGCCTGTCGGAAGCGGTCCGGCGGGGCTTACGGCCGAACTTGGCGCCAGCGGCCTGTCGCTGCGCCCGGTTTCGCCCGGCCAATGGTTCGCTGTCGGCGATGCCGTGCTGTCGAACACGGCGCGCGCGGCGCTGGCCGCACGCCTGAAACCGGCCGCCGAAGTGGTCGATCAAAGCCACGGCCGGGTGCGCATCGCACTCAGCGGGCCGATGGCAACACGGGTGCTGGCCAAGGGCACGGCGGCCGACCTGTCGCTGACCGCCTTCCCCATCCACCACGCCACGACGACGCTGATCGGCCACATCGCCGCGCATCTGACACGGATCGCGGAAGACCGTTTCGAACTCATCGTCCTGCGCGGCTTTGCCGAAAGCCAGTGGGAGGATCTCGACCGTATGAGCGCGGAATTCGGCTAACGTATTTTTCGGCGCCGACAATTCCACACGCTGTCTCCAGACGTTCAAAGGTCTCGTGCCACACGAATTCGACCGCAACGATGGACGCCCAAGCCGGATTGAACAACCGGATAAGAGGTCGCGGCCCTAGCGGGCAGCCTCACGGCCGGCCGCAGGGACCGGCCGGGATCGGCGCATTACGTCCCGGTAAAATTGGGGGCGCGGCGTTCCATCGTTGCCGCGAGGCCTTCGGCATGGTCGTTGGTCGTGGCGCAGATTTCGCCGGCGGCAACCTCCGCTTTCTGCTGGTCGGCGAGGCTGCGGTCGGCGGAGGCGTTGAGCAGCGTCTTGGTGAGGCCGATGGCGACGGTCGGGCCCGCGGCCAGCTTTTCGGCAAAGGCCATGGTGTCGGCCAGCAGCGCTTGCGCATCGGCGCTGACATGCGAGATCAGCCGGTTTGCCAGCGCAACCTCCGCCATCCAAAGATCACCGGTAAAGGCGAAACGCTTGGAAGCCTCGAGGCCCATGACCCGCGGCATCAGCCAGGAGCCGCCGCAATCCGGCGAATAGCCGACATGGGTATAGGAGCAGATGAATTTCGAGCGCGCCGAGGCGTAACGGAAATCGCAGGCCAGCGCCATGTCGAGACCGCCACCCACGGCAGCGCCGTCGATCATGGCGATCGTCGGCTTCGGCAGGTCATGGATTTCGCGCACCAGCGCAAGCGCCTCGTCGATCCAGGTCGTGCCGGCGGCGGCCACGCTTTCCGGCGTCGTTTCCGACCATTCCTTGACATCGGCGCCGGCGCAGAAGGCGCCGCCGCGACCGGTCAGCACCACGGCGCGCACGGTCTTGTCGGCGGCCATTTCGGCGATGGCGCCGCGCAATTCCTGCAACAGGCCGACGTTCAGCGCATTGCGCGCGTCCGGCCGGTTGAGGGCAACGATGCCGACCGCACCTCGGCGTTCGATCTCGCTATAGATGCTCATGTCTTTCTTCTCCTCCCGACCACGGCTGCGGCCGCTTGCCTCAAGTCTCGGTGCGCTGCCTTTGCGGCGCCTGTTTATTCGATCCTTCCGGCCCGCCGGCGAGGACCGCAGCACGAGCGGCAGGCGATGCCCCATCTTGCGTCGATCAGGTTGGGCGTGCTCCAGCAGCCGTCCCCATGGTGATGATGCAGCGCCGTCCATACCCATCCTGCCTTCGCAGTTGCGCGCACGGCTAGCATAATTTTGCTGGACGGCCAACATTTTTCAAAAAGCTAGGCGATGCCGAACATGTGATCGGCAAATGCTTGCGGCAGGCAGCGGATCGGATAGGTATCCGCTATCCCGAATGCCCGAATGAAGACCTGTCGACGATGCCTCTTCCCGATCTTTCCCGCCGCAGTTTCGTGTTTGCAACGCTGGGCGCTGCCGCCGCGCTTGGCGGCTGCTCCGCCACGGTCGAATCCGCCGAGCGCCTGCCGAAACCAGCGCCGACCCCGGCCGTCGCGCCGCGCCCGACCGGCGCGCCTGCAGCGGAAGAGATGGCGCTGCGTTATGCCGCCATCGAGGATGGCGGCTTCACCTTGCCGGCTATCCCTTATGAGAAGATGGATCCGAAATATTTCCGCCAGCGCGTCACCGATCCCACCGGCGAGCCGCCGGGCACCGTCGTCGTCGATACGCCCGGACGTTTCCTCTATCTCGTCGAGCCAGGCGGCACGGCGATGCGCTACGGCGTCGGCATCGGGCGCGAGGGTTTTGCCTGGCAGGGCGAAGGCGTCATCCACTGGCGCCAACCCTGGCCGCGCTGGAAGCCGCCGGCCGACATGATTGCCCGCCAGCCGGAACTGCGGCGCTTTTCCGTCGAAAACGGCGGCATGGAGCCGGGGATCAGGAATCCGCTCGGCGCCCGCGCCCTTTATATCTTCCAGAACGGCAAGGACACACTCTATCGCCTTCACGGCTCGCCCGACTGGCGCTCGATCGGCAAGGCGACGTCTTCGGGCTGCGTGCGGCTGATCAACCAGGACGTCCTCGATCTCTACAAGCGCGTGCCCTATCACGCCCGCATCGTCGTGCATCAGGGCGCGATGACGGCCGGCGTGATCTGACATGACGGCCTTTGCCGGCCGGGTTTGCCCCGGCCGGAGCAAAATATTCGCGTTTGCCTGTTTTCTTTGCAGTTTTCTTCCCTGCCACGCGCCCTAATTTCTGCGATCTATCCGCCAACACATTCGTTTACCGAAGGGAAAACACAATGAACTGGTTGAAAACGCTCGCAGCAGCGGCACTTCTTCAGGCGGCCGCGCTCACGCCTGCGCTTGCCGGCGACGATCTCGCCGCCATCAAGTCGGCCGGCGCCATCAAGATCGGCACCGAAGGCACCTATGCGCCCTTCACCTATCACGACACCAGCGGCAAGCTGGTCGGTTTCGACGTCGAGATCGGCGAGGCGATCGCCGCAAAGCTCGGCGTCAAGGCCGAGTTCATCGAGGGCAAATGGGACGGGTTGATCGCCGGTCTCGACGCCAAGCGCTACGATACGGTCATCAATCAGGTCGGCATCACTGACGCGCGCAAGCAGAAATATGATTTCTCCGAGCCCTACATCGCCTCCAAGGCGGTGCTGATCGTGCGCGCCGACGATAACGACATCAAGAACTTCGAGGATCTGAAGGGCAAGAAGTCGGCCCAGTCGCTGACCAGCAATTTCGGCAAGCTCGCCGAAGCCGCCGGCGCCGAACTGGTCGGCACCGACGGTTTCGACCAATCGATCCAGCTGGTGCTGACCGGCCGTGCCGATGCCACCATCAACGACAGCCTCTCCTTCCTCGATTTCAAGAAGCAGAAGCCGGATGCACCGGTGAAGATCGCCGCCGAGAAGGGCGATGCCGATTATTCCGGCATCATCATCCGCAAGGGCGAGCCGGAGCTGCTGGAGGCGATCAACAAGGCGCTGGCCGACATCAAGGCCGACGGCACCTACCAGAAAATCTCCGACACCTATTTCGGGCAGGACGTGTCCAAGTAACCGGATGAGGATGGCTTTGCCGAAGCCGATTGTGTCTATAAGCTTGCAGGCGTCCGGCGATACCGCCGGACGCCTTTTTTGACGGGGATCTTTCCAAGTGCCGCACTGGCTTCAACTGATGGCGGACTCGCTGCCCACGCTGTTGTGGGCGGGCGTGAAATTCACGATTCCGCTGACCCTGCTTTCCTTCGTGCTCGGCCTGGCGCTCGGCCTGCTCACTGCCGTCACCAGATTGTTTGCGCCCCTGCCGTTCGCGCTTCTGGCACGCGGCTATGTCTGGATCATCCGCGGCACGCCGCTTCTCGTGCAGCTCTTCGTCGTCTTCTACGGCCTGCCGAGCGTCGGCATCCTGCTCGATGCCTTTCCCGCGGCCCTGATCGGCTTCACCCTCAATATCGGCGCCTATTCCTCGGAAATCATCCGCGCCGTCATCTCCTCGGTACCGAAGGGGCAATGGGAGGCGGCCTATTCCATCGGCATGAGCTGGAGCCAGGCGATGCGCCGCACCATCCTGCCGCAGGCGGCGCGCGTTGCCGTGCCGCCGCTGTCCAACACCTTCATCTCGCTGGTCAAGGATACGTCTCTGGCCGCAGCCATCACCGTGCCGGAGATGTTCCAAGCCGCGCAGCGCATCGTCGCCACCACCTATGAGCCGCTCATCCTTTATATCGAGGCGGCGCTGATCTATCTGGCGCTGAGCTCGGTGCTGTCGAACCTGCAGGTGCGGCTGGAGCGGCGCTTCGCGCGCTATGGCGGCATGCTGGAGACCAACACATGATCGAGTTGCAGCATATCGAAAAACGGTTCGGCGACGCTGTCATCCTCAAGGACATCAGCCTGAACCTGCCGGAAGGCAGCGTCACGGCGCTGGTCGGACCCTCCGGCGGCGGCAAGAGCACCCTGCTGCGCTGCATCAACCTGCTGGAGATCCCGACCGCCGGGACGATCCGCCTCGGAGACCAGCAACTGACGTTTACGCCGGGCGGCAAACCGAGTTGGGCTTCGATCCAGAAAATCCGCCGCCAGACCGGCATGGTTTTCCAGAACTTCCAGCTCTTTCCGCACCAGAACGCCCTCGATAACGTCATGGAAGGCCTGGTTACCGTGCTGAAATGGCCGAGGGACAAGGCCCGCGCCCGCGCCATGGAGCTGCTGACCAAGGTCGGCATGGCCCACAAGGCCGATGCCTGGCCGGCGACGCTTTCCGGCGGCCAGCAGCAGCGCGTGGCGATTGCGCGTGCGCTTGCCCCTTCTCCGCGCGTCCTGCTCTGCGACGAGCCGACCTCGGCGCTCGACCCGGAACTGTCGGCGGAAGTGGTCGAGGTGCTCGGGCGTCTCGCCAGCGAAGGCACGACCATGGTGATCGCCACCCACGACCTGCGCCTCGCCTCGCGCATCGCCAACGAAGTGGTCTTTCTCGAAGACGGAAACGTCGTCGAATCCGGCCCGGCCCGACAGGTGTTCACCGAGCCGAAGCAGGACCGCACCCGCCGCTTCATCTCGACCATCAATGCCGCGAATACGGTGTGAGCGGCCAACGGTCCGTTGACCTCAAGGCGTGCCGTTGACTCACCTCCCCTTCGCCCCAGTGGGGAGAGGGGGTTTTGGGGGCGCTTCCATTCCATAGGCAGCTTATCGATCCTGGCAATGGAGCGGCGGAGGGACAGTCCCGCTTGCCGCAATCAGACGACTGAGCGGCGGCGCATCGCGATAGGCTGCGGAAAACCTCCTGCTTCGAGGCCGCCATGCATGCTCCACCCGCCCCTTCCCCGGATTTCGCTGCCGAATTGCTGCGCGGGCATCTGGCGAATGACGAACAGGGGCTGGTCCAGATCGAAATCGCCGCCGACCGGGTTCTCGCGGAAACCGGCCTGCGTTTCGAGAGCGATCCCGAGACGCTGGATCTCTGGCGGGAGAGGGGCGCGACCGTCAAGGACGAGCGCGTCACGCTCGATGGCGCATGGCTGCGGCAGGTGATCCGGGCGACGGCGCCACGCCGCATTACCCTGCGCGGGCGCAATCCGGCGCGCGATACCATCCTCGGAGACGGCCATGCGCCGGTGTTCACGCCGATCTATGGCGCGCCGAATGTGCTCGATCATGCCGGGCGGCGCAGCCTCGGCTCGCGGGCGCATTATCGACGGGCGATGGAAATTGCCCATGCCTCGTCGGCGATCTCCAATACCGGCCAGATGATCTGCGTCATGGACGACGTGCCGGAGGCGCGCCGGCCACTGGAAATCGCGCTGATGCATCTGTCGCTGTCGGACAAGCCGTTCATGGGCAGCATCGCCTCGCCCGGTGATGTGGAAGCGGTGATCGACGCGGCGGTTGCCGCCATCGGCCGGCCGCCCTGCCCCGGCGAGGCGGAATTGCTGCATCTGGTCAATGCCACGCCACCGCTCGTCTACAAGGAAAACCCGTTAAAATGCCTGCGGACCATCGCCTGGCGCGGGCAGGCTTCACTGGTGACCTCCTATATGATGATGGGCGCCACCAGCCCGGTGACCATCGCCGGCAGCCTGATCCAGGGGTATGCGGAAGTCCTGGCCGGGATGGCGCTGGCCCAGCTTTGGCGGCCCGGCGCGCCCGTCGTCATGGGGCTTTACGCCATTCCCTTCGGCATGCGCTCGATGGTGCCGTGTTACGGCGATCCGGCCTCGCACCTCATTCAGCAGTATGCGACCCAGCTTGCCCGCCGCCTCGGCGTGCCGGTGCGCGGCGAGGGCGGTGTGACCTCCTCCAAGCTGGATGACGGGCAGGCGGGGCTGGAATCGGCGCTGACGCTGTCCGCCTCGATCTCGTCGGGCGCGGATTTCATCCTGCATGGGGCTGGCTGGCTGGAGCAGGGGCGCTGCCTGTCTCTGGGAAAATTGCGACGCGAGGCGGCGCGGATCGCCGAGACTTGCGGTTTCGATATGCAAGACTGTTCGCCGCCCCTGCCCCTCGATCCGGCATTCGAGCAGGATCTCAGGGCGCGGATCGCGGCGATTTAATTCTTGTAGGGATCGGCGAGTGCGGCATCCGGCCGGCTGACCGGATATTTGATGCTCGACGTCGCCGCCGCCATGCTTTTCGCACCCTTGCTTTCCAGCATGGCGCGGAAACTCGGATGCATGCCGCCATCGACATAGGAGGAGATCGGCACGGTGGAACCGGTCGAGAGCGCGGTATCGACGTGCTTGCGTTCGGCATCGATCTTCGCGCTCAGCGCCATATCCGGCGTGCTCATCGCCGGCGGGCAGGCGGCCAGCGGATCGGTGGGCTCGCCGCCCTGGAATTCGGTGTTGAACACGTACCGCCCGCCGCAGACGGAGACTTTCGGCTGGCGGCGGGAGAAGGCGAAGGCATCGTAGCCTTCCTTCAGGACGCGCCAGAAGGGCATGTTGGCGTCGCCGCGATGTTTCGCCATGTTGTCGGCGCTCATGCGGAAGGGATAGGCCTGCACCTGGAACTGCCCCTGCCCGCCTTCCAGCGCCTTCTGGACGATGGCATAGATTTCGCCGACACCCTGGTCGGTCATGGCATAGCAGCCGGAGGACGAGCAGGCGCCATGCACCATCAGCGCCTCGCCGCTATAGCCGAGCGCCTTTTCCAATTTGTTCGGATAACCGAGGTTGAACGAGACGTAATATTGCGAATTCGGGTTCAGCATGCCGGCGGAGACATGGTAAAAACCCTCCGGCGCCTGGCGGTCGCCGCTTTTCGTCTTCGGCCCGAGCTTTCCGGACCAGCGGCACATCGGATAGGTCTTCAGCAGCGCATATTGTCCCGTCTTGTCGACCTTCCAGACCTCCAGCTCGCTCTCCTGCTTGAAGATGCGCACCAGAACCGGGCTTTCCGGCCGCATGCCCTTGGCGGACATCTGGGCCAGCATTTTCGACGTCAGTTTCGGCGGCGCCTTGGCGAGATCGTCGAGGCCGCCGATGCAGCCCGACAGGAGAGAACCGGCCAGCGCCAGCGCCGCAAGGCGCGCACCGAACGAAAACGGCGCCGTCAACCGTGTGAAGGAGCGGAATGCAATCATCTGCTGTCTCGACTGTTTCAATCTGAAGCCGTGAACCCTTGCCCCGGATTCACGGCGGTTGTTTGGCATTGCGCCATATTTACGGCCGAGCCTGTGCCAACATGGTTAAAGAATGGTTTCTTTCAGGCGGTCTTGAGCAGCCGCAAGGCGTTCAGCGTCACCAGCACCGTGGCCCCGGTATCGGCCAGGATCGCCGGCCATAAACCGGTGATGCCGATCACGGTCGTCACCAGAAACACCGCCTTCAACCCCAGCGCGATGGTGATATTCTGGCCGATATTGCCCATGGTGCGCTTCGAGAGCGCAATCATGTCGGCGACATCGCCGACGCGGCCATGCAGCACGGCGGCATCGGCGGTTTCCAGCGCCACATCCGTGCCGCCGCCCATGGCGATGCCGATATCGGCGGCAGCCAGCGCCGGAGCGTCGTTGATGCCGTCGCCGACCTTGCCGACCACAAGTCCCTCCGAGCGCAACTCGCCGACGATCCTCTGCTTGTCCTGCGGCAGCAGCTCGGCGCGCACCTCGATATCGAGCACCCTGCCGACGGCCTCGGCCGTGCGGCGATTGTCGCCGGTCAGCATGATCGTGCGGATGCCGGCGTCGCGCAGGCGTTTCAGGCCGGTGAGCGCATCGGCGCGCGGCTCGTCGCGCATGGCGAGCGCGCCGGCCACCTTGCCATCGACCAGCAGCAGCGACACGGTCTTGCCGGCATCGTTCAGCGCCGCAATCGCCGCTTGGCTGCCAGCGTCGATCTCGACCGCATCGGCCGCCGCCCGCGGCGAGCAGAGCAGCAGGTTCTGGCCCTCGACGGTGCCGGCGACGCCCTTTCCACCCAGCGCCTTGTTGTTATCGGCGGCGGGAATGGCGATGCCTTCCGCCTTGGCGCGGTCGAGAATGGCGAGCGCCAGCGGATGGCTGGAGCCGGTTTCGAGGGCTGCGGCAAGCCGCAGGATTTCAGCCTCAGGCAGCGAGGTGGACACGATATCGGTCACCTTTGGCTTGCCTTCGGTCAGCGTTCCGGTCTTGTCGAAGGAGACGGCCGTCAGTTTGCCAAGCCCTTCCAGCACCGCCCCGCCCTTCATCAGCAGCCCGCGCCGCGCCCCCGACGACAAGGAGGCGGCAATCGCCGCCGGCGTCGAAATCACCAGCGCGCAGGGGCAGCCGATCAAGAGTACGGCAAGGCCCTTGTAGACCCATTCGCTCCAGATGCCACCCGCCAGCAACGGCGGCAGGATGGCGATGAGGGCCGCGACCACGACGACGCCGGGCGTATAGTAGCGCGAGAAGCGGTCGATGAAACGCTCGGTGGGCGCCTTGGATTCCTGGGCTTCCTCGACCAGTTTGATCACGCGGGCGATGGTGTTGTCCGCCGCCGCCGCGGTGACGCGCAGGCGAAGCGCGCCATCCCCGTTCACCGTCCCGGCGAAGACGGGCTCATTCACGCCCTTGCGCTTCGGCGTGCTTTCGCCGGTGACCGGCGCCTCGTCGATGGCGCCGTCGCCGGAGAGGATGACGCCATCGGCGGGAATGCGGTCGCCGGGGCGCACCAGAATGGTGGCGCCGACGGCCAGCGTTTCGGCCTCCACTTCGCGGGTGACGCCGTTTTCCTCCAGCAGCGCGGTTTTCGGCACCAGCGCGCCGAGCGACTGGATGCTGGCCCGCGCCCTGCCGGCGGCAACACCTTCCAGCAATTCGCCGACCAGGAACAGGAAGACGACGGCGGCCGCCTCTTCCGTCGCATTGATGATGACCGCGCCGATAGCGGCGATGGTCATCAGCATTTCGATGGAAAACGGCGTGCCGGCCAGCGCCGCCATGACGGCGCGACGCGCGATCGGCACGAGACCGACCGCCATGGCGAGCAGGAAGGCATAAGGCGCGATGGCCGGCACGAGATGGCCGAGGCCATAGGCAAGCGCCAGCGCCGCACCGGAGGCAATGGTCAGCCGGCCCTTTTTGCTCTTCCACCACGGGCCGTCCATCGGGCCGTGGTCGTGGCCGTGAAGTCCGAGATCGGCTTCGCTTTTGCCATGCCCATGCCCATGAGCATGAGCATGAGCATCGTGTTGGTCGTGCGCGCCGTGATCGTGCTTATGGTCATGGTCATGCGCGCAGCAACTCGTCTTCGGCGCGGTCCTGGCCGCCTCGCCGGCCGGCGCAACGGCATAGCCGAGCCCTTCGACCTTGCCGGCAATGGCCGTGGCATCGCCGCTGCCGTCATGGCTGACCAGCAGCGTGCCGGCTGTCACCGAAACCGAGACGTCCTCGACGCCCGGCATGCGGCGCACCGCCGTCTCGATCTTGCCGGCGCAGGAGGCGCAATCCATACCGCCCACGCGAAACCGCATCTGGTTGCCTTCGCTCATCGTCCTATCCTTCCTTCAGTCATGACGACTGTAGGATCTCTAGTCACTAGAGCTGCAAGCGGGTTTTTTCAGAAAAACGAGGCGGCGCGTTCCGGCGAACCTTCCAGCGCATGCGCCATGAAATCCAGCGCATTGCCGAGCTCCTCGCGCGACAGAGGCCCGCCGAGGCAGACGCGCACCGCCTCGGGTGCCGCACCCTCCACCGTGAAGGCATCGCTGGCGACGATGCCGATGCCGGCGCCTCGCATATGGCTGACGAAGGTCGAACGTGTCCAACCTTTCCCGAGCGGCAGCCAGATATGAAAGCTTAGGGGATCGGCGCGGTAGCTGCCGGCGAGCAGCAGGCCGGCGACGAGATTTTGACGCGCAGCCGCTTCCGCGCGGAGGAAGGCGAGGATCGCATCGGCGGTGCCATCCTCGATCCAGCGCGTCGCCAGCGCCATGCCGAGCGGCGAGGCCATGACCGTGTTGGCGCGCATGGCGCTGGCATAGGGCCATGCGGCCTTGTTGTCCGGGGCGACGACATAGGCGAGGCGCAGGCCGGCGCCGAGGCATTTCGACAATCCGCCGATGTGCCAGGTCAGATCCGGCAGCAGCGCCGCGAAGGGCGTCGGCGCTTCCGCCGGCAGAAAACCATAGGCATCGTCCTCTATGACTGCCACGCGATGGGTTCTTACGATGGCGGCGATCTCGCGCCGGCGCGTTTCCGGCATGGTCAGCGTCAACGGGTTTTGCAGCGTCGGATTGAGGTAGAGCGCTTTCGGCTTCACGCGCCGGCAGGCTTCGTCGAAGGCATCGGGCAGGATGCCGTGTTCGTCCATGGCGACGCCGGAGAGCGACAGGCCGAGTTGCGCCGAGAGCGAACGGATGCCGGGATAGGTGATGGTTTCGGAAAGAATGCTCTCGCCCGGCCGTGCCAGCAATCCGAGAATTGCATGCAGGGCGGGATGGGCGCCGGGGGACACGAAGATGCGCTCCAGAGGCGGCATCAGCCCGCGCCGCGCCAGCCACGCCGCCGCCGCCTGCCGATCCATCGCGGCGCCGCCGAAAGGCTGGTAACGCAATAGCGCCGGCAGGTCGGCGGAGACCGCGACAAGCCCTTCCCGCATCCGCGCCAGAAGCGCCGGATCGTCCGGCTCCGGCGGCATGTTCATCGAAAAATCGGCCGTCCCCGCCCGGCGCGGGTCCGGGTCCGGCATCGAAAAACCCTTTGCACCCGGGTTTTGACGCCCGGTGACGAAGGTGCCGCGTCCGACATGGGATTCGATCAGGCCACGTTTCTGCGCCTCGACATAGCCACGGGCGACAGTGGTGAAATCGATCTCCAGCCGCCGGGCAAGCTCCCGCTGCGGTGGCAGACGATCGCCGGCGGAAAGCACGCCATTGCGCAAATCGATCTCGATCAGGTCGGCGATCGCGAGGTAACGCGGGCTGGAGGAGCGGGTGAGATCGGGAAGCCAGTCTTTCATGCCGTGATCCGTGGGGAACGTTTGACCGGATGTGGCCGGCGGACATTGACTGTATATTGTCGGGGCTCCCCGCTGTCACGGACAAACCGCCCGCATCACCCTTCTTGCGACAATTGGTATTCCGCAAACAGCGCTTCCAGCCGTTCGCGCACGAAGGCATCGAAGCCGGGGGCGGCTTTGCGGTCGAAGATCAAGGAGGCGCGGTGGGTGGTTTCGGAGAAGCGGACGGGCAGGCCGGCGGCGATCTCCTTTGCCTTGTCGTCGGGTTCCCGCGCGCCGTTGGCGGCGTCGAGCGCGGCCTGGAAACGCTGGTCGCTGGGGATGCGGCGGGCGGCGTCGCTGCGCAGCCATGTCAGCAGCGCCGGCAGGTCGATGTCGGCGATTTTTTCGGCCAGCTCCATCCAGCGGCGGCGGCCGGTTTCGGGGGCGGCCCCGATCGCTTCGATCAGTTCGAAGGGCAGGGCGCGGACCACGCTCATCATTTTCGACACCGCCGCCTTGTCGACGGCGAGCGCCGACATGATCACCTCGCGCGAAAAGCTGCGATCTTCCAACCGCGCGGCGAACAAGGCCCGCTCGATATAGGAGAGGTTCTTGCGGGCGTTGTTTTCCTGGCCCTGGCTGACGACCAGCTTTTCGTCGGTGAGATCGCGCACCACGGCGCGCAGCTTGACGCCGAGCTGGCGGATCGCCGCGAGGCGGCGGTGGCCATAGGCAACCTGGAAACGACCGTGCGTGACGGGATGCGGGCGTAGCAGCACCGGCACCTGCTGTCCGTGGTCACGGATTTGCGCCACCAGTTCGGCAATCTCCTCGGCATCGATGCTGAGGCGGTCGCGCACGAAAGAGGCATCGACCAGATCGGGATCGACCTCGATGATCGTCTGTCCCTCGGTGAGTTGCCGTTCAAGCTCCTGCGCGCGCTCCATCTTCTGGGTGATGGAGCCGAGTGTCCTGGTGATGCCGCCGACGGGAGCATGGTTGCCCGCGGGCGGCGTCAGGCCGGCGATGGGGCGGGCCGAAGGGGCCGAGGGCGCGACCGTTTCCGTGCCGCCGACATCCGAAACGCCGATGAGATTCTTGCGCGCCATGGCTTATTTCCTTCCCCAGACCGAGCGCAGCAGCGCCTCGATCTCGCTATTGACCTGTGTCAGCGAATCCATGGCGCGGTCATAGGTGCCGCGCGTGAACTGGCTGCGCTCGACTTCGTAAAGCGTCTGCTTGGTGACGCCGGCATCCGAGACCGCCGTCGATTTCAGCATGGCGTGCTGTAGCATGCGATTGCCGAAGATGGCGCGCATGAAGCCGGTCATCTGGCTCTGCGGCCCGTCATTCGGCTCGAAGCGGGTGACGAGATAACGCATCCAGTCATAGCTGGTGCGCCCGCCGGCCCGCTCGACCACGGCCATCAATTCGCTGGTCATCGACAGGAATTGCGACATCGACATCACGTCCAGCATCTGCGGATGGATGGTGATCAGCGTCGAGGTGGCGGCGCAGAGCGCCGACATGGTGAGGAAGCCGAGTTGCGGCGGGCAATCGATGACCACCACGTCATAGAAGGATTCGATATCGCCAAGCACCTCGCCGATGCGGGCGAAGAACATGGCTTCCGTGCGGGCCTGCAGCATCGCCTTCGGCGTTTCGTGCTCGAATTCCATCAATTCGAGATTGCCGGGGATCAGATGCAGGTTCGGCGTATAGGTGGCGCGGACGATCTCGGCGACCGGGCGGGGGGATTCGTAGCGGATAGCGCCGTAGATCGTTTCCGCCTCGCCGACATCCAGTTCCGGCTGGTGGCCGAACATGGCCGAAAGCGACGCCTGCGGGTCGAGATCGATGGCCAGCGTGCGATAGCCGCGCAGAGCCAGATATTGCGCCAGATGCGCCGAAGTCGTGGTCTTGCCCGAGCCACCCTTGAAATTCATCACCGCGATGACTTGCAGCTTTTCGCCCGGACGGCGGGTCGGCACGTATTTGGCGGCGCCGTTCTTGTCGTCGAGCACGCGACGAATGCGATCCATGTCTTCGGAGGAATAAAGGCGGCGGCCATTGGCCAGCGGCTCCGGCCCGTGGCCTTCGGCGGCGATCTGGCGCAGATAGCCCTCGCCGATGCCGATGAAGGCGGCGGCCTCGGAAGGCTGGAAGGAGCGGATGGTCTTTTGCGCCGTCGGGGCGAAAATCTTGGTCTGGTGGATCTGAAGCTGCCGCGCCAGTTCATGGGCGTCGGCCGCCAGCATCGAGGGCAGATGCTCCTGTACCTCTTCCAGGATCGAACTCGGCTGTAGCATGTTTTTCACCCCGAACTGCGCAAATTTTGATAAATCGCTCTGAACTGCGCAGTTAGACTATGTCGGATTCGTTACCGTTTGACAAACGATTAACCGTAACGGCGTCCGTTGTCCGCGGACAACCCCGGAAGAAGGACAGGTTTCGTTGTCCGCGGACAACGGTCCTACTGTTGGCTGCGGGAAAGGAGCGCGTTCCATCGGCCGGGCGTCAGGCCATAGGCTTTCTTGAAATGGCGGGAGAAATGCGCCTGGTCGGCGAAGCCGGTTTCGGCGGCAGCTTCGGCGAGCGGCGTGCCGTCGCGAAGCAGCAACCGGGCACGATCCAGCCGCCGCATCAGGAAATAGCGGTGCGGCGAGGTATGCAGCACGGCCCGGAACGCCCGCGACAGGGCGAAACGGTCGATGCCGGTGATGGCTTCCAGTTCCGTCGAATGGATGTTGCGGGCGAGATGCGCCTCCATGAAGGCGCAGGCGGCCCTCACCTGTCGCAGCGGCTGGCTGCGCGGCGGCGGGAGGAGCCCCCCGGCATGCGACGCCAGGCCTTCGGCGACATCGACCAGCAGGTCGTCGAGAAGCAAGCCGTCCGCATCCGGGCTCTCGATCTCTGAAAAGCAGGCACGGATTTTACCGCGTAACGCCGGATCGTGGAAGACGGGATCGCGGACGAAGGGCAGGGCGCGGCCGCGCCCGGTCAATGCCGGGGCCAGCAGGTCGGGCGGTACATAAAGCATGCAGTAGTGCAGCGCCGCCTCGTTGCCGGCGCCGCCGTCATGCTCCTCGTCGGGATGCAAAACGAGGATATCTCCGGGCAGACTTTGCCGCTCTTCGCCGCGATAGCGAAAACGCTGGACGCCGCCGAGCGTCAGGCCGATGGCATAGGTGTCATGGCGATGCGGCTCGAAGACATCGCCGAAGAAACGCGCCTCCATGAATTCGAAGCCCGGCCGGCCGGCGGCATGGATGCTGCGCACCCGCTCCTCGCCCTTGCACGAACGTTCAAGCCCTTCCGTAACCTGCTGTCCTATAGCTGCCTCCATGACACACGTCTTCGTGTCACAGATAGGAGCATTCATGTTCGATACCAAATTTGCAATCGTCGTGCGTGACGATCTCGCCGCCTGGCAGAAACTGAACGTTACCGCCTTCCTCGCCGGCGGCACCGTCGCCGCCAGTCCGAATCTCGTCGGAGAGCCCTATCGCGACGGGGCTGGCAATCTCTATCATCCCTTGCCGATCCAGCCCATCGTCGTGCTCGCCGCCGATCAGGACATGCTGCGCACCATCCACCGCCGCGCCCTGGAGCGCGGCGTCGAGACGGCGCTCTACATCGAGGAGATGTTTTCCACCGGCCATGACGCGGCCAACCGGGCGGTGTTTGCGCAGGTTTCGCCGGAAGCGGCGCGCGTCGTCGGCCTTGCCATGCGTGCCGAGAAGAAACTCGTGGACAAGGTGATGAAGGGCGCCAAGATGCATCCATGACATGAAGCTAATACATGAGACGGCATAATTGGTTATGGAAGGAAGACTTGCCGCGTCCATGTGCTGTGCGGCAAATTCGCCTGCAATTGCACGAGCCGGAAATAAGGGAATGTTAACCTTCTTTTTCTATGTCTTGGACGAAGCCCAATCGGCATTTCTCATCTGCTTGTAGGTCTCATGCGTATTTCGAGAAACAATTTCCATCCCGCGGATCATGCCGAGGGACACGACGTCGCTCGCCAGGAAAACCACTATCCATCGCCGGAAGAGGTTCCGTATGAAGAGTGGTATACGGTGGACGGCGGTATTTCGCGCCGTCCGCTGACGGAGGAGGCGGAAAACCCCGTCGTGCGCCAGGTTTTCGAGCAGCAGATGCAGGCCAGCCGCGAATTGTCGCCGGCGCCGCCCGGAAGCTGGGAAAGCCATTTCTTCCTGGCGCCCAACGTGCGCTTCACTCGCACGCCGGACCGGCATGTTCCCGATCGCCAGCAGCAGATGATCGAGGCACGCGCAGCGCTCGCCGCCGTGCTGGGCGAGGAGGAGGGCCTGACCGCCGTCGAGGCCGAAGTCGAGGCGCTGATCCAGAACGCGCCGGTGGAAACGCTTACCGAGCCGGTCGCCGACCAGACGGTCGTTGCCGAGACGGCGGCCGCCGCTCCGGTCGAAGCCGTTGCCGAAGTGCCGGTCGAGGCGGCCTCGCCGGCGCCGTTCCCGGTCGCCTTCCCGCTCGCGCCGACGCCCGAGGCCGCCGCCTGGAAATCCTACCGCGAACAGTTCGATTCGAGCATCGCGCTGACCATGGGCCGGCTGACGATGGATGCGGTGGTGCGCACCATGCCGCCGGAACCTGCCGACGAGGCGGAAGCACGAGAGCCTGTGCTCATCGATCTGCTGCCGCTGGTGGCGCCGCTGCCGCCGATGGCGCATCTGTCCGACTTCGCCTTCTGGGAAACCATCTCGCTCGATCTCGACCTCGCCAACGACAACGTGCCGGCCATGGTCCAGGCCGTTGACGCCGCCGCGCCCGCCTCGACGCCGACCGCGCCGCTGGCCGTCATGAGGGCCGAGGTCGTCCGGTTCACGCCGCCGGCGCCGCTGCCGGAGCCCGTGCCGCAGGTGGATACGGTCGCCAGCCTGTATCGCATCCATGAATGGACGCGCGCCGCCCATGTTCCCGCCGAAATCGCGGCCCCGGCCGTGGTGGTCGAGACGCCGGAAACCGTCGCCGCCGTCGAGCCAGAAGTCCCCGTCGTTGCCGAGGCGGCGCCCGTCGTCGAGCCGGCTCCTGTCGTGATCGAGCAACCCGCGCCGGCCGCCGAGCCGGTCGTGGCCGTCGAAATCACGCCCGTGCCTGTGGCCGCGCGCGAACCCTTTGCCCTGTCGCGCGCCCGGCCCTTCGAGGTCGACGAGCGGCCGAATGCCGCCCTGTTCGATTCCGACTACGAATTCCCGCCGCGCACGCTGTTGCAGCAGCCGCCGGCATCCGCCGGCTATGTGCTGGCGCAGGAAGTGCTGGAGCAGAATGCCGGCCTTCTCGAAAGCGTGCTCGAAGATTTTGGCGTGCGCGGCGAGATCATCCATGTGCGTCCCGGCCCGGTCGTCACGCTTTATGAATTCGAGCCGGCGCCTGGGGTCAAATCCTCGCGGGTCATCGGGCTTGCCGACGACATCGCCCGCTCGATGTCGGCGCTGTCGGCGCGTGTCGCGGTCGTGCCCGGCCGCAACGTCATCGGCATCGAACTGCCGAACGCCACCCGCGAAACCGTCTATTTCCGCGAGATGATCGATTCGCAGGATTTCGCCCGCACCAGCTTCAAGCTGCCGCTCTGCCTGGGCAAGACCATCGGCGGCGAGCCTGTCATCGCCGAACTCGCCAAGATGCCCCATCTTCTCGTCGCCGGCACCACCGGCTCGGGCAAGTCGGTCGCCATCAACACCATGATCCTGTCGCTGCTCTATCGCTTCCGTCCGGAAGAATGCCGCCTGATCATGGTCGATCCGAAGATGCTGGAGCTGTCGATCTATGACGGCATTCCGCACCTGCTGACCCCCGTCGTCACCGATCCCAAGAAGGCCGTGATGGCGCTGAAATGGGCGGTGCGCGAGATGGAGGAGCGCTACAAGAAGATGTCGCGCCTCGGCGTGCGCAACATCGACGGCTACAATGCCCGCGCGGCCAGCGCCCGCGAGCGCGGCGAGGTGGTCAACGTCACCGTCCAGACCGGCTTCGACAAGAATACCGGCGAGCTTCTGCACGAGACGCAGGAGATGGAACTCGACGCCATGCCCTATATCGTCGTCATCGTCGACGAGATGGCCGACCTGATGATGGTCGCCGGCAAGGAGATCGAAGGCGCCATCCAGCGTCTCGCCCAGATGGCGCGCGCCGCCGGCATCCACCTGATCATGGCGACGCAGCGGCCCTCGGTGGATGTCATCACCGGCACGATCAAGGCCAACTTCCCGACGCGCATCTCCTTCCAGGTGACCTCGAAGATCGACAGCCGCACCATTCTGGGCGAGCAGGGGGCCGAGCAGCTCCTCGGCCAGGGCGACATGCTGCACATGGCCGGCGGCGGGCGCATCATGCGTGTCCACGGGCCCTTCGTCTCCGACGAGGAAGTCGAGAAGGTGGTCCTGCACCTGAAGGCACAGGGGCGGCCGGAATACCTGGATACGGTCACCGCCGACGAGACCGAAGAAGAGGAGCCGGAAGAGGCGCCCGCCGTCTTCGACAAGACGGACATGGCCTCCGAGGACGGCAACGACCTCTACGACAAGGCGATCAAGATCGTCTTCCGCGACAAGAAATGCTCGACCTCCTACATCCAGCGCCGCCTCGCCATCGGCTACAACCGCGCCGCCTCACTGGTGGAGCGGATGGAAAAGGAAGGTCTGGTCGGCCCCGCCAACCATGTCGGCAAGCGCGAACTGCTCTCGCAAACCGGCAGCGCCCCGGCGGCCGAAGCGGAATAGCGGGGCACCTGCTCATGGAATGACGGTTACCTCGACACCCGTTCACCCTCGCCGTTCTGTCTCAAGACAGTAGAACGGCGAGGGTGAAACTGGTCGTAGCGGCCAGACCAACAAGCGCTGCGAAACGTCCCGCTGTAAGACGTGCAAGCCATGAAGACCGTGGTAAGTCTTCCACCAAGACCTTTAGCTTTCCCGGTGCCGCGTGCTTGACGCCGCGGAATTTCAGAATCTTCGCCATGGCCGCATCCTGCCGGCAATGTATTGACGGAAGTTTCCGAGATTATCTCCATTTTTCCTGATCTTCAGGATTCGAGAGCGCCCGACGCGCCGGAAGCCTGACTGCCTTACCGCCGCCGACCCATCGAGCGCAGAATGCTGATCTGAATGGCTTCGTCCTGGTCGCCAAGCGCCCGGCGTAGATCGGAAAGCGTGCCGCGCAGCCCGTGGATCTGGTCGATCAGGTCCATGACCACGTCGACGCCAGCCTCGTTGACGCCCATACCGTCGATGAGATCGCCGATCAGTTCGGCGCGGGCGACGTCCATGTCGGTGAATTCGGCGCGGCCTTCCGCCTGGCGCGGCACCAGCCAGCCCTGCTCGATCCAGATTTTCACCACAGAAACATCGACGCGAAGGCGGCCGTAAAATTCCTGTTCGTCCATGGCTCAGGCTCCCAGGGTTTCGCGGGGGCTGTGGGCCTCGCCCGCCGTCCAGTCGCGCACGAAATCGGTCAGCGCCGCATCCGGCTTGTCCGGCAGCACGATCTTCAGAGTCACATAGGCGTCGCCATGGCCGCCGAAGCGGTTGGGCGCGCCCTTGCCCTTGAGGCGCAAAACCTTGCCGGTGTTGGAATTCGGCGCCAGCGTCACGCTTAGCGCCCCGCCGGGAACGGGCACGCGGATCTTGCCGCCGAGCACTGCCTCGCGCAGCGAGATCGGCACGTCGAAACGAATGTCATCGCCGTCGCGGGTATAGAGCGGGTGCGGCTTGACCTTGATGTCGATCAGCGCGTCGCCGGCCGGGCCGCCATTGAGGCCGGGCTCGCCCTTGCCCTTCAGGCGCAGGGTCTGACCGTCCTTGCTGCCGGCGGGAATTTTGACCTCCAGCGTCGCGCCGTCGGGGAGCGAAACGGTGCGCGTCGCGCCGTTCAGCGCGTCGAGGAACTCGACCTCCATGTTGAAATGCCGGTCGTGGCCCTGCATCTGCATGCCGCTGCCGCCACCCCGGGCGCGGCGCGAGAAGAAGCTGGAGAACAGATCGTCGCCCTCACCGAAATCGGCAAAGCCGCCGCCATTGTGATAGGCGCTGCCCTGGGCGCCGGCGCCGGCATAATCGCGATAGAAATTGCGCGGCGCCTGCTCGGCGCCGGTGGCGTCGATCTCGCCGCGATCGAAGCGGCCGCGCTTGTCCTCGTCGCCGACGATGCCATAGGCGGCGGAAATATCCTTGAACTTGCGCTCGGCATCCTTGTCTCCGGGATTAAGGTCCGGATGCAGTTTCTTGGCCAGCTTGCGATAGGCGCTCTGGATCTCTTTCTGGGTCGCATCCCGCTTGACGCCCAGCAGCTCGTATGGGTCTCGGCTCATATGGTCTCCGTTTGCGGACGGGACACGCGGGGACGTGCTTCGGATCGAAAGAGAATATCGGCTGCCGGCGTGTTCCGTCTGTTGGTTTTCCGCCTTTATGTAGGAAGTCGTTTGCCGATGTCATCCTCCGGTCACGGTGTTTGTGGCAGGAAATCGACAACCAAAGCGCGCCTCGGCCGTTTTCTGGGGGCGCGAATGCATTTCTCAAAGCGCGGCGGTCGCCGCAGACAGATGGAAACATGCCGATGGCCCAGATCGATCTCGACCGTTTTATCGTCGCCCAGGATGGCGGCGTCTATCGTCGCGCGCTGAAGGAACTGCAGGCGGGCGCCAAGGAAACCCATTGGATGTGGTTCATCTTTCCGCAGATGGACGGGCTTGGCTCCTCGCCGACGGCCAGGCGTTATGCGCTGCGCTCCCGTGCGGAGGCCGAAGCCTATCTGCGCCATGACATCCTCGGCCACCGCCTTCGCGAGGTGACGCAGGCGATGCTGTCGCATCGGCAGGGCAGCGCGCTCGATATTCTTGGCGCGCCTGACGACCTGAAGTTCCGCTCATCGATGACACTGTTTGCGGCAGTGAGTCCGCCGGGCTCGCTGTTCGAAAAGGCGCTGCAGCGTTTCTGCGGCGGCGAGACCGACCCGCGCACGCTGGCGCTGATCGGCCCGGAAAGGGGCTGATCGTCAGGCAGCAGCGCGGCGGCGCGGCGCTTCGCTCTGACGGCTGACCCTGAAGCGCATCACCATGTCGCGCAACGTATTGGCCTCGTCGTTCAACAGGTTGGCGGCGGCGGTGGTTTCCTCGACCATAGCGGCGTTCTGCTGTGTCACCTGGTCCATGTTGTTGACGGCGACGTTGATTTCCTGAAGGCCCGCCGACTGCTCGCGCGAGGAGGCGGAAATGTCCTGGATCAGCTTGTTGATCGACAGAACCTGCTCGGAAATTCGCGTCAGCGCGCTGCCGGTCTCGGCAACGAGGCTGACGCCTTCCTGAACCTGGGTGCTGGAGGCGGAAATCAGCGCCTTGATCTCCTTGGCCGCCTGCGCGGAGCGTTGCGCCAGTTCGCGCACTTCCTGCGCCACGACGGCAAAACCCTTGCCGGCTTCCCCGGCGCGCGCGGCCTCGACGCCGGCATTCAGCGCCAAGAGGTTGGTCTGGAAGGCGATTTCGTCGATGACGCCGATGATCCGGGTGACCTTTTCGGAGGAGTCCTCGATGCCTTCCATGGCGGTGATCGCCTTGCGCACCACCGTGTTGGAACGGTCGGCATCGGTGCAGGCCTCGGTGACCTTGGCGGCGGCATTGCCGGCGTTTCGGGTGCTGGTGTGCATCTGCTCGGCGATCTCGTTCATCGCGGCGGCGGTTTCTTCCAGGCTTGCGGCCTGCTGCTCGGTGCGGCGCGACAGGTTGTCGGAACTGCGGCTGATCTCGCCGATGCCGGCATTCAGCGAATGGACGGTGTGGTTGAGCTGCATGATGGTGCCTTCGAGGCTGTCCATCGTCGCGTTGAAATTGTCGCGCAGCGCCAGATAGGAGGCCGGGAAGGCCTCGGTGATGCGACAGGTGAGGTCCCCCTTGGCCAGATTGGCAAGCCCGTGGCCCAGCGCCTCGACCACCTTGCGCTGCTCTTCGGCGGCAAGGGCGCGTTCGGCCTCGGTCTGGCGGCGTTCGCTTTCGGAAAGCTGGCGCTGCTCGGCGCTGGCGGCCTCCAGCGCCCGGCCATCGGCGAGGCGATGGCGGAAGGCTTCGAGCGCCACCGCGACCTTGCCGATCTCGTCGCCACGCTCACGGCCGGCCACCGGCTGTTCCAGATGGCCGCCGGAAATGCGGTCGACATCGGACAGCAGCGAGGCCATCGGCCGCTGCACGAACGTGCGCACCGCCAGCAGCAGCGAGCCGATCACCGCTGCAAGAATGAAGATGCCGCCGATCACCAGAATTTTCGTCTGCGCGTTGACGGCGGACGAAACCACCGCGGCGGGAACGTCGACCGCGACTGCCCAGCGCGCATTGAGGCCGGGCAAATCGAAGGGATAGACGACGCGGTAGACCGTGCCGCCATCAACGCCGACGACGTTATCAAGGGTGACGGTCTGGCCATTGGCCAGCGCGGACTTCACCTCGTCGGCGCCTTCCGCCGCATACGCAGTCATGACCTGGTCCTTGGCCGGCGCCGCCAGCCATTTTCCCATTCCGGAAAGCAGATAGACGCGGCCTTCGCCGAACGGCCGTTCGGACTTCAGCGCATCCGCAAGCGCATTGAGGCCGATGTCGAGCCCGGCAACGCCCTTGAGCCGGCCGTCCACCACGATCGGCTGGGAAATGCTCATCATCAGTGCATTTTCGGCAGTCTCCTCGCCGTAAGGCTCGGTGCCCGCGCCCTTCAGCGTCGTCGCCGGCAGGCGGTAATAATCTTCGTTGCGATTGATCTCCGGCGGACGGAGCAATTGCAGGCCGTTTGCGCCCCTGATCCAGTAGGGCGTGAAGTCGCCTTTCACGTTCGTGCCTTCGGCGACACTGTCCAACGGGGCCTTGGAGTCGTCGATACCGGCCTCGACACCGATCACCCAGGCGCCGAAGACGAGATCGAATTTTTCGACCATAGCCGGCAACATGGTGGTGATCGCGGCCCGGTCCAGCCGTTTTTCCCGCAATCCGTTCTCGATCGTGCCGGCAAAGCTCGCCGTCGCGCCCGAGAGGTTGTCGATCTTGCCGCTGATCGTACCGGCGGTCGCCTGTGCTTCCGCTTCGGCGCGCTTGAGGGTCAGCGCAACCGTGCTGTCGCGCACTTCGAAGATGACCACGACGAAGGTCAGCGCCAGAAAGCAGGCGATGGCAAGCGCGCTGACGGAGAGCAGCTTGACGGCCAGGGATATCGACGATTTTGGGCGCGCGGCGGACGTGGTGGCCATGGTTCGGTCCTGTTTCGCCGGGGCAGCGGCGACGGTTTCTGACGTGCGGACTGGAAATCCGGCACAACCGAGGCTGCGGCATTTGAATTAATATTTGATAAAATCCCTTGAAAAGCGGGGTCCCAGCGTCGGAACGAGCGGATTTCGGGCGCAAAATCGCGTTCTCGAAGCCTGGATCGCCAAAGCTTGCGCGGTGCCTGCAGTCGTCATCCGTGCAGCGGGAAAACCTGTCGCGGGATCATGCCGCGGGGGGAGGGGCCGCCGGCCTCTCACCGAAGAGATCGAGCAGCCAGTCGCGCAGGATGCCTTCGGCCTCGTCGAGCGTATAGGCCTCGGGGTCGAGCAGCCAGCCGATCCACAAGCCGTCGCCCATATGGACATAGGTGATCGCTGCCTTGCGGGCGTCGATGTCGAGATTGCGCTCAGTGGCGGCGGCGGCGATCATCTTTTCGATCCAGCCGCGATATTTGCGCCAGAGGGTGCGGGTCAGCTCGCCCATCGGCGCGTTCCACGGGGCGACGCCGAGGCAGGCCAGCGTCACCAGCGATTCCTCATGCTCCTCCTTGATGCGGCGGAAATACATGTGGGTGGCGGCCAGCAGCCGCTGCATCGGGTCCGATCCCGCGCCTTCGACGGAGCGGCGCGCATCCTCGTTCGCCTGGGCGACAAGATAGCGATAGGCCTCGATCAGCAGTTCGTCCTTGCCCTTGAAATAATAGCCGATCAGGCCGCGCGACAGGCCGGCGGCCTCGCAGATGGTGTTGATGGTGGCGTCGCTGTAGCCGATGGCCGCGATCGAGCGGATCGTGCCCTGGATCAGATCCTCGCGCCGCTCCATCTTGATGCGCGATTTCTTTTCAGGATTGCGCATGGGTCACCCTCGGTTTCGTCGCATTTGCGGGCCGCAGCCGAACGGCGTCACACCTCGAAGGCGGCGAGCCCCTGACGCATCGCCTCGCGGCATTCCGTAACGATGCGCTCGATGAGTTCGGCGCAGGTGGGAATGTCGTCGATCAGGCCGACCACCTGGCTTGCCCAGACGAGGCCGCCGTCGGTATCGCCATCGATCAGCGCCGCGCGGCCGCGCGCGCCGGCGACCAGCGGGCGGATATCCTCGAATTCGCAGCCGCCCGGGCGGCGCTCGGTGGCGATCACCTCGTCGGAAATCGCGTTCTTCAGCACGCGGCCGGTGTTGCGCAGGGTGCGGAAGATCAGGTTGGTGTCGGTTTCCTTGGCCCCGACCAGCGCCTGCTTGATATTGTCGTGGATCGGCGCTTCCTGCGTGGCACAGAAACGCGTGCCCATGTTGATGCCTTCGGCGCCGAGCATCATGGCCGCCGCCATGGCGCGGCCGCTGCCGATGCCGCCGGAGGCGATCAGCGGCACTTTCACGGCGCGGGCGGCGGCGGCGAACAGCACCAGGCCGCCGACATCGTCCTCGCCGGGATGGCCGGCCGCCTCGAAACCGTCGATCGAGATCGCATCGACGCCGGCGCGTTCGGCCGAGAGCGCATGGCGCACGGCGGTGCATTTATGCACGATCTTCGCGCCATGAGCCTTGGCCTTGGCGATGAATTCCTTGGGGCTGCGCCCCGCCGTCTCGATGATGCGGATGCCCGACTCCAGCGCCGCGTCGAGATATTCCTCGTAAGGCGGCGGCGCGGTGGAGGGCAGGATGGTCAGGTTGACGCCGAACGGCTTGTCGGTCATCCCCCGGCAGCGGCGGATTTCGTCGGCGAGCGCCTGCGGATCGGGCTGGGTCAGCGCCGTCAGGATGCCGAAGCCGCCGGCATTGGAAACCGCCGAGGCAAGCTCCGCGCGGCCCACCCACTGCATGCCCCCCTGGATGATGGGGTAGCGGGTGCCCAAGAGTTCGGTGATCCGGGTGTGCATTGTCTCTCCCTCAACGTCGCAGACCGATAGCCTTTCCGCATGGAAAACGGCTTGCGCCTTCCTGGAAGGGCGCTGGCTCAGGAGTAGGAACAAGCGGGGCTTCTGTCAAGGTTTTTGCTGGACGTCCAACAAAATGGCATCAGCTTGCAACGGCGCTGGCCACGGCGGCCAGCGAAAAGCCGGTGAGCACGAGCGCCGCGCCTTTGTAGGAATGCCGTTGCAGCCGCCCGGGCAGCAGCGAGCCGAGAAACACCCAGCCGATACCGGCGAGAATGGAGAGGCCGGCATAGGCGCCGATCCAGGCGAGCGCGCCGGAAAACGGCTGTTGCGGGATGAAGACGACGCCGACCAGCAGCGCCTTGGGATTGACCAGCGTCGTCGCCAGCACCCGGCCGAAGGCAAGGCGAGGCGGATGCCCGCCGGCGTCCAGCCGCGTGCGCCACAATGTCACGGCGGCATAAACCAGCCAGGCCGCCGCCGCCAGCTTGACGGCGACAAAGGCTTCCGGCCGATCCTGCAATCCTCGCGCCATCAGGAAGAAACCGCTGACGGCGAGCCCATAGCCGAGCGCCTCGGCGAGCGGCAGCAGAAACGCCTTGCGCAGCGGCAACGTCGCGCCGCCGGCGGCCAGCAGCGTGTTGGTCGGCCCGGGGGTCAGGAGAATGGCGGCGCTGGCGGCGATGAAGGCGAACATGAATATCCTCCCGAAAGGCGTATACGGTAAACCGTCTAGCATTCCGCACGACGACAAAAATTGACTTCGATCATATTTCCCACTTGCTGCCGAAGCGGGTGCATCAGCGCGTCATTCCCGCCCGTATTTTAGGCATCTGCATTATTTTGTTGCGCCGTCAGGCGCCATTTCGTAATCCGTCCCATGCCTGTCGGCCGCTTGCGCACGAAAGTGATCGAGCCCGGCGGGAGGAACCGATCGGGCCGTCCCGCTTCCGGCGACGGTCTTTGGATGGCGGTTCGCGATACGCTCATTTCAGGAGAACACCATGAAGAAGCAGATTTTCGCAGGCGCAACGCTTGCCGCCTCGCTCGTCTTCGCGCCGCTCGCCCATGCGGATATCGTCATCGGCCTCGTGGCGCCGCTGACCGGCCCGGTCGCCGCCTATGGCGATCAGGTCAAGAACGGCGCCCAGGCCGCCGTCGACGAGATCAACAAGAACGGCGGCATCAAGGGCGAGAAGATCGTGCTGAAGCTGGCCGACGATGCCGGCGAGCCGAAGCAGGGCGTCTCCGCCGCCAACCAGATCGTCGGCGAAGGCATCCATTTCGTCGTCGGCCCGGTGACCTCCGGCGTCGCCATCCCGGCTTCGGAAGTGTTTGCCGAAAATGGCGTGCTGATGGTCACCCCGACCGCCACCGCCCCGGAACTGACCGCGCGCGGCCTTGCCAACATCCTGCGCACCTGCGGCCGTGACGACCAGCAGGCCGAAGTCGCCGCCGCCTACGTGCTGTCGAAGGCGAAGGACAAGAAGGTCGCCGTCATCCATGACAAGGGCGCCTATGGCAAGGGCCTCGCCGATGCCTTCAAGGCGGCGCTGAACGCCGGCGGCGTCAACGAAGTGCTCTATGACACCGTCAATCCCGGCGACAAGGACTTCTCGGCGCTGATCACCCGCCTGAAGTCGCAAGGCGTCGAAGTCATCTATTTCGGCGGTTATCATCCGGAAGGCGGCCTGCTGGCCCGTCAGCTGAAGGATCTCTCGGTCAACGCCCAGATCATCGGCGGCGAAGGCCTGTCCAACACCGAATTCTGGGCGATCGGCAACGAAGCCGCTGCCGGCACGCTGTTCACCAACGCCTCCGACGCGCTGAAGAGCCCGGACTCCCAGGCCGCCGTCAAGGTCCTGGCCGAAAAGGGCATCCCGCCGGAAGCCTTCACGCTCAACGCCTATGCCGCCGTCGAAGTTCTCAAGGCCGGCATCGAAAAGGCGGGCGCGGAAGATTCGGCCGCCGTCGCCACGGCGCTGAAGTCCGGCGACGCCATCCCGACCGCCATCGGCAAGCTGACCTATGGCGAAAACGGCGACCTGACCTCGCAGAGCTTCTCGCTGTTCAAGTGGGAAAACGGCAAGATCGTCTCCGCCGAATAAGCGGATAGAGCATGTCGCATAAAAGTGCGCCGCGGTTTTGCGGCAACGACATGCGAAAAATCAACGATCAAAGAGCAAAAGCGAATCTGAAAGATCGCGACGCGCTTTAGAGCCAGTCGAAAGAAAACGCCGGAGCCAAAAGCTCCGGCGTTTTCGTTTCCGGACCTGTTACTTGGCCGCCCGCGCCCGCACGGCTTCCGTGGCTTCGGGACGCATGGCCGCGGTCAGCGCCTCGACGGTGTGCAGGTAATGCGCTTCCAGCAGTGCGGCGGCCCTGTCGGCGTCGCGGTCGAGCGTGGCGTCGGCCAGCGCACTGTGTTCGGCCTGCACGTCGCGTCCGGCCGCAAGACCGGCGTCCAGCAGCACCGGAATGCGGTAACGCTCGGTGGCGGCGTAGAGACGCTCGACGAATTCCAGTGTCCAGGGGGAATTGCAAGCCGCAAGCAGCGACAGGTGGAAGGCGTGATGGCGCGCCTCCAGCGCCCAGATATCCGCATCCGGCCCGCTTCGCCCCGCCTGCAGTTTCAAGGCATAGAGCGCCGAGACGATGCCGGCGGCCCAGGCGTCGTCGCCCTCGGCGATGGCGGCGCGTAGCGCCCTGGTCTCGATCAGGATGCGCAACGACACCGTGTCGTGCAGTTCGTCGAGCGACAGCGGCGCCACGCGAAAGCCGCGCAGCGATTCCGCCGTCACCAGCCGTTCCGCCTGCAGCCGGTTCAGCGCCTCGCGCAGCGGTGAGAAGCCCATGCCGTAACGCTCGCTGAGATCGGCGAGCCGAAGCGGCCGGCCGGGCGCCAGCACGCCGCGAATGATGTCATGGCGCAGGTCCACATAGGCTTTTTCCGCAAGTGTCATGAATGATCCCTTTCACGCGATCATTATCGCACGGAGATATCTTTCGGCAAATGCAAAAATTTTCGAAAATCCATATTGCTTTCGAAAGAAGACTGCTCCATTCTGCCGCCACTCAAACGATGGACAGGGAGAGACCCATGGCAATTCAGCGTGAGAACCACCGCGAGGACGTCGCCGGGCGAGCCAATGTCGAGGATACGCCCGAGCTTCTGGCCTATTATGAAGATCTGGATCGCTACAAGGCCGGCGCCCTCTGGACGGTCGCCAACAAGATCGAGCCATGGCAGCCGAAATCGCAATCCGTGCCGGTGGTCTGGCGCTACAAGGAGCTGCGCGAGCATGTGCTGCGCTCCGTCGAGCTGGTGACGCCGGAAAAGGCGGGCCGCCGGGTGATCTATCTCAACAATCCCGGCCGCAGCGACGTTGCCGCCGCCGTCGGCTGGCTCTATGCCGGCCTGCAGGTGATGAACCCCGGCGAAGTGGCGGGGGCGCATCGCCATTCGGCCTCCGCCATCCGCTTCATCATGGAAGGTTCGGGCGCCTATACCGTGGTCGACGGCCACAAGATGACGCTCGGCGCCAACGACTTCGTGCTGACCCCGAACGGCACCTGGCACGAGCACGGCGTCGAGGCGAGCGGCGCCCCCTGCATCTGGCAGGACGGCCTCGACATTCCCTTCGTCAACGCGATGGAGGCGAATTTCTACGAGGTGCATCCGGACATGAGCCAGGCCGTCGGCTACGAAGTCGACGACATGACCAAGACCTGGGGCAACCCCGGCCTGAAGCCGATGGGCCAGAGCTGGAGCAAGGCCTACAGCCCGATGTTCAAATACGAATGGCTGCCGACCTACGAGTCGCTTCTCAAATATGCCAGCTGCACCGACGGCTCGCCCTATGACGGCGTGCTGATGGAATACGTCAATCCGGTGACGCAGGGCCCCGTGATGCAGACCATGGGCGCCAGCATGCAGATGCTGCGCCCCGGCGAGCACACCAAGGCGCATCGCCACACCGGCAGCGGCCTTTATCACGTCGCCAAGGGCAGCGGCTATTCGATCATCGACGGCAAGCGTTACGACTGGGCCGAGCACGATATCTTCTGCGTGCCCTCCTGGGCCTGGCACGAGCATGTCAACGGTTCCGACCGCGACGACGCGTGCCTGTTCTGCCTGTCGGATCTGCCGGTCATGCGGGCGCTCGGCCTGTATCGCGAACAGGCTTTCGGCGAAAACGACGGCCACCAGCCGATCTTGTAAAGGGAAATCTATATGAAACTGGTTACTTATCGGGAGTCGATCGAGGCTCCCGCCCGCCTCGGCGTTATCGTCGACGATCTGGTTGTCGACGTCGCGGCGCTCGGCGAAATCTATGGCGAGGAACTGCCCGATACCATGCTCGGCCTCATCGATGCCGGGCGTCCGGGGCTGGAGGCGCTGGCGGACTGTCTGGAAGAGGCCGAGGGACGCTTCCCCGCGGGCACGGCGATCGCCCTCGCCAATGCCAAGCTCCTGGCGCCGATCCCGCGCCCGCGCAAGAACATCTTCGGCATCGGGCTGAACTATGTCGAGCATGTCGCCGAAAGCGCCAAGTCGCTGGATACGTCGAAGGAACTGCCGAAGCAGCCGGTGATCTTCTCCAAGCCGCCGACCACCGTCATCGGCCCGGGCGAAGCCATCGAGCATAACCGCAAGATCACCCAGCAACTCGACTGGGAAGTGGAACTGGCGGTGATCATCGGCACGACGGCGCGCCGGGTGCGAAAGGAAGACGCGCTGAAGCACGTCTTCGGCTATTCGGTGATGATCGACGTCTCGGCCCGCGACAATCGCCGCGCCGGGCAATGGATCTTCTCCAAGGGCCAGGACACCTACGCGCCCTTCGGCCCCTGCATCGTCACCGCCGACGAGATCCCCGATCCGCAGGGGCTGGATCTGTGGCTGACGGTCAACGGCAAGGAAAAGCAGCGTTCGAATACGCGCCACATGCTGTTCAAGGTCGACGATCTCATCGCCGACATTTCCTCCGGTATCACGCTGGAGCCGGGCGACATCATCGCCAGCGGCACGCCGGAAGGCGTGGGCGCCGGCCGCACGCCGCAGGAATGGATGTGGCCGGGCGATGTCGTCGTCGCCTGCGTCGAGGGCATCGGCACGATCCGCCATCCCGTGGTCGACGCCACGCCCGAATAAGGTCTATGACCTCTTTGTAAATTCGTTCAACGAACCGTTGGCCCCGCGCTTATTGGCGCGGGCGTCGGCGGTTGAGCTACAGGTGCTTGCAATGCGTTTCGATCTGGAAGAGGTCGGCCCCCAGAATGCCTATAAGCTGCTGGCGGCGACCGTCATGCCGCGTCCCATCGCCTGGGTGGTGACGCGGGACAGGGAGGGCGGGCTGAACGCCGCGCCCTACAGCTTTTTTAACGTCATGGGCTCGGCCCCGCCGACCGTGGCGCTCGGCCTGCTCGCCGATCCCGTGCGCGGCTTCAAGGATACGGCGAAAAACATTCTCGACACCGGCGAATTCGTCGTCAATCTCGTGCCGGAGCGGCTGGTGGCGGCGATGAACGTCACCGCCATCGATGCGCCGCGCGGTGTCGACGAACTGGCGCTGGCAGGGCTGGAGACGTTGCCATCGGCGCGCGTGAAGCCGCCGCGCATCGCCGCAAGCCCCGTGTCGTTCGAATGCGTGTCGCTGTCTTCAGTCGTCACAGGGCCGAACCAGACGGTGGTGATCGGCCGGGTGCTGACCGTGCATGTCGCCGACGACTGCGTGCTGAACGCGGAGCGCGCCCATATCGACACGCCGAAACTCGATCTCGTCGCCCGCTCCTACGGCAGCGACTACGTGCGCAGCCACGATACTTTCAGCCTGGCGCGACCCGTCTGGGCGGAGTGGAACGCTCGAAAATCGGAAAAATAATCGAACGAGACATAATTTTCGAAAATCCTGTTGACAGCCGAAATGAAAACGCGCAAACCTTAACTCATCAGTTAAGAAATTGACCAGAGAAAAATCTGGCAAGGGAACGCATCGGTCACGGCATCGCCGGAACGGTATTCTTGAATTGAGTCTTTGTCGGCTGCCGCGAACGCATGTTGGCGGCGAAAGTCTGATCGGATCGCCTGCGCGGTCCGTCGAGGGAGGCGTTTGCAATGCTGCAGGAACGAATCGAGGGAAAATGGCTGGATTGCTTTCGGCGCGTTTTCGCGCTGAACGGCATTTCCAGGGGCACGAAGGTGGCGATCCTCTCGGAAACACAGTCGCGTCCGGTGCTCGTCCAGCTTTCCGATCTGGCGCTGCACGATCTCGGCGCCGACTATTGCATGATCCAGATGCCGACGCCGCGCCAGACCGCGCCGGTGCCGGTCAAGTCCACCGGCACCTCCTGGGCGATCCAGGGCAACCGCGCCGTCATCGAGGCGCTGAAGGGCGTCGAGGTCATCGTCGATTGCACCGTCGAGGGCCTGATCCACGCGCCGGAATGGCCGGAAATCGAAGATGCCGGCATCGCCCGTCTGCTGGTGGTCTGCAACGAGCATCCCGAAATTCTCGAACGCACCGAGCCGACGGCGGACATCGCCGCCAAGGTCGAGCTCGGCATCCAGATGCTGCGCGACGCCAGGGAGATGCGCGTCACCTCGCCGGCCGGCACCGATCTGGTGATCGACATCGACGGCGCGCCCTGCGGCGGCACCCCGGGTTTCGGCACCCGTCCGGGCGCGGTCGCCCATTGGCCGGGCGGGCTCTGCCTTGCCTTTCCCGGCAAGAACAGCGTCAACGGCCGCATCGTCATGGATGTCGGCGACATGAACCTGACCTTCAAGACGGTGCTGACCAGCCGCATCGACTTCACCGTCGAGAACGATTTCGTCACCGCCATCAAGGGCGACGGCATCGATGCCCTGCATTTCCGTGAATATATGGAAGCCTGGGAAGACCGCAACGCCTTCGGCATGAGCCATGTCGGCTGGGGCATGCACCCGCGCGCCAAATGGGTTTCGGCTGTTATGTACGACAAGCGCGACATGCAGGCGGTGGAATTCAGGGCACTTGCCGGCTCCTTCCTGTGGTCCACGGGGGCGAACCAGTATGCCGGCCGCTACACGCTCGGCCATTTCGACCTGCCGATGCGCAACTGCACCATCACATTGGACGGAAGAACCGTCGTCAAGGACGGCGTCCTGCAAGGGGAACTGGCAGTTTAATTTCACTGCCTCTGGAGAACAAGCATGAGCGATATTGCCGATTACTACGACCTCTCGCGCATCCGGCCTGAGGTCCAGGCGGTGCTGCGCCGCGTCAACGAGCTGGGCCGCGAAAAATTCGCCCCCCGCGCCAAGGGCATCGACGACGACGCCTCCTTCCCGGTCGAGAATTACCGGGATCTGGCCGAGGAAGGCTTTTTGGGCCTCTGCATTCCCGAAGAGTTCGGCGGCTGGGGCTTTTCGATGTTCGAATATGCCATGGTCGGGGCCGAGATCGGCAAATATTGCGGCGCCACCGCGCTGACCTTCAACATGCACAATTCCTCCATGGCCTGGTCGCGTTTCATGTTCGAGATGCCGAACCTGACGCCGGAGGAAAAGGCCGAATTCGCCCCCTTGCGCGAACGCCAGTTCCGCCGCGCCATCGCCGAGAAGGCGATCTACTCGCAGCCGATTTCGGAGGGTGGCCAGAACTGGACCTCCAAGCCGAACCAGACCCAGTGCCGCAAGGTCGACGGCGGCTGGGTGATCAACGGCTTCAAGAAATTCGCCTCGCTGGCCGGCTATTGCGATTACTACACCATCGTCTGCACCGAGGTGTTCGAGGGCCAGGAGCCGCGCCATGAGGACACGATGCTGTTCGTGGTCCACAAGGACACGCCCGGCCTGTCGGTCAAGGGCGACTGGGATCCGCTCGGCATGCGCGGCACCAATTCGCGCGACCTGATCCTCAAGGACGTCTTCGTCGCCCATGACGATCTCCTGATGCCGCGCGGCATCTTCGGCAAGACCCTGCCGAACTTCCCGCACATGATGGCGACGCTGTCGCCGACCTATATGGGCGTGGCGCAAGGGGCCTTCGACTTCATGGTCGATTACCTCAAGGGCAAGGTTCCCGGCCAGCCGCCGATCGACCGGCGCATGTACGCCACCAAGCGCGTCGCCGTCGGCAAGATGTACGCTCGTCTCGCCAATATGCGCGCCTTGTGGTGGCAGGCTTTCAGCGAGGCCAAGGGTTTCCCGACCAAGGGCGAGGTGCTGCGCATGTATGCCGCACAATATAACGTCATGGAGGGTGCCGCCGAAATGACCTCGATGGCGATCCGCACCTGCGGCGGCCAGTCGATGCTGAAGACGCTGCCCTTGGAGCGCATGTACCGCGATAGCCGCTGCGGCGCGCTGATGCTGCCCTTCACCTCCGAGATCATGGAGGATTATCTCGCCGTTCTCGCCCTCTACGACATGGACGAGATCGACAACGCCCCCGGCGACGAGGGCGGAGCCCGCAACTCCCTGTGGCGCGGTGAACACGCCACCGGCCGCGCGGTGCGCTGATCCGATGGCGCGCGACCGGGTCGAGGTTCTGGGAGTGAGCACCGCCTCTCCGGAGGCGGTCTGGGCGATCGCCCGCGATTTCTGCGGCGCCTGGCATCCCGCCATCGCTACGATCCGGGCCGAGCGCGATGCGGCCGGCCATCTTGTGCGCGCCTTCACCGTCCATGGGGAGGGCACGCTCTATCGCGAGCGCCGCACCTTCTTCAGCGATAGCGAAAGAACGCTCGCCTATACCCATCTGCAGGGCATCGCCGGTGTCGATGCCTATGATGGCCGTGTGACGGTCACGGCAGGCGAGGGCGGCGGCAGCACGATCCTCTGGACCGCGCAGGCCGAAGCGTCGGACTCCGTCCGGCTGGCGGCGATCTGCGAAGGCACCAAATATATCTTCGAAATGGGCATCGCCGCGCTTTCCGAAGCGGCGATACGCAGCGGGGAGGCCCCTGCCGGGCAGGCCCTTCCCGCGCCCGTCGCCCTGAACTCCATGACGGTCGGCGAGACGCCGCGTCTGGCCCTGACGCTATCGCCGCCCATGGACGGCCCGCTCTGCCTGTTCCTGCACGGCATCGGCGGGGCGCGCTGGAATTGGGAGGCGCAGGTCTCCGTCGTTGGCTCGACGATGCGCGCGGCAGCGCTCGACCTGCGCGGCTACGGCGATAGCCAACTCGGGCCCGAGCAATCCACCGTCGAGGATTACTGCGACGACATTCTATCGGTCATGACTGCGCTCGGTGCCGAAAAGCTGGTGCTGGTGGGCCTATCCTATGGCTCATGGATCGCCACCTCCTTCGCCATGCGCCATCCCGGCCGCCTTGCCGGCCTCGTGCTTTCGGGCGGTTGCACCGGCATGTCGGAAGCCGGCGTTGGGGAACGCGAGGCGTTCCGTACGAGCCGCCAGGTGCCGCTGGATGCAGGCCAGACGCCAGCCGATTTCGCGCCGGCCGTGGTCAAGGTTCTCGCCGGGCCGGAGGCATCCGAAGCAGTCAAGGACCAGCTTTTCAGGTCGATGGCGGCGATCCCATCCGCCACCTATCGCGATGCGCTGACCTGCTTCACCAACCCGCCGGAGCGTTTCGATTTTTCACGGCTCACCATGCCGGTGCTGATGATGACGGGCGAATTCGACCGGCTGGCCTCGCCGAAGGAAATCCGCGGCGTTGCCGGGCTTATCCATGCCGAAGCGTCCGCCGCGGATGTGCGCTACGAAACCATCGCGAATGCCGGGCATGTCTGTAACGTGGAGCAGCCTTCGGTCTATAATCGCATCCTTCTCGAATTCCTGGAGGGATTGCCGCGATGACCGCCCTTTCACGCCGCCAGCAGAACCGGATCGAACGCGAGCGCCGCGTGCTCGACGCCGCCCTGAAAGTCTTTGCCGAGGCCGGTTATTCCGGCACCACCATGGATGCGGTCGCCATCGAATCCGGGCTGTCCAAACCGACGCTCTACCAGTATTTCGAATCCAAGGAGGCGCTGTTTTCGGCCATGCTGCATGGCGAGCGCGACCAGATGCTGGAATTCTTCCAGCATCCCTCCGGCAAGGGCATGGTCGCCGATCTCCACGGCTTCGCCTGGGATTACGCCGATGCCGTGCTGCGCCCCGATCTCCTGTCGCTGGCGCGACTGATCATCGGCGAAGTGCAGCGCTTTCCCGAAATCGGCCGCGCCTACCAGCAATCCGGCCCCGATCGGCTGCTTTCCGGCATCATGGATTACCTCTCCGGCCGGCGCGCCGCCGGCGAGCTGGACTTCGACGATGCCGAACTCGCCGCCCAGGATCTGTGGGGCCTCATCCTTTCGGCGCCGCGCACGCAGGCGCTCTACATGCCCGACGCGCCGCCCTCGCGGGCCGAGATCGCGCGTTACGTGAACAACGGTTTGCGGGTTTTCCTCAAGGCTTATTCGACAAGGCCGAAGGACGATCTCGCCACACTAGAAGCGCTCATAAGCGCCCAACCCCTTAAACGGGCCCTTCAGCAGGTGGAACCATGACAGTTGATGAATATCTGGCCGATCCGGAAAGCCGCTTCGCCACGGTGGCGATGACGGATACCAACGGCCTTTTGCGCGGGCAGATGGTCTCGGCCCGCAGCCTCAAGGGCATCGCCAAAAACGGCATGGGCATGTCGCCGGTGACGCTGGCGCTCGACCCGACCGACGTCGTCCTGACCATTCCCGGCGTCTCCGACGGCAGCTCCGATTTCCACGACGATCCGCTGGTGATCGATCCCGCGACGGCGCGCCGCCTGCCCTGGTCGAAGCCGGGCCACGACATGCTGGTTCTCGCCAATTATTCCGGCGCGACCGCCGAATTCTGCCCGCGCTCGCTGCTGAAACGCGTGCTGTCGCGCGTCAACGAGGCCGGATTCAATCTCTGCTACGGGATGGAGCTGGAATATACCCTGTTCGACGAAACGCCGGAAAGCGCGCGCGAAAAGGGCTATCGCAACCTCAAGACCGCGACCCAGCACGGCAGCCACGATCTCGTGCTCTATCAGGTGCAGCAGACCGAATGGTACGAGGCGGTCGCCGCCATGTGCGAGCCGCTGCGCATCGATCTTGCCAAGATGCATGAGGAGATCGGCGGCGGCTTCCTCGAAGCCTGCATCGCCGCAGGCGAAGGCCTGGAGCCCGCCGACCAGCTCGTCCTGCTCAAGAACTTTTTGCGCGCTCTCGCCCAGCGGCAGGGCAAGTGTGTGACCTTCATGCCGCGCTGGACCGAACATGCCGACAGCCAGTCGATCCATGTGCATGTCTCGCTGAAGGATCTGGAGGGCCGTTCGGTCTTCCACGATCCCTCGCAGAAGAACGGCGTGTCGCAGACCTTCCGCCATTTCATCGGCGGGCTGCAGAAATATATCGGCGACATGACGCTGATCTTCCAGCCGACGGTCAATTCCTACCGCCGCTTCGCGCCGGGCACGTTTGCGCCGCCCGGCCTCACCTGGGGCTACGAGAACCGCACGACCTGCTTCCGCATCGTCGGCCACGATGCCGGCTCGCTGCGGGTCGAAAACCGCCTGCCCGGTGCCGATACCAATCCCTACCTGACGGTCGCAGCGACGGTCGCGGCCGGCGTCGCCGGCATCCTCGAAAAGATCGAGCCGGATGCGGAGACCATCGGCAACGGCTACAGCCAGGAAACGCCACGCGATTTCGCCCGCTCCATGCCGGAAGCGATCGAGCGCCTGCGCGGCTCGGCCTTTGCCGCCGACTGGCTGTCGCCGCGCTTCGTCGAGGCGTTCACCGCCACGCGCGAAAGCCAGCACAATGAATTCCGCCGCAAGATTCCCGATGTGGAGCTGGAACGCTTCTTCGACCTGGGGTGAAGACCATGATCATCGATACCGATCTGCGCAGTCGATTTCTGGAAGGCATGAGCCGCGCCGCGACCTTCGTCGCGGTCGCCACCACCGATGGCGAGGCGGGGCGTTACGGGGTGACGATCAGTTCGCTCACTTCCGTCTCGGCCGATGGCGATCATCCCTCGCTGCTCGCCTGCATCCATCACCTGAGCCCGGTGGCCCCGGCGATCCTCAGGAATCGCGCCTTCTGCGCCAACCTGTTGCAGGAAGACCAGCAGCAACTCTCCGACCTCTTCGCCGGCCGGGCGGGCGCGGGCGAACATGCCGCCCGTTTCGAGCGCGCCGACTGGATCGCCGGCGAGCTCGGCCAGCCGATGCTGACAGGGGCGACGGCCGCCTTCGAATGCCGCGTGGCCACCTCCGTGTTGTGGGAAACGCATCACATCATCGTCGGGCGGGTGATGGGAGTGAAACTCTCGGAAAGCCCGGCGGCGCTGCTCTACGGCCAGCGCGCCTATCGCCGCGCCGTGCATCTTCCGGCGCCTGAATGACGAATTCCCCGGCGGTTTTTCCGCCGGATCTGGAATGGAAAGCCGGCGGAAAGACCGGTGCCTGACATAAACCCGTTTTCAGGGGAGGCGCGCCGCGTCTCTCCCGAACGTGCGAACACCGACAAAAAGATCGAGAGGAACAATGGCTGAGATATCGGGAGTCGGAGCGAACCAGCTTCGGAAAAATTCTCTGGGCCTGCTTGCCGTCACCTTCATGGTGATTTCGGCGGCAGCGCCTTTGACAGGGGTGGCCGGCGCCATGCCGATCGCCTTCCTGCTCGGAAACGGCGCGGGCATCCCCGCCACCTTCGTGTTCGTGACGCTGGTGATGCTGGCCTTCGCCGTCGGCTATGTCGCCATGTCGCGCCACGTCACCAATGCGGGGGCCTTCTACGCCTATGCGGCGCGCGGGCTCGGCGGGCGCACGGCCGGCGCCATCGCCATCGTGGCGCTGGTCGCCTATAACGCCATGCAGTTCGGCCTGATCGGCCTGCTCGGCGGCATCGCCGCCGGCGTCTTCGGAGAGCATGGGCTGGTCCTGCCCTGGTGGGGCTGGAGCCTGATCGCCATCGCGCTGGTCGGCATCCTCGGCTATCGCCAGGTGGATCTGTCGGCCAAGGTGCTGGTCTTCGTCGTGGCGCTCGAATATCTCGTCGTGCTGGTGGTCGATTTCGCCATCATCGGCAAGGGCGGCGAAAGCGGTCTTGCCCTCAATATCTTCGACACGAATGTGATGTTTTCCGGCTCGCTGACGGCGGCGGTGCTGTTCTGCATGGGCTGCTTCATCGGCTTCGAGGCGACGACCATCTATGCCGAAGAGGCCCGCGACCCGGAAAAGACCATTCCGCGCGCCACCTATCTCTCGGTGCTGATGATCGGCGTCTTCTTCGTCTTCACCACCTGGCTGATGATCGTCGGCGTCGGCGCCGACAAGCTGATGCCGACGCTGCAGGGTCTTTCGGACCCCTCCGCCTTCTTCTTCATCCTCGCCGACCAGTATGTCGGCGGCCCGGTACCGGCGATTGCCGGCCTGCTGCTGGTGTCGAGCCTGTTTGCGGCGCTGTCGGCCTTCCACAACTACATCGCCCGCTACAGCTATGTCGCCGGGCGCGAGGGCCTGCTGCCGGCCGCCTTCGGCCGCACCCATGACGCACACCAGAGCCCGCATGTCGGTTCGGTCACGCAGACGGCCGGCGCGCTGATCGTGCTGGCGCTGTTCGCCGGCCTCGGCCTCGATCCGGTGCTCAACATGTTCACCTGGATCAGCCAGATCGGCACGCTCGGCGTGCTCGCGATGATGACCGTGACCTCGCTGTCGGTGATCGTCTTCTTCCGCCGGCAGGGGATGAGCGGCCAGCCGCTGGCGACTTTCGTGCTGCCGCTGGTCTCCGGCCTCGTCATGGCTGGCCTGTTCGTCTACATCTTCCTGCATTTCGGCGATCTCACCGGCACCACCGGCGGCATCCTCGGCATCATCCTGCCGGCGCTGATCCCGCTCGCCGCCGTCATCGGCTACCTGCTGGCCGTAAGGCTGGAAAAGACAGAGCCGGCGCGCTTTGCCCGCATGGGCCACAACGCAGGCTGATCGTCGCACAGAAAAGCCCGGCGGGATGACCGCCGGGCTCCATTTTCCGCGAAAAACGGATCGATCAGAAGGTACGCTGGAAACGGATCATGCCGTTCCACTGGTCTTCGTCGATCGTCTTCCACTTGGTGTAGGTGATTTCCGGCTGGATCAGCAGACCCGAAACCGGGTTCCACTTCAGGTTTGCAGCGGCAGCGAGGGTCTCGTTGTCGGTGTAGGCAACCTGCAGGTTGGCGGCCAGCGTGTCGGAAAGCTTGGCGCCGACGCCGGTCCACAAGGCCCAGTCACCCCAGCTCTGGCCGATGGAATCGCCCGGCGCGAAGACGTGGACGACGTCGCCGTCGGAATTCCATGCGCCCATGATGAAGGCGTTGATCTTGCCGAAGGTGCCGTCGAGGCGGGCCTTGACGGCGCCTTCCTCGGCGCTTTCGTCATAACCGCCGACGATGCGGAACTGGAAGGCGTCGGTCTTGAAGCCGAGACCGGCCACGACGTCGACGGCGTAGTCGTCGCCGCTGGCATAGAGCGTGTTGCCGAAGGCATCCTTGCCGACGATCGCGCCGCGGTCGTCCTGGACCGAGATCATGGCGCTGAAGCCGTTGTCGCCCTTGTAGACGTAGCTGATCTGGTTGACTTCATACTGGCCGTAGGCAACGACGTCGTCGTTGATGACGTCGCCGGCGCTGCCGGTGAAGCTGGTGAACTGCGAATCGGCCAGGCCGACGAGGAAGCCGGCGAGCTGGATGTTGGCCGCCATCAGCTTGGTGGTGGTGTGCGTGCCGTCGTTATAGGTGCCGTCGAAGTCGAAGCGGGTGACGATCTTGGTCTTCAGCGGGCCGTATTCGGTGTCGCTGGCCGAGTCGAGGTAGATTTCGGCGCGCGACTTGGTGGACCAGCCGAGATCGCTGTGCGGACGATACGAGCTTGCAGCCTGGACGTCGAAGCGGACGCGGCCGCCGACCTTCAGGCAGGTCTCGGTGCCGGGAATGTAGAAGTAGCCGGTGCCGTAGGCGTCGCAGACGCGGACATATTCCATGGGTTCCGGTTCAGCGGCGACGATCGCGTCTGCAGCCTGGGCGCCGGAAACGAAAGCAAGCGCCGCCGCGGAGCCGATGAGAAGGCTCTTGATGTTCATGTCTATCTCCAATGTAAGACGGAAAGCAGGAACTGCTTTCCGCGGCGGGCAAATAAATGGCCCCACCCCCAAATCGATGGTCACGTTTCCCTTGAGGTCCGTGTCCGCGGGGAAAATTGGCGATCGGCTTCGCAAATGCAAAAGACAATTCTGTCACAATTCCCGCAATCGATGTTGCGGCCGAAACAGCGTTGCCAAGTTGCAACGCTTTTGCCCTTTCATGACAGTTTCATGACAGTCATGTAACAAAAACAAAGGGTTGAGTCTCGGTGCGGTTGTTTTTTCATAAAACTTCTCCGCCATTTGCGTGCAGGAGATTCGCCTGTTCAGGCAAGTCCCAGCCTATAGCCCAGCAGCCGCAGGCCGCGCAGCAGCACGCGGCTCGTTTCGAGATAGATGCGATAGGGCAGCACGGTGAAATAGCGCCAGCGCGGCAGGCGGTAGCGGCGCAGGTCGTTCTGGATCTGGCTTTCATAGCCGGTATCCTGGTCGGCGGGCAACGGATCGACGAAGGTCGCCTTCAGCCCGGACAGGAATTCGAGATCGAAGGCGATGTCGTAGGCGAGCCGCATCGGCACCAGCTTTTTCGTGATCCAAGACGCGGCCTTGCGGTTGATCAGGTAGGCGCCCGAGCCCTTTTCGCGCGTCAGGGCGACAGCCAGGGCGCGCTCGCCGTTCAGGGGGCGGAAACGAAATTTCCGGCCGTTGCTCACCGTGGTCAGGCGCAGCAGATCCCAGTCGCCGGGATGGCTGGCGGCGGCATCCAGCGTCTGCATGAAATCATCCTTGAAGGCGACGTCGTCTTCGAGGATGAGGGCGAAATCGGCGCCGCTCTCCAGGAATTTGCGCGCGCACACCACATGGCTGAGGTAACAGCCGATTTCCGGCGGCGTGCGGCGGCGGCCATGCAGCAGCTTGTAGGAGAGTTCGCTGAATTCGGCGATCGGATAATCGAGCTTGCGGCCGTCGACGCCGGCGACACGCTCGACGGAGGTCAGGCCGACCGCGGACGTCTTTTCCATCATCGCCGCCAGGCGATCGGTCGCGCCGTCCATATTGATCAGATAGACAGCCAGGATACGCTTGCTGTCCGGTAGAAGCTGCAACTTTCTCTCCCGCTCTGAACGCCAAGCCTCTCTGTAGTTGTCGTTCCTGCGCTTGGCAAGGGCCGGACGCAACCCCCGTCAGGACGCCTTGACGCGGTCGCGCTCGTCGGCCAGCGTATGCAGCCGGCCGTAGCGGCTGCCCTTGCGGGCAATGAGATCGCCATGGCTGCCCTGCTCGACCACGCGGCCGTTCTCGACGACGACGATGCGATCGGCATTGGCGATGGTGGCGAGGCGATGGGCGATGACCAGCGTCGTGCGGCCCTTCGATAGTTCGGCCAAAGATTGCTGGATCGCCCGTTCCGTTTCGGTGTCGAGCGCCGAGGTCGCCTCGTCGAGGATGAGGATCGGCGGATTGCGCAGGAACATGCGGGCGATCGCCAGCCGCTGCTTCTGGCCGCCGGAGAGCTTGACCCCGCGCTCGCCGATGATGGTGTCGAAGCCGTCCGGCAGGGCGGCGATGACGCCGTCGAGCCGGGCGCGGCGCGCCGCCTCGACGATCTCGGCCTCGCTCGCCTCCAGCCGTCCATAGGCGATGTTCTCGCGGATCGTGCCGGCGAACAGGAAAACATCCTGCTGCACGATGCCGATGTTGGAGCGCAGCGATTTCAGCGTCATGTCCCTGATATCGATGCCATCGATGGTGATCGCGCCATCGGCGACGTCGTAGAATCGCGGCAGCAGCGAGCAGATCGTCGTCTTGCCGGCACCGGACGAGCCGACGAAGGCAACCGTCTCGCCCGCCTTGATCGAAATGTTGAAGCCGTCGAGCAGCGGGCTCTCCGGCCGATAGCCGAAACGCACGTCGCGATAGGCGATGTCGCCGTCAAGCCGCGCGACTTCGCGCGCGCCGTCTCGGTCGACGATATCGGGCCGCGTGTCGAGGAAGGCGACGTAGCGCTGGAAGCCCGCCACGCCCTTGGGATAGGTCTCGATCACCGAATTGATCTTGTCGAGCGGCCGGAAGAAGACGTTAACCAGCAGCAGGAAACCGACGAAACCGCCGGCGGTGAGATTGCCGTGGACCACATACCAGGCGCCCGCCAGCATCACCACCACCTGCACGAAACGCATCGACAGGTAGGAGAGCGAGGTGGAGGCGGCCATCACCTTGTAGGCGGCGAGCTTGGTGCGCAGGTAGTTCTGGTTGCTTTCGGCAAACAGTTTTCGCTCGTGATCCTCGTTGGTAAAGGCTTGCACGACACGGATGCCGCCGACATTTTCCTCGATGCGGGCGTTGAATTCGGCCACACGGCCGTAAAGCGCCCGCCAGGTGCCGGTCATGCGCGCGCCGTAGCGGCCGGTCACCCAGGCCGTCAGCGGCACGATCAGCGCAGTCAGCAGAGCCAAGGGAACATGCACCTGCAGCATCAGCAGGAAGGCGCCGACCAGGGTCATCAGGGCGATGAACAGATCCTCGGGGCCATGATGGGCGACCTCGCCGATCTCCTCCAGATCCTTGGTCAGCCGCGCGACGAGATGGCCGGTCTTCTGGTTGTCGAAGAAGCCGAAGGAGAGTTTCTGCAGATGGTCGAAGGCCTTGCGGCGCATCTCGGTCTCGATGCGGATGCCGAGCATATGGCCCCAATAGGTGACGATCACCTGCAGCCCGGCATTGACGAGATAGATGGCGAGCAGGCCGGCCGCGGCGAGCCCGATGAGCCCGAGCTGGCCGGTCGGCAGCAGCCGGTCGATGAACAGCGTCACCGCCACCGGAAAGGCCAGTTCCAGCACGCCGGCCGCGACGGCGCTGGTGAAATCGAGCACGAACAGGCCCCGATAGGGACGATAATAGCGCGCAAAACGCTTGAGAAGGGCAAGAGTATTCATTCGCAGCCGTACTTTCGCATCGATCGTCGCCGGCCCTGTCACCGGCTACACAGGCATTTCCGGGAAAAGGCAGAGGCCGATTTTCCGTTCGGAAATGCGATAAAACAAGAGATCGAAGCGGTGCATAGCAAAGTTTCGTCTTTTTCCCAAGTTTTTGCCGCTGGCTTCGCGTCAAAGTGATGGGGGCTTTCAAGTCTCCAGGCGCGCGGCGACCAGTGCCGGGATTTCCTTGACCGCGAAGGCGCGGAAAGCGGCAGCGACCGGGGAGGGGGGAACGTCGCGGCGCTCGACGAGCCCGACCTGCCGGCTCGCCGCCGCATCGGCGAGTTCCAGCACCGCCACGCCCTCATGCGGGCCATGCATGGTCAGCGACGGCAGGATGGTGAGGCCGAGGCCTGCCTTGACCATCGCCACCAGCGAGGTGACGTTGTAGACGGTGATCAGCGACTGGCCGGCAAGCTGCCGGTAGGCCTCGGCCTCGATGCGGTCGGAGGCGCCGTTGCGGATCAGCGTCGCGCCCTGCAGGTCTCTCCACTCCACAGGGCGGTCGAGGCGGCTGAGGTCGTGGTCCTCGCGGCAGAGCAGCTTGAAGCGGTCGCTGAACAGCGGCGTGAATTCCACCCCGCCGCCGCCGCGGCTTTCGCCGGCAATGCCGATATCGGCGACGCCGCTTTCCACCATGCGCCGCACTTGCGCCGTATCGATGTCGAACAGTTCCACTTGCACCTGCGGCCGGGTTTCGAGGAAACGCTGCAGGATCGGTGGTAGCAGGTTGGTAGCCACCGACGGCACCGAGGCAATCGACAGGCTGCCGATACGGCTATGCGCAAAGGCGCGCATGATGCTGACCGACTTGTCGAAACTCCTGATCTGCTCGCGGCCGAGATCGAGCATCAGATTGCCGAGCGCCGTCAGGCTGTTCTTGCGGTCGGTCTGGAACAGCGGCCCGCCGATCTCGTCTTCGAGTTGTTTCAAGGTCATTGACACGGCCGACGCCGTGCGGCCCACCGCATCGGCCGCGTCCTTGATGTTCCCGCTCTCCGCCACGGTGACGAAGACCCGCAATGCTTCCAGCTTGATCATGGCGCTCACTTCAATTCTTCTGAAATTTATAACAGAAATATCTGCTTGATTGAAGCGGCCCGCTGGCGGATTTTTCATCCGAACAGACTGGAGACCGCAAATGGCAGAACGCTACGCCAACCTGATCGGCGGCCAATGGAGGCAGGGTGAACGCTTCCACGAAAACCGCAATCCCTCCGATGTCGGCGACCTGATCGGCCTCTATGCACAGGCGGATGCCGCCGATGTCGAGGAGGCGGTCGCCGCCGGCCGCGCCGCCATGCCCGCCTGGCGGGCGACCGGGCTGGAGCAGCGCCAGGCGATCCTGCACCGCATCGGCACGGAGCTGATGGAGCGTTCCGCCGAGCTTGGCGAACTCCTGTCGCGCGAAGAGGGCAAGCCGCTGGCGGAAGGCCGTGGCGAGGTGTTTCGCGCCGGGCAGTTCTTCACCTATTATGCGGCGGAAGTGTTGCGCCAGCTCGGCGAGAATGCCGACTCGGTGCGCCCCGGCATCGAGATCGACATGCGCCGCGAGCCGATGGGGCTAGTCGCCGTCGTCTCGCCATGGAATTTCCCGACCGCGACCGCAAGCTGGAAGATCGCGCCGGCGCTCGCCTATGGCAATGCCGTCATCTGGAAGCCGGCCAACGAGACCCCGGCGTCGGCCTGGGCGCTGGCCGAGATCATCCACCGCGCCGGCCTGCCGGAAGGCACGTTCCAACTGCTGATGGGGCCGGGCGCCGTCGTCGGCAACGGGCTGGCCGGCCATCGCGGCGTTGACGCCATCACCTTTACCGGCTCCTATGAGGTCGGCCGCGAGGTGGCGATGGCGGCTGCCGCCAATCTCACCAAATTCCAGCTCGAACTTGGCTCCAAGAATGCGCTGCTGGTGATGGACGACGCCGATCTCGACCTCGCCGTCGCGGCCGCCATCGGCGGCGGTTATTCCGGCACTGGCCAGAAATGCACCGCCTCCTCGCGCCTTGTGGTGCATGACAAGGCCCACGACGCCTTCGTCGACAAGCTCTCCAAGGCCGTCGGCGCACTCAAGGTCGGCCATGCGCTGGCCGAGGGCACGCAGGTCGGCCCCGTGGTCAGCGCCCGCCAGCTCGATGCTAACATCGGCTGGATGGCGCGGGCACGCGCTGCCGGCGCGGAGGTAACGGTCGGTGGGGAGCGCCTGACTTTGGCGCAGGACGGTTTTTACATGAGCCCGGCGCTTTTGACCGGCACCACCAACGCCATGGATTTCAACCGCGAGGAAATGTTCGCGCCCATCGCCGCCGTTCAGAAGGTCGGTTCGTATGAGGAGGGGTTGAACGTCGTCAACGACACCCGCTTCGGGCTGGTCGCCGGCATCTTCACCCGCTCCCTTGCCCGCGCCACGCATTTCAGGCGACATGTCGAAACCGGCTGCGTCACGATCAACCTGCCGACGGCCGGCACCGACTATCATGTGCCCTTCGGCGGACGCAAGGATTCGAGCTTCGGCTCGCGCGAGCAGGGCCGTGCAGCCGCCGAATTCTACACCCAGGTCAAGACCGCCTATATCCGGGCGGGAGAGCCGGAGTAACAGCTATGGATGCGCAGTTTCCAACTCCCCTCGTCGACTGCCTGCAATATGCCAACTGGAGCCGCGGCGTCTTCGAGGAGATGCGCGCCGGCGGCGTTCATGCCGTGCATGCGACCATCGCCTATCACGAGAATTTCCGCGAGACGGTCGCCAATATCATTGCCTGGAACCGCCATTTCGAGCGCCATCCCGAGCTGGTCTTCGCCGGCCGCACCGGCGGCGATATCGAGCGGGCGATGCGCGAGGGGCGCACGGCGATCTTCTTCGGTCTGCAGAACCCGTCGCCGATCGAGGACGATATCGGCCTGGTCGAGGTGTTGCAGACGCTCGGCGTGCGTTTCATGCAGCTCAGCTACAACAACCAGTCGCTGCTGGCCACCGGCTGTTACGAGGGCGAGGATCCCGGCATTACCCGCTTCGGCCGCCAGGTCATCGCCGAGATGAACCGGGTCGGCATGGTGGTCGACATGAGCCATTCCGCAGAGCGCTCGACGCTGGAAGCCATCGAGCTGTCGACGCGGCCCATCGCCATCACCCATGCCAATCCGCATTGGTGGCACAAGGCATTGCGCAACAAGTCCGACACCGTGCTGAAGGCGCTGACGCAATCGGGCGGCATGCTCGGCCTGTCGCTTTATCCGCACCACCTCAAGGACGGCTCGAACTGCACGCTGCAAAGCTTTTGCGAGATGGTGGCGGAGACCGCCTCGCGTTACGGCGTCGAAAATATCGGCATCGGCAGCGATCTCTGCCAGGACCAGCCGGATTCGGTGGTCACCTGGATGCGCAACGGCCGCTGGTCGAAGGTGACGGATTACGGCGAGGGCACGGCCGCCGCCGCCGGCTTCCCCAGCCAGCCGCAGTGGTTCACCAACAATGCCGATCTTCCCAACCTGCGCGAGGGCCTGCGCCGCGCCGGCTTCTCCTCGGAAGACGTCGCCGCCGTCATGGGCGGTAACTGGCTGCGCTTCTACACGCAATCCTTCGAGCCGAAGCCATGACCGCCGCCGCTGTCGACCGCGCTGAAGAGCGGACACCGGCGCTGCGCGCTCCCGACACCGTCATGCGGCTCGGCCGCATGGGCGCTTCCTTTCCGACGCGGCTCAGCTTTCTGCGCACGCTGATCCGCCGGCTAGCGGCGAGCGGTGCGGAGGTGCGCCGGCCGGTCTGGGACATGGATATCGAAGGCTTTGGCGATGCCGTCTATACGGTGCGGCTCGGCGGGCATGATTACAGCCTCGTCGCCTTTTCCTGCCCGTTGGCGGACGAGCAGCGTTCCGACCGGGTGATCGCCGAGGCCTGGGATACCAGTTATGTGCTTTATGACGGCGTTCCCGATGCCGCCGAAATCGCCCGGCTGCGCGCCAATGCGCCGCGGCAGGAGGCGGGACGTTTCGGCCCGCGCGATCTCGTGCTCAGCCGCGCCAACAAGTCGGTGCGTTTCTTCGAGCATGTCGCCGAAAGCCTGAGCCAGGGCCGCCAGCCCGACAGGGAGCGCCTCGGCGAGGTCGGCTATCTCCTGCGCACAACGGCGGTCTATGGCAACGGCAAGTTCGGCATCGCCGACCGTTTCGTGCTGGCGGAGCGCGCGGGACTGGACGGGCCGTTCCAGGCGGAAATGCTGACCGTCTGGCTGATCCGCGAATTCTCCCACGATCTGGTCGAACACGTCGCCCGCCACCGCGCGCCGGAAACATTCGTGCCGCTGTCGCCGGAGCTGCGCCGCCATATCGGCGTCGGCAATTCCACCGGGCTCGGCATGGCGCCCTTCCTCGCCAATCATCCGGTGCTGCTCAACAACTGGGTACTGGCCCGCGAGACCGCGCTGGCCCGGGTCCGCGCCAAGCCGCGCCTCGATGCGGAGCAGGTGCAACGCCTCGCCGCTCTCTGGCAACAGGCGGCGCGGCATCTCGACCAGTGGTCGGTCGAGGACCAGACGCTGATGCCGCGCATCCTGCGCCTGCGCGGCGAATGGGCCGAGGCGGAAAGCTGGATCGAGCCGGCGCGGCTTGGCCTGCCGTTCCCGGTCGCCAGCCTTCTCGACCGTTCCCAATCCCTGTCGGTCGATTTCCAGGAATTGCTGGCCGCGACGCTCATCGAGATGGCGGGTGCTGAAAACGACGATCTCGCCGCCGGCATGGCGGCGGCGCGGGAAGGGGCGTTGCAGCCGGCCATGCGGCTTTCGGCGCTCAGGCAATTGATCCGCGAGCACTACGGCTGGGCCTTGTCCATCCCCTTTGCCGAAGCGGCGGAGACCGCGCAATTCTGGTATGTGTCGGAGGAGAAGCTGGAGCCGCGCCTCGGCCGCCGCGCCACCGAGCCCGGGCAGGAGCTGGAACTGCCGCTCGATATCGCCCGGCAGGTGCAGCGGCTTGCCGCCGATCTGGAGGGAGAGCCGGAGACGTTGTCCGTCGCCGCCTTCCTCGCCCGATTCCCGCAGCACCGCCATGCCGTGCGCCGCATCCAGACGACGGCGGGCGCGCCTTACGCGGAAATCCGCGACAATCTTCTGTCGGAGCGCTGCCTGCCCATCGACATGCTGCGCTGCAAGCTCGCCTTTTTCGGTGCGTCCAAATTCGATCCGCGCTCGGATCGCTGGACCCGCATCACCCTGTTCCAGGGCGCGCCTGTCGCGGGCGAGATCGCGGCCGGCGAAACCGACAATTGCTGGCTTCCGGTGCTGCCATGACCGACATCCTTCTTTCCTACAACGAAGTGTCCTCGACGGCGCGCAAGGCCGCCAGCGGCGCTGGCCTGCCGCATGGGGTCGCCGAGGAGATCGGTCAGGCCGCCGTCTGGCTGTCGGCGCGCGGCCTCGATGCGGTCGGGATCGCCGTCCGGGCGCTGTCCGGGAGCGGGCCTCGAACGATCCTCGCTGGCCTCCCCGCCATCGACACCCTGTGCTCCGGCGAGGGGCCGGACGAGGCGGCTTTGGAGGGCGCGGATTGTTCCTTGCTGCTGCTGGCGCTTGCCGGCGTCGCGTCTGACAATGTGGGACTGTCCCTTGCGGTCAAACGGGAGGACGGATCTCTCCTGCCGCTCGATGCCGCCTGCCGGGAGCCGGCGACCAACCGCCTGTGCCTCGTCCGGCGTGGGCAGGGCGACACCGCCGAAGCGACACTCTCGTCGAGGCCGGCGGCGACATCGGAGGCGGCCTATGCCGCCGCCCTTGCGCTTGCGGCAAAAACCTATGTGCCCGCCTCGGACCTGTCGCGGGCAATGGGGGCGGGTGCGGGAACCACCGACAACGATTGAGGACATCATGAGCGAACCGACGACGCTGCCGCTTTCAGCGGTCGAGAACCTGTGCCTGCGCGCCCTGACGGCAGCGGGAGCGCGGAAAGAAAATGCCGCCGCCGTCGCCCGCTCGACCATGCTGGCCGAGCGCGACGGCATCCGCAGCCACGGCCTGCTTTATGTGCCGATCTATGCCGAGCATATCCGCTGCGGCAAGGTCGACGGCAAGGCGAAACCGGTGGTTTCGCAGCCGCGCCCCGGCGCGGTCACCGTCGATGCCGCCACCGGCTTTGCCCATCCGGCCATCGACGCCGGCTGGGAGCGGTTCATCGCGGCGGCGCGTGAGAACGGCGTGGCGGCGATGACGGTGTTCAACTCCTATAATTGCGGCGTGCTCGGCCATCATGCCGAACGCATCGCCGAAGCCGGCCTGCTCGGGCTCTGCACCACCCATGCGCCGGCCTCCATCGCCCCGCCCGGCGGCGCCCGCGCGGTCATCGGCACCAATCCCTTCGCGCTCGGCGTGCCGGATGGCGCGGGCGGAGCGGCGCTGGTGCTCGACCAGTCGGCCAGCGTCGTGGCGAAATCGGAAATCCTGCTGCGCGCCCGCGAAAACCGGCCGATCGAACCCGGCTGGGCCATCGATGCCGAGGGCCGGCCGACGCTCGATGCGGCCGAGGCGCTGAAAGGCGCGATGCTGCCCGCCGCCGGCCACAAGGGTTTTGGCGCAGGACTTTTGGTGGAAATTCTTGCGTCCTGCCTGTCGGGCGCGGCGCTCAGCAAGGATGCCAGCCCGTTTTCCGGCACGGCCGGCGGGCCGCCGAGGACGGGGCAATGCTTCATTGCCTTCGATCCCTCGGCCTTTTCGGACGGTTTCGGGCAGCAGGTCGAAACCCTCATCGCCGCCATTGCCGGGCAGGAGGGCACGCATCTGCCCGGCACCCGCCGCAAGGCGGCGCGCGCCCGCACCGAACGCGACGGCGTGACCGTCGATGCGGCGCTGATCGCGCGGATCGAGGCGCTCTGCCGCTAAAGTTTTTCTGAAATGCGGATCAGTTATTTCGGTTTGATAAAAGTGACCGCTTTCGACATCGTAAATGCCACGCGCATCACAATCACAAAAAGGGAACTGACATGAAGACCAAGGCGTCGATTCTGGCAGGGGTCTGCCTCTCCACCTCGTTTCTGTTCGGCGGCTCCGCCGCGCAGGCGACCGAATGCGGAACCAAGGAGCCGATCACCGTTGCCGAGATGACCTGGCTTTCGGCCGGCACTCTGGCTTACGTCACCAAGTCCATCCTCAGCGAGGGTTATGGCTGCAACGTCCAGATCGTTCCCGGCGACACCGTGCCGACCGCGACCTCGATGCTGACCAAGGGCGAGCCGGACATCGCGCCGGAACTCTGGGTCTCGACCGTCAAGTCGACCTGGGACCAGATGCTGGCCAAGGGCACGATCTACAAGGCCGGCGACATTTTTGCCAGCGGCGGCCAGGAAGGCTGGTGGATCCCCGATTACGTCGCCGAGGCGCATCCGGAAATCCGCTCGGTCAGCGATCTCAAGGATCACTGGCAGGTGTTCGAGGACGCCTCCGCCCCCGGCAAGGGCCGCTTCTATGCCTGCCCGCCCGGCTGGGGCTGCGAGATCATCACCAACAACCTCATCAAGGCGCTCGGCCTCGACGCCACCTATGAAATCTACCCGACCGGCTCCGGCGCCAACCTGAAGGCGACCATTGCCCGCCAGGTGTCGCGCAAGAAGCCGTTCATCGGCTGGTACTGGGGTCCGACCGAGGTCATCAGCAAATACAAGCTGAAGGTTCTGGAAATGCCGGCCTACGACGCCGCCAAATTCACCTGCCTGACCGACGCCAAATGCGAAAAGCCGGAACTGACCGGCTGGGCCGTCGGCGAAGTCGCCGTCGCCGCCACCACCAAGCTCAAGGACAAGTCTCCGGCCGTCGCCGACTTCCTGGCGAAGATGCAGGTGCCGAATGCCGAGATCAGCGACGTGCTGGCCTGGGGCGACGACAACAAGGCCTCGCCGGAAGAAGTCGCCAAGCATTTCCTGAAAGATTACGAGGCGATCTGGACGAAGTGGGTTCCGGCCGATGTCGCCGAGAAGGTGAAGGCCTCGCTCTAAACCAGAGCCCGTCGGCGGCGCGATCCCGTGCCGCCGGCTTTCCATCATGCCGATACCGCAGAGGGCCGCGTCATGGCAGACAATTTTCCCGAGCTTGTCGATACGCGCGGCCTGCGCTTCGCCATCGACGACGGTTTCAGCTGGATCGTGGCCAATTACGGCGACACTTTCGAGCGCCTGCTGATGCCGCTCTTGAAACTGTTGAGCGGCATGGAAACCTTCCTGCAATGGCTGCCCTGGTACGTGACCATCGCCGTCATTGCGGCGCTCACATGGTCGGCGGCGCGTAGCGTCAAGGCAACGGCCGGCGCGGTGGTCATGCTGCTGCTCATCGGCTCGCTCGGCCTCTGGAACGACGCCATGGCGACCGTCGCGCTGATGCTGGCCGCGACCGTGGTCGCCGTCGTCATCGGCATTCCGCTCGGGATTCTCATGGCCCGCTCGGACGGCCTGCGCGCCCTGGCGCTGCCGCTGCTCGACATCATGCAGACGCTGCCGATCTTCGTCTATCTCATTCCTTTCGTCATGCTGTTCGGCCCCGGAAAGATCCCGGCGATCCTCGCCACCGTGTTCTTCGCCATTCCGCCGGTCATCCGCCTCACCGATCTCGGCATCCGCCAGGTCGATGGCGAGGTGGTCGAGGCCATCGTCGCCTTCGGCGCGACGCCGGGGCAGAAGCTGGTGAAGGTGCAGATCCCGCTGGCTTTGCCGACGATCATGGCCGGCATCAACCAGACGACGATGATGGCGCTGTCGATGGTGGTCATCGCCTCGATGATCGGCGCCGGCGGCCTCGGCTATCAGGTGCTGCAGGGCATCCAGCGGCTGGAGGTCAGCCGCGGCCTGCTCTCCGGCATCGCCATCGTCTTCCTGGCGGTGATCTTCGACCGCATCGCCCAGTCCTACGGACGGCGCGCCCAGAAACATCTTGCGACCGGGGAGTGAGACGGTGACCGCTTCAGAGGTAAAAATCCAGGTCGACAAGGTCTACAAGATCTTCGGACCGCGTGCCGATGGCGCCCTGATCGCGCTCAGCGAAGGCGCCGGCAAGGCCGAGGTGCTGCAGAAGACCGGCTGCGTCGTCGGCCTCAACAATATCGATTTCTCGATCCGCAACGGCGAGACCTTCGTCATCATGGGCCTGTCCGGCTCCGGCAAATCGACGCTGATCCGCCATTTCAACCGGCTGATCGAGCCGACCGCCGGCCGCATCCTCGTCGACGGCCGCAACATCATGGAGATGGATGCGAAGGCGCTGCTCGCCTTCCGCCGCAACGGCATGTCCATGGTGTTCCAGCGCTTCGGCCTGCTGCCGCACCAGACGGTGCTGGAAAACACCATTTGCGGGCCGATCCTGCAGGGCGTGAACCGCCGCGAGGCGGTCGAGCGCGGCATGGAGCAGCTGGAACTCGTCGGCCTCAAGGGTTTTGAAAACCGCTTTCCGCGCCAGCTTTCGGGCGGGATGCAGCAGCGCGTAGGCTTGGCCCGAGCCTTGGCGACGCAGGCCGATGTGCTCCTCATGGACGAGGCCTTCAGCGCCCTCGATCCGCTGATCAAGAGCGACATGCAGGAACAGCTGAAGGACATTCAGGCGCGGCTGAAGAAGACGATCGTCTTCATCACCCACGATCTCGACGAGGCGCTGCATCTCGGCGACCGCATCGCCATCCTCAAGGACGGCGAATTGCGCCAGGTCGGCACCGGCGAGGAAATCCTCTTCCGCCCGGCCGACGATTATGTCGAGCGGTTCGTGCGCAAGGTCGACCTGTCGCGGGCGCTCTATGCCCATGAGGCGGTGACCAAGGTGCCGGTGCTGTCGCGGGCCGAGGCGACGCCGGAGCGTTTTGCCGTGCTGCTGCGCGACCATCCGGGCGTCGTGGTCGTCGATGGCGAGGCCTCGCATGTGCTGACGCGCGGGCGCGGCGGCGATGCGGTGCCGGCCGCCTCCATCGATGCCGGCTCGGCCATCGGCCAGTGCTTCCCGCTGCTCGCCGCCCATGATGCGCTCATCGTCACCCAAGGCGGCGCGGTCGCCGGCATCCTGACGCGCGAAATGGCCTTCAAGGCGCTGGCCCGCTCGGCGCGCGCCGCCTGATCGTCTTCCTCCCTCCCGAGGCTTTTCCATGACCACCTATGTCCTCACCGTCTCCTGCAAATCGACGCGCGGCATCGTCGCGGCGATATCAGGCTACCTGGCCGAGCAGGGCTGCTATATCTCCGACTCGTCGCAGTTCGACGATCTGGAAACCGGCCTGTTCTTCATGCGCCTGACCTTCGAAAGCCAGGAAGGCGTGTCGCTGGCGGCGCTGAAGGATGGCTTCGAAGCGGTGAAGAAACGCTTCGACATGAATGCCGAGATCCATGACGGCGCCCATCGCATGAAAGTGCTCTTGATGGTGTCGCGCTTCGGCCATTGCCTCAACGACCTGCTCTATCGCTGGAAAATCGGGGCGCTTCCAATCGACATCGTCGGCGTCGTCTCCAACCATTTCGATTACCAGAAGGTCATCGTCAACCACGACATTCCCTTCCA
>JAFKJU010000092.1 GCA_017305935.1 Hyphomicrobiales bacterium | reverse complement strand
CGATGAAGGCGAAATCGAAGGAGAAGGCCGAGACACAGGATATATCGGAGCTGCTGACCAGTCCGCAGCTGGATCTCTTCATCGCCACCGGCCGGGCCGCCTCTCCCAAGGATGAACTGGCGACCATGGAACATCCGGTCTATGCGATCGAGGATGGCGACCAGCGGATCCTGTCCTACGAACATAACGGCCAGACGCTGGAAGTCACGCCATCGGTGAAGGGTAGGGCAACCATCCATGACAAGGACATTGTGCTCTGCTGCGTCTCGAAGCTCGTCGATGCCATCAATCACGGCCAGGCGGTTTCCCGGACCGTCAGCATCACCGCCCACGACCTCCTGAAGTTCACCAACCGCAGCACCTCTGGCCGCGGCTATTATCTCCTGGAGCAGGCCCTGGACAGGCTTGCCGGCACCCGTATCAAGACATCGATCGCCACCGGCAAGCCTGCGCGGCGACGCACCAAGGCCTTCGGCCTGATTGATGCCTATGAGGCGGTGACACGCGGGCCGGAAAACCGCCTGGAGGAACTGCGCATCACGCTCAGCGAATTCACCTTCGATGCAACCTTAGCGCTCGAAGTGCTGAGCATCGATCCGGATTATTTCAAGCTGCGCAAGGGAACGGAAAAACGGCTTTACGAACTGGCCCGCAAGCATTGCGGCGATCAGGGACGCTGGAAAATCGGCCTTGATCTCCTGCAGAAGAAGGTCGGCTCCCGCCAGCCCCTCTTCAAGTTCCGGGCGGCCGTGCGCGCCATCAGCGAGGCCAACACCTTGCCGAGCTACCACATCGTTTTCCTGCACACTGATGATTCCGTTGTCTTTTATGGGCGCAACGAGGCCGGCCTCAGTGCAATGCAAGTAGATGCCATCGCCAAGACGCCGGCGACACGCTCACGCCGGAAGGCTATCCGCGAGCCTGACAATGCATCTTGAGGCATCAAGTCCCGGACTCGTCACTCTACGGATGTTTGCTTCGGCATTCCAAGGATAAGGATTCGTCACTCCGCAGATAGGAGGGTTCGTCACTCCGCCGATAATTAACAATGTTTTTAGTAACAAAAACAAATATATATTTGAACCGTAACACGCGCGCGCGCTTTAACTTCTTTAACAGAGTCATTAACAGCATCAGGGTGGCGCTGGCGCAATATCCCGTGGACAATACGACCTGCATCGGTCGAATGATCGCTATAATGTCTGTCCATGATAAAGAAAACAGATCAAAGGGTTAGCGCGGGGGCTATGCTTGGGAAATCCATCAGGGATGGCCAAGATTCCATCCCCGCCATCATGAGTTTGCGATCCGGCGGCGTTACAGGTGGAGATCTTGGCTGAGGCCGATGATGCCCGCGCGGATCGCCGTTTCCGACACGAGAGCACCGCTCTCGTACGCATCCAGCCGGATATCGATCATGCCTTCTTGCGCCGGCAGGTCGAGCATATCCAAAAGCATGAAATGGCCTTGGCCGCCATCGACCGCGAGCGTTTCATGGGTCGGATCGTTCGGGCTGTTGGCAATTCCATCATTATTGGCATCGAGCGCCCAGACATAACCGTGATCGGCATCACCCTGGAGCAAATAATGCTTCCATGCGACCCCGGCCGTCGGATCGGTGTCGATGCTCAGTTTGAAGGAGAATTCAGTCAGTTCGCGCTGCCCGAGCGATGCAACCGACAGGGCGACTGAACTGCCAGCCGTCACATGATCGAAGCCGGCGGTATGGCCTTCGACATAGCCGTTGCTATGCAAGGGCGTGCCCACCGCATCGCGCAGGCTGAGCCCGAGTTCCAGATGGATGCTATTGCTGGTGGCGATTACAAAGCCTTCCGCCGAGCCCTTCCCGATCAACAGGACCTTCTCATTGCCGTCGAGCCTGTATGGTGTAATCGCAGCATCAAGGGCGTAAGTGACGCCTTCGATCATTCCGCCGTTCTGACCGGGGAACTGGGCTCCGCTACCGGAGCCGGGCAATGTCGCGATTGCCTTATCCACCATTTCGGATGTTGCAGCAGTTTGGTCGCCGACCGTTTTGAGAAACAGGCGCGCAAGATTTGCGGCGCTCTCTCCCTGATAGGCTTCGATCTCGGCTTTGGTATCGAGATGGCTCGTATACAGATCGGCAGCAGTGACTTTTGCGTCGAGCATGTTCCGGTCCGAGCCTGATGCGGCATCGATGATATGCATTGCCACCGTCTGCATCGTCCCCCGGCCGTTTACCAGCTCCCCTTCATAAAAGCGGAGAGCCGCAGGATCGGTGCTGCGCCCAAAAAGGTTCTGGAAGACTGTTTCGATCACGTCACTGCCCGAAAAGCCTTCAAAAGCCTTCTGGAATTCGGTCTGGGCGGACATCAGTGTCGCCACCCCCGCAAGGGATGTCCCGGTATCGATCTGCTGGCTCCAATAGCGCAGGCCTTCCGGATCCGCCGGCCGCCCGAAAAACGCTATATAGATTTCCTGCAGGTTCGTCATCGATCATCGCCCTGTTTCGCCAAGGCTAACAGAAGCTTAAAAGCATTTATTAATCAAATGTTAACGCCGCGCTTGGTTAATGTGCCAGAAAACCGTTTTGCTTTTGGACGGACTAGGGCTAGGGACTTCCCGAAAGCAGACGGTGCGCGCAGCGCGCAGATGTTCAGCCGGGATAAAGATTTCCGTATGCGTGTCCTCCATTTTTTCAAAACCTATTGGCCCGATACGTTTGGAGGCGTGGAGCGCACCATCCATGCCATTGCCAAAGGTTGTCGCGTCTATGGCGTGGAGGCTGACGTCCTGGCGCTCAGCCCCAAACCCGCGGCCGAACCCTTCGTTTTCGACGGGCATCGCGTGATCCAGGTGAAGCAGGATCTCGATATCGCCTCGACCGGGTTTTCGCGAGCGGCCTTCGGGAAATTTCGCGATCTCAGCTGTCAGGCTGATGTGGTCCATTTCCATTTCCCATGGCCGTTCATGGATTTGGTCGACCTGGTGACACCGCATCGAAAGCCGGTCGTCGTCACCTATCATTCGGATATCGTGAAGCAGAAGTTGCTGCTGCGTCTTTACAGTCCGCTGATGCATCACTTCCTGCGCGGCGCCGACCGGATCGTCGCCACCTCGCCGAACTATCTTGCCTCCAGTCCGGTGCTGCCGCTCTATCGCGACAAGGTGGAGGTCATTCCGCTTGGGCTCGACGAAGCCGATTATCCGGCGCCCGACACCGATCGCGTCGCGCATTGGCAAAGCCGGTTTCCGGGCGGCTTCTTCCTCTTCGTCGGCGTTCTACGCTATTACAAGGGCATCCATATCCTATTCGAGGCAGCCCGAAGCACAGGCCTTCCCGTGGTCATCATCGGTGGCGGCGGGCTTGAGGAGGAACTGAAATCGCGGGCTGAAACGGAAGGTTTGTCGCAGGTACACCTGCTCGGCGCGCTCCCCGATGCGGATAAGACAGCCCTGCTGTCCCTCTGCCGGGCCCTGGTCTTCCCATCGCATCTGCGCTCCGAAGCCTTCGGCCTGTCCCTGGTAGAAGCCGCGATGGCCGGCAAGCCGATGATTTCCTGCGAGATCGGCACAGGCACGAGCTTTGTGAATCTGGATGAGGAAACCGGCCTTACGATCCCGCCCAATGACTCGGAAACCCTGGCTTGTGCCATGCAAAGGCTTTGGGAGAACGAAGAGGAGTGTGACCGCTTCGGCCGGACTGCACGCTTGCGTTATGAGGCGATGTTCACGGCTCAGAAAATGACGAAAGCCTATGCGGAGCTTTACCGGCGCTTAGGGTGATGCGAGGTATGTGCCCTGATGAAGCGTTATTGCGCTCTCGTATACCAATAATTCAACTATTTGGCGATCGAACTTGACCTGAAGCACAAAACCTCCTCGATAGACCGGCATACCGGTCTGGATCACATGTTCGAAGTCACCGTCGAGGATAGTTTCGATTTCCGCTCGAAGGACTATGACGCGCTGTTCGCCGGTTCGGCGGCGACGGCGTTCCAGCATCCCGTCTGGCTTGCGCAGCTTTATGAGAAGCTCGTGCCGCAAAGCGGGGCGACGCCGTTGATCATCGTCGTGCGGCTGCGCGCGAGCGGCAAGCTGGCGATGGTGCTGCCATTGGTGCGGCGCCAGTACATGCTGCTGAAGGCGGTGGAATTCGCCGAAATGCGGGTTTCCGACTATGTGTCGCCGGTCGCGGACGAGGAGACCTTTTCCCATATTCTTGCCGACAGCGAGACCGTCGCTGCCATCCGCAAGCAATTGCGGCCCTACGATCTCCTGCGCATCGGAAAGCTGGCTGACTGCTCGCTGGCGATGGAACGCCTGTTCGGTATCGGCGAGCGCGGCTACATGGGTATGAATGCCTATTCCAGTAAGCTGGAATCAACCTTTGCCAGCTGGCGCACGCATCAACTGAGTTCCTCCTATCGTAGGAAGCGCGATAAAAAGACGCGGCAGCTGAGCCGCATGGGCGAGGCGCGTTTCGAATGCGTCGACGCTCCGGGTGCTATCCGCACGACCTTCGATGCGCTGCGGTTCTATCGCGGCAAACGCTTCGACGGCAGCGATGGTCCGGCCGATCTGCTGCAGCAGTCGACCTATTTCGATTTCTACCTAGCGGTGGCCAATGAAGGCTGCGGCGGCTTTGCCCGCACCTATGCCTTCTGGATGAACGGCCAACCGATTGCCGGCGCACTCGGGCTTGAACATCGGGGCTCATTTCTCGTTATTCTCAACGGTTTCGACGAGGAAGGTTATCGGAGGCAGTCGATCGGCAGCCTGATGTTTGAGCAGATCGCCCGCGACTGCATCGAGCGCGGCGACCATCACCTCGATTTCACCATCGGCGACGAGCCTTACAAACGCATCTTCGGCGGCCAGCCGTCACCGATGTGGCGGATCCACCGAGTCGGGAGTCCGCTCGGCTATGCGGCGCATCTGGCGGTGGAGAGGCTACCGGCGGCCAAGGAGCTGGCGCGACATATGCTGGAAGCCGTGCGCAGTAAGGCGGGCAAGCCGACCGCCGTCGTGGCGTCTGCTTCAGACAAAACGGTTGAAGCGTTTTGAACCTGAAAAAGATCTGTGCCCTACCTCTCCCAATGCATGTCGTAACGAAACCATTGCCTGTTGTTCGTTGACCATTGATGATTGATGATTGCCCACTGACAACGGGTAATCATCAATTGCCCATTGGCAATGAGCAATCAAAGCGCGGTTAATTGTCAACGGTTAATGCGTAATTGCCAGTTGACCGTGATATCGTTGTTAACGAGTGCGTTAACAACGGGCAATTGTTCATGACGATGTGCTTGACCTGATCCATCGTAGTGGTCAGGTTGCGGGCGCCTGTCTTTTTGATCCTGTTTGATTGAATTAAATATAGTTCCTTTTCTTTGGGCAGGATAGTCAAGTTTGTGGTACAAACTCGACGTCGCCCCGCCTCAGGCAGGGCAGTGGTTCGCGCCTCTGGCGCTCCGGGTCGCCTCCGGCAACCTGGCAAGCGGGAAGGAAAAGATGCGGAGCGAAGTGGTCAGGGTCCGACTGCAGCCGGAAGAGCGCCAGGCGCTTGCCGCGCTTGGCTGGGAAAGCCGCACCGCAAGCGACGTCATCCGCCTGCTGTTTCGGGAGCAGGCGGGCCTTGAGGTACGAACGAGGAGCCGCGGCGCAGCAACCTCAATCAGATGATCCGGGCGATGAGAGAAGCGCGGGTTGGCTATGAATCGCATCTTGATGCAGCGCTGCTTTTCCTCCTCGGCGGCGTGTTTTGGATGCGCGCTGACATCGACTTGATGCTGCGAATCAGCTGTAAGAAGTGGAAGGGTACGAGCTATGGCGTATGACTGGTCTGGGCTGCTCATTGCGGTCGAAACCTATACCGCCCACCGGGCAGCGTCTTTGATTGACGAGGGGTCGCGCCGGCAGCGCGCATCCAATGTTGTAGGTAGGGATCAGGGATTACAGGAACGGTTTGTCTCGACCGGGATTGCGAGCAAGGCGCGCCGAGGCGCGGTATCGTCAAACGAGCCGACGATCGCGTCGATCCTGCAGACGCCGCAGGTATCGCAGCAGAGTGTTATTGCCCTGGTCGGAGCGGTGGGCGCCGGTATCAATGCGGAGAATGACGATGAAGTGAAGCGATCGGCCGGAGGGGGAGGGAGCGGCGCTTCCTCTGGGGCTGCGCCGCGCGCCTCTCGGCCGACCATATCGCGACTGACGGCAATGGATCGGTCCTCGGCAGAGGCGGCAAGCCGAGCGGCGATTGCCGCCGGTGCCCAGCCGGCCGTCATCAAAGTGACGTCGACCGTGTCCAGCCGGGCGTCGGCTGCGGGGCTGATGACCTATCTGGGCACGCGCGAGGTCGAGAAAGAGAATGGCGAGAAGGGAAAGGTCGACATTCCCATCTACGATCAGAATGGCCTTGCGATCGCTAGCCGCGAAGAGCGTGCCAACACTCTCACGGAATGGGGTGCGGATTTCCGCGAGGCCTATGCGGTCGATGCGCTGACGACCTTTTCAATCACTTTTACCGATCCGATTGACGACACCGCGCATCACGACGCCCTGAACGCTACTTTCGGCCCGAAGCCCTTCCTCTATTCCCGGCATCCCAACGGAAAGCTCTCGGTCTATGCGGTGACCGACCTGCCGGCGAAGAAGATCGCCGGTGCGCTCAGGGACCGCGAGAAGGGCGAGGGACCGGGGCGCGCCG
>JAFKJU010000104.1 GCA_017305935.1 Hyphomicrobiales bacterium | reverse complement strand
AACGCGGGAAAGCTGCTCGCCGTCTTTCCTATGCACACGAGCAGCAGCGGCGGGTCGAGCGAGACGGAAGTGAAGGAATTCGCCGTCATGCCGCGCGGCGAGCCGTCGACGTCGCGCGTGGTCACCACCGTGATCCCGGTGACGAAGGTTCCGAACGCCCGCCGCAATTCGACGGGGTCGACCCTGCTGTGCTCTTCTTCGTTCACGGCCAGCATGCGCCATGCCTCTCCAGTTCGGGCGAGAGGATAGTGCCGCGCGCAAAGTGGCTCTTCCTGCGGTTCGCAGGAGAGGATGCAGTCAGGCTCCTAGGTGCCGAAGCAGGGCGATCTCAGAACTGGGTATCTTGCGGAAGCGCTTCGTTGAGACGGATCGCCAGTTCCAGCGCGAAGCGGCGCTCCGGCGTGTCGATCTCGATGCCGAACAGTTCCTGGATGCGGCCGAGGCGGTATCGCAGCGTGGTGACGTGCAGTCCCATGGCATCCGCGCATGCCTGGCTGCGGCAGCCGCGATCGAGAAACGCCGCCAGCGTCTTGATGTAATCCGTGCCGTGCTCGGCATCGTGGCGGACCACGGCGCCGATCGACATGGCCACGAAGGATCGCACCTCGTTCGTGTCGGCGGCCGAGAGCAGAAGCGGAAAGGGGCCGAAATCCCTGGCCGCGAGCAGACCCGTCCTGTTGAAGCGGACGGCAAGGCGGATCATCCGTTCGCATTCGCGCCATACCTGCGCATGGTCCTGGATGCTCAGGCATGGCTTGCCGATCACCGCCACCAGCTTGCTGCCGATCAGCCACTGGGCCTCCTCGATGAGCTTGCGCACGAAGACCTTGGCCGCCGCCTCGCTATCGCGCTCGGAACCGGGCAGGCGGCACAAGATGATGTCGCCCAGCATTGCCGCCGTCGCCGGCGGGTTCTGCTGTTCGGTCAGCCGCACGATGGAGCGGTGCAGGTCCGCCAGCGATCCGCCTTCCCTGTTGCTTTCCGGCAAGCCGATGGCGATCGACGCCGAC
>JAFKJU010000033.1 GCA_017305935.1 Hyphomicrobiales bacterium | reverse complement strand
CGTTTTTAACCCTGTTACTCGTAGGGACCGTTTGAAAATTGCTCGTGACGGTTATGTTTCGTCACCGAGTAGAGAACGATACGTTGCTCCGATCGATAAAGTCATACGCGCTGCTATGCCGAGCTGGCAAGCACACTCGACTTTGATCAAAAATACATCTGACCCCATCGAAATTATCGCGCCTTTTCACGCTCAAAGAGAATTAGAGCATCGGGTGATTTTGCTAATCGGTGAAAAAGGTGCGGGGAAAACGACCTTTCTTTATCACCTCCAAGCTGTAGCCCTTCCCGACGAGCTGCGTGAAAAGACAACCTGGCTACACATAAACGTTAATGATGCTCCAGTAACGAAAGGGGAAATATATGATTGGGTCAGAACTGAAATAATCCGGGGGATACGGGAAGCTTATCCTTCGGTTGACTTTGATGAATACAATACAATTCAAAAAATTTTTTCTGTTGAAGTTAACAAATTTTTCAAGGGCATTGGTTCGCTATTGGAGGCTGGCTCAGCCGAGCAAAACCATGAGCTCTACAAAGTACTGTTGAAGTGCCAAGAAAATCTGCATACGTCGGCCACATGCTATACTCGACATTTCGGTGCAGAGCGAGGAAAGACAGTTGTAGTCGTTTTTGATAATGCAGATAAAGGGCCACGCGATGAGCAATTGCTAATGTTTGAGGTTGCTCAATGGCTGCAGCAGGAATTTAGAGTTCTTGTGGTCCTTCCAATTAGGGAAGAGACCTATGATAATTATCGCGACGTTCCACCTTTAGATACCGCCATCAAGGACCTCGCTTTCAGAATTGAACCCCCTGTTATGCAACAGGCGCTCATCAAGCGAGTTCAGATAGCCCTCGATGAAATAGCCAACAAAACTGATCGTAATAGAACGTACGAGCTTTCGAACGGCTTCAAAATAAAATATGCCGAGTCTGAGAGGTCCTATTATCTGGCATCGCTCGTCGGCTCAATCTTCGAATACGACAGTTATGCCCGTAGACTTATACTTGGCTTGGCCGGCAACAATTTACGGCAAGTCTTCGAGATATTTGTAGAGTTTTTCTCAAGCGGCCATATTGTGGAGTCTGAAATACTGCGTATGCGTCAGTCTAAAGGAGAATATGTACTCCCACTTGATACTGTCATGACAGTTTTATTGAGGTCTAATCGTAGATATTACGATAGTGATGCGTCTGTAATTAAGAATATATGCCACCTCGAAGAAAAAGATGAGCGCCCCAATCATTTTGCCAGGGTATTAATACTATCATATTTGCATTCAACTTTTACAGAACCCGGGCCAAACGGGGTAAAAGGCTATCGCAGCCTTGAACAAGTCCTTGACGCTCTGTCGCCCTATGGACTTCGGTTTTCGGTTATAAAACGGGAAATATTCTATTTAACAAAAGCTAACTGCATAATTTCCGAAAGCTTACGCGAGGACGATCTAGAAGAAAGTGACCTTTTTAAAATCAGTTCAGTTGGTTTTGTTCATCTTGAGCTGTTAGGCGTTGCGGAGTATTGGGCTGCGATTGCAGAGGACACTAGCTTCGCTGATCGTTCCATAGCCCGACGTGTTGCTGACCGCATAAGCTTAAGAGATACGCAATACAGTCACGGCGTGAGCCTACAAAATTCACTCGCAGCTCTGAATTATTTGGGGAAATTAAGAGAGAAGGCCGCTACTGAAAGTGAGGCAGTCTTGTCAAATAGCAGGTTCCGATCACTTGTAAACTTTGATAACGGCGTTGATGCAATTGAAAAAAAAGGCAAACATCTTCAGTCGGGGTTATGGTTTAAAGCACAGGAAATTTACCAGCCAGGCATCGTTGTTGATGGAACGATTGTCAACGCGGTGGGAGATATCGGCTTGTTTGTGGAAATTGCGCCGGGATTGACGGGGCTGCTACACAAGAGCAGGTTGGCGAAAGGGGCAATTAGCCCCAAAGAGCAAAGTGTTGGGAACTCGATCAGTGTTTCAGTTGTGAAAGTCGACCCGAGCAATCGCCGGATAAGCCTCAGCTTGGCGTCGCGCCCCCAAAAACCGCCGAAAATCTCTCCGGCCGCTTGACATTCGGAGCAAAAAGGTGTTTGAAGCATCCGCACAGAGTTATCCGTTTGCGAAACGGGTTTGACAAAAAGGGCTGACCTTCGGGGAGGCCCTTTTTCGTTTGCGTAGTATTCTCAATCTTCAGATAATTGCAATCTCGGTATACGTTCAATTATGTGGTTTGATGAACGCCGTAAGGGCACCATCGTTGTTGCCTGGTAAACCACCTGTGGCGCGCGGGAAGGCTTCGCCTCCTTGTCCGCCCCTTTGCGACTTCCCAAAGGTCAGGTTTTGTCAGGTCAATCAATGCAGGGCCAAGCCTGTGACTTGACTATATCGGTTCTGCACGTTCTTCTCGTGATAGGCCCTGACGCCAGAAAAGAAGGCTGCATCGTGCAGAAGCGAGTTATCCATGATTTAGGACGGCTGGACCCCTTTTCAAAGGTGCTCATCATCCAGCCCGAGCGTCAGGGCACCGCAACCGTCTATTGCCCGCCGATCGGTTCCGAGAAGGCGTGGAGCGAGGAGTACGCCTCAATTGATGAGGCCGTGGCCGTGGCCATCTCACTCGCGCAGCGCATCGGCCAAAAGCTCCCGTTGCTGACGCGTGACCGGGTGGAATGGTGGCTTCCGCATCAGAGCGAGTCTCTTTGACTCGACGTTACTCCGTAGCGCGCGTTCCGTGATTTCGCTGCTCATCGCGCCAGCTGGATACGAAGCGCCCTGCGACCGGCCGTCGCCTCAAATTTGAGGGGGCCGCTGTTGATCGCGGCCCACGACGATGCGAACACTTGCTGAAACTGCCTCGTGCGCCATACCCTTCATCGCGGCGGATTAAATTCACCTAACACGTTGATAAGGTTCGTATTGGCGCGGCCGGTCAGGTGTCAGCGCGAAGTGCTGCTGCCACCGCAGCGTCACGCTGTTCCTTCGTCACAACCTGGAGCGCGCCGGAGTGCTGCACTTCTTGCTTATCTCGCCATTCTGCCGGCCGTCGATTGGTGAGCCACAGCTTGGCCGCGCCCGGATCGGCGGGCATCTGCTGCGAAAGCCGGATGATTTCGAAATCGCCGTCTTTGTCCTTCACGCGCTTTTCCATGAAAATGACCTCTCCAGTTGCGCGCCGATAGAGGCTGTCGGCAACGTTGGCATCGGCAATGATTTTCCCTTGATTGAGGGAGCACAGAAAAGCGGGATATTGCCGCTTCCAATTGTCGATTGTGCTCGGCGACACCTCAAAGAAGTCGGCCACCTGGTCATCGGTCAGCCCGAGAAGGGCCAGCTTCCGTGCCTGCTCATTCATCGACGGGTCGTAGAGGCTGTCGCGGCCGGGGCCGGGCTGGGAATGGCCGGCGAGGAACCGGCCTGCTTCATCTCGATCGGTCATCGCCGCGCCTCAGTTCAACGCGCGCTGAATGTCGGTGGACTGCGGCAAGGGTTTGCCGGTCGCGTCCGTCATGAACGCCATCATCTTGTCCATGGCCTCCTCCGCTACGTTCAAGATGGTCATGGTATTTTCAGTGGGGTCACCGCGCGCAGCGCTCTCCGCCGCCCTCAGATAAAACGTTCGGGCAAGTGCAGAATATGCAAGCGCGTCCTGCGCCGTGCGAACCGGATTGTTGGCGAAAAACGCAACGCTATTCTCAACCTCATCGAACGATCCGGCACCGTTGTCGAGCTTTAGAAGAGCCACCCGGAAAGCGCGGTAGTGCTCAAGGCTGGCACCCATGGTGTCATAGGCATGAGCGGCTGAACGGTTGTCGTCGTCAAAGTTTGCTGCCATGGTCTGTGTCCTGTTCGAACTCACATGAAAGGGAAGCGTGTGCTTCGGGTTTTCCAGTTTGCCTGCATCGCGACGACGGCCCTTATCCTGTTCGCTTTCAAGTTCGGGTTTATGTCGCTGTCCGCCGTCTTCAGCGCCGAATTCCCTATCGGCTTCATAAGCGGCGTTGCATTTTCCGTGCTGGTCTACTTGCTCATCTGCTGGATTGATCCATCATCGCGGCCCCGTGGTCGCTCCTGACAACAGCAAAGCTTTGGCAAGCCGCTCAAGCTCCGGCGATGTCCGCGCGCGGCTGCCGTAGTCTTCGATTGCACCTATCAGCGCGTTGGGATTGCGGATAAGCGCTTCGGCAAGCGCTGCTCGCTGCCGATCGATGACGGGGCCGGCGAAGACGTTGGCGGCCTTGTCGGCCATCTTCAGGCCAGTGGAACGGATCAAACCCGGAGCGCCGCCGGCGGCATAGGCATTCTTGACGAAATCACCGCCTTGCGCGCCGCGCACCTCCGCAATGCCTTCCATGCGGCGCGCGGTCTCAGAATTGCGGGTGACTACGTTATGTGTGGCCGCGAATTGGCGCTCGCTTTCCAGCACTCGGAATACTCGATCGGCCTTGTCCTGGCCGAATAGCATCCCAAGCTTTTCCCGGTTCCAGTCGCCTTCGCCTTTGATCAACCGATTGAGCGCAACGACATCGTTTGCGTTGGTGCCGACGATGCGGTCAATCTCGGCCCGGGCGCCCTGCGACAGCCGGAGCGGCACAGCAGACGGTCCCATTTGGAATGGGCCGGGCTGGGCTCCGGCTTCAAGCTCTGCGGCAAGCTCGGGTGGCCGAGGCGCTGTCCTCCCGCCGTCAAGAACCTGCTGCCCACGGCTGATGGCCTCACGCTGGCGGGCCAGTTCGGCATATTGCGCATCAACCTGCTTGAGGCCGGGAACGGAGCGCGTAAGGGCGTCGTCGAGCATTTGCCGGGCTTCCGACAGCGCAGCGATTACCTTCGGGTCGGCTTCGTTGGTAAGCATGCCGTCGATTGCCTGGCGGGTCTCGAACGTCACACGCGGATCGGTAGAGAGCCGATTTGTCCGCGTTTCATTGAGCATGTCGCGAACCTGCGAAAGCTTGCGCTGCGCGTCACCCCGAAGACGGCCAATAGACCTTTCAAGGTCATCAGCGACCATGCTGATATCGTGAGGCTGGCCGCCCCGGAACGCATCGTCATACCCTGCGCCAGTGGCCCGCTGCCCGGCCTGGAGGCTGTCGTTTAACTGCGACGGCACCCGCGCGGGACCGAGATTGTCATCGAGCGCTGCGCCGATGCGGGCGTTTGCCCCCGCCTGTCGCTGGTTCAGCGCATCGCGCGTGATGGACTGCGCGCGGCCGGGGATGGCGGCGAGGCTTGCGGCCTTGCCCTGAAAGCCGGGGCCAAGGTCCGCAATCATGGCGCTTGCGCCGAGTTCGTCGAGCCGGGCGCGCATCGCGGCAACGTCCAGCCCGTCGTCGGCTGCCGTCTTCGCCAGGTCGCGCAGTGCCGCCGGCGTTGTTCCAGCGGCTGTTGCCGTCGCCCTGTCCGCAAACCGGTTTGCGATGCCACGATATGCAGCGCCCACGGTGGATGCTACGGCGGGGCCGATTGCTCCCAAGCCCAAGCCGGAGGCAGCGCCCCAAAGCATTGCATCAGTGTCGCCCCCCGATCGAACAGCGCTATCGGCCCCGCCGATTGCACTTCCCGAAAGGGCGCTAGCCCCAGACCTGAAAAGCATGCTTCCCTGTCCAGCTCCGAAAGCGCCAGGCGCGGCCATCATAAGCGGGATAGCCGTTGGTTATGGAGGCGCTGCACGATGGAAAGCGCGGCATCGGACAGCGGAACACGATGTTCCCTGCCGGCCTTCATCCGCTCTTTCGGAATGGTCCAGAGCTTGGCGTCGAAGTCAATTTCATCCCAGGTCGCGCCAAGGACTTCGCCAGATCGGGAGGCGTTGAGGATCAGGAATTCCAGCGCGCGGGCCGCCATGGCGTCACGGTCTTTCAGCGCCGCCAGGAAAGCCGGTACATCGGCATAGGGCATCGCCGCATGGTGGCCTCGGGAAAGCTTCTTTCGTACCGGAAGGATATTCGCAAGGTTGCCGCGCCACGAGGCCGGGTTTTCGCCCGCGTACCAGCCCTTGGCCTTCGCATATCCCATTACCCGCTCAATCCGGCCGCGAAGGCGGGAGGCAGTTTCCGCCTTTGTGTTCCAGATCGGCTTCAGCGACTTCAAGACATCGTCAAGGCCAATGGTGGAAACCTTCTTCTCGGCAATCCCCTTGCAATAATTGGTCAGCGTCATGCGCCATTGCGCCCGGTGCTTCTCGTTCCGCCATTGCACCTCCATGCTGGCGAGGAACTGCGTCACACATTCGGCAAAGGTCGGCTCCTCCTCTTTTGCTTTCTCGGCAATAGGGTCTCGACCTTCGGCAACTGCCTGCCGCGCCTCTCCCGCCTTCGTGCGCGCCTTTGCGAGCGTGATGGCAGGATAAGGGCCAAGCCCCATTTCCCGGCGCTTGCCGGCGACAACCCACATGAAAAGCCAAGACTTGGAACCGGTCGGCGCCACGTTGAGATAGAGCCCTCCCCCGTCGCTGTGCCGGCCGGGCTTCAGCTTCGTGGACTTGACCAGAACGTCGGTGAGCTTCTGGAGTGCGCGCGCCATATCCTTCCCCACTTTCTTCCCCACTTCCGAAAACGGATTATGGAGAACATATGCGAACGACTGTGAACGCTAGGTGGAATAAAGGCAAGAGAAACAAGGGCGCCTTAAACAGTGACGAACAGGCGCGAACGAACATTCGACGGACTCTCTGTCCGCCATTCTGTTTCCTCGGCTCCTTTCCGATCGGCCCCTCTCTTTGCCTTGTGACATTCCCGGACTTGACGGGACCGCCAGATCGTCCTCCGTTGGAGTGGGCTGGGCAGCCGCAATCAGAATTCCTGCCAGCTTTCCTGGGCGGCGATGGCGGTATTGCCGCGGGTGGCGGGGGTGCGGGACATCGCTTTGCGCCGTGGCGACTCGCAATAGCTGGCGGCAGGCTGCGGCGGCTGGCCGGCGACCTTGAAGCCGGATACCAGTTCGGCGAGGCGCAGCGCCTCCTGCGACAGTTTTTCGGTGGCGGCGGACGATTCTTCGACCATCGCGGCATTCTGCTGGGTGATCAGGTCCATGTTGCCGACGGCGGCGTTGATGTTGGCGATGCCGCCCGCCTGCTCCTCGGCCGAGCGCGCAATCGAGGCCATGTGGTCGTTGATCGAGCGCACCTGGTCGCCGATGCTGCGCAAGGCCTCGCCGGTGCCGTGGACGAGTTGCACGCCGCGCGCGACATCCGCCGATGAGCGGCCGATCAGTTCCTTGATTTCCTTGGCGGCGGTGGCGGAGCGTTGCGCCAGTTCGCGCACTTCCTGCGCCACGACTGCAAATCCCTTACCCTGCTCACCGGCACGCGCAGCCTCGACGCCGGCATTCAGCGCCAGAAGATTGGTCTGGAAGGCGATCTCGTCGATGACGCCGATGATCTGGGTCATGCGCTTCGAGGAATCCTCGATGTCGCTCATCGCCTTCACCGCCTCATCGACAACCGTGCCGGATTTGACCGCTTCGGCCGCCGATTGCATGACGATCTGCTGGACCTCACGGGTGCGCGTCTGGGCATCCCTGGAAATCGTGCTGATTTCCTCCAGCGCGGATGCCGTTTCCTCCAGTGCCGAGGCCTGGTGCTCGGTGCGCCTGGCCATGTCGTTGGTAGCGGCGGAAATCTCGTGCGACTGGCCGTTGACCAGATGCACGGCCTGGCTGATCTCGCGCATGGCGGCGCCGAGGCTGGCGACGGAGGCGTTGTAATTCTCCTTCAGCCCGTCGAAATCGGCGGCAAGCCGGTCTTCGATGGTCGCCGTCAGATCGCCGGAGGCAAGCGTGCCGAGCGCGCGGTCGAGGGCGGCGAGCGCCGTGTTCTGCTCCTGCTTCAGCGCCTCGCCCTGGAGTTCCGCCTTGGCGCGCTCATCGGCCAGCACGTCAAGATAGACGGAAATCGCATAATCCATGTCGACCAGCGCCGCCTTGATGACGGCCGAAATGTCATTGCCGAGCTTTTCGGATTTGCCGCGCGTGAAAAAACCCTTCAGCTCATTGGTGATGATGCTGCGCACGATGTTCTCGATGATCAGCGCGTAGCCGCCGATATACCAGCGCGGCTCCAGCCCGAGCCTTGCATGGGTGCGCCCGACGATGGAGACGGCATCGATATAGGCCGCATCGAACCTTGCCGAGGCGATCGTCTTCCAATGGGCGATCTGCCGCTGCTTGGCATGTTCGATATGGGCCTGGCTGGAAAAGAAGCGGGCGGTTTCCGGATGCGTCTTCGCCCGGGCGTAAAAGGCATCCAGCGCAGCATCGAGCGACGCACCGATGATTTCGCTCTGACAGGAGAGCGCCGCCTTCTGCGCGGCGTCGAGACCGACGAATTCGAGCCTGTCGTTCAGCTTGGCAGTCTTGGAGGATTGGTCGCGCATCGTACTCATGTTCCGTGGCTGGGCCGCCAGCGGCCGGGCGGGAAAACCGGCATGCGTGACCCATGCGTTAACAGGATACCGGCTGGCTTCGCTACGCTGCCCCATCGGGCCGGCAGTACAAGATTTAGCGCAACAGATTTAACAATCGATTAAGGATGCGATGCCGGCACCGAGACACAAAATAAAACCGGCGTAAATCCGTCGTTATTTCGATATTCGCCGTCCTATTTCCGATATAAACACCACTATTTTTCTTGCTTACTTGATTCAAATCAATACTCCCATAGTCCGGGATGGCAGAATCTCCGTGACACAACCCGAAACAACTTCTGTTCGACTTGTTGACGACATCGGGATGTACGATGGAAAATGTCGACTTCCCGTGACACGCTGCATGTGATGCGATCGGCACCGGGAACGCAAAGACGGGCTGCCCACCTTGACACCGGCCCGCCCGGTTCGCTTATCTGCGAACAGCTTCATCCGGGAGGATGGCGTTCCGATCATCTGGAGAGATATCCATGCGCGACTTCATGCAGCCGAGCCGGTCCGTGGCCGTTGCCGAACATGGCATGGCGGCGACCTCGCATCCGGCGGCGACGCTGGCTGCGGTCGATATATTGCGTGCCGGCGGCAATGCGGTCGATGCGGCGGTGGCGGCGGTGGCCGTGCAATGCGTGGTCGATCCACACTCCACCGGCATCGGCGGCGATTGCTTCGCGCTGTATTCGCCGGCGTCGGGTCCGGTCGTGGCGCTGAACGGCTCCGGCTGGGCGCCCGCCAAGGCATCGCTGGATTATTACCAGGAACGCGGCATCGGCGAATTCACCGATACCATGGCGCATTCCGTCACCGTGCCCGGCGCCATCGATGCCTGGTGCCGGCTGATCGACACCCATGGCCGGCTCGATCTCGGCCGGGTGCTGGAAGCGGCGATCGGCTATGCCGAAAACGGCTATCGCATCACGCCGCGCGTCTATCTCGACTGGGAGCGCTACCAGGAGACGCTCAGAGCACATCCGCATGCCGCCGCGCAGTATCTGCCGGGCGGGCGCGTGCCGCAGGTGGGCGACCGCATGGCCAATCCGGCGCTCGGCGCGACCCTGCGCGCCGTTGCAGGACGCGGGGCGGAAGCTTTTTATTCCGGCGCGATCGCCGAAGAGATGGTCGCGGTGCTGGGCGAGGCCGGCGGCCTGCATGCGGCGGAGGATTTCGCCGAATTCTCCAGTTTCTTCACCACGCCGATCTCGGCCTGCTATCGCGGCCATACGCTGCTCGAATGCCCGCCGAACGGCCAGGGGCTGGCGGCGCTGATCATCGCCCGCATCCTCGAAGGTTTCGATCTCTCGGATGCCTCGCTGTCGGAAGCCGACCGGGTGCATATCCTCGCCGAGGCCAGCAAGGCGGCCTATGCCGAGCGCGACGCCATCCTCGCCGATCCCGCGCACATGACCGCGGATGTCGATAGCGTGCTTTCCGATGCGCATATCGCCACCCTGCGCGGTCGCATTCGCATGGACAAGGCAAGCGCCGCCGGCGACTGGGATCTGCCGAACCATCGCGACACCGTCTATGTCAGCGTCGTCGATGGCGACGGCAATGCCATGTCGCTGATCAATTCCGTCTTCTGGGCCTTCGGCAGCGGCATCTATGCGCCGCGCTCCGGCGTTCTCCTGCACAATCGCGGCCTCGGCTTCTCGCTGAAATCCGGCCACCCCAATGCGATCGCGCCACGCAAGCGGCCGTTCCACACCATCATCCCCGCCATGCTGCAGAAGGACGGGAAGACGGTGATGCCGTTCGGCGTCATGGGCGGGCAATACCAGGCGGTCGGCCATGCTCATGTGCTCTCGGCCATGCTCGATCGCGGCCTCGATCCGCAGGAGGCGAGCGAATTGCCGCGCAGCTTCGCCTTCGAGGGCACGCTGTCGCTGGAAACCACCTATTCCGAAGCAGTCAAGGCCGATCTCGAAAAGCGCGGGCACCAGGTGGAGTGGGCCGACGAACCGCTCGGCTCCTGCCAGGCGATCTGGATGGACCATGGGCGTGGCGTGCTGCTCGGCGCGACCGACCATCGCAAGGACGGGCTGGCGCTCGGGTATTGAGCATTGGGGTATTATGAAATGGGCATGGCTGACATTCTCTGGCGCGGCGCTCTGATCGGCATCGGCGGCACGGTGCTGATGGATCTCTGGGCGATCCTGCTGCACAAGCTTCTCGGCCATGATCTGCCGAACTGGGCGCCGGTGGGACGCTGGTTCTGGCATCTGCCGAAGGGCCGCGTGTTTCACGATTCCATCGCCGAGGCCGAGCCCTTCGCCAACGAGCTGGCGCTTGGCTGGATCGGGCATTATGCCGTCGGCATCCTCTATGGCGTCCTCCTGGCAGCGTTCATGGGCTCGGGCTGGCTCGCGGCGCCGACCTTCCTGCCGGCTTTCGTCTGGGGCGTCCTCACGGTCGCCGCCGGCTGGTTCCTGTTGCAGCCGGGGCTCGGCATCGGCTGGGCCGCTTCGCGCCTGCCCGATCCGACACGGGCGCGCATCCTCAATCTCGCCGCCCACACCGTCTTCGCCATCGGCATGTATGGCACGGCGCGCGTTCTCGCGTGAGCCGCTTCGCCGCACCCCTTCTCCGCCTCTTCAGTCTGGCACCAGTCTTGCATGGATAATCATGCGCGTGACGCGACTGACGACGAAGAGGGGACAATCGATGCTCGATACTCTCAAGGAAATAGCGTGGAGCACCCGGGCGCTCGAAGCCGAGCTGAAAGCCCTGCTTTCGGCCTGTGCCGCAGAACTGGGCAAAGTGGATAATAGGACAGCATCCCTGACCAATATTTTCGCACGCCGCTTTCCGGGCAAGGTCAGCCCGAGCGAGATGCAGGGCGTGTTCCGCATCGGCCGCGCCGCCCGCCACAACGAGCCGCTGTCACCGGTGGTGGCGCGGGCGACGCTGGCGATCGTGCGCGACTATCGCTCGCTGATCGCCGATCTCACACGCCAGCAGATCCGCCATTGACGCAGCCGGGCATCGGGAAGCCGGCATAGAACGCGGCATGACTGCCATCGTGATTGGACATGCCGGGTTTGGTGAGCAGGCCGCGCGGTTCGGCATAGCTGCGGATCGTGCGGCGCGGGCGCTCGTGCCACTGGATGTTGAAGGCCCAGAGCTTCGGGAAGAAGCAGAGCGAGGCATAGGGCAGGTGATCGTGGATCCACCAGGCGAGCGCCTGCCAGCCACCGATCTCGTGTCGCCGGTCCCACACGCACGGGATGGCGAGCGTCGCCGTCGCGCCCATGAAACCTTCGGCGTCGCGCCGGTCCCAGATGTGGTCGGCGGCGCTTGCGGCATTGGAGGCGCAGTTCAGGCCGTTGCGGTTGCCGAATTCGTTGACGGCGGCATTGCGATAGGCGGAGCGGATGGCGATGCGCCCGAATGTCGCCTGCAGCGGCTCCAACAGTTCCTCGCAGAGCTTCCGGCCGGCGGCGATGGCGAGATCGGGATCGTCGGGAATGTTGGGTATACCGTGGATGACGGCGATTTCCGAATACAGGAAATCGCGCAGGAAGAAATTGGGCGACAGCCGCACCCGGCCGAGATCCTCCAGCCCACGCATCGATTGCGGTTTCTTCATCCTCACCCCTCCCCGGCCGGCGTCAGGATAGCAGCGCGCGACAGCCGCGCGCCACCCGAAACCGGCTGCTATTCGCCACGTCCCGACGCCGTCGCACCGATGCTGGCGGCGACGACCAGCGCCATGCCGGCCATCTGCGAGGCGGTCATCGGCTGGGCGAGGATGAGAAAGCCGGCCAACGCCCCGAAGGCGGGCTCGAGGCTCATCAATATGCCGAAGGCGGAAGTCGGCATGCGGCGGAGCGCGATCATTTCCAGTGCATAGGGCATCAGCGGCACGAGGATGGCGATGCCGACCATCGCCGCCACACCTTCGAGCGTCAATCCCGACAACCCCTGGACGAGGCCGAAGGGCGTTGCGACCAGCGCGGCGGCCGCCAGCGACATCGCCAGCCCGTCCAGCCCTTCGAAAGCGGCGCCGACCTTCTTGGTCAGGAGAATATAGGTCGCCCAGCACACCGCCGCGCCGCCGGCGAACAGTACGCCCGGCAGGTTTCCGACCCAGCCGACGCCGTCATAGGACAAAAGCAGCACCCCGGCGCCGGCCAGAAGCGGCCATGCCAGACGCCAGCCGAGACCATAGCCGAGCGTCGCGACCGCCAGCGGCCCGAGAAAATCGATGGCGACGGCGAGCCCGAGCGGAATGCGCTGCATAGCGGAGAAGAGGCAGATATTCATCACCGTCGTCGTCGCGCCGAGCGCCAGCGCCATCGTCCATTGGCGACGGCTGTAGCGATGGAATCTCGGCCGAACCAGCACGAGCAGCATCGCGGACGCGAAGGCCAGCCGCAGCCAGGCGGTGCCCATCGGCCCATGCAACGCGATTGCCGGCGCCGACAAGGCGACGCCGAACTGGATCGACACCATGGATGTCAGGCACATGAGCGCACCGAGTGCGAGACCGTTTCTCACGGGCGCGCCGCTTTCCGCATTTTCCAAAACATCTCTCCCAAACACCGACCGCGCGGACACAAACCTATCCGCGCCCTCCCCGCGTCAGCGCACAGGACGGGCCGGAGCGGTTTCGCTTTTCCTCAAATCGCGCGCACGCCCTGACTCTGTTCCTGCCGCCTTGTCCGGCGCCGAAGCCATACCGCTTCATGTCGGACAAGGCTCAGGCTTCCAGCCCCTTCAGCACGTTGGCGGTGTTGATGCCGATCTCCTGGACGCCGTAACCGCCTTCGAGGCAGACCAGAACCGGCAGGCCGGCCTTGGCGATCTTCTCGCCCATGGTGATGTAATCTGGCGTCTTCAGTTTGAAGAAGGAGATGGCGTCGCGCTCGAAGGTATCGATGCCCAGCGACAGCACGATCACCTCGGCGCCGAAAGCCTTGATCTTCGCCAGCGAATCGTCGAGCGCCTGCGACCAGACATCCCAGGCGGTGCCTGGCAGCATCGGATAGTTGTGATTGGAACCCTCGCCGGCGCCCTCGCCCTTTTCGTCGGCAAAGCCGAGGTAATAGGGGAAGGCATCGGCGGGATCGCCATGCAGCGAGGCGAACAGCACGTCGCCGCGCCGGTAGAAAATATCCTGCGTGCCGTTGCCGTGGTGGAAATCGACATCGAGGATCGCGACCTTCTTCGCGCCGTGATCGAGGAAACGCTGGGCGGCGACGGCGGCATTGTTGATGAAGCAATAGCCGCCATAGAGATCGATGCCGGCATGGTGGCCCGGCGGGCGGCAGAGCGAGAAGCAGAAGCGATTGCCGGCATTGATCCAGTCAACGCCAGTCAGCGCCACATTCATCGAGGAGATCGCCGCCTTGTAGGTTCCTTGCGTGATCGCGGTCTCGATGGCGTTGGCATAATAGCCGACAAGGCCGTCGATGGCGCGCGGCTTGACCTGGCGGGCGCGACGATAGGGAATGGCGGTGGGGATCACCTCGCCTTCATAACCTTCCGCCACCCAGCGGTCCCAGACTGTTTCGAGAAAGGAAAGGTAGTCGCTGTCATGCACCTTCTCAGCCGTTTCCAGCCCGTAGGATTGCGGCGCGACCACATCGGCAAAGCCTTCCTCCACGACGGCCTGCAGGATCCATTCGGCTCGAAACGGGCCTTCGAAGGGTTTTACCAGCAGGCCGCCATGCAGCTCGGTCTTGGCATCCCGCAATTTATGGTCTTCGGAATAGATGACGCGCATATCTTCCCCGTCCTGATCGCTGAAAGAAAATCCGGAAATTTGATCAAATCAACCTAGCGTCCTTTTCAATCGGGACGCAAGCCGGCGATCAGCCGATCCGCTTGTAAAAGACGGTGGTGTCGCAAGAGCGGCCATCCGGGAACAGTGCATAGTCGGGAATGACGCCGGAGCGCTGCCAGCCGAGCTTTTCGTAAAGCGCCTCCGCCGGCTCGCCGGTGGCGGTGTCGAGCACCAGCAGGTTGCGCCCGCGCCGCGCCGCCTCGGTTTCGGCGGCCTGCATCAGGCGTTTCGACAAGCCGCGCCCGCGGGCAACGCGATGCACCAGCAGCTTCATCAGATCGGCGCGGTGCGGCTGGTTCGGCTTCAGCGCGAAACCGATCTGCACCGTGCCGACCACGCGGCCCTCGACCTCGGCGACGAACAGCAGCACCTCGCCGCGCCCGACCGCCGCCGCAACGCCACGCCAGAACGGTTCGGCATCGGCAGGCGAAAATGGCGACATGAAGCCCACCGACGCGCCGCCCTCGACGCAATCGGCGAGGATGGCGTTGAGATCGGCCAAGACATCGAGGGTCTGGCTCTCATTGAGAAGGCGGACGACGGGCATGCACAAATCTCCGGGTTAGCGGGGGCCGGGGTCGATGACCACGGCATAACGGGCGGGCATTTTGCCCGGGTTTCGAAACGCCTTGACGTCGCAGACAGTCATGAACAGGCAATCGCCGGCTTCCAGCCGATGAACCGTCTCACCGACCGTCAATTCCATGACGCCCTCGAACAGCCAGACATGCTGCCATTGATTTCGGTTGGTCTGGCGGCCCGGAAACAGGACTTCTGCGCCCGGCGGAAACTCCACCTCGACCAGATCGATCCGTGCGCCAACCCTGGGCGGGCCGACCACGCGGCGCAGATAACCGCTTTCCGGATCGCGCCAGACCGGCTGGGCGGCGCGACGAGCGAGCGGCGAGACCTCCGGCTGCGACTCGGCAAAGAACACCGACAGCGTCATATTCAGCGCCGAACACAGCCGCGCCAGCAGCGCCGCCGTCGGATTGGCCTCGCCACGCTCGACGCGCGAAATCATCGCCCGGCTGACGCCGGAGCGATCGGCCAACTGGTCGAGCGTCAGCGCTTGCTCGATCCGCAGGCGGCGGATGCGCTCCCCGACATTTTTTTCGAATGTTTCGTCCGCATTTTCCATTATCCAAGAATTAAATGATCTTATAATGGAGTCAAGTATTCTGAAAAAGGCGGCACGCGGCCGCCTTCTCGTTCATACGACGCGAAAAGCTCAGGCGTTGACCTGGGCGATCCAGTCGTTGAGGTTGTAGTAGTTGGTGATGCGGGCGACCTTGCCGTCGCGCAGCTCGAAGAAGGCACCGGCGGGCAGCTTGTAGGTCTGGCCCTTGGCTTCCGGCAGGCCCTCGTCGGTGGCGAGATACTGGCCGTTGACGATGAATTCGGCAGCACCCCGGGTGTCGCCTGCGCCCATGATCACCATGTCGGTCAGGGTTTCCTTATAGCAGCGGTTCATGTGGTCCATGAACTTTGCGAAGGCAGCCTTGCCGGTCTGGCGTTCGCCCTGGTTGATGTCGTGCTCGACATCGTCGGTGAGCAGGGCCAGGAAGGCGTCCATGTCCCCCGCATTGAAGGCGTCGTAATAGGCGCGAATGGTTTCGGTGGCGGTCATGCTGGTCTCCCTCTCCTCGTTCTGACGCATGTCCGGGCGGAAAACCGGTTCCCACTTCCCGGACACGCGTGATGCTTGCTCAAATCGACGGCATGGGTATAACCAAAGCCGACCGATGTGAAAATCCTCATGGCCCTGAAAATCAAATCCTTTTCCGGCGTGGACGCCGCCCCCTATGTCGACGACCTGGCGCGGCTGAGAATCAGCGTCTTTCGCGCCTTCCCGTATCTTTACGACGGCGACCCTGCCTATGAGCGCGGCTATCTGTCCACCTATGCCCGCTCGGAAGGCTCGGTTTTCGTGCTCGCCTTCGACGGCGACACCGTGGTGGGAGCGGCAACCGGCACGCCGTTGGCGGGAGAGACGGCCGAGGTGAAAGCGCCCTTCCTCGCTGCCGGGCTCGACCCGCGACTGTTCTTCTATTTCGGCGAAAGCGTGCTCTTGCCGCAATATCGTGGCCGGGGCGTCGGCGTCGCCTTCTTCGCCGGGCGCGAGGCGCAGGCCAAGGCGCTGGGTCTCGATCTCTGCACCTTCTGCGCCGTCGAGCGCCCGGGCGATCACCCGCGCCGGCCTGCGGATTATGTGCCCCTCGACGCCTTCTGGACGAAGCGCGGCTATCGCGCCGTTCCCAAGCTGCGCACCGCCTTCACCTGGCGCGATCTCGACGAAGCGGAAGAGAGCCCCAAGCCGATGTCCTTCTGGATCCGCGATCTGCGCGCCGGCTGATCCGGGCAAAACCTAGCATTTTATGCGATTTGCGACGAAGTTCCGGCTAGGCGGGGGCTTTGGCCGCTGCTATATGGCGCAGCCATGAGCACAAATTCGACCCGCACGCCGCTTGACCATATCCGCAACTTCTCGATCGTGGCCCATATCGACCACGGCAAGTCGACGCTGGCCGACCGCCTGATCCAGTCGACCGGCGGTCTTGCCGACCGCGAGATGAGCGAGCAGGTGCTCGACAACATGGAGATCGAGCGCGAGCGCGGCATCACCATCAAGGCCCAGACCGTGCGCCTGCACTACAAGGCGAACAACGGCGAGACCTATGTGCTGAACCTCATCGACACGCCCGGCCATGTCGACTTCGCCTATGAAGTCTCGCGCTCGCTGTCGGCCTGCGAAGGCTCGCTGCTGGTGGTCGATGCGTCGCAGGGCGTCGAAGCCCAGACGCTCGCCAACGTCTACCAGGCGATCGACAACAATCACGAGCTGGTCACCGTCCTCAACAAGATCGACCTGCCGGCGGCCGAACCCGACCGCATCAAGGAGCAGATCGAGGAAGTCATCGGCATCGACGCCTCCGACGCCGTGCTGATCTCGGCCAAGACCGGGCTGGGCATTCCCGACGTGCTGGAAGCCATCGTCGAGCGCCTGCCGGCGCCGAAGAGCGAGGGCGGCGAGAACGCACCGCTGAAGGCGCTGCTGGTCGACAGCTGGTACGACACCTATCTCGGCGTCATGGTTCTGGTGCGCATCCTCGACGGCGTTCTCTCCAAGGGCCAGACCATCCGCATGATGGGCACCGGCGCGAAATATCAGGTCGAACGTGTCGGCGTGCTGACGCCCAAGATGGTCAATGTCGACAGCCTCGGCCCCGGCGAGATCGGCTTCATCACCGCCTCGATCAAGGAAGTCGCCGATACCCGTGTCGGCGACACCATCACCGACGAGCGCCGCCCGACCGCCGAAGCCCTGCCGGGCTTCAAGCCGGCGCAGCCGGTGGTGTTCTGCGGATTGTTCCCGGTCGATGCCGCCGATTTCGAGGAGTTGCGCGCCGCCGTCGGCAAGCTGCGCCTCAACGACGCCTCCTTCTCCTATGAAATGGAAAGCTCGGCGGCGCTGGGCTTCGGCTTCCGCTGCGGCTTCCTTGGCCTGCTGCATCTGGAAATTATCCAGGAGCGGCTGAGCCGCGAATTCGACCTCGACCTGATCGCCACCGCGCCTTCCGTCGTATACCAGATGACGCTGACCGACGGCAGCGAGAAGGAGCTGCACAATCCGGCCGACATGCCGGACGTGGTCAAGATCAAGGAATTCCGCGAGCCGTGGATCAAGGCGACGATCCTGACGCCGGACGACTATCTCGGCGGCATCCTGAAACTCTGCCAGGAGCGCCGCGGCATCCAGACCGAGCTCACCTATGTCGGCAGCCGCGCCATGCTGACCTATGAGCTGCCGCTCAACGAAGTGGTGTTCGATTTCTACGACCGCCTGAAGTCGATCTCCAAGGGCTACGCCTCCTTCGACTATCATCTGGCCGATTACCGCGAGAGCGATCTCGTCAAGCTGTCGATCCTCGTCAATGGCGAGCCGGTCGATGCGCTGTCGATGCTGGTCCACCGCTCCGCCGCCGAGCGGCGCGGCCGCACCATGTGCGAAAAGCTGAAAGAACTGATCCCGCCGCACATGTTCCAGATCCCGATCCAGGCCGCCATCGGCGGCAAGGTCATCGCCCGCGAGACCGTGCGGGCGCTGCGCAAGGACGTGACTGCCAAGTGCTACGGCGGCGACGCCACCCGCAAGCGCAAGCTGCTGGAAAAGCAGAAGGAAGGCAAGAAGCGGATGCGCCAATTCGGCAAGGTCGAAATTCCCCAGGAAGCGTTTATCGCAGCGCTGAAGATGAGCGACGAATAAAACAAAAACGCCGGCGAAAACCGGCGTTTTGCTTTTTACATCGTCTTGCGCGCCGGATCGTCGAGCGCCGGATTGTAGAACAGCGACAGCGTCAGGCTTTTGGCGATGCGTTCGGCGGTCGCCATGAACCAGTCATGGGCGGCCTTGCCCGGGGCGATCTCGGTGAGGGTCTGCGAAAACAGCTCCAGCCATTGCGGGAAAAGCTCCGGTGTCATGTTCTGGACGCCGAGATGGGCCTGGACCGGCTTGCCGCCATAGGCGCCGTTCTTGAAGGCGATGGCCGACCAGAAGCGTTTCATCTTGTCCATATGCTCCGGCCAGCGGCCGGCAAGGCGCGCGTCGAAGACGGGCCCGAGCGTCGGATGCGCCTGAATGCGACGGTAGAAAGTTTCCACGAGGGTGTCGATGAAGGCGGCGTCGACGCCGATTTCGGCCATGTCGCGCTCGGCGCGCTGGCGCATCTCGTCGAAATGGGCGGCTCGGCCGCTGAGTTCGATGGTCATGTCCTGTCCTTTTGCCCTTCTTTGTCGCACCGACCGCCAGTCAGGTCAAATGCGGCTTGACGCCGCGCGGCGTCGGCCATAATTTAGAATTATTCTAAATTGGAGCGACACCATGCCCATCCGGCTGTTTTCCGGCGCCAGACGCCCGTTTTCCTCCCTGTCCGAACAGGAGATCCTGGCACTGGCGATCTCCTCCGAGGAGGACGACGCGCGCATCTACCTCGCCTATGCCGACCAGTTGCGAACGCAATATCCGCAATCCGCAAAGGTGTTCGAAGACATGGCCGAGGTCGAACATACCCATCGCAACATGCTGATCGACATGCATCGCCAGCGCTTCGGCGAGCGTATTCCGCTGATCCGCCGCGAGCATGTGCGCGGCTTCTACGAACGCAAGCCGGACTGGCTGCGCCAGAACCAGTCGCTGGAGCAGATTCGCGACGAAGCCGAGCGCATGGAGGAAACGGCGGCCCGCTTCTATCGCGAGGCAGTCGCCATGACTTCGGATGCGGCGACGCGAAAACTTCTGGGCGATCTCGCGGTGGCGGAGGAGGGCCATGAGGATGTGGCGCGGATGCTGGGCGACCGGCACACGCCCGAGGACGTCAAGGCCGATGAGGACGAGACGGCGCGGCGGCAATTCCTGCTGACCTATGTGCAACCGGGCCTGGCCGGGCTGATGGACGGCTCGGTCTCGACGCTGGCGCCGATCTTCGCCGCCGCCTTCGCCACGCAGGATACCTGGCAGACGTTTCTGATCGGCCTCTCGGCCTCGGTCGGCGCCGGCATCTCCATGGGGTTCACGGAAGCCGCCCATGACGACGGCAAGCTTTCCGGCCGCGGCTCGCCGATCCGGCGCGGCCTTGCCTCGGGCATCATGACCGCGCTCGGCGGCCTCGGCCATGCCCTGCCCTATCTGATCCCGCATTTCTGGACGGCGACGGCGATCGCCGCCGTGGTCGTCTTCGTCGAACTCTGGGTCATCGCCTTCATCCAGAACCGCTACATGGAAACACCGTTCTTGCGCGCGGCGTTCCAGGTGGTGCTGGGTGGCTCGCTGGTGCTGGCGGCCGGTATCCTGATCGGCAATGGCTGAACAGGAGAGGGCTGAACAAAAAAGGGGCGCTCGCGCGCCCCATGAAATCCCTGAAATAAAAGTACTTATTGCAGCGCGCCGACCATGACGTCCTTGCCGTTCTCGATGGTCACCCAGCGGCCGGTGTCGAAGGTCGCCTGGCGCTTGAGGAAAGTGTAGTGGGTTTCGTACCACGGCTTGACGTCGTTTTCGAGATTGTCGAGCACGAAGTCGCCTTCGGAGGTGCGCAGCGTCAGCACCGCATGGCCTTCGCCGTCGGGCTTGCGCACCACGGTGATCAGCAGGTCGGAGGCCGAAAAGCCCTGTTCCATCAGCTTCCGGCGCTTGAGCAGCACGAAGTCCTCGCAATCGCCGGCATCTACAGGGTATTCCCAATATTCGTCGCGGCCATAGATCTCCTGGTCGGTCATCGGCGTGATCGCCTTGTTGACCTCCATGTTGATCTTGCGCACCAGTGTCCAGCCATATTCGGTGATGCGCGGCGCTGCAGCGGGGCGCGTGCGGATCTTGCATTCGTCGGGATGGCGCTGGCAGAATTCGTAGTGGCCGATCGGCTGGGAGGTGACGCCGCCGGTCACCATGGATGCGTTCTGCGCCGGGGCGGTGACCGCAATCGTCGTGGAGGCGAAGATGGCGACACATGCCACGACCAGCCCCCGGATACTCTGAACAACCATCATGCGTCGCCCCTCGAAACGTTAAGCAAACGTTAAGATTTCGAGGGGGCGGATGTCAATCATTACCAAAACGTTAACGCGAAACATCAACGGATATGGTTAATTTGCAACGCCTGGCGTCCCGGCGTTAACGACTTCGGCAATGGCGCCCAGCAGGCGCTCGATGTCCTGAGGGCGCGACAGGCGATGATCGCCGTCGCGGATCAGGGTCAGCACCACGTCTGCCGCCGGCAGGTGTTCGACCAGCTTCAGCGCATGCGCATAGGGCACGTCGGCATCCTGCATCCCCTGAAGGATATGCACCGGGCAGCCGGTCTCGATGATGCCCTGCAGCACGCGGTTGGCGCGCCCGTCCTCGATCAGCGCCCGGGTGAAGATATTCGGCTCGGGACTGTATTCGGAATGCTCCTCGAAAAAGCCGCGCTCGGCGAGCGAGGCCTTTTCGGCATCGCCGAGATTGGGCTCGATCAACTCGGCGGTGAAGTCGGGCGCGGGCGCGATCAGCACCATGCCGGCGACTTGCGCATCGCCCGCAGCCTTGCCCAGTTCCTGCAGCAGGCGCAGCGCAATCCAGCCCCCCATCGATGAACCGACCAACACGACCCGTTCGGGCGCGGCATGGCGCACCACGGCCAGCGCCTCTTCCAGCCAGCGGCTGATGGTGCCGTCGGTGAAGGCGCCGCCGGAGCGGCCGTGCCCGGAATAATCGAAGCGGATGGCGGCAAGGCCGTTTTCGGCAGCATAGGCGTCCATCTCCACCGCCTTGGTGCCCTCCATGTCGGAGCTGTAACCGGAGAGCCAGACGAGCGCCAGTGGCGCGCCATCTATGGTCGCGGCGCGCAGGCGCATGGCGATATCGCGCCGCGAATCGCCTTCACCGACAGAAAGAACCGTCACATCTGGCAGGAAATGAGCTTCCGACATATATAACTCCCGAAACGAGGCATGAATCACTGCAAAAACGAAGGGTCGCACAGCCTTACAGCAGGTGTATTTTTTGTGAAAGCGTGCTATTGACTTGCCCGTGGCAATCAAGACATTGGCGTCGAACTGCGTTGACAGGCCGTTTGGGCCGCCGCATTTCGACCCTATAAACCGGAGAATACGACCATTCGCAGACCTTTCAAAGCCGATGCCCCCGTGAGAGAGGGGCCGCGCGCCAACAGGGAAATCCGTATCCCGCGAGTCCAGCTCATCGATGCCGAAGGCCAGAATCTCGGTGTGATGCCGACTGACCAGGCCATGAAGATGGCGGAAGAGGCGGGTCTCGATCTCGTGGAGATCTCTCCCAACGCAGAACCGCCTGTCTGCAAGATCCTCGATCTCGGCAAGCTGAAGTATTCGACGCAGAAGAAAGCGGCCGAAGCGCGCAAGAAACAGAAGATCGTCGAGGTCAAGGAAATCAAGATGCGCCCGAACATCGACACCCATGATTATGAGGTGAAGATGAAGGCCATGAACCGCTTCTTCGAAGAGGGCGACAAGGTCAAGGTGACGCTGAAGTTCCGCGGCCGCGAAATGGCCCACCAGGAACTCGGCCTCAAGCTCCTGCTTCAGGTCAAGGAAGATACGCTTGGCATCGCCAAGGTGGAAGCCGAGCCGAAGCTCGAGGGACGCCAGATGATGATGGTGCTCGCGCCGAAGTGATTTTCCGCTTCGCCGGCGCATGACGAAGCCGTCCCTCGGGGCGGCTTTTTGTTTTCCGGTCCCACATTCAAGATTCCTTGGCCGGGCCGGTTGAACTTTCGGGCAAGCGCGGTTATAAGCGCCCGTCCGAACGGTCCGGCAGGGCATGCCGTGGCCGTTCTTATGCTTGAGTTTCGGCCTCGTCAGCCGGCTCGATTAAAAACAACGGAGTAGCAAAATGCCCAAGATGAAGACGAAGTCTGCCGCCAAGAAGCGGTTCAAGATCACCGCGACCGGCAAGGTCCTGGCTGCCGCCGCCGGCAAGCGCCACGGCATGATCAAGCGTACGAACAAGTTCATCCGCGATGCCCGCGGCACGATGGTTCTGGCCGAGCCCGATGGCAAGAAGGTCATCAAGAACTATCTGCCGAACGGTCTCTGAGACTTCAGGCATATCGGAACAGTTTGTAAGGAGATCATGATATGGCACGTGTAAAACGCGGCGTTACCGCCCATGCCAAGCACAAGAAGACGCTGAAGGCCGCCAAGGGCTTTTATGGCCGTCGCAAGAACACCATCCGCGCCGCCAAGGCTGCCGTCGACCGTTCGCGCCAGTTCGCGACGCGCGACCGCCGCGCCAAGAAGCGCAACTTCCGCGCCCTGTGGATCCAGCGCATCAACGCCGCCGTGCGCGAATTCGGCCTGACCTACGGCCGCTTCATCGACGGCCTCAACAAGGCCGGCATCGAAGTCGACCGCAAGGTTCTGTCCGACATGGCCATCCATGAACCGGCAGCCTTCGGCGCTCTCGTCGATGCTTCCAAGCAGGCGCTCGCCTATCTCAAGGATGCCGGTACGGCCAACGAGTTTGAAAGCGCGGTTCGTTAACCAGCGCTTCCCACGGCTCACACGCTGATTGAATTCGGGAAACCCGCGCTGGTTTGGGCTGGCGCGGGTTTTTCTTTGGCTTGCTTTCACTGGAAATGCTCCGCCTCCTGATCCCGCCAAAAATCGAACGGAAATGACAATGTCCGATCTGGAAAACCTGAAAACCTCGCTTCTGGCGGAGATTGCCGAAAGCGGCGACGAAGCGGCGATCGAGGCCGTCCGTGTCGGCGCCCTCGGCAAGAAGGGCTCCGTCTCCGACCTCCTGAAGACGCTCGGCGCCATGTCGCCGGAAGAGCGCCAGACGCGCGGCGCCGCCATCAACGCGTTGAAGACCGAGATCACGGAAGCGATCGCCGCACGCAAGGGCGCGTTGAAGGATGCGGCCATCGCCGCCCGCCTCGAAGCCGAGACCGTCGATGTCAGCCTGCCGGTGCGCACCTCGCCTGCCGAACGCGGCCGCATCCATCCGATCAGCCAGATCGTCGACGAGATCACCGCCATCTTCGGCGACATGGGTTTCTCCATCGCCGAAGGCCCTGACGTCGAGACCGACTATTACAATTTTACGGCGCTGAACTTCCCCGAGGGCCATCCTGCCCGCGAGATGCACGACACCTTCTTCTTCAATGCCGACGAGACCGGCGCGCGCAAGCTTCTGCGCACCCACACCTCGCCGGTGCAGATCCGCACCATGGAGGCGCAGAAGCCGCCGATCCGCATCATCATTCCCGGCAAGACCTATCGCCAGGATTCCGACGCCACCCATTCGCCGATGTTCCATCAGGTCGAGGGCCTCGTCGTCGACAAGACCGCGACCGTCGGCCATCTGCGCTGGGTTCTGGAGGAATTCTGCAAGGCCTTCTTCGAAGTGCCCTCGGTGACCATGCGGTTCCGCCCGTCCTTCTTCCCGTTCACCGAGCCGTCCTTCGAGGTCGACATCCAGTGCGACCGCTCCGGCCCGATCGTCAAGTTCGGCGAAGGCACGGACTGGATGGAGATCCTCGGCTGCGGCATGGTGCATCCGAACGTCTTGCGCGCCGGCGGGCTCGATCCCGACGAATACCAGGGCTTTGCCTGGGGCATGGGTCTCGACCGCATCGCCATGCTGAAATACGGCATGCCGGACCTGCGCGACTTCTTCAACGCCGACGTCCGCTGGATGACGCATTACGGCTTCCGCCCGCTCGACATGCCGACCCTGTTCGGCGGCCTCAGCGCCTAACCGGCATCCAAGGAGAAAACCCATGAAATTCACGCTCTCCTGGCTCAGGGATCACCTGGAAACCGATGCCTCACTCACCGAGATCTGCGAGCGGCTGACGGCCATCGGCCTCGAAGTCGAGGATGTCGATGACAAGGCGCTGTACAAGCCTTTCGTCATCGCCCGCGTTATCGCCGCCGAAAAGCATCCGCAGGCCGATCGTCTTCGGGTTCTCAAAGTCGATACCGGCAGCGGCGAACCGGTGCAGGTCGTCTGCGGCGCGCCGAATGCCCGCGAGGGCCTCGTCGGCGCCTTTGTCGCCCCCGGCACCTATGTGCCCGGCATCAACGTGACGCTGGCGGTCGGCACCATCCGCGGCGTCGAAAGCCGCGGCATGATGTGCTCGGAAAAGGAACTCAACATTTCCGACAGCCATGACGGCATCATCGACCTGCCGGCCGATGCGCCCATCGGCACGTCGTTTGCCGCCTATGCCGGCCTCGACGATCCGGTCATCGAGATCAACCTGACGCCGAACCGGCCGGATTGCACCTCGATCCGCGGCATCGCCCGCGATCTCGCCGCCTCCGGCCTCGGCCGCCTCAAGGACGTCAAGGCACCGTCCTTCCCGGTCGAGGGCGAGACCCCGACCAAGGTGGTCATCGATCTGGACGACGCAGCGCTCTGCCCCGGCTTTGCGCTGCGCCTCGTGCGCGGCGTCAAGAACGGCCCGAGCCCGCGCTGGATGCAGCAGCGGCTAATTGCCATCGGCCTGCGTCCGATCAACGCGCTGGTCGACATTACCAACTACATGACCTTCGACCAGGGCCGGCCGATGCATGTCTTCGACGCCGCCAAGGTCAAGGGCAACCTGACCGTCCGCCGCGCGCATGAGGGCGAGACCGTGCTGGCGCTCGACCAGCGCGAATACAAGCTCGGCCCCGCCAACGTCGTCATCGCCGACGACAATGGCGTCGAATCCATCGGCGGCATCATGGGCGGCGAGCATTCTGGCTGCGACGAGAACACCACCGACGTGCTGATCGAATCGGCGCTGTGGGATCCGATGAACGTCGCCCGCACCGGCCGCACGCTCGGCATCATCACCGATGCGCGTTATCGCTTCGAACGCGGCGTCGATCCGGAATACATGGTCCCGGGCCTGGAGCGCACCACCGAACTGGTGCTGGAACTCTGCGGTGGCACCGCCGCCAGGGCCGATGTCGTCGGTTATCAGGGCCACCAGACGAAAATCGTCCCCTTCCCGGTCTCCGAGGTCAAGCGCCTCACCGGCCTCGATATCGACCGCGCCGAGAGCGCCGACATCCTGACCCGTCTCGGCTTTGCCGTCGGCGGCGCAGGCGAGACGCTGTCGGTCGGCGTGCCCTCCTGGCGGCCGGATGTCGACGGCAAGGCCGATCTGGTCGAGGAAGTGCTGCGTATCCATGGCGTCGACAACATCCGTCCGACGCCGCTGGAAAAGCTGTCTTCCGTCAACGGCAAGATCCTGACGACGCTGCAGATCCGCACCCGCACCGCCAAGCGGGCGCTGGCCGCGCGCGGCATGCTGGAGGCCGTCACCTGGTCCTTCATCCCGGAAGCCCATGCCAAGCTTTTCGGCGGCGGTCAGCCGGCGCTCAAGCTCGCCAACCCGATTGCCGCCGACATGTCCGACATGCGCCCGTCGCTGCTGCCGGGCCTGCTTTCGGCCGCGCAGCGCAATGCCGACAAGGGCTATGGCGACGTGGCGATCTTCGAAGTCTCCGGCACCTATGAGGGCGATACGCCCGAGGCGCAGCGGCGCGTCGCCGGCGGCATCCGTCGCGGCACCGCCTCGCTGAACGGCGCCGGCCGCTTGTGGTCGAACGCCACGCGCGGCGGCGGCAAGCCGGTCGACGTCTTCGACGCCAAGGCGGATGCGCTGGCGGTGATCGAAGCCTGCGGCGTGCCGATGGCCAATGTCCAGATCGAACGCGGCGCGCCCGGCTGGTATCATCCCGGCCGCTCCGGAACGATCAAGATGGGCCCGAAGATCGTTCTCGGCACTTTTGGCGAGTTCCACCCGCGCGCGCTCGAAACCCTCGACGTGACAGGCGCGCTCTGCGGCTTCGAGGTCTATCTCGACGCCATGCAGGAGCCGAAGCGGAAAGCCACCCGCACCAAGCCGGCGCTCGATCTCTCCGCCCTGCAGGCGGTCAAGCGCGACTTCGCCTTCGTCGTCGACCGCACGGTGGAAGCCGGCGCCATCCTCAAGGCCGCCGCGAGCGCCGACCGCAAGCTGATCGTCGCCGTCAATGTCTTCGACGTGTTCGAGGGAGCATCGCTTGGCGCCGACAAGAAGTCGGTCGCCATCGAAGTGGTGATTCAGCCAGTCGAAAAGACCCTCACCGACGACGATTTCGACGTGCTGACGGCAAAGATCGTCGGCAACGTCACCAAGACGACCGGCGGCACGCTGCGGGCCTGAGTGGTCGATCTTAAATGGAAAAGCCGCCCGAGTCTGCCGGGCGGCTTTGCTTGTTATTCGCCAGCCAGCAATTCCGGCCTTTCGGAACGCTCCGCGACCTCGATCTGCCGGACCCAGGCGCGAGCCAGCGCCAGACCGGTAGCGTCAGCGGCGGGGCCATGGACCTGTGCCAGGTCGCGATGCTCCTCCAGCCAGCCGGGTCGGCAAACTTCCATCATGTCGGGGAACTTCTGACGCCAATCCTCGACCACGTCGCGGCTGGCTTCGAAATGGAACTGGGTGCCATAGGCGGCGCGACCGATGCGGAAAGCCTGGGCGGAGGCCGCCGGGCTCGAGGCCAGATGCACTGCTTGCGACGGCAGGGTGAAGGTATCGCTGTGCCACTGGAAAATCGAAAAATCCTGTGCGGCGGCGGCCAGAACCGGATCGGCAGCACCTTCCGGCGTCAGCGCGACGTCAAACCAGCCGAATTCCGGCGTCTGGCCGAGCAGGTTGTCGCCACCATAGCCGCGCGCCAGAATCTGGCAACCGAGACAGATGCCGAGCACCGCCTTGCCGGCATCGCCGAAGTGGCGCATGACCTCGGCCAGTTGCGGCAGATAAGGATGGGTGTGGTCGTCGATGGCGCTCTGCTCGCCGCCGAGCACGACGAGCCCATCGAACGCATCAGGGTCTTGCGGCAGTTCGCCACCCTTCCAGGGCTGGAAGATCGTCAGTTCCGCGCCGGCCTCTTGCAGCGCCACACCGACCTGCCCCAGACTCGATACAAGCGTATTTTCAACCACCGCAACGCGCATCGCCACACTCCCTGCTGTCTTTCACGCCGGGACAAGACCATGTCCCGGCGCAAGGTTCAAGGGTCCTGTCAGAACTGCCGGCCGATCCGAGCATCGACGGACCAGGCATTGGCGCCGCGCACGGCGAAATACAGGGTAATCGCCGCCCAGAGGACCGATTTCTCCGCTCCCGCCAATCCGTCACCCCAGGCAAAGCCATGGGCATAGACGGTGACGAGCAGGACGATCGATGCGGCCAATGCCGCCGGCCGCGTCAGGAAACCGAGGGCGAGAAAGATGCCGCCAAAGAATTCGGTGGCCGACAGCAGCGGCGACCAGAAAACGCCGGGATAGAAGCCAAGGCCCTGCACCATATCGACGGCCCCGAAGGGATTGATGATCTTGCCATAGCCATGGACGGCGAGCAGCGCACCGGCGGCAAGCCGCAGCAGCGTTTCCATCGGCGTGCGCAGGCCGGCATAGAGAGACCCGAGCGCGGGGATGATCAGGCGGGGTTCGGTCATGTCGTCTCCTTGAGCTGTCCTTGGAAATACGCTTGAAAAGCGAATGGCGGCAGATCTGCGGGCCGCGGCCGGAATGGCAATCCATAACCCGATCAAAACATGACTATTTCAGTTGAATTTTTCGTGAGCCGCTGTTGTCGTTATCCGGTGGTGCGCATAAAGCTGGAAAAAACATGAAATGGAGACCGTCATGACCGACAAGCCGCGCATCACCATCCTCTACTGCACGCAATGCAACTGGCTGCTTCGCGCCGCCTGGATGGCGCAGGAACTGCTCTCCACCTTCGCCGATTCGCTTGGCGAAGTGGCGCTGCTGCCCGGCACCGGCGGCAATTTCGAAATCCGGGTGAACGGCGAGCTGATCTGGGAGCGCAAGCGCGACGGCGGCTTTCCCGGCCCGAAGGAACTGAAGCAGCGGGTGCGCGACATCATCGAGCCCGGCCGCGATCTCGGCCATACCGACCGCGTCAACCTGGAAAGCTGATTTCCCGGCAGCGACAACAGCGGAAATCCCCTATACATAGAGCAGATGTCGCGGGCGCGACGGCGGCTCGATGCCTCCCGCTGCTTGCGGCCAACGCGGCACAATGCATATTGGGAGTCCTTCCGTGAGCCTGAAATTCGGTACCAGCGGCCTGCGCGGCCTTTCCGTCGATCTCAAGGGCAAGGCGACGGCGCTGTATGTCACCGCCTTCGCGCGCGTGCTCCTGGAAAGCGGCCGGGCGCGTGCCGGCGATCCGATCTTCGTCGGCCGCGATTTTCGCGAGTCGAGCCCGGAGATCGCCGCAACCTGTTTCGGGGCGCTGGCGCGCGCCGGCTTCACGCCGGTCGATTGCGGCGCGGTCCCAACGCCGGCGCTGGCGCTCTACGCCATGAGCCGCAAGGCAGCGGCAATCATGATCACCGGCTCGCATATCCCTGCAGACCGCAACGGCATCAAGTTCTATCGCCCGGACGGCGAGATCGACAAGCAGGACGAAGCGGCGATCAGCGCCAAGGCCGGCGAACTCGCTGAGGGCGAGACCGCAGTCGACGCGACGCCTGGCCGCGGCGAAGATGCAGCGGTGGCCGTCATGGAGCTATTCTGCGCCCGTAACCGCGCCCTCCTGCCGGAACAGGCGTTGGCCGGCCTGAAGATCGGCGTCTACCAGCACAGCACCGTGGCGCGCGACCTGTTCGTTGAAGTGCTCTCCCAGTACGGCGCCGAGGTCGTACCACTCGGCCGTTCGGAGAATTTCATCCCGGTCGATACCGAAGCCGTCTCGGCAGAGACCGTGACGCTGCTGCGGGACTGGGCCACCGAGCACAGGCTCGACGCCATCGTCTCCGCCGACGGCGACGGCGACCGGCCGCTGCTCGCCGACGAAACCGGCGCGCCGCTGCGCGGAGACCTGCTCGGCCTGATGACTGCCATTTTCCTCGATGCCGGCGTGGCGGTGACGCCGGTGACCTCCAATTCGGGGCTGGAAAAGGCCGGCAGCTTCTCGGTGATACGTACCAGGGTCGGCTCGCCTTTCGTCATCGCCGGCATGAACGAGGCCCTGGCCGAAGGCCGCGCCAAGGTCATGGGTTTCGAGGCCAATGGCGGGCTGCTGACCGCTTCCGCCTTTGAGGTCAACGGCCATAGCCTCGATCCGCTGCCGACCCGCGACAGCGTGCTACCAGTGCTGGCCGTGCTTTCGGCGGCCGCGCAGGCGAAAAAGCCGCTCTCGGAGATTGCCGGCAACCACCGCCTGCCCTTCGCCGATGCCGACCGCCTGGAGAACTTCGCCGTCGAAAAAAGCGCGGCAGTGATGGCGCATCTGCGCGCGTCCGACGCCAATCTCGCCTCCTTTCTCGCCCCCATCGGCAAGGTCGCGGGCAAGAGCGACATCGACGGGTTGCGAATCGCGCTCGAGGACGGCCGGATCATCCATTTTCGCCCCTCCGGCAATGCGCCGGAGATGCGTTGCTACGTGGAAGCGGAAACCCCGGAAGCGGCAAAAGCTCTGCTGAAACAGGGCCTTGACCTTATCCGCACATGGGTCGGTGGGGCCATCTGACATTTTTTTCGAGGTTTGAAACAAAAACTTCAAAAACCCCGTTGACTTCCGCCGCCCAGCCCCGTACATCGCTCCTCGTCGCCCAGATGGCGGAATTGGTAGACGCGCCAGCTTCAGGTGCTGGTACTCGCAAGGGTGTGGAGGTTCGAGTCCTCTTCTGGGCACCAATTTCATAACCTAGGTTGTCCAACAGGGCGCTTAGGTACTTCAAAAGGCCCGGGAAACCGGGCCTTTTTGTTTTTGATTGTCCAGGCTCGTCCCGTTGCATCCAGCAGTTTTGTTGGTACCTTTGTTGGCATCACAACGATGCCAACATACTGCGTGGGAGCGATACCAACAGTGGCGCTAACCGACACCGCCATAAAGGCGATCAAAAAGCCCGACAGCCAAAAAAAGCTCAGCGACGGCGGCGGCCTATTCCTGCTGGTCACCCCTTCGGGGTCAAAGCATTGGCGAATGGCTTATCGATTTGAGGGCAAGCAGAAAACATTAGCCTTTGGAAGCTATCCCGCCGTCACCCTCGCTGATGCGCGAAAAAGGCGTGAGGAAGCGAAAGCGCTTCTTGCGAAACAGGTCGATCCCTCGCAGCACGCGAAGCTGGAAAAAATCGCAAAGCGCCACAGCAACGCCATGACCTTCAAAGCGGTGGCCGACGAATTTATGCAAAAAGTCGCCAAAGAGGGAAAAGCAAAGACGACACAAGAGAAGAAAGAATGGCTCCTGAGCCTTGCCATGAACGATCTTGGCGCGCGGCCGGTCGCCGAGATCAGCGCCGCAGAAATTCTAGGCTCAGGACTCATTAAATCAGAGCCAGAAGATGACGGCTGCTGCGATGCATATGCTTGAGAAGAAGGTATGAGCGCATCGGTCGTAGCGTGTTGCGATGCGCCGCCAGTCCTTGAGTTTGACGAAGAGGTTCTCGACCTTGTGGCGTTGTTTGTAGAGCGCCGTGTCGTAGGGATATGGAACCTTCCTGCTTCGGCTGGAGGGGATGCAGGGTTCAATGCCCCTTGCCTGCAAAGCTTCCCGGAATGGCTTACTGTCATAGCCCCTGTCGGCAATCAGCGTCCTGGCTGGTGGCAAAGCATCCAGCACGAGACGCGCGCCCTTGTGGTCGCTCATCTGACCTTCGCTGAGCAGCATAATGATCGGGCGCCCCTCACCATCGCAGACGGTATGCAGTTTGGAGTTCAGTCCGCCTTTGGTTCGCCCGATACGACGGGGAACATCCCCTTTTTGAGCAAGCTTGCTGCCGTGCGATGTGCTTTCAGGTGTGTGGCGTCGATCATGATGCCCTCGGGCCTGGAACCTTCTCCAGCCAGCGCCGCGAAGATACGGTCGAATACGCCAAGGCGGCTCCAGCGGAGGAAACGGTTATAGAGTGTCTTGTGCGGCCCGTAGTCTTTCGGCGCGTCCTTCCACTGCAAGCCGTGCTTGATAACGTAGACAATCCCGCTGACGACACGACGATCATCGACGCGGGGAACACCATGTGCCAGCGGAAAATGTGGTGCAATACGAGCCATCTGGCGTTCGCTCAGCAAAAACAAATCACTCATCACGGTCTCCTTCCAGAAACCGTAAATCAAATCTCAATCCAAATTAATAGGTCCTGAGCCTACATCATGATTCTGTTCACCGATCCGCGCGGTCACCTCATCCTCGGCATTTCCGGGATCTGGATGTCGATCGGCATCTTCGTGATGAAGAACATGGTCAGTTTCGATATCTGACCGGAAGGAATCCCCGCCATGGAGCTTGCCGCCAAACTGACCGACCCGACCTTGATCATCGCGGTGCTTGTCGCCATCGCGGTGTTTGCCTCGTTCTATACGCTGGCCATGCCCTATCTGGAGCGCGGCGATCTCGGCAAGCGCATGAAGACGGTGGCGCTGGAGCGCGACATGATCCGCGCCCGCGAGCGCGCGGCGCTGAATGTCAATGTCGGCAAGGGTTCGCTGCGCCAGCAGAAGAGCCAGCAGGTTCACCAGTTCGTCGAGCGCTTCAACCTGCGCAAGGCGCTGGTCGACGAACAGACGGTCAACAATCTGCGTGCCGCGGGCCTGCGCTCGCAGAACGCGCTGAACGTTTTCCTGCTCTGCCGTTTCCTGCTGCCCTTCCTGTTCCTCGGGCTGGCGATCGTCTGGATCTTCGTGCTCGGCAATCTCGGGCAAAAGCCGATGGGAACCCGCATCCTGGCGACCACCGTCATCGCCTATATCGGCTTCTATGCGCCCAATCTCTATGTGCGCAACCGCAAGCAGAAGCGCCAGCATTCGATCAAGCGCGCCTGGCCGGATGCGCTGGACCTCATCCTGATCTGCGTCGAATCCGGTATCTCCATGGAGGCGGCGATGCGCCGTGTCTCGGAGGAAATGGCCGAACAATCGCCGCCGCTCGCCGAGGAAATGGTGCTGACCATGGCGGAACTGTCCTTCCTGCCCGATCGCCGCCAAGCGCTGGAAAACCTCGCCAACCGCACCCAGCTCGATCAGGTCAAGAATGTGACCCAGGCCCTGATCCAGGCCGACCGCTACGGCACGCCCGTCGCCCAGGCGCTGCGCGTTCTCGCCCAGGAAAGCCGCGACGAGCGTATGAACGAAGCCGAAAAGAAGGCCGCAGCCCTGCCGCCGAAGCTGACCGTGCCGATGATCCTGTTCTTCCTGCCGGTCCTCATCGCCGTCATTCTCGGTCCGGCCGGCATTCAGGTCGCCGACAGTTTCTGAGGCCGGCACCGGAAATGCTCTAGGAACCTGTATCGCAGGGCTCTCACTTTATGCGCGAGTTTTGCTGCGGGATGCTATAACGTCGCTCTCAACTCAAAGAGGGAGTGGATGAGTGCCAACGGCTGATATCCTGCTTGCATTCGTGGTGACGACCGCCGTTTTTGCCTTCATTCCAGGCCCGGCGATGCTCTATGCGGCAGCCCGGACGATGGTGGGAGGGCGCAAGGCCGGGTTGATGGCCGTCCTCGGTATTCATATCGGCGCCTATGGCCACATCGTCGCGGCTGCGGCGGGATTGTCCGTCCTCTTCCATGCCATCCCCGTGGCCTACATGTTGGTCAAGCTGGCAGGTGCCGTTTATCTGATCTGGCTCGGCGTTTCGCTTTTCAGGACGCGGGATACGCGTGTGGACGGGTTGGCCGCCGGAGCGGGCAAGTCGCCGCGCAAAGCATTCCTCGAAAGCATCGCGGTCGAAGTATTGAACCCGAAAACCGCGATCTTTTTCATGGCCTTCCTGCCTCAGTTCGTCGATGGCGCCGCCGGCTTTCCTCTCTGGATCCAGTTCGCCGTTCTCGGGACGATGGTAAATGCCGTCTTCACCTTCGCCGACATTGTCAGCGTCCTGCTTGCGGGGCTGGTCGTCGAGAGGCTGAAGCAATCCAGCATGGCGCAGAGACTGGTGCAGCGGGCCGGCGGCACTATCCTTGTCGGGCTGGGTGCGCATCTCGCCCTGCAGAGAAACTGACTCTGCGAATTGTACGCCCTGGATGAGGGGATCAGTTGGTGCCGTTGTCCAACGCCTTGCCGTCCTTGGCGGCGAGCTTGGCCCAGGCGTTCTGCTGGGAAAGCATGCCGCGCAGATAGGCGACGTTGGCATCGGCCTGCTGTGGCGAAAGTTCGCGACGCGCGATCTGTTCGGCCTCGTCGAAACGGCCCTGCAGGCCGACGACGAGGGCGAGGTTCTGGCGCACGCGGCTGTCGGCGCCCGGCTGCTGCGAGGCCTGGCGCAGATAGGTTTCGGCGGTGCGCAGGTCGCCGGTCAGCACATAGGACATGCCGAGATTGGACAGCACCGAGGGTTCGTTCGGCTGGGTGTCGAGCGCATCGCGGTAGCGGGCGCGCGCCTCGTTGGAGCGGCCGAGCTGGTCGAGGATCGCGCCTTCGGCCGATTTCAGCCGCCAGTCGGGGCGATCAGGCGTTTGCGCCCGCCCGATGGTGCCGAGCGCCTGTTCGAGCTGGCCGGCGGCAGCCTGCGCCTTGCCGTAGGCGGCCAGCACCTCGCGGTCGGTCGGATTGGCGATCGCCACCTGTTGCATCACCGACAGCGCCTGGCCGTTCTTGCCGCTCATGCGCAGGATGTTGGCATAGGTCATGCCGACGGACTTGTCCTTCGGATTCTTGTCGTATCGCTGGCCGACGCTCTCGGCGGCGCGGGTGAGCTCCGGCGCGCTCATCTGTTCGACCGGCTTGCCGGCGATCGGAACCGAACCCGTGGTCAGCCGGTCCCTGGGCGTGGAATTGCATGCCGTCAGCGCAAACGCCATCAGCGCGGCCGTCGTGGAGCGAAAAAGGATGGTGCGGGTCTTGCCGCCGGTCAAGAAGGGGAGTTCCATGCCGCTTTATCCTGCTGATTTCGCGCCGTCCGGGCGAATCCGGTGACGCAACCTTCGTTCCAGCAATAATCTGTTAACCCTAACAGAGTGTTAATGGACCGATTCCAGCGACTGCCCCGAAGGTGACCATGGCTCCCTATCAATATACCGAAAGACCCTCTCCGTTCGCGGCCAAGGCGGGCAAGACCCTGCCGATCTTCGCGGTCACGCCGGCCCATATCGAGACCGGGACCATCGATCCCGTGGCGCTCGATTGGGCCCACAAGTCCGGCTACAAGGCGGATGCCGGCTCGTTGCTGCTCATTCCCACCAGCGACGGCCATCTCGGCGGCGCGCTGTTCGGACTCGGCAGGAACCCCTCCGAATCACCCTTTCTCACCGGCAAGCTGGCGCGCAGCCTGCCGGCCGGAGAATGGCACATCGAAACCGCGCCGCTGACCGCCAACCGCCTGTCGCTTGGTTTCGGCCTCGGCAGCTATCGCTTCGACCGCTACAAGGCCGAGAAGCCGGCCGGGCCGACCTTGCTGATTCCGCAGGATGCCGACGCCACCGACATCAAGCGGCAGCTCGCCGGCGTCTTCCTCGCCCGCGACCTGATCAATACGCCCACCAACGACATGGGCCCGGCCCAGCTCGAAGCCGCCTTCCGGGCGCTCGCCGCCCATTACGGCGCCGAGACCAGCGTCATCACCGGCGCCGAACTGCTGGAGCGCAATTTCCCGCTGGTGCATACCGTCGGCCGCGCCAGCGCGGATGCGCCGCGCCTCCTAGAGCTGCGCTGGGGCAAGAAGGGCCACAAGCGCATCACGCTGGTCGGCAAGGGCGTCTGCTTCGATACCGGCGGCCTCGACATCAAGCCTGCCGCCTCCATGCTCTTGATGAAGAAGGACATGGGTGGGGCCGCCAACGTCATGGGCCTGGCGTTGATGATCATGGACGCCAAGCTGAAGGTCGATCTGCGTGTCATCATCCCCGTGGTCGAAAACTCGATCTCGGCCAATGCCTTCCGCCCGGGCGACATCTATCGCAGCCGCAAGGGCCTGACGGTGCAGATCGACAATACCGATGCCGAGGGACGCCTCATTCTCGCCGATGCGCTGGCCTATGCCGACGAGGAGGAAAACGATCTGCTGGTCGACATGGCGACATTGACCGGCGCGGCGCGCGTGGCGCTCGGCCCCGACCTGCCACCCTTCTTCACCGACGACGATCCCCTGGCCGAGGATCTGCACGAGGCAAGCCTGGAGACCGACGATCCGATGTGGCGCATGCCGCTCTACATGGGGTATGACAAGGACGTCTCCGCCCGCATTGCAGATCTGACCAATGCGCCGGCCGGCGGCATGGCGGGGTCGATCACGGCGGCGCTGTTCCTCAAGCGTTTCGTGACCCGTACAAAGAGCTGGGTGCATTTCGACATCTTCGGCTGGGCGCAGGCGGAACGGCCGCATTCGCCGGTCGGCGGCGAGGCACAGGCGATCCGCGCGCTCTACCACCACATCCGCCGCAGCCTGCGGTAACAGACGGACAAAGACCATGCTGGACAGACGCCTCTTCGCCTATCGCAACGATCTCGCCGAAGCGGCGCTGGAGGGCCGGGTCGAGGCCGGGCGTTTCGCGCTGGGCGAGCAGGCGCGGATTGCCGCGCCAACCGTCCCGCTGCGCCCGCGCCCCGAGGAAAGCGCCGGCATCGATACCGAGCTGTTGTTGGGGGAGACCGTTAGCGTCTTCGACCGCAAGGAAGGCTGGGCCTGGGTCAAGGCGGCGGCTGATGGTTATGTCGGCTATCTGCCGGAGGCGGTGCTGTCCGCGCCGCTTGCCCCCACGCATCACGTCGTGGCCGCCAGGACCTTCATCTATCCCGGCCCCGACCTGCGCCTGCCCGGCGGACGGGCGATTTCGATGGGGAGCCGGCTCACCATCTCTGGCGAGGCGGAAACGCGCGGCACGCGCTATGTTCTGCTCGCCGAAGGCGGCGCCGTTATAGCTTCTCATTGCCTGCCCATAGGACAGTTTCCGTCCAACGATCCGCTGGAGATCGCCGTGCGTTTCCTGGAAACGCCCTATCTCTGGGGCGGCCGTTCCGGCTTCGGCATCGATTGCTCCGGCTTGGTGCAGATGGCCATGGCGATGACCGGCCGGGCGATCCCGCGCGATTCCGACATGCAGCACGCCTTTTTCACGCAGGAAATCGACCGGGCGGCGCTGCGGCGCGGCGATCTCGTCTTCTGGAAGGGCCATGTCGGGCTGATGGAGGATGCGGAAACGCTGCTGCATGCCAACGGCCACACCATGACGGTCGCGCGCGAAAACTTCGACGCAGCCGTCGAGCGTATCGGCTGGCTCTATGCCCAGCCGACCGCCTATCGCCGTCCGCAGTTGTAACCACATGATCACGCGACTGTGCGTTTTGGGTCGCCGGCCGGCATCCTATATACAGGCGACAGACATGATTTCGGACGATGCCCCATGAACCGCCTTGCTTTCCTCGCGCCCCTGATGCTGATGGTCGCTTTCCCGGCGGCGGCGACGGATTTCAGCGCCGGCGCCATCGAGCAGGCCAGCCCCTACCGCGACCTGCCGGGCGTCCACCAGCCCAAGACGACGCTGAAAAGTCCTGGGGACGGTTATGATTGCAGCAGCGAGATCGATGAGCGGCTGATGTGGCGGCGGGATTTTTACGACCGCCGCGCCGGCTCGGCGATCATCTACAGCTGCTCGCGCGACGGCTGGACGGTGGAAAGCGACCGTGCCCCGCGCCGCGGCTGGATCCCCGGCCAGCCGCAATACGGCTGGCCCTGGGGCGAGTGACGTTCAAGCCGTCAGATCGGCCAGAAAACTGCGGCACCAATGGGAGACGTCGTTGGTCAGCATCACGTCCATCATCTGCCGCCAACGGTCGCGGCGCTCCTCGCGTGACATGGTCAGCGCCCGCGCCAGCGCATGCGCCGTGCCGTCCACATCATAAGGGTTGACCAGCAGCGCCCCGTTCAGCTCCCGGGCCGCGCCGGCAAAACGCGACAGCACCAGCACGCCCGGATCCTCGCCGTCCTGCGCCGCCACATATTCCTTGGCGACCAAGTTCATGCCGTCGCGAAGCGGCGTGACCAGCCCGACACGGGCGATGCGATAGAGCCCGGCCAGCACCGGCCTGGCGATGGAGCGGTTGATATAGCGGATCGGCACCCAGTCGACCGTGCCGATCGCGCCGTTGACGCGGCCCGCCTGCTCGGCCACCTGCCGCTGCATCGCCTCGTATTCCGGCACCTCCGAGCGGCTTTTCGGAGTGATCTGCAGGAAGGTGACGCGGTTTTGGGCCTGCGGGTTCATCGCCAGGAAACGCTCGAAGGCATCGATGCGCTGGGTCAGGCCCTTGGAATAGTCGAGCCGGTCGACGCCGATGATCAGGTCGCGGTTCTCGACGCTGCGGCGGGTCTTCTGCACCGTCGGGTTGGCCTCGGCATTGCGAGCGAATTCGGCAAACGCGGCTGTCTCGATGCCGATGCCATAGGCCCCGCCGCGAAACGAGCGTCCCTGCGCATGGAATTGAAAACCGTCCGTCGTGTCGCCAAGTCCCATGCGTCGCAGGCAGCCGGCGAAATTCTCCAGGTCGTGATCGGTCTGGAAGCCGAGGAGATCGTATTGCGCAAGCCCACGCATGATCTGGTCATAGACCGGCATGGTGAAGAGGACGTCGGCAGGCGGCCAGGGGATATGCAGGAAAAATCCGATGCGGTTGGTCAGGCCCATATGCCGCAATTCCGTTGCCAGCGGGATCAGGTGATAATCATGGATCCAGATGATGTCGTCCGGCCGGACCAGCGGCGCCAGGCGCTCGGCGAAGAAGCGGTTGACGCGGAAATAGCCGGCCATCTCCTTGCGGCCGTATTCGGCGAGATCGAGCCGGTAATGGCAGATCGGCCAGAGCACCCGGTTGGCAAAGCCGAAGTAATATTCATCGACGTCGTTGGCGGTGAGATCCGTCAGCGCATAGGTGACCGGACCGGCGTCGATCACCGTCAGGTCGGACGTCTCGGCTTCCTCGTTCGTCTTGCCGGACCAGCCGAGCCAAAGGCCGCCGCGTTCTTCCAGCGCCGCCTGCAGCGCCACCGCCAGCCCGCCGGCCGGCGCCGCACCGGTGCCGTCGGGCACGGGAACGCGATTGGAAACGACGATCAGTCGGCTCATCAAGAATTCCTTTCAGTCTGAAGCATTTCCAGGAAAAGTGGAAACCGGTTTTCCCTCCGGAGATGCGTAGAAACAAAGAGATATCGTCTTTCGCACGACAGCGGATAGGCCGGCGGGAGCCGGCAGGCATGCGCGAAACGCTAGGGCAGGGCGGCCGGCAAGGGGCCGCCGCCATATGGCTGGGGAACAGGCCATATGGGACAAGATGGGGGAGGCGGCGGCGAAGGCAAGGGCACGGCCGCCGCTTTTCCGCCCGCGTGCAGTTAAGGCTAAAGTGTGGGCACGCGATAAAGGGTGACACGGGCGAGCGTGCCGCCGGCATCGGTCAGCAGTTTTCCGACGAATCGCGCCTCGCGCAGGAAGGCATAGGGGCCGTCCGCCACCTCGAATTGCGGCGCCGTCTGGCCCTCGAAATCGCCATGCGCATTGGCGCGGCAGGTGCCGGCATTGACGATCGAGATCAGCACGCCGTCATCGGTGCGCAACGTGTAGCGCGCCCAGACCTCGCTAACGCCGTCCGGCCGCGTCAGGCACCAGTCGGCGCCGCCGGGCAGCACCTCGCCGTTGAGCAAGGGCCCGCGCATCGTGCCGCCGGTGATCGGAATGATTTCGCGTATGCCGCCGCCGATCTCGCCGATGACAAGAGGCTCGGCGATGGTCACGGCGATCTCGGTGGCGAATTCGAGTGCGGGGGACTTTTCGTGCATGACGTGTCTTTTCCGTTCGTGTTCACGCTCTGTCATCGAGCGACATGAAAGAGTGAACGCATAAAGCTGGCTTCGCTGCCATGATTTTGTCATTCATGAAACGCAGTTAATCAAGCATTGACCAAATCGGTCAAAACTGACGAGGGGCAATTCGCGCAATCGCCGATGGCGGTCTGGGTGTCGGATTGTGCCGGAACAGGCAAGTCGCCGTATCGATCGGAGTGATTCATGTGCCGTTGGGCCGCCTATCGGGGAGACCCCATCTATCTTGAGGAACTGGTCTCCTCACCTGCGCATTCGCTGATCGAGCAATCACACTGCGCCACGCGCGCCAAGACGGCGACCAATGGCGATGGCTTCGGAGTCGCCTGGTATGGCGACCGGCCCGATCCCGGCCGTTATCGCGATATCCTGCCGGCCTGGTCGGATTGCAATCTGAAAAGCATCGCGCGGCAGATTCGCTCGCCGCTGTTCCTCGCCCATGTCCGTGCCGCCACCAATGGCGGCACGCGCCGCGACAACTGCCATCCCTTCATCCATGAAAACTGGTGCTTCATGCATAACGGCCAGATCGCGGATTTCGACCGCCTGCGCCGGCCGATGGAGACCATGCTCAGCGACGAACTGTTCAATGCCCGCTTCGGCTCGACCGATTCGGAACTGATCTTCCTGCTTGCCATGCAGTTCGGCCTGCGCGACAATCCGCTCGGCGCCATCTCGGAAACGCTGGCTTTCGTCGAGCGCCTGTCGCGCCACCTCACCGGCGATGCGTTGGTGCGCTTCACCGCTGCGTTCTCTGACGGAAAAGCGCTCTATGCCGTGCGCTACGCCACGGATTTCAAGGCCCCGACGCTCTATGCCGCGCCAATCGGCCAGGGTGGCGGTTATTGCCTGGTGTCGGAGCCGTTGAACGACGAGGCCGACACCTGGGTCGAGATTCCCGACGGCAGCGCCGTGATCGTCAGCGAAAACGGGCTGGAAACAGCGCTGTTCAAACCCGCCGACCAGATCGAGGCTTCGACGGCGTCCTCGGGTTGATTTAACTGAGCGGCACGATGCCCAGTTCCGCCCGCAGCTTTTTCGTCAGCCCTTCGGCAACGAGATCGTAGGAGCGGTGCAGATAATGCAGCACATCGTCCTCGACGAGCGGCGAAGCCTTGTCGATGGTCACCCATTTGCGCTTGGCGAAATAGGGCGCCTGGTCGATGCCCTCCATCGCCGTCAGGATCTCGAAGCTTTCCTCGCTGACCTTGACGACGAGGCGCTCGTCCGGCCGCAGCACGGCAAACACCTTTTCGCCGACCTTGGCGACATGCGATTCCCACTGCTCGACGAAGGTGACGCCGGGGATGGGCGCCAGCGTCGAATCAAAGCCTGATTGCGAAAACAGGCTCATGCCTTGTCTCCCGTCGCCTTGAGCTTTTCGGCGATCAGCAACGCCAGCTTTTCCGCCACCTCGTCCTTGCCCATGTCGGGCCAGTCGGACACGCCGTCGCGGGCGATGATCTTCACCCGGTTGCGTGTGCCGCCCATGATGCCGGTTTCCGGCGAGACGTCGTTGGCGACGATCATGTCGGCGCCCTTGCGCGTGAGCTTCGCCCGGCCGTTTTCCTCGACGCTCTGCGTCTCCGCCGCAAAGCCGACGACGAGGCGCGGGCGCTGCCCGTGATGGCCGACGGTTTTCAGGATATCCGGGTTTTCGGTCAGCATCAGCGGCGGCGGCGCTTCGCCGGGCTGCTTCTTGATCTTCTGGCCGGAGGCCGCGGCCACCCGCCAGTCGGCGACGGCGGCGACCATCACGGCGATATCTGCGGGCAGGCGCGAGACCACGGCATCACGCATCTCCTCAGCCCGCTCCACATGAATGGTGGTGACGCCGGCAGGATCGGGAATGGTCACCGGGCCGGACACGAGAGTGACATCGGCGCCGAGGGCTGCAAGGGCTGCGGCAATCGCATGGCCCTGGCGGCCGGAAGAGCGGTTGGCGATGTAGCGCACCGGATCGATCGGCTCATGCGTCGGACCCGAGGTGACGATGGCGGTGCATCCCGCCAGCGGCTTTGGCCGATTGTCCAGCAGACGTTCCACGGATGCGACGATATCCAGCGGCTCGGCCATTCGGCCCACCCCCGCCTCGCCGCTTTCGGCCATCTCTCCGGCAGCGGGGCCGATGAAGCGGATGCCGTCCGCCTTCAGCCGCTCGACATTGCGCCGCGTCGCTGCGGCCGACCACATGACCGGGTTCATGGCAGGTGCCACGAGAACCGGCCGGTCGGTGGCGAGCAGCACCGTGGAGGCGAGGTCGTCGGCAAGCCCGTTCGCCATCTTCGCCATCAGGTCGGCGGTGGCTGGCGCGACCAGCACCAGGTCGCAATCGCGCGCCAGCCTGATATGGCCGACATCCTGCTCATCCTCGCGCGAGAAAATCTCGGTAAACACATGATCGGCCGCCAGCGCCCCGACCGCCAGCGGCGTCACGAACTGCTGCGCCCCCGCCGTCATCACCGGCCGCACGGCCGCACCGCGTTCGCGCAGGCGGCGGATGAGGTCGAGGCTCTTATAGGCGGCGATGCCGCCCGAAATGATCAGCAGGATGCGTTTGCCGGATAGCATGATCTTTCCTCCTCGACACCATGGTGGCGAAACTAGAGCATGTTGCACGAAAGTGTGAAGCGGTTTTGTGATAACAACATGCGAAAACAAAGCTCTAAAGCGAGGCAGGCGAATCCGAAGGATCGCGCTGCGCTTTAGGCAATTCCCGGATGTGATGCAATCGCCCCCAGGATGCTTGAACTTTAAAATAACCTGTGATCGGATGGAGAAAACGACATGGGAGCAATTCAGAATGCGCGACTTTCCCGTTCATGACATCCGGAAAATGTTTCCGGCGCTGCAAAAGGCCGGCGATTTCATCTTTCTCGACAATGCCGGCGGCGCGCAGGTGCCGCAGGCGGTGGTGGATGCGGTGGCGAACCACCTTGTCGACTACAATGTCCAGCGCATGGCCCATTATGCCCATAGCCAGGGCGTCGACCGCAATCTGGCGGCGGCGCGCGAAAGCGTCGCCATGCTGGTCAATGCTTTCAGGCCGGAGGAAATCTCCTTCGGGCTGAACGCCACCTCTTTCATCCGCCTCGTCAGCCTCGGCATCGCGAAGATGTTGGGTGAGCGTAACGAGATCGTCATCACCGACATGGATCACGACGCCAACATCGCCACCTGGATGGCGCTGGAGGCGGACGGCGCCAAGATCGTCTGGTGGCGGATGCGCGAGGACGGCACGCTGAACCCCGAGGATCTGAAGCCGCTCGTCAACGACCGCACCCGCCTCGTCGCCTGCACGGTCACCGCCCATTCGATCGGCACCATCGTCGATGTGGCGAGCGTCGGCCGCATCGCCCATGCAGCGGGCGCGGAAGTCTTCCTTGATTGCGTGCATTACGGTCCACACGGTCTGATCGACGTGCAGGCCTGGGATTGCGATTATCTCGTCTGCTCCGGCTACAAGAATTTCTCGCCGCATATGGGTTTTCTCTGGGGACGCTACGAGGCGTTGGTCAGGCTGCCGACCTTCAAGGAGGATTTCATTCCCGACGTGCCGCCCTACAAGATCGAGGTCGGCACCTTCACCTATGAAAACGTCGCCGGCATGAATGCCGCCGTACACTATCTCGAAGCGCTCGGCCGCCGTTTCCTGCCCGAGGCCAATTCCCGCCGCGCCGCCCTTGCGGCGGCGATGGGCGCGATCCGCGCATACGAAATGGAATTGTCGAAGGCCTTGCTGGCGGAACTCAGGGCCAACGGCGCCGTGATCTACGGCATTTCCGAGGATGAAAAGGTTTCCGGCCGGGTGCCGACCATCTGTTTTTCCATTCCCGGCCATTCGCCGCAGGTCATTGCCCGCAAGATGGGCGAGGCCGGCATCGGCCTGCGCGACGGCCACATGTTCGCGCCGCGCCTGATGAAGCGGCTCGGCCTGACCATGGAGGAGGGCGCGCTGCGCATCTCCATGGTGCATTACAACACGCGGGAAGAGGCGAAACGCTTCGGGGTGGTTCTCCGCGAGATCATCGCCGGCAAACGCTGAGACTTGTGTTGCAAATAGCATCCGGCTAGGTTCGATCCCGGCCGGATGCAGCCTGCTGTCCCGCGACGTTTCGGCGTCATGGTGAATGCATCCAGATTTTTGCACCCTGTCATCCTCGCCTTTCGGCCAACGATGGTAAGCGGGTCAGCAATGCGGGCACTGATCGGTTCCGTTTACCGCCAGCGAAGGATGAACCATGCGCGATTTTCGCGATGCCAAACTCATGGCTAGGGTGTTGCGGCAGGCTTTTGCCGCCCGCGACATAGCGATCAGCCATTCCGAAGCTTTGGAAATCGTCGCCGACCAGTTCGGCTGCGAACACTGGAATATTCTCTCCGCCCGCATCGATGCGGCGCAAGCGGCCGCGCCGCAGGAGGCGGTGACGATCAACCCGCCCATCCCGATCTTCCGCATCTTCTCTGTGGAGAAGGCCATGGAATTCTACCGGGATTTTCTGGGGTTCAGCATCGATTGGGAACATCGCTTCGGCGATAATTTTCCGCTCTATTGCCAGGTGTCGCGCAGCGGCATGATCCTCCACCTTTCGGAACATGCGGGCGATGCCTCGCCCGGCGCCAAGGCCTTCGTCTGGATGACCGGCGTGCGTGCCTTCCGCGAAGAATTGATCGGCAAAGATTACCGCTACATGAAGCCCGGCGTCGAGGAGGCCCCTTGGGGGCTGGAGATGACGGTCACCGATCCCTTCAACAACCGCATCGCCTTCTGCGAGAAGGTCTGAACCGTTGCGGGCGCCGGCATGCTTGCCGCGCGCCCGCGAATCGGCCCATCCTCCGGCAGGAGGAGCCCGCATGATCCGTATCGACCATCTCGACCATCTGGTGCTGACCGTGGCCAGCATCGAGGCGACCTGCGATTTCTATACCGAGGTGCTGGGCATGACGGTGGATGTCTTCGCGCAGGGGCGCAAGGCGCTGAAATTCGGCAACCAGAAGATCAACCTGCATGAGCGCGGCCGCGAATTCGAGCCGAAAGCCCTCCTTGCCACGCCGGGCTCTGCCGACCTTTGTTTCCTCGCGGCAACGCCGCTCTCCGACGTCATCGCCCATCTCGCCCGCATGGGCGTGCCCATCGTCGAAGGTCCCGCGCCACGCACCGGCGCGACGGGAGCAATCCGCTCGGTCTATATCCGCGATCCTGACGGCAATCTCGTCGAGATCTCCAACCGGATCGTCGCGTCGAACCAGTAAGCAGACGCCTTCCCGGCCTTGCGGTTGCTCCCCCCTCATCTGTCCTTGAGTGAAGAAGATGGTTTGGCGCAACGCCGCTTCTTCTCTTCGCCGGAAGAGAATGTAACTGAACAAGCTGCGCCCCTCCCTTGTCTCCTCGGGGAGACGATGGCCGACAGACCGGATGAGGGGGCTTCGCAAGCATCAGCTTACCGGATGTAGGGAATATCCTTCTTCTCCACCTCGTCCAGCGCCTCCTCATAACCCGCATCGGCATACCGCATGACGCCGAGCGCGGTGTCGTTGGTCAGCGCATGGTCGAGCCGCTCATCCGCCGCATCCGTGCCGTCGGCGACGACGGTGACGCCGCAGCTGGTCATGAAGCCGGCATAGCCGCCGCCGCCGGAATGGACGACGACGAGATCGGCCATCGACGAGCACAGCATCATCGCATCGATCAGCGGCCAGTCGGCGATGGCGTCGGAGCCGTCCTTCATGCCCTCGGTCATGATGTTGGGATGCGCCATGGCGCCGGCATCGAGATGGTCGCGGGAAAAGGCGATCGGGCCTTTCAGCGCGCCCTCACCCACCAGCCGGTTGACGGCACGGGCCAGCGCCGTGCGCTCGCCATGCCCCAGCCAGGCGATGCGCGCCGGCAGCCCCTCGAAGGGGATATGCTGGCGGGCGAGATGGATCCAGTTGGTGACGATCCGGTTGTCCGGGAACATTTCCAGCAACAGGTCGTCGATGCGGGCGATGTCGCCTTCTTCGCCCGACAGCGCCATCCAGCGGAACGGGCCGATGGCGCGGCAAAACAGCGGGCGCAGATAGGCTTCGGTGAAGATCGGGATGTCGAAGGCATTGGCGACGCCGCCTTCGCGCGCCTGGGTGCGGATCAGGTTGCCGTTGTCGAAGACTTCCGCGCCGCGTTTCTGGAAATCCAGCATCGCCTGCACATGCTCGACGATGGAGGCGCGGCTGGCGGCCATCAGCTGGCCCTGTCCGTCCTCGCGCAGCGAGCGGACTTCGGCAAGGCCCATGCCCTTCGGCACATATCCATAGACGAGGTCATGCGCCGAGGTCTGGTCGGTGACGATATCCGGCACGATGCCGCGCCGGGCGATCTCGGGGTAGATTTCGGCGGCATTGCCCACGAGGCCGACGGAGAGCGCCCGCTTTTCCTGCGCCGCCTTGTCGATCATCGCCAGCGCTGCATCGAGATCGGGGGCGATCTCTTCGAGATAACCGATCTTCTTGCGCGCCTCGGCGCGGGCCGGATCGATATCGACGCAGAGGATCGCCGCGCCCGCCATGCGGCCGGCCAGCGGCTGCGCCCCGCCCATGCCGCCGAGGCCGGCGGTGAGGATGAAGCGCCCGGCAAGCTCGCCGCCGAAGCGTTTTTCGGCGATGCGCATGAAGATCTCATAGGTGCCCTGGATGACGCCCTGGCTGCCGATATATTGCCACGCCCCGGCCGTCAGCCCGCCCCAGCAGATCAGGCCCTTGCGCTGCAACTCGTAGAAATACTCGGCCTTGGCCCATTGTCCCACGATGTTGCAATTGGCCATGATGACCAGCGGCGCTTTCGCATGGGTTTTCACCAGGCCGATCGGCTTGCCGGACTGGATGATCAGCGTCTGGTCCTCGTCCATCTCTGTGAGCGCCTTGACGATGCCGCGATGCGCCGGCCAGTTGCGCGCCGCCTTGCCGAGCGCCGCATAGACGACGAGATTGTCCGGGTCTTCGCCGACGGAAAGGACGTTTTCCAGCAGGCGCAACAGCGCCTCCTGCCGCCATCCCTTGGCACGCAAGGCCGGCCCGCCGGGAATGGGGAAATTCGGATGACGCGGATTGGGCTTGGGCATGGTGGTGTCCTCTTGGGGTTTGGTGCGTCAGCGATTGCCCTTCATCCGCCTGTCGGCACCTTCTCCCCGTTATGACAGGGAGAAGGGATTTGCCGCACCGTCCCCTCCCGCGCGAGCGTCGGGTGGGGCAGCTTCCCTCTCCCCGCTTGCGGGGAGAGGGTCAGGGTGAGGGGCAGAGCCGCGACGCGACGTCAGCGTCTCTTCGTCAACGACTACGCGCCGAATACGTATTTCGCGATCTCGATGCCCATGGCCTTTTCGACCGCCGGATAGACGCTCGGATCGAGCACGCTGGCCGAGAGCGGGATGATCTCCTTCGGCACATGCAGCACATGCACCTTCATGCCCTCATGCAACTGCCCGACCGAGAGCGGCTCGCCTTCGGCCGACAGCGTGGTGATCACGGAGGGGAAGGTGGCGATGCGGGCGCCGCCGGCATCCTCGACCGCCATGTATTCGTTCATCACATGCAGCACGGCCGCCTTGTCGCCGCTGCCGATGGTGACGGTGCCGATATCGAAGGCTTCCTTGGTATAGACCACATTCTTTTTGGTGATCGTGCCCTCGGCGAGGATGACGCCGCCGGTCGTCTTGCAGATGGCGTCGATGACGGCGCTCGCGCCCTTGTTTTCGGCGGCGATGATCGCTTCGCCGAGCGTCAGCGCCATGGAGATGCCGCCGAGCGCGGCATGGCTACGGACATAGGAGGCGCGCAGCGGATTGCGGCAGGAGGCGATGAAGCCGCCGGACTGGTCGGAGGCGGCGCGCAGCACCGGCGAGACCTTTGCCGTCGCGCCCTTGACCACCAGCTCGATATAGCGGTTCTCGTCGCGGTTTCCCCCGACGGCCGTCTGGATCATCGGATCGGGCGAACCGGCCATGCCGATGGAGCCCATGTCGCCGGTCGGATGGGCGCGGATGTCACCCACCGCATCCACAACCTTGGGGCCGAGGATCGCCGAGGGCAGCCAGGCATTGAGGGTGGAGGAACGACCGTTCTGGCCGATGATCAGGCCGGCGAGCTTTTCGCCCAGCGCTTCCTGCAGAAGCTGCACCGCCTTGACGTAGTCGACACCGCGCATTTCCCAGGGCGTGGTCGAGGCCGGCGCGCCGATGGCGGCGGCGGTGGCGATCCAGTCACTGTCGTTGAGCTCGTCGATGGAGACGAGTTCCGGCTTGCCGATGGCAACGGCGGCATAGCCCAGCATGCGGCCATGATCGGCCCAGCCGCCGCCGCCGGCGGCATAGACGGACCCGCCCTTGACGGCCGCCTCGACATCCTTCTCAACCAGTATGCGTCCCATCGTCTGTCTCCCTGATCCGTTTCAATCTGCCGCGAAAGGCAGCGCTTCATCCATGGCGAGCGTAGCGTGCAGCAGGACGCCGGCGCCGAGCGCGATATCGTCGTTTTCGGCCCATTCGTCGGCGGAATGGCTGCGGCCTTGCCTGCACGGCACGAAGATCATCGCAGCCGGCGCGACCTTGGCGATCCAGGCCGTGTCATGACCGGCGCCGGAGGCCATGCGCCGATGCGTGGCCCCGACCGCATCCGCCGCCCGGTCGAGAATGTCGAGCAGGCCGGCATGGCCGGGCGTCGGCATATTGTCGGAAATCGTCACAGGTGCTGCGATGGTGACGCCCTGCGCGCTCGCCAGTTTTTCGGCGGCCCCTGCCAGCCAGCCTTGGAAGGCCAGCATGTCCTGACGCAATTCGGCGCGGGCATCGATCAGCAGGCGTACCCGCGAGGGCACGACATTGGCGGCGTTCGGCTCGATGGAGAATTCGCCGACGGTGGCGGTGAAATGGCCCTTGCTCTGCGCCGCCAGTTCGCTTGCCGCATGGCGAATGTCGAGCACCAGCTGCGAGGCGGCGACCAGCGCATCGGCGCGCCCCGTCATCGGCGTCGTGCCGGCATGATCGGCGCGGCCCTCGATAATCACCTCGATGCGGGTGATGCCGGCAATGGCGGTGACGACGCCGATATCGCGGCGTTCGTTTTCGAGGATCGGCCCCTGCTCGATATGCAGTTCGAGGAAGCCGGCGAGATCGGGACGCGATTGCTGCGCCAGAAGCCCGGCATCGCCGCCCATCTCGCCGATGGCCTGATGCAGCGTCCGCCCGTCCTGCTGGCGCCCTAGCCAGGCGTCCGGCAATTGACCGGTCATGCCGCGGCTGCCGATGCAGGAGACGCCGAAGATCGACACTTCCTCGGCGAGGAAATCGACGATTTCCAGATCATGCTCAAGGGTAACGCCTTGATCGGCAAGAGCGCGCGCCACTTCCAGCGCGGCAATCACCCCGGCAATGCCGTCGAAACGGCCGCCATCCGGAACGGTATCGGAATGCGAGCCGATCATGATCGTGCCGCGTGACGGATTTTTGCCGCGACGACGGCCGATCAGATTGCCGGCGGCATCGATGCGGGTCTCAAGTCCCGCCGCCTTCATCCGCGCTTCTATGTAAGCTCGGCCTTTCAGAAAAAGCGGCGAAAAGGCGCGGCGCGTATAGGACCGACCGGGCTCGGTGATCTCGGCCAGCGCCGCGATATCGGCGGCGATGCGGGCGGCGTCGACCGGCAGGTTGCGGGCGCTCATGCCGCCCCTCCGGCCAGCACCCGCGTGAGCGGCGGGCGCACGAAGGCGCCGGTGCCGGGCTCGGCGACAACGTTTTTGCCGTCAAAGACCGGCTTTCCGCGCAGATAGGAGGCGGCGACGCGGTAGGGCAGGCGGATGCCGTTATAGGGGCTCCAGCCGACGATGTTGTGGCCGCTGGCACTGGCGTCGTAGACCGTTTCCTCCGGCGTCAGCACGGTGATGTCGGCATCGCGGCCGGGGGTCAGCGCGCCCTTCACATGGTCGAGGCGGAAATGCTTTGCGGGATTTTCGGCCATCAATTTCGCGGCCCAGGTCAACGGCACGCCACGCTCCAGGGCGCCCTTGATAAACAGCGGCACCATCACTTCCAGCCCCGGCACGCCGGAGGAATTGGCGAGCATATCCGCCTTCGTCTTGCGCTCCTCGGACCAGCTCACATGGTCGGTCGAAACCAGCCAGACCTTGCCTTCGGTAATCTTGCGCCACAGGCTTTCCACCTCGGCGCGCGGGCGGATCGGCGGGTTGATCTTGGCCTTGCCGCCGAGACGGCGCACGTCATTTTCCTCGTCCAGCGTCAAATAGTGGATGCAGCATTCCACCGTCGCTTCGAAACCGTCACGGCGATAGGCGGCGGCGATGTCGTAGCCGCGCCCCAGCGAGCAATGCACCACATGCGAGGGGCAACCCGTGTCGGCGCCGGTCTCGAAGATGGTGTGCATGGCGAGCAGCTCGGTGATCGGCGGGCGCGACAGGCCATGGGCGCGCCAGTCGGAAATGCCCGATGCCTTCACCGCCGCCATGTAGCTCTGCACCGCCTCGTCGTCCTCGTTATGGACGCCGGCCGTCAGCCCGGTCGGGGCAATCGCCGCGAAACAGGCCTGCAGCAGCGCAGGCGGAATGCGCGGAAACCGCTTCGGATCGGTGCCGAAGGTCGAGAACTTGAAGGCGGCGACGCCGGCCTCGACCATTTCGGCGATGCGCGCCGGGCCTTCCTCGGGGTCGACAGTGCCGTAAAGGGCGAAATCGACGCGGGCCTGGGCCCTGGCATGGGCGACCTTGCGGGCGACGGCTTCAGCCGAGCAGACGAGATTGCCCTCGTCATAGGGCATGTCGACGATGGTGGTGACGCCGCCGGCGGCGGCGGAGCGCGTCGACCAGATGAAATCTTCCTGGTTCTTCTGCGACAGCGAATGCGCCTGCGCATCGATGGCGCCGGGCAGGATCAAGGCTTTTCCCAGATCGTGGCGCTCCTTCGCGGCGGGGGCGGCACCCTGACCGATCTGCACGACCTTGCCGTCGCGCACCGCCACATGGCCGGCCTCGATCACGCGCTCCGGCGTAACAACGGTTCCCTTGAGCACCAGATCGAAATCAGCCATGGTTTCTGCTTCCCGCTTGTCGGTTGGAATGGATGGCCTCCAGCGCCTGGCCGCTTTGAAGCCGGGCGCGCGGGCCGAAGGCGAAGAAATCGTCGATGGAGGCGATCGGCACCTGCGCGGCGATCTCGCCGATGACGGCCTCGGAGGATAGTTCCTCCTCGATCGCCTCGACCTCGGCCGAAAGCGGCCGGTCGACGGTGTAGAAGGCGGCGTGCTTGCGCACGATGTCGTAGAGCATTTTCGGCACGCCGCCGGGCTCGTCGCCAAGGATGTCGATGGCTTGCGCGGCCAGCAGCGCTTCCAGCGCCGCCAGACGCTTGACCGCTTCCATCTGCCGGTCGAAACGCTCGATGACCAGCGGCAAAAAGGCCGCCTCGTCCTCCATGCCGCCGGCAACCACCAGCGACTGCGCCGAGACCGGATTGGACATCGACAAAACGCGCGAAAAGATTTCGCCGGCCAGCTTGATGATCGGGCCGAAGCCGGTGGCGATGCGCCCTTCCGGCACCAGATTGACCGGCAGGCCGCGCCGCTGGCCGTTACCGAGCAGGACGCAGCGATTGAAGGAATTGCGTGCCGCATGCGCCATGCAGATCGCCGCCGCTTCGAGCAGGATGGTGACGTCGAGCGGCAGCGAGCCGCCGGAGGTCAAAACGCGTCCGTCGACCACGACCGGATTGTCGTCCGAGCGGCCGGTGGCGGCGAGGATCTTGTGTCCGGTGGTCAGCAGGCTTTCGAACACCGCGCCAAAAACCTGCGCGATCATGCGCAGGCTCAGGGGATCCTGGATATGGGTGGCAACCGGCCAGTTCCAGTCCTCCGCGGCGCGGCAGAGCCAGGCGCCGATCAACGCTTCGCGCGGCGTGCCGACATGCACGACCGCCGACCAGGGATCGCGCGAGGCGCCGAGCGCGCCGCCGGTCATCAGCGCCGTCGCCAGCATCAGCCTGATGGCGCCGGCGGCGTTGCGGGTCGCTTCGGCCGCGGCGGCGAAGCTGACGGAATTGACGCTGAGCGAGGCGAGGCTGTCACGTGGCGCCATGCGCATCGGGGCGAGGCCTGCGCGGGCGAAGGCTTGCTCCGCCGACATGCGCTCGCCCCTGTAGCGGGCCTCGCCGACGCCGGTCAGCACCGCGCCGATCTGGCCCATCAGCCCGATATCGGCGCATCCGATCGAGCCGGTGCGGCGCACCACGGGAATGACGTCGGCGTTGAGAAGGTCGAGATAAGCCTGCACCAGCTCCGGCGTGCAGCCGACATAACCGGTCAGCGCCGTGTTGACGCGGATCGCCATGGCATTGCGCACAACGGAGCAGGGGAAGGGCGAGCCGGTGCCGAAATGATGGGCGCGGACCAGACCGAGATTGAAGGCGTCGAGCTCGTCGGGCGACCAGGCGACGTCCTTCATCGCGCCAACGCCGGTCGTCGCGCCATAGACGGGCACGCCCCTGCCGATTGCCTCCTCCAGCACACCGCGCGCCAGCTCCACCCGTGCCATGCCGGCAGGGCTGGCGACCGGCTGCAACCGACCTGCGCCGATTTCGGCCAGTTCGGCGAAGCCGAGCGGCTGTCCTGTCAGTTCGAGCGAGGCGCGGGGACCGGTCATGACGCATTCTCCTTAGGCGCCAAGACTATTGGACCATCGCGGATTATGGGATATCCCAATTCATGTACAGACGATGTTTTCGAACGGAGAGGCCATGGATACCGCGACGCTGATCCTCTCGAATGCGGTGCTGCGGCTCGGCAGCATCCGCGCCGCCGCCCGCGCGCTGGAGCGCCCGGCCGCCACGGTCGCCGCAGCCGTCGCGCGGTTGGAGGCGGCGCTGGCGGTGGAACTCGTACGCCGCACCGGCTCGTCGCTGATGCTGACGCTGGAGGGCGCGCGCCTGCTGCCGCGCATCGAGGCGCTCTGTGGCCTGTCGCTTGGCCTTTACCGAGGTGGAGAGCAGCGGTTGTCACCGGCTGCGGTCAGTCTCGAAGCCCTGTCGCGGCTGAACCAAGTGGCCCGCAGCGGCAGCATTCGCGCGGCAGCCCGCGAGATGGGCCTCGGCCAGCCGCAACTGACCCGCCAGATCGCCCATGTCGAGGGAGTGCTCGGTTACGCCATTTTCGAGCGCGGCCGCGATGGCGCCCGGCTGACGCCGGCGGGCGTCGCAGCGGTGGAGCGCATCCGCCAGATCGAAACCCTGTGGCGCGAGATCGCCGATGCGGCCTCGGATCGTTTCCGGCGCACCGAAACGGTGGTGCGTATCGGCTCGGTCGTGCCGCTGGGCCCGGAAAGCCGTATCGCCGACCTGCTGGCGGACCTCGCCGCCAATTGGCGAAGCCGCCATCCGCGCCAGCCGATCTTCATCGGCTCCATGATCGCCGAGGAATTGCTGACCAGCCTCAAGCGCGGCCTGTTCGACGTCGTCTTCCTCGATGTCGAGCGCCTGCCGGAGGATCTGGAGGGGCATCTGATCTCCGTCTCGCCGTTGACGCTGGTCGGGCCTGCAGATCAGTTGAAAGACCTTTCCGGCGACGACCGCGCCGGTCTGGCGACATTGCTGGCGACGCATCCCATCGCGCTGCCGAGCCCGCGCAGCGGGTTGCGCCAGAAGATCGATCCGCTGCTGGAAGCGCTTTTCGGGAGGGATGGGCGGCGTGCGCCCGAAATCGTCGAGGTCGATTCCATCCCGGTGATCCTGAAACTCGTCACCCGTCACCGTTTCGTCTCGGTCCTGCCCGGGGCGTCGCTGGCCGCGCTTGATCCGGCCGTCGCCCGGCTGGAACTGGGGCCTGATTTTTCCCTGCCGCTATGGATCGCCTGGCCGCGCGGTCGCGCCGGCGACAGTATCCAGCGCCAGGTGCTGGCCTTGTTGCGTAAGTAATATCCTACGTTAAATATATATGGCGATGTAGATCAGCGCCGCCGCGATGACCCAGAGCGCGACGCGTCCGGAACGGCCATGGCGTGCCTCGGACTTGCCGATGGCCTCGGCGGTCGCCGCGTCGAACCGCAGGCCGTTCTCGCTCATCGCAGTGATTTCGCGGGAAAATTTCTCAGTCTTGGCAACGATCTCGGGGGCGGCCTCGGCCAGCTTGAAGGCGGCCTTCAGCCCGTCGCGGACATCGACGAGGATGCGTTGCGGCCCGAGATTGGTGCGGATCCACTCACCGACGACCGGCTCCGACGCCTTCCACATGTTGAAGCGCGGGTTGAGGATGCGGGCGACGCCTTCGACCACCACCATGGTTTTCTGCAGCATGACCAGTTCAGGCCGCGTCTGCATGTCGAAGAGTTCGGTGACCTCGAACAGCAGCGTCAGCAGCTTGCCCATCGAAATGGTCTCGGCCGGCTGGCCGTGGATCGGCTCGCCGATGGCGCGGATCGCCTGGGCGAAGCTCGCCACGTCATGATGGGCCGGCACGTAGCCCGCCTCGAAATGCACCTCCGCCACCCGCATGTAATCGCGGGTGATGAAACCATAGAGGATCTCGGCCAGGAACCGCCGTTCCTTCTTGCCGAGCCGGCCGACGATGCCCATGTCGACCGCGACGATATCGCCCGCCGCATCGACGAAGAGATTGCCGGGATGCATGTCGGCATGGAAAAAGCCGTCGCGCAACGTATGGCGCAGGAAGGACTGGATCAGCCGGTCGGCCAGCAGGTTCAGATCGTGCCCGGCCGCCTGCAGCGCCTCGACATGCGACATCTTGATGCCGTCGATCCATTCCATGGTGATGACGTCGCGGCCGGTTCTTTCCCAATCCACCTTCGGCACCCGGAAGCCGGGGTCGTCCTTGGTATTTTCCGCGATTTCGGAGAGCGCGGCCGCTTCCAGCCTGAGATCCATCTCCACCTTTGTGGTCTGCTCCAGCGTGCGCGTCACCTCCACGGGGCGGAGGCGTCGCGCGGAAGGCATCAGACGCTCCTGGAGATGCGCGACGAGATACATCGCCTGCAGGTCATGGGCGAAGCGCTGGCGCACGCCGGGACGCACCACCTTGATCGCCACCTTCCGCGGCCCCGACGGCGTCATCACCTCACCCGGATGCACCTGGGCGATCGAGGCGGCGGCGATCGGATCGTCGAAACGGCTGTAGAGTTCCTCGATGGGACGACCGAGCGAACCCTGCACCGAGGCTTTCGCGGACAAGACGGGGAAGAAATCCATCCGGTCCTGCAGCTGCGCCAGGTCGTCTGCGAATTCCGTGCCGACGACGTCAGGCCGGGTGGCGAGGAACTGCCCCATCTTGACATAGGACGGGCCGAGCCGCGCCACGGCGCGCGCCAGCCGGTCGGAGCGATCGTCCGAGGCGCGCCTGCGGGCGAACAGCCCGAGCAGCGATTTGGCCATGGCCGCCCCCGGCGGCAGGCCTTCGGAGGGCAGGGCTTCGACGACGCCCTCGCGCACCAGGACCCAGCCGACGCGGGCAAGCTGGAAATAAGCTCCAAGCGTGCTCATGCCTGTCAGAGCTTCCAGCCGGAATGCAGCGCGGCGATGCCGCCGGTATAATTGGTGAAGGTGACGCGCGAAAAGCCGGCATCGCGGATCATCGCGGCGAAATCCGGCTGATTGGGAAACTTGCGGATCGATTCGACCAGATATTGATAGGGCTCGGCATCGCCGGTGATCATCTTGCCGAATTGCGGGATCGCCTTGAACGACCATTCGTCATAGATGCGGTCCAGAAGGGGCATGTCGACCTCGGAGAATTCCAGCACCAGGAGACGCCCGCCGCGCTTCAGCACGCGGTAAGCCTCCTTCAGCGCCACGTCGATGTGCGGCACGTTGCGGATGCCGAAGGCGATGGTATAGGCATCGAAGGTGCCGGGCTCGAACGGCAGTTCCTCGGCATTGGCCTCGACGAAGGTCAGGTTGTCGGAAAGCTTGCGCTTGGCGGCGCGCTCGGCGCCGACTGATAGCATCGAGCCGTTGATGTCGAGCACGGTGGCATGGGCTTGCCGGCCCGAGGCCTCGATGATGCGGAAGGCGATGTCGCCGGTGCCGCCGGCGACGTCCAGAACCTTGTAATCGGGATCCTTGCGCGGATTGAGCGCCGCGATCATCGCATCCTTCCAGGCGCGGTGCAGCCCGGCCGACATCACGTCGTTCATGATGTCGTAGCGCTTGGCGACCTTGTGGAAAACCTCGTTGACCATGCCCTGCTTTTCGCCTTCCGCGACCTCGCGGAAACCATAGGAGGTCGACATGCCTCCTTCGGCGGTGGTGCGGCTATCGGCCATGGGGTCACTCCATCGACTGCGGACAGGAAATCCTTGGAAAACCGCCGTTTCCGACCTATCTGCGACAGGAACGGGAGGACGGCGATCCGGCGCCGGTCTATATCGCACATTCCCGGCGCTTGAAACAGGAAGTTGGACACCGATGCCCGAATTGCCAGAGGTGGAGACAGTTCGTCGCGGGCTATCGCCTGTCATGGAAGGCGCGCGCATCGCAAGGCTGGAACTGCGTCGCCCGGATCTGCGCTTTCCCTTCCCCGAAGATTTTGCGGTTAAAGTCGAGGGCCGGACGATCTCGTCCTTGTCGCGCCGGGCCAAATATCTGCTGATCGAACTGGATGACGGCGCCGTCATCGTCGCCCATCTCGGCATGTCCGGCTCCTTCCGCATCGAGGAGGGGGCGGGCGAGGCGCAGACGCCGGGCGATTTCCACCATCCGCGCGGCAAGGATGAAAAGCACGACCATGCCGTCTTCCATCTCGACGGCGCCGCTGGCCGTGTGCGCGTCGTCTATAACGACCCACGCCGCTTCGGTTTCCTGCAACTGACGGCGCGCGCCGATCTCGACCGCTATCCGGGCATTGCCGGCCTTGGGCCGGAGCCGACCGGCAACAGCCTCGACGCGGCCCATCTTGCCGGACGTTTCGCGAAAAAGAGCCAGCCGCTGAAAAGCGCGCTTCTCGACCAGCGCAACATTGCCGGACTCGGCAATATCTATGTCTGCGAGGCGCTGTGGCGCGCCCATCTCGATCCGCGCCGCCCCGCCGGCAGCATCGTGCTTGGCGACGGCAAACCGTCCGCCGAGTTGGTTTTGCTGAACGAGGCGATCCGGGCGGTGATATCGGATGCGATCGCCGCAGGCGGTTCGTCCTTGCGCGACCATATCCAGACGGATGGCTCCCTTGGCTATTTCCAGCATTCCTTCTCGGTCTACGACCGTGAGGGGAGCGCCTGCGCCACGCCCGGCTGCGCCGGTCACGTCGAGCGCATCGTGCAGGCGGGGCGGTCCACCTTCTTCTGCGCTGCCTGCCAGCATTAACCGGGAAGGCCGAGCGATTGAAAAGGAATCGAAATCCGGGAAAATGCGCGTTGACGCCGCCCGGCATTCGCGTTATATGCCCGGCCACAGTTCGGAAAGCTTATGACGGTTTTCCAAAAATGCTCCCGCATGGCTGAAACGATAGGTCGCAACGACCGGGCGGCAATGGCGGAGTTTGGTTCGAATTCGAAGAGAGGCATCTATGGCCAATACAACTTCGGCGAAGAAGGCGACCCGCAAGATCGCTCGCCGCACCGAGATCAACAAGTCGCGCCGCTCGCGGGTCCGCAACTTCATCCGCAAGGTCGAGGAAGCCATCGCTTCCGGCGACGCCGCCCAGGCCCAGGCCGCTCTCCAGGCCGCCCAGCCGGAACTGCAGCGCGCCGCGACCAAGGGCGTGTTGCACCGCAACACCGCATCGCGCAAGGTCTCGCGTCTGGCGAACCGCGTGAAGGCTCTGAACGCCTGATAAAAGCCGAAATTTGACGGTTATGAGAAGCCCGGCCTATGGCCGGGCTTTTCGGATTCTGGATATTCGTCCAGCCGCCCTCAAGCGAGCGCACGGCATCAAGATGTCAGTGGGGTGACAGGATGGTGACAGAAAAATTTGTTTAATTTCAAATGGTTACACGAGGTCTTTGCGCCTTTGTGAGACTCTTGCCGCGCCGCCCGGCCCCCTTGACGAGTCAAGAACTTTTTTATTTTTTTTGTTTTTCGGCCACCGGCAAAAACGGCTTTTTTGAATCCCCTTGATTCAAAAGCGATTCTTTATGACGGGCTTTGTGACGGTCAAAATGCGCCTCCGGAGTCAATGGCCCCGTCTTCTTTTCGTGCAAAATTCATCATTGATCTTGCCATTTGATCCTGACTAAATGCCTTTCAACAGGGGGCGCGGACACCACCTTTCCAGTATGGCGACATTGCAACGCCCGACCGGCGAGAGGATGGTATTGTCTCCTGCTGCGGATCGGTTCCGTTCCGTATTTTCAAAGATCGGCAGACAGGCCCATGCGGAAAAATCCTGATTTCGCAGATGGCTTTCTGCGCGCTCTGGTTGTTGGGCGGCGCGTGGCTGCGGCGCCGGCATCGGGTGACAAGGAGACGGCAGGAGAGGGAAAGAGGTTCGATCGCCAGGAACGAGGATGGGGATCGGATGGCGCGGCTTCGGCCGCAGGCGAAGTCGGATGAACCGACTTCGTGGAGACGCGGTTCGCTTTCTTGCGGCCCGGCGCTCCGAAGCCTGAGCTGTCCCGGCCACCTTGCGCCGGGGCATGACAGAACAAGAATAGTGACCGGGCGATGATCGCAATCGCCCGATGGGACTCTGGAAGGCGGCGAAATGCAAATGAATATGATGGCGACCGGTGCTTTGGAAAACGGGGACAAGGCATCGGAGGCGTTCGGGGCTGCCTGCGATACTGCGAATGAAAGGCGGGACATGAAGCCGGACGCATTGTTTGAACGATTCAGCGCACGTTTGAAGGCCCAGGTGGGGCAGGACGTCTATGCGAGCTGGTTTGCTCGCCTCAAGCTCCATTCGGTATCGAAGAGCGTGGTGCGGCTGACGGTGCCGACGACGTTCCTCAAATCCTGGATCAACAACCGCTATATCGACCTGATCACCGGCATCTTCCAGGCGGAAGACGCAGAGATCCTCAAGGTGGAAATTCTGGTCCGCACCGCGACCCGCAGCGTCCGCCCGGCCGCCGCCGAGGAAGCAACGCCGGCCGGCGATCCGCCCGCGCCGCAGGCTGTGACGCCCTTGCGCCGCAGCGCGCCGCAATCGGTCGGCCAGGCCGTTTCGGCCAGCGTGCCGCAGCGCCCGCAGCCGCCGGTCAGCAGCAACAGTCCGCTGTTCGGCTCGCCGCTCGATTCCCGCTACACCTTCGCGACCTTCGTCGAGGGCTCGTCGAACCGCGTGGCGCTCGCCGCCGCCAAGACGATTGCGGAAGCCGGCCCGGGCGCGGTGCGCTTCAATCCGCTGTTCATCCATTCGACGGTGGGACTGGGCAAGACGCACTTGCTGCAGGCCGTCGCCAATGCGGCGATCCAGAGCCAGCGCACGCCGCGCGTCGTCTATCTGACGGCCGAATATTTCATGTGGCGTTTCGCCACCGCCATCCGCGACAACGACGCGCTGACGCTGAAGGATTCGCTGCGCAACATCGACCTTCTGATCATCGACGACATGCAGTTCCTGCAGGGCAAGATGATCCAGCACGAATTCTGCCATCTTCTCAACATGTTGCTCGATAGCGCCAAGCAGGTGGTGGTGGCCGCCGACCGCGCCCCCTGGGAACTGGAATCGCTCGATCCCCGGGTGCGTTCGCGCCTGCAGGGCGGCGTCGCCATCGAACTCGACGCGCCGGACTTCGATATGCGCCTGGAAATGCTGCGCCAGCGCCTCACCGTGCTGCGCCAGGACGACCCGTCCGTCGATATCTCCGAGGAGATCATGACGCATGTGGCGCGCACCGTCACCGCCAGCGGCCGCGAACTGGAAGGCGCCTTCAACCAGCTGATCTTCCGTCGCTCCTTCGAGCCGAACCTGTCGATGGAGCGGGTGGACGAATTGCTGGCGCATCTGGTCGGCTCCGAGCCGAAGCGCGTGCGCATTGAGGATATCCAGCGCGTCGTCGCCCGCCACTACAACGTCTCGCGCCAGGAGCTGGTCTCCAACCGTCGCACCCGTGTCATCGTCAAGCCGCGCCAGATCGCCATGTATCTGTCGAAGACGCTGACGCCGCGCTCCTTCCCGGAAATCGGCCGTCGTTTTGGCGGGCGCGATCATACGACCGTGCTGCATGCCGTGCGCAAGATCGAGGATCTCATCGAAAAAGCCCGCCTTTCCGAGAGGGGAGGCGGGCTTTTTGCGTTTGTTTTCAGGACGATTTCGTAAGCGGCAAGAAACTCAGCAGGCGAGATCGGCAACGACAGCGTCGAGGATCAACATGCCCTGGGGCGTGCAGCGCAGCCGTGAATTGCCGAGCCGCTCGATGAAACCATGTTCCAGCAGCGCCTGTTCGCGGTCGGGATCGGGATCGCGCCCGGACAATTGCTGCCAGCGGGCGAGATCGACGCCCTCGCGCAATCTCAGCCCCATCAGCAGCAACTCGTCGGCCTGCTCGTCGCGGCTCAGGCGTTCCTCGTCGACAATGCCGTGGCCGTGCTTTTCCACGAGATCCAGCCAGCCTTCCGGCCGGCGCATGGTGGCGGTCGCCAGCTTTTCCGATCCGCGCGTCAGCCGTCCATGCGCGCCAGGCCCGATGCCGGCATAATCGCCATAGCGCCAATAGGTGAGGTTGTGGCGGCTTTCGGCGCCCGGCTTCGCATGGTTCGAGACCTCATAGGCCGGCAGTCCCTCCGAGGCGGTGATCTCCTGCGTCGCCTCGTAGAGCAGGGCGGACTGGTCGCCATCCGGCACGATGAACTTGCCGGCCTTGTGCAGGTTGAAGAAGGGCGTGTCTTCCTCGATGGTCAACTGGTAGAGCGATAGGTGGTCGACGGCGTAGGAAATTGCCTGCCGCAACTCCTTCTCCCAGGCCTCCACCGTCTGGTGCGGCCTTGCATAGATCAGGTCGAAGGACATGCGCGGAAAGATGTCGCGCGCCAGACCAATGGCCTTCAGCGCATCGGCGACGTCATGCAACCGGCCGAGGAATTTGAGATCCGTATCGTTGAGCGCCTGCACCCCGAGCGAAACGCGGTTGACGCCGGCAGCCCGGTAACCGCGAAACCGCGTCGCCTCGACGCTGGAGGGATTGGCCTCCATGGTGATCTCGATACCATCCGGCACATGCCAGTGGCGGGCGATGCCGTTGAGGATAGTCTCGACCGTCGCCGGCTCCATCAGCGACGGCGTGCCGCCGCCGAGGAAGATGCTGGTGACCGTCTTCGGGCCGCTGAGGCGGCGCATCCATTCCGTTTCCTTGAGGAAAGCGGCGGCAAAGCGTTCCTGGTCGACCGGCTGGTGGCGGACATGGCTGTTGAAATCGCAATAGGGGCATTTGGCCGCGCAGAACGGCCAATGCACATAAACGCCAAAACCCGGCTCGCCGGTATCCGGCAGCAGCGGGCTTTGGCCGATATTGGGAAGATCAGGCGTCAAGGCAGGTCTCGACAAACAGCTTGAAGGCACGAGCCCGGTGCGACAGGGCCTGCGCATCGCCCGGCTTCCAGCCATGCTTCTGCTCGGCGCTCATCTCGCCGAAGGTTTCGGCATAGCCTTCCGGCTGGAAGACCGGGTCGTAGCCGAACCCTTGCGTGCCCCGCGGCGGCCAGACCACATGGCCCTCGACCTCGCCGCGGAACAGCTCGGTATGCCCGTCCGGCCAGGCGAGGCAGAGCACGCTGACGAAGCGGGCAGTGCGCTGCTCCCGCGCCATGGTGCCCTTTTCCTCCAGAGCCTTTTCGACCTTTTCCATGGCCCAGGCGAAATCGCGGCTTCCATCCTCGCGCTCGGCCCAGTTGGCGGTGTAGACGCCGGGGGCTCCATCCAGCGCATCGATGACCAGCCCGGAATCGTCCGACAACGCCGGCAGGCCGGAGGCTTTCGCCGAGGCCAGCGCCTTGATCGCGGCGTTTTCCTCGAAGGTGGTGCCGGTTTCGTCCGGCTCCTCGAAGTTCAGGTCGGCCGCCGATTTCGCCGAAAAGCCGAAGGGGCCGATCAGATCGGCGATCTCGCGGATCTTGCCGGCATTGTGGCTGGCGACGACGATGGTGCGGGTATCGAGCTTGCGCATGTCCAAAAGTCCTATTCGATGCCCCAGATGCGGGGCTCGGCACATTCGAGGCTGTTGCCGGCCGGATCGCGGAAATAGATCGAGCGGCCGCCCATCGGCCATTCGAAATCGGCTTCGATGGCGATGCCGGCTGCGGTCAGCCGCGTGATCACGCCGTCAAATTTTTCCCGCGCCAGGCGGAAGCAGGCATGGCCGGCGCCGGTCGTTCCGTGGGCAGGCACCGGCAGCGCGCCGGGCGCGGCCGGTTTCACCGTCTCATCCGGATTGAAGACCAGCAGCACGCCTGCCCCGCAGCGGAAGAAGACGTGCCGGTCCTTGACCCGGGTGATGATGTTGAGGCCGAGGATATCATGGTAGAAGCGCTCGGCCGCGTCGAGGGCGCGCGCATAAAGCGCGGTTTCCAGAATGCCCTCGACGGCGGCGGCGCTCATGGTTTCATGGTCCTCAGGCGATTGCCTGCTTCTGCAGCGTCACCAGCTCGCCGATGCCGGCGCGGGCAAGCTGCATCAGGCTTGCGAATTCCTGTTCGGAGAAAGGCTTGCCTTCGGCCGTGCCCTGGATCTCGACGATGCCGCCGGTGCCGGTCATGACGAAATTGGCGTCGGTCTCGGCGGCGCTGTCTTCGAGATAATCGAGGTCGATCACCGGCTGGTTGGCGAAGATGCCGCAGGAGATCGCCGCGATGTGATCCTTGAGCACGCGCTCGACCTTGACCATGTTGCGGCTTTCCATCCACTTCAGGCAATCGTGAAGTGCCACCCAGCCGCCGGTGATCGAGGCGGTGCGGGTGCCGCCGTCGGCCTGCAGAACGTCGCAGTCGATGGTGATCTGGCGTTCGCCGAGCGCCTCGAGGTCGACGACGGCGCGCAGCGAGCGGCCGATGAGGCGCTGGATTTCCTGCGTGCGGCCGCCTTGCTTGCCGGTGGCGGCCTCGCGGCGGGTGCGCTCGCCAGTGGCGCGCGGCAGCATGCCGTATTCGGCGGTCACCCAGCCCTTGCCGCTGTTGCGCAGCCATGGCGGCGTCTTGTCCTCAAGGCTGGCGGTCACCAGCACATGCGTATCGCCGAACTTGACGAGGCAGGAACCCTCGGCATGTTTGGAAAAGCCGCGCTCGAAGGAAACCTTGCGCATCTGGTCTGTTTTTCTGCCTGAGGGCCGCATTCGAAACTCCTGCCGTTACATGACGCCTTCTAAGGCCGGCGGCCATGATTTGCAAAGGAAAAGGCGGTGGGACGCAAGACGCTTTCCCGCATATTCCCTTTTGATATCGGCCGCGACATGACTATATTTGGCAGGAACGCAACAATTGGGTGACCGCAGACCACGATGCCATTACGCAAGCCGCCTGGACAGGACGCGATTGCAGCGCTGGACGAGCGCTCCAGGGAAGTCTTTCGGCGGATCGTCGAGGGCTATATCGACAATGGCGAGCCGCTCGGCTCGCGCAACCTGTCGCGGCTGCTGCCGATGTCGCTGTCGCCAGCCTCGGTGCGCAACGTCATGGGCGACCTGGAAGAGCTCGGCCTTATCTATTCGCCGCATGTCAGCGCCGGCCGCCTGCCGACGCAGATGGGGCTGCGCTTTTTCGTCGATGCCTTCATGCAGGTCGGCGACCTCTCGGCCGAGGAGCGTCAGACGATGGAGCGCCAGATCGGGCTTCCGCAGCGCGACAAGCCGGTTGAAAGCCTGATGACCGAGGCGAGCCGGGTGCTGTCCGGCATGTCGCGCGGCGCCGGCCTGGTCATCACCGCGAAATCCGATCCGCTGCTCAAGCATGTCGAGTTTATCCGCCTGGAACCGACCAAGGCGCTGGTCGTGCTGGTCGGCGAGCACGACCAGGTGGAAAACCGCATCATCGACCTGCCGGCCGGCATCACCTCATCGCAGCTGACGGAGGCGGCGAATTTCCTCAATGCCCATATGATCGGCCATACGCTGCCGGAGCTGCGCGGCCAGTTGCAGAAGCTCAGGATCGCGGTGTCGAACGAGCTGGATGCGCTGTCGCAGGATCTGGTCGAGCGCGGGCTGGCGGTCTGGTCGGGCGGCAGCGACGAGGATATGCCGGCGCGGCTTATCGTGCGCGGCCGGGCAAACCTGCTCGAAGGGCTGGCCGGCGCCGAGGATGTCGACCGCCTGCGGCTGCTGTTCGACGACCTCGAAAAGAAGGACAGTCTGATCGAACTCCTGAACCTCGCCGAGACCGGCTCGGGCGTGCGTATCTTCATCGGCTCGGAAAACAAGCTGTTCTCGCTGTCGGGTTCGTCGCTGATCGTCGCGCCCTATCGCGACGAGGACGACCGCATCGTCGGCGCCGTCGGCGTCATCGGGCCGACACGGCTGAATTATGCGCGCATCGTGCCGATGGTCGATTATACCGCGCAGATCATGGGGCGGCTGTCGCGGCAGCGTCCCTAGAGCAGGTGGCGCAAAAGTGCGCGGTGGATTTGCGAGAACGACATGCGAATAACAAACGCAAAGCGCGAAGAGCGAATCCGAAAGATTGCGACGCGCTTTAGGGCGGAAAACCGGTTCGGCGTGTCGTGAAAACGCTCCGACCCTTGATTTTTTCCCTTCGAACCTCGATATCGGGCTCAAAATTCAATCATCGATCTGGAGATACATCATGACCGACGAGAACACGACGAGCGGAGCCGAAGCTGCGGACAAAGCCGCTGCCGAGACCGCGGCCGTAAACGAGGCGGACGTCGCCGCGGTCGATCCGGTGGAAACGCTCAAGGCCGAGAACGCCGACCTGCGTGACAAGTTTCTGCGCCTTGCCGCCGAGATGGACAATCTGCGCCGCCGCACCGAGCGCGACGTCAAGGACGCCAAGGCCTATGCCGTCACCGGTTTTGCGCGCGATATGCTGGCGGTTTCCGACAACCTGCGCCGCGCGCTGGATTCGGTCACCGCGGAGCAGCGCGCCGGCGCCGAAGCCGGTCTCACCGCGCTGATCGAAGGCGTGGAAATGACCGAACGCCTGATGCTGTCGACGCTGGAGCGCCACGGCGTGCGCCAGATCGATGCCGAAGGCCAGAAGTTCGACCCCAACTTCCATCAGGCGATGTTCGAGATCCCCAACCCCGCCGTGCCGAACAACACCGTCGTGCAGGTCGTGCAGGCCGGTTATTCGATCGGCGATCGCGTCCTGCGTCCGGCCATGGTCGGCGTCGCCAAGGGTGGCGCCAAGACGGAAGCCCCAGCCGAGAACGAAAAGGACGTCTGATCGCGTCCTGAATGTCCAGAGACGAAAAAAGCGCTTTCACGGTCTCCGCGAAAGCGCTTTTTCTTTGGGAGTTGTTGGCGACAACGCCTCAGGCGGCGTTGGAGGCTTCTTCCTGGTTCAGGAAGGCATAGATGGCCGAGGCGGAATCGGTCGCGCGCAGCTTGCTGACCAGATCCTGGTCGCGCAGCACGCGGGCGATGCGCGACAGCGCCTTGAGATGGTCGGCGCCGGCGCCTTCGGGCGCCAGAAGCAGGAAAACGAGATCGACCGGCTGGTCGTCCAGCGCTTCGAAATCGATCGGCGAATCGAGCCGCGCGAACAGGCCGGTGATGGCCGGCAGGCGCGCAAGCTTGCCATGCGGGATGGCGATGCCGTTGCCGACGCCGGTGGAGCCGAGCCGCTCGCGCTGGAGGATGACGTCGAAGATTTCCCGCTCCGGCAGCCCCAGTTGCTTGGAGGCTTTCGCGGCCAGTTCCTGAAGAAGCTGTTTCTTGGAATTCACCTTCAGGGCAGGGATGATCGCATCTTGCTGCAGCAGGTCTGCCAATGCCATTTTTGTCTTTTCCTTCAGTAGCCGGCAGAAGGCCGGCGCGCCGGGCGTGTGTCTGCCCGGCGCGCCGTTCTCACCTTTCAGCCCTTGATGCTGGCCGCATCGATCCAGCCGATATTGCCGTCGCGACGACGGTAGACGATGTTCAACTGTTCCTGGCCGGGGCTGCGGAACAGAAAGACCGGCTCATCGGTCATATCGAGAGCCATCACCGCGCTCGCCACCGACATCACCTGCAGCGGTCTGCTGCTTTCGGCGACGATGGTCGGTGCGAAATCCTCGGCGATCTCTTCGTCTTCTTCAGGGACGGCATCCATCACGGTATAGGCGACGGAACCATTGCCGTTTGCGCCGTTGTGATGGTCCTTCAGTTTCCTCTTGTAACGGCGCAGGCGCTTTTCGATACGCTCGGCCGCTCCATCGAATGCCGCTTGCGGATCGTTTGCATCTCCCGTGGCATGCAGGTTCACCCCGCTGTCCAGGTGAATCTTGCAATCTGCAGAAAAACGCGAACCGGACTTTTCAACCGTGACCAGGCTCGAATATCCCCCGTCGAAATACTTGGTCACTGCCTCCCCGATGTGGCCTTCGATCCGCTGACGGAACGCTTCGCCAATCTCCATATGTTTCCCGGATACACGGACACTCATGGAATTTTCCTTCTTGTAGTGATTTGCGAGTACCAGTCTACGCCAAGGCCCTGTTTCATCCAAGCATTTCGCGCGGCGAACATCCTAAAGAGAGTGCGTGCCCTTCGAGCGGGGGGCTTATCGGTCCAAAATCCATCCTGTCGATGTGCGGCGGGCTTCTATCCGCGGTGAGGGGCGGAGTCAAGCCCGTTAACGGTTTTTTGAGGTTTCAACCATCCGGGGCTTCAGCCTTGGCCGGCCTTGGACAGCGCCCGTTTCTCCCGCCGCCGCTGCACGGAGGAGGGAATGTTCATCGCCTCGCGATATTTGGCGACCGTGCGGCGCGCCAGATCGACACCGGCCGCTTTCAGGCTGTCGACGATATCGTCGTCGGAAAGCACCGCATCGGCCGCCTCCTGGGCGATCATGGCGCGGATGCGGTGGCGCACCGCCTCCGCCGAATGGCTCTCGCCGCCCTCGGCGGACCCGATGGAGACGGTGAAGAAATATTTGAGTTCGAACAGCCCGCGCGGCGTCAGCATGTATTTGTTGGAGGTGACGCGGCTGACGGTCGATTCGTGCATCTTGATCGCCTCCGCCACCGTCTTCAGGTTGAGCGGCCTGAGATGATCGACGCCGTGGACGAGGAAGGCGTCCTGCTGGCGCACGATTTCGCTCGCCACCTTGACGATGGTCTTCGCCCGCTGGTCGAGGCTGCGCGTCAGCCAGTTGGCGGTCTGCAGACATTCGGAGAGGAAGGCCTGGTCTTCACCCGGCCGGTGTTTGTGGCGGCTGACCTCGGCGTAGTAGGACTGGTTGACCAGCACGCGCGGTAGCGTGTCGGGGTTCAGCTCGACGGCCCAGCCGCCGCTGGGCGAGGGGCGCACCACCACGTCCGGCACGATCGCCTCGCTCGGCGCCTCGTCGAAGCCGCTGCCCGGCTTGGGGTTGAGCTTGCGGATTTCGGCAAGCATGTCGAGGAGGTCTTCCTCATCGACGCCGCACAGCTTCTTCAGCGTCGGAAAATCGCGCCGCGCCAGGAGGTCGAGATTGCCGATCAGCGCCGCCATCGCCGGGTCGAAACGGTCCTTCTGCCGCAGCTGGATCGCCAGGCATTCGCTGAGCGAGCGGGCGAAGATGCCGGGCGGATCAAGGCCTTGCAGCGTCTCCAGCACCGTATCCACCTCGCAGGCGGCCCGGCCGAGCCGCGCGGCGATCTCGCCGATATCGGCCTGCAGGTAGCCGGCCTCGTCGAGATGGTCGATCAGCACCTGTGCGGTCAGTCGGTCGGCCGGCAAAGGCAGCGCCAACACGACCTGCCCCTCGAGATGCTCGCGCAGCGTCGTGCGGCCGGCGACGAAGTCGTCGAGATCGTAGCTCTCGCCGCCCGCGCTGCCCGGCATGGATTTCCATTGGCTGAGAAGCTCAGGCGCATCGGCGCGCGTGGGCATCGCCTCGTCGGAAAGGCCGGCCTCGAAATTGGTGTCGAGCTGGTTGCTCAACCGGTCGGCGGCGCCGGTGTTCTCGCTCTCGTACCAGTCGGCCGAGAGGTCGCGGGCGGCCGGCTCCGGCGCGCCGGCTCCCGGTTCCTCGGCGCCGAAGGCCATGTCGGCCTCGTCGGCGCCATGGGTGCCGGGCGTGCCGTCGCCTGCCGAAAATTCGAGCAACGGGTTCTTCTCGACTTCCTGGGCGATGAATTGCGTCAGCTCGAAATGCGTCATCTGAAGCAGCTGGATCGACTGCATCAGTTGCGGCGTCATCACCAGAGACTGGCTCTGGCGCAAAAAAAGACTGGCCGACAATGCCATGGCGGACGCGAAACTCCCTTCGACCCGCCGGAAACCATCCGGCCCGGCATGCGTGGCGAAGACTTGAACCTGAACTGGCCCAAAAATTGCTTTTTTGAGAGGTTTGGTCAAGCCGGGCGAGGAGGGCGGCCGAACGAATTTCCATCCGTCCGGCCCTGGAACGCACCTTACAGGCTGAACTTGTCGCCGAGATAGAGGCGGCGCACCTCCGGATTGTTGACGATGTCGTTCGCCCGCCCGTGGGTCAGCACTTCGCCGGCATGGATGATATAGGCGCGGTCGATCAGGCCAAGCGTTTCGCGCACGTTATGGTCGGTGATCAGCACGCCGATGCCGCGCGCCGTGAGATGCCGCACCAGGTTCTGGATATCGGAGACCGAGATCGGATCGACGCCGGCAAAGGGTTCGTCGAGCAGCATGAAGGTCGGGTCGGTGGCGAGCGCCCGGGCGATTTCCAGGCGTCGCCGCTCGCCCCCCGACAGCGCCACCGCCATCGACTTGCGCAGCCGGTCGATGTGGAACTCCTCCAAGAGCGAATCGAGCTTCTGTTCGCGGCGCTTGACGTTCTTGTCGTGGATTTCGAGCACGGCACGGATGTTTTCCTCGACCGTCAGCCCGCGAAAGATCGAGGCTTCCTGCGGCAGGTAACCGACGCCAAGCCGGGCGCGACGATACATCGGCAGGCCGGTGACGACATTGCCGTTGATCTCGATCGAGCCCTCGTCGACCGGTACCAGCCCGGTGATCATGTAGAAGCAGGTCGTCTTGCCGGCGCCGTTCGGCCCCAGCAGGCCGACGGCCTCGCCACGGCGTACCACCAGCGAGGCGCCGTTGACGACGCGGCGCGTGCCATAGGTCTTGGTCAGGCCACGCGCGATCAGCGTGCCTTCATAGCGGGATTTGTCCGCGCCCGGTTCCACCGCCTGGGGGGCGTTGGCGGGTGCGCCATTCTGGGTAAGAAAGGGGATCTTCACGGGCGCCCGGCGTTCAGTTCTTCTTCTGGGACTTCGGGTCGAGCTGGATCTGCACGCGCTGTCCGCAGCTTTCCAGCGTCGCCTTGCCGGTGGCCATCAGCACGGTGAGCTTGCAGCCGGTGAAGACGTTGGCGCCTTCCGACAGCACCACCCGCTTGCCGGTCAGCGTGAAGGTCTGCGAGGCCATGTCGAAGGTGCCGGCATCCGCCGTCGCCTGCTGCTCGCCGGAGCTCAGGAACACCTTTTTGTCGACGAGGATGCGGTCGATGTCGGCATTGCCGCTGGCGACCGAGCTTTTGTCGTCGCCCTTCTTTTTGTAATAGACGGTCATATTGCCCGCCTGCATGGTCGTCGCGCCCTGGACCACTTTCACGTTGCCGGTGAAATAGGCGACGCTTTCCTGCTCCTTGATCTCCAGCTTGTCGCTTTCGATCTGGATAGGCTGGTCATTGGAGAGCTTGAGATTGTTCATGCTGCCGGTGGTGGTCGACTGGGCGAACGCGACCGGGCCGGAAAGCGTGCCGGCCGCGAGAAGAGCAGCGGCGGACAGGCGGAAAAAAGGGCGAGGTGCTGACATCGGGTGCTGTTCTCATTGAGCCTTGTTGCGAAGCTGCGCCGGCGTGATGTTCATCCGCACGTTGCCTTCGAAAGTAATGGTGCGTCCCTTATCCGTCATCTTGAGTGTCTGCGCAAGAATGGAAGCCTGGTCCGACGCGATGGAAACCGGTTCGTCCGTGCTCATCTGCCCGGACTTGATGTCGAGGAAGGCCGACTGGAACTTTGCCTCCAGCCCGGTGTTCAGCGTCACGGTGAACGGCCGGGTCATGTTGAGCTTGTCGCTGGCGCGATCGTAGATGCCTTCCGAGGCGTCGACGCGGGCGATCACCTTGTCGCTGACCGGCACCGCCGCCTTGATGGTCTCGAGCGTGATCATGTTGGGATCGCGGATATCCTGCAGCGCCCGCTCGGCGAGCATGGAATAATTGATGCCGTCGGCGTTGCGGCCGGAAATGGCCGGCTTTTCCATCACCACCTTGCCGTTTTCGATGCGGGCGGATTCGAGCTGGATGTTTTCAGGCAGATAGGCGCGCACGATGGAGACGGCGATGAAGGCAAAGGTGATCGCCACGGCGGCTGCCGGCAGCAGCACCTTCAGCCGCCGCACCCGTGCCGAATGCCGCAGCGCCACGCGATAAGCGTCCTGCGGTGAAGGCCCGCCGGCAAGTTCGAGCCCAGGTGTGTGTACGCTGTTCAGCATGAGTGTCCGATCTGTTCGACGTGCGAAGCCGCGCGCGAAACCGCACGCTGCGGTCGCACCGGGCGGCCGATCGCAATCGCGTCATCGTCCGCCAATATGGACATTTTTTTGCAACAAACAATAAATGGCTGAAAAAATCCGTGACAGGGCAGTTGATTGCAGGTCCGGGCGGCCTATGAATGGCCCTGACGAAACGAGAGGACTGACCTATGGACGCATCGGCGATCGCCGACCGCCGCCGCCTGCGGCGAAAGCTGGCCTTCTGGCGGATCGGGGCGGCGCTGCTGCTGGTTGCCGCCGGCCTGCTTCTCTATCGCCTCCTTGCGCCCGAAGCGGCGCTGGACAGAAGCGTGCCGCATATCGCCCGCGTCGAGATCACCGGCCTGATCCAGGATGACAAGGAACTGCTCGACCGGCTGAAGTCCATCGCCGAAGCCGACCGGGTCAAGGCGCTCGTTGTGTCGATCTCCTCGCCCGGCGGCACCACCTATGGCGGCGAGCGCATCTTCAAGGCGATCCGGGCGGTGGCCGAGAAGAAGCCGGTCGTTTCCGACGTGCGCACGCTCGCGGCCTCCGCCGGCTACATGATCGCGTCGGCCGGCGACACCATCATCGCCGGTGAAACCTCGATCACCGGCTCCATCGGCGTCATCTTCCAGTATCCGCAGGCCAAGGATCTGCTCGACAAGATCGGCGTATCGCTGGAGGAGATCAAGTCGGCGCCGCTGAAGGCCGAGCCTTCGCCCTTCCATCCCGCCAGCGAAGAAGCCAAGGCGATGATCCGCGCCATGGTGATGGACAGCTACGACTGGTTCGTCGACATCGTCGCCGAGCGCCGCAAGCTGCCGCGCGACGAGGTGCTGAAACTTGCCAATGGCGCCATCTTCACCGGCCGCCAGGCGCGCGATGCCAAGCTGGTCGATACGCTCGGCGGCGAGGAGGCGATCCGTGCCTATCTCACCAGTCGCGGCATCGATGGCAAGCTTGCCATCGTCGACTGGGAGGCACCGCGCAGCGGCTCGCCCTTCGGTATTCCCGGCGCTGTTTCGACCGTCCTGAGGCTGCTCGGCTATGAAAACCTGCTGCCTTCCGGCGATCTCGGACGCGGTGTCACGGAAAAGTTGTTCCTTGACGGCCTGATCTCAGTTTGGCAGGTTGGACATGAATGAAAAGATCAATCATTTGAGGGGGCTATCGTGATAAAGTCGGAGCTGGTACAGATCGTTGCAGCGCGTAACCCGCATCTCTATCACCGCGACGTGGAAAACATCGTCAATGCCGTCCTTGATGAAATCACCGACGCGCTGGCGGCGGGAAATCGCGTCGAATTGCGCGGTTTCGGCGCTTTTTCGGTGAAGAACCGCCCGTCACGCTCGGGTCGCAACCCCCGCACCGGCGACACCGTCTTCGTCGAGGAAAAGTGGGTGCCGTTCTTCAAGACCGGCAAGGAACTGCGCGAACGCCTCAATCCGAACATGGAAGATGAGGACGATTGATCCTCCTGTCGGCAGACCGCCCGCTGTGGCGCCGGCAAGGCAGGGATGCCGTATCTTCATCGCGGTCGCCCTGCAAACGTTTGAAGTCATGGGCTTTTTCCGTTTCGGGAGAAGTGCGTGAACAATACCGGGAGAAAACGCCCCATGGTCAAGAAGATCGTCAACCTCGTCATTTTCCTGCCGCTGGCCGTGGTGCTGGTGCTGCTGTGCGTGGCCAACCGCCAGTCGGTGACGCTGGCGCTCAATCCGTTCCGGCCGGAAGACCATGTGCTGGGCCTCAGCGCCCCCTTCTTCGTCTTCCTGTTCCTCGCCCTCATTCTCGGGCTGGTGATCGGCGCTTCCGTCACCTGGGCGACGCAAGGCCAGCATCGTCGCCGCGCCCGCACAGAGGCGAAGACGGCGGTGCGCCTGCAGGCCGAGGCGGACAAGCACAAGGCGCGCGCCGAGGAACTGGCCGCCCAGCAGACGGTCGCCTATGGCCGCCTGCCGGCGAAATAAGCTTGCTTTAGGCGCTCGCGCTGCGTGCCTGTGCGGCGGCGGTGAAATCCGCGAAAAATTGCTGGGCGAGCTTTTTCGAGGTCGAATCGATCAGCCGGGCGCCGAGCTGGGCGATCTTGCCGCCGACCTGCGCCTTGACCTCATAGGACAGGATCGTCTCATCGCCGTCCTCCGTCAGCGTTACGTCGGCGCCGCCCTTGGCAAAGCCGGCAATGCCGCCCTTGCCTTCGCCGGAGATCGTGTAGCTCTCGGGGGCATTGATGTTCGAGAGCACGACATCGCCGGCAAAGGAGGCCGAGACCGGGCCGACTTTCAGCTTCACCACCGCCGAAAGCTCGGTCGGCGACTTCATTTCCAGGCTTTGACAGCCCGGAATGCATTGCTTCAGGATCTCCGGATCGTTGAGCGCGGCCCAGACCGCGTCGCGCGGCGCTGCGATCCGCTCTTCTCCCGTCATGTCCATGATCGTTCCTCCTCCGTCATCGGTGACAACTATTGCAGATGGGAAAGCGCTTTGCCAAGACGGGCGGCGAATGCTATCTGCACCAGGATCCGAACAATGGAACGAGCCTCGTGAAGAACAGGAACGGCCGTCCGCCGCGCAGCGGCGCCCCGGTGGCAAAAAGAGGACCGGGCGGCGATTTTGCCCGCAAGCCCGAGCGCAGCGCCGCGCCTGCCCGCGACAAGGTCGTCGCCAAGCCGGAAGCCGCCGCGACCGAACCGGCTCGCAGCCTGATCGACCGAAAAGGGGAATTGCCGGCCGAGCGCGTACCGGTCATTCTCGAATCGCGCGGCCGCGACAGGTCCGATTTCCGCCTGATAGACAGCGGCAAGGGCGAGAAGCTGGAGCAATACGGAGCGTACCGCATCGTGCGCCCGGAAGCGCAGGCCTTGTGGCCGCGCAGCCTGCCCGACCATGTCTGGGAGCGCGCCGACGCCGTCTTCACCGGCGATACCGACGAGGATGGCATGGGCCGCTGGCGGTTTCCGCGCGAAGCCTTGGGAGAGACCTGGCCGATGCACCTGGCCGGGGTCGATTTCCTCGGCCGCTTCACCGCCTTCCGCCATGTCGGCGTGTTTCCCGAGCAACTCGTCCACTGGAACTGGATGCGCGAGGCCGTCGAAAATGCCGGCCGGCCGCTGAAGGTGCTGAACCTGTTCGGCTATACCGGCGTCGCCTCGCTGGTCGCGGCCTCCGCCGGCGCGGAAGTCACCCATGTCGACGCCTCGAAAAAGGCCATCGGCTGGGCGCGCGAAAACCAGACGCTCGCCCGCATGGACCGCCTGCCGATCCGCTGGATCTGCGAGGATGCGATGAAATTCATCCTGCGCGAGGAGCGCCGTGGCAGCCGCTACGACATCATCCTCACCGATCCGCCGAAATTCGGCCGTGGGCCGAACGGCGAGGTCTGGCACCTGTTCGACCATCTGCCGATGATGCTCGACATCTGCCGCGAGATTCTCTCGCCCAAGGCGCTCGGCCTGGTGCTGACCGCCTATTCGATCCGGGCCAGCTTCTATTCGATCCACGAGCTGATGCGCGAAACCATGCGCGGCGCCGGCGGCGTGGTCGAATCGGGCGAGCTGGTCATTCGCGAAACCGGACAGGACGGCGACCAGGATGGCCGCGTCCTCTCCACATCGCTGTTCAGCCGTTGGGTGCCGAAATGACCAAGGAAATGCGAGAAGGCGGTCCCGGCCGCGTGGGCCAGGTCAAGGAAGTCACCAGCCTTGCAAACCCCATCGTCAAGGACATCAAGGCGCTCACCCAGAAGAAGACGCGCGACGAGACGCACTCCTTCATGGCCGAGGGCCTGAAACTGGTCATCGACGCGCTGGAACTGGGCTGGGCGATCCGCACGCTGGTCTATGCCAAGGCCGCCAAGGGCAAGCCGGCGGTCGAGCAGGCCGCCGCCCGCACCGTCGCCAAGGGCGGTCTGGTGCTGGAGGTCAGCGAGAAGGTGATTTCCTCGATCACCCGCCGCGACAATCCGCAGATGGTGGTCGGCATCTTCGAGCAGCACTGGACGCGGCTTTCCGATCTCTATCCAGTCGACGGCCAGACCTATGTGGCGCTGGACCGCGTGCGCGATCCCGGCAATCTCGGCACCATCATCCGCACCGCCGATGCATCGGGCGCTTCCGGCGTCATCCTGGTCGGCGAATGCACCGATCCCTTCTCGCTGGAAACCGTGCGCGCCACCATGGGCTCGGTCTTCGCCATGCCGTTGATCCGCGCCAGCGCCGAAGAATTTTTAGCCTGGAAGAAGAAGGCCGGCGTACGCGTCGTCGCCACCCATCTGGCTGGCTCCGTCGATTACCGCACCATCGATTACAGGAAGAAGCCCGTCGTGCTGCTGATGGGCAACGAGCAATCCGGCCTGCCGGATGCGCTCGCCCGCGAGGCCGACGCTCTCGCCCGCATCCCGCAGGCCGGCCGTGCCGATTCGCTGAACCTTGCGGTCGCCACCGGCGTCATGCTGTTCGAGGCCCGCCGGCACCTGCTGTCGCTGGAGGCGCGGGCGTGAGCGGGCCGAAACCCTTCCTGTTTTCCCGGCCGCTGCCGATCGTCCTTTTCGTCCTCGTCGCCCTGATCGCCGATCAGGCGATCAAGATCGCCGTCGACCGCACGCTGCCCTTCCAGGAAGCGGTGCCGGTGCTGCCGTTCTTTTATCTTTACCGCACCTATAATCTCGGCGTCGCCTTCTCGATGCTCTCGGGCATGGATGGCTGGTTCATCGTCGGCATGCGCATCTGCATCGTGCTGTTCGTCCTGTGGATGTGGCGGCGCACGCCCGCCGATCATCGTTTCGCCCATACGGGCTTCGCCATGATCATCGCTGGCGCGCTCGGCAATATTCTCGACCGGTTCCTGTACGGCCATGTGGTGGATTATGTGCTGTTCCACACTGGCTCCTGGTCGTTTGCCGTGTTCAACCTCGCCGACAGTTTCATCACCGTCGGGGCGTGCCTCGTGGTGCTCGACGAGATCCTGCGCTCCCGGAAAGCGAAAATGCGCTAAAAATTTACCAAGTTTCTGAAGTCTCTCTGAACGACCCCTGTGTTAGTGCGGGTTGCATGAGCAACGTCGCAAATCTTCAGGACCGTCTTTCCCAGGCTTTTGGCGCGGGCGAAACGCCGACGCCGGAGGAACTGCCTGAGCAGTCGGAGCTGGCGCGCGCCTTTTTGCGGTTCGACGAATACCATGCCGGCGACGAAGAGCCGGCGCCGGCGGCGACGCAAGGCGACGAGGATCGCGACGGCATCCTGCGTCTGTGGCTCGGCGGCGGCGGCATGCTTGCCTCGGCGATCATCCTCGGGCTCGGCCTGCAGACCGGCGTCTATGCGCTCACCGGCGCGCTCGGCGCCGTCATGTGCGGCTCCGCCCTGATTTACCTGATGCAGAAGCGTACGCCCCCGCGCCCGAAACGGGCCCGGGCCCGGCCCACCGCCGCTCCCGAACCGCCGCCCTCGCGCGAAATCTTCGAGGACCGGAACTGGGAGGAGAACGAGCGCGCCAGCCTGCTCGGCAGCGTCCATGATGCGCTCGGCGATATCGCCCTGGTGCGCGACATGGAGCGCCGCATCCTCTACACCAACGACACCTTCCGCAAGGTCACCGGCTGCGCCCGGCCGGAAGGGCGAAGCTGCGAGGAAATCGGCCTCGCCTTCCGCCCGCATGCCGAGCCCGATCGCTTCGACGTCGAGATCGCCACCGCCGCCGGCCAGCGCATCTTCGTCTGGTACGATATCGTCGCCCGCGACAGCGTCAGCGGCAGGCTGGTGATCCGCAGCGTCGCCCGCGATGTCACCGAGGAGCGCACCGCAGCCATCGGCAATGAGCTGGCGCGCATCCGCGCCGAAACCACCTCGGCTGCGAAATCGCGCCTGCTCGCCACCGTCAGCCACGAGATCCGCACGCCGCTCAGCGGCATCCTCGGCATGGCCCAGCTTCTCGACCAGACCAGCCTGACGCCGGAACAGGCGAATTACCTGACCGGCATCCGCCAGTCCGGCCAGGCGCTCGCCCAGCTCGTCGAGGATTTGCTGGACTTCTCCACCATCGAGGTCGGCCGCTTCAGCCTGCATCCGCAGGCTGCTCCCTTGCGGCCGCTGATCGAAGGCGTCGTCGAGATGCTGTCGCACCGCGCCCATGAGAAGGGCATCGAGATTGCCTCCATCGTCGCGCCGGAAATTCCCGACACGCTGGATTTCGATCCGGCCCGCCTGCGGCAGGTGCTGTTCAACGTCATCGGCAATGCTGTCAAGTTCACCCATCAGGGCGGCATCCTGATCGCGGCAGCCATCGACGTGCAGGATGTGATCGTCACCGTCACCGATACCGGCAGCGGTATGACGCCGCAGGAGCAGGCGCGCATTTTCGGCGAATTCGAGCAGGCCGGCAATCTCGCCGAGCGCAGTGTCGGCACCGGCCTTGGGCTGGCGATCTCGGCGCGCATCTGCCACGAATTCGGCGGCAGCCTGACGGCGTCGAGCGAAAAGGATCGCGGCAGCGTCTTCACCATCCGCATGCCGCATCGCCTGACCGGGCCGCTCGCCCGCCGCCAGCGCGAGGGCGAATTGCGGGCTTGCAACGTGTTGCTGATGGCGCCGCCCGGCCCCGCCAGCAATGCGGTGCTCGGCACCGTCCATGCGCTTGGCGGCCATTGCGTGCGTGCCAGCGACGCCGCAAGCGTCGAGACCGAGGTCGACGGCCTGCGTCTGTCGCATGCCGCCTTCACCGACATCATCGTCGATCACCGGCTGGCCGCCGAATTCTCGCGCATTGTCGCGGCACGGCCGGATTTCGCCGCCGGCATGCGCAAGATTTTTCTCGTCAGCCCGGAGCAGCGCAATTCCCAGCCGGTCGGCGTCTTCGATGCCTGGCTTATCCGCCCCTTGCGCGAGCGCTCGCTGGTCGATGTCTTATGCGGGCGCATGCGTGGCATGGAAACGCGCGACGCCATCAACGACAACCAGCCGGGGTTCGGCGCGGCGCTTACGCCGCAGGCCTGCCCCGGCCTGGACATCGTGCTGGCCGAGGACGAGCCGGTCAATGCCCTGCTGGTGCGCACCGCGCTTGAAAAAGGTGGACATACCGTCCGCCTCGTCGGCGATTTCGAGCGCCTGCGCGCCGCTCTCTCGGGTGATTCGCTGCCCGATCTCGTCGTCACCGACCTCAACATGCCCGGCGGCGGCGGACTGGAGTTCCTCTCCTGGTTGCGCGGTGAAGAAAAGCGGCGGGGGAGCGCAGCATTGCCGGTGGTCGTGCTCTCGGCCGACAATCGCGAGGACGTGCGCCGCCAGGCGTTGCTGCAGGGCGCCAACCGGGTTTTCGTCAAGCCCGTCGATCCGGTGCGGCTGCTCGCGGAGATCGGCGCACTGGCGCCGATGCGGCAAGTCCGGGTTGAGGTGCGCTGACGCACCTGTCACTATCCTGTCGTATAGAAGTGGTTTATCCCGTTCGATCCTGATATCAGCGGATGGAACGCCATGACCGTCGAGCTTATGAATCGCCCCATGTCAACCGAGCTGCCCGACAAAACCGGCGTCGAACCGGTCGCCGCCGACGTCTTCGGCCGGATCGGCACGCTGGAAACCCGTCTTGCCCGCAGCGATCGCGAGATCGAGGCCGCGCAGGCCATCCGTTACCGTGTCTTCGTCGAGGAGATGCAGGCGCAATTGCCGCCGGACGCCATGCGCGCCCGGCGCGATGTCGATTCCTGGGATGCGATCTGCGACCACCTGCTGGTGATCGACAATGCCATTGACGGCGATGCCGATGACAGGATCGTCGGAACCTATCGCCTGCTGCGGCAGGAGGTGGCCGAAGCCCATGGCGGTTTCTATTCGGCCAGCGAATTCGATATCGCGCCGCTGCTCGCCCGCCATCCCGAAACCCGCTTCATGGAACTCGGCCGCTCCTGCGTGCTGCCGCAATACCGCACCAAGCGCACCGTCGAGCTGCTGTGGCAGGGCAACTGGGCCTATGCGCTCAAGCATGGCATGGGCGCGATGTTCGGCTGCGCCTCCTTCCATGGCACCGTGCCGGAATCGCATGCGGTCGCTCTGTCCTTCCTCCACCACAATGCCGGCGCCAAGGATGAATGGGCGGTGCGCGCCCGCCCGGAATTGTATCACGGCATGGATCTGATGCCGGCCGAAGGAATCAATGCCCGCAAGGCGCTGGCCCTGATGCCGCCGTTGATCAAGGGCTATCTGCGTCTCGGCGCCATGGTCGGCGACGGCGCGGTCATCGACCACGCCTTCAACACGACGGACGTGCTGATCGTCCTGCCGATCGCCTCGATCTCGGATCGCTATCTCAACCATTACGGCACCGACGCCGGCCGCTTCGCCGGCTGAGCCGCAAAAGTACAAAAAAGCCCCGCGTGAACATGTTTCACGCGGGGCTTTTTCGTTCGGTATCGCTTAGCTGTTATAGGCGGCGATGGCGGCCATGTTGACGATGTCGGAATCCTTGGCGCCCATGCCGACGATCTGCACCGACTTGTCGAGGCCGACGAGCAGCGGGCCGATGACGGTCGAGCCGCCGAGTTCCTGCAGCATCTTGGTCGAGATCGAGGCCGAGTGGAAGGCCGGCATGACCAGCACATTGGCAGGACCCGAGAGGCGGCAGAACGGATATTGCTCCATCACCTTGGGATTCAGCGCCACGTCGGCGGCCATTTCGCCGTCATATTCGAAATCGACGCGGCGGCGGTCGAGGATTTTCACCGCCTCGCGCACCCGCTCCGAGCGTTCGCCGGTCGGATGGCCGAAGGTGGAATAGGCGAGCATCGCAACGCGCGGCTCATATCCCATGCGCCTTGCGATGCCGGCGGCTTCCTCGGCGATGTCGGCCAGTTCCTCCGCCGTCGGCATGTCATGGACGGCGGTGTCGGCGACGAAGACCGTCCGCCCGCGCGTCAGCGCCATGGAGACGCCGATGACCCGATGCCCCGGCCGCGCGTCGATGCAGCGGCGCACCTCTTCCAGCGCGGTCGAATAGTTGCGGGTCGTGCCGGTGACCATGGCGTCGGCGTCGCCCAGCGCCACCATGCAGGCGGCGAAATGGTTGCGGTCGGTCTTGATCAGCCGCTGCGCGTCGCGCAGCAGGAAACCCTTCCGTTGCAGCCGCGCATAGAGATAGTCGATATAGGCGTCGACGCGGGTGGAGAGGCGGGCATTGATGATCTCGATGCCGGGGCGATCGAGATCGATGCCGGCCCGTTCGGCGGTCTCGCGGACGGCATCGTCGCGGCCGAGCAGGATGGCTGTGCCGAGTTCCTGGTTGGCATAGGAGATCGCCGCGCGCATCACCAGTTCCTCCTCGCCCTCGGCGAAGACGACACGCTTGGGATGGCGGCGCACGCCCTCATAGAGCCGCTGCAGCGTCGAGGCGATCGGATCGCGCCTTGCCGAAAGCTCGCGGGAATAGGCGGAGAAGTCGGCGATTTCCTTGCGCGCCACGCCGGTTTCCATCGCCGCCCGCGCCACGGCGACCGGGATTGCCGAAATCAGGCGCGGATCGAAAGGTACGGGGATGATGTATTGCGGCCCGAAGCGCGGGCGCATGCCCTGATAGGCGGCGGCGACGTCATCGGGTACATCCTCGCGGGCAAGGCTGGCAAGCGCCCGCACGGCGGCGATCTTCATCGCGTCATTGATCGTCATTGCCCGCACGTCGAGCGCGCCGCGAAAGATATAGGGGAAGCCCAGCACGTTGTTGACCTGGTTCGGATAGTCCGAGCGGCCGGTCGCCATGATGGCGTCGTCGCGGATGCGCGCCACTTCCTCCGGCGTGATTTCCGGATCGGGATTGGCCATGGCGAAGATGATCGGGCGCGGCGCCATGGAGCGGATCATTTCCTGCGTGAACGCGCCCTTCTGCGACAGGCCGAACACCACGTCGGCGCCTTCCATGGCTTCGGCCAGGGTGCGCCGGTCGGTCTTCACCGCATGGGCGGATTTCCACTGGTTCATGCCCTCTTCGCGGCCCTGATAGATCACGCCCTTGGTGTCGCAGAGCGTGATATTGGCCGGATTGAAGCCCATGGCCTTGATCAGCTCGATGCAGGCGATGGCCGCGGCCCCCGCGCCGTTGCAGACCAGCTTGGTGCTGGCGAAATCGCGCCCCGTCAGGTCGAGCGCGTTGATCAGGCCGGCGGCGGCAATGATCGCGGTGCCGTGCTGGTCGTCGTGGAAGACCGGGATGTCCATGATCTCGCGCAGCTTCTGCTCGATGATGAAGCAGTCGGGCGCCTTGATGTCTTCGAGGTTGATGCCGCCGAAGGAGGGGCCGAGGTAACGCACGCAGTTGATGAACTCGTCAACATTCTCGGTATCGACTTCGAGGTCGATGGAATCGACGTCGGCGAAGCGCTTGAACAGCACCGACTTGCCTTCCATGACCGGCTTGGAGGCGAGCGCGCCGAGATTGCCGAGGCCGAGAATGGCGGTGCCGTTGGAAATCACCGCCACCATGTTGCCGCGCGTGGTGTAGTCATAGGCCGTGCCCGGATCGGCGGCGATGGCTTTCACCGGCACCGCGACGCCGGGCGAATAGGCAAGCGACAGGTCGCGCTGGGTCGCCATCGGCTTTGTGGGCGTGATCTCCAGCTTGCCGGGACGCCCCTGGGCATGGAAATCCAGCGCTTCCTGTTCGGTTGCCATGGCCTTGGTCGGGCCGGAATTGTTCGTGGCAGACATAATCCCTCACCTAGTTGTGGGCAGTCGCTCCCCGAACGACCCACCTTATTGTCTTCATTCATGGCGCGCCGTTATGTTGCATGACTTTTTTCCAGGTGAAAACAGGCCTATGTCGATAAACAGCTATTCATCCTCGACGGAAATGCCCGATGCCGCCGCCCTGGCCTCGGAGGAAAGCCGCGCCTCGGCGACGCCGATGATGGAGCAGTATATCGAGATCAAGGCCAACAATCCGGGCTCGCTGCTCTTCTATCGCATGGGCGATTTCTACGAGCTTTTCTTCGACGATGCCGTCGAGGCCTCGCGGGCGCTCGGCATCACGCTGACCAAGCGCGGCCAGCATATGGGCTATGACATCCCCATGTGCGGCGTGCCCGTCCATGCCGCCGACGACTATCTGCAGAAGCTGATCGTGCGCGGCTTCCGCGTCGCCGTCTGCGAGCAGGTGGAGGATCCGGCGGAAGCCAAGAAGCGCGGCTCGAAATCCGTGGTGCGCCGCGATGTCGTGCGTCTGGTGACGCCGGGCACGCTGACCGAGGAAAAGCTGCTCTCTCCCTCCGAATCGAATTACCTGATGGCGCTGGCGCGCCTGCGCGGCGGGGCCGGCGCGCAACTGGCGCTCGCCTGGATCGATATCTCCACCGGTATCTTTCGCCTCGCCGAAACCGAGATGGGACGGCTGCTGGCCGATATCCTGCGCATCGATCCGCGTGAGTTGATCGTCCCCGACACCCTCTTCCACGATGCCGAATTCAAGCCGGTCTTCGATGTGCTCGGCCGTGTCGTCGTGCCGCAGCCTTCGGTGCTGTTCGACAGCGCCACGGCGGAAAACCGCATCGCTCGCTATTACGACGTCGGCACGCTCGACGGTTTCGGCGCCTTCTCCCGCGCCGAACATGCCGCCGCCGCTGCTGCGGTCGCCTATGTCGAGAAGACGCAGATCGCCGAGCGCCCGCCGCTCGGCCGCCCCGAGCGCGAGGCGAGCGCCTCGACCCTGTTCATCGACCCCGCCACCCGCGCCAATCTGGAGCTGACGAAGACGCTGTCCGGCGACCGCAACGGTTCGCTGCTGAAGGCCATCGACCGCACCGTCACCGGCGGCGGCGCACGGCTGATCGCCGAACGGCTGATGTCGCCGCTGACCGATGCGGTCGCCATCAACCATCGGCTGGATTCCGTCGGTTTCCTGATGGACGAGCCGTCGCTCTGCGGCGAATTGCGCGAGGCGCTGAAGCTGGTGCCCGACATGCCGCGTGCTTTGTCGCGGCTGGCGCTCGACCGGGGCGGGCCGCGCGATCTCGGCGCCATCCGCCAGGGATTGGCCGCCGCAAACGGACTTGCGCGCCTTCTGGAAACCCGGCTGCTGCCGGAGGAAATCGCCGGCGCGCTGTCCGAATTGCAGCGTCTGCCGGCGCATCTGGAGCCGAGGCTGTCTTCCATGCTGGCCGAGGAACTGCCGCTCCTGAAGCGCGATGGCGGCTTTCTGGCCCGTGGCGCGAATGCGGAGCTGGACGAGGTGCGGGCGCTGCGCGACGAATCGCGCCGGGTGATCGCCGGTCTGCAGCAGCAATATGCCGAGGAAACCGGCATCAAATCGCTGAAAATCAAGCACAACAACGTGCTCGGCTATTTCATCGAGGTCACCGCCGGCAATGCCGGCGCGATGATCGATACGGTCGAGGCCAAGGCGCGCTTCATCCATCGCCAGACCATGGCGAGCGCCATGCGCTTCACCACCACCGAGCTTGCCGATCTCGAAAGCCGCATCGCCAATGCCGCCGACAAGGCGCTGGCCATCGAACTCGCCGCCTTCGAGGAGATGGTGGCGGCGGTGGTCGGGCAGGCCGAGGCGATCAAGGCGGGTGCGCGGGCGCTCGCGGTCATCGACGTCTCCGCCGGTCTGGCGCTTCTGGCCGACGAGCAGAATTACGCCCGCCCGACGGTCGACGAATCCACCATGTTCGCGATCTCCGGCGGCCGCCATCCGGTGGTCGAGCAGGCCTTGAAGAAGCAGGCGGCCAATCCCTTCGTGGCCAATCATTGCGATCTCTCGCCGCAGGGCGACAGCCGCCTCGGCGGCATCTGGCTGCTGACCGGCCCGAACATGGGCGGTAAATCGACCTTCCTGCGCCAGAACGCGCTGATCGCCATTCTGGCGCAGATGGGTTCCTTCGTGCCGGCGGCCTCGGCCCATATCGGCGTCGTCGACCGGCTGTTTTCGCGCGTCGGCGCCTCGGACGATCTGGCGCGTGGGCGCTCGACCTTCATGGTCGAGATGGTCGAGACGGCGGCGATCCTCAACCAGGCGACCGAACGCTCGCTGGTCATCCTCGACGAAATCGGCCGTGGCACGGCGACCTTCGATGGCCTGTCCATCGCCTGGGCGGCGGTCGAGCATCTGCATGAGGTCAACCGCTGCCGTGGCCTGTTCGCCACCCATTTCCATGAATTGACGGTGCTGTCGGAAAAGCTTGGCCGCCTCTCCAACGCCACGATGCGGGTCAAGGAATGGCAAAGCGAGGTGATTTTCCTGCACGAGGTCGGCCCGGGTGCGGCCGATCGCTCCTACGGCATCCAGGTGGCGAAACTCGCCGGCCTGCCGGCCTCGGTGGTGGCGCGCGCGCGCGATGTGCTGACCCGGCTGGAGGATGCCGACCGCAAGAACCCGGCCAGCCAGCTCATCGATGACCTGCCGCTGTTCCAGGTGGCGATCCGCCGCGAGGAGCAGAAGGCGGCCGCGCCCTCTAAGGTCGAGGAGCACCTGAAGGGCGTCAACCCCGACGACCTGACCCCGCGCGAGGCGCTGGAGGCGCTTTACGCGCTGAAAAAGCTGCTTCCGATATCGTAAGCGCCACCCTCCCGGCGCTTCGCCCTATTCTTGCCGGGAGAAAAATCCTATGTGAGAACAGCTTGGCAAGGCTTGCGGTGATAGCCTGCGGCCAGGAATGATGGACGATAGGGTCAGCAAGCGGATGCATACGCACAAATCCTCAGGCCGCCAGCCGGCCGCGACCGGCCATGCGGAGGCCGGACGCGCCCCGCCGTCGCGAATCGAATCGGATTTTCCGAACCTTCTCGATGTCGAGGCGCTCCGCCGGCAATGCGAGGAACTGGTCGCTGCCCCCGGCATGACCGTCGAGGCCATCCGCCCGGCGCTGCTTTCCCTGTTCAAGAAGGCGAGCGCCGAGGGGCGGGCGAAGATCCGCGCGCTGCTCGACGAGGACGGCAGCGGGTTGAACTGCGCGCGTCGCCTCTCGCGGCTGCAGGACCGGCTGATCGGCGTGCTCTATGATTTCATCATCGCCCATGTGCAACCGCTGAAGCCAGGCGACATCGCCGTCTGTGCCGTCGGCGGCTATGGACGCGACACGTTGGCGCCGGGCTCGGATATCGACCTGCTCTTCCTGTTTCCGCCGAAGCCGACCGAGGCCATGCACAAGGCGGTCGAATTCATGCTCTACATGCTCTGGGACATGGGCTTCAAGGTCGGCCATTCCTCGCGCACCCTGGAGGAATGCATTCGTCTGTCCAAGGAAGACATGACGATTCGCACCGCGACCCTTGAAACCCGCTATATCTGCGGTGACAGGGCGCTGGTCGAGGGGCTGGAAAGCCGTTTCGACAAGGAAGTGACCGCCGGCACCGGCCCGGAATTCATCGCCGCCAAGCTCGGCGAGCGCGATGCGCGCCACCGCAAGGCCGGCGACACCCGCTACCTCGTCGAGCCGAACGTCAAGGAAGGCAAGGGGGGCCTGCGCGACCTTCACACCCTCTTCTGGATCGCCAAATATTATTACCATGTGCGCGATACCGCCGAACTGGTGAAGCTCGGCGTGCTCTCCAAGAAGGAATGGGCGCTGTTCCAGAAGGCGGAGGATTTCCTCTGGGCGGTGCGCTGCCACATGCATTTCCTCACCGGCAAGGCCGAGGATCGCCTGTCCTTCGACATCCAGCGCGAGATCGCCGAGGCGCTCGGCTATCATTCCCGCCCCGGCCTCTCGGCGGTCGAGCGCTTCATGAAGCACTATTTCCTCGTCGCCAAGGATATCGGCGATCTCACCCGCATCTTCTGCTCTGCGCTGGAAGACCAGCAGGCCAAGGCGGTGCCGGGCCTGACCGGCATCATCAGCCGATTCGCCAATCGCAGCCGCAAGATTCCCGGCTCGCTGGAATTCGTCGAGGATCGCGGTCGTATCGCGCTCGCCAATCCCGACGTCTTCAAGAACGATCCGGTCAGCATCATCCGTTTCTTCCATGTCGCCGATATCCACGGGCTGGAATTCCATCCCGATGCGCTGCGGCGCCTGACGCGCTCGCTGCCGCTGATCGACAACGGCTTGCGCGAAAACGAGGAAGCCAACCGCCTCTTCCTGTCGATCCTCACCTCGAAGCGCGATCCGGCCCTCATCCTGCGGCGCATGAACGAGGCCGGGGTGCTCGGCCGTTTCATTCCCGAATTCGGCAAGATCGTCTCGATGATGCAGTTCAACATGTATCATCACTATACGGTCGACGAGCATACGATCCGCGCCGTCGAGGTCATGTCCGACATCGAGAAGGGCAAGGCCGACGACATCCATCCGCTAACGGCGAAAATCCTGCCGGGCATCGAGGATCGCGAGGCGCTCTACGTTGCCATCCTGCTGCACGACATCGCCAAGGGACGGCAGGAGGATCACTCCGTCGCCGGCGCCCGCGTGGCGCGCAAACTCTGCCCGCGCTTCGGCCTGACGCCGAAGCAGACGGAAATGGTCGTCTGGCTGGTCGAGGAACACCTGATCATGTCGATGGTCGCCCAGACCCGCGATCTGAACGACCGCAAGACCATCACCGATTTCGCCGAAAAGGTGCAGTCGCTCGACCGGCTGAAGATGTTGCTGGCGCTGACGGTCTGCGATATCCGCGCCGTCGGCCCCGGCGTCTGGAACGGCTGGAAGGGCCAGCTTCTGCGCACCCTCTATTTCGAGACGGAACTGCTGCTGGCCGGCGGCTTTTCCGAAGTGTCGCGCAAGGAGCGGGCCATGGCCGCCGCCGATGCGCTTTACGATGCACTGGTCGATTGGGACGAGAAGGACCGCCGGACCTACTCGCACCTGCATTATCAGCCCTATCTGCTGTCGGTGCCGCTGGAGGATCAGGTGCGCCACGCCCGCTTCATCCGCGATACCGACCGGGCAGGGCAGGCGCTGGCGACCATGGTGCGCACCCATTCCTTCCATGCGATCACCGAGATCACGGTCATCGCGCCCGACCATCCGCGCCTGCTGACGGTGATCGCCGGCGCCTGCGCCGCCGCCGGCGCCAACATCGCCGACGCGCAGATTTTTACGACTTCGGACGGACGCGCGCTGGACACCATCCATGTCAACCGGGAATTCCCCAATGACGAGGACGAGATGCGCCGCGCCGCCACCATCGGCAAGATGATCGAGGACGTGCTCTCCGGCAAGAAACGCCTGCCGGAAGTCATCGCCACGCGCACGAAAAACCGCAAGAAGAACCGTGCCTTTGTCATCCCGCCCTCGGCCTCGATTTCCAACACGCTGTCGAACAAGTTCACCGTCATCGAGGTGGAATGCCTCGACAGGCCGGGCCTGCTGTCGGAAATCACCGCCGTGCTTTCGGATCTGTCGCTGGACATCCATTCGGCGCGCATCACCACCTTCGGCGAAAAGGTGATCGATACCTTCTACGTCACCGACCTCGTCGGCCAGAAGATCGTCAACGAAAACCGCCGCGCCACCATCATCGCCCAGTTGCGGGCCGTCATGAACGACCAGGAGGAGGAGCCGCGCCCGCGCATGCCCAACGGCATCCTCGCGCCCGCCGGCCCCCAGAAAAAAGCAAGATCCGACGCATGAGCCTCGTCAAGAAATTCGCAACCGTCGGTGGCGCGACGCTTGGCAGCCGCATCTTCGGTTTCGTCCGCGAAAGCCTGATGGCGGCGGCGCTGGGCACCGGCCCGATTGCCGACGCCTTCAATGCCGCCTTCCGCTTCCCCAACACCTTCCGCCGGCTGTTCGCCGAAGGCGCCTTCAATTCCGCCTTCGTGCCGCTGTTCGCCAAGGAAATCGAGCAGCGCGGCATGGACGGCGCCCGCCGTTTTTCCGAAGAAGTGTTCGGCGTCCTGTTCACCGTGCTGCTGGTGCTGACGGTCGCCATGGAATTCTCCATGCCCTTCATCGTCCGCACCGTCGTCGCGCCCGGCTTCATGGCAGATCCGATCAAATTCGAAAGCACGGTGCGGCTCGCCGTCATCATGTTCCCCTATCTCGCCTGCATGTCGCTGGCCTCGATGATGGGCGGCATGCTGAATTCGCTGCACCGCTATTTCGCCGCCGCCATCGCGCCCGTCTTCCTCAACATCGTCCTGATCGCCGTGCTGGCCTATGGCTGGTATCTCCGGGTCGACGGCATCACCATCGGCACCTGGCTTGCCTGGGGCGTGATGGTCGCCGGTGTCATCCAGCTGGCCATCGTCTGGATCGCGGTGCGCCATGCCGGCATCAAGATCGGCCTGCGCCTGCCGCATTTCACCGCCAATGTCCGCCGCCTGCTGCTCCTGGCGCTGCCGGCGGCGATCACCGGCGGCATCACCCAGATCAACCTGCTGATCAACACCAACATCGCCTCCGGGCAGGAAGGCGCGGTGTCGTCGCTGGTCTATGCCGACCGCATCTACCAGCTGCCGCTCGGCGTCGTCGGCATCGCGGTCGCGACCGTGCTTTTGCCGGAATTGTCGCGGGCGCTGCGCGGCGGCCATCTCAAGGAAGCCGCCAATCTCCAGAACCGCTCGGCCGAATTCACCCTGTTCCTGACGCTTCCGGCCGCCGCCGCCTTGCTGGTCATGTCCGAACCCATCGTCCGCCTCGTCTTCGAGCGCGGCCGCTTCTCGGCGGATTCGACCGTCATCGTCTCGCATATCCTGGCGATCTACGGCCTCGGCCTGCCGGCCTTCGTGCTGATCAAGGCCTTCATTCCCGGCTTTTTCGCCCGCGAGGATACGCGCACGCCGATGATCTTCGCCGCCGTCTCGGTGGTGGTGAACGTCTCGCTGGCCTTGACGCTGTTTCCGCGCATGGGGGCGGCCGGCATCGCCACGGCGGAAATCACCGCCGGCTGGGTCAATGCGCTGATGCTGTTCTTCACGCTGGTGAAGCGCGGCCATTGGGGGCAGGATCTGGGGCTCTTGAGCCGCATTCCGCGTCTTGTCTTCGCCGCCGGGCTGATGGCCGCAGGGCTCTATTTCGCCATCGGCTGGCTTGCCTGGCCGTTGTCGTCGGCCGCCCCGCTCGGTATGCGCGCCGGAACGGTCGCCGCCCTCGTCGTCGTTGCCATGATCGTCTATTTTGGCGCAGCCTTTGCGACCGGCGGGGCCGATCTCGGCATGATCCGCCGCAACCTCAAGCGCAAGGCGGCAAAGCCCGCCGTCGCCACGGAAAGCGCCGAATAGGCGTCTTCGAATTCCGCTTGATCGCCGTCGCGGCGACGTGCATAACCGCCGCGTTAGCTACATGGGCGAATGCGCGGCCGCCCGGGAGAATGTAAACCCCATCCTCCCGACCGGCGTCCGCGAGATCATTTTCCCTGGGGCCCTCCACCAGCCTATTGAGGACATCATGGCCGAATTCCAAAAACTCGTCTTTTCCGGCGTGCAGCCGACCGGCAACCTGCATCTCGGCAATTATCTCGGCGCGATCCGCAAGTTCGTGGCGCTGCAGAAGGACAATGACTGCATCTATTGCGTCGTCGACGAGCATGCCCTGACGGCGCAACTCGTCCACGAGGATCTGCGCGGCCAGACGCGCGCCATCGCCGCCGCCTATATCGCCTCCGGCATCGACCCGAAGAAGCATATCGTCTTCAACCAGTCGGCCGTCGCAGGCCATGCCGAGCTTGCCTGGATCTTCAATTGCGTCGCCCGCATCGGCTGGATGGAACGCATGACCCAGTTCAAGGACAAGGCCGGCGGCAAGAATGCCGAGCAGGTGTCGCTCGGTCTGCTGGCCTACCCCTCGCTGATGGCTGCCGACATCCTGCTCTATCGCGCCACGCATGTGCCCGTCGGCGACGACCAGAAGCAGCATCTCGAGCTGACCCGCGACATCGCTCAGAAGTTCAACATCGATTTCAGCGCCAATATCCGCAAGGAAGGCTACGGCATCGACATCAAGGTCGGCGACGAGCCGGTGCATGCCTATTTCCCGATGGTCGAGCCGCTGATCGACGGGCCGGCCCCGCGCGTCATGTCGCTCCGCGACGGCACCAAGAAAATGTCGAAGTCGGACCCCTCCGATCTCTCGCGCATCAACCTGATGGACGATGCCGAGACCATCTCGAAGAAGATCCGCAAGGCCAAGACCGATCCGGACGGCTTGCCGAGCGAGCCGGAAGGCCTGAAGGGCCGCCCGGAGGCCGACAATCTCGTCGGCATCTACGCGGCGCTGTCGGACAAGACGAAGGCGGATGTGCTCGCCGACTATGGCGGCCAGCAGTTCTCGGTGTTCAAGCCGGCGTTGATCGAACTCGCCGTCTCCGTGCTCGCGCCGATCACCGAGGAAATGCGCCGCCTGACCGGCGACACCAGCCATATCGACGCCATCCTGCGCGACGGCGGCGAGCGGGCCAATGCGCGGGCCGAAAAGACCATGAAGGAAGTGCGCGACATCATCGGCTTCCTGCGTTAATGATAGGTGCATTCGGGCGGGCCGCCGGCGTCCGCCCGATAGCATCTTTCGTGCGAATGAGCTTCGTCCGGCATAGAGTTGCGGCATGGTTTCGAAACGTCTCTCCCGCCTTGAAGGTCACCGCCGCAAGTTCCTGGCCGTGATCGACAATACGCCCGAATGCCAGCGCGCCGTGCATTATGCCGGCCGCCGCGCCAAGAATACCAACGGGGCGCTGAGCCTGCTCTACGTCATCCCCGAAGGCGATTTCCAGCAATGGCTTGGCGTCGAGGAGATCATGCGCGCCGAGGCGCGCGAGGAGGCCGAAGCGACGCTGGCCAAGGTCGCCCAGATCGTGCGCGAAAGCATCGGCATCGAGCCGGAAATGGTCATCCGCGAAGGCAAGGCCGCCGATCAGATCGTCAGCCTGATCGAGGAGGACCGCGATATCGCCATCCTCGTGCTCGCCGCCGGCTCCGCCAAGGAAGGGCCGGGGCCGCTGGTTTCGTCGATCGCCGGGCGCGCCTCCGCCTTCCCGATTCCGGTGACGGTGCTGCCCGACACGCTGACCAACGAGGAAATCGACGCCCTCTGTTGACGACAATCGTCGCCGCGCTCTTGATGCGCGGGCGGGATCGGCTTATTTTGGAAGTATTCTAAAAGTAATTCCAGGAAAAGTGCGAAGCGGTTTTCCGTGCGGAATTACGGACACAATGAGCGGCCGCGCCTTGAACCGGTTCGCGAAGGAGATTGAAATGTTCATTCAGACCGAAGCGACGCCGAACCCGTCGACGTTGAAATTCCTGCCGGGCAAGGTGGTGCTGGAGCAGGGCACGGCCGAATTCCGCAGCGCGGCGGAGGCGGATGCCTCGCCGCTGGCCGCGCGCATCTTCATGGTGCCGGGCGTCACCGGCGTGTTCTTCGGCTATGATTTCGTCACCGTCACCAAGGACGGGGCCGAGTGGCAGCATCTCAAGCCGGCGATCCTCGGCGCGATCATGGAGCATTTCATGTCCGGCGCCTCGGTGATGGGCGCGGCCGGCAGTTCGTCCGACCAGACGGACGGCGAGGAATTCTTCGATGCCGGCGACGAGACCATCGTCGCCACGATCAAGGAGTTGCTGGAAACCCGCGTCCGCCCCGCCGTCGCCCAGGATGGCGGCGACATCACCTTCCGCGGTTTCCGCGAAGGCACGGTTTTCCTGAACATGAAGGGTTCCTGCGCCGGCTGCCCGTCCTCGACGGCGACGCTGAAGCATGGCGTGCAGAACCTGCTGCGCCACTTCGTGCCGGAAGTGCGGGAAGTGGAAGCCGTTTGATGCAGGCTGGAATGGTGCGCCGCGCATGATCGTCCTGGCGCTCGATACCGCCGGCATCGATTGCGCCGCCGCGCTCTATGACAGCGAAACGGGCAGGGTTCTGGCCGAGGTCTGCGAGACCATCGGCAAGGGCCATGCCGAGCGGCTGATGGCGATGATCGACGAGGCGCTGGCCGCCTCCGGCCTTGTGCTTGCCGATCTCGACCGCGTCGCCGTGACCGTTGGCCCCGGCTCCTTCACCGGCATCCGCGTCGGCGTCGCCGCCGCGCGCGGTCTGGCGCTGGCGCTCGGCATCGAGGCGGTCGGGGTCACCACGCTTGCCGTACTCGCCGCCATCCACCGCGAAACCGGCGCAGATCAGCCCGTGTTCGTTGCCATGGATGCCAAGCGCGGCGAGGTCTATGCCCAGGTCTTCGCCGCCGATGGCGCTGTTTTGAGCGAACCCGTCGAACTGGCGATTGCGGATGCGGAAGCGCTTCCTGCCCGCTACGGGGCGGCGGTCGCCGGCTCCGGCGCGCCGCTTCTCGCCGGTGCGGCGGAAGGTTCCGGCCCCGATCATTTTTCCATTGCACATGTCGCGCGACTCGGCGCAGATTTGCAACCGGGCGCGGCCAGACCCAAGCCGCTCTACCTGCGTGCGCCCGACGCCAAGCCGCAGACGGGGTTTGCCCTTTCCCGGGCATAAGGCCCCGTCGTTGCAGCGGTTTTGCGTCTGAGGACCGGCGGCGAAACCGAATGTGAGACGACGTGCTGGAAGCCTATCTGCCCCGCAAGACCGAATTTGAAATCCTGCCGATGCAGACGGACGATTGTTCGCGGGTCGCGGCTCTGCATGGCGAGCGCTTTTCCCGCCCCTGGGGCGACGGCGAATTCCATAGCCTTTTGACGCAGCCCTATGTCTTCGGCTTCGTGGCGCGGCAGATGAACGGGTTGTTCAAGCTGCCGCTCGCCGGCTTCGTGCTCACCCGGGCGGTGGCCGACGAAGGTGAGATCCTGACGGTCGTGGTCCACACCAAGGCGGCGCGCGCCGGGCTCGGCTGGCGGCTGATGCTGGCGGCGATGCGCGAGGTCCATGCCCGTGGCGGCGAAAGCCTGTTCCTCGAGGTCGACGACACCAACCAGGCCGCGCTCGGCCTGTATCGCAAGCTCGGATTTGCGAAGGTCGGCGAACGGCCGGCTTACTACACAGATAAGAACGGGGTGCGAACGACGGCGCTTGTCATGAAGCGCGATCTTCGCTAGTCCCGTGCCTTTGACGGTTGATTGACGGCAAAGGGCCACCGCCCATGACAGACCTTTCCAAGTCGCTCGAAGAGCTGTGCACCGAGCGCGGAATGCGCATGACCGACCAGCGCCGGGTGATCGCCCGCATTCTGGAGGAATCGGAAGACCATCCCGATGTCGAGGAACTGTATCGCCGCTCGGTCCAGGTGGATGCGAAGATCTCCATCTCGACCGTCTATCGCACCGTAAAACTGTTCGAGGATGCCGGTATCATTGCGCGGCATGATTTCCGCGACGGCCGCTCGCGCTACGAGACGGTGCCGGAAGAGCATCACGATCACCTGATCGATCTCAAGACCGGCACTGTCATTGAATTCCGCTCGCCGGAAATCGAGGCGCTGCAGGAGCGCATCGCCCGCGAGCACGGCTTCCGGCTGGTCGATCACCGGCTGGAGCTCTATGGCGTGCCCCTCAAGAAGGATGAGCGCTGACGGAGAGCCCCGCGTGATCGAGGCGTTGCGCATCGGCTTCAAGGGCGCGGTTCTGGCCGTCGCCACCCTGTTCCTGCTGCCTGTGCATCTGCTGGCGCTGAAATTCCGCTGGCCGATCCGCCGACGCATTCCGCGCTGGTGGCATCGCGTCGCCTGCTGGATGCTCGGCATCCGCGTGCGTGTCCATGGCGTCATCGAGCCGCGCCGGCCGCTGATGCTCGCCGCCAACCATTCCTCCTGGCAGGATATCATGGTGCTCGCCTCGATCGCCGACGTGGTGTTCATCGCCAAGTCGGAGGTGAAGAACTGGCCGGTCTTCGGCCTGCTGGCGCGCTGGCAGGAAAGCGTCTTCGTGGTGCGGGAGGAAAAGCGCCGCACCGGCGAGCAGGTCAACGAGATCGGCGAGCGCATGGCCGATGGCGAGATCGTCGTCCTGTTTCCCGAAGGTACGACCTCGGACGGCAATCGCCTGCTGGAGGTCAAGTCGTCGCTGTTCGGCGCTGCGGCCGCAGCCTTTCCGGCGTCGGCCAGCGGCATGGTCCATATCCAGCCGGTAGCGATCGCCTATACCGGCATTCACGGCACGCCCATGGGCCGCTACCACCGGCCGATCTCGGCCTGGCCGGGCGATGTCGAATTGGTGCCGCATCTCAAGGATCTGCTGAAAGTCGGGGCGATCGAGGTCGACGTCACCTTCGGCGAGACGGTCGACTACACCGCCCGCAGCAACCGCAAGCAGGTGGCCTCCGCCGTCGCCGCTTCGATCCGCCACCACCTGATGGCGTCGCTGCGCGGGCGGCCGGGCGAGTGAACGGCATTTTTCCGTTTCAAATGGACGGAAAAGCCACTAAATAGCGCCCATGACCCAGGACACCGCCCAGACCGCCGCCCCGCAGGCTCCTGCCAGCGATGGCGCCAACAGTCGCAAGGTTTTCGTGAAGACCTATGGCTGTCAGATGAACGTCTACGATTCCGGCCGCATGACCGATGCGCTGGCCCGCGACGGCTATGTGCCCACCGAAGACATGGGCGAGGCCGATCTGGTGTTGCTCAACACCTGTCATATCCGCGAAAAGGCGGCGGAGAAGGTCTATTCGGCGCTCGGCCGCCTGCGCGACATGAAGAAGGCGCGCAATGCGCAAGGCCGCGAATTCATGATCGGCGTCGCCGGCTGTGTCGCGCAGGCCGAGGGCGAAGAAATCCTGCGCCGTGCGCCCGCCGTCGACGTCGTCATTGGCCCGCAGACCTACCATCGGCTGCCGGAAGCGCTCAACAAGGCCCGCTCCGGCGCCCGCGTCGTCGAGACCGACTATGCCGTCGAGGACAAGTTCGAGCATCTGCCGGTCGCCGAAAAGGCAAAGATTCGCGCCCGCGGGGTCACCGCTTTCCTCACCGTGCAGGAAGGCTGCGACAAGTTCTGCACATTCTGCGTGGTGCCGTATACGCGCGGCTCCGAAGTCTCCCGTCCCTTGTCGCAAATCCTCGATGAAGCGAAAAAGCTCGCCGAGGGCGGCGTGCGCGAACTGACCCTGCTCGGCCAGAACGTCAATGCCTGGCACGGCAAGGGGCCGAAGGGCGAGGAACTGACGCTCGGCGACCTGCTCTATGCGCTGGCCGAGGTGACGGGCATTGCCCGCCTGCGCTACACCACCAGCCATCCGCGCGACATGGACGACCGGTTGATCGCCGCCCATCGCGACCTGCGCGTGCTGATGCCCTATCTGCACCTGCCGGTGCAGAGCGGTTCGGACCGCATCCTGAAAGCCATGAACCGCCGCCACACGGCCGCCGAATATATTGCGCTGATCGAGCGCATCCGCGCCGCCCGCCCCGATATCGCGCTCTCGGGCGATTTCATCGTCGGCTTTCCGGGCGAAAGCGAGCAGGATTTCGAGGATACGATGTCCCTGATCCGCGCGGTCGGTTATGCTCAGGCCTTCTCGTTCAAATATTCAATCCGTCCGGGCACGCCCGGCGCGGAGATGGACGGCCATCTTTCGGAAGAGGTCAAGACCGACCGTCTCGAGCGGCTGCAGGCCCTGCTTCTGCAGCAGCAGAAGGATTTCAACGAAAGCTGCATCGGCCGTGAGATCGAGGTGCTGCTCGAAAAGCCCGGCCGCATGGAAGGCCAGCTCATCGGTCGCTCGCCCTGGTTGCAGTCCGTGAATGTTGATGCAAAAACATCGCAAATCGGTGACATTATCAAGGTGCGAATCACCGGAACCGGCCCCAATAGCCTGTTTTCGGAGCCGATCGCGATACAGGAAGGGTAATCCCCCGAAAAGCGCGGACAATCGTCGGTCTAAGCCTTCACAAACCTCCGGGCGAGGACTACCTTTCAGGAGAGCAATGCCGAGCCGAGAGCAAAGGAGCCTCATCGCTTGAACGGACACGATCTGGTTACTTCCCCGCCGCGCCAGTCTCGCCCGCCTGTGACAGACGCCAATCACTTCGTGCTCACGTTCGAGAACAACCGACACGCCAGCGAGCTTTTCGGCCAGTTCGACCAGAATCTCAAACTTCTGGAAGAGCGCCTGCATGTGACGGCCCGTCCGCGCGGCAATTCCGTCGCCATCTCGGGCGATGTCGTGGCCACCAACCAGGCGCGCCGGGCGCTGGATTTCCTCTATGAGCGCGTGCAGCGCGGCGGCTCGGTCGAGCCTTCGGATGTCGAGGGCGCCATCCGCATGGCGCAGGCCGCCGACGACCAGCTGACGCTGCCGACCCTGGAACGCAAGGCCAAGCTCAGCATGGCGCAGATTTCCACCCGCAAGAAGACCATCGTCGCCCGCACCCCGACGCAGGATGCCTATATCCGTGCCATGGAGCGCGCCGAGCTGGTCTTCGGCGTCGGCCCGGCCGGCACCGGCAAGACCTATCTCGCCGTCGCCCATGCCGCCCAGCTTCTGGAGCGCGGCGCCGTCGACAAGATCATCCTGTCGCGCCCGGCGGTCGAAGCCGGCGAACGTCTCGGCTTCCTGCCTGGCGACATGAAGGAGAAGGTCGATCCCTATCTGCGGCCGCTCTATGACGCGCTCTATGACATGATCCCCGGCGACCGCGTCGAGCGGGCAATCACCGCCGGCGTCATCGAGATCGCGCCGCTCGCCTTCATGCGCGGCCGCACGCTCTCCAATGCCGCCATCATCCTCGACGAGGCGCAGAACACCACCTCGATGCAGATGAAGATGTTCCTGACCCGTCTCGGCGAAAACGGCCGCATGATCGTCACCGGCGACCCCAGCCAGATCGACCTGCCGCGCGGCGTCAAGTCGGGCCTGGTCGAGGCGCTGGATATCCTCGAAGGTGTGGAAGGCATTTCCACTATTCGCTTCAAAGATGTCGATGTCGTGCGCCACCCGTTGGTCGGACGCATCGTCCGGGCGTATGATGCGCAATATGCTCCCGCTGCCAGCGAGAGCGAGTGAAGCGCGACGAACAGGGCAATGACGAAACTCGATATTCAGGTCAGCGTCGAGGACGACGGCTGGGGCGACGAGGCGTCGCTGCAGGACGTCGGCAGCCGGGTTCTCGGCGCGGCGGCGGATTTTCTGGCGCGTGAGCAGGGGCAACCTTTCCCCGAGAAGCCGCCGGAAGTGTCGCTGGTGTTCACCGACGACGCCTCGATCCGCGAAATCAACGCCGAATGGCGCCAGCAGGACAAGCCGACCAACGTGCTGTCTTTCCCCGCTTTTCCGGTGACGCCGGGCGAAAAGCCCGGACCGATGCTCGGCGATATCGTCATCGCCCGCGAGACTGTCGAGCGGGAAGCGGTTGACCTCGGCAAGAGTTTCGAGGAACATCTGACCCATCTGCTTGTTCACGGTTTTCTTCATCTGCTCGGTTACGACCATATGGAAACGGAAGAAGCGGAAGAGATGGAGGCGCTGGAGACTCGCATTCTGGCGTCTTTGGGCCTATCTGACCCCTATGCGGGACAGGACCCGATATGACAGTTTGGAACAATGAGCGATTTTTCGATAAGACCGGCCCGTGAGGCCAAGGAAGACGGGGAAGCCTCGTTATCGGACGAGGGCCACAGTCCGCAACGGGCGGAACAGTCCCCGAAGCATTCCAATTCCTTCTGGACGCGCGCCCTGCGCCTCCTGCGTCCGGCAAGTGCCGCGCAACTCCGCGAGGACATTGCCGATGCCCTGCTGACCGAGACCGATGGCGTCGACGTCTTCGCCCCCGAAGAGCGGGCCATGCTGCGCAACATCCTGCGCTTCCGCGAGGTCAGCGTCGAGGATGTCATGGTGCCGCGCGCCGATATCGAGGCGGTCGACCTGTCGATCACCGTCGGCGAGTTGATGATCCTGTTCGAGCAGTCCGGCCGTTCGCGCATGCCGGTCTATAACGATACGCTCGACGATGCCCGCGGCATGGTTCATATCCGTGATCTGCTCTCCTATGTCGCCAGGCAGGCGCGGGCAACGCGCCGCCCGGTGGCCGGCGCCACGCCCGAGGCGACGCAGGAGGCCATCCGCGCCGAAGCGGCGAGCGTCGATCTCAGCCGTGTCGACCTCGCCACGCCGCTGTCGGAAGCCGGCATCGTCCGCGAAATCCTGTTCGTGCCGCCGTCCATGCTGGCCTCGGAGCTGCTGCAGCGCATGCATCAGCAACGCACCCAGCTTGCCCTCGTCATCGACGAATATGGCGGCACCGACGGCCTCGTTTCGCATGAGGACATCGTCGAGATGGTGGTCGGCGATATCGACGACGAGCATGACGACGACGTGCCGATGTTCTCCAACGCGCCGAACGGGGTGGTCGTCGCCGATGCTCGCGCCGAACTGGAGGATCTCGCCGAAGCCCTCGGTCCGGATTTCGACATTCGCGACAAGCTGGAAGACGTCGATACGCTGGGCGGCCTGATCGCTTCGGAACTGGGCCGCATTCCGGTCAAGGGCGAGGTGGTGCAGGCAGTTCCCGGCTTCGAATTCCACATCGTCGATGCCGATGCCCGCCGCGTCAAGCGGGTGCGCATCCTGCGCCGTCACCCCGCTTCGGTGCCGGTTGTCAATGACGCCCCGCCGATCGCCGGTGAGCCGGCATCGGAAAGCTGATCAGCCTCAACGTGGCTAAGGACAAAGCTCCTCGTTTTTGAAAGACTGCGTCCAACTGATTCGGGCGCAGTTGATCGGGGAGAATGCGTGGAAAGGCTTGCCGGCAGGATCATGCTTCTGGGAGGGGCGCGGCGCGCCCTTCTCGCCTTCTTGGCCGGGGCTTTCGGCGTTCTGGCCTTACCGCCCTTCGGCTTCTTCGCGGCGCTGTTTGTCTCCTTCACTTTGCTGGTCTGGCTCCTCGACGGCGTTGGCGGCGGCCCGCTCGCGCGGTTGAGAAACGCCTTCGCCATCGGCTGGATGTTTGGCTGGGGTTATTTCGTCGCCGGCCTGTGGTGGCTCGGCCATGCGCTGATGATCGATGCCGAGGAATTCGCCTGGGCGTTGCCGCTTGCCGTCCTCGGCCTGCCGGCCTTCTTGGCGCTGTATTACGGGCTGGCGGCGATGGTCGCGCGGCTGTTCTGGTCGGACGGCATGGGCCGCATCGCGGCCCTTGCCTTCGGCTTCGGCCTCGGTGAATGGCTGCGCAGTTTCCTCGCCACCGGCTTTCCCTGGAATGCGGTCGGTTACGGCATCATGCCGATGCCGCTGATGATGCAGAGCGCCCATCTCGTCGGCCTTTTCGGCATCAGCGCGCTCGCCGTCTTCGTGTTTTGTACGCCGGCGCTTCTGGCTACGCGGCGCGGCCTGCTGCCCGGCGCGGCGATCGCCATCGCCCTGTTTGCCGCCCATCTCGGCTACGGCGCCTATGCGCTGACCGTGCCGGAGACGCCGGTCAGGAGCGGCGAGGTCACCGTGCGGCTGGTGCAGCCGCGCATCGACCAGGCGCAGAAGCTGGACGACGGTTCGCGCGAAGCCGTCTTCGCCGAGCATCTGAAGCTCTCGACAGAAGCGCTGAAGGAAGGCGGGAAGCGGCCGGATATCATCGTCTGGCCGGAGACCTCCGTCCCCTATATCCTGACGCAGAACCACGAGGCGCTGGCGCGCATCGCCGATATGCTGGAGCCTGGCCAGGTGCTGCTTGCCGGCGCGGTGCGCGCCGAGGACATGGGACCGGGACTCGAGCCGCGCTATTACAATTCGATCTATGTCATCGACGATGCCGGCCAGATCGTCGGCGCCTCCGACAAGGTGCATCTCGTGCCCTTCGGCGAATACTTGCCTTTCGAGGATCTGTGGCATGAACTGGGTGTCGACCAGGCGATCGCAGACATGCCCGGCGGCTTTTCCGCCGCCGCCCGCCGGGCGCTGCTGACCTTGCCGAACGGTCTGATCCTCTATCCGCTGATCTGCTATGAGGCGATCTTCCCCGACGAGGTGACCGGCGACGTCGCCCGTGCCGACGTGATCCTCAACGTGACGAACGACGCCTGGTTCGGCAATACGCCCGGCCCCTACCAGCATTTCCAGCAGGCGCGGGTGCGCGCCGTCGAGGAGGGGCGACCGCTGATTCGCGATGCCAACAACGGCATTTCCGCCTTCGTCGATGCCAAGGGGCGGATCGTCGCCGGCCTGGATTTCGACACGAAGGGCGTCGTTCAATCAACCGTTGGTGGCAAGTTGAACGCAACGCTGGACGATGCCGCCCGGAGCCTGTACTTTGGGTTGATCATGACCGTTTTGGCTGTGGTCGCTTTGAGTGCCCGCATCGGTTTCTCCTTGCGACGCGATTGACCCAAAACCCCTAAAATTGCATAGTCGGCCCGCCCACCTTACCCTTCGCATGCCGGGCATCGTACAGGCATCGCGGTCGGCGGACGAGTCGGCGCAGGGCGGAAGCGAAAAGCGACGGGCGGACTGGATTATGCAACGCGATGAAAACCTTAGTTTGTCCGGGAGATGTGGAAACCGGTTTTCCCGACATGGCAAACGAAAACGAAAGGTCTTCGGCGCTTGCTGTAAAACATTGCAAACAAGCGATGAGTCAATCGCAAAAACGGGAACTTTAGGACGTTGAGATGATCGAGAACAAAAAGAAGCCGAATCCGATAGATATTCATGTCGGAAGCCGAATTCGCCTGCGCCGCACCATGCTGGGCATGAGCCAGGAAAAGCTCGGCGAAAGCTTAGGGATCACGTTTCAACAGATCCAGAAATACGAAAAGGGCACCAACCGCGTCGGCGCCAGCCGGTTGCAGAACATCGCCAGTATTCTCAACGTTCCCGTCTCCTTCTTCTTCGAGGACGCCCCCGGCGAGCACCAGACGGAGCAGGGTGGATTTGCCGAAGCCAACTCCTCCTCCTATGTCGTCGATTTCCTCTCTTCCTCGGAAGGCCTGCAACTCAACCGCGCCTTCGTGAAGATCACCGACCCCAAGATTCGCCGCAAGCTGATCGACCTGGTCAAATCGCTGGCCGACGAATCCGAGACAGAATGACGCAACCCCCGCCCGCTCGGCGCCATTCTCCCGCCGGGAGGGTCGAGCGGGAGGTGAAGGGATATAGTAAAAGCACAAGGCGGCAGATTTGCCGCCTTTTTGCATGTTTTTGACAGTTTTTTGCGTGACCGTCGGTCACATAAAGATATATTTATGTCCTTGTGTGCTTGTCTTTCGACGCCTAAATGCGTAACACACCACACGCCTGTTTCTTTGAGGGGAATCCCGCATGCGCGCCAATTATCTGTTTACCAGTGAGTCCGTCGCCGAAGGTCATCCGGACAAGGTCTGTGACCGTATTTCCGACGAAATCGTCGATCTCGTGTACCGTGAAGCCGCCAAGACCGGCGTCGATCCGTGGAGCGTGCGCATCGCCTGCGAAACGCTGGCGACCACCAACCGCGTCGTGATCGCCGGCGAGGTTCGCCTGCCGCCCAGCCTGATGAAGACGGACAAGCAGGGCAACGCCGTCATCAATCCCTCGAAGTTCAAGTCGGCCGCCCGCAAGGCGATCCGCGACATCGGCTATGAGCAGGACGGCTTCCATTGGAAGACCGCCAAGATCGACGTGCTCCTGCATTCGCAGTCCGCCGACATTGCGCAAGGCGTGGACAGCGCCGCCGACAAACAGGGCCACGAGGGCGCCGGTGACCAGGGCATCATGTTCGGTTATGCCTGCCGCGAAACCCCGGACCTGATGCCGGCCCCGATCTATTATTCGCACCGCATCCTGCAACTGCTCGCCAGCGCCCGCAAGAAGGGCGAGGGCGATGTCGGCAAGCTCGGCCCCGATGCCAAGAGCCAGGTGACCGTGCGTTACGTCGACGGCAAGCCGTCGGAAGTCGTCTCCATCGTGCTCTCCACCCAGCATCTCGACGACTCCTGGGATTCGGCCAAGGTGCGCGCCGTGGTCGAGCCCTATATCCGCGAGGCGCTCGGCGACCTGAAGATCGCCGACGATTGCAACTGGTACATCAACCCGACCGGCAAGTTCGTCATCGGCGGACCGGACGGCGATGCGGGCCTCACCGGTCGCAAGATCATCGTCGACACCTATGGCGGTGCTGCCCCGCATGGCGGCGGCGCCTTCTCCGGCAAGGATACGACCAAGGTCGACCGCTCCGCCGCTTACGCCGCCCGCTATCTCGCCAAAAACGTGGTCGCCGCCGGTCTTGCCGATCGTTGCACCATCCAGATCTCCTATGCCATCGGCGTCGCCCAGCCGCTGTCGATCTATGTCGATCTGCACGGCACCGGCAAGGTTGGGGAAGACGAGGTCGAGGCCGGCATCCGCAAGGTGATGGACCTCTCGCCCTCGGGCATCCGCCGCCATCTCGATCTCAACAAGCCGATCTATGCGAAAACCTCGGCCTACGGCCATTTTGGCCGCAAGTCCGGCCGCGACGGCTCCTTCTCCTGGGAAAAGGTCGACCTGGCCAAGGCCCTCAAGGAAGCGGTGAAGGGCTGATCGGGATCATGAGCGACGCAGGCCGCCCGCAGCGGGCCACGGAAGCATTTTTCGGACGGCGCAAGGGCAAGCCCCTGCGCGGCCTTCAGGCCGATACGCTGAAGAGCGGCCTGTCGTCGTTGAAGATCGATCTGGAAACACCGGCGCCGCAGGATATCGCGGCGCTGTTTTCGGTGCCGGTCGAAACCATCCGCCTGGAAATCGGCTTCGGCGGCGGCGAGCATCTGGTGCATCGCGCCGGCGAGCAGCCGAAGACCGGCTTCATCGGCGTCGAGCCCTTCGTCAATTCGATGGCGAAGCTTTTGTCACGGGTGCGCGATCTCGGGCTGGAAAATATCCGGGTCTACGAGGACGATGCGACGCAACTGCTCGACTGGCTGCCCGAAGCCTGCCTCGACCGCATCGACCTGCTCTATCCCGATCCCTGGCCGAAGCGGAAACACTGGAAGCGCCGCTTCGTCTCGCAGGTCAATCTCGACCGTTTCCACCGCGTGCTGAAGCCGGGCGGGCTTTTCTGCTTCGCCTCGGATATCGATACCTATATCAACTGGACACTGCTGCATTGCCGCGACCATGGCGGCTTCGCCTGGCAGGCGCGCAACGCGGCCGACTGGCTGACGCCCTATACCGGCTGGCCCGGCACGCGCTACGAGGCAAAGGCCCGGCGCGAAGGCCGCTCTTCCGCCTACCTGACATTCCGCAAGGCTGGATAAATCGGATCGTTCTGGCGCGATGTTCGCGCCGGTCTCCGTCCTGATTCGAAACGGCGGCCGTCTACGCCAAACTTCCGGGCCGCCGTTTTCATCGAGGGGGAGGGGCCGCGGTCTTATTGCGCAGCAAAAGCCTGTCTATTGCAGGGTGACGGTTTTCAGGTCGTCCTCGGCGGCCTTGAAGAAGGTCGAGGAGCGATTGTCGGTGAGCAGCAGCGGCGTGCCGTCGGCGCCGAACAGCGCCCAGAGATCGAGGCTCGGATCGATTTCCGGCGCTTCGGGGAAGCAGCGCGTCACTTCGTCGAGCCGCATCTTGCGGATATAGCCGACTTCGCCGGCACCCAGATGGGCAAGCTCGGATTGCGTCAGTCGGGCGTTGGCGTCTTTCATCAACATTGTCTGGCTCCACGTTGAGGAGGAACGGCAGCAGCGCCGTCACCCCTCACTGTGAAACGGAAATGTTAATTTTCTTTACCATACGCTCCGGTTCGGGACGGATGAGATCGACGGACAGTAGCCCGTTGCGCAAGGCAGCGCCGAGCACATGCATGCCGTCCGCCAGCACGAACATGCGTTGGAACTGGCGCGCGGCAATGCCGCGATAGAGATAGTCGCGTTCGGCCTGCTCGAGCTGGCGGCCGCGGATGACGAGCTGGTTCTCCTCGACGGAAACGTCGAGTTCCTCCTCGGAAAAACCGGCGACGGCCAGCGTGATTCGCAGCCTGTCCGGCGCGTCGTCGCTGCCGCGCAGGCGCTCGATATTGTAGGGCGGATAGCCGTCGCTCGCCTTGGCGATTCGCTCCAGCGTCTTTTCCATGCTGTCGAAGCCCAGGAGAAGCGGGCTCGCGAAAGGGGTGATACGGGTCATCGTCTAGTCCTTGATCCAAGCGACCGGCCCGGATCTTCGAGGAAGCCTCCGGATGGCCCTAATATGGGCGGCGGCACCGTGGAGCGCAAGACGCGAAACGGGCGGCTTGGTGAGCGAGCTGCCCGCTTGACAAACCGCGCAGGCCATCCCAATCAACCCCCAGATATTCATGGAGGAGGGCCAGATGGCCGAGAAGCGAAAGATCATCATCGACACCGATCCCGGTCAGGACGATGCGGCCGCCATTCTTTTGGCCTTCGGCAGCCCGGAGGAACTCGAGGTGCTCGGCATCACCACGGTCGCCGGTAACGTGCCGCTGGCGCTGACCTCGCGCAATGCGCGGATGATCTGCGAACTCTGCGGCCGCCAGGACATCAAGGTGTTCGCCGGCGCCGACCGCCCGGTCAAGCGTCCGCTGATCACCGCCGAGCATGTCCACGGCAAGACCGGCCTCGACGGTCCGGTCCTGCCGGCGCCGACCATGGCGCTCCAGGAACAGCACGGCGTCGATTTCATTATCGAGACCCTGCGTCGCGAGCCGGCCGGCACGGTGACGCTCTGCACGCTGGGGCCGCTCACCAATATCGCGCTGGCGCTGGAAAAGGCCCCCGACATCGCGCCGCGCGTGCGCGAGCTTGTGATGATGGGCGGCGGCTTCTTCGAGGGCGGCAACATCACGCCGGCCGCCGAATTCAACATCTATGTCGACCCCGAAGCGGCGCAGGCGGTGCTGAAGAGCGGCATTCCCGTGGTGATGATGCCGCTCGACGTCACCCACCAGCTCCTGACGCTGAAGAAGCGCGTCGAGGCCATCCGCGCCATCGGCACGCGCCCGGCAATTGCCATGGTCGAGATGCTGGAATTCTTCGAGCGTTTCGACGTCGAGAAATACGGTTCCGACGGCGGCCCGCTGCACGATCCGAGCACCGTTGCCTATCTGCTGAAGCCGGAGCTGTTCAAGGGCCGCGACTGCAATGTCGAGGTCGAACTCGAATCCGAGCTGACGGTCGGCATGACGGTTGTCGACTGGTGGCAGGTGACCGATCGCAAGCACAATGCCAAGGTCATGCGCCACGTCGATTCCGATGGCTTCTTCGCGTTGCTGGCCGAGCGTTTCGCCCGCGTCTGACGCCGGTGACATCGCAATGAAAAAGGCCGCCGGATCGCTCCGGCGGCCTTTTCGTTTCATCGTCCCGGGATCAGAATTCTTCCCAGTCGTCGCTGGCGACCGCCACGGCCGCCGGGCCGCTGGCGCGGCGAACCGGCGCGGGGCGGGAAGCCCTCGCCTGGGGTTGGGGCTGCGGCGGGGTGGGCGTGCGCATCTGGCGAGCCGTCTGGCGCAGGGCGGAAACCGGATCGGCCTGCTCCGCACCGGTCTTGAAGGCCGCCATCAGCGATTTCAGCTTCACGGCTTCTTCGGCCAGCGCCGCGCCGGCTGCGGTCTGTTCCTCGACCATGGCGGCGTTCTGCTGGGTCACCTGGTCCATCTGGGTCACCGCGCTGTTGATTTCGCGGATGCCGATCGCCTGCTCGCTGGCGGAGGCCGAGATCTGGCGGATGAGGCCGTTGATCTGCATCACCTGACTGGCGATCTTGTCGAGCGCCTCGCCGGTGCGGCCGACGAGGCCGACGCCTTCTTGCACCTGGCCGGCCGACGCATTGATCAGCGTCTTGATCTCCTTGGCGGCCTGGGCGGAGCGCTGAGCGAGTTCACGCACTTCCTGGGCGACGACGGCAAAACCCTTGCCGGCTTCGCCGGCGCGCGCGGCCTCGACCCCGGCGTTGAGCGCCAGCAGGTTGGTCTGGAAGGCGATCTCGTCGATGACGCCGATGATGCGCGAGACCTCCTGCGAGGAATTCTCGATGCCCTGCATCGAAGAAATGGCCTTCTGGACGATGTCGCCGGAGCGTTCGGCATCCTTGCAGGCGGATTCGACGCTTTCGGCGGCGGCGCGGGCATTGTCGGCGCTGGAACCGACCTGCGCCGCGAGCTGGTTCAGCGCCGCTGCGGTTTCTTCAAGGCTTGCGGCCTGCTGCTCGGTGCGGCGGGCAAGGTCGCTGGCGCTGCGGCTGATTTCGCTGGTGCCGCCGCTGATGTTGTTGATCGAGATGCTGATTTCGCCGGACATCCGCTCCAGGCTCTGCAGCGCGCCGTTGAAATCATGCTTCAGCGTCGCATAATCCTCGGGGAAGTCCTCGGTGATGCGGTAGGAGAGGTTGCCGGTGGAGAGCTGCGACAGGCCCTTGCCGACCAGGGCGACGACATGGCGCTGCTGCTGGGTTGATTCGTTGCGCTGGTTTTCGGAGCGCTGCCGCTCCTGCTCGGCGGCCTGGCGCTGCTTGCCCGCTTCCGTTTCCAGCGCGCGGCCGCTGGCCAGCGTATGCCGCAGGCCTTCGAGCGCGCCTGAGAGGGCGCCGATCTCATCGCTGCGGGTACGGCCGGCAACCGGCGTCGAATAGTCGCCGCCGCTGAGACGGCCGACATCGGCCATCAGGCCGGTGAGCGGCCGCTTGATGAAGGCGCGGGCGGCGAAATACAGTGCCAGCATGACGGCGGCGAGCACGACGATGCCGCCCAGCGCCATCATCAGCGTCTGCGCCTGCACGGGCGCCGCGATCGCGGCTTCCGGCACGTCGACCAGCACGGCCCAGGTGACGTTGAGATCGGGCAGCGCGAAGGGATAGACGACGCGGCGATAGGTGACGCCGTCCGCGCCGACGATGCCCTCGACGACCTCGCCCTTGCCGCCGTCGAGCGCTGCCTTGATGGCGGTGTCGCCGGCATCCTTGTAGTCGGTCATGCCGAGCTCGACGGTCGGGGCGACCATCCACTGGGCGCTCTGCGAGAGCAGCAGCACGCGGCCGTTGCCGAAGGGCTTCAGCTTGCGCAGGCTGTCGGCCAGCGAGCCGAGAGAGATGTCGATGCCGGAAACGCCGAGCAGCTTGCCGCCGGACATGACCGGATAGCTGATCGAGGTCATGGCCGTGGGAATGGCGATCGACTGGGCCTTGTAGGGCTTGGTGATGTGGCCGGCGCGGCTGGTGGCCGTGGCGGAATACCATTCGGCCTTGTAGTCCTCGTCGAAAGTGGAGAAATCGATACCGCCGGTGCCGGCGTTCTTGGTCCAGTAGGGGGCGAAGATACCGTGCTTGTTGGCGCCGATATCCGCCTGGTTGGCGATCTCGTCCTTTCGGCCGTCGAAGGCGCGCTCTTCCTCGATGAACCAGCTTCCGAAAGCGAAGGGGTTCTGGTCGACATTGGCGCGCAGCACCTGGATGAGACCCTTGCGATCGAGCGCCTTGCCTTCATGGCTGCGGCTGATGACGCCGGCCATGGAGCGGGCGGCGCCGGAGAGTTGGCCGACCTGTGCGGAGATGTCGTTGGCGATTGCCTTGGCCTCGCTTGAGGCCTGCGCCATGGTCAGCGACTCAACCCGATCTCGCGATTGCGAGATGAGCACGAGATTGGACGACAGCATGACCAGCGCGATCGAAACGCCGCTGACGGCCATCAGCTTGGCAGCCAGCGAATTGAGCTTGAACTTGAACATGGGAGACGGTCTCGGCAATCGTTGGGCAGCCGAGTTGTCTCGGATGCCGCTGGGCTCGGTTTATAAAGCTGGAACCCTTCGCTTCGCAGTTGCGAAAGCCGCGAGGCATCGGTATTCCCCTCTGCCCCCATGCGTAATCGGCATCGGTTAAATTAGAATAAAATCCCCGCCAATTCCCTGATTTTGCCTGCTTTGCGCCAGATCACAGCCGCTTTGCGACGTCCTCTGCGGTAGGGATCGACGGCTGTGCTCCGTGCCTCATGCAGGCGAGCGAACCGGCGATCGCGGCGCGCCGCAATGCCATGGGAAAATCGAGGCCATCGGCAAGGCCGGCGGCAAAATAGCCGCAGAAGGTATCGCCGGCGCCGACCGTGTCGACCGGCTCGATCTTCAGGCCGGCGCTGCGATGCAGCGCCCCCCCGCGCGCGGCGATCACGCCATCGGCGCCAAGCGTGACGATGATCGTCTGGCCGGTCTCGGCATGCAGGCGCTTTAGCGCAGCCTCGCGGGCCGCCGAATCCATGCCGTCCTCACCGGCGAGGCGTTCGAATTCGGTCTCATTGGCGATGACCACATCGGCCAGGCGGCCAAGGCGGGCGGCGTCTTCGATCAGCGGCGCAAGGTTCAGCACGGTGGTGACGCCCTTTTCGCGCGCCGCGTTCAGCATGCGCTCGACGGCGGGGGCGGGGATCTCGAACTGCAGCATGACGATATCGCCGGGCGACAGTTTTGCAATGGCCGCATCGGCATCTTCGGCGGTCATCGTGCCGTTGGCGCCGGGCACGACGGCGATCATGTTCTCGCCGTCGGCCCCGACCAGGATCAGCGCCGTGCCCGTGGGCTCGTTGGTCTGCTTGACATCGGACAGATCGGTTCCGGCCTGCTTGAGAAGCGCCAGTGCCGGTTCGGCAAAACCGTCGCGGCCGACCGCACCGCTCATGCGCACATCAGCGCCGGCGCGGCGGGCGGCCAGCGCCTGGTTGGCGCCCTTGCCGCCGGCGGCGGTGGAAAACCCGGTGCCGGAGACCGTCTCGCCCGGCTTCGGCAGGCGTTGCGTGGTGGCGATGAGGTCCATGTTGATGGAGCCGAAAACCGTAATCATCAGGCGTGTCCCGTCTGTCTCATGTGCAATGGAAAGCGACACTGCCCGAGAGGCTCAATCCTCGTCAACCACCCTCAGCTTCAGAAGTCCCGTGCGGCTTTCGACGCCGCGTGGCGCCGGCTGCGGTTCCGGAGGCGTAGCGGCCGGGGTTGCCGCAGTCTCGGCGAAATCGAGGGAGACGATCTTCTCGCCGCGCTTCATCATCTTGGTCCCGGAGACGGCGATCATCTCCACATCCTTCTGCGCGGCGGAAAAATGCGATTGCAGTTTCGCCACCCGGTCGTCGAGCCGGGCGAGGTCTCCAAGCAGGTGCGCCACCTCGCCTTGGATGACATGCGCCTGCTCGCGCATGCGCTGGTCCTTCAGCACCGACTGGATCACCTGAATCGACAGCATGAGCAGCGAGGGCGAGACGATGACGATGCGCTGGCGCTGCGCCCGCTGGATGATCGCTTCGTGATGTTCATGGATATCGGCGAAAATCGATTCCGAGGGCACGAACAGGAAGGCGGTCTCCTGCGTCTCGCCGGTAACAAGGTATTTTTGCGCGATGTCGCGGATATGGGTGTCGAGGTCGCGGCGGAATTGCTGCGTCGCCAGCCGCGCGGCTTCCGGCGAGGCGGCGGCGCGCAGCGCGTTCCAGGCCTCCAGCGGAAATTTGGCGTCGACCACCAGCGGCGGCGCGCCGTTCGGCATGCGGATGGTGCAATCCGGGCGCGAGCCGTTCGACAGCGTTGTCTGGAAGGCATAGGCACCCATCGGCAAGCCATCGGCGACGATCGCCTCCATGCGCGCCTGGCCGAAAGCGCCGCGCGTCTGCTTGTTGGAGAGAATCGCCTGAAGGCCGACGACATCCTTGGCGAGCGTCTGGATATTGCTCTGCGCCGCATCGATGACGGCAAGCCGCTCCTGCAGTCGTCGCAGGTTCTCATGGGTATGGCGCGTCTGTTCGGTCAGCGTCGCGCCGATGCGCTGGCTCATTCCGTCGAGTCGCTGGCCGATGGACTGGTTGAGTTCCGCCTGCCGTGTGCCAAAAACATCGGCCATGGCGGCGAGGCGGCCGTTGAGATCGGCCTGCGCCCGCATCAGCTCGGCCATTTGCGCTTCCGCCTGATCCCGCCCGCCGTTGCGGCGCAGGAAAAGCACGCCGATCAGGAGGACGCCGAGGGCAAGCGCAACGAGGCCGCCCGGGCCGAAGCCGGAAAGCCATGCCATGAGATTTTGCGCCGGGGATGCCTGTTCCATGCCTCCAGTCATAGCAGACATGGCGGATAAGAAAAGATCAAAACGTGAACATTGGAAAATTGGCGACGACCTGTCGAAAAATTACCCCTGCTGCCAACGGAATAATTCCATCCTGCGGCAAGATGGTTTATGGGAAAGCCCATGTCTATCAAGCCTCTCATCATTCTGCCCGATCCCCTGCTGCGCCAGGTGTCCGCTCCTGTCGAACGCGTCGACGACGATCTGAAGCGTCTGGCCGACGACATGCTGGAGACCATGTATGACGCGCCGGGCATCGGGCTTGCGGCGATCCAGATCGGCGTGCCGCGCCGCATGCTGGTCATCGACCTTGCCAAGGACGGCGAGGAGAAGCAGCCACAGGTGTTCATCAATCCTGAGATCATCGCCTCGTCGGATGCCCGTTCGGTCTATGAGGAAGGCTGCCTGTCGATTCCCGAATACTATGCCGAGGTCGAACGCCCGGCCGAGGTCGAGGTGGCCTATCTCGACCGCGAGGGCAAAGAGAGTCGGGTCAAGGCCGAAGGCCTGCTCGCCACCTGCCTGCAACACGAGATCGACCACCTGAACGGCGTGCTGTTCATCGACCATATCTCGCGTCTCAAGCGGGAAATGGTGGTGCGCAGGTTCACCAAGGCGGCCAAGTCCAAAGCAATCTAAACCGTCTCGTTTCAGGCATGGAAGGAAACGATACCATGTCTCTTCGCATCATCTTCATGGGCACGCCGGAATTTTCGGTGCCGACGTTGCGTGGGTTGGTCGATGCCGGCCACAAGGTCATCGCCTGCTACACGCAGCCGCCGCGCCCCGGCGGCCGGCGCGGGCTCGATCTGCAGAAAGCGCCTGTGCATCAAGCCGCCGAACTCTTGGGAATCCCGGTCCGCACGCCGCTGAATTTCAAGGCGGAGGAAGACCGGCAGGCATTCGCCGATCTCGACGCCGATGTTGCCGTCGTCGTCGCCTATGGGCTGCTGCTGCCCGAGGCAGTGCTGAACGGCACGCGCCTCGGCTGCTATAACGGCCATGCCTCGCTTTTGCCGCGCTGGCGCGGTGCCGCCCCCATCCAGCGGGCGATCATGGCTGGCGATGCCAAGACCGGCATGATGGTCATGAAGATGGACAAGGGGCTGGATACCGGCCCCGTGGCGCTGACCCGCGAGGTCGAAATCGGCGCGACCATGACGGCAGGCGAATTGCACGACCGGCTGATGCATGTCGGCGCGAAAGCCATGGTTGAGGCAATGGCACTGCTGGAAGCCGGCGCGCTGCCATTGACGCCGCAGCCGCAGGACGGCGTGCTCTATGCCGCCAAGATCGACAAGGGCGAGACCCGCATCGATTTCTGCCGGCCGGCGGATGCGGTGCATAACCATATCCGTGGCCTCGCGCCCTTCCCGGGGGCCTGGTTCGAGACCGACATCAACGGCAAGCCCGAGCGCGTCAAAGTGCTGGGCAGCGAATTGAGCGAAGGTTCAGGCCCGGCCGGCACGGTGATCGGCGACGACCTGACGATTGCCTGCGGGTCTGGCGCGGTTCGGCTGACGCGGCTGCAGAAGGCCGGCGGCAAGCCGCTGGCGGCGGCCGACTTTTTGCGCGGTACGCCGCTTGCCATCGGCACGAGGCTGTAAAAAATGCCGCGCTTCCGCCTGACGGTCGAATATGACGGCACGCCCTATGTCGGCTGGCAACGCCAGGAAAACGGCGCTTCCGTGCAGGGGGCGCTGGAGGCGGCGGTGCTGTCGCTGACCGGCGAGACCGTGTCGATCCGCGGTGCGGGCCGCACCGATTCCGGCGTGCATGCGCTGGGGCAGGTGATCCATATCGACCTTTCCCGCGACTGGGCGGCCTACAAGCTGCGCAATGCCATGAACGCCCATCTCGCCATGGCCGGAGAGCGGGTCTCGGTGCTGGAGGTGCAGGAAGCGCCCGCCCATTTCGACGCCCGCTTCTCGGCGCTGCGCCGGCATTATCTGTATCGCATCGTCAACCGCCCGGCGCGGCTGGCGCTGGAGGCGGATCGCGCCTGGTGGGTGCCGAAGACGCTCGATCACGAGGCGATGCACGCGGCGGCCCAGATGCTGGTCGGGAAGCATGATTTCACCACCTTTCGCTCCGCCCATTGCCAGGCGACGAGCCCGGTGCGCACGCTGGACCGGCTGGATGTCACCCGAAACGGCGACCTCATCGAGATTCGCGCCACTGCGCAAAGCTTTCTGCACAACCAGATCCGCTCCTTCGCCGGCACGCTGAAACTGGCGGGCGAGGCCAAGATGTCGCCTCAGGATGTGCGCGCGGCGCTGGAGGCGCGCGACCGCAAGCAATGCGGTCCGGTCGCGCCGCCCTCCGGACTTTATTTCCTGCAAGTGGATTATCCCGAGATCATACCGGAACGGCGCGGACAACAAGGACATTCCGACGATGGTGACGATTTTTCATAACCCGGCCTGCGGCACCTCCCGCAACGTTCTGGCGATGATCCGCCAGTCCGGCGTCGAGCCCGAGATCATCGAATATCTGAAGACGCCGCCGACCCGCGAGCAGCTCGTGGCGCTGCTCATCGCCATGGAGATGTCGCCGCGCGACCTGCTGCGCCGCAAGGGCACGCCCTATGCCGAACTCGGCCTCGACGACGAAATCCTGAGCGACGCGCAATTGCTCGACGCGATGCTGGAACATCCGATCCTGATCGAGCGGCCGATCGTGGTGACGGAAAAGGGCGTGCTTCTCTGTCGCCCCTCCGAGCGGGTGCTCGATCTCCTCGAAAATCCCGACATTGGCACCTTCGTCAAGGAAGACGGCGAGGTGGTGCCGCCGAAGGCGGATCAGGCCGGGTAGACGCCGAGATATTGCTGCAGGTAATCCGACAGGAACATCGACGGCACCAGCAGAAGCAGCACCAGCGTGGCGATGATGAGCGGCTGCTGGCCGCAGATCATCCGGAGCAGCCGGATCAGCGAGAAGATCAAGAGCAGGATCAACGCCAGCCACAACAGTGAGGCGATGCCGGCAGCCCCCGGAACGAACATGACGATCAGTACGATCAGCGCATAGAGATAGCTGAGCGGCACGGCCAGCCAGTTCGACACCACGACGATGGCAAGGAACCGCCGCCCGAGCCGCAACGCCAGGCAGAGCAGCCCCGCCAGCACCAGCGGCACGATCCAGTTGGCGATCTCGACCATGGCGAGCCGCAGGAAGAAGGGCAGGCCGGTCTTGGTCCCCGGCGGATAGGCGCGCAAAAAGGCCGTCTGCCACCAGACCCAGCTGATCGCGGTCGCCGGAAAGCACCAGACCATCGCCCAGAAGGAGCGGATCATGCCGCGATCGGTGAGGTCGAGATAGCCAAAGCCCTGTGGTTTGCCCTGGATCAGCAAGACGATGCCGCGCAGGTAGTATTCGATCTCCTTAAGCGACGGCATGTCCGAACCAGCGATCGATGAAGGTTTCGTAGATGCGGGTCAGCCCCTCCAGATCGGCGACGGCGACGCGCTCGTCGACCATGTGCATGGTCTGGCCGACCAGGCCGAATTCGACCACCGGGCAATAATCCTTGATGAAGCGCGCATCGGAGGTGCCGCCGGTGGTTGAAAGCTTCGGCTGCCTGCCCGTGACAGCTTCGATGGCGCCGGAGAGCGATTCGATCAGCGCATTGTCGCGGGTCAGGAAGACATGGCTCGGGCGCTCGGCCCAGACAAGCTCGTAGCGTGCCGGTTCGCGGCCCGGGCGCAGGCGCGCATTGGCGGCCGCGCGGGCGAGCCGCGCCTCGATCTCGGCCTTCAGGCTGTCGGCCGTCCAGCTATCGTTGAAACGGATGTTGAAGCTCGCCACCGCCTTGGCCGGGATGACGTTGGTGGCCGGATTGCCGACATCGATGCTGGTGATTTCCAGGTTCGAGGGCTGGAAATCCACGGTGCCGGCATCGAAGGGCGGGTCGAGCAGCGCATCGGCCATCTGCAAGAGCGCGCGGACCGGATTGTCGGCGAGATGCGGATAGGCGGCATGGCCTTGCACGCCGTTGACGGTGATGCGCCCCGAGACCGAGCCGCGCCGGCCGATCTTGATCATGTCGCCGAGCGTATCGGGGTTGGTCGGCTCGCCGACCAGGCAGGCGTCCCAGGTCTCGCCCCTTCCGGCGGCCCATTGCAGCAGCTTGGTCGTGCCATTGACGGCAGGGCCTTCCTCGTCGCCGGTGATCAGGAAGGAGACGGAGCCCTTCGGCATGCCATGCTTTTCGATGTGGCGGGCAATCGCTGCGACGAAGCAGGCGACGCCGCCCTTCATGTCGACCGCGCCGCGCCCGAACAATTCGCCATCGGCGATCTCGGCGGCGAAGGGCGGATGCGTCCAGGCGGCCTCGTCGCCGACCGGCACCACGTCGGTATGGCCGGCAAACATCAGATGCGGCCCCTCGCTGCCGAGGCGGGCATAGAGGTTCTCGATATCGGGCGTGCCCTCCTCATGCGCGGTGACGCGGGTCACGGCAAAGCCGAGCGGCTCCAGCATCGCGGTGAGCGCGGTGAGCGCTCCGCCTTCGGCGGGCGTTACGGAGGGGCAGCGAATCAGGGATTGCAGATTGGCGATCGGATCGGTGGCGCGCATGAAAATCAAACCGTTGGCGGCCGTTCGGGGCCGATTTGCATTGTTCCTGGATATGTCGGGCTGGTGTAGCCGATCCCGATCTTGCTGTCACCTGCAACACCGTTGTCCCGGTGTCCCGCAAACGAAAACACCCCCGGAGCCGATGAGGTTCCGAGGGTGCGAACAGGATCGCGGCTTGCGAGAGGTTCAGTCGCGCAGCAATTCGTTGATGCCGGTCTTGGAGCGGGTCTGCTCGTCGACGCGCTTGACGATCACGGCGCAATAGAGGCCAGGCGCCGGCTGGCCGTTCGGCATGGTCTTGTCGGACGGCAGGGAGCCGGCGACGACGACGGAATAGGGCGGCACTTCGCCATAGGTGATCTCGCCGGTGGCGCGGTCGACGATCTTGGTCGACTTGCCGATGAACACGCCCATGCCGAGCACCGAGCCTTCGCGCACGATGCAGCCTTCGACGACTTCCGAACGGGCGCCGATGAAGCAATTGTCCTCGATGATCGTCGGTCCTGCCTGCATCGGTTCCAGCACGCCGCCGATGCCGACGCCGCCGGAGAGGTGAACGTGCTTGCCGATCTGGGCGCAGGAACCGACCGTCGCCCAGGTATCGACCATCGTGCCTTCACCGACATAGGCGCCGAGATTGACGAAGGAGGGCATCAGAACCGCGTTGGGCGCGATATAGGCCGAACGGCGCACGACACAGTTCGGCACGGCGCGGAAACCGGCGCGCTCGAATTCGTTGGCGCTCCAGCCGTCGAACTTGGAAGCCACCTTGTCCCACCAGACGCTTTCGCCCGGGCCCCCCTTGACGATTTCCATCGGATTGAGGCGGAAGGAGAGCAGGACGGCCTTCTTCAGCCACTGATGCACGACCCATTTGCCGTCCTCGCCGCGCGTTGCGACGCGCGCCTTGCCGCTGTCGAGCAGGTTCAAGGCCGTTTCGACGGCGTCGCGAACCTCGCCACGGGTGGCGGTCGAGACGCTGTCGCGGGCCTCGAAAGCGGCTTCGATGGACTTTTCAAGCGAGGCGAGGTCGGCACTGGTCATGAGAATTCCTTAAACTTCGCGGTCTATCGTGAATGATGGGAAAACCGGGGTCGAAATGGCTTGTTTCGGCCCTTTGCTCTACAGGATGATCCCGCAAAAAGAAATCGTTTTTCCGACGGATGCCGCTCTCCTGGAGGCGCCGGCGGAAGGAAAGGCATGGGTAAGATGGCGAAACTGAAGAACGGTCGGTTGCGGCGAAAGGACGGTGTCTGGGATCCGCTCAAGGACAGTTCCACCGACAAGAAACGCGCCGAAGGCGTGCCAAAGACGCCGCAATCGGCTTCGCCCGCCTATCGCCTGGCCTATGCAGACGACGATTTTCTCTGCCGCGAGGAATTGCGGCCGATCCGCCTGCAACTGGAACTGCTGAAGACGGAAATGGCGCTGACCGAAAGCGGCATCAAATCGACGGTGGTGATGTTCGGCGGCGCGCGCATTCCCGCCCCCGGCGCCAGCGCCTGGGCGGCGCGCAACGACACGCAGCGCGCCCATCTGGAAGCGGCCTCGGTCTATTACGCGGAAGCCCGCAAATTCGCCCGCCTCTGCTCCGAGCAGGCGGCCAAGACCGCCTACCAGGAATACCTCGTCGTCACCGGCGGCGGACCGGGCGTCATGGAAGCGGGCAATCGCGGCGCGGCGGACGCCGGCGCGCCCTCGATCGGCCTCAACATCGTCCTGCCGCACGAGCAGGCGCCAAACCCCTATGTGACGCCGGAATTCAGCTTCAACTTCCACTACTTCGCCATCCGCAAGATGCATTTCATGCTGCGCGCCAAGGCGATCACCGTCTTCCCCGGCGGCTTCGGCACGCTGGACGAGATGTTCGAGGCGCTGACGCTGATCCAGACGGGGCGCATGGCGCCGATCCCGCTCATCCTGTTCGGGGCGGAATTCTGGCACCGGATCATCAATTTCGAAGCGCTCGCCGATTTCGGCACCATCGCGCCCGACGATGTGAACCTGCTGAAATTCGTCGAGACCGCCGACGAGGCCTGGAAGATCATCAGCGATTTTTATGAGCTGACGGCATAGCCGGGACCGCCACCGCAATCTCCTTCGTCATGCTCGGGCTCGTCCCGAGCATCTGCTGGTGCCTGCCAAGCTATTGATGATAAAGGATATATCTGACGTGCTTAGATGCTAGGGGCGAGCCCGAGCATGACGTCGCAGGACTTTGTGGCGGGACAAAAAAGCCCGCCCCGGGGCGGAGGGGCGGGCTTTCATCGGTGAAACGCTTGAAATCAGCGGTTCGGCATGTCGTCGATGGAAATCACGCCATCCTTGTTGCGGTCCATGCGCTTGAACAGCTTGTCGGCGGCAGCCATATATTCATCCTTGCTGATCTGGCCGTTCTCGTCCTTGTCGGCGATGCGGAAGATCATGCCTTCGCCGCTGCCCCATTTCATGCCGTGGCGGCCCATGCCGTCGCGGTCGCCATGGTGGCGGCCAGGCTTCTTGCCGTCCTTGTCGTCATCGTTCTGGGCAGTCTCGCGCTCGGCCTTCATCTTTTCCCATTCGGCCTTGCGCTCCTCGCGCTTGGCCTTGCGATAGGCACGCATTTCGCCGGGGGTGATATTGCCGTCATTGTTGGTATCGATCGCGGCGAACAGTTTTTCCGCGCCGGCCTTGGCTTCTTCCGGGGTGATGCGGCCGTCCTTGTTGGCGTCGTCCTGCTTCAGCATCCGCACGAACAGGACTTCCGGTGCCATGCGGGGCCCGTGATGGCGGGGGGCTGCGAACGCCTCGGCGGCGACGCCGAGAACCAGCGCGGCGGAAAGCCCGGTGAGCATGATCTTCTTGCCGTTCATCGTCTGTCCTTTCGTTTCAAAGCGATAGGGACAAGATAGGGCCGGCGACTACGCAGGCCCACTTAAACATTGGTAAGTCTGCATGAATTTTTGGTAATCTTCGCGTTTGCGAATTAAACGAGTTGCTTGAGAAAGCCGGTCAGGTCGCTGGTGACGTAGTCGATATGATTGTCGTCCTCGCCGGCGATTTCCCAGCGCTCGAAGGCGTGTTCGAGGTTTTGCGGCACCAGCAGAACCGTCCTCATTCCGAGCGTCTTCGGCACCGTCAGGTTGCGCGGCAGGTCTTCGAACATCGCCGCATGGGCAGTGTCGACCCGGTGCAGTCCCATAAACTTGTCATAGGTGGCGCTGGCCGGCTTCGGCACGAAATCGGCGGCGACGATGTCGAAAATGTCGTCGAAATTGTCGAGGATGCCGAGCGCGCGCGCCGCCGTCTCGGCGTGGCTGACGCTGCCATTGGTGAAGATGAATTTTCGCCCCGGCAGGGCCTTGATCGCGTTGCCCAGTTCCGGATGCGGCAAGAGCGGCGAATAATCGATCGCATGCGCCTTTTCGAGGAAATCGTTGGGATCGACCTTATGGTGGATCATCAGCCCCTGCAGCGTCGTGCCGTGCTCCAGGTAATATTGTTTCTGCAGCTTCTTGGCCTCGACCGGCTCCAGTTGCAGCAGGGCGGAGACATAGGCCGTCATGTTGCGGTCGATCTGGGCGAAGAGATCGATGTGATGCGGATAGAGCGTATTGTCGAGATCGAACACCCAGTCGCGGACATGGGCGAAATCGGCGGGCGTCGGAGCGGCGGTGGTCTTGGTCATGGCGCCCTTATGCCACGGCTTGCCCGGCAGGGAAATGGTCAATGAGGGGCGAAACCGAACTGGAATCGGCCCTGGCTGCCTTGGCGGGCGCAAAACGACATGCTACCGCCGCTTCCATGGAAGCCTGGATCGCCATCACCATCACCGCCGCCTTTCTGCAGAACCTGCGCTCGGCCCTGCAAAAACACCTGCAGGGATCGCTGGGCACACGCGGCGCGTCCTTCGTGCGTTTCGGCTATGGCTTTCCCGTGGCGCTTGCCTATGTCGTCGGCCTGCATCTGATCGGCGGCTACGAATTTCCAGCGCTGAACCTAACCTTCGTGCTCTGGGCGGTGATCGGCGGCCTCGCGCAGATTTTCGCGACCATGCTGCTGGTGCATCTGTTTTCGCTGCGCAATTTCGCCGTCGGCACCGCCTATTCCAAGACCGAGCCGGTGCAGGCGGCGATCTTCGGTTTCCTGCTGCTCGGCGAAAGACTGACCTTCGGCGCGGTGATCTCGATCGTCGTCGGCGTTCTCGGCGTCATGCTGATCTCGATTGCGCGCGGCGCCAAGTCGATGAGCAACATCCTGGCGGCGCTGACCGGGCGCACGGCGATGATCGGCATTGCCTCGGGCGCCGTCTTCGGCATTTCCGCCGTCGCCTATCGCTCGGCCTCGCTGTCGCTGCATTATCCGAACCCGGTGATGGCGGCGGCGGCGACGCTCGCCTTCGTCACCGCCTTCCAGACCGCCTTCATGCTGATCTGGATGCTGATGACCGATCGCAGCGAGATCGTGCAGGTCGTGCGTTCCTGGCGGTCCTCGTCGCTGGTCGGGCTTGCCGGTGTGCTCGGCTCGGCCTGCTGGTTCACGGCGATGACGCTGCAGCCGGTCGCCTATGTGCGCGCGCTCGGCCAGATCGAGCTGATCTTCACCTTCCTGTCCTCCTACTTCTTGTTCAAGGAGCGGGTGACGCCGCTGGAAATGGCCGGCTGCCTGCTGATCGTCGCCGGCATCATCGGCCTGCTTTTCCATTGAGGCCAAGCCCCGAACCGGTCTATGGATGGGTTGGAGGATAGGTCCATGCTGTTTGCCGACTGGCTGGAAACGCCGATAGGGCCGCTGCTGGTCGCGGCGAGCGAAACCCATCTGCTCTCCGTCGAATTCTGCGACGGCGAGCCTGAGCCGGCGCCGGTCGAACGGCTGGGCCGCAAGCTTGGTTTGCCCATCGGGGAGGGGATGAGCCCGGCGCTGCAGCAGGCTCTTTCCGAACTCAGGGATTATTTTTCCGGCCGCTCCGGTGCGTTTCATGTGCCGCTCGCCTATGACGGCTCGGCTTTCGAACGCCGCGTCTGGGAGCATCTGCTGACGGTGCCGCTGGCGGAGACCTGCTCATACGGCGATATCGCCCGGGCGCTCGGCGATCTGCAATTGTCGCGTGCCGTCGGCGAGGCGAACCATGTCAATCGCATTCCCATTATCATTCCCTGCCATCGTTGCATCGGCTCGGACGGATCGTTGACGGGTTATGGCGGCGGGCTGTGGCGCAAGAAATGGCTGCTGCGCCATGAGGGGCAGATGCGGCCGGTCGGATTGTTCGCGATAGAAGGAAAGTGACCATGACGGATACCTCGAAAGACAAGGCGAAGGCATTCGCGGCGCTGCATCGCAAGGGCGATCCGGTGGTGCTCTACAATATCTGGGATGCGGGCTCGGCCAAGGCCGTTGCCGAAAGTGGCGCGAAGGCTCTGGCCACGGGAAGCTGGTCGGTCGCCGCCGCCCAAGGCTATCCGGACGGCGAGGCGATCCCGCTGGAGCAACTGGTGACCACGGTGCGGCAGATTGCTGCCGCCACCGACCTGCCGGTTTCTGTCGATTTCGAAGGCGCCTATTCGGCGGAGCCGGAACAGGCCGCGACCAATGTCGCCCGGCTGATCGAAGCCGGCGCGGTGGGCATCAATTTCGAGGATCAGGTGATCGGCGGCTCCGGCCTGCATGATGTCGAGGCGCAGGCCGCCCGCATCCGCGCCATCCGGGCGATGGCGGCGGCGCGCGGTGTCGATCTGTTCATCAATGCCCGCACCGATCTGTTCCTCAAGGAGCCGGATGCGGCCAAACATGCCGGCCTGGTCGACGAGGCGATTGCGCGTGGCGCGGCCTATGCGGCGGCGGGCGCCAGCGGCTTCTTCGTGCCGCTGCTGCTCGATCCCGCGCTGGTCGTAAAGGTGACGGCGGCGTCGAGCCTGCCGGTCAACATCCTGCTGAAGCCGGGCGCGCCGGATGTTGCCACCTTCGCCAAGGCCGGCGTTGGCCGCATCAGCTACGGGCCATTCCCCTATCGGGCGATGATCGACTGGCTGAAGGGTCAGGCCGGAAGCGCCTACGCCTCGGCCTGAGGCCCAGTATCACGGCACGATCAGCGTGCCGGCGCCGTGTTCGGTGAACAATTCGAGCAGGACCGAATGGGCGGTCTTGCCGTTGAGGATGACGACGCCCTGCACGCCGGCCTCGATCGCCTCGATACAGGTCTCGACCTTGGGGATCATCCCGCCGGAAATCGTGCCGTCGCGGATCAGCGACTTGGCCTCGGCGACCGAGAGTTCCTTGATCAGTTCCTTGTTCCTGTCGAGAACGCCGGGAACGTCGGTAAGGAACAGGAGGCGGGTGGCGTTCAGCGCCCCGGCGATGGCGCCGGCAAACGTGTCGGCATTGATGTTGTAGGTGGCGCCGTCGCGACCGGGCGCCACCGGAGCGATGACCGGGATCATCTCCGACTTGGCAAGCAGGTCGAGCAGGGTGCGGTCGACCTCGACGACTTCGCCGACGAAGCCGAGATCCAGCACCTTCTCGATGTTGGACTCGGGGTCGATCATGGTCTTGTGCGCCTTCTGGGCGAAGACCATGTTGCCGTCCTTGCCGCACAGGCCGATGGCCCATTCGCCGGTCTGGTTGATCAGCGCGACGATTTCCTTGTTGATCGAGCCGGCCAGCACCATTTCGACGATTTCCACCGTCTTCTGGTCGGTAACGCGCAACCCGCCTTCGAATTTCGATTCGATGCCCATCTTGGTCAGCATGGCGCCGATCTGCGGGCCGCCGCCGTGCACGACGATCGGGTTGACGCCCGACTGTTTCAGCAGCGCGATATCGGCGGCAAACGCCCTGCCGAGTTCGGAATCGCCCATGGCGTGGCCGCCGTATTTCACCACGATGGTCTTGTTTTCGTAGCGCTGCATGAAGGGCAGCGCCTGGGTGAGAAGCTGCGCCTGCTTTTCGCTGTCGGAACCGGTCATGAATTACCCCGTCGATTGATCGCGGCCTTGTATCGCAAGATTGCGACAGAGGGAATAATTGTGGCGAATCTTTGCGGCCCGATCCCACGTCTTGCACGGAGCTTTGCATTGACAGGGGAGGCCAAGAGTTGGATTCTGCCAGAATGCGGCTGCGTCGCCGCCCGCCCGCGCCAGGAGACCTCCGGAACCGATGACATCGCCCGACAGGAGCAAGGGAAACCGTTCCCGCGACGAAGTGCTCGCCGGCGAGTATGTCCTCGGCGTCCTCTCGAGCAATGACCGTCGGCTGGTGGAGGAGCGGCTGACGCGCGATCTCGCCTTCGCCACCATCGTCCGTCGCTGGCAGGACAACCTGCTGACGGTCGATGACGGCGTGACCGTCTCCCGCCCGCCGGTACGTTTCGTCACCCGCGCGCCGCCGGCGCCGTTGAAGGCGGCGGAGATGCCGGTCAAGCAGCGCCCGCGCCGTGGCCTGTGGCAATCGCTCGCCTTCTGGCGGATGCTGACGGCCATCGCCTGGATCGGCATGCTGGCCATGGTGGCGGTGGATGCGCTGAAACCCTGACCGTTCAGCCCGGGAGGCCGACGGTCTCGGCGATCGTCTGGCGCAATTCGTCCATGCCGATGTTCTTTTCCGATGAGGTCGCCAGCACCGAGGGATAGGCGGCGGGGCGCTTGCGGATTTTCTCCAGCGTCGCTTCGATCAGTTGCGGCACGGCGGCCTTGCCGATCTTGTCGGTCTTGGTCAGGATGATGTGGTAGGAGACGGCGGCCTTGTCGAGCAGGGTCAGCACGTCCTCGTCGTTCTTCTTGATACCGTGGCGGGAATCGATCAGCACATAGACGCGTTTCAGCGTCGAGCGGCCGCGCAGATAGTCGAAGACGAGCTTGGTCCAGGCATCCACCTGCGCCTTGGGCGCCTGCGCATAGCCGTAGCCGGGCATGTCGACCAGTGCCATCGGCGGCAGGTCGTCGCCCTCGCCGGAATAGCCGTCCGGCACGAAATAATTGAGTTCCTGCGTGCGACCGGGCGTGTTCGAGGTGCGCGCCAGCCCCTTCTGGCTGACCAGCCCGTTGATCAGCGACGACTTGCCGACATTGGAGCGGCCGGCGAAGGCGACTTCCAGCGGACCCTCGGGCGGCAGGAATTTCATCGACGGCACGCCGCGAATGAAGATCCACGGCCGTTGGAAGATCGGCTTGTCGCTCATCGGGGTCTTTTCGGCCATCGTCTCGTCCTGTCAGGGTTTCAAGCGCATGGCTTCCCGTTTTTGGGCCGCAAAGTCAAGCAAGCATGCTGTTCATGCGATGGGCGGCATGGCGCGGCCGGTGGTGTTCAGCCGCCTCTGGCGCAGGAATTCGGCCGTGAGATAACCGATGAGCGCGGCGAGGATGATGACACCGCCGAAGATCGTGCGCGTCGCAGGCACCTCGCCATGCACCAGCCCGACCCAGACCGGCGCCAGCATGGTTTCGGCCATGCTGAGCAGGGTGGCGAGCGCCGAGGGGATGAGACGTGCGCCGGTGACGAAGCAGGCCATGCCGAGGCCGAGATTGAAGGCCCCAAACACGACGAGCAGCCCCATGTCGCCGGCCGAAACGGTGAGCGAGCCGGCCTGCATCGCGGCAAAGGCACTGGCAACGAAGCAGCCGAAACAGGTGGCCGGCGTCATGCGCACATGCGGATAGCGCCGGGTGACGACGGTGGCGAGCGCAAAGGCAAAGGCGATCAGCACGCCGAGCGCATCGCCGACCGGCGAGACCTTGCCGCTGAACGAGCCGGACACCATGATGCCGACGCCGCAGATCACCAGCGCGATGGCGATCCACGTCAGCATCGACACCGGCTCGCGGAAGACGAGCCAGGTGATCAGCGCTGCAAACAGCGGCACGCCGGCCCCCAGCAGCATGACATTGGCGATGGTCGTATAGGAAATCGCGACGATGAAGGCGCTGGCGGCGATGGTGAAGCACAGGCCGACGGTAATCCCCGGCCAGCCCATATCGCGAAACAGCCGCACCGTGCCGCGCGGCCCGTCGCGCACCAGCATGAAGGCAAGCAAAAACAGCCCGCCGAACAGGCAGCGCCAGAAGACGACGGTCCAGCTGTCCTGCACCGAGAGGAAGCGGGCGATGGTGCCGCCGAAGCTCCAGAAGAAGGCGGAGCCGAAGACCAGCAGCGCGCCGAGGCGCTCGTTCTGCACGCCGCCGCCTTGACCCACGGCCGATACAGCCTGCTCTCCCATGTCGTCCCCCCGCATTGCCGTCGATGATAGGCCCGCCTGACTTATCCGGCGCGCGCGGCGGCGACAAGGCCGTGTCGCGAAAGCGGCGAACCAAGGTGATCGGAAATGCAAAGAGGCCCGCAGCCTGGGGCTGCGGGCCTCTTGATCGGGCGGCGGGTTCGCCGGCTATTTCGATGGCGCCGGTTTTCGCCGGAACACGCCCTTCAGATTGTCGAACAGCTCGATCTTGACGCCATGGCGCTTCATGATGATCGACTGCTGGGTGATCGACAGCGTGTTGTTCCAGGCCCAGTAGATGACGAGGCCGGCCGGGAAGCTTGCCAGCATGAAGGTGAAGATGACCGGCATCCAGGTGAACAGCATCGCCTGCGTCGGATCGGGCGGCGTCGGGTTCATGCGCATCTGCAGGAACATGGTGACGCCCATGATCAGCGGCCAGACGCCGAGATGCAGGAAGTGCGGCACGTCGTAGGGCAGCAGGCCGAACAGGTTGAACAGCGTCGTCGGGTCGGGGGCCGAGAGGTCGTGGATCCAGCCGAAGAACGGCGCATGGCGCATTTCGATGGTGATGTAGATCACCTTGTAGAGCGCGAAGAACACCGGAATCTGCAACAGGATCGGCCAGCAGCCGGCGACCGGATTGATCTTTTCCTGCTTGTACAGCTCCATCATCGCCTTCTGCAGGCCCATGCGGTCGTCGCCGAATTTGGCCTTCAGTTCCTCCATCTTCGGTTGAACCTTCTTCATGTTCGCCATGGACGCGTATTGCTTGCTGGCGAGCGGGAAGAACAGCGCCTTGACGACGATGGTGGTGATCAGGATGGCGACGCCGAAATTGCCGAAGTAGCGATAGAAGAAATCCATCATCTTGAACATCGGCTTGGTGATGAAATAGAACCAGCCCCAGTCGATCATGCGGTCGAAGCGGGGAATGGAATATTCCGCCTCGTAGCGGTCGATGACGGGCACTTCCTTGGCGCCGGCGAAGATCAGGTTCTTGACCTCGACCGACTGGCCGGCTGCCAGCGACACGGCGTCGTCCTTGAAATCGGCCTGGTAGCGCGGCTGGCCGTCGGTGAAGTGCGAGAAGCGGGCGTCATAGGCCGTGGTCTGCGGCGGAATGATCGCGGCGGCCCAGTACTTGTCGGTGATGCCGAGCCAGCCGCCGGTCGCCTTGTCGAGGGTCACGGGGGTTTCCTCGACCTTGGAATACTTGGTCTCGTTGAGCCCCTGGTCGCCGAACACGCCGATGAAGCCTTCGTGCAGCACGTAGACGGAGGGTGTTGTCGGCTTGTTGTAACGCGTGATGCGGCCGTAGCTGGAGAGCGCCACGGCATCGGCGCCGCCATTCGTCACCTTGTCGGTGACGGTGAACATGTAGCGGTCATCGACGGCGATGGTGCGGGCGAAGGTGATGCCCTTCTCGTTGGTATAGGTCAGCGTCACCGGCGTGGTTTCGGTGAGTTTGGCGCCTTCCGGCGCGGTCCAGACCGTGGTCGGGCCTGGCAGCGTGCCGGCATTGGCGTCCGGGATATAGCCGATTTCGGCGAAATAACCGTCATGCGTGTCGGCCGGGTTGAGCAGCGTGATGATCGGGCTGTTCGGGTCGACGGTCTCGCGATAGGCCTTGAGCTTCAAGTCGTCGAAACGGGCGCCGGTCAGGTTGACCGAGCCGCTGACCGACTTGGTGTCGATGGCAAGGCGCGGCGTCTTGGCGAGCGCTTCCTCGCGCGAGGCGGTCGCCTGCGCCTGGGTCTGGCCCGGCAGGGCGCCCTGCGCGGTCGTGGCCGGCGTCGTCGTGCCGTTGGCCGCCGGATTTGCGGCCTGCTCGGTTGCCTGCTGCGCCTTCAGCGCTTCGTCGGCAAGGCGCTGCTTTTCCAGGCGCGGGTTCATGTACAGGAACTGCCAGGCCAGAACGATGAGCACGGAAAGGGCAATCGCCACGAAATAATTACGATTTTTTTCCATCATACCTTCCTGGGTCGTCCGGCGTCGGACGGCCGGGTGCTATTGTCTGTTTCCGGCAATTGCGCGCGCGAGGGCTGGGGCTTTTTGGGAAAATGCCTCTGCCTGTTTGCGATACGCCCGTTGAGCTCGGCCGAAAGCGATGCAAAGGGCGCAGTCAGCACATCCCGCCGGGCAACGACCACATAGTCATGTCCGGGCTGCATTGCAAACCGGGCGGAAAGCCGCACGGCTTCTTTCAGACGGCGTCGCATCCGGTTGCGCTCGACCGCGTTGCCCTGTTTCTTGGTGACGGTGAAGCCGACGCGCGGGGCGTCTTCTTTTGCCCCGGGCTCCGCTCGCGCGCGGTCGAGGACTTCGAGGAGAAAGAATTTCCCCTTCCTTTTCTCGCCGTTTCGAACGGCAAGAAACTGCGGCCGGCTTTTCAGCCGCCCGGCAGTCTTGTCTTGTGCATCATGCGTCATGTGCCCGCAACTCGCATCGGGCAGCGCCCGGCTTTACGCCGACAGACGCTTGCGGCCGCGCTGACGGCGAGCCGACAGAACCAGGCGGCCGCCTTTGGTGGCCATGCGCGCACGGAAACCGTGACGGCGCTTGCGAACGAGCTTCGAGGGTTGGTAGGTACGCTTCGACATTTATTTAATACCGCGGTGTGCGGCCCTTCTTGGATTTGCATTGCGCAAGGAGCGTTTGGAAAAAGACGCACGATCTTGACCCGCCTGAGGCAGGGCGACAGGACCGAACGTGCGCGCCTTATAGGGAGGACGCGCACCAAAGTCAATCGAAGCGGCGTTTTCCGCATGTTAAGTAACCGGGCCGGCTGCCGCCTTTAACCTTTCCGGTTGCAGCCAGCGACGACGCTCATCCCGCAAGCCGCTGGCATTCCAGCGGGAATTCAACAAAAACTGCTGAAACGCAAGAATTTCGCCCGCTTTCGGCGCGGATGCCGCTGCAACCGACACTTAACGAATTCATGGCAATTTGAAGACAATTATCTGTTCGGCGCTGGTTCCAGCGGTTCGTCTGAGGAGAATGCGCAAGTGAGAATACGGGGAAAGATCAATCTGCTGGTCGTTGTTATGGGCCTTGCCGCCCTGCTGATCGGCGCCACCGCATTGGTGGCGATCAGTGAATACGACCGGCGTGCGGGCGAGTACAATCTCGCCTCCGAGCGTGCCTTCCAGGGCGAGCGGCTCAATCGCTATGTCACCGCCGTCGTCATGGAGGCCCGCGGGGTCTATGCCTCGAAATCGCTCGACGAGGCCAAGAAGTTCGCCGATGGCATCCTGGCCAATCTCGACAAGATCGATGAGGTGCTGGGCGACTGGCGGGCGCTGCTGACGCCGGCCCAGGCCGCGGCCATGCAGGACGTCTTCGACGGCGCCAAGAGTTTCCGCACCTTCCGCGCCGAAACCGCGCGGCTCGGCACGGTGGTCAGCCCGGCGGCGGCCAACGAGCAAGGTAACAACGAGGCCAACCGCGCCAACCGCAAGGCCTTCCAGGCGGCAATCGACAAGATCGTCGCCGCCGACCGTGCGACGCTGGACGAGCAGAAGGCAGCGCTGGACGGCTTCCGCCAGACCGTCTTCCTGCTGGTTGCCGGCATGACGATCGTCGGCATCGGCGCCGGTGCCGGCATGGGCACCTATATCGGCACGCATCACCTGAGTTCGCCCATCCGCGGCGTCACCGCCGCCATCGGCGAGGTGGCGCGCGGCAATTTCGATGTCATCCTGCCCGCGAAGAAGCCGGCTGACGAAATCGGCGAGATGATGACGGCGCTGGAAGTGTTCAAGGAAAACGGCCTGGCCGTGCAGCGCATGAACGCCCAGGAAACCGCCATGCGCGCCCGTTCCGACGACCTCCAGGCCAGCATGTCGCAGGTGGTGGGCGCAGCTGCGGCCGGCGATTTCTCGCGCCGCATCGACAAGGATTACCAGGACGAGAACCTCAACCGTTTCGCCCGCAACATCAACGAATTGCTGATATCGGTGGATGCCGGGATCGGCGAGACGCGCCGCGTCGTCGGCGCGCTTGCGGAAGGCGACCTGACGCAATCCATGCGCGGCGAATTCCAAGGTGCCTTCGCCGACCTTCAGCGCAACGTCAACACGACGCTTTCCACCCTGCAGGACACGATGCGCCAGGTGCGCCAGACCACCGGCTCGATCAGCGCCAACACCAACGAGGTGCGCTCGGCCAGCGACGACCTGTCGAAGCGCACCGAGCAGCAGGCGGCCGCCCTGGAGGAGACCTCCGCCGCGCTCGACGAGATCACCGCCGTGGTGCGCAATTCCAGCGACCGCGCCCAGGAGGCGACGGCGATGGTGACCGAAGCCAAGCGCAATGCCGCGCAATCGGCGACCGTGGTTCGCAACGCCATCGACGCCATGGGCCGCATCGAGCAGGCCTCGCGCGAGATCAGCCAGATCATCAACGTCATCGATGAGATCGCCTTCCAGACCAACCTCTTGGCGCTGAACGCCGGCGTCGAGGCAGCGCGCGCCGGAGAGGCCGGCAAGGGCTTTGCCGTGGTCGCCCAGGAAGTGCGCGAACTGGCGCAGCGTTCCGCCACCGCCGCCAAGGACATCAAGGGCCTGATCACCAAGTCCGGCGACGAGGTTCAGACCGGCGTCAAGCTGGTGCAGGCGACCGGCGAGGCGCTGTCCGGCATCGAGAGCCAGGTCAATGGCATCAACGACCATATCCACTCGATCGCCACCTCGGCGCGCGAACAGGCGACCGGCCTTGCCGAGGTCAACACCGCCGTCAACCAGATGGACCAGGTGACCCAGCAGAACGCGGCGATGGTCGAGGAAACCTCGGCCGCCACCCACAAGCTGTCGCAGGAGGCGGAAAGCCTCGTCGGCCTCGTCGCCCGCTTCCGCGTCGATGCCGGCGGCGATGGCCGCATCGCCGTGGCGAGCGCGGGGGATCATCGGGCCGTCGCCTCGCCGGCGCGGCGCATGCTCGGCAATGTCGCCCGCGCCTTCGGCGGCGGTTCGGCCGCCGCCGCCCAGCAGAGCTGGGAAGAATTTTGAGGGTTTTCCCGACGATAAACGATATGAAAGCCCGTCGCGGATCGCGGCGGGCTTTTGCCGTCCATAGGTAGCATTGGAAAATATCGGCGGCTTGGCTTATGATGGGCTCGTTCGCCGGGCGTCGGTTTCCATGACGGTTCTTGCCATCGCCCGTTTTCTGCAATGCGACGAATGGAGAAGCCGATGCCGGAAAACGCCGAGGCGCCGCTTGCGTGTCATGGCCGGCTGAAGCCTGGCCTGCGGGGTCTGTTTGCCGGTCTTTCGGGCAAATTGCTGCTGCTCACTGTCGTCTTCGTCATGCTGGCCGAGGTGCTGATCTTCGTGCCGTCGATCTCGACCATGCGGCTGCGCTGGCTGCAGGACCGGCTGAACACGGCGGCGGCGGCGGGCATCGTCATCGATGGGCTGCAGGTCTCCGATCTGCCGCGCGGGCTGCAGGACGATACGCTGGTGGCCACCGGCACGCGCGCCATCGTGCTGCGCAAGGATGGCACCTCGCGGCTGCTCGCCGCCAGCGACATGCCCGATGCCGTCGACGGCCAGTATAATCTTGCGGAAACCACGAGCTGGGGCTCGATATGCGCTGCGCTTGACACGCTGGTTTTCGGTGGAAACCGCATCATTCGGGTCTACGGCCCGATCGGCGACAGCGCCATGACCATCGAGTTGGTAATGAGCGATGCCAGCCTGCGCCGCGCCATGCTGACCTATTCCGGCAACATGCTCGCCGTTTCCGTGCTGATCTCGCTGATCACCGCAACCTTGATCTTCTTCGCCATCAACCGCCTGCTGATCCGCCC
>JAFKJU010000103.1 GCA_017305935.1 Hyphomicrobiales bacterium | reverse complement strand
ACGCGATCACGACGAGCTGCACGCGGTCGCGCGCGTCGAGCTTCTGCATGATGCGCGACACGTGCGTCTTCGCGGTGAGCGGGCTCAGGAAGAGCGTCTTGCCGATATCCTCTCCGCGAATGATGTAAATGCTGTCATCGACATCTTCGCGCTCAGCGCTGCGAATACGCTCGGCGTCATGCGCGCCGCAAAACGCATTGGCGCTCGGTACGTTCTGACCAGTTCGGTCGACGTCTATTCCAATTATGCCGGTCTGCTCCGTAAGGGAACGGCGCCCGTACGAATAGAACCAGCGACAGAAGACTCTCCACTTCGGCAGATGCGCTATCCCTATCGCGGCAATAGCCGGCGACCAGCTGGGGTCAGCGAGGACCTCTTCGAGAATTATGACAAGCTCGTTCTGGAAGAAGCCCTCGCCGGGATGAGTATGGACTGGTCGGTCGTGCGGCCACCTATGATCTTCGGCCCCGACGACAAGCAACGCCGCTTTGGCTGGATTGTCGACAATGCAAGACCCGGTGTCGCCTTTGCTATCGACGAGCGCGCCTATGGCTGGCTAAACTCTTACGGTTACGTCGAAGACGTCGCCGAGGCTGTGGTTCTTGCAGCAACGCACCCGAATGCCGCCGGGCAAATCTACAATGCCGGACAGGATTTTGTCCGACCTGCCCATGCATGGGCCGAACGTGTGCTCCCACTCCTGGGGCTAAATAACCCTGTTGTAAAAGCCGATGCCGGCAGCGGTGTCTGGGCCGATCGCGCGGACGCCATGGATCTGACCTATCCGCTGACTCTCGACACCAGAAAAATCCGCCAGGAGTTGGGCTTTGCTGAGGTCGTAAGCGAAGACGTCGCGCTCGACCGAACGCTTTCCTTCTATCGCTGACACCGCAACGGCTACCGTCATCCCATTGACACAAATGGTGGATTGACCACCAAACGCGCATCTGTTTAGTCTTACTAAACAAGAAGTGCAGTGGGGGACTGTATGACGGAGGGGAATGCCAGTCTTGGCGCGCG
>JAFKJU010000032.1 GCA_017305935.1 Hyphomicrobiales bacterium | reverse complement strand
AGCATCCTGTTCGGCCATGAGAAGGGCGCGTTCACGGGTGCGACCGAGCGTCACGCCGGCAAGTTCGTCGATGCCGACGGTGGCACGCTGTTCCTCGACGAGATCGGCGACCTGCCGCTCGAGGTGCAGGTGAAGCTGCTGCGCGCCGTGCAGCAAGGCGAGATCGAGACGGTCGGCGCCAGCAAGCCGCAACGCGTCGACGTGCGGCTGATTTCGGCGACCAACAAGGATCTGATCGAGGAGGTCAAGGCCGGCCGTTTCCGCGAAGACCTCTATTACCGCCTCAACGTCTTCCCGATCACCATTCCGGCGCTGCGCCGTCGCAAGGAGGATATCCCGCATCTGGCGCGCGTCTTCGTACAGCGCTTCGCCAGTGAACAGAAGCTGGCGCACATGCCGGTGCTGACCGCAGGCGCGCTCGGGCTTTTGACCGCCTATGACTGGCCGGGCAATATCCGCCAGCTCGAAAACGCCGTGTTCCGCGCCGTCGTGCTGTCGCAGGGCCATGAGATCACCGAGCAGGATTTTCCGCAGATCGCCGCCCAGCTTCCGGCCTATGCCGCCGGCAGCGGCCTGGCCGTGGAGCCCGGCCATTCGCCGGCGCAGATCGCGGCCCGCACCTCGCCTTTCGCCGAGCGCGGCCTGCTCGAGGGCGGCCATGCCCTGCCGGAGATGATCGACCATCCGGCCGCCGCTGTCGTGCCCGACAACGTCATCGTCAGCCTCGACGAATCCGGCGACGTGCGCAAGCTCGCCGACATCGAGGAAGAACTCATCCGCTTTGCGCTGAAATTCTATCGCGGCCAGATGAGCCAGGTGGCGCGCAAGCTCGGAATCGGCCGCTCGACCCTCTATCGCAAGCTGAAGGACTACGGAATCGACCCCGACGACCCCATGAAAGACGCGGCTTGAAAAAAATTATGGCGTTAACGGTCGCGCAAGGCTATTTCGTTACCTCTCGTAAAGCTCTTGTTAGTGGTGCATTCACCATATATGGAGCTTGTGCATGTGTGGCATTTTTGCCATCGTGTCACCGCAATTGACATTCATGTGATCAAATATGCGATAGAGAGCGTCGAACGGGGATAGTTTTGGCGAAATTCATTCGAACGAATACGCCGTCGAACGGGGACGGGAGCTTTGCCGCTGTGCTCAGGAACTGGGTGGCGAAGCCCGCATTGATTCTCAGCCTCGTTCTGGCCATGGCGCCGATGCTGGCGCCCTCTGTATCTCATGCGGCAGGCGATACCCGCAGCCTGAAGCTCTATTTCGTGCATACCGGCGAAAAGGCCGTCATCACCTTCAAACGCAACGGCAAGTTCGATCCGCAAGGGTTGCAACAGATGAACCGCTTCCTGCGGGATTGGCGCCGCAACCAGCCGACCAAGATGGATCCGCGCCTGTTCGACCTGATCTGGGAAGTTTATCGCCAGAGCGGTTCGCGCGAATATATCCATGTCGTTTCCGGTTTCCGATCGCCGCAGACCAATTCCATGCTGCGTTCGCGCACAAAGGGCGTCGCCGAGAAGAGCCAGCACATGCTCGGCAAGGCGATGGATTTCTACCTGCCTGACGTCAAGCTCGCCAACCTGCGCGCCATCGGCATGAAGATGCAGGTCGGCGGCGTCGGCTTCTATCCGAAGTCGGGTTCGCCCTTCGTGCATATGGATGTCGGCAATGTCCGCTCCTGGCCGCGTATGAGCCGCCAGGAACTGGTGCGTCTGTTCCCGAGCGGCAAGACGATGCATCTTCCCGCCGACGGCCAGCCGCTACCGGGCTATCAGCAGGCAGTGGCCGATTACAAGCGTCGCGCCGGCTCGGTGCAGATCGAGATGGCCGAGGCATCGCCGAAGAAGCGTGGCTTCTTTGCCCGCCTGTTCGGTGGTGGCGCCGATGAAGAGGAAGAAAGCGGCGGCATGGAGGAATCCGCCCCTGTCGTCGCCGCGCCCAAGCAGACGGCGCCCGTCAGGCAGCCGTCCGCCCCCGTCGTCGAGCCCGAGCAGCCGGTCATGACCGCGCAACTCGAACAGCCGGCAGCGCCCGATATCGATGCTCCCGTGCCGATGGTGCGCCCCGCCTTCCGCGAGCCGGCGCAGGCCGGCATGGCGACGGCGCTGCTGCCGTCTTCGCATAGCTCCGCCCAGGACGCGCTCGCCGCGGCCCTGCCGGCAGCGCCGGAGCCGCAGCAACCGGCGACCGACGGTTTTGCCGATCTGGCCTCCTACAAGATTCCGGTTCCGTCGTTGGCGCCCACACGTGCGCAGCAGGAAACCGCCTCGGCCGAAGCGATGCTGGAACAATCGGCGCTTGAAAAGCTCGCCTATGTTCCCGTTCCCGGCAGTCGCCCGGAAATTGCCCAGGCGCTGGCCGCCCAAGCGAAATCCGCCGCCGAGCAGAAGAACGAAGGCGCCATCGAGCAAGCCTCGCTCTCGCCGGCCGTCGCCGCCGCCCTAGCGCGCAACACGACTGGTGCGCAGGAAGATGCCGATCTGGCCGTCGATGAACCGCCTTCCGAAGGCACGCCCGCCTATCAGGCCGAAGCGGCGGCACTCGCCGCCTCAAGCGGTGCCGAACACGCCGAATACAGCACCGACGAGCCGGAAGACGGCGATGGCGACGGGGCCATGCAGCTTGCTGCCCTCGAACCCGTCCAGAAACCGGCCGCCACCGATCTCGCCGCATTGCCGACGCAGGTGGCGCCCGCCAAGGGTGGCCGTCCGAAGAAGGTGGATGCCGATGCCGCGACCCGCGAGCCGGTGCGCACCGAGCCGAAGCTGACGACGCAGATCATCTCGCAATGGGCGCTGAGCAAGGCGCGCGTCGAGCTGAACTCCAAGCCGGTCAAGGCCCCGCGTTTCGTCAGCCCGACCCTGCGCGCGCAGCCGACCGCCGTCTACACCGCCGGCTTCTCCCCGAAGACCGCTTCCGGCGATCCCGGCCGTTTCAGCGGCAACGCGGTCAATTTCATGGAAGTGCGCAAATTCGACAAGGCGAACGGCATCACCGAATAATCCCGCCGTTTCATCGTTACCAAAACAAAACCCCGGCCTCGCGAGAGGCCGGGGTTTTTGCATGTAGTCTATGCGGACGGCATCATTCCATGCCAAGTGCTGCCATGTAGGTCTGGAGAATGGTTTCCTCCTCGATGCGCTCGTTGGCGTCCTTCTTGCGCAGGCGGATGATGGTCTTCATCGCCTTGGTATCGTAGCCGCGACCCTTGGCTTCGCCGTAGACGTCCTTGATGTCGTCGCTGATCGAGGCCTTTTCTTCTTCGAGACGCTCGATGCGTTCGATGAACTGGCGCAGTTCGGCGGCGGCGACGTTTTCGACTGTGTTTTCTTCTGCCATCTCGTGTCCTCTTGAATTAATCCTTCCGGCCCGGCGCGGTGGCCCACGCGCGGGTTCGCATCCCGGCCGCTGACCTGCCGCGAAGCAGGGCCGAGGTCAAGGGCCCGGATGCCGTATTTGCCTAGTCGCGGGGCTTGTTTTCCTCGAAGGCAGCCTTTTGCGCTTCGGTGGCGTCGCGCTGGTAGCGTTCTTTCCAGTCCTCGTAGGGCATGCCGTAGACATGCTCGCGCGACTGGTCCTTGCTCATCTCGACGCCGGCTTCGAGGGCGGCGTCGCGATACCAGTTCGATAGGCAATTGCGGCAGAAGCCGGCGAGATTCATCATGTCGATGTTCTGCACGTCGGCGCGTTCGCGCAGATGCGCGACGAGCCGGCGAAAGGCGGCCGCCTCGAATTCCGTCTGCTGGTCCTTGTGTAGCTCGCTCATGGCGCATCTCCGTAATCGATGTCGTAGGGGCCGGTGCGCGACGGATACCGCCGGTATTCATGCAGCGCCGGATCGGCGGTCATCGCCGCGAAGATCGGGCGCAGGCGCTCCGCCCAGGCGGCGATGCCGGCCGCGTCGGCGATCAGATCCTGACGCACCTCCAGAAGTGCATGCGCAATGCCACGCATCATGCAATGACGATACATGGTATCGCCTTTCAGCGCCCCGTCATAGGGCTCGTTGTCACCGACGACGAGGCTGTCATCGGCCCGCAGCCGGGCGATGAGATCGACGGCGGCACGCGGATCGCTGTCCCAGAGAATGCCGGCATGCCAGGGGCGCGGCACGCCTTTCCAGAAGGGCGTGAAGGAATGCAACGACAGGACCAGCGGTGCCTTGCCGGTCCTTGCCTCGACGGCGCGGATGGTGCGGGCAACGGCCTGGTGATAGGGGCGGTGATAGGTCGCCAGCCGGTAATTCCATTCCTCCGGCGTGATCGGATGGTTGCCGGGCACGATGGCGCCGTCGGAAATCTTCATGATCAGCGTCGGGTCGTCCTCGCCGCGATTGGGGTCAATCAGCAGCCGCGAAAAGCAGCTCAACACCGCCGGCGCCCCGAGCGAGGCCGACAGCGCCCGGGTCAGCCCTTCGATGCCGATATCATAGGCGATATGGCGGGCAAAAGCCTCTGGCGGCAGGCCGAGGCTGCCATAGCGCTCCGGCAGGCGATTGGTGGCGTGATCGGCAAGCAGGATCAAACCGGTGTCATCATTGCCGGGTAGGATTTCGAAGGATTGGACGTTTTGCATTCGCGACCGTGTGCCGGATTCGTTGCCCGTTGATCGCATGGGCAGGCCTGCCGTGCAAGGCCGCGAATGGGCTTCCTGCCTTTCCCGGGCCTTGCAACGGGGGTGGCGATGAGAATATAATCGATTAGAGTCGCGTTGACTTTCCCGGCCGGGCAGCGCAAGAAAGCAGGATGACGAATAACCATGGAGTCCCGACGGAAGCCGTGATGAACAGATTTGCGCTTTTTGCCGGTTTGAAACTTCGATCCGTTCGACGACTGGCATATGCCGTCCCGGCTGTCGTCCTTCCCTTTTTCTTCGCTGACGTGGCCCATGCCGAGTTCAGGGTGTGCAACGGCACCCAGAATTTGGTGGGCGTCGCCATCGGTTACCGCGCCAAGGACGGCTGGGTGTCCGAGGGCTGGTGGCAAGTGCCGGCGACGACCTGCGCCACGCTGATCGAGGGCGAGTTGCAGTCGCGCTATTATTACCTCTATGCGGAGGATGCGGCGCGCGGCGGGCGCTGGACGGGCGACATCAACATGTGCGTTGCCGAAAACGAGTTCAAGATCGTCGGCGTCAAGGATTGCTTTGCGCGCGGCTATCAACAGATGGGCTTCAAGGAATACGACACGGGGCGGCAGGGAAGCTGGATGGTTCAGCTTTCCGATACCCCAGCCACGCAAGAAAGCCAGAATTGATGAAGCGGAACCGCAAAGTAAAGATCCTCGCCACCCTCGGCCCTGCCTCGTCCGAAGAGGCGATGATCGAAAAGCTGCATCAGGCGGGCGCGGATCTGTTCCGCATCAATATGAGCCATGCCAGCCACGAGCTGATGCGCACGCTGATTACGCGCATCCGCGCCGTCGAGGCCCGTTCCGGCCGCCCGATCGGCATTCTCGCCGATCTTCAAGGGCCGAAGCTGCGCGTGGGGAAATTCGCCGAGGGAAAGGCGGATCTGACGGTCGGTCAGACCTTTACGCTCGACAATGACGAGACGCCGGGCGATGCGACCCGTGTGTTCCTGCCGCATCCGGAAATCCTCGAGGCGGTCAAGCCCGGCCACCGCCTGCTGATCGACGACGGCAAGCTGCACCTGACCGCCGTGGAATGCGACGGCAAGCGCATCGTCTGCACGGTCGTCGCCGGCACGCGCATTTCCGACCGCAAGGGTGTCAGCCTGCCCGATACGCTGCTTGGCGTCGGCGCCCTGACCGACAAGGATCGCGTCGATCTCGACGCCGTGCTCGCCACCGAGGATGTGGACTGGGTCGCGCTCTCCTTCGTGCAGCGTCCGGACGATCTGGCCGAAGTGCGCAAGATCGCCCGCGGCCGCGTCGGCGTCATGTCGAAGATCGAGAAGCCGCAAGCGCTGGAGCGCATCGAGGAGATCATCGAACTTTCGGACGCGCTGATGGTGGCACGTGGCGATCTCGGCGTCGAAATGCCGCTGGAATCGGTGCCCGGCATCCAGAAGCAGCTCATTCGCTCCTGCCGCCGCGCCGGCAAGCCGGTGGTCGTCGCCACCCAGATGCTGGAATCGATGATCTCGGCGCCGGTGCCGACCCGCGCCGAAGTCTCGGACGTTTCCATCGCTGTCTTCGAAGGCGCCGATGCGGTGATGCTGTCGGCCGAATCGGCCTCCGGCTCCTATCCGGTCGAAGCCGTTTCGATGATGGCGTCGATCGCCAGCACCGTCGAACGCGACATCCATTATCCCGGTATCATTTATGCCCAGCGCGCCCAGCCGGAAGCGACCGGCGCCGACACGATCTCGCTGGCGGCCCGCCAGATCGCCGAGACGCTGAAATCGGCGGCCATCGTCTGTTACACCTCCTCGGGCACGACCGGCCTGCGCGCCTCGCGCGAGCGGCCGCAGGTGCCGGTCATTGCGCTGTCGCCGATCGTCAAGACAGCGCGCCGCCTGTCGGTGGTCTGGGGTTTGCATTGCGTCGTCACCGAGGATGCGACCGACCTCGACGACATGGTCAACCGCGCCTGCCGCATCGTCGCCAACGAAGGCTTTGGAAAACCGGGCGACCGCGTCATCATTTCCGCCGGCGTGCCGCTCGGAACCCCCGGCGCCACCAACATGCTGCGCATCGCCTATATCGGCCCGGATGGCTTGACGGGCATCTGAGGCGTCTGCAAGACCCTGACACGAAAAGCCCTCGCCGGATCGGCGGGGGCTTTTCTCTATCGGCAGATGGACGTGGCCGAGAGTACTTCCTGCTGGGCTTCAGTCCTTGCCGCCGCCAGATCGACCGGATGGCCGGCGATCCATTCGAGGGCGGCGATTGCAAGGCCGGTGGTAACGTAATCCGGCTTATGGCCCAGGCCGTGGACGGTGAGCAGCTTCGCGCCGGGAATGCTGACGGCGAGGCCGTGGGAATGGATCTCGGCGGCGACGATATCGTCGCGGTCGCCGGTGACGATCACGGCAGGCGTGCGGATATCGCCATAGAGCGGCGCGGTCCGGGCGGCATAGATGTTGAGGTTGGCGATATCGATGGCGTTGTAGACGAAGGTCTTGGGGCGCAGCACCAGTTGCGGGGCAGTGTTCTCGTCGTAATCGGCCGGGCGCGGATTGGGGGCAAAGACGGCGTGGGTCGCCGCATCCAGCATCGCCAGGCCGGCGGGCAGGGAAAACAGGCGGGCGAACAATGAGCCGAGCCATGGCGTGCTGGCGATCCTATAATACCAGGCGATGCCGCCGGGCCAAGGATGCGTCGCCGGCGCGAGGAAGAGCAGACCGAGCGTCTTTTCGGGATGTTTCAGCGCGAAGCTGGCGGCGATCGCCGCGCCAAAAGAATGGCCTGCTATGATTGCCTTGTCGATGCCGCGCTTGTCCATCAGACGGGCGATGGCGTCGGCCTGACCATCGGGAAAGCCATTTTCCGGGCCGCCACGCTCGGAATAGCCATGGCCGGGGCGGTCGACGAACAGCAGGTCGGCACGGCCTTGCAGCGCCCCGCGAAAGGCGAAGAGCTGGTCGCGCAGATTGCCGCTGGCGCCATGGATGAACAGGATCGGCGGCAGGTCCGCGGCCGGTCCAGCCGGCAGCAGCACAGAATTCATCCTGAAGCCGCCGACATCGATCAGCTCACCGATACCGGGCGCATCCCGCTCGATGACAGACGTCTTCCAGCGGGTGAAGGCCAGCAGCAGACCAATGGCGATGAGCAGGAGAAGGATGATGACCATGGCGGCAGGACGTTGCGGGCGGCGTCAGGTCCGGCTGCCGGCGAGCTTTTCGCTCAGCGTCTGCACCTGTTCCTGCGCGTTGCGATCGGCGGGATAGATGGTCAGGAATTGCTCCCAGGCCTTCAGCGCCAGTGAATCATGGCCCGACTCGGTCAGGATTGCGGCCATGCCGGCCAGCGCTCCGAAATGGCGCGGCTCCAGCGTCAGCACGCGGTTGATATCGGCCATGGCCTTGCGGGTATCGCCGGCAATGTAGTTCAGCGTCGCCCGGCGGTTCCAGCCCTCGACGAAGGTCGGTTTCAGAGCGATGGCCTGGTCGAGAAAATCGTGGGCGGCGGCGTTGCGCTTCTCGGCGATGGCCTTGTCGGCCCATTGCATCAGCAGATTGACCGTGGCGCTGCCCGAATCGCTCCATTCAAGGCGGATGCGGTTGGCGATGCCTTCGGCGGCCTGCGGGTCGCGTTCACGCTTCAACTGGGTGAAAAGCGCATTCAGCCGGTCGGCGGGGCGTTCCTCGCCGAGCGGCTGTTCGACGATGACATCCGGCTTGGTGTTTTCCGCGGCCAGGGCCGGAGGGGCGGCCAGCAGAGCCAGGGCCAGCAGCAACCGCGAAGGGGTAAAAATGCACATGGCGGGTATGGTAACCCGCCATTTCAGAAGATCAAAGGAAATCTTGCTGTTGCACAACACTGTGAGCCTGCGCCCACCTGTCTTATTCGAGACCGTGCGATCAGCCCTGGCGGGCCTTGAAGCGCGGGTTCAGCTTGTTGATGATGTACACCCGGCCCTTGCGGCGAACCAGACGGTTCTCGCGATGACGAGCCTTGAGCGACTTCAGAGAGTTCTTGATCTTCATTTTTCTGATCCGCAATGTTGGCTAGGGGGAATTCACATTCGCCCGTATTCTTCAGTTCAAAAACCCGTCTCGGACGGGCTTTCAGGTGGCGTGCAGATAACCCGCCCTTACCCTCGTGTCAACCGCTGCCCGGCAGTTTTCGCCGGAAATGCACGGTCTATAGGGGTCGGCCCTACCTCTTCAGCGTCGTGACATGACCCATCTTGCGGCCCGGCCGCGCCTCGGTCTTGCCATAGAGATGCACCAGCGTATCGTCGGTGGCGAGCCATTGCGGCAGGACGTCGATGTCGTCGCCGATCAGGTTCTGCATCACGCAATCGGAGTGACGGCGGGGATTGCCGAGCGACAGCCCGGCAACGGCGCGGATATGTTGCTCGAATTGCGAGATGACGCAGGCCGCTTCCGTCCAGTGGCCGGAATTGTGGACGCGCGGCGCCATTTCGTTGGCGACCAGCCCGCCATCGGCGAGCACGAAGAACTCGATGCCGATGACGCCGACATAGTCGAGCTTGCCGAGAATCGCTGCTGCTGCGGCGCGTGCCGCCTCGGCGGTCGCCTCCGACACGTTGGCGGGTACGGTCGAGGTGTGGAGGATGCCGTTGCGGTGAACGTTTTCCGCCGGATCGAAGGCGCGCACCTTGCCGTCGAGGCCACGGGCGGCGATGACCGAGAGTTCGCGCTCGAAGGCGACGAAGCTTTCGAGGATCATCGGCACCGAGCCAAGGCTCGCGAAGGCGCCGGCCGCGTCGTCGGCGGCGGAGCGGAACACCTTCTGGCCCTTGCCGTCATAGCCGAGACGACGGGTCTTCAACACGCCCTGGCCGCCGAAATCGGCGAGTGCAGCATCGAGATCAGCCTGGCTGTCGATGGCGTGGAACCGGGCGGTGGGAATGCCGCAATCGTTGATGAAGCGCTTTTCGGTCAGCCGGTCCTGCGCCACTTCCAAGGCGCGCGGCGGCGGATAGACGGGCACGCGGGCGGCCAGCCGCTCGGCGGCGGCGACGGGCACGTTTTCGAATTCATAGGTGACGACGTCGCAGGCGGCTGCGAGTTCGTCGAGGCCGGCGGGATCGTCATAAGCGGCGGCGATCTGGCGGTTGGCGAGCTGGGCGGCGGGGCAATCGGCCTGCGGCTCCAGGATGATGGTGCGGAAATTCAGCCGCGCGGCCGCCATGGCCAGCATGCGGCCAAGCTGGCCGCCGCCGATGATTCCGATCGTCTTGGTTGTCATCAAACTTCGTCCATGGGGTATTCGGCGACCGAGTCGGTCTGGCGCTGGCGCCAGTCGTCGAGGCGGCGGGCGAGATCGTCGTCCTGCAGCGCCAGCACGGCGGCGGCGAGCAGGGCGGCATTGACGGCGCCGGCCTTGCCGATCGCCAGGGTTCCGACCGGAATGCCGGCCGGCATCTGAACGATGGAGAGCAGGCTGTCCTTGCCCGACAGCACCCGTGACTGCACCGGCACGCCGAAGACCGGCAGCGGCGTCATGGCGGCTGCCATGCCCGGCAGGTGGGCAGCCCCGCCTGCACCGGCGATGATGATCTTGAAGCCTTCGTCGCGCGCCCCCTTGGCGAAGCGCATCAGCCGGTCGGGCGTGCGATGGGCGGAGATGATGCGCGCCTCATAGGCGATGTCGAGCGCTTCCAGCGTGTCGGCGGCATTCTTCATCGTCTCCCAGTCGGACTGGCTTCCCATGATGATGGCGACCGGGGGCGTATCTGCTGCTGTCACGAGGGGCCTCTCGAAAAAAAACCGTCAGGCGATGATGTCGGGGATGATCTGGTCCTCGAGCTTGCTCAGTTTGTCCTTGATCACCAGCTTCTTCTTTTTCATCCGCTGGATTCGCAAGGCTTCGCATCCGGTGGCGATCATCGCATTGATCGCGGCATCGTAGTCCTCATGCTCCTGGCGAAGCCGCGCCACCATCAGCCTGATGTCCGCTTGTTCCTGATCCGCCATCAAACAGTCCCCATTTCGTATCGGACCGCCACTGTCCGATTTGCCGATGCTTTTCGCAAGCTCCTATCATCAAATACCGGTAACGGGAAGTTATCCTTCTTCACGAATTTGCCGCGTAAGCGCCTTCATTTCGCCTTCGACAATGACGGAAGTTCATGTCACACTCCTGTCGTTAACCGGTGCCATCGGGGGCCGGAGAATAAAAGGAAGGACGTGACAAATGACCATTCAGGCTCATCTTGAATCGCTTCAGAAAAAGCATGGTGCGCTGGAGGAGCAACTGCACCTTGCCATGACATCTCCCTCCATCGACGACGGCGAAATCGCCGATCTGAAGCGTCGTAAGCTGCGGCTGAAGGATGAAATCGAGCGTTTGAGAGGCTCGACGCACTAAAGATTGCCTTCTTTCCTTTCATCCCATCTCATGAGGTTCGGTCAGACTGCTTGAAATCGCATTCGCGTACAGGGTCTGGCCGCACTTCGAGCGCAACCCAGGGACATGAAAAAGGTTGCGAGACATGATTGACCGGCGGCTGTAGTGCCGGTCGCGACAAGGGTTCTGGTCGTGGCGTCGGGGAGACCCTTACGACCAGAACTGGTCGAGCCAGAGGTTGAGCCGATCGAAGCCCGGCCTGTTGACCGAATAAATCCGCTTCGTCCCTTCCGCCGTCACCTGCACCAGGTTGCAATCCAGCAACGCCTTCAGATGCTGCGACACCGCCGGGCGGCTGATCGGCAATCCCTTCGCCAGATCATTGACCGTGCGCGGCGCGCGACGCAATTCCTCCAGCAGGTGGCGCCGGTGAGGATCGGCTATCGCGGCAAAGGGATCGTAGGTCGACATGGGCGAAAGCTAGGATAAACTGACCCCACAGGCAAGCGGAATTGTGCAGTGCAGCGATTTTCGCGTTGCGGTGCCGATATCTCGCGACAAAAGGAGATTTTCATGGTCGTCAGACGGGTCGTCGCCAATATCGCCGCCACGGATGCGCAGGCGGCGCAAGCCTTCTATGGCGAGTTGCTCGGCATGGAGATCGTCATGGATCACGGCTGGATCGTCACCTTCGCCGGAGCGGGGCAGTCGATGCCGCAGCTCAGCATCGCCACGGAAGGCGGCTCGGGAACGCCGGTGCCGGATCTGTCGATCGAGGTCGATAATCTCGATGCCGTCGAGGACGGGATGCGCGAGGCCGGCATCGCCTTCGAATACGGCCCGGCGGTCGAGCCTTGGGGCGTGCGTCGCTTTTTCGTGCGCGATCCCTTCGGGCGGCTGGTCAATATTCTCGGCCATCTCTAGGGCGTCGTCTGCTGCCTGTTGATTGCGTCGCCGCTCCGGTCTATCGGAGAAGACGAGATGCTGAAGCGGCCCGCGCGCTCCGAGCGCGCCGCGCGCCAAAACATGGATTTAAGACAATGACCGCACCCGAAGACCGTTGCCGCCTGGTTCTGATCGTCCCCGACATCGCCGATCCCGCCGAGAAGCGGCAGGTCGTTGCGGATGCCCTGCGCGGCGGCGACGTGGCGTCCGTCATCGTGCCGCAATACGGGCTCGACGACGCCACCTTCCAGAAGCACGCCGAGCTGGTCGTGCCGGTCGTCCAGGAAGCGGGTGCCGCAGCCCTGATCGCCGGCGACAGCCGCGTCGCCGGCCGCGCCAAGGCCGACGGCCTGCATGTCACCGGCACGCCGGAGGAGCTGGCCGAGGCCATCGACAAGCATGCGCCAAAGCTGATCGTCGGCGGCGGAAGGGCGGCGGATCGCCACAATGCGCTCGAAGTCGGCGAGGTCCGCCCGGATTACATCTTTTTCGGCAAGTTCGACGGCGACATCAAGCCGGAGGCGCATCCGAAGAATCTCGACCTCGCCGAATGGTGGGCCTCGATGATCGAGATTCCGTGCATCGTCATGGGCGGCACCGATCCTGCTTCGGCGCTGGCCGTGGCCGAGACCGGCGCGGAATTCGTGGCGCTACGGGCCGCCATCTTCGACGAGCCGGCTTCGGCGGCGCGCATCGTCGCGGAAGTGAATGCGCTGCTTGACGAAAAAGCGCCACGGTTTGGCGATTGAAGCTCTCCATGCACCGTTTGCCCCGCTTTTTCCTGTCCGTCGCCTGCGTCGTTTCCGGCGCGCCTATCGCTTATGCGCAGTCGCCCGAGACCGTGGTGACGCGGCCGGTCGAGGGGGAGGCGCAGACCCTCAAGAAGGGGCGCGTCGTGCCCCCCGCCAATGGCGAGACGGGCAAGGACGAGAGCAATCCCGGCGGGCTGGCGATCTACGAGCGCATGGGCGCCGAATTGCCGCCGCTGCCGGAGGAGAAGAATTTCAAGGGCAAGGTCGACGAGGCGTATGGCGCCTTCCAGCGCGGCTATTACATGACCGCCATGGACAAGGCGTTGCCGCGCGCCCAACTCGGCGATCCCGCGGCACAGACGCTGCTCGGCGAAATCCTGTCGCAGGGCCTCGGCGTCAAGAAGGACACCAAGGCGGCGGCGTTCTGGTATGGCCAGGCGGCGCAGAATGGCGATGCCGCCGCCATGTTCCGCTACGCGCTGATCCTGATGGAGGGTCGCGACGCGCCGCGCGACCGCAAGAAAGCGGACGAGCTGATGAAGAAGGCGGCGGATGCCGGCAATCCGTCCGCCCAGTTCAACCATGCCCAGGTGCTGGTCGCCGACAATCCCGGCGAGAAGGGTTTGAAGCTGGCGCTGCCCTATTATGAGAAGGCGGCTGCGCAGGGGATCGCGGATGCGCAATATGCCGTCTCGCAGCTTTACATGACGCTACCCGATGTCAGCGAGGACAAGCGCAAACAGGCGCGTGAATGGTTGATACGCGCCGCCCGCGCCGGTTTCGACACCGCCCAGCTCGACATGGGCATCTGGCTGGTCAACGGCATCGGCGGCGACCGCGACTACAATGACGGCTTCAACTGGCTGCAGGTGGCGGCCAAGCGCGGCAATGTCGTCGCCCAGAACAAGCTCGCCCATCTCTATATCAACGCCATCGGCACCAAGCCGGATCCGATCGAGGCGGCGAAATGGTATGTTCTGTCGCGCCGCGCCGGGCTTTCCGATCCCAAGCTGGAGGATTTTTATCTCGGCATGAGCGAGGAGCAGCAGAAGAAGGCGATCGAGGCCGCCAACAAGTTCAGGCGGAGTTGAGGCGATGACACCTGCCATGGAGGCGGCCTTCGACTGCCAGTCCTGCGGCGCCTGCTGTTCCTACTCGGCCGACTGGCCACGTTTTTCGATCGAGGAAGACGAGCAACTCGACAAAATCCCCGAGGCGCTGGTGGCGGCCGATCTCAGCGGCATGCGCTGCGACGGGCAGCGCTGCATGGCGCTGTCGGGCGATATCGGCAAGCATGTTGCCTGCACCATCTACGACATCCGCCCGGAGGTCTGTCGCGCCTGCATGCCCGGCGATCCCGAATGCCTGATGGCCCGCGAGGAGCACGGTATCGGGCTCATGTGAGCTTCCGCCCTTGAATTCCGGCGGATTTTGTGGTCTTGAGGCCGCCATTCAAGTCAAACGATGATCGATCCCTTCGCCCGGCCGCTGGTGCCGCGGCGATCTGCCCATTACGCAAGGAAGTTTCCGCATGGCACGTTCCGCTCTTCTCAATGTCATGGTCCAGGCCGCCCTCAAGGCCGGAAAGTCGCTGACACGCGATTTCGGCGAGGTGCAGAACCTGCAGGTCTCGGTCAAGGGCCCGGCCGATTTCGTCAGCCAGGCGGATCGCAAGGCCGAGAAGATCGTGCGCGAGGAGCTGATGAAGGCGCGCCCGACCTACGGTTTCCTCGGCGAGGAAAGCGAGGAGATCAAGGGCTCCGACGGGTCGCATCGCTGGATTGTCGATCCGCTCGACGGCACCACCAATTTCCTGCATGGCATTCCGCAGTTTGCGGTTTCCATCGGCCTGGAGCGTAACGGCGAAATCGTCGCCGGCGTCATCTTCAATCCGGCGATCGACGAGCTCTACACCACCGAGAAGGGCGGCGGCGCCTTCCTCAACGATCGCCGCCTGCGTGTCGCCTCGCGGCGTACGCTGTCGGATTGCGTTGTCGGCTGCGGCATCCCGCATCTCGGCCGCCGCAACCACGGCAATTTCCTCATCGAGCTGCGCCATGTCATGGGCGAAGTCGCGGGTGTGCGCAGCCTCGGCAGCGCCGCGCTCGATCTCGCCTATGTCGCCAGCGGACGCTTCGACGGTTTCTGGGAAAACGATCTCAGCGCCTGGGACATCGCCGCCGGCATGCTGATGATTCGTGAGGCTGGCGGCTTCGCCACCGACCGCGACGGCGGCAACACCTCGCTCGAGACCGGCGCCATCCTCGCCGGCAACGAACATATCCACAAGGCGCTGATGGACGTCGTCAAGCGGCCGGTGCCCGGAAAGTAAGGCGCGGCCTGGCCCGGCTTTTCCGCGCGCTTGCGCGTGCGCGGATTTGCGGCGCTTAACCCTTCATTTTGCTGGAATTCTCCTCTACTGTCCGGGCAAAGTTTCCGGAGGCAGTGGAACGGGATGGCACAATTGAATCTGGGCGAGATGGGAGAGATCGAGGGCGAGACGCGCGATTACGCCTATGGCGGCAAGCTGTCGAGCCCGATGCATTTCTTCTGGACGATGGTGATCTTCCTGATCATCGTCGGCTTCATCGCGGCGATCCTCTACCGGCAGGCCCATGCCGCCTTCGTCACCAATCCGGGGCTCAACAGCCTCATCCTCGGCGTACTGCTGGTCGGGGTCATCCTGGTGTTCAATCATGTGCTGGCGCTCAGGCCGGAAGTGCGCTGGTTCAATTCCTTCCGCGCGGCCGGCAGCGCCAACCGCGTCGGCCGCGATCCGCGGCTGCTGGCGCCGATGCGTTCGCTGATCGGCAACCGCCAATCGCTGGCGCTGTCGGCGACGGCGCTACGCTCCATCCTCGATTCCATCGCCACCCGCCTCGACGAAAGTCGCGATACGTCGCGCTATCTGATCGGCCTTCTGGTCTTTCTCGGCCTGCTTGGCACCTTCTGGGGTCTGCTCGGCACCATCGGCTCGATCAACAGCGTCATCCAGTCGCTCGATCCGGGCACATCAGGCGGATCGGCCAATATCCTGCAGACACTGAAGGATGGTTTGTCGGCGCCGCTCGCCGGCATGGGCACGGCGTTTTCGTCGTCGCTGCTCGGCCTGTCCGGCTCGCTGATCCTCGGCTTCCTCGACCTGCAGGCCGGCCGCGCCCAGAACCGCTTCTACATGGAACTGGAAAACTGGCTGTCTTCTGTCACCGACGTGACCTCCGACATCGTGCCACTGACCGAGTCGCTGTCGTCCAACGCCTCCTCCGAGGAATTGCGGGTGCTGACGCAGCAGCTCGTCCGGCTGGCGGAAGAGGGCAGCGGCGGCCAGCGCACCGTTCAGGCCATGGCCAGCCTTGCCGAAGGCATTCAGGGGCTGGTGCGCAACATGCGCAACGAGCAGCAGATGCTGCGCGACTGGATCGAGGCGCAGCAGGAGGAGGCGAAAGCGATGCGCAAGACGCTGGACCGCCTGTCTGACCGACTTTCCGACCGTTCGCACGGACCGGGGAGCAAATAAGCCATGGCGCTCGCCAAGAACAGCCGCCGCGACCGCCGCGTCGATTACTGGCCGGGCTTCGTCGATGCGCTGTCGACGCTGCTGCTCGCCATCATGTTCCTGCTGACGGTCTTCGTGCTGGCGCAGTTCATCCTCAGCCGCGAGATCAGCGGCAAGGACGAAGTCTTGAACCGTCTCAACAGCCAGATCAACGAGTTGACCCAGTTGCTGGCGCTGGAAAAGGGCGGCAAGCAGGATCTGGAAGACACGATCGCCAACCTGCAATCGACACTCGCCACCTCCGAAAGCGAGCGCTCACGCCTGCAGCAGCTTCTCGATTCCGGCACCGGCAATGCCGATGCGGCCAATCAGCGCATCGGCGATCTCACCGGCCAGCTTGATGCCGAAAAGCAGATCAGCGGCCGGGCATTGAGCCAGGTCGACCTTCTCAACCAGCAGATCGCGGCGCTGCGCAGCCAGATCGCCGCCATCGAGCAGGCCCTGCAGGCCTCGGAAGCCAAGGATCAAACGTCGCAGGCCAAGATCGCCGATCTCGGCCGCCGCCTCAACGTGGCGCTGGCCCAGCGCGTGCAGGAACTCAACCGCTATCGTTCCGATTTCTTCGGCCGCCTGCGCGAAATCCTCTCCGATCGCGAAAACATCCGCATTGTCGGCGACCGCTTCGTCTTTCAGTCGGAGGTGCTGTTCCCCTCAGGCGGCAACGAACTGAACGAGGCGGGGCAAGTGGAGATGGCGAAACTCGCCAGCGCGCTGCTCGACCTCGCCAAGGAAATTCCGCCGGAAATCAACTGGGTGCTGCGCGTCGACGGCCATACAGACAACGTGCCGCTCTCCGGCTCCGGCCGCTACGCCGACAACTGGGAACTGTCTTCGGCGCGCGCCACGTCGGTGGTCAAATTCCTGATTTCGAAGGGTGTGCCCGCCAACCGGCTGGTCGCCGCCGGTTTCGGCGAGTTCCAGCCGATCGCCGAAGGGGATAGTCCCGAGGCGCGGGCGACCAATCGACGGATCGAGTTGAAGCTGACGGAGCGGTGAGGCAGACGGGAGGCGAAAAGCCTCCGGCTCCCTCACGCCGCCGCGGCGTCGAATTGCAGGCGGGCGAGGCGGGCGTAGAGGCCGCCGGTTTCGATCAGGCTCTGATGCGTGCCTTCCTCGACGATCTTGCCATTGTCCATGACGAGGATGCGGTCGGCTTTCAGCACGGTCGCCAGGCGGTGAGCGATGACGATGGTGGTGCGATCGGCCATCAGCCCGTCCAGCGCCTTCTGCACCAGCGTTTCGCTTTCTGCATCGAGCGCCGAGGTGGCCTCGTCGAGCAGCAGCAGCGGCGCGTTCTTGAGGATGGCGCGCGCAATGGCGATGCGCTGGCGCTGGCCGCCGGAGAGCGTCACGCCGCGTTCGCCGACGGAGGTGTCGTAGCCCTGGTCGAGACGGCGGATGAAATCGTCGGCCTGGGCGGCGATGGCGGCTGCCTGCACAGTCTCGCGGCTGGCGCCGGGCGCGCCGAAGGCGATATTGTCATGGATGGAGCCGGCGAAGATGGTGACGTCCTGCGGCACGATGGCAATGCGGTCGCGCAATTCTTGTGGGTCGGCGGCGCGCACGTCGACGCCGTCGACGCTGACCGTGCCGCGCGTCGCATCGTAGAAGCGCAGGATCAGCGACAGGATGGTGCTCTTGCCGGCGCCGGAGGGGCCGACGATGGCGACGGTCTCGCCGGGGCGCACGTGGAAATCGATGCCGCGCAGCATTTCCTTGTCGGCCCGGGCCGGATAAGCGAAATGCACGCCGAAGAAATTCACGGCGCCCTGCGCCGGCTTCGGCAGGGCGATCGGATGTGCCGGCGGCTGAATGGCCGGCGTTTCCGCCAGAAGTTCGGTCAGGCGTTCGGTCGCACCGGCGGCCTGCGACATCTCTCCCCAGACTTCCGAAAGCGAGCCGAGCGAGCCTGCGGCGATCACCGAATAGAGCAGGAACTGACCGAGCGTTCCGGCGGTCATCGTGCCGGCCAGAACACTTTGCGCACCGAACCAGAGGACGCCGACGACGCTGGAGAAGATCAGCGCGATGGCGATGCCGGTCAACAGCGCCCGCGACTTGATCGCCGAGCGCGCCGCCTCATAGGCATTCTCGACCGCGCCGCCATAACGAGTGTTGGCGGCCCGTTCGCCGTTGAAGGCCTGCACGGTGCGCGTGGCGGAGATGGCCTCGCCTGCGTAAGCCGAGGCCATCGCCAGCGTATCCTGCGCGGCGCGCGAGCGGCTGCGCACCGAGCGGCCGAAGCCGACCAGCGGGAAGACGATCAGCGGAATGGCGCCGAGCGCCAGGCTCGACAGCTTCGGGCTGGTGACGATCATCATGCCCATGGCGCCGAGACAGAGGATGAGGTTGCGCAGCGCGACCGAGGCGGTGGCGCCGACGGCGGACTTGATCTGCGTCGTATCGGCGGTCAGCCGCGACACGATCTCGCCGGACTGGTTGACGTCGTAGAAGGCCGGCGACAGCGTCGTCACATGCGCGAAGACTTCACGGCGCAGGTCGGCGACGATGCGCTCGCCGAGGGTGATCACGTAATAATAGCGCATGGCGCTGGCGACGGCCAGCACAAGGGCCATGGCGATCAGCATGATGAAATAGCTGTTGATGAAGGCATGATCTGTCTGGTTGAAACCGTGGTCGACCATGCGGCGCACGGCTAGCGGCAGCGCCAGCGTCGCGGCGGCGGCGAGCGTCAGGAAGACCAATGCACCGGCGACGAGCCCGCGATAGCGCAGCAGATAGGGCAACAGCCTGGCGAGCGGTGCCACGGACCGGCGCTTCTGCTTGTCGGTTTGACCAATTTCTGCCACCATGCCTCCAATCTTCCCGCGCGCCATTGCTTTGGCGCCGTGGGCCCTTGTTATCCTTGCGGCCTTCATGTATAGGCACGGCATCGAATTGGGAAGCCGTGGCCCTTCTGTCTGCGGCTTTGTTTATTCAATCGGTTCGGTTGCCGCAATGGATTGCGACAAATGGACCCTGCCATCTCAGGAAGATTGTTATGAAGGCCAATATCCATCCCGACTACCACATGATCAAGGTAGTCATGACCGACGGCACCGAATATGAAACCCGCTCCACCTGGGGCACGGAAGGCGCCGTCATGAACCTCGAAATCGACTCCAAGTCGCATCCGGCCTGGACCGGCGGCAACCAGCAGCTCATGGACCGCGGCGGCCGCGTTTCCAAGTTCAACAAGCGTTTCGGCGGCCTCGGCCTCTAATTCCGCTTGGCCCGCGCCTCTTTTTTGCGCGGATGCCGATCGATATTCAGGGAAGCCCGGCTCGTCCGGGCTTTTTTGCGTCTGGCGACAAGGCAATAACAAGAGCCGCAAAAGAAAACGCCCCGGCAAGACCGAGGCGTAAAGAACGTGATGCGAACAGAAGAGCGTCAGTTATTGCCGAAGGCGGTCTGCAGCAGGTTGAGCTGCGCCTGGACACTGTTCTGGTTGTCGTGGTCGATATTGTCCTCGGAGGGGCGATAGATTTCACGGTCGAGCAGGGCGACGCGGTTCTGCAGCCGCAACGAGCGTTCGACGAGATCGCGGAAGGATTCCGGCAGGTCGTTCCAGCCCGGCGCGTTGCGATCGACGTTGAAGCTGTCGAGGCGCACCTTGCTCTTTTCGGAGATAACCTGCTCGCGGGTCATTTCGCCATTGTTGACGGCGCGTTGCAGCAGCAGCCAGGAGGCCATCTGCATCAGGCGGGTGGTCAGGCGCATGGATTCGGCCGCATAGAGCACCGAGGCCATGCGCGGCAGCACCTTGGAGGCGGCACGGCCCTGGCCGTCGAGATAGCTTGCGGTCTCTTCCACCAGCGCCATGCCCTCGGCATACAGTGCCTTGAACTGCGCCGACGATGCAACACGGCCAGCAAAACTAATCGTGTTCAATCCAAGCTCTGACATATCGTGTTCCCTGTTCAACGCATCACGTCGGTCAACTAATGCCGTAAGCGGCATTTAAGTTTCGCCGCTTGCGCTCTTCTGCTCTTAAAATGGTATCTTTAAAGAAAATGCGCAAGTTGTTTCTTAACGGAAGGTTAATACCCACAACTTTGGCAGGGTTGCACACAGCGAAAAAAAAGAGCCGCGCGGGGCGGCTCTCAAGGTAAAACAGGGAGAAATCAGACCAATTCGCCAAGCGGTGAAACTGTCTGAGCCCGTACGAGCCGGGCAGGCTCATTTAACGATGAAGACGCTTAATATTCGGTTAACGCGTGTCGCCGAATAGTACAAATGGCAGTTATTCTTTGTTTATTAAGTTTTTCGAAATCTTTTCGCCAATCATTTTTTGAACAGGCTCTCCGCGGCGAGGCGACCGGCGGCCTTTGCGGCGCGTTCGGCCTTCAGGCGCTCGATTTCCGCCTCCAACAGGGCGATTCGCGCCGTCAGTTCGTCAGCCGCCAGCAGCGAAATGTCGCAGCCGATTTCGTGGCTCGTCCGCTTTTTCGGGTTATCGTCGTCGATTCCGTTCATATCGCAGCCCTCGGATATTGTTCTTCGGAGGAATCACCTTCGGGCAGCGGCGCTGCGCGCGGACTGAGCGACAGGCTTTCAGGCGTCGCCATCGGGCCTGTCGTGGTGAAGGCGTCGCGGTCGCTGGCGGGCACGGGGGCGCGCAGTCGGCTGCGGATGATGGCATAGGCGGTGATCAGGATATGGGCCATGGCCGTTACCCCGAACAGGGCATAGGGACCGAAGGCCGACATGATCGGGCCGCCCAGCGTCGGGCCGATGATGGTGCCGACGCCGTAGAGCAACAGCAGACCGCCGGAAACCTTGACGAAATCCTCCGGCGAGGCGAAATCGTTGGCATGGGCGACGGCGATCGGATACAGCGCATTGGCGGCTGCGCCGTAGATGCCGACCAGCACCAGCAGCCACACGACATCGAAGGGCGTCAGCACGAAGAACAGCAGCCCTGAAAGGGCTGCGACGCCGGAGAGGCCGGCCAGCACGTAGCGCCGGTCCATTCGGTCGGACATCCGCCCCGCCGGAAGCTGCATCAGCGCCCCGGACATGATGGCGACGCTCATCATGACGGCGATAGTGCCCTGCTCGAAACCGGCTGCGGCGCCGAAGACGGGGCCGAGCGTGCCGAAGGCGCCGTTGGCGATGCCGACCAGCAGAATGCCCAGGAAGGAAACGGGCGAATTGCGAAACAGCGCCGGCAGGTCGAGCTTGACCGTGTTGAGCGGCTGCGGCGAGGCGGCGGTCGAGAGCGTCGTCGGCAGCATGGCAACGCAATAGAAGATGCCGCAGACCATGAACAGGATCGGCGTCATGACATCGGCGAAGGGCACGACGAGCTGGCCGCCCACCGAACCGATCAGGGTGATGCCGATATAAAGCGAGAAGATCATGCCGCGCGACTTGTTGGTGGCGCGCTCGTTCAGCCAGCTTTCGATGATCATCGAGGTGCCGGCGGTGGCGAAACCGGTGATGGCGCGCAAGGCGACCCACCAGATATCGTCCACGAGAATGCCCGTCACCAGCGCGTTGATCGCCAGGACCGAAATGAAGCCGCTGAAGGCGCGCACATGGCCGACGCGACGCACCACCTGCGGCGCCAGCAGGCAGCCGAGCACGAAGCCCGCCGCCCAGGAGGTGCCGAGCAGACCGAGAACGGTGGTCGTATAGCCCTCGTTGGTGCCGCGCATGGGCAGGAGCAGACCTTGCAGGCCGTTTCCCAGAAAGAGGAACAGCGTGCCGACCAGAAGCGCCAGAACGGGAAGAATATTGCGTGTCATGTCCATAGTTTCTGCGTAAGCGGCCTGATAAGACAAGCACAATCTGGCGCCATGCTTGCGTGGCGCCGAAAATTGCACTGGAAAGGGATCCCCGCCCGTTCAGTGACGCGAAAACTTGGCGGCGATGTGACGCGCCGCGACCGCAAGGAAAAAGTCGTTGACCCGGATCATCACCCTGCTGCTCCTGCTGGCGATGGGCGCGCATCTCATCAAGCCCATCGGCCTGCCCGGCCTGCGGCGGCGGCGCGATTTCTGGAAGATCGGGATTTTTGCCTTCGCCATGGTGATGCTCACCGTGCTCGTGCGGGAATCCGTCTGAGGGACGGTTTCCGGTCTTGCCGCATTTCCGCCGGGAGGCGTCAGACCGCGATTGCGCCCCTGATGACGTCGACGCAATCGCCGCTGACGTGAACGTCGCGCACCACGCCGTCGCGCTTGACGACATCGATCGTGATCACGCTGCGGCGGCCCATCTCGACGCCCTGTTCGATGGTAATGGTCCTCACAGCCTCCGCTTCAGGCGACAACGTGGCGAGAAAGGCGGCAAGTGCTGCCGAGGCGCTGCCGGTCGCCGGGTCTTCCATGATATTGTCGAGCGGCGCGAACATGCGGGCGCGGATCGTCCAGGGGTTGTCCGGCGAGCGCACATAGAGAAACAGCGAAAAATCGGCGCCCACCTGTCGGTGACGCCCGGCGGCCTCGTGGAACGCCGTGATGTTCGGGCGGGCGGCGGCAAGTGCGTCGAGACCGGAAAGCTGCGCCACGGCAAAGGGCAGGCCGACGGAGACGAAGCTCGGCGCATGGGTTGTCGTGGCGATATCGTCTGCGCTCAGCGAGGCGCAACGGGCGATCAGCGCCGGTTCGACCGTCGTTTCGCCGATGGTGAGCGCCTGCGGGGCGCGGATCGTCGCGCCGGTGACGGTGTCGCCGTCCAGGCGCAGGTCGATGGTGACGAGGCCGGCAAGCTCCTCGAAACGCAGCTTCCGGCCGAGCGGCTTTCCGAACAGCGAGGGCAGGCGGCCGAGCACATAGGCCGTGCCGACATTCGGATGGCCGGCGAAGGGGATTTCCGTGGTCGGGGTGAAGATGCGCACCCGCGCATCGTTCTGCGTGTCTTCCGGCGGCAGCACGAAGGTGATTTCGGAATAGCCGAATTCGGCGGCGATCGCCTGCATCGTCTCGTCGTCCAGCCCGCGCGCATCCGGGAAGACGGCGAGCGGATTGCCGCGAAAGCGCTCGGTGGTGAAGACGTCGACGGTTACGAAATCATAGGCAGACATCGGGCGATCTCCTCTGGCGGATGTGGCCCTTTGTAGCGATGCGATACCGGCGTTGAGAATGGGCGAAGTTGTGGGGGTGACAAGTTTGCGGTCCAAACGAAAACGGCGGGCACATGGCCCGCCGTTTTAAAAATGCATGCGCGTGATTACCGCTGCAGAACCGTCACGCCCGGCAGGTCCTTGCCTTCCATCCATTCGAGGAAGGCGCCGCCGGCGGTGGAGATGTAGGTGAAGTCATCGGCAACGCCGGCATGGTTGAGAGCCGAGACCGTGTCGCCGCCGCCGGCGACGGAAACCAGCTTGCCGGCCTTGGTTTCTTCCGCTGCATGTTTGGCGACGGCAACCGTTGCCGTGTCGAAGGGGGTGATTTCGAAGGCGCCGAGCGGGCCGTTCCAGACCAGCGTCTCGGCCTTGGAAATCCAGTCGTTGACCGCTTCGATCGACTTCGGGCCGACGTCGAGCACCATGGCATCGGCGGGGATCGCCTCGATATCGACGACCTCGTTTTCGGCACCGGCCTTGAATTCGCGGGCGATGACGCCGTCGACCGGCAGCACGATGGCGCAGCCGGCGCCGGCGGCCTCGACCATGATCTGCTTGGCGGTGGCGGCAAGGTCATGCTCGCACAGCGACTTGCCGACATTGGTGCCGCGCGCGGCGAGGAAGGTGTTGGCCATGCCGCCGCCGATGACGAGGGCATCGACCTTCTTGACGAGGTTCATCAGCAGGTCGATCTTGGTCGAAACCTTGGCGCCGCCGACGATGGCGACCACCGGGCGGGCCGGCTGGCCCAGGCCCTTTTCAAGGGCTTCCAGCTCGGCCTGCATGGTGCGGCCGGCATAGGCGGGCAGCAGGTGCGCCAGGCCTTCGGTGGAGGCATGGGCGCGGTGGGCGGCCGAGAAGGCGTCGTTGACGAAGATGTCGCCATTGGCGGCCAGCGCCTTGGTGAATTCCGGATCGTTCTTCTCCTCGCCCTTGTGGAAGCGGGTGTTTTCGAGAAGCAGGATGTCGCCGTCCTTCATCGCTGCGACGGCGGAGGCGGCGGCCTCGCCGATGCAATCCGACGCGGTCGCGACCTTTGCGCCCAATACTTCTTCGACGGCCGGCGCGATCAGCGCCAGCGACATGTCCGCCACCGGCGCGCCTTTCGGACGGCCGAAATGGGCGAGCAGAATGACCTTGGCGCCCTTTTTCGACAGTTCGAGGATCGTCGGCGCGACGCGCTCGATGCGGGTCTTGTCGGTCACCTTGCCTTCGGCGTTGACGGGCACGTTGAGATCGACGCGCACCAGAACGCGCTTGCCCGAGAGATCGGAGAGGTCGTCGAGAGTCTTGAAGGAAGCCATGATCATGTCCCATTCTGTCGGAGGGAAAATTCGACCGGACCATACACGGGAACGATCCGGACGCAAGGCGCTTTACCGGTCATTTTCCGTGGGCGCGGGCGCCGGGTGGATGGCCTGCGCCACCCTTCGGCGATGCTTGCGCAGGACGTCGCGGACGCGGTGGGCGATTTCGCGCAGGTTGATGAAGATCGGCAGGTTGGTGGCCGGCTCCACCGGCTCCAGTGAGATGCCGATGGTTTTCGGCGCGTCCTGTTCGTCGAGATCGCGCACGATGAGGATGATCGAGCCGAGGCGCACGCGGTCGGCATATTCGACATGGCCGCCGAGGCGCTGGGCGATGAGATCGCCGATGCTGAGTTCCTTCTCGCTGTCGTGCAGCAGGCCGGGGCCGTAGGCGGCATCCAGCTCCCGCGCCGGCCTTGCGGCGGAAATCGAGAAGGCGCCGAAGAATTCGGCGTCGTCCTCGTCGACGGGCGCGCGGCTGGCGAAGAGACGGTCGAGCAGCTTCGAATAGGCGGGCGCGACGAACATGTAGACCTGGTCGTTCTCGCGCAGGCGCCCGGCATATTGGTAACGCATCGACTTGCCGTCGCGGATCACCAGTGACGGCACCGCCCAGCGCGGAATGCGCTCGCCGCGCATGATCGGGCTGTCCTTGATGATGCGATAGGAGAGCAGTTCGTGGTTGGCCGCGCCCGGCAGATCGAGTTCCAGCTTGTCGATGGCGCCGAGGCGCGGCGGGATGATCAGGCCGAGCCGGCGGGCGACCGGCTTGATGGTCCACCCCTGCACCAGAAGCGAGACCAGCACGATGATGAAGGCGGTGTTGAAATAGGTCTCGCCGTTCTTCAGGCCGCCCATGACCGGCAGGATGGCGAGCAGGATGGAGACGGCGCCGCGCAGGCCCACCCAGGCGATGAAGCCGGTCTCCTGCTGGGTATAGTCGAAGGGCAGCAGGCAGAACCAGACCGCGAGCGGCCGCGCCACGAAAATCAGGAAAAGCGCCAGCGCCAAGGCCGGCAGCAGAATGGTGAGGAATTCGGAGGGGCTGGCGAGCAGGCCGAGCATCAGGAACATGATGATCTGCGCCAGCCAGGTCATGCCGTCCTGGAAGCGGCGGATGGAGGCGGCGGACTGGATGCGCTTGTTGCCGGCAAACAGGCCGGCGACATAGACGGCGAGGAAGCCGGAGCCGCCGAGCACGCCGGTGAAGGCGAAGAGCAGCAGCGCCAGCGCCAGCACGAAGATCGGCGCCAGGCCGCGATCGGTGGCGACGCGGTTGATGACGGTGACGATCATCATGCCTCCGGCGAGTCCCATCACCAGCCCGAGGCCCATTTCCTCGACGAAGAGCAGCAGCATCGACAGGTCGAAGGCGCCCGCACCCTTGCCGCTGGAGACGATGCCGACCATCAGCAGCGTCAGGAAGATCGCCATCGGGTCGTTGGTGCCGGATTCCACCTCCAGGCCGGAGCGCACCTTGTCGCGGATATTGATGCCGCCGATGCGCAGCAGGAAGAAGACGGCGGCCGCATCCGTCGAGGCGATGATCGAGCCGAGCAGCATGCCTTCGAGAAAGCCGAAATGCAGCAGCACCATGGTGGCGAGCGCAAACAGCGAGGCGGTGAGCAGAACCCCGACCGAGGCGAGCACCAGCGCCGGGGCGGCGGCGATGCGGAAGGAATGGAAGGAGGTGCCGAAGCCGGAATCGAACAGGATGACGGCCAGCGCCAGCGAGCCGAGTTGGTAGGCGACGCGGTCGTTGCTAAAACTCAGGCCGAGTCCATCGCTGCCGGCCAGCAAGCCGATGGAGAGGAACAGGAAGAGCAGGGGCGCGCCAAAGCGGAAGGCGAGCAGGCTGGAGAAGGCAGCCAGGAGCACCAGCGCCGTTCCGACCAGAACCATCGCATAAAAACTATCCACGCCCGCCCCGCTTTCCGTCACCACCTTCATCGCCCGGCAGGCGCGAAGATGTCCCATGCTGCCTCCGGCGTTGCGGCCGGAGACGTGTCATTGTGGCGCGCTCCCGGCGCCGCGTCCATCACCCGAACATGCATGACAGCCATTCCGCATCCGGGTTTGAGCCCGGAGGGCTTTTCTGGTGCAGGTCTGGTGGAGGGAGCGCGTCCCACGCCCCGAAATGGACCATTTGTGCTTGTCGCATTTCCGGACGGAAAACCGCTGCACAGTTTTCCTGGAAATGCTCTGCGAAACTCAAGAAGAAAATGGAGGAAAATCGGGCGGGAGCGCGGCGAAAACAAGAAGATGCATCCCCGCCGCTGATTTTGTGAGCGCACCTATCGCAGCCGGCGGAAGAGGCCGGGGTAATCGATGACGAGCCCGTCCTCGTCGACCGGCAGTTCGGCGGTAAAGCTGCGGTCCTCGGCTTCGTAGCGGTATAGCTGCTGGTCGGCGTCGAGGCCGGTATAGCGCTGGCCGTCGACGAAGGCGTCAAAGGAATCGAAGGGCACGTAGACCATCGACAGGCGGGCGGTTCCGGCGGCGGGCGTCAGGTTCAGGCGGCGGATCGGCAAGGTGTTGGTGAAGGGCGAGCCGGCGAGGTCGATATCGATGCAGCCGTCGAGGTCGGCGCGGCTGGCACCGTTCTCGTCCCGCCAGTGGCCTGCGCCATCGGAGGCGAGCGCAAGGCGTCGCCCATCGGTGGTTTCGATGCTAAAGCGGCGCACGGCCCAACCGGCGTCGCACGCGATGCGGTAATGCACGCCATAGGGGCTATCCCCGCGGTCGCCGATCAAAACGCTTTCGGCGCGGATGCCCGCGCCGAAGTCGAAACTGTCCGGTGTCAGAGTCAGATGTTCGAGGCCCTCGCCCTCCCAGGGCGTCCAGCGGACGGTGAGGGGGCCAAGGGCGCGAAACATCAGATCAGCTTGGCAAGCGCAACCGCCGTGTCCGACATGCGGTTGGAGAAGCCCCACTCGTTGTCGTACCAGGTCAGGATCGACACGAACTTGCCTTCCATGACCTTGGTCTGGTCCATGTGGAAGGTCGAGGAGTGCGGGTCGTGGTTGAAGTCGATCGAGACGTTCGGCTGCTCGGTATAGGCGAGGATGTTCTTGAGCGGACCGTCGGCGGCAGCCTTGATCGCAGCGTTGATCTCTTCCTTGGTCGTGTCGCGCTTGGCGACGAACTTCAGGTCGACAACCGAGACGTTCGGGGTCGGAACGCGCATGGCGAAGCCGTCGAGCTTGCCTTTCAGTTCCGGCAGAACGAGGCCGACAGCCTTGGCGGCGCCGGTGGAGGTCGGGATCATCGACAGGGCGGCAGCGCGGGCGCGGTACAGATCCTTGTGCATCTGGTCGAGCGACGGCTGGTCGTTGGTGTAGGAATGGATGGTGGTCATCATGCCGTGATCGATGCCGATGACATCGTTCAGCACCTTGGCGACCGGGGCCAGGCAGTTGGTGGTGCACGACGCGTTGGAGATGACCAGGTGGTCCTTGGTCAGCTTGTCGTGGTTGACGCCATAGACGACGGTGAGGTCGGCGCCTTCGGCCGGGGCCGAGACGATGACGCGCTTGGCGCCGGCGGTCAGGTGGGCGGCGGCCTTGTCGCGGGCGGTGAAGAAGCCCGTGCATTCCATGGCGATGTCGACGCCGAGTTCGGCATGCGGAAGTGCGGCCGGATCCTTGATCGCCGTCACCTTGATCGGCTTGCCGCCGTTGATGATGATGGAGTCGCCCTCGACCGTGACCTTGGCCGGGAACTTGCCGTGAATGGAGTCGAAGCGCAGCAGATGCGCATTGGTCTCGACCGGGCCGAGGTCGTTGATCGATACCACCTCGATGTCGGTGCGGCCGGATTCGACGATGGCGCGCAGGATGTTGCGGCCGATGCGGCCGAAGCCGTTGATGGCAACTTTCACAGTCATTCTAGTCTCCCACTGAAATAAGGGTCGGGATGGAAAAAGGCGCGTAAAACGCGCCTTTCGTCATGTCAAGCAAGCTTGGCTTCGGCAGCCTCTACCACGGCTTCGGCCGTGATGCCGAAATGCTTGTAGAGATCCTTGGCCGGAGCCGATGCACCGAAAGACTTCATGCCGATGAAGGCGCCTTCGGGGCCGATGATGTGATCCCAGCTCTGGCGGACGCCGGCCTCGACGGCGATCTTGACCGGCGCCTTGCCGATGATCATCGCCTGGTAGGCTTCCGGCTGATCGTAGAACAGCTCGAAGCAGGGTACGGAAACGACGCGGGCGGCGATGCCCTTCTGCTTCAGCGTCTCGGCGGCCTTCAACGCGATCTCGACTTCCGAGCCGGAGGCGAAGATCGAAACCTTGGCGTCGTCGTCGGAAACCAGCTCGTAGGCGCCGGCGGCCGAGAGGTTCTTGGCCTCGTAGGTGGTGCGGGCCGGGGCGAGGTTCTGGCGGGTGAGCGCGAGCGCCGAAGGGCGATGCTTCTCATGCAGGGCAAGCTGCCAGCATTCGGCGGTTTCCACCGCGTCGGCCGGGCGGAAGACCAGCAGGTTCGGGATGGCGCGCAACGCCGACATATGCTCGACCGGCTGGTGCGTCGGGCCGTCTTCGCCGACGCCGATCGAATCGTGCGTCAGGACGTGGATGACGCGGATGCCCATCAGCGCGGCGAGGCGGATCGACGGACGGCAATAGTCCGAGAAGATCATGAAGCCGCCGGCATAGGGGATCAACCCGCCATGCAGGGCGATGCCGTTGATGGCGGCGGCCATGCCGTGCTCGCGGATGCCCCAATGCATGTAACGGCCGGAGAAATCGGTCGGCGTGATCGACTTCATCTGACTGGTCTTGGTGTTGTTGGACGGCGTCAGGTCGGCGGAGCCGCCGATCATCTCCGGCACGATGCCGTTGATGACTTCGAGCGCGTCTTCAGAAGCCTTGCGGGTGGCGACGGTCGGCGGGGCGTCGGCGAGCTTCTTCTTGTAGGCGTCCATGGCGCCGTCGAGGCCGGCGGGCAGGTCGCCGGCGAAGCGGCGGTTGAATTCGGCCTGCTTGTCGGAAGCGGCGAGGCGGGCTTCCCATGCCTCGCGGGCCTTGACCGAGCGGCGGCCGGCGGCGCGCCACAGGTCGAGCACGTCGGCGGGGATTTCGAAGGCCGGGGCTTCCCAGTTCAGGGCATGGCGGGTGGCTTCGATTTCGGCGGCGCCGAGCGGCGAGCCGTGAACCTTGTGGGTGCCGGCCTTGTTGGGCGCGCCGAAGCCGATGGTCGTCTTGCAGGCGATGAATGTCGGCCTGTCCGAGGACTGCGCGGCCTCGATTGCCGCGGCGATCTGGTCCTGGTCGTGTCCGTCGACGCGGATCGTGTTCCAATGCGCGGCCTGGAAGCGGGCGACCTGGTCGGTCGAATCCGACAGGCCGACGGCGCCGTCGATGGTGATGTTGTTGTCGTCCCAGAAGAGAACCAGCTTGTTCAGCTTCAGGTGGCCGGCCAGCGTGATCGCCTCGTGGCTGATGCCTTCCATCAGGCAGCCGTCGCCACACAGCACATAGGTGTGGTGGCTCTGCAGGTCGGAGCCGAATTCCTCTTCGAGCTTGCGCTCGGCGATCGCCATGCCGACGGCATTGGCAATGCCCTGGCCGAGCGGGCCGGTCGTGGTCTCGATGCCCGAGGCATGTCCGTATTCCGGATGGCCGGCCGTCTTGGAGCCGAGCTGGCGGAACTGCTTGATGTCCTCGATGCTCATGTCCTCATAGCCCGTGAGATAGAGCAGCGAGTAGAGCAGCATCGAGCCGTGGCCGGCGGACAGCACGAAACGGTCGCGATCCGGCCAGAGCGGATTCTTGGGATCGAATTTCAGGTAGCGCGTGAAAAGGACCGTGGCGATATCCGCGGCGCCCATCGGCAGGCCGGGATGGCCGGAGTTGGCCTTTTCAACGGCGTCCATGGAAAGGAAACGGATCGCATTCGCCATCCGGTTAAGTTCTTCGCGAGAGGTCATGGCTTTTCCGCTGGTTCCGAGGGGTCGGGAGATGCCGTTTGAAGAGCATCATTAAGCGCCGTGATCCATAGCAGGAAGCGCCGGCAAGTCAATAAAAGCCGGGCTTCCCAAGGGCGTTGAAACGTGATTTTTTGACATTTGTCCAAGTTGGTGTGCAAAAGGTCAGGAAGAGGTTTGCCCGGCAAATCGGCATTCATCCACAGTTTCGATGCCGGGGCTTTGATTGACGGGAGATTGCAGTCAAGAATAAAGTCTCGCCGGAGGCCTCTGCCGGACCGGCGATTCGCATTCCGTGTTCTGACGAAACCAAGAAGTAACCATATGCCGACAGGGAAGACGGTGGAGATGGCGGTCCTCGAAATGAAGGCGGCCCTTTCCCATCTCGAAAATGCCATCGACATCCGCTTCGAGCGGGAGCGCGATCACAGCGAGATCGAGGGTGAGGTGCGGCGCGTGCATGCGGACCGTTCGCGGCTGGCGCAGGAGCTCGACGAGTCCCAGTTCCGCGCCAACCGGCTGGAAGAGGTCAATCGCGAGGTGTCCCGGCGTCTCGTGACGGCAATGGAAACGATCAGGGCGGTCCTCGACCGCTGAACGTCCCTGTCATCGGGGGTGAAATACGAAAGGCAGGTTCTCGCGGATATGGCGCAGGTCACGGTCACCATCGACGGCAAGGCTTACAGGATGGCCTGCGAGGAAGGTCAGGAAAACCACCTGAGCGAGCTTGCCGACAAGTTCGACCGCTATGTCAGCCATCTCAAGACCCAGTTCGGCGAAATCGGCGACCTGCGCATCACCGTCATGGCCGGCATCATGGTGATGGACGAACTGTCCGACGTCGGCCGCCGTCTCGCCAAGGTCGAGGGTGAGCTGAACCGCATCAACCAGAACCGTGACGACGACCGCGCCGCCACCGCCCGCACCGAGGAAATGCTGGCCGCGATGCTGGAAGAGCTGACCGCCCGCATCCAGGGCATCGCCACCCGCCTCAACGCCCGCCCGGCGCCGGAAGCGTAGACAGGCAAACGCCTCGCTGAAATTCCATCGCCGCCCACTGGCGCAGCGAAAAAATCTTCCTATATTCCCTGTTGCGATCTGTGCTTCTCGACAGGAACCACATTCCTCGGGGCCATACTCGATCTAACGGGAGCTGTCCCTGACCAGGCCTGTGGGCTTGGTCACATGGCGCCCACCTACTTTTGTAGGCGCCCAGGATCGTAAACATCCATCGGATGCCACGGATCGCACTTCATCTTCTTTCGGGCCGCGGGTGCCCCGAAACTATCCATTCGAAGAGGCGAGCATGGTGATCCGGCCCTGGACTGCGGACGGCAGGCGGACGATTCACCGGGACCGCTGGGTGGATCTGTCGGCCGAGCGGGTGACGACGGCGACCGGCGCGGTGCTCGATCCCTATTATACGCTGGCCTATCCCGACTGGGCCGTCGCCTTCGCGCTGACGCCGGAGGGGCAGGTGGTGATGATCCGCCAGTATCGCCATGCGGCGGCGCTGATCGACCTGGAACTGCCGGGCGGCTGCGTCGACCCGGAAGACGCCACGCCGCTGCTCGCCTCTCGCCGCGAATTGCGCGAGGAGACTGGATACGATTCCGACGAGGCGGACTATCTCGGCCGCTTCGCCGCCAATCCGGCGCTACAGACCAATTACGTGCATGTGACGCTGCTGCGCAATGCGGTCCGCATCGGTGAACCCGCCCCGGAAGCGGGGGAGGAAGTGGCGGTCGAGCTGCTGTCGGTGGAGGCGGTGGGGCGTGCCGCCGTGTCAGGCGCCATGGCCAATGCGATGCACATCGCCGCCGTGTTCCTCGTGATGGGCAGGCTGGGAAAATTGCAGTTCTAGTTTTAGTTTTTCGCAATCCCGGCCGCAAAACCGCTCCACACTTTTGCTGGAATTGCTTTGGGCGTTAACCGGCCTCCCGCTTGCTGCATGGCTCCCCTCTGGTATTGTGCGTTGCACAATTTTCACGCATCCGCGAGTATGCAGCCATACACAGCAAGGAGACCTGTCATGACCAATCGTCAACGTCCTGTTCGCGGCGGCTTCCTCGGTCGTGCGATCGCCGTTTTCGGCGCTGCCGCCTCGGCAGCCGCCGCCGTCGAAGCTCATCGCAGCCCCAGCCGCCGCGATCTCGACATCCTCGGCATCGATGCCCGCAGCTTCTCGCGCATCCAGCAGCGCTGATTGAGCATTTTGTCCGCAAAGGCGTCGCATCAACGCCTTTTCCTCTGCGTCCGCGTGGTTAGAATGTCGCCCGGTGTGGGGGGCAGGTGAATGACGCTGAAAGACGAAAAAGGCCGGATACGCAAGGAAAGGCTGGCGGCGCGCGATGCGCTTGCCGTCGATCTGCGCATCGAGAAAAGCCTTGAAATGGCCGCGCATGCCGAGATCGAGCTGCGTTTCGTGCCGGGCACGATCCTCTCCGCCTTCCTGCCGATCCGCTCCGAGCCGGACCTGCGCCCGCTGATGGCGCTGTTGCGCGAGCGGGGGGCGCGGCTCTGCGTGCCCGTCATCCTCGACAAGGAAACCATCGTGTTTCGCGAGCTGCTGGCCGGCGCCGAGCTCGTCGGCAACGGTTTTGGCACGCTGGCACCCGGCACGGATGCCGCCGAACTCGATCCCGACATCATGCTGGTGCCGCTCTCGGCCTTCGACCGCCTCGGCAACCGCATCGGCTATGGCGGCGGCTATTACGACCGCGCCATCGACCGCCTTCACAAAAAAGATATGGACCCGCAGCTGATCGGCATTGCCTTCGATTGCCAGGAAGTGGCATTTGTGCCCGCGGAACCGCATGATATCGGCCTGAACGCCGTGCTCACCGAAAGCGGGGTCCGGCGGTTCAACAGGCGGGTGGAATAGAATGCGACTGCTTTTTCTCGGGGACATGGTCGGCAAAACCGGACGCACGGCGGTCTGGGACCGCCTGCCGGGCCTCGTCTCCGATCTGAAGCTCGACTTCGTCATCGTCAATGGCGAGAACGCCGCCGGCGGCTTCGGCATCACCGAGGATATCTTCCTCGAAACCATCAATGCCGGCGCCGATGTCGTCACCACCGGCAACCATGTCTGGGACCAGAAGGAAGCGGTCGTTTTCTGCGAGCGCCACGATCAGTTCCTGCGCCCGGCGAATTACCCCGCGGGCACGCCAGGGCGCGGCTCGGGCCTTTATTACGCCCGCAACGGCGCCCGCGTGCTGGTCGCCAATGTCATGGGCCGCGTGTTCATGCACCCGGAACTCGACGACCCGTTCAAGGCAGCCGAAGCCATTCTCGACGCCGCGCCGTTGAAGGAACAGGCCGACGCCATCGTCTTCGATTTCCATGCGGAAGCCACCAGCGAGAAGCAATGCTTCGGCCATTTCGTCGATGGCCGCGCCAGTTTCGTGGTCGGCACGCACACGCATGTGCCGACGGCCGATCACCAGATCCTCAATGGCGGCACCGCCTATCTCTCGGATGCCGGCATGTGCGGCGATTACGACTCCTCGCTCGGCATGGACAAGGAAGAGCCGCTGAACCGGTTCATCTCGAAGATGCCGAAGGGCCGCTTCGAGGCAGCCTCCGGCCCGGCGACCATCTGCGGCGTCGGCGTCGAGATTTCCGACTCGACCGGCCTTGCGGAAAAGATCGCCCCGTTGCGGCTCGGTCCGCGCCTTGCCGAAACCATCCCGGATTTCTGGCGCTGAGAGACCGCTAACGCAATTGTGAAGCTCCGGGCGGCTGGACCGCGCGGCATGTGAGGCGCATCCTCGGCGCGGATAACGGCTGGGGAGACGGCATGATGCTGCGAATGCTCGCCCTGATCTTTTCGATCCTTGCCATGACCGGCACCGCCCTTGCCCAGTCGGGTGGGGCGAAGCAGCCCGTCAGCCAGTGCCAGGCGATCGCGCAAGGCCTGCCGCATGTCGTCTTCGCCCGCTTTTCCCCGGCTGCGGTGAAGGACGAGCCGGTGAAGATCTCCTATCTCGGCCATTCCACCTTTTTCCTCGAAACGCCCGGCGGCGTCACCATCGCCACCGATTACAACGGCTGGTACCAGCCGCCAGTGACGCCCGTCGTGGTGACCATGAACAAGGCGCATTCGACCCATTACACGCTGACGCCGGACCCGGCGATCCGATACGTGCTGAAGGGCTGGAGCGACGTGCCCGGCGAAAAAGCCAATCATGACGTGGTTGTCGGCGATACCTATATCCGCAACGTCACCACCGATATCCGCGCCTTCGGCAGCGGCGCGATGGAGCATGACGGCAATTCGATCTTCATTTTCGAGACCGCCGGTCTGTGCATCGGCCATCTCGGCCATCTGCATCACGAGCTGACCGATGCCCATTATGCCGAAATCGGCCGGCTCGACATCCTGATGGTGCCGGTCGACGGCGGGCTGACCATGGGGCTCGACAGCATGAGCCGAGTGGTGAAGCGCCTGAACGCGTCCATCATCCTGCCCATGCACCGTCCCGGCCTGCTCGACCGCTTCCTCGACATGTTCGACGGCCGCTTCGACGTGGCGCGCAGCGAGACGGATGTCATCACCGTCTCGCTGAACAGCCTGCCGAAACGGCCGCTGATCCTCATCCCGCGTGGGTTCTAGGCGCCTGTCAGGCGAAGCGCAGGCGGTTGTGGACACCGACATCCGGCGTCTTGTGATCTTCCAGGTTGGCCTTGGCGATTTCCCAGCCGAATTTCAGGGTGCTGTCGGTCGAGGCCCAGATCTCGGCGTCGTCGACATGCATGGCGAGCATGGTGAGGCGCGGATCGTTCTTGCCGTCCTCGTACCAGGCGGCGACGACGGAATTCCAGAATTCATCGATGCGGGCCGGATCCCTGCGCTGCTCGATCTGGCCGGCGAGGCAGGCATGGTAATCGTGATCCTTGCCGACGACGCAGAAGGTGGCGCGCGCGCCCGGCTTGATTGCCTTGACGATCTCGGCGTCCGTCTTGGTATAGAACCAGATGGTGTTGGTCTTGCGGTCGGTCTGCGGCGCCATGGGCTGCATCAGAAGGCCGGAATTCTCGATGCCGAGCATGCCGGCATGGATCTTGTCGATTTCATCCCAGAGCTGTGTGGCGGGCGCTTCCCGTGCGTCGGTAAAACTGGCCATGTGCGTGGTCCTTTCCCATTGGCGTCGCGCTCTCAAACGTGGCGAAAACGGAAAATGTTCCGGCCGTCGCCGACGCCGCAACCCGCCGCTTTTGAGCGAATTTTGCGGCAATGGCGCGGTTTTCACCGGTTGTTTGTCGCAATTGCCGGCAAAACGGCTTCACAGCTTCGCCGGAATTGCTCTATAAGGCGCCATTCCCAAACCAAGAAGACCTGGATCAAAGGTGCCATGGCTGGCCATTCACAGTTTAAAAACATCATGCACCGCAAGGGCCGTCAGGATGCCGTGCGGTCGAAAATGTTCTCCAAGCTGGCGCGCGAAATCACCGTCGCCGCCAAGACGGGCCTGCCCGACCCGACGATGAACGCGCGTCTGCGCCTGGCGATCCAGAACGCCAAGGCCCAGTCGATGCCGAAGGACAATATCGAGCGCGCCATCAAGAAGGCCGCCGGCGCCGACAGCGAGAACTACGACGAAGTCCGCTACGAAGGCTACGGCCCGGGCGGCGTCGCCGTCATCGTCGAGGCCCTGACCGACAACCGCAACCGCACCGCCTCCAACGTCCGCTCGACCTTCACCAAGGCCGGCGGCGCGCTCGGCGAAACCGGCTCGGTATCCTTCTCCTTCGATCATGTCGGCGAAATCGTCTACAAGCTCGCTGCCGGCAGCGCCGATGCGGTGATGGAAGCGGCCATCGAAGCCGGCGCCGACGATGTGACCACCGACGAGGACGGCCACACGATCATCTGCGGTTTCGAAGCCATCGGCGAAGTCTCCAAGGCGCTGGAAGCCACCCTCGGCGAAGCCGAAACCGTCAAGGCCATCTGGAAGGCGCAGAACACCGTGCCGGTCGACGAGGAAAAGGCCCAGTCGCTGATGAAGCTGATCGACAGCCTCGAGGACGACGACGACGTCCAGAACGTCTATTCCAACTTCGAAGTCTCCGACGAAGTCATGGCGAAGCTTTCAGCCTGAGCTGACGTCGCCATTTTTCCAAAAGGCCCGGCTGACTCACGACCGCCGGGCTTTTCTCGTTTCAAGCCGCAGCCTTAGAGGCGTCGCGCACATCTGCAAACAGCTCCAGCGAGCGCAGCCGCGCCTCGACGTCGTGGATCGGCATCGAGACGATGATCTCGTCTGCGCCCGTGGCGGCGGTAAAGCGGTCGAGATGGTCCGATATCGTCGCCTTCGAGCCCACCGCCGCATAACGCAACGTATGCTCGACATTGATCCGCTCCTGCTCGCTCCAGATCGCATTCATGTCACGCACGGGTCTGGGGAATTGTGTGCGGATGTTGCGGCGCAGGTTGACGAATTGCTGCTGCGAGGAGGTGAAGAGGTAGCGCGCCTCCTCGTCGGTTTCCGCCGCCACGCCCATGATGCCGGCCATCACATAGGGTCGGTCGAGTTCGTCTGACGGCGTGAAGCGTTCGCGATAGACGGAGATCGCATCGAGCAGCAGGTCGGGCGCGAAATGCGAGGCGAAGGCGTAAGGCAGGCCGAGCATGGCGGCGAGATGGGCGCTGTACATGCTCGATCCGAGCAGCCAGATCGGCACATTGGAATTCGCGCCGGGCACGGCGAGGATCGCCTGGTTTTCGACCGGCGCGCCGAGCAACTGCTTCAACTCGAGAATATCCTGCGGGAAACTCTGGGCGCCGGCTTCGAGATTGCGGCGCAGCGCCTGGGCGGTGCGCATGTCGGTGCCGGGCGCGCGGCCGATGCCGAGATCGATGCGTCCCGGAAACAGCGCTTCCAGCGTGCCGAACTGCTCGGCGATGACCAGCGGCGAATGGTTCGGCAGCATGATGCCGCCCGAGCCGATGCGGATTTTCGACGTCGCCTGGCCGACATGGGCGATGACGACGGCGGTCGCGGCGCTGGCGATGCCCGGCATGCCGTGATGCTCGGCCAGCCAGAAGCGGGCATAACCCAGCTCTTCCGCCTTGCGGGCCATGCGGCGCGTGTCGTCCAGCGCCTTCGTCAGCGTGCTGCCTTCGGCAACCGGCGAGAGATCGAGAATGGAAAGGCTGACCATGAGGATGTTCCTGAAAAAAATAAGCGTTGCTTCCTATCTAGGAAGCGTCAGCCCGCAAAACAAAATTGCCGCGCAAAGTTTTTCACTCCGCACGGCGATTTGGATAGAAAAGGGGAGGGCGGAGGCTTATCCCGCCATACGCCAGCGCTCTTCGGCGAGCACGAACTGGCCGAGCTGGCGGTCCATCTCGCCGGCTTCGCTGGCGAGGCGATGGATGGCGCTGGTGGTGTCCTGCACCATGGCGGCGTTCTGGCGGGTCATGCCATCAAGCTCGGAGACGACGCCGTTGACGGCGCGCAGCGTCTCGGCCTCGTCGCGGGTCGAGGCCATGATCTCGCGGATGCGGGCGTCGATCGCCTCCACCTGGTCGCCGATGTTCTTCAGCGCGCTGCCGGCCTTTTCGACCAGCGACACGCCGGTCTCGACCTCGGCGGTGGATTTCTTCAACAGCTCGGAAATCTGCTGCGCGGCGGCGGAGGAGCGTTGCGCCAGTTCGCGCACTTCCTGCGCCACGACGGCGAAACCCTTGCCGCTTTCGCCGGCGCGCGCCGCCTCGACCCCGGCATTCAGCGCCAGAAGATTCGTCTGAAAGGCGATGTCGTCGATGACGTCGATGATCTGGTTGATCTGTCGCGACGAGGACTGGATGGCTTCCATGGCCGAGATGGTGTCGGTCATGATCTTGCCGCTGTGTAGCGTATCGGCCCTGGCGGCAGCGGCGATCTTTTCCGCCTGGCTGCCGCGCTCGATCTGCGAGCGCACGGCCTGCGAAATCGTGCCGATGGCGGTCACCGTCTCGGTGATCGAGGCGGCCTGGCGTTCGGTGCGCTGGGCGAGTTGGTCGGCGCCGCCGCGCATCTCCTCGGAATCGCGATGCACGGCCAGAGAATTTCCGCCGATGGCCGACAACGTCTGGCGCAGCGTCTCGATGGCATGGTTGAAATTGACCCGCAGCGGTTCGAGTGCGGCCGGGAACTGGCCGTCGATGCGATAGACGAGATTGCCGCCGGCGAGGTTGCCAAGGCCCTTGTCGAGTTCGGCGACGACGTCTTGCAATTGGCGCGCCTCGGCCTCGCGCTCGGCGAGGCGTTGCAGGCGCTCGGCCTCGGCGCGTTCGCGGTTTTCGATGCCGGCGGCTTCGAGATGGCGCTGCTCGGTCAGCGAGCGGCGGAAACTTTCCAATGCCCGCGCCAGCGTGCCGATCTCGTCCTTGCGGCTCTGGTTGCCGATCTCGACGTCGAGCTTGCCGGCGGCGACGGTTTCCGTCAGCCCGGCAAGACGCGCCAGCGGCGCGAACATGCGGTTCGAAAAGACGCTGACCACCAGCGACAGCAGCGCCAGCCCGATCAGGCCGCTGACAACCAGCAGGCCGGCGAGTTGCAGCGAGCCGGCTTCCAGCTCCGAAAGCAGGATGCTTTCGACCACCAGCATGGTTTCGCCGCCATAATCGACCGAGCGGGCATAGCTGCGCGCCGCGCCATCGGCGCGGGTGAAATCGGTGACTGTCATCGCTTCGCCGGCCGTATCGACGGCGGGCGCCTCGATGCCGGTCAGGCGGCCCTGGCCGTTGAGGCCGATGGCGCTGCCGCCGGCGCTGACGATGGCGGAGCGTTCCGAGCTTTGCGGATCGATGCCCTTGGCGAGGATGGCGGCGATCAGGTCGTTGCGCACCTGGAACAGGATGACGCCCTTGGGTGCTCCCATCTTGAGGACCGGGACGCCGAAGAAGATGCCGGGCTCGCTGCCGGTGGCCTCGGCCGTCAGGCCGGAAAAGCCGGCCGGGGCCTGGTCTTCGCCGGCCTTGGCGGCATTGTCGGCGGCGCGGCGGAAGGCGTTGCCGAGCGCGGTGGAGGCCAGTTCGCCGGAGGCGACATTGCGGGCGAAAACGTCGCTCTTGCGGTAGGAATAGATGATGTTGCCGTCCATGTCGGCGATCATCAGGTCGCTGAAGGCGGAGCCCTTGAGGTAGCCAGCCACTTCCGGTTGCGCCTTTTCATGCGTCGAATAATAGAAGCCGCTCGGCCCCTCCGGTTTCACCAGCGCGGCGCGGTCGGCATTGGTGTTTTTGGTGATGAAGACGTCGATCAGTTCCTTGCCGGCATTGCCGGAATTCTTCTCGATGGTTTTCCAGCCGCTGCGGAAGGAGGTGATCGCCATCTGCAGCGATTCGATGCGGGCAATGGAGACCGCCTGGCCTTCCATCTGTGCCAGCTGGTCGCGCAGCATGTCGCCGCGGAAGGTCAGCACGCCCTTCATCGATTGCAGCTTCTCGCTCTGAAAGATGCCGCTACTGCCGATATAGGCGGTGACGTTCAACACGCCGACCGAAACCACGGTCAGGAGCAGGAAGATCGCCGTGACCTTGAAGGCCAGAGAATGTCGTGTCTTGTGCATGGTTCCCAACTGTTCCGCATCGGAGCCGGACTTTGGCTGTCATGTTGGGTGCGCATCCTTAATTCCCCGTAAATGGTGGGGGTGGAGAAGGGTGTTTCTGGTTTGTTCACATTTGTCTGGCACTGCTCGATAAGGACGGATAGGATTGGCCATGCAGAACACGATTCGAATCATCGGGATCGATCCCGGCTTGCGGCGCACCGGCTGGGGGGTGATCGAGGCGCTCGGCAATTCTCTGCGTTTCGTCGCCTCGGGCACGGTGACGTCGGATGGGGACGCTGATCTCGCCTCGCGGCTCTGCCAGCTGCATGACGGCCTTGCCGATATCATCCACGCGCACAAGCCCGACGAGGCGGCGGTCGAGCAGACCTTCGTCAACAAGGATGCGGTGGCGACGTTGAAGCTCGGCCAGGCGCGCGGCGTCGCCATGCTGGTCCCGGCCCGCGCCGGCCTGCCAGTGGCCGAATATGCGCCGAATGCGGTCAAGAAGGCGGTGATCGGTGTCGGCCATGGCGAAAAGCAGCAGATCCACATGATGCTGAAAATCCTGATGCCGAAGGCGGTCTTCAAGGGCAACGACGCCGCCGATGCACTGGCGATCGCCATCTGCCACGCCCATAATCGCGGCGCCGCGCGCCTGCGCATGGCGGCGCTGGCGGCGCTGGCGGCGAGCGCATGATGAGACCTATTCCTTGATTTCTGTTGGGGGCATTTCGCGATGATCGGCAAGCTCAAGGGCACGATCGAGGAGATCGGCGACGATTACGTGCTGGTGGACGTTCATGGCGTCTGTTACGTCGCCCATTGTTCGAACCGGAGCCTGTCGCGGCTGGGCTCGGTGGGCGAGGCGGTGGTGCTGTTCATCGAGACCTATGTGCGCGAGGACCAGTTGAAGCTGTTCGGCTTCCTCTCGGGGCTGGAGCGGGAATGGTTCAACCTGTTGCAGAGCGTGCAGGGCGTCGGCTCCAAGGTGGCGCTGGCGATCCTGTCGACGCTGACGCCTTCCGAGCTTGCGAATGCCATCGCGCTGCAGGACAAGGCGTCGGTGGCGCGCGCCCCCGGCGTCGGCCCCAAGGTCGCGACCCGCATCGTCACCGAACTGAAGAACAAGGCCCCGGCCTTTGGTGGCGAGGCGGCGCAGAATATCGGGCTGAAGCAGGAGCTCGGCGAGGGCGTCGCCCCCGCGCCGGTCGCCGATGCCGTCTCGGCGCTCACCAATCTCGGCTATTCGCGCGACCAGGCCGCCAATGCGGTCGCCGCCGCGCTGAAGACGGCGGGCGAGGGGGCGGATAGCGCCAAGCTCATCCGCCTTGGCCTGAAGGAATTGTCGCGGTAGACAGCTTGATGATTTCCAAGTCGAAAACTTCTCCTTCGTCATGCTCGGGCTTGTGCCCCAAGCATCTGCAAACGGCCGATTTGACGATAGGTCTGCAGATCCTCGGCACAAGGCCGAGGATGACGTCGTGCGGAGGGCAGGTTGTCGTCGATCTCGTAAGGCGTTTTGCTTTTGCTCTGCCAGTTGTTATGAGCAACGAATGCCGTGATCGCTAGGGAAAGTGAATGCCATGAGTGATGCAGACCGGCTCATTTCGCCGGAAAAGCGCGGCGAGGATCTGGATACGGCGCTGAGGCCGCAGACGCTGGACGATTTCACCGGCCAGGCGGAGGCGCGCGCCAACCTGAAGATCTTCATCGAGGCGGCGAAGAACCGTGGCGAGGCGCTCGACCATGTGCTGTTCGTCGGCCCGCCCGGCCTCGGCAAGACGACGCTGGCGCAGATCATGGCCAAGGAACTCGGCGTCAATTTTCGCTCGACCTCCGGCCCGGTCATCGCCAAGGCCGGCGATCTCGCAGCGCTGCTCACCAATCTCGAAGAACGCGACGTGCTGTTCATCGACGAAATCCATCGCCTCAATCCGGCGGTCGAGGAAATCCTCTATCCGGCGATGGAGGACTTTCAACTCGACCTGATCATCGGCGAGGGGCCGGCGGCGCGTTCGGTGAAGATCGACCTGTCGAAATTCACGCTGGTCGCCGCCACCACCCGTCTCGGCCTGCTGACGACGCCGCTGCGCGACCGTTTCGGCATCCCGGTGCGGCTCAGCTTCTACACCGTCGACGAGCTGGAGCTGATCGTGCGGCGCGGGGCGCGGCTGATGAACCTGCCGATCACCGATGGCGGCGCCCGCGAGATTGCGCGCCGGGCCCGCGGCACGCCGCGCATCGCCGGCCGCCTGCTGCGCCGGGTGCGCGATTTCGCCGAGGTGGCGCGCGCCGAGGCGGTGACCCGCGAGATCGCCGACGAGGCGCTGACGCGGCTGCTGGTCGACAATATCGGCCTCGACCAGCTCGACACCCGCTACCTCAAGATGATCGCCGTCAATTTCGGCGGCGGCCCGGTCGGCATCGAGACCATCGCCGCCGGTCTTTCGGAGCCGCGCGACGCCATCGAGGACATCATCGAGCCCTACATGATCCAGCAGGGCCTGATCCAGCGCACCCCGCGCGGGCGCGTGCTGACCGCCAATGCCTGGAAGCATCTCGGCCTGCAGCCGCCCAAGGATCTGGAGGCGGCGCAGTTCCGCCTGTTCCAGCAGGACGATGAGTGACCCCATGGCGAAGAGAACGCTGATCCGCCTGACCAGCGGCAGGCGCCGCTTCAACTATCGCATCGCCGGCCTCGGTTTTCGCGATCGCCATGTGCTCGTCCACCGCGCCACCCACGAGACCTTCTGGACCTTTCCCGGCGGCCGGGCCGAGATCGGCGAGACCTCCGCCGAGACGCTGCAGCGCGAGATGGTCGAGGAACTCGGCGTCGACGTCGAAGTCGGGCGGCTGCTTTGGGTGGTCGAGAATTTCTTCCATTTCGAAAAGCGCCGCTGGCACGAACTCGGCTTCTATTACCTGATGACCGTGCCGGAGAGTTTTCCTTTCGCGCCCGAGGGCATCGTGCATCGGGAGCAGGACGGCGACAACGATCTCGAATTCAAATGGGTGCCGGCGACGCGCGCCGCCCTCGAAGCCTTGGATATTCCGCCCTATTTCATTGCCGCCGAGATCGAGAACCTGCCGCAGGAGACGCGCCATCTCGTCTGGGACGACGGCAAGCTGCCATAAAGTCGGCCAATCCCCGTGGAATCTGGCGGCTTGGAAAGTCAGGGGCGACGCGTCCCAAGGAGTACGCATGACGGAAATTCCGACCCATCTCAGCGGCGAGATGTCCGAGGCCGGCCACCGGCTGGTGCAGCGGGTGTATTATGAAGACACGGATTTCTCCGGCCTCGTTTACCATGCCCGCTACCTGCATTTCCTCGAACGCGGCCGCACCGATTACCTGCGCTGTCTAGGTGTGGAACAGAGCCGGCTCGTCAGCATCGACGAGGAGGGGCTGGTCTTCGTCGTCCACCGCATGGAGATCGACTTCAAGAGCCCGGCGCGCATGGACGACATCGTCACCGTGCGCACCTGGACGGAGAAGGCCGGCGGGGCGAAGCTGGTGCTCGGCCAGCAGATTTTACGCGGCGAGACGCTGCTCATTGCCGCCCGCGTCACCATCGCCGTCATCAATGCCAGCGGCCGCCCGCGCCGCCTGCCGGAAGGCCTTTCCGCGCAGTTTCTGGCCCGCGCCACGGTCTGAGCCGTATATTTTTTGCATTGCAGCGAAAGCCTGCGGCGTTGCGGCTCTTGCAAATAAAACTAAACCGTGAAAGTAAAGTTTTGTGGCGCAAGCCGCATCCGCAGCGATGTGGACATTTCTGGATCCGCCGGCCGCGCCCGGAAAAGGCGTCGGCCGGCCCTGCTGTCGCGGACACTAACACTCTTTTAACGATAATAGTGTCTTACTGGCCCTGTAAGGATATTGTGCGCCGCACGCCTTCCTTTAACCAAATTTGACAGCAAGAAGGCGAGGCTGAAGCTTTCGCTTGGAAACCAAGGTGACCACAAGTCGCGGCCGGGTGCTTTCTTGCAGGTTTACTTTGGAGCCGCCCGGTCAAGCGCCGGGCGTTTGGATTCGGGGATTTTACATCTATGGAACAGGTTGCATTGGAAGCAGCGACGCACGACGTGAGCCTCTTGGGCCTCTTCATGCAGGCCGGCTTTGTCGTGAAGCTGGTGATGATCGGGCTGCTCGGTGCGTCGGTCTGGACGTGGGCGATCGCCATCGACAAGTATGTGAATTTCGGCCGTGCGCGGCGGCAATTCGACCAGTTCGAGCAGGTCTTCTGGTCGGGCCAGTCGCTGGAAGAGCTGTATCGCACGCTGTCCGAGCGCCAGAACCACGGGCTTGCCGCGATCTTCGTTTCGGCGATGCGCGAATGGAAGAAGAGCTTCGAGCGCGGCGCGCGTTCGCCCATCGGCCTGCAGATGCGTATCGACCGGGCGATGGACGTGACGCTGGCGCGTGAATCCGAGCACCTGATCGCGCGGCTGTCGTCCTTGGCAACCATCGGCTCGGCCGGTCCCTTCGTCGGCCTGTTCGGCACCGTCATCGGTATCATGACCTCGTTCCAGGCGATCGCCGGCTCGAAGTCGACCAACCTCGCGGTCGTCGCCCCCGGTATCGCCGAGGCGCTGCTCGCCACCGCCATCGGCCTCGTCGCCGCTATTCCCGCGGTTATCGCCTACAACAAGTTCTCGGGCGATGCCGGCAAGCTGACGGCACGCATGGAAGGCTTCGCCGACGAATTCTCCGCGATCCTGTCGCGCCAGATCGACGAGAAGCTGCAGCCGCGCGCGGCTGCCCAGTAAGAACTGGTTACGGGGAGTAACGCGCATGGGTATGAATCTTGGCGGACAGGGCGGCTCGGGCGGCGGAAGACGCCGTCGCGGCTCGCGGCATGGCGGGGCCATCAGCGAAATCAACGTGACGCCGCTCGTCGACGTCATGCTGGTGCTGCTCATCATCTTCATGGTGGCGGCGCCGATGATGACGGTCGGCGTGCCGATCGACCTGCCGGAAACGCAGGCCAAGCCGATGAATTCGGATACGCAGCCGATCACCGTCTCGGTCAATCCGGCCGGCGAAATCTACCTGCAGGAAAGCAAGATCGCCATCGAGGAGGTCGTGCCGAAGCTCGAAGCCATCGCCACCACCGGCTACAACGAGCGCATCTATGTGCGCGGCGACACCAATGCCGGCTACGGCACGGTGATGCAGGTGATGGCGCGCATCTCGGCCGCCGGTTTCAAGAATATCGGCCTGGTGACGCTGCAGGAACAGAGCAAGTAACAAAACAAGGACGAAGGTCGGGATAAGGGTCGGGGCAAGTCAGGGCATCATGAGAAGTAGTGTCATCACATCCACCATATTGCACTGCGTGGTGCTGGCATGGGCGATACTTTCGATCAGTGCTCCGGCATCGTTCGAAGTCGCCGATGTCGAGGCGCTGCCGGTCGATATCGTGCCGGTGGAAGAGCTGACCCAGACGCAGCAGGGCGCGGAAAAGGCCGAGAAGAAGGACGTTTCCGCCCCGATCCCGACGACCCGCCCGCAGACCGTCGACAATGCCCAGAACATCGGCGACAACGACGTCGACCTGAAGAGCGCGCCGACGCCGATCACCAAGCCGACCAATGTCGAGCAGGCTGCCGCCCCCGAAAAGGTCGAGAAGGTCCAGCCCAAGCAGGACAACGAGACCAACGACGTCAAGGACGTCCAGCAGGAGCAGGAAGTAGCCGCTTCCGAACCGCCGCCGCCGCAGGAAGTGGCGAAAGCCGAGCCGGTGGTGAAGCCCGAGCCCAAGCCGGAAGTGACGCCGGAGGCCAAGCCCGAGCCCGAGCCCGCGCCGGAAAAGCCGGCGGAGGAAGCGCTGCCGACCAACGTGCCGGTGCCGGAATTCAAGCCGAAGCAGGCGGAAGCCAAGCCCGAGACGAAGCCGGTCGAGAAACCGCCGGAAAAGAAGGCCGAGGAAAAGCCGGTCGACAAGAAGGTCGAGCCGACCAAGACCGCTTCGATCAAGAGCGACAGCAAGAGCAAGGACGACAAGAAGAAGCAGGAAACGGCGAAATCCAAATCCTCCAAGGAGAGCGATTTCAACGCCGACGATATTTCCGCGCTTCTCAACAAGACCGACGCGAAGTCGAGCGGCGCCAAGCGGTCGACGCAGACGGCGTCGCTCGGCACAAAGAAGAGCAATGGCGGCTCCAAGCTCAGCCAGAGCGAAATGGACGCGCTGCGCGGCCAGATCGAAAACAACTGGTCGATCGTTTCCGGCATCGACGGCGCTCAGGGCGTGACCATCAAGGTCACCATGCGCCTCGACGAGAACGGCGACATCATCGGCGATCCGGAAGTGATCGCCAGCGGCGGCTCGGATGCGGCCCGTCGCACACTGGAAGGCAGCGCTCTGCGCGCGATCATGAAATCGCGTCCCTTCAAGGGGCTGCCACGAGACAAATATGATGCCTGGAGCGAAGTCGTCGTCAACTTCGACCCCAGCCAACTGCTTTGAGTGAAGGCCAAGGATGATGTTCAAAACAAAACTGATCCGTCTTGTCGCCGTCGTGGCGGGCTTGATGGCGGCATATGTCGCGCCCGCTTATGCGGTCGTCGAGCTCAACATCAACAAGGGCAATGTCGAGCCACTGCCGATCGCGATCACGGATTTCCTGTCGAACGGCGATCTCGGCGCCCAGGTGTCGGCCGTTGTTGCCGCCGACCTGAAGCGCTCCGGCCTGTTCGCGCCGATCAACAAGCAGGCCTTCATCGAAAAGATCGCCGATCCAGGGCAGGTGCCGCGCTTCGAGGACTGGAAGGTCATCAATGCGCAGGCGCTGGTCACCGGACGCGTCACGCGTGAAGGTGATGGTCGCCTGCGTGCCGAATTCCGCCTGTGGGATACGTTTGCCGGCAAGCAGATGGCCGGCCAGCAGTTCTATACCCAGCCGGAAAACTGGCGCCGCGTCGCCCATATCATCGCGGACGCGATCTACAAGCAGATCACCGGCGAGGACGGTTATTTCGATACCCGCGTCGTCTTCGTTTCCGAAAGCGGCCCGAAGACCGACCGCAAGCGCCAGCTGGCGATCATGGACCAGGACGGCTTCAACGTTCGCACGCTGACCAATTCCAACTCCATCGTGCTGACGCCGCGCTTCTCGCCGAACCGCCAGGAAGTGACCTACATGTCCTTCGAGGGCGACCAGCCGCGCGTCTACCTGCTGCAGCTCGAAACCGGGCAGCGCGAGGTGGTCGGCAATTTCCCGGGCATGACGTTTTCGCCGCGCTTCTCGCCGGATGGCCAGCGCGTCATCATGAGCCTGCAGCAGGAAGGCAACGCCAATATCTACACCATGGATCTGCGCTCGCGCACCACGACGCGCCTGACCTCGACGGCGGCGATCGATACCTCGCCTTCGTATTCGCCTGATGGCAGCCAGGTGGTGTTCGAAAGCGACCGGGGCGGCAAGCCGCAGCTCTATGTCATGGGCGCCAACGGCTCCAACCAGCACCGCATCTCTTTCGGCGACGGTTCCTACTCGACGCCGGTCTGGTCGCCGCGCGGCGATCTCATCGCCTTCACCAAGCAGGCGGGCGGAAAATTCTCCATCGGCGTGATGAAGCCGGACGGTTCGGGCGAGCGCATCCTGACCACGGGCTTCCACAATGAAGGCCCGACCTGGGCGCCGAATGGCCGCGTGTTGATGTTCTTCCGCCAGTCGGCGGGCGCGGGCGGTCCGCAGATCTACTCCATCGACATCACCGGCTATAACGAGCAGCCGGTCAAGACCCCGGGTTATGCATCCGACCCTGCCTGGTCGCCGCTCCTGGAGTGATGCGCGGCCTGACACCTTGGCGCATGATGCGGCCAGAATGAAACAATGCGGAGGCGGGGCCGGCATGGCCGCGCCTTCTGACGTGAAAAAACCGGAACTGGCAGCGTCGAAAAATCAAATTGTCAGTTCGTTAACCATACTCGTTGAGGGCCGGTTAACCGAGATTGGTTAAAGTCTGGCAACGCTGAATTTGAAGTTTTCAAGGAGACCCGAGGCCATGAGCCGAACGATTACCCCGGCATACAGCCGCATGCAGTCCATCGCCCGCAGCCCCGCTTTCGTCGCCCTGGCGCTGTCTCTGGCTCTTGCCGGCTGTGCATCGAAGAAGAACCTGCCGAACAACGCCAACGAGCTCGGCCTCAACGGCGCCAATGGCCTGAACGGCGCGGGCTCCGCCACCCCCGGCTCGCCGCAGGACTTCACCGTCAATGTCGGCGACCGCATCTTCTTCGATACCGACTCGTCCTCGATCAATGCCAGCGCCGCCCAGACGCTCGACCGTCAGGCCCAATGGCTCGCCCAGTATCCGAAATATGCGATCACGGTCGAAGGCCATGCCGACGAACGCGGCACGCGCGAATACAACCTGGCGCTCGGCGCCCGCCGTGCGGCCGCCGCCAAGCAGTATCTGTCCTCGCGCGGCGTTCCGGCCAACCGCATGAAGACGATCTCCTACGGCAAGGAACGTCCGGTCGCCGTCTGCGACGACATCTCCTGCTGGTCGCAGAACCGTCGCGCCGTCACCGTCCTCGGCGGCGCCGGCATGTAATCGCCAAGAAGCGATTTTATCTTTTCGAAAGACCCCGCCGCGTTCCGCGCGGCGGGGTTTTCTCTTTCCGGCGGCGGGACCTCCAAAAACCGCATTTTTTACCATACTTTGGCCGAACTCCGTTGCTTTTTGGCGGTAATTGGAAAACTCTCCAGCCGCGCCATCGATGGCGCGCCGATTCACGATGACAGGAAAGAGGGACATGAAAAGACTTGTCGTGGCGGGAATGATGGCTCTGGCGGCCTCCTGCGGTTTTCAGGCCGTGGCCCATTCCGCGCCGCTCTGGGTGCCTGGCGCACCGGTAAAAGCTGGAGAGAGCAATCTGCCGGTCATCCGCGTCCAGAGCGCCACCATGGAGGTGCAGCAGCTTCAGGAGCAGATCCGTTCGCTCAACGGCCGCATCGAGGAAATGAGCTACCAGCTCCTGCAGATGCAGGAGCAGATCCGCAAGTTCCAGGAGGACAACGAGTTCCGCTTCCAGGAAATCGAACGCAAAGGTGGCAATGCCAACAAGAAGTCGGGTTCGCTGGAGACGCCCTCCCAGAAGCCGGCGGACGACGTTGCCCGCATCATCGAGGAGCCGGGCGCCGCGTCCGGCTCCGGCCAGGCGCCCGCGACCGACGGCAACACGACGGCCGCAACCGGCACTGCCGGCGGCAAGCCGGCCATGGAACTCGGCTCCATCGAGATGGATGCCGGTGGAAACCCGGTCGGCGCGACGATCAACAAGAGCGGCGAAAATGCCTCGGCTCCGCTGAGCGACAGCGGTTCGGCGTCGAGCGGTGAGGTTGCGTCACTCAGCGGCAAGGAAGGCCAGGATTATCAGGCCGCCTATGGCCATGTGCTCTCGGGCGATTATTCGGTCGCCGAGAAGGAATTCCAGGATTATATCGCCAGCTACCCCTCCAGCGCCAAGGCGGCGGACGCCAATTTCTGGCTGGGCGAGGCTTTCTACAGCCAGGGCAAATACAACGAGGCGGCAAAGACCTTCCTCAACGCTCACAAGAGCTACGGCAAATCGCCCAAGGCGCCGGAAATGCTGCTGAAACTCGGCATGTCGCTGGCCGCGCTCGACAACAAGGACATGGCCTGCGCCACGCTGCGCGAAGTGCCCAAGCGTTATCCGAAGGCATCGCGCGCCGTCATCGGCAAGGTCGCGGCCGAGCAGAAACGCCTTGCCTGCTGATTTCCGGTGACGTTTTCCGTCACGCCGCAAGCGGCGGTCGACCGCTTTCTCTCCAGCCTCACCGAACCCGCTCGCCTGATGGTCGCCGTTTCCGGCGGCGGCGATTCGATCGGACTGCTGTTTTTCCTGCATGAAGCGATGCGCGACGGCCGCCATCCGCATGTCTCGCTCTGCGCGGCAACGGTCGATCACGGCCTGCGGCCGGAATCGTCGGCGGAAGCCGCCGCCGTCGCTGCCTTCTGCGAAGAACGCGCCATTCAGCATCGCATCCTCGTCTGGGAAGGGCCGAAACCGGTCAGCGGCCTTGCCGCCGCCGCGCGCGAGGCGCGCTACGGCCTGCTGGCCGATGCCGCCGAGGTCTTTGGCGCCGGCCTGATCCTCTCCGCCCACACCGCTGACGACCAGGTCGAGACGGCCGCGATGCGGGCCGAGCGCAACGGCGATGCCTTGAGCCCCGGCCTTGCCGGCATGGCCCCGGCCGTGCTGCTCGGCGGCCGCGTCTGGCTCGTGCGCCCGCTGCTCGATTGCCGCCGTGCCCATATTCGCGCGCTGCTCGAAGACAGCGGCATCGGCTGGTTCGACGACCCCTCCAACGACAATGCCGCCTATGAGCGTCCCCGCCAGCGCCGCCGCCTTCGGGGCGCCGACATGGCGGCCGCGCTGGACGACATCCGCCGTGCGCAACGGCGCCGCTACGCGCTGTCGGCGGCGGCGGCTTCTTTCATTCGCGATGGCGTGACGGTGCATGGCGGCGCGGTCGCGGTGGTGGAGCGCACGGCCTTGCAAGATGTGGACGACGATGTGCTGGCCTATGGTCTTGCCGCCCTTGCCGCCGTCATCGGCGGCCGGCCGCATCCGCTGTCGGCGAACCGCATGTTGCAGGTCGTCGGCCTCTGCCGCACGGAGGAACTGACCCGTCTCAACATCGGCCGCGTCGTCTTCGACCAGCGCCGCGAGGCGCTGTTCCTGACCCGCGAGGCGCGCGGTATTTTGTCGCTGACGCTGGCGGCAGGGGGCAGCGGCATCTGGGACGGACGCTACCGTGTCGAAAATGCAGGCGATTCTCCCGTCACCGTCCTTGCCGCCGGCAGCCCAGGGCAAAGGATCGCGCCGAGCCTGTTTCCGGACGTGCCTTCCGGCGTCGCCCTCCGCGCCGCAGCGGCGCTTCCTGCCTGTTCCAGCGCGGCCGGGCCCGTTCCGCTCACCGGGCCGCCCCGGCCGTCATGGTTGACGGTCGGTTATTTTCTCGCCCCCTTCGACCGCTTTTTGCCATTGTTCGATGCGATGCTCGCCCGCGAGATTGCCTTGAAATTCGCCCGGCCATGCGCCGGCATACCGTTTCGCGGCCTGTCGACGGAAAACGAATGTTGACATCCGCTTATCCTTGGCAATACCTCGCCGGCACCCTATGTTAAGGGCCAAGTATTGTGCCTGACACAGGCCGACGTTTCACGCTTTGGGGAGTTCGATGAACCCAAATTTCAGAAATATCGCATTATGGGCGATCATCGCCCTCTTGCTGATTGCGCTTTTCAGCATGTTTCAGACCGCGCCGGCGCAAACGGGTTCTCGTGAAATTCCCTATTCGCAGTTCCTCCGCGAAGTCGATTCCGGCCGCGTCCGCGATGTGACCGTCACCGGCAACCGCGTCGTCGGCAGCTATGTCGAGAACGGCACGACCTTCCAGACCTATTCGCCTGTCATCGACGATTCGCTGATCGATCGCCTGCAGAACAAGGGTGTGACCATTGCCGCCCGGCCGGAAAGCGACGGTTCTTCCGGATTCCTGAGCTATATCGGCACGCTGTTGCCGATGCTCCTGATCCTCGGCGTCTGGCTGTTCTTCATGCGGCAGATGCAGGGTGGTTCGCGCGGCGCCATGGGCTTCGGCAAGTCCAAGGCCAAGCTTTTGACCGAGGCGCATGGCCGCGTCACCTTCGACGACGTCGCCGGTGTCGACGAGGCCAAGCAGGATCTCGAGGAAATCGTCGAATTCCTGCGCGATCCGCAGAAATTCCAGCGCCTTGGCGGCCGCATTCCGCGCGGCGTGCTGCTTGTCGGCCCTCCGGGCACGGGTAAGACCCTCCTGGCGCGTTCGGTCGCGGGCGAGGCCAATGTGCCATTCTTCACCATTTCCGGTTCGGATTTCGTCGAAATGTTCGTCGGCGTCGGCGCATCCCGTGTCCGCGACATGTTCGAGCAGGCCAAGAAGAACGCGCCCTGCATCATCTTCATCGACGAAATCGATGCGGTCGGCCGTCATCGCGGCGCCGGTCTCGGCGGCGGCAATGACGAGCGCGAGCAGACGCTGAACCAGCTGCTGGTCGAAATGGACGGCTTCGAGGCGAACGAGGGCATCATCCTCATCGCCGCCACCAACCGTCCCGATGTGCTCGATCCGGCGCTCTTGCGTCCCGGCCGTTTCGACCGCCAGGTCGTGGTGCCGAACCCCGACATCGTCGGCCGCGAGCGCATCCTCAAGGTGCATGTCCGCAACGTGCCGCTTGCCCCGAATGTCGACCTCAAGGTTCTGGCACGCGGCACGCCCGGCTTTTCCGGCGCGGACCTGATGAACCTCGTCAACGAGGCGGCCCTGACGGCGGCGCGGCGCAACAAGCGCGTCGTCACCATGCAGGAATTCGAGGACGCCAAGGACAAGATCATGATGGGTGCGGAGCGCCGCACCACCGCCATGACCGAAGCCGAGAAGAAGCTGACCGCCTATCACGAGGCCGGCCATGCGATCACCGCGCTGAAGGTGCCGGTCGCCGATCCCCTGCACAAGGCGACGATCATTCCGCGCGGTCGCGCGCTGGGCATGGTCATGCAGTTGCCGGAAGGCGACCGCTACTCGATGAGCTACAAGTGGATGGTCTCGCGCCTCGTCATCATGATGGGCGGCCGCGTTGCCGAGGAACTGACCTTCGGCAAGGAGAACATCACCTCCGGCGCCTCCTCGGATATCGAGCAGGCCACCAAGCTTGCCCGCGCCATGGTCACGCAATGGGGCTTCTCCGACGAACTCGGCCAGGTCGCCTATGGTGAAAACCAGCAGGAAGTTTTCCTCGGTCATTCGGTTTCGCAGTCGAAGAACGTCTCCGAAGCTACGGCCCAGAAGATCGACATCGAAGTGCGCCGTCTCATCGACGAAGCCTATTCAGAGGCGCGCCGCATTCTCACCGATGACCACGATGCGTTCGTTGCCATCGCCGAAGGCCTGCTCGAATACGAAACCCTGACCGGCGACGAGATCAAGGCGCTGATCCGCGGCGAAAAGCCGGCGCGCGATCTTGGCGACGACGCCCCGCCCAGCCGTGGCTCAGCCGTGCCGAAGACCGGCGCCAAGAAGGACGGCCCGGTCGCCAAGGGAGACGAGCCCGAAGGCGGTTTCGAGCCGCAACCACGTTGATCCCCGGTTCTCCCGGACGCCCGCCTTCCCGGCGGGCGTTTTTTTTCTGCTCTGCTGTTCCCTGGGTAACGGGATGTAAGCGGGATTGACGTTATTTTACGTGCCGGCTCCGGTGCTTTGTGGCATGAGAGCATGTCTGAGGGGCGCAGGTACTGCGTCGCCCTTTTTTCGATTTCGCATCCATGCTCCGGCTTTTTACCGTCGTGACGCCGGATTTGTGACCTTTTGCGGCGCCGTTGCGCTGCTCCTTTTCGGGGGCCTTCATGAAAAGACGTTATTTCGGGACCGATGGCATCCGGGGACAATCCAACACGTTCCCGATGACGCCTGATCTCGCCATGCGGGTCGGCATCGCCGTCGGTACGATTTTCCGCCGCGGCTCGCATCGCCACCGCGTCGTCATCGGCAAGGATACGCGCCTGTCCGGCTATATGCTGGAGAACGCCATGGTCGCCGGCTTCACCGCCGCCGGTATCGATGCATTCGTTCTCGGCCCGATCCCGACGCCGGCCGTCGCCATGCTGACGCGTTCGCTGCGCGCCGATATCGGCGTGATGATCTCCGCCTCGCACAATCCTTACGAAGACAACGGCATCAAGCTGTTCGGCCCTGACGGTTACAAGCTTTCCGACGATCTCGAAATGCAGATCGAGGATCTGCTGGAAAGGGATCTCGGGCCGCAACTCGCCACCGCCGACAATATCGGCCGCGCCAAGCGCATCGACGGCGTGCATGACCGCTATATCGAATTCGCCAAGCGCACGCTGCCGCGCGACGTGACGCTGCAGGGCCTGCGCGTCGCCATCGATTGCGCCAACGGCGCCGCCTACAAGGTGGCGCCTGCCGTGCTCTGGGAGCTGGGCGCCGACGTCGTAACCATCGGCAATGAGCCCAACGGCACCAACATCAACCTGAATTGCGGCTCGACCCATCCCGCCGCCTTGCAGAAGAAGGTGGATGAGGTGCGCGCCGATATCGGCATTGCGCTCGATGGCGACGCCGACCGCGTCATCATTATCGACGAGAACGGCGACATCATCGACGGCGACCAGTTGATGGCCGTCGTCGCCGAAAGCTGGGCCGAGGACGAGACGCTGAAGGGCGACGGCATCGTCGCCACCATCATGTCCAACCTCGGGCTGGAGCGCTTCCTGCAATCCAAGGGCCTCAATCTCGCCCGCACCAAGGTCGGCGACCGCTATGTGGTCGAGCATATGCGCCAGCACGGCTACAATATCGGCGGCGAGCAGTCCGGCCATATCGTGCTGTCCGATTTCGGCACAACCGGCGACGGCCTTGTGGCCGCCTTGCAGATTCTCGCCTGCGTCAAGCGCACCGGAAAAACGGTCAGCGAGGTTTGCCGCCGCTTCGAGCCGGTTCCGCAACTGCTCAAGAACGTGCGCTATTCCGGCGGCAAGCCGCTGGAGGATACGATTGTGCGCCAGGCGATCGCCGATGCCGAGCAGGAGCTTTCCCGCCACGGCCGCCTGGTGATCCGCCCCTCCGGGACCGAGCCGCTGATCCGCGTCATGGCCGAGGGCGACGATCGCAACCAGATCGAACGCATCGTCAACGACCTCGTCGGCATCATCGCCAACGTCCGCACCGCAGCCTGATCGCGAAATTCATCGCGTAGATCTTTCGATGGCAGCCCCTAGAGCATTTCCGGTGAACACTGGTTTCCCGGAAATGCTCTAACTTTTTCTTTTTGCCGCATTGTCCGACGCCGAAGCGATCACGCTTCGGCTGGAAATGTTCCTGGGCGGCCAGTTGCAGTCGAAACAGGACCAAACCAGCGGGCGGGCAGCATAAGGGAATGGCTCTGAAGCAAATTAACGAGGTGCAGGAATTCTTTCGCTGACGAACCGTAAATCGTCGCTGTCGATGCTTGCGAAGTTATCCGAATATGGCAAATTTGTGGTAAAGACACTGTGATTGGAATATCTCCGGATCCGGAATGAGTACAGAGACCGCTGCCGATCTCATCGATGCCATCTATGAAGCCGCTTTCTTTCCCGAAAACTGGCTTTCCATTCTCGATGACATGGCCCGGATGAATGGCTTTCACGGCACGGCGCTTTTCAATGCCAGTGCGCGCGGTAGCCGCGCCTTGGCATCGAGATCGCTTGACGACATCACCCAGAAAATCCTGGCCGAGGGCTGGATGACGCGGAATACGCGGGCAGCACATCTGCTCAATATCGAGCATGACGGTTTTGTCGATGAGGCCAGACATTTCACCGAAGAGGAATGCCAACGGCATCCCATCATCATGGAGGTTTTTCGACCCTTGGGTTACGGTTTCGGCACATCGACGGCTATCAATGTGCCCAGCGGCGATAAGATCATTTTCGCTTTGGAAAAGAAGAGCGTGACAGGCCCCGTCGAAGCCTCCGCCATTGCGTTTCTGGACGGTATCCGTCCACATTTGGCGCGAGCGGCGATGATGTCCAGTCGCCTGGAATTCGAAAGGGTTCGGGCTGCGGTCGAAACACTTGCCATGACCGGCTTGCCCTCGGCGGTTCTCGGTATGGACGGCAAGCTGATGGCTTGTAACGCATTGATGGAGAATTTTGCGCAAGTGCAGATCGGAGCCTCCGATCGCCTGTATTTTCGTCACGCGCCGGCCAACGATCTGCTCAAGTCCGCTCTTCTGCGCTCGAAGGAGGGGATTGCCAGCAAGGATTACCGCAGCCTGTCCTTTCCCTTGCCGGCCCATGAAACGAAAATGCCGGCTGTCGTTCACCTCGTACCTGTGCGTGGCAATGCCCGGGATATTTTCACGCACGCGGTTTTCTTCGTGATCATTACGCCGGTGGACCGTTCGCTCGTGCCGACGGCCGAAACTATCCAGGGGCTTTTCGACTTGTCGCCGGCAGAGGCGCGGGTCGCCAGACTTTTGGCCGGCGGTGTCGATGTGAATGCTGCCGCGGCACAGATCGGCGTCAGCCGCGAAACGGTTCGAAGCTAGGTCAAATCCATTCTGACCAAGTCCGGTTTGAACCGACAAGCCGACTTCATCGCGGCCGTGGCCAGCATTCGAATGATTGAATAAGACCGCCGCCATGCCTGGTGGCAGTGAAGATTCTCGGTAAACGAGCGTAGTTAATCGGGTCTTAACCTTTTCATTTCATTATCCAAGACAAATGGGACAGTTGGCTGGCCGCGGCTTTGCCAATCCACACATCGTCTTGGAGTCGAAGCCATGAAGAAAAGCCTGATCGGCATTTTTGCCGCTCTTCTTGCCAGCAGCCCGGCGCTTTCAGCCGATCTGTACCAGCCGGAACCCGTTCCCATGCAGCCGATCGAGGAGCCGGTCCAGGTCGCCTCGACATCGGGCTGGTATCTGCGCGGTGATGCCGGTTACTCCTTCAACCGCCTTCGCGGCGCGCGCTTCTTCCAGGGCAGCAACGGCTATGAGCGTGATTTCGATCACGTCAAGCTGCGCAATGCCTTCACGGTCGGCGCCGGTGTCGGTTACCAGGTCAATTCCTACCTGCGCACCGATCTGACCTTCGACTACCTGTCGCGGTCGAAGTTCGAAGGCTCGACCAGCGGCGGCGGCGCCGATTTCGGCGCCTGCTTCGATCGCTGCACCTCGCGCGACTATGCCTCGCTGACCGCCTACAGCCTGCTGGCCAACGCCTATGTCGATATCGGCACCTATGGTTCGGTCACGCCTTACGTCGGCGCCGGCATCGGCGGCACCTATGTCAAGTGGAGCAACCTCAACAACACGTCCTGCGCCGACGGCGATCCCACCAATTGCGACGACTCCGTCTCGCATGACGGCAAGGGCGGCTGGCGCTTCACCTATGCGCTGATGGCGGGCGCCTCCATCGACGTCACCTGCAATCTGAAGGCCGATGTCGGTTATCGCTACCGCCACATCAACGGCGGCAACATGTTCGGTTATGCCGAGAGCGGCGGGCCGGGCTACGACAAGAGCATTTCCTCGCATGAAGGCCGCGTCGGCATGCGCTATATCTTCAACGGCTGCGACCAGCAGGCCTATGTGCCTCCGGCGGAAATCCCCATGCAGCCGCCGGTCTACAAGTAAATCCTGCGCATTCGACTGTCCGAAACGGCCGTCCGGAGGTCCCTCCGGGCGGCCGTTTCGCGTCGGGATCGTGGTTTCCATGGGCTTAAGAAATATGGTTAACGCATCGTTAACCATTTGCGCCGATACTGAAGCCATTCCTGAAACGGTGCGGGGTGTTTCGATGGTCCGGTTGGCGACGATTTCTCTGGCGGCGGCATGTGCCGTCGGTTTCTGCCATGGCGCATCGGCGGCGGACCTGGCCCCGGAAATCACCCTTGCCGAAGCCGGCACGGTTAGCGCCGGCACCGGGCCTTACCTGCGCGCCGATCTCGGCTTTGCCGGCTGGACCGCCGACGAGGATGCCGGTCTCGTCGATGGCGCCGGCACTTATCGGGGCTTCGACGAAGGACGCTTCTCCCATCCCGTCTCCTATGGAGTCGGCATCGGTTACCAGGTGACCGACGTGCTGCGCGCCGATGTCACCGTCGATACGTTCAAGGACCGGTTCGGCGCGGAGGGCAGTTGCGGCGTGGCCTGCTCGGCAAGCTATGACGCGGATTATCGCGGCATCGGCGTCATGGCCAATGGCTATGTCGACCTGGCCACCATTGCCGGCTTCACGCCCTATCTCGGCGCCGGCCTGGGTGCGACGCGGCTGAAATGGTCGGATGCCGAGGCGACCTATACCTGCGGCGCGGTAAATTGCGGCGGCGAGTCCTTCGACGGCAATGCCGACTGGCGCTTCACCTACGCGCTGATGGCCGGCGTTTCCTATGCGCTGACCGACCGGGTCAAACTGGATCTGGGCTACCGCTACTCCGACATGGCAGGCGGCGATATGTTCCGGGCAGGCGCTGCCCGTGGCGAGGATGACGGCTTTGCCCGTCACGAATTCCGCGCCGGCGTGCGCGTCGCGCTCTGGTAAGAGTTGCTTCTTACGGCGTCACGCGCTCGATCAACCAGGAATAGCTTTTCGACACCACATGCGTCGGCCAGCGCACCACCGCGCCGCCCATCGAGGCCGCGCTGCTGCCGGCGCCGGAGACCAGCGTCATCGCATGGGCGATCAGCCCGGGCTCTTCCGCCTGCGCCACTGGCTGCGGGGCGGGGGCCGGTTTTATCGCTGCGGTCTCTTGGGCCGCCTTCGCCTCGCGCTTCTCGCAAACGGCGACCACGCTTGGATAATTGACATTGCCGACGCGCGACAATTCCTTTTGCGAGGCGGCGTCGCACAGTTCCACCGACGCATATTGCTTCGGGGCGGTGGCGATGTAGTGGCATTGCGTGACGGCGTCGTCGCAACCGAGAATCGTCATGGCAATCAGCGCGATCTGCATCCCTGTCTCCAAAGAGTCGATTATCCCTGTCACCTTTTGATGCGATCAAGGCGGCGCAAGCATGACGCGTCTGCGGCCTTTCCGGGGCGTGCCGAGCCTTTCCTGCCGGTGCCGGGCCTCTTGCGAAATTTTCGCGGGCGCTGCGAATTTCACTTGCGCCTCTGCGCCATTTTCTATAGCAACGGCGTCAGGACACTCCTCCCTAACGAGGAGCTACTATCTGGAAGGATAGATCATGACGACGACAGTGAAGCCGGACATCCGTCCGGGCAATACCCATTTTTCTTCTGGCCCCTGCTCGAAGCGTCCCGGTTGGTCGCTCGAAGCCCTGCAAGATGCAGCACTGGGCCGCTCCCACCGCGCAAAAATCGGCAAGACCAAGCTCAAGCTGGCGATCGATCTCACCCGTGAGGTTCTGAACGTGCCTGCGGATTACCGCATCGGCATCGTGCCGGCTTCCGACACCGGCGCCGTCGAAATGGCGCTCTGGTCGCTTCTCGGCCAGCGCGGCGTCGACATGGTCGCCTGGGAAAGCTTCGGCTCCGGCTGGGTTTCCGATGTCGTCAAGGAATTGAAACTTCCCGATGTTCGCAAGCTCACCGCCGACTACGGCAAGCTTCCGGACCTTGCCAAGATCGATTTCGACCGCGACGTGGTCTTCACCTGGAACGGCACGACCTCCGGCGTGCGTGTGCCGAACGGCGATTTCATTCCCACGGAACGCCAGGGCCTGACGATCTGCGACGCCACCTCGGCCGCTTTTGCCCAGGACATGGACTTTGCCAAGCTCGATGTCGTCACCTTCTCCTGGCAGAAGGTTCTGGGCGGCGAGGGCGCGCATGGCATTCTCATCCTGTCCCCGCGCGCCGTCGAGCGCCTGCAATCCTACGAGCCGGCCTGGCCGCTGCCGAAGATCTTCCGCCTGACCAAGGGCGGCAAGCTGATCGAAGGCATTTTTGCCGGCGAAACCATCAACACGCCCTCCATGCTTTGCGTCGAGGACTATATCGATGCGCTGGAATGGGCGAAGTCGATCGGCGGCCTCAAGGCCCTGTTCTCCCGTGCCGATGCCAATGCCAAGGTCATCTTCGATTTCGTCGAAGCCAATGACTGGATCGCCAATCTGGCGGTCGATCCGGCGACGCGGTCCAACACCTCGGTCTGCCTGAAGATCGTCGACACGGACGTCACCGCTCTCGACGCCGCCGGCCAGGCCGATTTCGCCAAGGGCGTCGTCGCCCTTCTCGAAAAGGAAGGCGTGGCCTTCGATATCGGCGCCTATCGCGACGCTCCCTCGGGTCTGCGCATCTGGGCCGGCGCCACGATCGAGACATCGGACATGCAGGCGCTGATGCCCTGGCTGACCTGGGCCTTCGAGACCCAGAAGGCGACCTTGGGCAAGGCTGCGGCCTGAGCCTCTCCTGCTTCGCCCTGATAGGGCGAAGCCTTTGATCTTCTTTTCCAATCGATAGAATTCTTGAGGAGGCCGTCATGGCACCGCGCGTACTCGTGTCCGACGAACTGTCGGAAACCGCCGTCCAGATTTTCCGCGATCGCGGCGTCGAAGTCGATTTCCAGCCGAAGCTCGGCAAGGACAAGGACAAGCTCGCCGAAATCATCGGCAATTACGATGGTCTCGCCATCCGCTCCGCCACCAAGGCGACCGAGAAACTGATTGCGGCGGCGACCAATCTCAAGGTCATCGGCCGCGCCGGCATCGGCGTCGACAATGTCGATATCCCCGCCGCCTCGCGCCGTGGTATCATTGTCATGAACACGCCCTTCGGCAACTCGATCACGACCGCCGAACACGCCATCGCGCTGATGTTCGCCGTCGCTCGCCAGCTTCCGGCCGCCGATACCTCGACGCAGGCCGGCAAGTGGGAAAAGTCGAAGTTCATGGGTGTCGAAATCACCGGCAAGACGCTCGGCGTCATCGGCGCCGGCAATATCGGCTCCATCGTCTGCTCGCGCGCCATCGGGTTGCGCATGAACGTTCTGGCCTATGACCCCTTCCTTTCGGCCGAGCGCGCCGAGGAAATGGGCGTCACCAAGGTGGAACTGGACGAGCTGCTCGCCCAGGCCGATTTCATCACCCTGCATGTGCCGATGACCGACAAGACGCGCGGCATTCTCTCCCGCGAGGCGCTGGCCAAGACCAAGCCCGGCGTGCGTATCGTCAATTGCGCCCGCGGCGGTCTCGTCGATGAGGCGGCTCTGGCCGACGCCATCAAGTCCGGCCATGTCGCCGGCGCAGGCTTCGACGTCTTCGAGGTCGAGCCTGCCACCGAAAGCCCGCTTTTCGGCTTGGCCAACGTCGTCTGCACGCCGCATCTCGGCGCCTCCACTACGGAAGCCCAGGAAAACGTCGCGCTTCAGGTCGCCGAGCAGATGTCGGATTACCTGATGAAGGGCGCGGTTTCCAACGCCATCAACATGCCCTCGATCACGGCGGACGAAGCGCCGCGCCTGAAGCCGTTCATCAGGCTTGCGGACGTGCTCGGCGCCTTCGTCGGCCAGGTGACGGAAAGCGCGATCAAGGAAATCGAGATTCTCTATGACGGCGCCACCGCCGGCATGAACACCAAGGCGCTGACGTCGGCGCTGCTCGCCGGCCTCATCCGCCCGCAGGTGGCGGACGTCAACATGGTTTCGGCCCCGGTGATGATCAAGGAAAAAGGGGTCATCCTTTCCGAGGTCAAGCGCGACAAGACCGGCGTCTATGACGGCTACATCAAGTTGACGGTGAAGACCGCCAACCAGACCCGTTCGGTTGCCGGCACCGTGTTCTCTGATGGCAAGCCGCGCTTCATCCAGATCAAGGGCATCAACATGGATGCCGATGTCGGTCCGCACATGATCTACATCACCAATACCGACGTGCCCGGCATGATCGGCTTCATGGGCACCACGCTCGGCGAAGCCAAGGTCAACATCGCCAACTTCCAGCTCGGCCGCGAAAAGGAAGGCGGCGACGCCATCGCGCTTCTTTATGTCGACGGTCCGGTCTCCGAGGACGTGCTGGAAAAGCTGCGCGCCAATCCGGCGATCCGCCAGGCGAAGCTGTTGAGCTTCAACATCGATTGATCGGTCGAAGTCCTTTGCATCGAAGCCCGGTCGTCCGTCAGGACGGCCGGGTTTTGTCGTTGAAAGCCGGTTGCTCTTGCGCCGTCGCCCCTTCCTTTCTATATCCGGGCGACAATTTGCCTCCGGCCCGAGGGCCGGTTATGATTTCCTCATGGCATCCCGTGGAACCGGCCCATTGCCGACCACGAAGACAAGGATTGGCGGAAAGCCCCGTGAATACGCTCGATTTCGACAAGAGGCCGGAGGATACGCGCGTCGTCGTCGCCATGTCCGGCGGCGTGGACAGTTCCGTGGTCGCCGGTATTCTCAAGCGCGAGGGCTATGACGTTCTCGGCATCACGCTGCAGCTCTACGATCACGGCGCGGCCGTGCATCGCGCCGGCTCCTGCTGCGCGGGGCAGGATATCGACGATGCCCGCCGCGTCTGCGAAACGCTCGGCATTCCCCACTACGTGCTGGACTACGAGGCGCGCTTCCGCGAAACCGTGATCAATCCCTTCGCCGAAAGCTATATCGCCGGCGAAACCCCGATCCCCTGCGTCGCCTGCAACCAGACCGTCAAGTTCGCCGATCTGCTGGCGACGGCGAAGGAGCTCGGGGCTGACGCGCTGGCGACCGGCCATTACATCCGTTCGCGCCCCAACCCGACAGCGAATGCGCCAGGCCGACGCAGCCTGCACCGGCCGATCGATAGTGATCGCGACCAGAGCTATTTCCTGTTCGCGACCACGCAGGAGCAGATCGATTACCTGCGCTTTCCGTTGGGACATCTCTCCAAGGCCGAAACGCGGGAACTGGCCGAAGAGATGGGGCTGGTCGTCGCCAAAAAGGCCGACAGCCAGGACATCTGTTTTGTGCCGCAGGGCAAATATTCCGATATCGTCGCCAAGCTGAAGCCGAACGCGGCGCTCTCGGGCGAGATCGTCCATCTCGACGGCCGCGTGCTCGGCCGCCATGACGGCATTTTGCATTACACCATCGGCCAGCGGCGCGGCATCGGCATCGCCACTGGTGAGCCGCTCTATGTCGTCTATCTCGACGCCCGCTCGCGCCGCGTCATCGTCGGTCCGAAGGAGGCGCTGGAAACCCATCGCGTCTACCTGCGCGACGTCAACTGGCTGGGCGACGAGGCGCTGGAGATCGATGCGGCCGAAGGTTTCGCCTGTTTTGCCAAGGTGCGCTCGACGCGCCCGCCCGCGCCGGCAATCCTGCATGCCGATCAACGCGGCGTCTATGTCGACCTGACGGTCGGTGAGGCCGGCGTCGCCTCTGGCCAGGCCTGCGTGCTCTATTCGGCTGAAGGACCGGACGCCCGCGTCTTTGGCGGCGGGTTCATTGACCGCTCGGAACGCTCGATGGAAGCCGAAGCATCGCTGCAGGCCATCCTCTCGACACCGGCCGCAGCCTGAGACCGTTCCTCCGGGCCTGTTCCCAAGGCCCGGAAAAAACCATGATTTTTTCTGGAAAACCATGCTTGACACCAATGTGAAAGCCGCCTTATAAGCCGCTCATCGCACCACGGCGACGCCTTCAACGGCTTCGCAGCGACAGGTTGGCGGGGTAGCTCAGGTGGTTAGAGCAGCGGAATCATAATCCGCGTGTCGGGGGTTCAAGTCCCTCTCCCGCTACCACTCTCCCCCCCAAGATTTCGGCAGGCCTTCCCAGTAGGGATGACAGGTGGCCGACGACTTCGACTTCCACCATTTTCCCCGGCCGGTCATGGACGATCACCCGATCGACAAGCTCACGGAATGCGGCGACTGTTTCGGCGTCCGCACGGTCATCAAGATCGTTCAAGCGCTGCGCCAAGTGCTGCACTGACTTTCGATAATGCGCGACGGCCTGCGGGTGCAATTCAATCACAGCCGGCGCCGGCTGCTGCGCCAGCTTCGCTTTAAGCCGATCGCGCTCTTCCTCGATCGGCTTATATTGTGCTTCGATCGCCTCGATCGGCAGGATGCCCCGCGCCATGCCTTGGATAAGCCGTTCCAGCCGGCCGGAGAGATCGGCTACGCGGCGCTCGATCTTTGAGCGATCGCGCTCAAGCTTCGCGGCGTCTTCGCGCATCTCCTCGCGGAAGGCCTTCACATATTCGACCAGCAGGGCAGGGTTCGACAGCTGCTGCCGTAGACCGGAAATCACAGCGTCCTCGATCTTGTCGAGCCGGTACTTTTTGTCGTTGGTGCAGGAGCGGCTTTCGATATGGCGCGTGCATTTCACGCGGATGCCGATGCCATTCTTGTAGCGGTCATGGATCGACATGCCGCCACCGCAATGCGAGCAACGAAGCATGCCGGAGAGGATGCGTTTCGGGCGCTTGATCTGAACCTTCCCGTCGGCCGCCTTCGACGGGCCACGGGAGGCGATGGCGATCGCCTTCTCTGCAAGCTCGCGGCTGACGATCGCGAGGTGAGGGGCCTCCGCCGTCTTGTGCTCGCTTTCTGGATTGATGCGGCTCACGCGCTTGCCCGTCTCCGGGTCGCGCACCATCGTGACGCGGTTCCAGACGAGGACGCCGTGATAGATCGGATTGCGGAGGATGCCGTACCCACGCGACGACGAGCCGTAGATCGCGCTCGCGCCCCACGCGCGCCCGCGCGGCGGGGCAATGCCATCTTCGTTCAGACCATAGGCCACCTCGCGCGGACGCTTGCCGGCGGCGATCTCTTCGAAGATCCGACGAACCACAGCGGCTTCCTCGTCGTCGATACGCAACACGCCCGGCTGGCCCGGCGTGGGCTTGTAGCCGTAGGCCTTGCCGCCGGCATGCCGGCCGTCTCGGATAACGCCCGCCTGACCGCGCCTGATCTTGTTCTTCAGGTCGGCGAGGAAGAGCGTCGAGACGAGGCCGCGAATGCCGACCTGTATCGCGTCAGCGCGGCCGTCGTGGACTGCGATGATCTCGACGCCGGCGAATGTCAGGCGCTTGTGGATGCCGGCCAAGTCCTCTTGGTCGCGGGAGAGGCGATCGAGCGCCTCTACGATGATAGTTTGGAAGCGGCCTGCTCGGGCGTCGTCCAAGAGGGATAATAGGCCATCTCGGCCGAAGACTGACGCCCCCGACCGCGCTTTGTCGAAATAGTCTTTGACGACGGTGAGCCCGTTTCGAGCGGCGAAGTCTCGACAGAGGGCGATTTGGTCGTCAACGGACCTATCGTTTTGAAGGTCGGTCGAGAAGCGGGCATAGATGCCGGCTCGTCTGATTTGCATGCTTCCTCACAATCAATCAATCCACGCGCGCGCTCGCGGCGGGCATCAGCTTTTGCCAATGCCCTCACGAAGTCCAGTAGGCGAGGGTCGATTTCAGCCATTATGCTTTACGCTCCCCCGGGATTTCATTGCAGACCGGGCAGGGCAGCCCGCGCCGAACCTCGGTATCGGTCAGGTCGAAAAGCCAGCCGGCATCGTGCCCGCAGCGCCAGCATCGGAAATGTGCGCCCTTTGCCGTTTTCCATCCGGGCATCATGCCGGGGGCCTGGCCGTGGTCGATCGCCCGCATGCGGATGGTCGGCGGTTTGCGCGGGACAGGGCCGAAAAGATCAACTGTCATTTTCGACAATCATCCTCCCTGCCTTCACCCGCAAAACGGGCCGATACCAATTGATGCGAATGCGCTTTGCGCCGGGCGGGCAATTCGGATCATATTCCCCGATAACCCACCTTGGCCGGCCGCCCTTGCGGATAAAGCCCGGGTCGAAGGCACCGTCTTCACGCCGCCAGCGCTTGCCGGGCGTCGTTCCTGTCGGATAGCTGGCGCTATATTCGGGCAGAGCCTCGAATTCGCACGGCGTCATACGCACGACTGGAAGGCCGTCGATCCAATCTTCAGCCATTGTCGCCTCCGATCTGATCGATGTTCCCCATGATCCGGCGGAAGGTGTAGGCGACGACCCAAGGGTTTGCGTCCCACGCTTCAGGGCCGTTGATGTGGTTCCAAAGTGTTCGGTAGGCTTGCGCTGCCGTCCTACCGCCGGCGACCGCATCCTCGCCAACTTCGACCCCATACGGGATCAGCTTGTTCCAGCGCTGGATACCTTCCGCGATGGCATCGGCCTCGCTGATATCCTGCAGCCGCTCGACCTTCACGCCCTCGACAATGAGCGTGATCCGGGACACCACTCTCGGCATATGGATGCTAGGGACCAATGGGCGCCCCCACCCCCATGCGACGTTGAAGCCGTTCTTCTCCAACACCTCGGCATCATCGGCAGCGTAATAGGCCACGGTGGCGTTTGTATCGCGCTCGCCGGTCAGGATGTTTTCCATCTTGTCGGCCTTCAGCGTCTCGCGGACCCAGAAGCGGTCGCCAACATTCACCTTGACGAAACGGCCTTCCCTAATCTGCCATTCGGCCGCATCGACGTTCTCGTCGCCGAGCTTAACCGTTCCCGAGGCAGTAGGCTGCGGCTTGACGATCCGCCGCGTCTGCTTCTTGTTGCCGGCGATGACGGCGCGCACCATCGGCGCGCTGAAGAGGATCGGGAGATCAGCCATTGAGCTGCTCCTCCCGGCGGCGGCGAAAGGTCCGCCAAGCCTGCTCTTTAACCAGGCTGATCATTCCATCGAAGTCGGGCCGCTCGGCCTGCGCAGCCGCCCCGCCGAGCATCATCGCAAGCGCGCAATATACGGTCACCGTGGGTTTCCCTTCGCAAACACTTCCGATTTCATTGGCGAGATCAACGACGGCCTGCTTTAATTTTTCGTCGGTCATATCCCTGCGGCCCTTTCTATGGCCTCGCGGACGCACCGGCGCCATAGGCGCGAGGCGATCCGACCGTGTTTCAAATCTTGGAATTTTCGGAGCCGGCGCTTTGCCAGCGAATAGAGGCGTCGCGTCGCCGGCGGCACGCGGCGCCAGTGGTCGGCGCATATCCATTCAGCGCAGAAATCCACGCTGGCGCCGTCAACCGAGATGAGGTCGGGATCGTGGCGCTTTGTGCGCCGACAATGCGGCGCACAGCATGCAAGGCGGTCACCCATTCCTAACGATCAATCCCACCGGTCGATTTTGTAGGAGGCCGAGCCGAGGTCGGTCACGACATTGACGACGGCATCAAGCCCTCGGTCGCCGACCATCAAGCCGTTTGCCGACCCTTCGTCCGCGCCCTCAAGTTGCCCGCGCTTCGAAAACGCCTCAATCGTCGCGCGGATGGAATGAAGTTCGGAACGAAGGCACTCGGGGAAGAGCGCTAAGCCGGCGTTTGTCCGCGTTTCCTTTGCGCCATCCAAGATGATGACTGCACCCTTGCCCTGATGGCTCGCGCGATCCTCGCCGGACCACATCGAGGGTTTGAGCATGATGCCGGTTGCCTCGATCCATGCTTGGTCGGGAAGCCGCCACGAGATAGGCGAAGATCCGCCATTCCAGACGTACCAAGAGACGGGATTGCGCTCGCCCTCCCGGTCCCATTGCAGGATCGGCGGGGCGTCGGGATCGACAGCGGTCACGACGCCCGCGAAATTCATAAGCCCCTTGACGAGAACCTTGATAGATTTCGCCTTCGGGAGAACTGTCGCCTCGAACTTCACCCATGTGATTGACGTGACCGAAGCCTTGTTCGGATCGCTCGGCGCATTCTGGCCGGCCTTCAAATGACCGAAGACGCCGCCGGCCGCCGGCTCGTCGCGCGCCGGCTGGGGTTTCCAGATTGCCTTGATCTCTTCGAGCCGGGCGAACCGGCGGCGGAGCGCCGGGGCAAGCCCGAGCTTGGCGACGATACTCTCGGCTTGCACGATGTTGCCGGCCGTGGGTGCGGCCTGCGGGCGCTGGTACTGAAGCGGGTGCATCTTGTCGGCGAACCGGCGCTGAACCACTTCGACGCTCATCCCCTCTGCCAAGTCTTCGAGCAGCGTGCCGACCATGGAGCTGCGCGGCGTGGCGAAGCCGACCGGTGCGGTTGCGACCGCGCGCCAGATCAGATTGCGGCGGCGCTCGCCATTATAGGTGGCGATCTTGTCGTGGAGATCGAGCAGGAAGCGCGCCGGGCCGATTACTTTCTCGCCGCGATACATCGCTTCGGCTTCGAGCAGGTTGACGGCTGCGGCGACCGTCTCCCGGCTGAAATCGGCGAGGCCGTGGGAGAGCGTTCCGAAATCCTGCTTCTTCTGTGCCATGACCTGATGCGGTGTCGGCAGGCGGTCGCGGTGCAGCCGGGAAGGCTGGGGCGTCACGGCAAAATGGTGCCATTCCTTCGGCCCGTCGAAAGAGTAGACGCCGCCGGTGACTGGCGTTCCCCAGCGCTGTTCATTGGAGACAAAGACGCCCGAGACCGGTCCGCGCCCAACTGCGCGGGCAAGCGCGGCGGAAGCCGACCGAAAGATTTCCGGCAAGTTTTCGTCCTGGCCCCACATGACCGACGTGATACTCCCGTCACCCTCGATCACGGCAAGATTGCCGAAGCGCTGGATGAACTGGCGGCAACAAGAGCAAGTGTAGTGCTGCCGCTCTTCGCCCTCGCGGAAGGTGGCGAGGTAGAGCGAATAGAGGTCGCCGGCATCGACTGTGAAGAGCGGACGGCTCTCATCAATAGAAGCGAAGCGACGGGCGACGGCCGCCCCGAATAGGTCGAAAGTTGCGTTGTGGTCATGGTCGGAATTCATTGCAATCGACATGCCGGTTCTCCATTTGTGACGTTGCTGGTTTAGGCGCCCGGGTTCGGGCGGCTTTCGCGGTCAGCGCTTTCGAGCCCGCTGAGGCGAGGCTTCTGCTGACAGTGGGAATAGGCTTCCTTGCGCCGGCGGCGGCAGCTCGACCTTCGGCGCTGGCGTTGCGGCGGCCAAACAGGACGGGCATTGGACGAAGCCGCGCTCGTCGTATCCCCAACCTTGGCCGGCGGCAGCGCCTGCAGCCGACGGTATGTCACCGACGGTCGGGCACGGCTGCGCCAACACAGCACCGCAGCGGCAGGCGAGGACGAGGCGCGCGCTGTCAGCCATCTTCAGCCTCGATAGGGATAAGACCGAGCCGGAAGCCTAGCGCGCCTGCCATGTGCTCGACGCTCATGACGCCGGGCTCAACTTTGCCGCAGCGATACTCGCTGATGCGCTTCGGGTTCTTGTTTACCTTCTCCGCGATCTCGCGGTCTGCCATGCCTCGGGCATCCATTTCCATGAAGACCGCGCGAAGTATGGGGGAAGCGGTTCGGATAGTGCGGTCACGCACACGCCGCGCTTTAGGGCTGGCGGCGTCCATCAGCGCCACTCCGGAGCGAAGGGGATATCGTCATCCATATCGTGGGAGAAGCTGCCGCCCCCGCCGTTGCCAGGCCGGGCGCCGGCGGAGCCCGAGCCGTGCCCGTCGCGCGAGGATCCTCCCTCACGGTGACTGTCGCGGCGCTCGCCCTCTTCCCTCCCGCTGAGGAGTGTGATCGAGGATCCGAAGCCCTTAAGGACGACCTTCGTGGTGTATCGGTCGTTTCCGTCCCGATCTCTCCACTTTTCGGTTTCGATCTGGCCCTCGACGTAGAGCTTCGATCCCTTCTTGACGAAAGGGCGGATGACATTCTTGACCAAGGCGTCATTCATCACCTTGATCTTGTGCCATTCCGTTTTTTCGCGGCGCTCGCCCGAGTTACGGTCGCGCCAGGTTTCGGAGGTCGCGAGAGAGAACTCCGCCATTTCGTTGCCGTTATCGAAGCGGCGCGTTTCAGGGTCGGACCCGACGTTGCCGACCAAAATTACTCTGTTGACGCTACCGGCCATCCGAAGCGCTCCTTTCGTGGAAATTGTGTCTTGGGAGGAGAGGCGTCGTGATCGCCGCGACGTCATCCATGCCGCGATGGACCCGCATCCGTGCCGTCCGATAGCTCACCGCGCCGAAGCGCTCGACGGCTTCGGCGAAAGACATGCGCGTTCCGTCAATGCTGACCCATCGTGTCGATCTGGCATTGCGAGCCTGCTCGAAGGGCGTTGCCCATCGGCAATTACTAGGACGGTACCCTTCGTCGTTGTTCTTTCTGTCGAGCGTGTGCTTCGGCGTCGGCTTCGACCCCATGTCGGCAAGAAAACACTCGAAACCTGTCTTGCCGTTTTCTCCCACGAGCCAGCGCGGGCAAATTTCGATGCCGCGCCTGCCGTAGCCTTCGAACCTGGCCGCGTTATCGTTCAAGCACCGCGTTTTCATCGCGTGATAGGCGCGGTATTCTGGTGTCGGGCCTTGTTTGTAGCGCGAGTGGCCGTGGATAATTTTACCCATAGCGCACCTCAAACCGCAACGACGACGCGTTCAGATGCGCGCGTCAGGGCAGTGTAGAGCCACTTCGATGCGTCCTCGCGGAACACGCGGCTCTCATCGAGGACGAGAACGCTGTCCCACTGCGAGCCCTGGGCCTTATGGACAGAGAGGGCGTAGGCGTGATCGAACGGCTGGTAATCGCGCTGCACGGTCCACGGCAGCTCCTTTTCGCGGCCGTCGAGCCAGGCATGGTGGGTTTTCACCGATGCGGCGTTGACGCTCATCCCGGGGTCGAGCGGCTTGACGACCATCTCGGTTTCGTTCTCGTCGGAAAGCTCGATCTCTTGAACTTCCCACAAGCTCCCGTTCAGAAGCCCGCGATCCTTGTCGTTCTTCAGGGCGACGACGCGCTCGCCGATGACGAAGCGGCCGCCACGGCCGAGGAGGCGCCTGATCTTCTGGTTTGTGGTGCGGCGGGTCTTGTTCGTGCCGCACAAGACCTGATCGACGCCCATAACCATCTTCTGCCCGAGCCTGTCACGAGGCAGGACTAGGCTCGTCCCGTAGGTGCCGAGCGCCAGCCGGCCGCCCTCGCGGACGGTCGTCGCAAGCCGCAGGACCGGGCTC
>JAFKJU010000102.1 GCA_017305935.1 Hyphomicrobiales bacterium | reverse complement strand
AAGAATTCTGTGCTTAAATTCACGGCAGGGATGGCGCTTGGCCCGTTCTGGGGACACCTTTTCGTGTGAAGCGGCAAGCAAGTTTGGGGCCGATTCGGGGATGTTTTCTCCATCCCGTTGTAATCTTGATGAAATATTAGTCTGGCAGGGTTTAAAATAGAGGCACGCGCGAAAACCGTGGGTAAGTCCCGGCAGGCTTGAATCGCGTTACCCGTGGGGATATACAGCGCGCCTTGAGATGTTCTTCAGGAGAATCGCGTTGAGTGAGAAGATCGATCTTAGCAATTTCGTCCTCGACGAGGCCGAAGAATTCATGAACGCAAACCAGCGCGCCTACTTTCGAGCGAAGTTGAACGCCTGGAAAAACGATATCCTGCGCGAAGCGCGCGAAACCCTCGATCATCTGGCGGAAGAAAGCGCCAACCACCCGGACCTCGCGGACAGGGCATCCTCGGAAACCGACCGTGCCATCGAACTGCGCGCTCGCGACCGCCAGCGCAAGCTGATCTCCAAGATCGATGCGGCCTTGCAGCGTCTCGACGAAGGCACCTACGGCTATTGCGAGGAAACCGGCGAACCGATCGGCCTCAAGCGTCTCGACGCCCGCCCGATCGCAACGCTGTCGATCGAGGCGCAGGAGCGCCATGAGCGTCGGGAGAAGGTGTATCGCGACGAGTAGGCGTTTCCTGCGGGTCCGAGGAGGCTCGCAGGCCGCGCCGGCAAGGATCGAACATCGGACATTGTCCGGTGCGGGCGGTTTTCGGACTGCCTGACATCGGGAAGACTGCCAAAAGCCGCCGTGGATATCCCGGCGGCTTTTCGGTTTCCGGTTTTCACCTTCGCCGCCGCCCCAATTTCAGGAGGAACCATGTTCGATCCTGTGAAATTCGGCGTCAGCGACTATGAGACGAGCAAGGCGGGAGCGGTTTGCCACGCGCCGGAGGCGCGATCTTTCAGGTCTCGGCAACTGAGCCGCAAGAGCGGTCAGGCCTTTCGGTTTGCAGCGATCTCGCCGAGCAGGCG
>JAFKJU010000031.1 GCA_017305935.1 Hyphomicrobiales bacterium | reverse complement strand
CGGGGGATCCTCTGACCGTTTCGGCGCTTGAAGCGCGGTATGGCTTCGGCTGGACGCCCTTGCGGGACTCGCTTTCACGGCTTGAGGGCGAGAATCTCGTAACCTCGGCGCGCAATCGCGGATATCGGGTTTCCGGTGCCAGCTATGCCGAGCTTCAGGACATCCAGAACGCACGCCTGGTCATAGAGGCGCAGCTCCTGCGGGAATCCATCAGGGTCGGCGACGACGAATGGCAAAAGGGCGTCCTGCTGGCGCACCGGGCCCTGTCTCGCGCGCCTGCCCTCGAACAGGGCATGCCCGAGGCGGCTTACGAGGCATTCGAGATCGCTCACCAGGATTTCCATCTTCGCCTTGTCGGCGGAAGCCATAGCGGCTGGCTGCGCCGATTCCTGGAACAACTGCATGGACAGGTCCGGCGCTATCAACGTCTGATCGTGCTGCGCCAGGGTGTTCTGTCGGACACCCGCACGGATGCGGCATTGATGGCCATACTTCATTCGACCTCGGCGATCGATCATCACACCCTGTTGATGGACGCCGCGCTCGACCGGGACGAAGACCACGCCGTCAAGCTGCTGCACGAGCATATCGGCATCACTTTCTTGCCCGATATGCCGAATGCGCCATGAAGCCCTCTGCGTTTCGGCCACCCATGCGAAAGGCCGGGAACCTTGCGGCCCCGGCCTTCGGCAGTCGCTCGCCCGGGCGTCAATGCACCATGGCGACCTGCCCGTGCAGGCGCAGCCCGTTGAGGGCGGCGTTCATGGCGATGGCGGTGATCGCACCCATGATCACGGGCGAGTGGAAGATCACCTGGGACCATTCCGGCATGAACTGGAAGAAGTCCGGCTTGACGATGGTGATCATCGCCATGGCGACGCTTAAGCCCACCACCATGAAATTGTTGAAGGTCGTGTCGAAGTCGATCTTCTGCAGGGTTTTCATGCCGACGACGACCAGCGTGCCGAACATGACGAAACCGGCGCCGCCGACCACGGGCTTGGGCAGCGAGGCGATAGCGGTCGCCAGCACCGGCGACAGGCCGAGAACGACGAGGAAACCGCCGGCCAGCGCCACCGTCCAGCGGCTGCGCACGCCCGTGATGTTCACCAGCGCCACGTTTTCCGAGAAGGCCGTATAGGGGAACGAGTTCAGCATGCCGCCCAGCATGGTCGAAAGCCCGTCCGCGCGCAGCAGATCGGCGATGGTGCGTTCCGTCGCGGGCCGGCCGACCATCTCGCCGACGACGATGGTGTCGCCGACCGATTCCACCCAGGTGATGGCGACGACGAGGCACATGGTCAGCACCGGGACCGGATGGAAGGTGGGCAGGCCGAAATGGAAGGGCGTCACGATGGCGAGCGGTGCCGCATCCTTGACCGCGCTGAAATCCAGCATGCCCATCAGTCCGGCAAAGACGACGCCGACGAGGAGCCCGAGGAAGACCGCGATGTTCTTCACGAAGCCGCGTCCCAACACGTTCAGCAAAACGATGACGCCGAGCACGAGGAAGGCAAGGCCGATATAGGCGGGCTTGCCCGCATCCGGCACGAAGCCGCCGGCGGCATACTGGATCGCGACCGGCAGCAGGCTGAGGCCCATCACCGTCAGCACGGCGCCGACGACGACCGGGGGAAAGGCCCTGACGATATAGCGACCGAGCGGGGCCATGACGATGGCGAAGAGCCCCGCCGCGATCACCGCGCCGTAGACCGCCTGCAGGCCGGCGGTCGGTCCGCCCGCCAGGATCGCGGGGTTGCTGCCGATGGCGATGACCGGCGAGATGGCGGCGAAGGTGATGCCCTGCATCAGCGGCATGCGCACGCCGAAGCGCCAGAAGCCGACCGTCTGGATCAGCGTGGCGAGGCCGCAGGTGATGAGGTCGGCCTGGATGAGATAGGCGATCTGCGCCTGTGTCAGGCCGAGGGCGCTGCCGATGATGAAGGGAACGGCGATGGCGCCGGTATACATGACGAGAACGTGCTGAAGGGCGAGCACCGCCATGCGGGCCGGCGGCAGAATCTCATCGACGGGGTGGACATGATGTCGTGCAGTCTCGTTGACGCCGGCCACAGCCGCGCCTGGGTCCGCTTGTCGGGACATGGGCTGAACTCCTGAAAGGAAAATGGAAAGGGCTCCGGCTTCCGGTTCTCACCAGAAGCCCTCATGCGCTTTCGCAATTTCCCCTTCGAGCGCGGGAACGGGGCCGACGACCTCCACCTTGCGCTGCCCGGCATCGAAAATATGCTCGCAGGGCATGTCCATGGTCAGATTTTCGGGGTTGTCGCCGGTCAGTTCCGCGAGCCGCTTTTCCGTCATGCCGTAGACGAGGCGGCCGATGCCGGCCCAATAGGTGCCGCCGGCGCACATGCAGCACGGCTCCACCGACGTGACGAGCGTGCATTCGGCCAGGAATTCCGGCGAATAGGCCTTGGCGGCGTCGCGTGCGACATTCATCTCGGCATGGCCGACGCCCTTGTCGTCCTTGAAGGTGTTGCCGGAGGCAAGCAGCACCGCCCCGTCCGGCCCCGCCAGCAGCGCGCCGAAAGGATGGTTGCCCGCCGCCCGGCTTTCCTGCGCGATCTTCATCGTCTCGCGCAGATTGCGCAGATCGATCTCCGTTGCCTGTCCCCTGTTCTGACTGTCGAGCATTCGTCACTCCTCCTGAACGCTTGAAACTCCCGCATTCAGAGTGCGCGAGAAGGGGGCTTGCGCCAATTAGAATGAATTGCGCATAGTGTGCGAAAAAACTGCCGGGGCTGGAGGCGGAGGAGGAACCGGCCGCGCTGAAGATTTCGGTCGGCGATACCGGCACGCTCGTCGGCCAGCTCTGCCGCAACGAGATCGACGCGCTTCTGGCCTTCAACGTGCCGCGCCTGCCGGAGCTTCGGGTCTATGACGAGCGAAGCTACGATCTCGGCGTGGTCTATGCGCCGGCGCTGGCGCCTTCGGGCGAACCGCCATTTCGCATCGAGAACTGCCTCGGCCGTCCGCTCTGCCTGCCCGACACGAGCCTGTCGGTCTGGCCGCGCCTCGATGCCGAGGTCTACCGCATCCATGCCGAGCCACATATCGCGCTGCGCAGCAACTCCATCGCGCTCATCCGCGAATATGTCGCGGCGGGCAAGGGCATCAGCTTCCTCACATGGCTGGATGCGGCGGCGGGCGTTTCCGAGGGGCGCTTCCGCTTCGCCAAGCTGGAAAACCGGCGCCTGTCGGAAAAGCTCTATCTCTGCGCGGCGGCCAATGCCCCGCTGCGGCCGTTCCAGGTGGCGCGGACCCGTGCGCTCTTCCGCTGTGTTCCTCTGTCGCCGCAAGCGGAGTTGAAGGGCGGTTAGTTTTATTCGGGACGCAGTCGCGCGAAGCCAAATGGCGATGGCGCACCGGTTCGTACCCGGGCGGCGGCGGATGGCGCGGCCGTTCTCAGGGTCGCATCTGCAAGTTCCGGTCCAGGAGATCGGTTCCCGAAAAAGGCTTAACCGATATTAGGCTTTGTGAATAAATCCTGCCCGCATTTCTCGAGACGACTTATCGAAATGCCCACGGGAAGCGGTGAAGATGGGTCACGCCAGCGCTCGGTTGTCGCGCTGCGGCGGTTCCGGCGCAGATCCGGGTCACGGGCAGTCGGGACCGAACAATCAACCGCGACCAGCAAATACGATCATCGTCCGGGGGGCGACATGAGAAAACGCATCCGCACGCACCAGGCTCGATTGGGCATGTACGTGGAAGAGGTGGAAAGCCGTAGAGACGACAAGACTTACAAGGAGGGCTTTCTCATCGCTTCGCCCGAAGAACTGGCCGATATCCACAACAGCAAGATCATAAGCCTTGTCATCAATACGAAAAACGGAGCCGATCTGGCCGCCGACGAGACCGCGGCAAGCCATGAAACAGCGCTGCTGAGCCGTTTTTCCTCCAACGAGATTCACGCGGCCAAGGCGATCATAAAGGAAACGAAACCGGTCATCCGCCACCTTTTCAGCGAAGCCCGGCTGTCGGGCCTGCCGGACCTCGACAGCGCCCACCTGGTGGCCGACCACATCGTCGAAACGGCGCAGGACAGCGTCGTGGCGATAATCGGCGTTTCCCGGCTCAAATCGAGGGACGAATCGACCTATCTTCACTCCCTTGCCGTCAGCGCGCTCATGGTTTCCTTCGGACGCGCCCTCGGGCTTTCGGAAGCATCCGTTCGAACGCTCGCCGTCGGCGGGCTGCTTCATGACATCGGCAAAATGGCCGTGCCCGTCGAAATCCTGTCCAGCCGGAAAAAGCTCAGCGGCGAGGAACTGGCGATCGTCAGGAGCCATCCTGCGCGCGGTCATGAAATGCTGCGGCAGTTCGACGACGTTCCGCCTCTCGTGCTGGAGATCTGCCTGCATCATCACGAACGCCATGACGGCAGGGGATATCCGTTCGGTCTCAAAGGCAACGGCATTCCGTTTGCCGCCAGGCTGGCGGCGATCTGCGATGTATACGAAGCCATGACGACGATCCGCCCCTACAAGCCGGCCTGGTCATCGACGGAGGCAATCGGTGTGATGCTTCAATCGCACGGCCAGTTCGACCCATCGCTCCTGCGAAGGTTCCTGTCCATGGTCCTGTCTGGTGAGACCGTCTAGGGACCTTCGAAGACGGCTCGCCCCACAAGACGGCGGCATCTGCCTTTCCTGTTCGGTTTTGCCGCAGGGTACACATATCCCGGACTTCACAATTGATAATTTGTTCTCGGGAAAAACGGCCGGCAAAGAGTATTATTAACATAAATCAATGAAGATTAACGACTTGTGAACTATAATTCAGATTTGCCACAAGCCAGCTTTAAGTGCGACATGAGATAAGTGAATTTGTCAAAATTATTTGGCGGACTAGGTAAATGCTTAGAAACAATTCATTAGACGAAGAATATATTGCTGCATTGAAGCAGGAACTGATAGCGCTGAACGCCAGCGTTGCGCCGCAGTCGCGCAGGGCGGTCTCCGAAGTCGTCCGCGTGTCCGCACGCGCGCACGCCGCCCGTTTCTACACGGTCATGCTGGAGCAGCCGAACGCCCGGTTCTATCTCGACCAGGAAACGGTCAGCCGGCGGCTGCATGCCTCGCTCGCAAGCTGGCTCGTCAGCATCTTTTCGGCCGAGCCTCTCGATATCGAGCGCACTTTCGCCTCGCTTCTCGACATCGGCGCGATTCATGCCCGAATCCAGATCCCCGTGCTGTTGATCATGAAGGGGTTTCGGGAAATCAAGGCCGCCATCGTCGAGCGTCTCGGCCAGATCAGGCTCGAGCAGGTCGACGGCGCCGATGCCATCCGCTTTGTCTCCAACCTGATCGACCTGGCCCTGGCGGTGATGATGGTTGCCTATATGCAGGCATCCGAGCGCTCCGTGCGGTCGGACGAGGTTTTCCGGCTCTTCGCGCTCGGCAAGGATCTGGCGGCCGAGCGGGAGCGCCAGCGCGCCGCACTCGCCGAATGGGCGCAACAGATCTTCTACGAGATGCAGACCTCGTTCGGCGCGCCAAACGTCGTTCCGCTCGGCCAGTCGGATTTCGGCCTGTGGTTCCTTCACCGCGCCAACCTTTTCTTCTCCCATTCCGGCGAATACGAGGCGATCGCGACGGCCATCGACAAGGTGGACTCCCTGATCGAGCGACTGAGCGCGGACCCGCCGCCGGCCGAGCGGGTCTCGACGATCCTGTCGATCAAGGTCATGGTCGACAGGATCGGCAGTCTGCTGGCCATGCTCTTCGACCAGAGCGCGGAGACCGACAGGACACGCGATCCGCTCACCCGTCTGCTCAACAAGCGCTTCCTGACGACGGTGCTGCTGCGCGAGATCGAGATCCAGAAGGCGCAGCGCCGGCCGTTCTCGCTCGTTCTGTTCGAAATCAACAAACTCGACCAGATCACCCGCGAACTCGGCCATGCGGGCGCCGATTCGGTCATCCAGCAGACGGCAAGCATGCTCTTCAACGTCGCCCGCACCGGCGATTCCGTCTTCCGGATGGGGCAGGGGACTTTCCTCATCATCCGGGTCGAAGCGGATGCGCGCAAGGCCTCGACCTTCGCATCCTCCGTCGCCGAACGCTATGCCGCCACGCATTTCACGGTGGAGGGCGCTCCCTTCTTCGACAACAGCCTGACATTCGCGGTGGTGGAATATGACGGCCATCCCGATCCCAGGCACACGATCATACGCGCCGAGCGGGCGTTGCGCGAGCGCAATCCCGGAGGCAGCGCATCCGTCGCATGAGGCCGGCGCCGACGCCGCCGGTCCCCGCCGGAGCGGCTCTCCACATCCATCGTTTTCCAAGCAGAGGAAGCCTATGAGCAACTTATCCAACCCACACCGCGCGTCGGACAGCCGGGGACTTGAGAAACGCATGGCCTTCATGCAGCTCTCGCCCGAGACCTGCGCCGCCGTCCGCTCTTTGAAGACGGTGGTGGAAAGAGAGCTTCCGGTCGCCCTCGACAAACTCTACGCACAGGTGCGCCTCACCGACGAGGTTTCGCGCATGTTTGCCACCGACGACCATATCGGCCGCGCGAGGGGCGCACAGACGAGCCACTGGAAGAACATCGCCAACGGCGAATTCAACGACGACTACGCCGCCAACGTGCGGCGCATCGGCGCGACCCATGCACGGCTCGGACTGGAGCCGCGCTGGTATATCGGCGGCTATTCGATCATACTCGATCACCTGATCGCGGCGGCAGTTCGTGAATTCTTTCCCAGGGGCAGGCTGCTCTCGCGGCCCGCCATCGACGCCGAGAGCCTCGCACGGGCGCTCGGCGGCCTCGCCAAGGCCGTCTTTCTCGACATGGATCTCGCCATCTCCGTCTATATCGACGAGGCCGAGCGTGCGAAACAGGAGGCGCAGGCGGCCGCCATCGCGGCAGAGCGCATGATGGTGACCAAGGTTTTCGGCGCAGCGATGGCGCAGGTCGCGGCCGGCAATCTCGGCTATCGCATCGACGCCGACCTGCCGGAGGCCTACCACGCGCTGCGCAACGACTTCAATGCCGCCTTCGAGCAACTCGCGGGAACCATCGAGCAGATCAGCACGGGCACGGCGGAGATGAACGCCAGCATCCGGGAGCTGAGCATGTCGGCTGACGACCTCGCCCAACGCACGCAGCAACAGGCCTCCACGCTGGAGGAAGCGGTCGCTGCCGTGGAGCAGATTTCCGCCACCGTGTCCGATACCGGCCGGCGCGCCTGCGAGGCGGGCGACCTCGTCGAGCGCACGCGGGCGGATGCGCAACGATCCGGCGCGGTGATGACGAAGACGGCCGAGGCCATGGGCGGGATCGAGGCGGCGTCGCGGCAGATGGGCGACATCATCGCCACGATGGACGAGATCGCCTTCCAGACCAACCTGCTGGCGCTGAACGCCGGCGTGGAGGCGGCGCGGGCCGGCGACGCCGGCAAGGGCTTTGCCGTCGTCGCGCAGGAGGTTCGCGAGCTTGCGCAACGCTCCGCGCGGTCCGCCAAGGAGATCAAGGCGCTGATCGGCGCTTCGGCCGATCAGGTGAACAGGGGCGTCGCACTGGTCGGCGAGACCGCGACCGTGCTTTCCGACATGTCCGGGCGCGTCCAGGAAATCGAGCACCATGTCGATGCGATCGTGACCGCCATGCGCGAGCAGTCCATCGCATTGCAGGAGATCAACGGATCCTTTCATGTCCTCGACCGGACCACGCAGCGCAATGCCGCCATGGTGGAGGAGGCGAATGCCGCGACCCAGACGCTCACGCTCGACGTCGGCCGCATCGCCACGATGCTTCAGGCCTTCGTGACGGAAAAGGCCGGCGCCGCCCGCCGGGATCCGCTGGCACCGTCCGGCGGGGTAACCCGGCTGCGATGCGCATAAAGGGGCCATCCATGGGTTGCGCGCTGCAGAAACAGGAAAGGGTTCATGGTTCGCCGGAACCCGAATTCTTCAGGAGGATCGTCGAGAGCATCTCCGACGGGATCGTCGTCATCGACGAGCATTCGACGATTCTCTATTGCAATCCCGCGGTCGAGCGGCTGTTCGGCTGGCCCGACGGGCAGCTTGCCGGCCGGCCGATCGAGGTCCTGCTGCCGGAGGAGTATCGCGCCCGCCATCAGTTTCGCGTGCGCGCCTTCGCGCAAGGAGAGGCCCAGTCGCGCCGCATGGGGAACCGACAGGCGCACATCCTCGGCCGGCGGCACGACGGCAGCGAGGTTTCCCTGGGCATCACCATTTTGCGCAGCGGATCGATGATGATGGCGGTGATCCGCGACCTCTCGGATTGGGTCCGGGAAAACCGGGAGCTCGAGCGGCTGGCGAATACCGACCCGCTTTCCGGCCTGCAGAACAGGCGGGGATTCACGGAGGCGGCGGAACGGGCGATCCGCGAGGGGCCTGGCGAAGGGTGCCGTTTCTTCCTCATGATGCTGGACATCGACTTCTTCAAGCAGGTCAACGACCGGCATGGGCACGATGCCGGCGATACCGCGATCCGCAACCTGGCCGCCGTCATGCGCGAGGCCCTTCGCGCGAACGACCTGGTCGCGCGCTGGGGCGGGGAGGAATTCGTCGCGCTCCTGCCGATGAACGGCCGAAAGGAAGCGCTTCTGGTGGCGGAACGGTTGCGCGGGCGCATCGCCGCCGCGAGCTTTCCCGTCGCGCCGGGCACGGTCATCAACATGACGGCGAGCATCGGCCTGGTGGGCGCCCGGGGCGGCGGCGAAAGCCTCGATTCTTTCGTCCGGCGCGCCGATCTGGCGCTTTATGAAGCGAAGGCGAAGGGACGAAACCGCGTCGTCTTTCGCTCCGGTTGAACGGGGCCGGCGATCCTTGTCGAAGCCGTGTTCCGGTCCGCGGCCATAGCCTGTTTCGCCGCCGAGCGGGAAAACAGGCGCCGACCGCATCGGGAGCCTTCTCCGCTCTCCCTCCGTTTGCAAAAGATCGCGGCGCGTTACAGCGCCGCGAGTTGCGTCAGATGGCCGCCCAGATCGACGCCGGGGCCGGTCGCGTTGATCGTGTCGAAATAGTCATGCCATCGGGACGCGGCGATGCCCGACACAAGGGCGGCCATCGCCGTCGCATCGGGCGCGCGCCAGATCGCGAAGAATTTTTGCGACGGAGCATGGAGGATCGCGGCATCCGTCTCGCCCAGGGCGATCGCTTCGACGCCAAGGGCCGACAGTGTGGCCATGCCGGAGCCGACCGCCTCGAAAAACCGGCGGCGGCCGTCCTGGTCGAGCGCCAGCCATGCGGGTTTCGGAGAATAGAGTTCGGCCAGATAGTGCGCCATACGCGCGGTCCTTTCCTATGTCAGCCCTTGCGGTCGATGGAACGCAGGGCGCGCTTGCAGATTCGGGCGGTTGCGGGCGTGGCGCATGCGGCAGACCATTTTGCGCACAGCGACCGCACCCAGTCGGGGCGGTCCTTGCCGGCGTCGTTCAGCCAGTTGCCAACGGAGTCCTGCACATAGGCAGCGGGGTCGGCCCGGAGCGGTTCGAGGATCGGCAGCGCCATGTCCGGCTGTTGCCGCAAGGGGCCAAGATGAGCGCACCACACGCCACGCGGCCGGGTTGCCTCGCTGGCAAAGCGCCGCAGCCGCGGGGACGGTTCGGCCGTCCAGGCAGCCAGCAGCGCGATCGCGTTGTCGAGATCGGCGGCGATATGCGGGCGCACCGCCATCCACGACCATTCCCGCACCCCGAAATGGGAATCGTCGGCAAAGGGCCGGATCGCGGAAAGCCGGGCGGCAAGGGACATGTCCTCGGCCGTGCCGATCATGAAACAGGCCCAGCCGCGCACGATATCGGATGCATGGCCGCGCAGTTCGCCCAGGGTGACGAGACCGCGCCGCCCATGGATCAGGCGGGCCGCCAGCGCCATGCGCCGCGAAATGCCCTCTTTCGCCGCGCGCTCCATCGTCGCGATGGCGTCGTCCCCGATCGTTGGCAGAACGGCGCGCATCAGGGCGGCGAAATCCATGGCCAGGCACTCGGCCAGCGTGGCGGCCTCGACGGCGCCGGCATTGAGCAGACCGAGCCGGGCCGGCTCGATATCCGCGACACGTTTTCCCGAGCGGCCGGCGCTCACCGCGCATCACCGGCAGCCATGGTCGCGCTGTCCTTCGCCGGCATGTCGACGTTGCGCCAGACGCGCCGCAGCAGGACGCCAAGGGTCTCGCATTCGTGCCGGTCGAGCCCCGCAAACAGCGACGCAATCCATCGGCTATGTTCGTTGAACAGATCGAGCGCCATGGCCTGTCCTTTGGCCGTCAGGCGCACCGACACCTTGCGCCGATCTCCCTTGACGTCATGGCGGGCAAGGAAGCCATCCCGCTCCAACCCGTCAACCAGGCCGGTAATCGTGGCGCGCGTGACGCCGGCCCGTTCCGCCAGCTCATGCGGCGCGAGCCCTTCCGGACGGTCGCGCAGCAGGAACAGCAGAACGAATTTCCCTTCCGAGAGGTGATGCGGCGCAAGGCGTAAGGCGCAGGCCCGGTCGATGCCCGAGGCCAGCGCCAGGACCTCGAAGCAGAGCCGCATGTTGCCAATGCCCGTCTGTCCACGGCGTTGCGCCTCGTCGAGCAGGGCAAGGTGCTTTTGTTCAAGAAATGTCATGCGGCGGCATATAATATGGCACCTAATTATATGTCAATGCCCTGCGGTGGAGGCGTTTAAAAAGCTTCCCCCTCGCTGTAGAGACCGCTGGGCGCCCACCGCATGCATGGGGACAGACATCAAATCGCAGAGCGAGCAGCTCTTGAGTTCAAGAAGGGAATGGACGTCAACCTCGCCGCGACCTCCAGGCCAAGGGCGCCCATCGCGTTGCGTATTCCTTTCCAACGATGAGGCCTCACAGCGCTCGCCTGTTGTGTCCAACCGGCCGTCCAAACTTGGTCTGGTGGCGCGGTCACTGCTTTTGTCGCGTCATGCACTGAGCTTAGCGGATTCTGCGAGCGTGCCTTTGGGGGAGGCAGTTATGGTTATCGGGTCACATCATTTCCGCACCGACATTGAACAAGATCAGCTATCGATGACTTCGCTTGCGAACAGAATTGCGATTATCGGCGCCGGCCAGGCCGGATCGAGCGTCGACGCCGTCAAGAGATCGAGTGGCTCTGGAGGTGCGGCATGGCTGCTCGGCGCAGAGCCGGCGCCAAATCATCAGCGCCCCTTGTTATCGAATGCCTTCCTGAAGGACGAAATCGGCGCCGCTTTATTGCGGGCAACACGTCGATTGCCTGGCATGGAGGCGACTGATGTCGACAAAGCGGGCCAAGATTTGAAACCGACGACAAACGACAGGAAAGCGCCGATGACGAACACATTCAGGCTTCATGTTACCGGGCGCGACGGAAAAAGCCGGGAAAGTGATGGTCGCATCGGCGGTTCGCTCCTGGAAATACTCCGGGATGCAGGCGTCGAAGAGATTTCGGCGATGTGCGGTGGAAACTGTTCATGTGCGACCTGTCACGTCTATGTGGAGGCGGAAGGTTTGCTGCCCGAGCCCTGTATCGACGAGAGTGAAATGCTCGATACGCTGCTGCAACAGACGCCGCTCTCCCGGCTTGCCTGCCAAGTGACTATCGCCGCCGGCATCGATTGCCTCAGGGTCGAAGTGGCCCCGGAAGAGTAGTCAAGGCGATCCAGAACAGGGACAAACGAATGGCGAAGCATCTCGATATCCAGTTACTCCCCACCACAGCCGACTTCGGCTTTTCCGGCGGCAGAGACAATTTTCGCGCCTTCTGCCGGCGAGTCTTCAGCACGAAAGAGCCGCGGTTTCTTCGTACGCCGGAAAACCAGCTCGTGGTCTTCCGCCATGCCGACCTGACGCTATTCGGGACCGCGCCCGAAGTCGGCAATGTACCCATCGGCAGGATGTATCCCAATCGCTTCAAGGAGAATGCCAGCCCGGAGCGACTGCCGGGCTGGGAAATCGGCGAGGTCATTGCAAGCCAGGTCTTTACCTTCAATCCGCCTCTGCACGGCCCGGCGCGCCGCCTGTTGCTGAACTGGCTCGGTCCCAAGCAGGTCAGCCAGATGGAAGAACCGGCGCGCGAGGTCGCACGCGAGATTATCTTCCGGATAAGGAACGGCGAGACCGTCGACTTGGTCCATACTGTGGCGGATGCCGTGGTCGTCGGCTTCTGGAGCAAGCTCCTTCGCCTGACGGATGAGGAAACGATGGCGATCGGCCGATGCGCCCACGACATGACCAGGCTTTTCCATGCCCATCGCAGTCGTGAGGATCTGGAGGTCCTCGACCAGGCTTTCGCCGAATACGCAAGGATTCTCGACCAGGCTTCGATACGGGGAATGGAAGAGGGCGATCCCGCCATGCTGGAAATCGCTGCGAGATTGAGGGAGCTCGACTTTCCCGACGACCCCCAAGAGGTGGGTCTGGTGCCGAAATCGGTCGGAGCGGTTCTCGCCGGTAATCTCGTCGATGGATTTCACACGGCGGCGCTGGCGGCGGCCAATACCTTCCACGCCTTGCTCCAGAACCCGGAAGCGCTGGCGAGTGTGCTCGCGGCGCCGAAAACCCTGCCACGGGCAATCGCGGAAGCGCTTCGGCTCGAACCCCCTGTCCTCACCCTCAACCGCTACATCCTGCGAGACTTCCACTTCGACGGATTGGTCCTGCCCGCCGGGAACAAGGTCGTCATGATGTGGGCGGCAGGCAATCACGATCCATCCGTTTTCCCCGAGCCCGAGCGTTTCGACATGGGTCGCCCGCAGACCGGCCTCACGACCTTCGGGTCAGGGATCCATATTTGCCCTGGGCGCTATGTGGGTGTGATGCTGACGAGGGTGTTGCTGGAGGAGTTCGCCGCGCAGGGCGTCGAGCTTCGCAATGCCGAGGCGCCGGCCGAATGGATCCCCGACCACTTCATGAACCAGCTCAAGGTGTTTCCAGTCACGGTAAACCGCACTGAATCCGGCGGCTGATCGATTTTCTCGTATGAACGCTTGGAGCCCGCCAGTTTCATTCTGAGCCAGGCAGACTCAAAGTCTTTTTGTTCCTGTTTGTCTTTTCGGAAAACCGGATCCGACTTTTCCCTGACGACCTTTAGTAAAGTCGACGTCCGTCCGGGCGCGCGCCACTCTCCCGGAAGGCTTTCCGGTAGCTGGTCGGGCTTGACTTGTAGCGGGCGCGAAAGGCCCGGAAGTAGGTCCCCGGAGAAGAAAATCCGCAGGCCAGTCCGGTCTCGCCGACGCTCATCGGGCTATAGAGAAGGAGCTCCTTGGCCCGTTGCAGCCGGAAGGTCAGATAGTAGCTCTTCGGGCTGGCCTTGAGGTATTTGCGGAAGAGGTATTGCAGCTCCCGGACGGAAATTCCGCAACGCCCCGCCAGAGCCTCGATCGACAGCGGCTCTTCTATGGTCTCCTGCATCAGCTGCTGCGCCCGCGCCAGGAAGGGGTTCGTCTGCCATGCCGTATGGTTGACGATCTGGCGCTGCGGGCAGTGGTCGGCCCTCGCGGCGGGATAGACGATTTCGTTGGCGACAAGCTCCGCCAGGGCGCTTCCGCAAAAGCGCTCGAGCATATGCAACGACAAGTCCAGGCTTGCCAGCTGCCCCGCACACGTCGAGCGGTCACGATCCACGACGAAAAGCTGTTCGACGACATCCGTTTCCGGATGAAGCTCTCTGAAGGACGGGATCGTGCTCCAGTGGCTGGTGGCCCGGTAGCCCCTGAGGAGACCGGCTTCCGCAAGCAGCAGGGGCGCCGCGTCCAGCGCGCAGATATGCGCTCTGGACGCCGCCTGCCGGCGCAGCCATCGGAAGAGCGCGCTCTTCCTGTCGTCGCTGAATTCATAGGAGGAGTGCAGCAGTATCAGATCATAGATCTTGCTGTCATGGAGCGAGGCGGTGGGGCGCAGGGCGATGTCCATCGACGGGCGCCGGTCATTCCTGGCCGATAGGAAGTCTATCTGGAACAGTGGCGATTGGCTCAGCCTGTTCGCCGCCCGAAAGGGCTCGATGGACAGCAATGCGGCATGCAGCGCGGGCTCGAGAGATGCGAGTGCTATCGAAAAGGTGCGGCGGGGATCGCAGCAAGTTTTATCGCGTGCCGGCATCGGCATGATCCTTCATTCTGCCCTCGATTGCTGCGGTAAAGCCGCGAACGACGGGTTCCTCAAGCCTTCCGCCCGCCATCGTGTCCAGCCCAGGTGCTATTTTGCCGTTCTCGCCGTGTCCCTCATGGCGGCGTCCGCTGCCTCGAGCGCGCGATCGATATCCGCGGGCTGGTGAGCGGCGCACAGGAACATGTTGTGCCGCGGATGCAGGTATATGCCGTGGCGCAGGGCCGCCGCGCAGAATATGTTGGCGATCGCGAGATCCTGATCGTCGACGAAGCGGACCATCGGCATCTGCACCGGACCGGTCTGGCTCAATTCGAAGCCGTGGCGGGTGGCGATCTCCGCCAGCCCATCGCGAAACCGCTGGCCCATGGCTTCTGTATGAGCAAGAGCGTCCGTCGTCCTGAGAATTTCAATGGTCTTCAGCGCGGCGGCCATGGCGGCGGATCCGTACCAGAAGGAGCCGGTCACGAATATCCTGGAGGCGCCTTCCAGCATGCTCCGGCTGCCCGCCACCGCGGCGAGCGGCCAGCCATTGGCGATGGATTTCGAATAGGCGCCGAGATCCGGCTTGACACCGTAGCGCGCCCAGCTGCCGCGCAGGTCCAGCCGGAAGCCGGCGCGGACATCGTCAAGGATCAGCGCCGCCTGCATCCGGTCGCAGATGGCGCGCGCATGCCTGAGGAATGCTTCGTCGGGCATTTCCTGATCGCGGTTCACGTCGTGGCGATAGGCCGTCATCATGATCGCCGCCAGGTCGTCGCCGGCCTGCACCACGGCCTCGTCGAGGCTGGCGACGTCGTTGTAATCGAACTGGATCAGGTGGGCGCGGTCCTCCGCCGTCACGCCAATGAGCGAGGGCGAGCACCACGGAACCGCGCCGTGATAGGCGCCGCGAGCCACCAGGATCTTGCGCTTGCCGGTGGCGGCGCGCGCAACCGAGACGCAGGTGGTGGTCGCGTCGGTGCCGTTCTTCTGGAAGAGAGCCCAGTCGGCATAGTCGATCGTGTCGACCAGCGTCTCCGCCAATTCCACCATGACTTCGGTCGGGCCGTTGCCGATATCGCCGATGGCGATCTGGTCGATGGCGGCCCGATCGACATCGGCCTGCTTGTAGCCCAGTATGTTCGGACCCCAGGCGCACATGAAATCGATATACTCATTGCCATCGACGTCCCAGACGCGGCATCCGTCGGATTTCGCAAAGAATTGCGGATAGCCCGGGCCGATCGCGCGCGTGGCCATGTGTCCCCAAACGCCGTTCGGCACCACCTTGCCGGCCCGCGCCAGCAGTGCATTGTCGCGGCTGTTGATGAGCTTGTGTTCCATCTTCGTCTCTCCCTTTCACGCCTTCAGCGCGTCTTGCCGCCCGTAGGTCTTGTAACGTTGCTCGACTTCGACCAGCTCGTTCCTGTTGAGCAGGACAGGTTCAGCGAAGGATCTGCAAAGCATGTATTGGCGTGCGAGCGTCTCGAGCTTCAGCGCCCGGCCGTAAGCGTCCGCCAGAGTGGATCCCGCCGTGACCATGCCGTGGTTGGCGAGCAGGCAGGCGGTTCGATTTTCCATCGCCTCGACGGTGGCTTCCCCAAGCGCCGGCGATCCGAACGTGGCATAGCGCGAGCAGCGCACGTCATCGCCGCCGAAGCCGGCGATCATGTAGTGGAAGGCGGGCAGCCCGATGCGCGCGCAGGAGAGCGCGACACAGTGATCCGGATGGGCATGCACCACCGCCCGGATCTCCGGGCGCCTCCTGTAGAGGGCAGAATGCAGCGCCCACTCGCTGGACGGCTTGACTTTGCCTGACCAGTCGCCGTCGAGATCCATCGCGACGATCATGTCCGGCGCAAGCTCGCGCGGCGGAATGCCGCTCGGGGTGATGAGCATGCCTTGATCCGTGCGCACGCTCATATTGCCTGTCGTTCCGACGTTGATGCGCTGGATTTCGGCGTCGATCGAAGCGTCGATCAAGGATTGGCGAAGGTCTTGGGAGGATAGGATCATCGGGTCAAACTTTCGGAGGCCAACGGTCGAGAACCGGCGCTTCGCAGATCGGGCGACGCATGTCGTCGAGCGCCGAGGCGAAGATATCGACGTCGCCGAGCTTTCCGGACTTCAGCATCAGGGCAATGGGAAAAGGTTGCGCGGCGACCGACCGGGAAAAGCCCGGTTCGCGATAGGGGCCAACATCGAGATCGGTTATGCCGAGCGCTCGCACCACCGCGCCTGACGTCTCGCCGCCCGCCACGACCAGCCGCCGGACGCCATGGTCGAGCACGATCGACCGGGCGATTTCCGAAAGGATGGCCTCGGCTTTGGCCCCGGTTTCAAGCCGGCCGTGCGCGGCCTGCAGGGCTTCGACACGGGTTTGCGGCAGGCTGGTGCTGATCGCGAAGTCCCTGCCGGCAGCCGTTTCGGTCGCGGCGAACCGCTTGGCATCTGAGACGACGTCGCGGCCGGCATAGGCCTGACCGATGTCGATGCTGAAAACCCCGTGCGATTGCGCGAAGCGATCGAGCTGGGCGGCCGTCTGCTCCGCCAGACTGCCCACCAGCACCGCTCCGGGGCCATCCACACCATCGAGCCGCACGGGCGCGGGTGCGGGCGCCAGGCCGTTCTCGAACCACAGGGGCGGCAGATGGGCTGCGACGGACGAGTTGCCCGTCAACAGCGGCGCATCGACGGCTGCCGCGGCGAGCGAGGCGAGATGACGCTCATAGAGCGTATCGCACAGGAAGAATGACGTTCCGGCTGTTGCCTCCAGGCGGCTGCGTATCGCCTCCGGGCCCTGGTCGACCACCGTATAGTCGATGAGACCGACCTGCTTTTGGCTCTGGGCCTGCAGGACGCGGACGAGGTTGGAGTCCGTCATCGGCGTCAGCGGATCGAGCCGCTTCGGCGATTCCGCCAGGAGCTGGGCGCCCCCGAACATATGACCGAGATAGACGGTGCGCCGCGTCTCGCAGAGCGCCGGAACGAAAAGCGCCTGCCGCGCGCCGAGCCGGTCCAGGATCGCCTCCGCGCAGGGGCCGATATTGCCGGCTGGGGTGGAATCGAAGGTGGCGCAGTATTTGAAGAAGATTTGTCGCGCACCCTGTTCGATGAGGCGCTCCAGCGCTTCGAGCGTCGCTCCGACCGCCTCGGAAGCGGGCGCGACCCGGGATTTCAGTGCGAAGACATGGGCGCTGCCGTAGCGGGCCGGCGCTCCGGGACCGATTGAAAGTGTCGTTGGAACACCCCGCGCGATCAGCATCGAGGCCAGTTCGAGGCCGCCCGTCAGGTCGTCGGCGATGGCGCCGAAAACGAGCGGCATATGATCGGCGCCATGGGGCGTCATCTCGTTACCTCCGCGGTCGTGGTGTCCATAATGCCGGCGGTCTGTCCTCCGCGTTCCGGGAAGTGGCATGCGGCGCGATGTCCGGCCTCGATGGCGTCGAGTTCCGGGGCGACATTCGCGCACACGTCCTGTGCTTTCCAGCAGCGGGTGCGGAAGGGACAGCCCGACGGCACGTTGAGCGGGCTCGGCACGTCTCCCTTGAGCGTGATCCGGCGGCGCGCGCGCTCCGCGTCGGGGTCGGGCAGGGGCACGGCGGACAGCAGCGCCCTGGTATAGGGATGGGCCGGTGCTCCGTAGATCTGCGATGCCGCGCCGATCTCGACGATTTTGCCGAGATACATCACCGCGACGCGGTCCGAGACATGCCGGACCACCGCGAGATCATGGGCAATGAATACATAGGCGATGCCCAGCCTCTCCTGCAATTCCCCGAGCAGGTTCAGCACGCCCGCCTGCACCGAGACGTCGAGTGCCGAGACCGGCTCGTCGAGCACCAGCACCTCCGGCTCGAGCGCCAATGCGCGTGCGATGCCGACGCGCTGCCGCTGGCCGCCCGACAGTTCGTGCGGATAGCGCTCGCCATGTTCAGGCGCGAGACGAACGAGGTCGAGCAGTTCGAACGCCCTGTCGAGCGCGGGCCTGCCGGTCACTCCGACGAGACGGAGAGGCTCGGCGATGATGTCGCGGATCTTCATGCGTGGATGAAGCGATGCGAGCGGATCCTGGAACACGATCTGCAGATTGCCGCGAAACTTGCGCATCTCCTCGGCCGACAGGCTGGAGAGGTTGGTGCCCTTGAAGCTCACCTCGCCGGAGGTCGGCTCGACGAGCCGCAGGAGGCAGCGGCCGAGCGTCGATTTTCCGCAGCCCGATTCCCCCACCAGGCCGAGGGTTTCGCCTTTTGCCAGATCGAAGGAGACGCCGCCGACGGCCTTGACCTTGCGCACCGAGCGCCAGCCGAGCAGGCCGCCCTTCACGTCGAAATCCTTGGTGACGTTACGCACGGTCAGGATCGGCTCGGTGCTGGAGAAACCCGTTGATCTGTCTAGGGTCATGCGCGTTCCGCCTCCGTATTCGTCCCGCCGGCAAGGCCATCGCGCAGTTGCTCCGCGAAGTGGCAGGCGGTCAGCACGTTGTCCACCGGACGCAGCGCGGGTTCATCGACGCGGCAGACGTCGCGCGCCATGGGACAGCGCGGGTGAAACGGGCAGCCCTTCGGCCTGGCGCTGAGCAGGGGCGGGCTGCCGGGAATGGGTTCGAGCCGCGACTGTTCGCCTGAGATCTTCGGCAGACAGGACAGCAGGCCGTGCGTGTAGGGATGCCGCGTGCGGTAGAAGATATCCCGGACGCTGCCGCTTTCCATGATCTTGCCGGCATACATGACGATCACGTCGTCCGCCGCGCCGGCAACGACCCCCAGATCATGCGTGATCAGGATGAGGCCCATGGAAAACCTGTCCTGCAAGCCCTTGAGGACATCGAGGATCTGCGCCTGGACGGTGACATCGAGCGCCGTCGTCGGTTCGTCGGCGATCAGCACGTCCGGATTGTTGGCGACCGCCATCGCGATCATGGCGCGCTGGCGCATGCCGCCCGAGAATTCGTGGACATACTGATTGGCGCGAACGTCCGGCTCGGGCACCGACACGAGTTCCAGCAATTCGACGGCCCGTTGCCATGCCTTCTGGGCCGGCATGCCGGGATTGTGCAGGCGGACGGCCTCGGCGATCAGCTTGCCGACGGTAACAACGGGATTGAGCGCCGTCATCGGATCCTGGAAGATCAGCCCGATCCTGCTGCCGCGCAGCGCCCGCATGCGCCGTTCCGGTGCGCGCACCAGTTCCTCGCCGCGCAATTTTATCGAGCCCGAAATCACCGATCCCGGTGGGGAGAGACCCATGACCGCGCGCATGGTGATCGACTTGCCGGAGCCGGACTCGCCGACGATGCCGAGAACCTTGCCGGCCTTCGCGGTGAAGCTCACGCCGCGCACGATTTCGATGCCGCTGCGCAGCGTCACGCGCAGGTCTTTCGCTTGAAGCAGGGGGGCCGTCTCCGCCATGTCTCAGTGCTCCCTCGGGTCGAGGATGTCGCGCAGCGCATCGCCGACGAAATTGAAGCCGAGCCCGAGCATCAGGATGGCCATGCCGGGACCGAAGGCGATCCACCACGAGTAGAAATGCGCCGCGCCGTCCGAGATCATCGCGCCCCATTCCGGAGCCGGCGGCTGAGCGCCCAGACCGATGAAGCTGAGCGAGGCGGCAAGCAGGACGACCTGGCCGAAATCCATGGTGGCGCTGATGATCGTCGGCGTCCACGACAGCGGCAGGATATGCTTGGTGAGCAGGCGATAGGAGGAAGCGCCCCCCGCGCGAGCGGCTTCGATATGATCGCGCGAAATCACGTCCAGCACCTGGCCGCGCATCAGGCGCGCATAGACCGGCCACCAGACCACGATGACCGCGATCGCCGCATTCTGCAGCCCCGGCCCGAGGGAGGCGGCCACGGCCATGGCCAGCAGAACCGGCGGGAAGGCCAGCGTGACATCGACGATGCGCATCAAGATACCGTCGGTCCAGCCGCCGAAAAATCCGGCGATCGCACCGACCAGCGAGCCGATCACGACAGAACAGACCACGACCACCACGGAAATGGCCAGCGAATAGCGGACGCCGTAAAGCGTGCGCGTCATCACGTCGCGTCCGAGCGCATCCGTGCCGAGCCAGTGCCGCAGCGACGGCTCTTGCAGCTTTCGCGCCACGATCTTGAGCGGGTCGTAGACGGTCCAGACGTCGATCGTCAGCGCCACGACGATCCAGAAGCCGATGATCAGCAGGCCGGCGACCAAGGCGGGCCGAAGTGCAAGACCGTGTATCCAATGCGCTCTCGCGCCCATAGCGGTGGACATGGGATCACTCCAGTCGGATGCGAGGATTGGCGTAGGCATAGGCGACATCGGTGACGAGGTTCGCCAGCAGGAATGCCGAGGCGCCGATCAGGGAAACGCCGATGATCGCCGGGTAATCGAGGGTGCGCGCGGAATCGACGGCGTAGGAGCCTATGCCGGGCCAGGCAAAAACCGACTCGGTGAGCACCGCGCCCGTGATCAGGTAAGCGAAGGAATAGCCGATGATCGTCAGGGTCGGTATCATGGCGTTCGGCAGCGCGTGGCGCAGCAGCGTGCGCGCCTCGCCCGCGCCCTTGGCGCGCGCGGCGAGGATGTAGTCCTGCCCGAGGGCGTCGAGCATGCTCGCCCGCACCAGTCGCGAAATGATGCCGGTCACCGTCCAGCCGAGCACGAAGGACGGCAGCACGAGATGGTGCAGCGCATTGAGGAACGTGCCGAACTGCCCCGCGGCCAGGGCGTCGATCGTCAGCATTCCCGTCATGAACGGCGGCGGCTCGGCGCGCGCATCGAGCCGGCTGGGCCCGGGAATCCATCCGAATTTCACGGTGAACAGATAGAGCAACAGCAGGCCGGACCAGAACACGGGCACCGTGGAGCCGAAGAGCGCCACGAAGCGGGCGAAATAGTCGAGGAGTCGGTCCTGGAACCGCGAGGCGAGCACGCCGAGCGCCACGCCGCTGACGGTGCCGAAGAGCATGGCGAAGATGACGAGTTCGAGCGTCGCCGGCAGCCGCTCGGCGATGTCGGTGATGACTGGCCTGCGCGTCCTGAACGAAACGCCGAGATCGCCGGTCACCAGGTTTTTCACATAGATCAGGTATTGCTCAGGCAGGCTGCGATCCAGCCCCCACCGCTGCTTGGCCGCCGCCACCACCTCCGGGTTGTTCATCTGCCGCTCGCTGACGAGGGCGGACAGCGGGTCCGCCTGCGTGAAGTGGGAGAGGAAGAATGCCACGGTCGCCACGCCCAGCAGAAGGAGGGGGATGGAGATCAACCGTCGCAACACGTATTGTGTCATGATGTTCTCGGGTCCAGCTTTTGGTGGTTCCTGTCCGGCGCCGGGTCTTTCGAGATCCGAAAGCCGCAATGCGATTCCTGCCGCGTCAGCCGCTCCTTTTCCCGGGAGGGCGCGGCGATCCGGCATCCGGCCAGTTTTGCGGAGAACAGGACATTGATCAACCGTCGCTTCGTGCCGGGGGCGATCAACGCCGTCGTTTCCCGGCAGTGCAAGTCCTGGACCGGAAGCGACTGCCTCCGGTCTTTGTCATGCGTCCTGGCGGGTACGTTACTCGGCTTTGATGTCCGACAGGACCACGTTGCAGCAGGCGCTGAAACGCAGGCCGCTGACGCCCTTGCGGGATACGAACACGGCATCGGGGCTCAGGATCGGCAGGATGACATGCTCGCTGGCCATGATGCCGCCGAGCTTCCCGAACAGTTCGCCGCTCTTGCCGGCCGGCGCCGCGAGAGCATCCGCGAGCAGCTTGGCGGTTTCGGGATTGGCGAGCGTCGGGTCGTTCTTGCCGCCGGCGCGCTTGTACCAGACGGTGCCGTCCATCATCGCGAAATACTGGGCATATTGCGAGGAGCCGTAATAATCCGGCGCGAAGAACACCGCCGTCACCGGGATCCCGTCGCCATTGACTTTCTCACGCCAGACGGAGAATTCCACAGGCGCCAGTTCGAGCTTGATATTGATCTCGGCCAGATCTTGCTGGATCTTCTGCATCATCAGCGTGTAGTCGACGCCATACTGGTTGACGTTCGGGTAGGTCGCGTTCAGCGTGAAGCCATCGGCGGCTCCCGCCTCCTTCATCAGCGCCTTCGCCTTTTCAACGTCGTATTTGATCGGCTCGCCGACGCCGCCGCCGGGGAAGCCGTTCGGGATCGGGGCAGGCAGCCGGATTGCCTTGCCATCGACGGTGAGGTCGATGATGCCGTCATAATCGATGGCGGTGGCGATCGCCTCGCGGATCTTGGCATCGAGCGGATGCGGCAGGTTCTTGGCGCCGGGGCTGATGGCGACATAGACCATGTTGAAGGATGGCCTGGTCTCGACGACGACGTTCTCGTTGGTGATGTTCTTCGCGGTCGTCGGATCGACCTGCATGGCGATGTCGGCGCTGCCGCTTTCGAGCAACTGCGTCTGGCTGACGGCGTCCTTGGACTGCAGGAAGATGAACTGGCCGACAGCCGGCTTCTTGCCCCAATACTTGTCGTTCCGCTTCAGGCGCAGCTCATGGCTGGGGCTGTAGCTTTCGAGCACGTAAGCCCCGGCGCCGGCGGAATTGGCCAGCAACCACTGCTCGGCCGTGTCCTTGGTGGCCGCATCGGCACCGGCGTCGCCACCGTGTTGCGCGACCACGTCGGAGTTGACGATGCCGGCATAGGGCGCGGTCAGCGATCCGACGAATTCCGAATTGGGGGCCGTCAGCGTGACCACGACGGTGCCGGCATCCGGCGTTTCGATCGACTTCACATTGTCGAGGATATAGGCGATGCCGCCCTTGATGTTCTTCAGCCGCTCGAGCGTCCACTTGACGTCCTTGGCTTCGACCTGAGAACCGTCGGAAAATTTCGCGGCCGGATCGAGCTTGAAGGTTATCACGGTGGCGTCGGCGTTGGCGCTCCATTCCTTCGCGATCATCGGCACGATCGACGTGTTGTCCGGCGACAGATCGACGAGGCGGTCATAGACCGAACTCAGATAGATCTGACAGGTGTCGCAAAAGGCGCGCGCCGGATCGAGCGAGTTGAAATCCATGTCGCGAGCGATGACAACAGGCCGGCTCTCGTCCGCGGCAAGTCCCAATGTCGGAAAAGCAGCGAGCGAGGCAAGCATTGTCGCTGCCGCTGCCAGAACGGCGCGGCTGCGTACGGACTCGAATCGGGTCTGATACTGTCTAAGCTGCATTATTCTATCTCCCATCCACTGATGTCGTGGCTCTTCGCAGCGACGTTCCTTATTTTCTCTTCGCTGCTACGACAGGATAATGGCATCGATAAAAACCATGATTATTGACAAAAGCGAATATTATCGTGCTAATAGCGAAATAAGTGTCGCTTTTGACGTTGCCTGGCCAACCGGGTGGAAAGGGGCGTTCCTGGAACGTTTGCAGACAGCGGGCCGATCGTCGGAATTCGAGGTCGAGCGGAAGCGTTCGATTGCTCTCGTCGTCGGCCGGGAGCCCTCGCTGCACACCATCTTCCTCTCGATCGAGCCGTTCCGCGCCGCCAACCGGGTGAGCGAGGAAGCCATGTTCAGCATCGATTTCATGCCGGCCGATCCTGAGGCCGCGCCGACGAGCATGGACATCGCGCTACCGGTCACCGCCGGTTTCGACGACGCCAGGAAATACGACCTTGTCTTTCTCCACGTCACCTATGACGTAGCGGAGGCGGCGAAGGCCAGGCTGTTCAAATGGCTGCGGCGTCAGTCGGCGGCCGGCGCGCATCTTTGCGGCGTCGATGCCGGCCCGTTGCTTCTTGCCGAGGCGGGCTTGCTGGATGGATATATGGCGACCTGCCACTGGACCGGCATGGCGTCGCTGAGGGAATTCTCGGCCACCAGCCGAGTGGTCGAGCAGCTCTATGTCATCGACCGCAACCGCTCGACCTGCGCCGGGCAGGCCGCGACGCTCGACTATTCGATGACGATGCTGCGCTCGATGTGCGGGGCTGCGCTCTACAATCTCGTCTGCAACGAACTGATCTATGCCGCGCCGCGCCCCGCCGAGGTTAGGCAGCGCGAGATCGTCAACGGGCAGCCCTTCCTGGTCAATCCTGTTCTGAGCCGGGCGCGGCGGATCATGCAGGAAACGGTCGAGGAGCCACTTGAAATGGAGGCGATCGCCGACCGCTGCGGCGTTTCCGTTCGCGAATTGCAATATCTCTTCCGGCGGCACCTCAATACCAGCCCGAAGAAGATCTACATGGCCCTGAGGCTCCAGCATGCCAAGGAGCTACTGCTCTACAGTTCGATGAGCATCCGCGAGACCGGTCTTGCCTGCGGCTTCGCCACGCCCTCCGCCTACTACCGGGCCTTTTGCGCCGTGTACCGGAAGAGCCCGCAGGAATATCGGAGCGATTTCGCCAAGAAATCGACGATGTATGGCCGCAACCTCTATTGAGGCCATCCGCATCTCGGGCGCCGGAGGCGCGTATCGGGGATAGCCGCGCATGTCGATATTCTATGCCCGGCCAGGTCTCAGGTGGGGTCGTGGCAGGCAATCGCGCCCGCCGCCGCAAGCGCGCCGATCTCTTCGGCGGAAAGCCCGAGCACGCTTTCGAGCACGCTGCTCGTATCCTCACCCAACAGGGGCGGCGCCTTGGATCGGAGGTCGGCCTGGCAAGCGAGCCCGTGGGCCGGGCGGATCAGCCGGATCGGCCCCAATTCATGATGCTCGAGTTCCTGGATGACGCCGCGTTCGAGCACGCTTGGGCTCCGCAGCGCCTCGGAAACGGTCTTCACACGGCCTGCCGGCACGTTCGCCTTCGCGCAGGCATCGAGCCAATGCTGGCAGGTCTGTTGCTTCAGGATGTCGATCAGGTCGGGGATCAAGGCGCTGCGATTGACGGCGCGCAGATGCGCGGTGAGAAAACGCCGGTCGACGGCCATGTCCGGCCGGTCGATCACCTGCTCGCAGAAGCTCCGGAAGATCCGGTCGTTGCCGACCGCCAGCGCGAAAACGCCGTCCGATGCATCGAACACCTGATAGGGAACGACTGTCGGATGGGCGTTGCCATAGCGCCTGGGTTCGGCGCCGGCATTGAGATAGCCGGTGCCGACGTTGATCAGCATGTTGAGCGCCGAATCCAGAAGCGCGACATCGATATACTGGCCTTCGCCGGTCTCCCGCCGCTGGTAGAGCGCGGCGAGGATCGACTGGGTCGCCGTCATGCCCGCAACGACATCGGTGAATGCGACGCCGAGCCGGTTGGGCGGGCCGTCCACTTCGCCGGTAATCGACATCAGCCCGCTTTCGGCCTGCATGATGAAGTCGTAACCCGGCCTGTCCCGTTCCGGCCCGGTCTGGCCATAGCCGGAGATCGAGCAATAGACGATGGCTGGATTGATGGCGCGGATCGCGTCATAGCCGATGCCGAGGCGTTCGGCGGTGCCAGCGGTGAAATTCTCGACGATCACATCCGCTTTCGCCGCAAGGTCGAGCGCGATCCGCAAAGCCTGCGGGTTCTTGAGATCGAGCGCGATGCTGTGCTTGCCGCGATTGGCGCAAAGATAATAGGTGCTCACGCCCTTGTAGTTCGGGACGGACCAGGCGCGCGTGTCGTCGCCGCCGGCGATGTTCTCGATCTTCCAGACGTCCGCTCCGAGGTCCGCAAGGCTCATCGTCGCCCAGGGACCTGCAAGCACGCGGCTGAAATCCAGGATGCGTATGCCCGCGAGCGGCATCTTCGGCTTTGTCATGACGGTCTTTCCAAAGGCTGGCCTGCGCCGATATTGACAAGCCCCGCTTCCGTCGTCAACGTAATTGAAAATAATTTCCATTTTTGATCTCGCCTGCATGAGGTGATAGTCGAGCAGGATGCGAAAGCGAAGCAAGCCGACGGAGAGTTCTGCCACGGGAAGTTCGGGGAATTCGGCCGCGTCGCTCACGCGCGGGCTGGATATCCTGCGCGCCTTCACGCCCGATGACGCCACGCTGGGAAACCAGGAACTGATCGACCGGACCGGCCTGGCCGGGGCGACCGTTTCCCGGCTCACCGCCACGCTGGTCAACCTTGGTTACCTGCATTACGATGCGGTGCTGGGCCGTTACAGCATCGGCGCAGCGACCGTCGCGCTGGGCTATTCGGCGCTCAGCTCCAATCCGATCATCCATATTGCGCGGCCTCTGATGCAGGAACTCGCGGACCGGACGGGCGCCGCCGTGGCGCTGGGCGCCTGCGACGGGCTCGAAATGGTCTATCTGGCCAATTGCCGGTCGATGTCGCCGGTAACGCTGCAACTGAATGTGGGATCGCGCGTGCCCATGGCGCGAACCGCCATGGGCCTCGCCTATCTCACGGGTCTCGACGAGGAAAGGCGGGGGGCGCTCGTCGCGGCGCTGAAGCAGGCGGATGCCCGGCGCAGCGAGCGGTTCGTCACCGATCTCGACCAGGCGCTGCGGGATCAGGCCCAGTTCGGTTTCGTCACGGCCTTCGGCTCGTGGCACAGTTACATCAACGCCGTCGGCGTCACGTTTCATCCAACCGACGGTTCGCCGGCGGTTGCCCTGACCTGTGGCGGGATCGTCGATATCCTGCCTGAGGACCGTTGCCGCAAGGTCGTTGGCCCCAGACTGGTCGCGCTCGTGGAACAGATGCGCGAAAGGCTTGCCGGCGGCGAAGGTAGCCGGATCGACAAGGCGCGCTGACGTCAGGCTTTCAGAATTTCACCGGCGATGATGAGTTGCTGTATCTGCGACGTGCCCTCATAGAGGCGGAACAGCCTGACATCGCGGTAGAAATGCTCCACCGGACAGGCTTGCATATAGCCAGCGCCGCCATGGATCTGCACAGCACGGTCGGCGACGCGGCCCACCATTTCCGAGCAGAAGAGTTTCGCGCTTGCGGCCTGCTGAACGATGCGTTCGCCGGCATCGAACATCCGGGCCGCCTCCAGCACCATCGAGCGACCGGCGAAGGTTTCGGTCGCGCTGTCGGCGAGCATCGCCTGGATCAACTGGTGTTCCGCGATGGGCTTGCCGAACTGGGTGCGCGTCCTGGCGAAGGCGACGCTCTCGTCGCAAAGCCTCTGCGCCGTGCCGGTGCAAACAGCGGCGATGTGCAGCCTGCCGCGGTTGAGCACTTTCATCGCCGTCTTGAAGCCCTGGCCTTCCCGACCGCCGATCAACGCGTCGGCGGGAACACGGCAATTGTCGAATATGACGTCGCAGGTGCGAGTGCCGCGCTGGCCCATCTTCTTGTCCACGGGGCCAAGGGAAAGCCCCGGGCTGTCGCTCGCAACGATGAAGGCCGACACGCCTCCCGCGCCGGCCCCGCCGGTACGGGCCATCACGGTGAAGACATCGGCCACGGGCGCATTGGTGATATAACGCTTGGTTCCGTTGAGCAGGTAGAAATCGCCATCCTTCGTTGCCGTCGTCTTGACCGAGGCGGCGTCCGAACCGATGTCGGGCTCCGTCAGCGCGAAGGAGCCGATCACCTCGCCGCTCGCCATGCGCGGCAGCCAGCGGTTCTTCTGCGCGTCGGTTCCGTCGAGGATGATGCCCTGCGCGCCGATGCCGTTATTCGTGCCGATGACCGAGCGGAACGCCGGGGAGGTGTAACCGAGTTCGAGAGCCACGAGCACCTCTTCCTCCATGGTCAGGCCCAGTCCGCCATGGGTCTCGGGTATCGACATCCCGAACAGGCCCAGGGACCGCATGTCGTCGATGATGCCCTGCGGGATCGCATTGTCCTCCTCGACTTGCGCCTCGGCGGGCATCAGCCGCGCGCGGACGAAACGGCGCACCGTTTCCGTAAGTGCGTTCAAGAGATCGCGGTCCCTGATCATAGCTGAACTTTCGCGAGATGAAGAGAGCTTGTTGGGACACAAGGCTTGCACGGCATCGTTTGACAATCAATCAAAATCGGAATTAATTTCCAGAAATGGAATTCGCGATGCTCCGTCAGTCTCTTGAAAGGAAATCCATGGTCAGCCAGTTGTCGATTTCGCCGAAGGCGCCGTGGTTCCGCATCGAGGTGAACGAGGCGGACTGGCGCGACGAAGGCGCGCGCGACCTTGTGAACTGGTATGGGCAGATGCTGCTCGTCCGGCGGTTCGAGGAAAAGTTGCTCGATCTCGAAAAGGCCGGCCTGATCCATGGCCCGGCGCATGCGAGCATCGGGCAGGAGGCCTGCGGCGTCGGCGCCATGTCGGTTCTCGGCACGAATGACAAGATCAACGGCACGCACCGGGCCCACCACCAGGTGCTGACCAAGCTCCTGAATGCCGCATTGCCCGCGGATTTCGACATCGGCCGCGACGCCTTCGCGGAAGGCATGAATGACGCAATTTATCGTCTCATGGCCGAGATCATGGGGCTGATGCCTGGCTATTGCGGCGGCCGTGGCGGCTCGATGCACATGCGCCACGCCGCCGCCGGCATTGTCGGGACGTCCGCGATTATCGGCGGGAATCCGCCGCACGCCGTAGGCTATGCGCTGGCGGATCGCATGCTCGGTCGCGACGCCATATCCGTGACCTTCTTCGGCGACGGCGCAACGCTTTCGGGCACCACCTACGAATCAATGAACATCGCCGCCGCGCAGAACCTGCCCGTGGTTTTCTTCATCGAGAACAATCTCTACGGCGTTTCCACCCACATCTCCGAGGTGACCCGAGAGATACGGCTCGCGTCCCGCGGGGCCATGCTCGGTATCGCGTCGATCGAGTGCGACGGAATGGATGTCGTGGCCGTTCGCAAGGCGATGATGGAAGCACGCCGCATGATCCGCGAGACCGGCGGTCCCGTCGTGGTGGAGGCGCTCTGCTACCGCCATCTGCATCAGTCCGGCGGCCGCGCGGGGAGCGATTTCGGCTATCGCTCGCGCGAAGAGGAAGCGGAGTGGAAAAAGCGCGATCCCATTCATCTCGCGCATGCCCGGCTGACCTCGCTCGGCTTTGCGAGCAAGGAGGAGTTCGCCCGCATCGACAGTCTGGTGACCGAACGCGTCGCGGCTGCCGCCGCACGCCTGACCGAGCCCGTGGCCGGCGGCAATACGCTCCAGATCCCCGCTCGCCTCTATCCCGATCCTGCGACCGTGGATGAAGGGATCGTCGGCACGCTCGCCGAATTGCGGGACGCCCGCTTCCTCGATCATGACAGGATGCGTGAGGGCGCGGTCGAGACACTCAAATACGTCACCGCCGCGTCCGAAACCATTGCAGCCGCAATGGATCGCGACCCCACCATCGTCGTCATGGGCGAGGACGCGCACCAGATGCGCGGCGGCGTCAGCGGATTTACCAAAGGCGCACTGGAACGCTGGCCGCAGCGCATTCTGCCGATGCCGATCGCCGAAAACGGGTTCACAGGGGTCGCGCTCGGCGCCGCGCTCAACGGTCTTCGGCCGATCGTCGAGATCATGTTCGGCGATTTCTGCTTCACCGCCGCGGACCAGATCGTCAATGGTGTCGGCAAGGTGCGGCACATGTTCGGTGGCGGTTTTCCGGTGCCGCTGGTGCTTCGGGTGCGCATTTCGCCGCATACGGGCTACGGCTCCCAGCATTCGGGTGATCCATCGGCGCTCTTCGGCATGTTTCCCGGCTGGCGCATCGTGATGCCGACCACGGCGTTCGATTATATCGGCCTGATGAATTCGGCGCTGCGTTGCGACGATCCGGTCGTCGTGTTCGAACATGTCGCCTTCTACCAGCGGGAGTTCGAAGTGCCCGCGGGGGATCGGGAATTCTGCATTCCATTCGGCTCCGCCCGTGTGGTGCGAGAGGGCGGGGCCTGCACCGTGCTTGCGACATCGGTCATGGTCCAGCACGCTCTTGAGGCTGCCGAAGAGTGCGGCATCGATGCCGAGGTCATCGATCTCCGCAATCTCGACCATCACGGCATGGACTGGGAGACCATTGGCCGCTCGATCAAAAAGACGAACCGGGTGCTCATCGCTGAGCAAACCGCGCGCCGGCTATCGATGGGCGCGACGTGGTGCGCCGAGATCCAGGAACGGTTCTTCGACTATCTCGACCACGAAATCCTCCGGGTATCGGGCGGTCTGGCGGCCCCGACGGTCTCCGCCCCCCTCAATCACGCCGCCCTCGGCGCCAGGGAAGGTATCCGCGACACCATGATGAAAATGTGTTCATGAGAGCAGGCCTTTCGTAGGCCCCCGGTTCCGTTCCCATCAACGCCGGGCATCTTTCATCGGAAATGTCTTTGTGAAAGGCACTGATGATGGCGGTGGGCGAGACATGCAACTGTGTCGGACCATCCTTGTTGAACAGTTCCTTCGCCAAAGCGACATTCCCGCCCGTGGCGGATGCGGCTTCGATCTGCCACGCAACCGCAAGCAGACCTCCAGCGTTTCGATGTCTGGCAGATCGCGCAGCGTCCTCCGTCGCCTGCCGTGGTCGCCGCGCGATCGTCTCGATACTGGCTCAAGTGGCGGCGTGTTCGGGGGCCCCGTGCACCAACTGGACGTCCGGCGATTGCACGAGGTTGAGATAGCGCTCAAACTGGACCAGAACATCGGAAATCAGTTGTTCGCGCGCCATTCCCATCACGTCGTATCCACGGTTGCCGCTTGAGAAATAGGTTCGCGCCTCGAACCGGACTTCCGGTTTGCCTGCGGCCATGGGTGATAGCACCGCGAGCGGATGGCTGGCGACTGCAACCCCGTAAACGAAGCCGCGCACCCCCTCGGAATCGGAGCGAAGGGCGATGGCGCCGTTGTCCGCTTCCTGCACGACGGCGGGTCGGCCGCGCGAGGTCAGTTCCTTCGCCACCTGCTCGAGGGCCGGGCGCACCTGCCGGGCGATAAAGAACCGTACGTCCGCTTCGCCGGGGGCGCGCAGCATGAGGCCGAGCCGGCGCTGCCACGGGATACCTGCTGCGGGATAAGCTGGAGTCGCACCTGCCGAAGCGCCGTTGGCCCGTTGCTGCGCCATATCGGCGCGCATGCCTGCCAGCAGCGACCAAAGCAAGGCGAGAATGACCAGCACGAACGGGAGCGCGCTCGCGATGGTGACGGATTGAAGGGCGGCCAGACCGCCCGCGAGCAATAGCACGGCTGCCACGATACCCGAGAAAGCGCACCAGAAGACGCGCTGCAGCGTCGTCGTCTCCGTTTCCCCGCCAGCCGCTATGGCATCGATGACGAGCGAGCCCGAATCCGCCGAAGTGACAAAGAAGATCGCAACCAGCAGGATCGCAAGGGTTGAGGTCACCGCAGGAAATGGCAGATATGTGAAAAACTCGAACAGGCCCACCGACAGATCGTTGACGATCGCCGTTCCGAGCGCACCGGCGGCTAGACCGTTGTCGATGGAAATGGCGGTATTGCCGAAGACCGTCATCCAGACGAAGGTGAAGCCTGCCGGGATGAAAAGCACTGCAGTGATGAATTCGCGCACGGTCCGTCCGCGTGAGATGCGCGCGATGAACATGCCGACGAAAGGCGACCAGGATATCCACCAGGCCCAATAGAATAGGGTCCAGGCATCGATCCAGGGTGTTGGGTTGTAAGCGTAGATGTTGAAGGTGCGCAGCACCAAGCTGTCAAGATAGAGCCCAAGATTCTGCACGAAATCCCGCAGAAGCTCCGTCGTAGGGCCGACCGCAAGCACGAACAGCATCAGAAGGATAGCCACGAGCAAGTTGAGTTCTGAGAGAATGCGCACGCCTTTGTCGAGGCCGGTGAGAACCGAGATCGTGGCGAGGCCCGTGACAAACGCGATGATCAGCAACTGCACGGAAGGAGCGATCGGAACGCCGAGGACGAAGTTCAGGCCGGAATTTATCTGGGTGACCCCTGCGCCCATCGATGTGGCGAGGCCAAAAATCGTCCCGACGATCGCGAAGATATCGACCGCGTGGCCGACGGGGCCATTGATGCGTTCCTTGAGCAGCGGGTAGAGACCGGAGCGTATGGTGAGCGGCAGATTGTAGCGGTAGCCGAAATAGGCGAGCGAAAGGCCGACGACGGCATAGACTCCCCAGGCATGGATACCCCAATGCAGGAACGTCACGGACATGGCTTCGCGGACCGCAGCGACCGACCGCGGCTCTGCGGTTGGCGGTGTGAGATAGTGCGTCATCGGCTCACCTACGCCATAGAACATGAGGCCAATGCCCATGCCGGCGGCAAACAGCATGGCGATCCATGACAGGAAGCTAAAATCGGGTGTGGAATCGTCGGGACCGAGCTTCAGATCACCGTACCGGCTGAAACACAGGAGCAGCATGGACGCCAAAATGACACCGACCGCAAGAAGATACAGCCATCCGAAACTAGCCAGTATATGGGCCTGGAGATCCCTGAATATCGCTTCCGCCTGGGATGGGAAGAATATGCCGATGCATAAGAACAATCCAACGATGACCAGTGATCCGAAGAAGACCGGCGGATTGATGACGAACGGCTTAAGCATGCAATTGACCCCGATAGGAAATGGCCGGCAACGCCTAGTGTAGCGCAATCGGGCCATGCAACATAAGACTTCATTGCGCTGTTGGTTCCAATGCTGCACTCTCACAAAAGCCGGTGCCTCTCTTCCCCCTGCAAAGTAGTTCTTCATGAAGTGAGACTTGCGAGCCTCAGAAGGACGCTGCATGCGCGAGGCAAGTCGATGGAGGAACCGATCCGGTCGATAGACGTGACGGAAGTCACATATTGCCGGTATGCCGCTGGCGAACGGAATGGGGTGACTGTAAGAATGACCAGGTGAAGCGTCTAAAGGATATGGAGGCCGAGAATGCCCGGCTCAGGCGTGCGGTTTCCGATCTCAGGCTGGCAAGCTGATTCTTGCCGAGGCCGTCAAGAGAAACTTCCAGGCCCCAGGCACGCGCCGCCATTACGGCATGGAAGGAAGACTACAACAGGAACAGACCGCACTCATCGCTGGGCAACATCACTCCCAGGGAGTTCGCAATGAAAATGGCTATGGAAAAACAGGCCGCATAAGGCCAGATTGAAAACCGACGACTCCCCCGAAAACTGGAGGGGAGATGGTTCTCAGGTCAGTGTGGCCTCAACGCAGTCCAAAAAACACTGCCTTGTCGGTATAAATTTCGCTGCTGTTGATTGCCATGTAGCTCTCATTGAGCATTCCAGCTTCGTCGAGGCTGACGGCGGCTTCCGAGACTCAACGCTGAGATGCTTCGGAAAATCGCCTTCGTTCAAATGCTATGCAATCTGGATCTCGACGAACGCCTGGGTCTTTCTTTTCATGACGTGCTCTATCGCCTGCTGTAAAACACTTGGGAGATCTTCGCTTCGATCGACCTTGGCAGTCCAGGCGCGACTGGCGGCCGCAATCATTGTGAAGTCAGGTGATGGAGACAGGGAGACGAGAGGCATGGCGTTCGACCGGGCGGCGAAGCCGTCCGGATAGACCCCGAGAACCGATTGGCGCACCGCGCCCCACTCGGCATTGTTGAGCACGATGACCAGAAGCGGGATTCCCACGGCCTCCGAAATCTGGTGGCAGGCGACGGGGTTGGCGAACATGTAGGAGCCGTCCCCCATCGTCGCGATCACGAGCTTGTCGGGCCGCGCGAGCTTCATGCCCAGCGCTGCGGGCAGGCACCAGCCGAGCCCGCCCGAATGCGGTTCCTGAAACCAGGAGCCGTGGGAGCGGAGCGTCAGTTCCTCGAGCGGCGCGCCGAGTTCCGACAGAACGACGGCATCCCTGCCTTCGATGGCCTCCGACAGGCAGGCGCTGACGAAAGCCTTCGACATTACCGGGCCACGGCCTTGCTCGGCCCGCGCCATGACCGACCGGCGTCGTTCAAGGGCCGCTTGCGAAACCTCCTGGCGACGGCTGTCGCGCATCTTTTCGGTTTCAGACAGGAACGGGGCCGCCGCGTCCGCAAGGTCGTTCAGGACAGGCGCCGTGTCGCCGATCAGGGCGAGATCGCAGGCAAAATTGCGAACGGGAAAGCGCGAATAGAGCGGATCCTGCCCGATATGGACGATCTTGCAGCCCGGCTTGAGCGCATGGATGTCCGGCGACCACGGGGCAAGGCAATCGACGACGAAAACGAGATCGGCCTCGGCCAGCCATGGCGCGGGATCGGAGCCGACGGCCATGGGATGATCCGTCGGCACGGCCAGCTGGATCGCCCAATACTGGCAGACGGGGATTGCCCAATCCGAAGCAAATCGCGATAGCGTTGCAAAGCCGTCTTCCGATCCTGCGCCGCGCTGGGCAATGATCAGCGGCTTGCTTGCCTTGGCAAGAAGCGCTGCGGCCTGCTGCAGATCGACATGGCGCGGCCCCGCCGTGGCGGGCGCGATCGAGCCCGGCGCTTCAAGCCCGGCCGAAGGGCATGGTTCGCACAGGACCTCGCGCGGCAGGCTGAGATAGACCGGCCCGCGCGGTGTCGAACCGGCAATCGCAAAGGCGCGATCCACGATCTCGACGGCCTGTTCGGGATATTTCAACTCGTAATCCCATTTGACGCATTCGCGGATCATCGCCGTCTGGTCGCGCATTTCCTGGCCCCAACCGATCGGCACGGTTCTGGCGCCGAGCCGGCCTTTCTCGACCACCGGCGTGCGCCCGGAAAAGATCAGCATCGGCACATGCTCGGTCGCGGCATTGATGGCGCCGATGGCGCAGTTGGCAAGGCCGACATTGGTATGCGCCATCACCGCCTGCGCCTTGCCGGTCGCCAGATAATAACCGTGGGCCATGCCCATGGCCGCATTCTCGTGCGGAATGACGATCGCCTTGGGCAGCGGGATCTGTTTTGCCGAGGCCTCCGCCAGTCCTTCGATGATCGGCGGAAAATCCGTGCCCGAATTGGCAAAGATATAGTCCACGCCGACCGCTTTCAGTCGCGCGAGAAGCGCGCCGCCGGCGGTGATGGTTGCTGCCGTTGCATCGGTCATCGGTTCGTTCACTTTCGTCATCTGTGAGGCCAGAGCATTTCCAGCCGAAGCGCGATCGCTTCGGCGTCGGACAATGCCGCAAAAACAAATAGATGGAGCATTTCCGGCGAACCTGTGTTCACCGGAAATGCTCCAGGCACGCAAGTTTCGTCGCTCCGCCGCGAAACGGTTCAGCCCCTGCCAAGCGAGCCCACGATCCGCGTCAGGATCGCCAGAAGGGCATCCTTGTCCTTGCCGACGATCTCGTCGAGGCGGCGGTCGTGCTCCTGCGCGATCGCATGCAGCCGCGACTGCATCCTGAAGCCCTCATCCGTGAGGCAGACGCTGTAGCTGCGCTGGTCGTCCGGGTTGCGTCGCCGTTCGATCAGGCCGCGAATGGCAAGCCCCTTCAGCGTGGAGGTGAGGGTCGAGCGGTCGCGGCCGCAGACCTTGCTCAGTTCGGAAGGGGTGAGCGCCTCGTGCCTCGAAAGAATGGTCAGGATCGAATACCAGCCCGGCTTCAGGTCGGTCTTTTCCAGCATGGCGCTGAACGCCTGGAAGGAGACCTCCTGGGCCACGCGAAGATGGTAGCCGAGAACGTCCCGGAACGCATCCGGGATCAGGATGTCGATCTCGTTGCGTCCCGGCGTTTCGGCGGCGGCGTTTTCGGATAGGGGCACTGTCACACTCTTCGACGGGTCAGAACGGATAGTGCTGGTTGGCGTCTTCCACCGTGATCCACCGCAGATCGGTGAATTCGGCAATCGCCGCGCGGCCGCCGAAACGGCCGTATCCGGAGGCCTTGACACCGCCGAAGGGCATCTGCGCCTCGTCGTGAACGGTCGGGCCGTTGATATGGCATATCCCGCTTTCGATCCGCCGGGCAACGGCCATGGCGCGTTCGGCGTTGCGGCTGAACACGGCCGAGGACAGGCCGTATTCGGTATCGTTGGCGACCCGGATGGCTTCCTCGTCGCCCGAAACACGGATGACGCTCTTGGCCGGCCCGAAGGATTCCTCGGCATAGATGCGCATATCGGGCGTCACGCCATCGAGGAGCGTCGCTTCCATGATCGAGCCGGTGCGCTTGCCGCCGGCCACGAGCTTCGCACCTTTGGCGACCGCGTCGTCGACCATCTCCTGGACCCGTTCGGCCGCTTCCGGCGTCACCAGCGAGCCGAGGACCACATGCCCGCGCGGATCGCCGGCCGGCAGCGATTTCGCCTTGCCCGCCAGCTTTTCCACGAAGGCGTCGGCGACCGCCGCATCGACGATGATGCGCTCCGTCGACATGCAGATCTGGCCCTGGTTCATATAGGCGCCGAAGGCCGCCGCATTGACGGCCGCGTCGAGGTCGGCATCGTCGAGAACGACGAAGGGCGCCTTGCCGCCGAGTTCCAGCAGAACGGGTTTGAGATGTTCGTCCGCCAGCTTGGCGATGATCTTTCCAACGCGGCTCGATCCGGTGAAATTGATGCGCTTGACGGCGCGGTGGGCGATCAGCGCCTCGACGACGGCGGACGCATCGGCCGGGGCATTGGTGACGATGTTGACAACGCCCTTGGGCAGGCCGGCCTCGCGCAGCACCTCGCCGATGAGGCGATGCGTGCCCGGGCACATTTCGGAGGCCTTGAGGATAACGGTATTGCCGCAGGCAAGCGGCATGGCGAGCGCGCGGGTACCGAGAATGACCGGCGCGTTCCACGGCGCGATGCCGACGCAGACCCCTGCCGCCTGCCGAACGCCCATGGCGAGCGTTCCGGGCTTGTCGGAGGGGATGATCTCTCCGGTAATCTGGGTCGTCATCGACGCGGCCTCGCGCAGGATATTGGCCGCGAGCATGGTGTTGAACCCGCCCCACGGCGCTGTCGCGCCGGTTTCGGCCGTCATGAGGCGAATGAACTCGCTCGCCTTGGAATCCATGATGTCTGCCGCCTTGAGCAGCAGCCTGCGGCGTTCGTTGGGGCCGGTTGCGGACCATTGCGCGAAGGCCGCTGCGGCGGCATCGGCGGCGGCTCTGGCATCGTCAGCCGCGGCGGCGGCACACACCGATGCAATCTCGCCAGTGACAGGATCGCGCCGTTCGTAAACCGCGCCGGACATGGCGGCCCGATCCTCGTTGTCGATCAAAAGCTGAATGCTGTCCATGAACATCTCCTCCGAATTGATGCGGCCTCGCCAGAGGCGATTTGCCGAGGCCGCGCGCCGACGCTCCTCCGGCATGCGCGCTGTCCCGACCCTTATGGCGCAACACTAGCGAAGTCTGCCGTCCCTCGCAAGATAGTTTGATATCCAAATATTTGATGACAAACTATCTCGCCCTCGATATCCTCCCGGTCGGCAGGATGGCTTTTCGGACATTGCCGGAGGAGAGGCGAACATGAAGATTGCGGTGATCGGCGCAGGCGCGATGGGCGGCCTGTTTGCGGCACGGCTTGCCGAATGCGGCCGCGATGTCGCCCTTGTCGAGGTCGCACCCGCGATGATCGAGTCCATCGCCTCAAGGGGTCTGCGCATGTCGGGCGTCTTCGGGCAAAAGGCGTACGATCTTCCGATCCGACAGGCCGATGGCTATGACGACATCTTCGATCTGCTGATCGTTTTCACGAAGGGAATGCATACGGCATCGGCCATCGCGGCGGCGGCCCACACGATCGGTCCCCGGACCATGGCGCTGACCGTGCAGAACGGCATCGGCAATGTCGAGGCAATAGCCAAGTTCATCCCGCGCGAGCGGATTGCCATGGGCATCACCAACTGGCCGTCGACCCTCGTGGAGCCGGGCCTGATCGATGTCGCCGGCAAAGGCGAGGTGAGGCTTTGGAGCGCCTGCGGCGATGCGTCCGATGACATCGTGTCGATTTGCAGCATGATCGACGCAGCCGGCTTGCGCTGTCGGCTCGATCGGGATGTCGAGGTCGCGATCTGGGAAAAGCTCGCCTTCAACGCCGCGCTCAATTCCCTGTCGGCGGTCACGGGCCTGACCGTCGGCGAGATGGGCGACCGGCCCGAGAGCCGGGCCGTGGTTTTCGAGATTGTCGACGAGGTAGTCGCGATCGCCAAGGCCAAGGGGCTGGCCGTCGATCGCGAGCGCGTCCGGCATGCCGTCGAACACGCCTTTGCGAACCATCGCCAGCACAAGCCGTCCATGCTTCAGGATCGGCTGGCCGGGCGAAGCATGGAGATCGGAACGATCACCGGCGCTGCCAGTCTCTGCGCGGACGAGGTCGCGGTTGACGCGCCCGTGACGGCGACCTTCGCCAGGCTGCTGACCCTCCTCGACGGCAGGGCTTTCGGCGGGTGAGCGCGGCCAGACGGCATAGACCGCCACGACCGTCCGCCTCCGCAATCTTGTGGATACCGGGTCGGATCCCAGCCGATATTGTACCGTTCAACGAATAGTGGGAACAAGAAAATGTCAGAGTCCAAGAATGCCTCTCCGGTGACGCTCATCGGGCTTCCCTATCACTGCGGAACACGCGGTCGCGTCATCGGCAATGCGATGGCGGTCGGGCCCGAGGTCCTGTTGGCGCAGGACAATGCGCCGAAGGCGTTCGAGGAGGTTTTCGGCGATGTCGAGGTCGTCTTCCTCGATCAGGCCGACCGCGCGACCGACAAGGAGACGGGCGGCGATTTCCGGCTGCTGCCGGCGGGCGACCAGATGGGCCGCATCCTGGTGCAGAATATTCATCTCGCCAATGCGGTGCGCGAGGCGCGCGCCGCAGGCCGAATTCCCATCGTTGCTGCCGGAACCTGCTCTTCCTCGCTCGGCATGGTCGGCGGCGTGGGAGACGCGCAAGGCAATATCGGTCTGATCTGGTTCGATGCGCATGGCGACGCCCAAACGCCCGACACCTCGGCGAACGGTTTCATCGAGGGAATGCTGACGACCACGATCGCCGGTCATTGCTGGCCGAAATATCGCGAGCAGATCCCCGGTTTCCGCGTCATTCCCGATGACCGCATCGTGTCGGTCAGCATTCACGAGGCCTTTTCCAAAAATCCCCGGGCGCATGCGAGCGTCGCCATCGGCACCGTCGTCAACACGCCGGTCATCGCCAAGCTGGGCTTCGAGCGGGCGCTCGCCAGCGCGCTCGATCTTCTGAGCGGCAAATGCGACCAGGTTTACGTCCATGTCGACACCGACGTCCTCGATCCGAGCGTGCTGCGCGCCAATCGCCATTGCGCCGATGGCGGGCTGACGGATGCGCAGGTCTCGCGCGGCCTGGAACTGATCGCGGATCGCTTCGACATCCTCGCCGTCAGCTTCTCCTCGTTCGATCCGGACGAAGACGAGCGCGGCCCGTCCGTTCTGGTGCCGCTGATGACCAAGGCCGCAATCGAGGCGGCCCGCAGCAAGCAGGCCCGCAACTGAACGTCGCATCCAAACAAGAAATCAAAAGGGGATCATCATGTCTGACAAAAGAACCATCGAATACCTGACCACCACCCGCCGCAATTTTCTCCTGGGAACGACGGGCGCCGTCCTGTCGCTGGGGGTCCTGCCCGGTTCCCTGGCCTTTGCCGCCGACGATGCGGTAACATTGAGAGTGGCCGCGACCGGCAGCAATGCCGATTCGCTCGATCCGCACCGGACCCAAGGGCAGATCACCGATATCGTCCGGTTCATGAACATCTATGACGGGCTCAGCGAATACAATCCCGATGCCAGCGTCGGCCTGTCGCTGGCCGAAAGCTTCACGCCCAACGCCGATTCCACCGAATGGACGCTGAAGCTGAAAGCCGGGATAAAAACCCATGACGGCAAGGATTTCGGCGCCGACGACATCATCTTCTCGGTCAAGCGCATTCTCGACAAGGAGCATCCGACCAAGGGCTCGGCGCTCATCAGCTTCATCGATCCGGCCAATGTGACCAAGGTCGATGCGGCGACCGTCCTGTTCAAGCTCAAGGATCCTTACGGCCCGTTCCCGGACGTCTGGGCGAACCGCTATCTTCGCATGGTTCCGGTCGGCTTCGACCCGGCCAAGCCCGTCGGCACCGGCGCCTTCAAATACGTCTCGTTCACGCCGGGCCGCGAGTCGGTCTTCGAGCGGTTCGACGACTATTTCCGCGAGAAGGCCAAGGTCAAGACGCTGCAGATCGTCAACATTTCCGACGCTGCCGCCTCGATCAACGCGCTGCGCGGCGGACAGGTCGACATGGCCTACAAGATCCCCTTCGCCGAAGCCCGCATCATCGTGGCCGATCAGGCCATGAAGCTGCTGAACAATCCCTCGGCGATGGCGATCCCGATCTATATGCGCACCGATGTCGAGCCGTTCAAAGACGTTCGCGTGCGCCAGGCCTTCCGCCTGATCGCCAATCGCGAGCAGATGGTCAAGGTCGCGCTGGCCGGATATGGCGCGGTCGGCAACGACGTGCAGGGACGCTCGATCGCGCCGTGCGGCCCGACCCCGATCGAGCAGCGCAAGCAGGACATCGCGCAGGCCAGGAAACTGTTGGACGAGGCCGGCAAGGCTGGCCTCACCATCGATCTGGTGACGGTCAACGGCACGTCCGGCATGGTCGAATGCGCCCAGGTCTTCGCCGAGCAGGCCAAGGCCGCCGGCGTGACCATCAACGTCAAGGTCACCGAAGAGGCAGCTTATCTCGCCAATTACGGCAACTGGACCTTCGGCGTCGATTTCCTCAGCGACGCCTATCTGCCGGTCGTGGCGCGAAGCCTGCTGCCGGGAGGCACCTTCAACACCTCGCACTGGAACGACGCCGATTTCAACGCCCTCTACAAGAAGGCGGTCAGCATCTCCAACGTCGATCAACGCTGCGACGTCATCCACGACATGCAGAAGGCCGAATACGAACGCGGCGGCAACATCATCTGGGGCTTTGCCAATACGCTGAACGCCTATAAGGCCGGTCTTGCCGGCATCGAGCCCTATGTGGTCGATTCGCCCTTCTATCACCTGCGAAAGGTTTCCTTCGCATGACAAACGCGTCGCGCGCGGCTTCGCGCACGATCCGGGGCTGGCTGGTGCGGCGATCCGCACTGGCCATTCTCATGCTGCTGATCGTTTCCTTCCTCATCTTCTGCGCCACGCAGGCGCTGCCGGGCGATGTCGCGCTGATCGTCCTCGGCAAGGAAGCCTCCGCTGATCAGGTGCAGATGGTCCGCCAGCAGCTCAATCTCGACCAGCCCGTTCTCGTGCAATATCTGCGATGGCTGACCGCCCTGTTGCAGGGCGATTTCGGAACGTCGCTCGTGTCGCGCGTGCCGGTGACCGATATTCTCCTGCCGCGCATCATGAATTCGTTTTTCATCGTCACGCTGTCGATGGCCGTCGCCGTTCCGGTCTCGCTGGCGCTCGGCGTCCTGACCGCCACGCGCAAGGACGGGCTGGCCGACAGAACGATCATGGCCGGCTCCATCATGGTCAATGCGCTTCCCGAATTCGTGCTCGGGCTGTTTCTCGTGCTGTTGCTCAGCACCAGCGTGTTTCATGTCTTCCCCGCCGTGTCGCTGCTGTCGCCGGGCAAGCCGATCTGGACGCAGACCGATCGCCTCGCCATGCCGGTCATTACCCTCATCCTGCTGCAGGTCACCTATCTCTACCGGCTGGTGCGGGGAACGGTGATCGACGTGCTGCAGACCGAATATGTTCAGTTTGCGGCGCTCAAGGGCATGTCGCCGCGCCGGATCCTGTTTCGTCATGTGCTGCCCAATGCGCTGGTTCCGGCGATCCAGGCGGCGGGAACCATCTTCGCCTTTTCGGTCGGCGGCGTCGTCGTGATCGAGTATGTCTTCGGTTTCCCGGGCCTTGGAACGGCGCTGGCGGATGCGGTGGGCATGCGGGACATTCCCGTCGTGCAGGCCGCCGTGCTGGTTATCTCGGTCACCTTCTTCGTCGTCAACATCATCACCGACATCGTATCCTTCATGCTGACGCCGCCGGGAAGAGGAGGCAGGAATTGACACCGTCGCTATCGCGAAGAACAGGCTCGCAATCGGCCCTCGTCCGGGGCTTGCGGAATTCGAGATCGCTGATCGGGCTCGGCATGATCGGCGCCATCATCGCACTGGCGATCGTCGGGCCGGCGCTCGCGCCCTATTCGCCGTCAGAGCTGGTCGGCGTACCCTACGACATTCCCAATCCTGATACGCTGTTGGGAACGGACAGCCTCGGGCGCGACGTGTTGAGCCGCTTTCTGTATGGCGGGCGCAACCTCGTCTGGATGGCGATTGCGGCGACGACGCTGGGCCTGTCGATCGGGATCGCCATCGGCATGGCGTCTGCTTACTTCAAGGGAATGACCGACGAGATCCTGATGCGGCTCGTCGATATCCAGCTCGCCTTTCCGAGCGTCGTCTTCGCGCTCCTCTTCGTCACCATGCTCGGGCCTAGCCCGCTGTTGCTGGTGATCCTCGTCGGCGTGTCGCAGGCGCCGAGCGTCGCCCGGATCACCCGTGGCGCGGCGCTCGGCGTCGTGGAGCGGGATTACGTCCAGTGGGCAAGGGCCGTCGGCATTCCGACGCGCAGGATCCTGATGTCGGAAGTCCTGCCCAACATCACCTCGCCGCTTCTGGTGGAGCTTGGCCTGCGGCTGATGTGGTCGATTTCGCTGCTCGCCGGGCTGAGCTTCCTCGGCTACGGGATCCAGCCTCCCAATGCCGACTGGGGCCTGATGGTCAATGAAAGCCGCAATGCGCTGACCATTCAGCCATGGGCGGTTCTGGCCCCGATCCTTGCCATCGCCACGCTGTCCATCGGCGGAAACATGTTCGCAGAGGGGATGTCGCGGGCCATCGGTCGAACGGAAGGTACGAAATGATGAAGGGCGTCAAGGTCGCTTCGCTTGGAATTTCCCTGCTCGACGGAACGCGGATCGTCCATGACGTGTCGTTCGCCATCGAGCCCGGCAAGGTGCTGGGGCTGGTGGGCGAGAGCGGTTCGGGCAAGAGCACCGTCGCCAAGGCCTTGCTGGGTTACGCGGGACCCGGCGCACGGATCGGCTCGGGCAGTGTCTTCATCGACGGCGAGGACATACTGGCCCTCAGCGAGGCCGAGCGGCGCGAGCGACGCGGCCGGATCATCAGCTATGTGCCGCAGGATGCCGGCATGTCGCTCAATCCCGGCCTGTCGATCGGGACGCAGCTCATCGAGCGGCTGGTCTCGGGGCGGGATGCGCAGAACCGCGCCGAGGCTGCGGCACGCATCGCCGAGGTTCTGACTGCCGTGCGGCTTCCCACGGATCGCAATTTTCTGGCGCGATATCCGAGCGAACTGTCCGGCGGTCAGTTGCAGCGCATCGGGCTGGCGATTGCCGTCGTCGGGCGGCCGAAACTGCTGGTGCTGGACGAGCCGACAACCGCACTCGATGTCGCGACCCGAAACGAGGTGTTGAAACTCGTATCGGACCTGTCGAAGGACATGCATCTGTGCAGCGTCTATGTCTCCCACGATCTGGGGGTCATCTCGGCGGTCGCCGATCAGGTCATGGTGCTGTATGCCGGCCGGGTGATGGAATACGGGGAGGGCGCGCAGGTTCTGGGCGCACCCGCTCACCCCTATAGCCACGCCCTGCTGCGGGCCGTGCCGACGACCCTCGGGCGCAAGCCGCTGGAGGGCATTGCGGGAACGGCTCCGGATCTGAGAAGCCGGGGAACGGGCTGCGTCTTCGTGGCCCGCTGTCCGATCGGCGACGACCGCTGCGCGGCCGTGGAGCCGGCGCTCGTCGTGAAGGGCGCCTCCAGCATTCGCTGCTACAAGCCGAACGCGGTGGAGGCGAAGACGAATATCGTTCCGCTTCCGCTCGCGAAAGCGCGCGGCGAGCAAATCTGCGCGGTTCGCAACCTCGTGGCCCGCTATGGCCCTCTCGATGTGGTGCGGGACGTGTCGTTCGAAATCGACAAGGGAGAATGCGTTGCCCTGGTCGGGGAATCCGGTAGCGGAAAATCGACCCTGGCCCGCTGCATGATCGGCCTGCATTCCAACTACGACGGCACGATCGCCTTCTGCGGCGATACCCTTCCGCGCAAGGCAGAGACCCGCAACGGCGATGCCCACCGGCGCATCCAGTACATCTTCCAGGATCCCTATGCCTCGCTCAATCCACGGCGGACGGTCGGCGACAGCATCGGGCTTGCGGTTCGGCATTTCTTTCCCGGTTCACGGCAGGATGTCCTGGATGCCGTGCGCGTCGCGGTCGAGCGGGCCGGCCTGTCGCCGGACCTGATGTCCCGCTATCCCTCGGAACTGTCCGGCGGCGAGCGGCAGCGGGTCGCCATCGCGCGGGCGCTGGTCTGCAAGCCGGACCTGCTCGTCTGCGACGAGCCGACATCGGCTCTCGACGTCTCGGTTCAGGCCTCGATCATCGAATTGTTGCGCGGGCTGATGGCGGACGGCCTTGCCATGCTGTTCGTCACCCATGACCTTGCGGTCGTGCGCAGCATTTCGGACCGGGTGATCGTGTTGCAGCAGGGCGCGGTCGTCGAATCCGCCTCGACGGAGGCGATCTTCTCGGCCCCGGCGACCGGTTACAGCCGCGAACTTCTCAGCCATGCATTGAACGTGCGCCCGGCCATCGCATCCTGAGACGATGGGCGATGACCCGCCAGGGCTTCAGTGCGACAATCGGGAGACCTGGCCAGCCAGCTCGGCCCGATTGGAACATTGCAGTTTCAGCAGGCAATTGCCGATATGCGTCCGCACCGTGGCGAAACCGATCCCCAGGACGCGGGCGATATCCTTGTCCGAACAGCCGCGGGCGATGAGCAGGGCGACATCCCTTTCCCGGTCGGTCAATGCGTTCAGGCTGGCCGCCGGCGTGATCGACAGGGCGCGGCGCACGAACGGTGCGATGACCGTCAGCAGGTCGATTTCCCGCTCGCTGAAGTCGGGTCGATTGCGGTAGCGCCATATGCGCAGGTCCGCCAGCTCATGCCCGTCGGCCTGCATGAACAGATTGACGCCGTGATGCATTCCGTCACGGGCGAGGAAATCGCTGTAGAATTCGGTCTTGCTGAGATCGCTTTTCGAGATCACTTCCTCGACATGCGCGGCCCGGCGCAATCCCCTCAGCTTTTCGGTCATCGGGTCGCGATACTGAAACCACTTGTGATAGCGCGCGACGTTGTCCGGATTCTGATTGATCGTGTACGCGTTGGCGTAACAATTCGAACGGTTGCTCCATTCGAAGGACGCCAAGACATCGCCCCGCAAAAGCGTCAGGATGTCGGGAAACACCTCTTCGCGCACGTCGAAATCGAGATGACCGGAGGAAAGCACGCCGATGATCTTGGCGAAAAGCCGCGTCTCCTGTGCAGACATGTCGTAGATATGACCGGTCATTTCCGCCTCGTTTTACCTCAGGCCATTACGAATTAAACAAACAATGCCTCGACGCGCAAGAGTGCTTGTTCCGCACTGCGAAGACGACGCCGCCCCGCTCAAAGCCATCCGGGCCTCGACGCCGAAAAATGCGGCTCCAGCGATAGGGCGATATCGAGCAGCAGCCTGTCAGCGCCGGCGGCGGCATCGAAGGCAAGACCCACCGGCAGCCCGTCGTCGGACAGACCCACCGGTATCGTTATGCCCGGCAGGCCGGCATTGCTGCCGACATCGGTATTATGGATCGTCGTCGGGAAAAGCGGCTGCTCGACGCCGTTGAGAACGACGCTCGTCTCTTCCCCGATCCGCGGCGGCGTGATCAACGCCGTCGGAAAGGCGATGACGTCTAGAGCGTTTTGCGCAAACAGGTTTCGATACTCGTCCTGCAAGGCCGGACGATGGATATCGATAGCCTCCCGATATCGCTTCCGAACAGCCGGCATTTCGTTTGCAAGCTGGTCGAGCAGGATCGATCGGACATCCTGCGCCGCCACCGCACGCGCCAGCGTCTCGTAGGTTTGCCCGACATCATGCGCGTCGAGAAATTGTTCGAGCGTGGCCCGGCCTTCGTAAAAGGCGATGACATTGGTCGAGGCGGCATGATGGGCAAGCAGGCGCCCGGCATCGATCCTCAAGAGAACCGCGCCGGCGGCCTTCAGGCGGTCGAGTGCGTCGCGACAGGGGCGCTCCACCTTCGGATCGGCCAGATCCCAGAAGAACGCGTCCGGAATGCCGATCCGCAAACCCCGGATGGCGCGAGGCTCCGATGCCGGTTCGTATCCGACGACGACGCTGTCGAGCAATGCGAGGTCGCGGGCGCTGCGGGCGATGGGACCGGGCGTATCGCGCGTGCTGGATATCGGCACGATCCCCGATGTCGGCCACCGTCCCGGACTTGGCCTGTAACCCCAGAGGCTGCAGAACGAGGCGGGAATGCGAACCGAACCGCCCGTATCGGTGCCGATGCTGGCGGGAACCATGCGATGGGCGACGGCGCAGGCGCTTCCCCCGCTCGATCCCCCGCAGACGCGGTCCGGGTCGAACGGGTTTCTCGCAGCGCCGAACAAGGCGTTGTTGGTCGTCGTGCCATAAGCAAGTTCGTGCATGTTGTTCTTGCCGAAGACGATGGCGCCCGCCTGCCGCAGCTTGGCGGTCACGGGCGCATCGTCGCGAGGGCGAAAATGCCGTAATCCCGCCGTGCCGGCCGTGGTCGCATACCCCTTGACGTTGATATTGTCCTTGAACGCGATGGGGACGCCATGAAGCGGACCGACCGGTCCGCCGCTCAGCCGAAGACGGTCCGAATTTTCCGCCTCCGCCCGGACCGCTTCCGCGTCGAAGTCGACAAAGGCATTGGCATCGGGCAATTTCCTGACCTCGTCGATGAGCGCGTTGGCGATCTCGATGGCGCGCACTTCGCCGGAGGAAAGAAGGGAGGCCAATTCAGAGCAGCACAGTTCGTGGATGTTCGACGTCATTGCTCTGTCACGATCACTCTTGGGGCCGGTACGACGTAGCTTGGATCGACGCTTCGGCACACCACGCATCGGATTCCAAATGCTTTTCAGCGACGATCACCTTGATTGCGATCATCCGCCATCCACAAAAATGCGGAGAGGTTTCGATTGGAATGCCGTTTTCGGCACCATCACATGTCAAACCGCGCGTTCATTGCCTTACAACGCTGCGGCCTTTGCAAATCGTCCGTCCGCAAAGACGCATTGTCGCCGGTGGCTCGACGCCGCATTGCCGATCAGAGCGATGAACTCACCGTTATAGCGGGGCCAAAGCTACGGGACGATCATCTGCTATCTGAAGCGACGAAGGTCCATCACCCTGTCGTCGGATCATCCCAACCGTCTCTTGGCGCCACCTCAATGTCATCATCGGTGTGAATTCACTATCTCACAGGTAGGTTCAAGCCGTGCGCTCTCCAACGCTGCCGACACCGTCTTTACGATGACCGAGCTGCGGAATTGCAGCGGCGATATGTTGACTGAGATCGAGATGTCCTCAGGCCAAGATGCGGCCTTCCGACAGGCAGTTCTGAGCGCCCATTCTCCGATCGGAACGATCAGGCCGAGTTCTTCAGCAAGCGGAATGAATTCGGCGGGCGAGATGGAGCCTTGTTCCGGATGGTTCCAGCGCAAAAGCGCTTCGAAGCCGACAAGCCTGCGACCCTCGACCTGATATTGTGGTTGATATACAACGGTGAACTGCCGCAGCGCCAGCGCCTTGCGCAACTCGGTCTCCAGCATTCGCCTCCGCTGCACGGCTTCCTGCATCTGCTTAGTAAATACGATAGCCTGATTGCCACCTTCGGCTTTGGCTTGCTTGAGCGCCAAGGCGGCGTTGCGAAGCACCGCTTTTGCGTCTGTGCCATCCGCCGGCGCAATGCCGATGCTCACGGTCGAGTAGACCATTTTCCCGTCGACGAGGTGGGGCCGACCCAAAATGTCGAGGAGCGCTTCGGTCAATGTCGATGCGTCCTCTTCCTGGGCGAAAAACATGAATTGTCCACCGGTACCGCGAGCGAGATGGGCATTCTTATCGCCGGTTTGAGCTGCAATTCGTTCAGCGATCCGGCGGACAAGGCGGCCGGCAACTTCGTTCCCGTAACGTTCGGCGAGGTCACCGAAATCGTCGATATCGATTTTAAAGACGAGCGATCCCGTCGTTTGCCCGAGTAAACCATTGAGCGCGGCTGTGAAGCCTTCGCGTGACAAAAGTCCGCTCTCGGGGTCGTGGCTTGCGGCGGTTGCCAGAGCGCTCGATATGTCAGTCCACTCGACACGTCTTCCGCCGCAGCCGTTCCATTGACTTTGCAAAAGGAATTTTCGGCCATCCTCCAAGTGAAACGTTGTCGATCCGTTTTGAAGGGCGGCCACAATCTGTCCGACCGCCAGCTTCGAGATTATACCCAATTTTGACGCGTCATAGAGCAGATCGATGAAGAGCCGGCCGATTGGCCTCTCGCAGTCAAGCATTATACCGGCAGCGGAGTTGCACGACGTGACGGCACCTCTCGGGTCAAGGTCGACGAAGCTGGTCAACTGAAGATTTGCGGTACTCTGGTGCCGCGACGGGTCGTCGTTTCCTACCATCACATTGCAGACTTTCGCTTCTTCAAGCCATCCTATAGCCGTGACAGAAACGACCCGTTAACGCGTCGGGCGAAAATGCAGTTGTTTGACTTTCCCGTGACGTGTCGAGGCCCTGGGGACAAACACGTTCATCGGAGCAGGCCGTCTCGGTCGAATTTTTCCCAGTCGTTCAGCTGAGCAGCGTCATCGTCCGGTTTCCAACGAGACGTCGAATTAGCTTTCGACCCCTTTTTAAGGGTGCGCGTCAATTTTGCCTTATAGGCTGCTTTCCGTCTGTTCTCCATCGCCGTAGCGATGTCTTCTTCGCGCCATTCGTCAACGAGACCCCGGTCGAGGATGTCTTCCACGATACGCGGATCGAAGACATGGAAGGTGATCTGCTTTGCGCGACCCGCTAAGCGCACCGTCCTTGTCCCCGCGCTGGGCAAACGGCCGTCGGAGACCCAGCGATGCCTCTCGCCCGGCTTGATCACGAGGATGTCCCGCATGGTTTCCGAGACAATGGCCGCCGCGGTCCGAAATTCCGCCTTCTCGGACGGCGGCATCGCGAGCATGATCTCGCCGCCTTCGAGAACCAGCGACTTCCTGGAGGAAACGGGCAGTCGCGCCCTCAACTCCAGAAGGATGCCCTTGGCGCGCACCGATGATCCCAGCGTCGCGGCGGTGGTCAGGCTCCACGTCCTCATAAGTTCGGCGCTGCTTGTCTCGTGTTTCGGCATGTGGTTCATCGTGCAGGCCGAAGGCCGGGCGCGCATGCAGCCCGATGACCTCATGAAGCTCAACGTCCGCAATGCCGGCGGCGGAATGGTTCCCCTTATCCTCTTTCGCGATCGCGCAATGGCAAAAGGGCTCACCGCAGATCATCGGATACCGGCGCAGTTGACGAGGCCGGCGACTGGCCGCCCTTCCGGCAGTGCGGCGATGCTTGCGGCCGTATCGGTCAGGTCGACCTTGCGGAAGGCGACGGCCGGGCCGAGATCCGCATCTTGGTCGAGACCGAGGGCATGCGGGACCGAAAGGCCGCCGCTTTCGAAACCGAGCCCCGCCATCAGGCTCATCGCCTCGACGGCCGCGTCGAATGCCTCGGCGCGCCGGAACCGGCCGCGTCATGGGCCGCGATGCCGTTCGTGAACATCGTCTCGTATCAGAGCGCGGCGATTGCGCCGGAAAGCCGGGTCGGCCGGGCGCGAAACATGGTGACGCCGCGCCCGGCGGCGCAGGCGAGAAGAGCCGAATCGACGACGAATCCGGATTGAGCGCGAGATGCCTGACTTCGAGCAGGTTATCGTTTGTGCGACGGGTTACTCCGCAGCCTGGCGGGCGGTGTCGCCACCAGCGAGCTTCTCCGTGAAGAAGGGCGCGAGGACGGAGAGGGCTTCGGCGACATAAAGCTGGCCGTCATAGAGGTCCATGTGGTTGGCGCCTTCGACGATGTGCATGGCTTTGTCGATGCTGGCGGCGCGGGCGAGGAGGTCGTCGCTCATCCATTTGCTGCCGGCGACCGAGCCGGCGACGCAGAGGATCGGCTGAGTCAGGAAGGCCTCCGCCTTGTGATAGGCGTCGTAGGTGATGATCTGGTTGAGGCTGCGCAGCGTCGCGAAGCCGGGCGCGGTCGGGCATTCGGCGCGCGGCGTGTGATAATATTCCCAGGCCTGGCGAAGTTCCTCGTTCGGCGCGTCGCTTTCCTTTTCCGGGGCCAGCGGCATACGTGCCTTGACGGCATTGGCCGCATCGGCCGTGCGGGCATTGGAGCCGGCGACGATATAGGGCAGGGCGTCGGCATCCTTGGCGGTATTTTCCCAGCCGTTGCGGAACATCGAGCCGATATTGACGGCGCTGACCGTGCCGATCGCCTTGATGCGGCGATCCTGGATAGCGGCATTGGCGGTATAGCCGGCGCCGGCGCAGATGCCCATGGCGCCGATGCGCGCCTGGTCGATATAGGGCAGGGTCGTCAGGTAATCGATGACGGCGCTGACGTCTTCGGTGCGGATATGCGGGTTTTCGAGCTGGCGCGGCTCGCCGCCGCTTTCTCCCTGATAGGAGGCATCATAGGCGATGGTCACGAAACCGGCCTTGGCGAGTTCGCGCGCATAGGTGCCGGCGGTCTGTTCCTTCACGCCGCCGCCCGGATGGGAAACGACGATGGCGGGATATTTCCGGCCTTCGTCGAAGCCTTCCGGAAAATTGATGACGGCGGCCATGGTGATGGTCGGGTTGTTGGTGTTGGTGAAGCTGATCTTGCCCATGTTCGGTCTCCCGTGTTTCCTGGGTTTCGCAGCCGCATATGCGCTGCCTTCGACTGTTAAATTAGGCCTGCCTCAGCTATCATTCTATAGAAGAAAATTGTTTGGACCCATCAGCAGGGTGATGAATGAGGCGCGAGGACATGGCGGACCTGACCGCCTTCGTGACGGTGGCGGAGGAGCGCAATTTCACCCGCGCGGCGGCCAAGCTCGGCCTGTCGCAATCGGCGCTCAGCCAGATCGTGCAGCGGCTGGAGGAACGGCTCGGCGTGCGCCTGCTGGCGCGCACCACCCGCTCCGTTGCGCCGACGCCGGCCGGCGAGCGGCTGGTGGAGCGGCTGGCGCCGATGCTGCACGATCTCGACCAGGGCCTGACCGAGCTCAGCGAGTTCCGCGACAAGCCGGCCGGCCTCATTCGCGTCACCACGGTCGAGCATGCCGCCCGCACGGTGATCCGTCCGGCGATGACGCGGCTTCTGACCGATTATCCCGATATTACCGTGGAGGTGATCGTCGATTACGGGCTCGCCGATGTGGTCGCGGATCGTTTTGATGCCGGCGTACGGCTCGGCGAGCAGGTGGCGAAGGACATGATCGCGCTGCGCATCTCACCGGATATCCCGATGGCGATCGTCGGCGCCGCGGATTATCTTCGCCGGCACCCGGCCCCGCAGGAGCCGCAGCAGCTGGTGGATCACCGCTGCATCAACCTGCGCCTGCCGACATCGGGCACGTTGAACGCATGGCGGCTGACGCAGGACGGGCGGGAGATGCGGGTGCGGGTCGAGGGGCCGCTGGTCTTCAACACGCTTGACCTGATCCTCGATTCTGCACTTGACGGGCTCGGCCTTGCCTATATGCCGCTCGACCAGGTCGCCCACGATATCGAGGCGGGCAGGCTGGTGCAGGTGCTTAGCGAATGGACGCCGCCGCTGCCGGGTTATCACCTCTATTATCCGAGTCGGCGCCACAGCTCGCCCGCCTTCAGGCTGTTCGTCGAGGCCTTGCGGTATCGGCCCCGGCAGGCAGGCAAGGGCGCGTGAGATGGCGACCCTGGTGCTGTCGGTGCCGGTGGTTGCGCCGCTCCTGAAATCGCTCGGCTTCGACCTCGTCTGGTTCGGCGTCATCAAGATCGTCGCCGCCGAAATCGGCCTGGTGACGCCGCCCTTGGGACTGAACTGCTTCGTCGTCGCCAAATATGCGAAAGTGCCGGCCGGCGAAATCTTCCGCGGCGTCTTCCCGCGTGTGGTCTCGCATTTTCTCGCAGTGTTGATCCCGCTGGTCTTCCTCCCGCTCAGCCTCTGGCTGCCGGACCATCTGAACTGAGGGTTATCGGGTCTGCTGGTTGGCAGCACGCCGACGTCATCCTGTCCCTGGCATGCTTGATTTCGGGTTACAAAACATCTTGATGTAACCGAACACGCCTTGGCAGCTTCATCGCGGGAGCAGCGAGGTGATTGGCCAACGGTTGCCCAGTGTCTGGGCTGGTCGGAAGGTGTTTTCAAAGTCGGATTCGGGAAAACAACCTCAACGCCGCCGATTGCCGGCTGAAGTTGACGCAGCAGTTGATGGGTGTACCGCGTCATTTCGACCACGACGGCAACCTCGTCGTCTGCGTCGGCGGCATGGGTGAGGTCCGTGACTTGGCGTCCATTCCCGCCGCGGGTTCACGGACGTGTACGATGATCCGCGAATCCCGGCATTGCCACCGGTGGAGAACAGCAGCGTCACCAGCGCCGGCGTCAGGAAAATCCCGAGAATGTTCGATGTCGATGCCGCGCAGATTGCGGCCGGCACGTTGCCGCCGGCACTCGAGGTGGAGGCGATGGACGACTGCACCGTGGATGGTAGCGCGCAGAGGAAGAGCAGGCCGAGATAGATCGGTTGATCGATCAGCCAGGATGAGAACAGGCCGAGCAGCGGGAAGATCGCGAAGGTCGTCACCAAGATGAAGAGCTGCAGGCGTCAGTGCAGGAAACCGGCGACGACTGTGTCCGTCGAAAGACGTACGCCGTGCAGGAAGAACAGGTTCGCGATCGCGATGTTGGTGGCGATGCCGAACCACTCCGCCGGCTCGCCCGAAATCGGCACGAGCGAGGCGAGCAGCATGGCGCCGACCAGCAGCATTGTGAAAGTGTCGGGAAGGAGACGTTTCGTGTTTGGCCGCATCCTTTGGTTCGTCTCCGACGTCCAATTCTGTGGAGGCCGTGGATATGATCCCGCGCAACCCGGTGCGCGGGGATCTCGATTTTCCAGGGCCTCTTCTCGAGGCAGCGTCGAAAGCGATCGTGGTCGCGTCAGACGGCGCATGCAGGCGCGCGCATCGCCTCGTCCCTTATTGCGGAGACCGCGTTCGCATGGCCGTCGAAACCTTCATACCTCGCAAGCCGTTCCGCATGGCCGGCAAATCCCAGGTAGGCATTTTCCGTCAGGGAGGCGATCGAGGTGCGCTTCAGAAAATCGAAGACCGCCAGAGGAGACGTCGTTTTCGCAGCCGCTCCCGTCGGTAGAACGTGGCTCGGTCCGAGGACGAAATTGGCGACGCTGATTGCCGAGTGCGGTCCAAGAAGAATCTCGCCCGCATGTTCGAAGCAGGTCAGGTATTGCCAGGCGTTATCGGCGAGGACCGCCAGGTGTTCGGGAGCGTAGTCGTTGACGAAGGCGAAGGCGTCCTCCCGCGTACCGGCGACGACGATGCCACCCCGCTGACCGGTCAACACGGTCTTCGAATATTGCGCGCGAATATCCCCCATCTGCGACCAGTAGCTGGGTACATGCGAAGCGACCGCGCGTGCGAATTCTTCGTTGTCGGTGACGAAGAATACGGAAGAATCCGGGCCATGCTCGGATTCGACACACAGATCCAGTGCGACCAACTCTGGCGGAACGGTTCCATCTGAGAAGATGATCAGTTCGCTCGGTCCCGCCGGGCTGCCAGGATCGATGACCGACGACAGCTGTTTCTTTGCCGCGACCACCCACGGACTGCCGGGTCCGACGACCTTGTCACATTTGGGAACCGTCTGCGTTCCGTAGGCAACGGCGGCGATACCCTGGGCGCCGCCGCACTTGAAGACGTCCGACACCCCGGCGATTTCGGCGGCGACCAGGGTCGCAGGATCGACAGTCCCATCCGGGCCGGGCGGGGTGATGACGATGACCTTCTTGACGCCTGCCACCTTCGCGGGGATCGCTGTCATCAGGACCGAACTGGGGAAGGAGCCCTTGCCGCGCGGCACATAGCACGCGACGGATTCGATGGCGTTCCAACGGTCGCCGACGAGAACACCAGGATGCGTTTCATGGAGGGCTAATGTCTCCGGCATCTGCTTTTCGTGGAAATGGCGGATGTTTCCTGCCGCAAATTCTAACGTTTCGATCAGTTCTTGGTCGACAGATGCGCGGGCGGTGGCGAACTCCGATGGCGTTGCTCGGATTTGGTCCGCAGTGATCGGGGACCTGTCGAACTTGTTCGCAAAATCAGCAAGCGCCTTGTCGCCATCTCGCCGAACGGCTTCAATGATTGGCGTCACCTTCTCCATGAAGCCGCTCAGATCGTTTTCCGTGCGCTGCAGGAGATTTTTGCGCTCGGTTTCGTTCAGTTCACCAAGCTTGTGGATCGAAATAGGAACGTCGGACATAGCGTGTCTCCTTAGAGGGCGCGGCCTGGGCGCGCGGGAAAGCGTTGTGGGGAAAAAGGTGAGTTCTGTGGGTTTGTGGCCCGCCCGGGTTGTAGGGAGCAACACACAAGCGCGGCGGTAGCCGGTGCGGCGCCGAGCCCTGTAAAGCCGTGCCCGAACGCGAAGTGCGCATTGTTCAGGTTTGTCGCCCGTCCGATGATGGGAAGCTCGTCGGCAACGGCCGGCCGGCAGCCCATCCAGACCGAGACACCCGGCTGTCGGATGTCGGCGGGAAGGGCGCCAAGGTATCCACGGGCGAGATCGAGCAGCGCCTGGGCGCGGGACCAGTCGGGTGCGGTCTCGGGCGCTGCAATCTCGACCTGCCCGGCAAGACGGGTGCCCCCGGCCATCGGGGTCGCAACCATCAAGGCGTCATCGAACATCACGGGGCGTCTCAGCCTCTGACCCGGAGGCAGCCCGACATGATAGCCCCGCTCGCTGAGCAAGGGTGGGTCATCGCCGATCCCCTGCGCCAGAGGTCGCGAATGCGCTCCGCCGCAAATGACCGCCGCGTCGAACGCGAAGGTTCCATTCGACGTTTCAAGTCCCACAAGCCTTTGATCGGCATGGATAAGCTGTGTGACCTCGGCCCTGAGGAAATGGACGCCGCATCTCTGGGCATAGTCAGCCAACCCTCTGACGTAAGCCGCGGGGTCGATGCAATGGCCGCCGTCAATGACCAGCACCGCACCAAAGCAATCGCGCTGGATACCCGGCTCTTCCGCACGCAGCGTCTTGCCGTCAAGGAAGGTCCAGTTTACGCCGAGGTCGCGCCGCAGCCTCCACCAGCCTAAATCTCGGCGAAAAGCGCGCTCGGTGCCGTAGGTATAGAGGAGGCCGTCTTTCCTGATCAGTTGCGCCAGGCCAGCCTCCATCGCGAGAGCTTGATGCCGTGCGACCGAGTCTGAGAGAAGGGTTGATAGGGCGGCCGCCTTGTGGCGAACCCTCTTGTGGGTCAGCCCGGATGTGACGAACCTCAGGAAATGCGGAGCATTGCGGATGGCAAAGCCAAGGTTGCCGCTGAGGGGCGCAGATTTTCCGAACAACAAGGACGGCAGGCGCCACAACAGCGAAGGTACGGAAACGGGGATGATAGAGGCCGGGCACAGCCAGCCGCCATTGCCGAAGCTTGCCGCACCACTGCTCCCTGGTTCTTCTCGATCGATCAGCGTGACCTCGTAGCCGAGGCGGTTGAGCTCAATGGCCGCAACCGTTCCGATCACACCTGCCCCGACGATAGCGACCGAGCCGTTCATCGATCACATTCCGATGGCCATGCCGTCTTTGCGGGGGTCCGATCCACCTGCAAGCGTGCCGCGTTGCTGATCGATCCAGATAGCCTGCGCTCCGCCGATGGGAAGATGCGCGACCTGGACACTGTGGCCCCGACGGGTCAGACCCTCGACGATATGGGCCGGCATCGAGCGCTCGACCTCCGCGAACCCTTTGAAATAGAACGTCCGCGGCAGGTCGATGGCTTCCTGTACGTCGAGGCCGAAGTCGACGACATTGGTAATGAGCTGCGCATGACCGATCGCCTGATAGTCCCCGCCCATGACGCCGTAGACCAGCGATGGCTTTCCGTCCTTCAGCATCATACCGGGCATGATCGTGTGAAGCGGGCGTTTTCCCGGGCCGAATTCGTTCGGATGGCCGGGTGTCAGATTGAAACCGTTGCCGCGGTTCTGAAGCAGAACGCCGGACTTCGGCGCCACAACGCAACTGCCGAAATGGTGGTAAAGTGAATTGATCAGCGTCACCGCATTGCCGGAACCATCCACCACTGAAATGGTGGTGGTATCGGATTTGCGCGTGACCGGCTCGCCGAATTCCCTGGTGGTTCTCTCCGCATCGATCATCGCCGCAAGTTCGGCTGCGTAGGCATCGTTCGTGAAACGCCAGTGTTCGACGTCGGTTTGATCGGGGTCACCGATTGAACGGTCACGTTCCCGATAGGCCAGCCGCGCTGCTTCGAGGAGCAGATGGAACCGTTCCGCGCTGAAGTAGTCGGTTTTCGGCAGGTGCTTGAGAATGTTCAGGAGAAGCAGGGCCGTCGCGCCCTGATTGTTTGCCGGAAGCTGGAGGACCTGGAACCCCTTGTAGTCGACGCTCAACGGGTCGACATAAAAGGACGCGGTTCCGTCGAGGTCGTCGTGCGACAGGGACGAGCCGCCTTGCGCGAGCGTCGCCAGGATGTCGTCCGCCACCCAGCCGCGATAGAGCCCGTCTCGTCCCTTCGCTGCGATCTCGCGCAGCGTCGATGCAAGCTCGGGCTGCCGATGGACCTCACCGGCGCGGAAGGCGCGCCCATCGCGCAGGAGCCGGGCGGCCGTTTCCGCCGTCGTGGTCAGGGCCGCTTCGAAGGCGTTCCAGTCGAGCGCCACGCGGTCGGTAACGACGTAGCCATCGGTCGCCGCCTTGATGGCTGGCTGGAACAGCTTGTCCCAATCGAGGCTGCCGTGATCGGCATGAAGGCGCACCCAGGTGTCCACCGCCCCCGGGCAGGTGACGGAAAGCGCGCCGCGGAGCGGCATTCCCGTATAGCCCAGGGCGCGCAGGTCATCGGCCGTCATCGTGCCGGCGCTTTTGCCCGATCCGTTGAGGCCGAAGGTTTTTCCTTTGGCAGACACGTGGCCGAGGACGAAGCTGTCGCCCCCGACACCGCTTGCTTGGGGTTCCACCACCGCGAGAAGTGCGGCGGCGCAGATGGCGGCATCAAAAGCATTCCCGCCCGACTGCAGGATCCCGAACGCGGCGGCAGAGGCTGCGGGATGCGCGGTTGCTACCATGCATTCCTGGCCGCGGACGATGGACCGCCCGGGAAAATGGAAATCTCTCATCGGTCGCGCATCTCCGAACGGATGCTGCCAAGGACCTCGGCCTGAAGCTGCATGAACTCCGGCAAGCGATGGGTATCGGGCGTGCGCGGGCGCGGCAGCGGGACGTCGTAGATCGTCTTGACGCGGCCGGGGTTCGAAGCCATCACGAAGATCCTGTCGGAGAGGAAGACGGCTTCCTCCACGTCATGCGTGACGAAGATCACCGTCAGCTTTTCCCGTTCCCAGACGCCCGTGAGCAATTCCTGCATCTGCACGCGGGTCAGCGCATCCAGTGCCCCGAACGGCTCGTCCATCAGCAGCAGCTTCGGCTTGTAGGAGAGCGCGCGGGCGATGGCGACGCGCTGCTTCATGCCGCCCGAGAGCTGTGCGGGAAAGCGCTCGGCGAACGGTTCCAGGCCGACCAGTTTCAGATGGTTCATGGCGATGTCGCCGATCTCGGATTTGGAATGCCCCGTCGCCTCCAGCGCGAACTCGACATTCTTGCGGGCCGTCAGCCAGGGCAGAAGCGTGTAGCTCTGGAAAACAACGCCGCGGTCCGCGCCGGGGCCGAGAATATCGTTGCCGTCGACCTTCAGTTCGCCCCGGTCATGGGATTGCAGGCCGGCGATGATCGATAGCAGCGTGCTCTTGCCGCAACCGGAGGCGCCGACCAGCGAAACGAACTCGTTTTCGCGGATCGTCAGCGAGATGTTGTCGAGGACGGTAATACGGTCCTTGGTGGAGCGGCCGGCCGGAAAGGTCTTCGTCAGGTCGCGGATGAGAAGCTTTTCCATCAGTGTTTCGCCTCGTAGCGGAACATGCGCTTGCCCGCGAATTTCATGATCTGGTCGCTGATCAGGCCGAGTACGCCGAGCACGACGATGTATCCAATGGCGGTGTCGGTCTGGAAATATCGCTGGGCGACGGTGATGCGGTAGCCAAGGCCGCTGCTGGCCGCGACAAGTTCGGCGAGCACCACCCATGTCCAGGCCCAACCGAGCGAGATGCGTAGCGTGTCCCAGATCTGCGGCGCCGCCGAAGGCAGGATGATCTTCGTGACGATCTTCGCATCGCTCAGACCCACCGTCCGGCCGAAGCCGATAAAATCGGGCGGGACACGCTTGATATTGTCCATGAACATCAAGGCCTGCTGGAAGAAGGTGCCGATCCAGATCACCAGGAACTTCTGGGTGTCGGTCGTGCCGGTCCACAGGATCGTCAGGGGAACGAATGCGACGACCGGCATGTAGCGGATGAAGTCGAGGAACGGCTCGATCGCCGCATCCCAGAACCTGTAGTTCCCGATCAGCACGCCGACGGCGAGCGCCGTCACCGACGCGGCGATAAAGCCGACACCGATACGATAGACGCTTGCGGCGATATCTGAAAACAGAGTTCCGTCTGCGCCGAGCGCCCACAACCGCGCGACGATCGCCACGGGGGAGGGAAGGAAGATCGGGCGGACAAGGCCAGATTGGACGATCAACGCCCAAGCCGCGAAAAAGAGTGCGAACGAGCAGATCGAGATGATCAGATAGATTGATGGTGAGATCTCAGCCTGCATGCTGAGAATTGATTTCTTTCGGGGCCGGGCCATAGGAGTGCCTTGCTCGTTCGATTGGAGGATTACAGCCGCAACCATGCGCCTGCATATATTTGTATGTACATGTTTAGCCGCTGTGAATCGCACCGCGGCGATTGTTCATTCCATGGTGCGGCAACTGAAGAGGCTGTAGGTATCGCCGGGATAGGAAAACACGCTTCGGCTGACGGCCATTTCGCCGACCCAGGTACGACGCGTTAGGATCATGACGCTTCGGGGCTCGGGAAACCCCAGGAGTTCGCATACCTGGTCGTCGGCCATCGATGCACAGACCGAATGTTCCATCTTCGTCGCATCTGCAATCGAGCGCAGATAACGTGTCGACGGAACGGTCAGGAAGTCGTGCCCGAGATAGCCAGGAGCGAAGCTCGGCCGGATCAGCCTGTCCTCCACCTGTACCGGTGCTTCATCCTCGTAGTTCACGATAATCGAATGGAACAGGCGAGAACCGCGCGGCATATCGAAATATGCCGCCTGTTCCGCGGTGGCGTTGATGGCTTCAAGTCGCTTGACCTTCTGCGAGTGGACATTGCCACGCGCCTTGATGTCGTCGGCAATGTCTTTCAGTTCCATGAGTTCCGTCCGCGCCGGAGGCGCCGAGACAAAGCTTCCGATTCCCTGGACGCGATCGACCACACCTGCTTCCGAAAGCTCTCGCATCGCCCGGTGGACCGTCATGCGCGACACGCCGAGGCGTTCGACGAGTTCGGTTTCGGACGGAACCCTCATGCCATGTTTCAGCTTGCCGCGCTTCACTTGGTCAAGGATGTGATCCTTGATCTTCTGGTAGAGCGGAAGCGGAACACTACGATCAGGTTGGTGACGCATTTTGCTGCTCCGGTTGGCCCTGCGTCACGCGCAGGGCCGCCCATTTAGATCAAAGGGACATAAGAGCCGTCGTGTCGATCACGTCCTTGGCCTCGAACGTCTTCTTGATCAGGCCGAGTTCCAAGGCCGCGGCGTTCACCGCCGGGAAGGTCTTCGTCGCATATTCGCCTGTCAGCAGGGTCTTGTTTTCTTCGAGGGAATAATAGTGAACGCCCTCGAAGGTCGTACCCAGCTCGCTCGGATCGGAGCCGACGCCTTTGGCGATGATCGCCTGGCATTCCTCCGGATTCTTTTTGTAAAGCTCAACAGCGTCGCCCCAGCTCTTGACCATGGCGCGCACCTGACCGGGCCGTTCCTTCAGCGTCCGCGTCGTGATGACGAAGCAATCGCTGATCAGGCCGGGATTTTCGGCAGCCGTATAGAGAAGCTTAAGGTTCGGATCAGCCTTGAGGGCGGTCGAAATGTAAGGCTCATAGGTGACCATCGCATCGGTCGACCCGGAAAGCACGGCCGCAGCGGCCTGCGATGCCGGTGTATTGGTCCATTTCAGATCGCTCAGCTTCAGGCCTGCTTTTTTGAGTGCGTCGGCGATGAGGAGGTGGCTGGTCGTGCCATCTTCAAAAGCGATGGATTTTCCCTTGAGGTCTGCGACCGAGTTGATGCTCTTCGGGCTGACGATCGCGTCGGCGGTCGTGCTGTAGTCTTCGATCAAGGCAATGTGGTAGTCGGGAGATTCCTGGAGATGCTGCAGCACGTTATGCGTGGCGCTGTTTGTGCCCTGGATCTCGCCGCTGGCGAGAATTGCCAGATTGGCCGCGTCTTCCGTATACGGGATGAATTCGACCCCTTCGAGTCCGTTGGCCGCGAAGATCCCCTTCTCCTGGGCGACATACCACATGCCGTAGCCAATCCATGGCTGGATGGACATCTTGAAGACACCAGTCTCTACCGCCGGAGCGGCATTCGCCCTGGATGTGATGATATAGGGCGCTGCAAGCGTCCCGCCCATCAGTGCAAGCATTCTGCGTCGAGAAATGTTAATCATGTCGTTCCCTTTCTATTGTCGCGATTTGGAGAGGTTTCCACCCCAACTGTTTATCGGCCGAACCCTTCTGCGAGGTTCTTCATGATTTGTCCGACGTTGTTGCTTTCGCCCGGCTTGGGCAAAGCGCCAATCCACGCCACGGACCCCGTACAAAAGACCTGCCCGCCGCCGGCGTGGCTATAGATTGTCATATCCGCGCGGCGCAGCGTCTCACGTTCGACATTGCCGTCGGCAAGCCAGACATCCGGACGGACCTGGAAGCTGTCGTCGAAGCCGTCCGCGGTGGCGAGCCGTACCAGGCTCTTCGGTGTTTCCTGCGAGCGGACGACAGCGTCGATCTCATAGCCGGCCGCGCCGCCGAGGACCGTTCCGCTGTCTCCGATTGGAGAGTCGGAAAGCCCCTCGAAGAGCCATCCGTGTTCTGGCGTAAAGCTGCCTTCAAGCCTCTGGTAAGGCCGGGCCGGACCGAAGCTCATGATCAGGTAGGTGACGCCGAGATAGGATTGTGGATTCCTGAGACCACGGTCTTCCCAGTTGCCGCCCGGCTCACCGGTGATCGACATATGCGCTTCACCCGGACGGCCGCTCCAGATGTCGCTCTTGACCCGACGCAGCTCCATGGTTTCGCCCTGGTAGGCAACGACCCAGTAAAAGCCGTTGCCGCCGAGATAGGCCAGATTGCCGCCCGCATCGAGATAGTGATCCAGCGCTTTCATCATGTTGGTGGACCAGTATTCGGGATGGCTTCCCGTCAGCAGGCCCTTGTAGCCGGAAACCGCCGCATATCCGCCGTCATGCAGGTCGCGATCCGTCAGGACATCGATGTCTATGCCTTCGCGCGCATAGAACTTGAGGAGCTGGAGATCGACCGGCAGCAGATGCGGGCAATTGGAAAGCGGATAGTGGTAGTCGTCGCGCAATGTCGCACGCGGACGGCGCACCGATGTCAGACTGACGCCGCTGAGATCGCTGTGGACGTCGTAGAGACACAGGAAGCCGTTGTCGAGCGAGAAGAGGTGGCCGCGATCCGATCCATGCCAAGGATAGCGGACCGGCGGAAGGCGCTCGTCGGCATAGGCAAGATAGGTCGAGGTCGGGACGAGGAACGCGAGCGTTGCTGCGGGTTTCGCCGCCCGAACAAAGAATGGAAGGCGCTCGACGCCCTGTTTCGTGGTCACTTCCAAGGCGAAAACGCCGGAGCGGGCGTCTGCGGGGATGTCTATCGTCAAGTCCGCAGACCAGTCGAAGCCGCCGAAATCGTCGTCGTGCAAATGAATGGCATCGAAATGAGAGGGTTCGAGCCTAGGATCATGTACTTCGGACGTGAAACGCGCTGATGCCACGCAGAATGTCGGCATGTTGTGGATTGTCAGCGCAACGTCGCTGTCTTCTACCGAACCCAGGCGCTCCACCGGCCCACGGGTGGGAAAGCGCCAGGAGTAATGCCGGCCGGCAGCGTCAAGCGAGATCCGGCCGATGCGCGCGTTAAACGATTTCGCTGTTTCGCTTCCATCCGAGCCGATGCAGATCCGACCGAAGGGACGGCCGGCTCCAGGGAAATCCGCACGCGCTATTTCGATCTGCTGCGCCAGGTCCACGAGCGTCGCGGCGACGCCGTCGGCCGAGCTGGAAATGGAAAGCTCATACCAGCACTCGTTGGCGACAGTGGTGAAGGCGTGAATTGTATCCGCAGCCCTGACGTCCAGTCGCCCGTCTGCGTCGATCGTGATGCTGAAGCCGCCGAGAGCGCAGATGGTCTTGCGCGTTTCGTTCTGTGTCGGCAGAAATTCAAGGCGGAACTGACAGTCCGCTGCTCCGGCTTCAGGGAGCGCCGGCAGTTCGATCCACGAGCCAAGGGAGAAATCTCGGACCTTCGACTTGCCGGAAAGGTTCTGGAGGTTCCAAGCCAACACCTCCTGCTCGTCCCGGTCCAGGGACACGATACGAAGAGAGGCGTCGGGATCGACGCATGAGACATAGGCCTGGGTTGAGGCGCCGGCCTTGACGCTCCAGGGTTCGATATAGCCAGCAACAGGCATAGCTGAGTGGTTCAGCAGTTTTCGCATTGTGTCACCCTCGCTTATTGGCGCTTTTTGGCGCGCCTTCGGTGGGTTGTGCAGGCCTGTCTATACAAGCTTGGATGCTTCGCTTGCGCGATCAGCACCATCTTCGGCTTTTCGTACTGCCGAGCTTGCATTTATAACCCTTCCACCTGTAGTTTTTGACTGTAAACCATCCTTTGGAGGGGCATATAACCCGATGGGGGTATAGTTGATGAGATTCTCTGTCTTAGACAACCTCGCAGCGGCTATCGAAGCTGTCGGCTCCGACCAATTCTATCCGTCGATGTGTGAATACTTGCGAGGATGCCTGGAGTTCGACAATGTGATCGTTGTCATCTTCTTGGGGACGAACGTTCCCCATATCGCCCATGCGCGGCACTATGGCCCCGACGTGTTCAGGTTCGTCGATGAGCAGTATCTCTCGGGGGCTTACCTTCTGGACCCGATCTACCATTTCCACCTAAGACATGGTGACGCTGGGCTATACCGCCTTCTCGATGTTGCACCGGACCAGTTCCGCAGTAGCCGCTATTATAAATGGTACTATGGCAGGATCGGGATTTCCGATGAGATCTCCGTGATCCTGCCCGTCTCCCGGAACGCGACCATCACGATTTCAATGGGAAAGGATTCTTCCTCGGAAACCACATTTTCGCAAAAGGCAGAAGAGGGCCTTCGAAAACACAAGTCGGTCATCATGGCGGTCCTCAAGGCACACTGGAACGCTCTCGACGCGCCACATCTTACCATTCCTCGCGCGACGTCCTTGGCCGACAGCCTGCGCGAGGAACTAAGGGGCAATCATGGCATTTCCATCAGCACCCGTCAGGCAGAGGTCGCGCTCCTGATCTTGCAAGGGCACTCATCGCCATCCATCGGCTCTCAGCTGGGGGTGAGCACCGAAACGGTCAAAGTGTTTAGAAAACAGCTCTATCGCCGGTGTAACATATCTTCCCAAGCTGAGCTCTTTGGCCTCTTCATGCCGATGTTGGGAAAAGCAAACATTTCGAAGTAGCCTGATGTCAGAACCAGCGCCCGTCGCACCCCAGCAATGCACAGAAGAACACCAGGTCGAGACGCCGGCTGACTTCCCTCTAAAGGTCGCTACAGCCCTCCGCCATTATTCCCTCGCGGAATGAAAGACGGCCGCCAATTTGTATGGCGGCCATATCGAACATGTTCAGAGGTTTTCCTTGTAGAAGGGGATCAGTTTCGCCAACGCCTGTCCGACCGGCTCCGGCTTGTCGTAGAGGTCGTAGTGCGACCACCCCTCGACAACGACGAGCTCCTTCTTCTTCGACGCCGCCCGCTCGATGATCTCGCAGCCGTCGCGATAGGCGCCGAAGGCTCCGACCTGATCGCCGACGACCACGCAAAGAGGCTGGGTCAGCAGCACTTCCGCCAGGTGGAACGCGTCCCAGCCGACCGCCGCAGCCTGATGGGACAGGAGCGAGCGGTTCAGTCCGTTCGGCTTCTGGCCACGCGGTGTCCGATAGTAGTCTGTCGCCTCCAACGGGTCGCGGTCGGTGACACCGGCTGCCCGTGCTTCTTCAACGGAATTGGCCAGCAGATTGTCGACGTGAAGACTTGCGCCGCGGGCCTCGGCGGTCCGTTGCTTGGCCATCGCCTCCAGCGCGCCAATCGGATTGAGGCCGGTGAAGTTGCCGCGCATCAACCGGCCGTAGTTCGCACCGGTGACAGTGCCGACGGCCTTGATCCGCCGTTCGGTCATCGCGGCATTGATCGAGTAGCCGCCACCGCCACAGATACCGAGGACGCCGATGCGGTCCTCATCGACATAAGGGAGCGTTACCAGATAGTCCGCGACATGGCGGAAGTCTTCGACGCGCAATGTCGGGTCTTCGATGAAGCGCGGTTCGCCACCGCTGGCGCCCTGGAAGCTCGCATCGAAGGCAATGACGACAAAACCTTCCTTGGCCAGTGCTACCCCATAGACATTGCCCGAGGTCTGTTCCTTGCAGCTTCCGATCGGATGCGCGCTGATGATGGCCGGATATTTCTTCGATTTGTCGAAGTTCGGCGGGAAATGGATATCGGCGGCGATATCCCAATACATATCGTAATTGCGGATTTTCACGGTTTCCATGATGCGATCTCCTTGGTTTCGGGATTGAGGGTATCGTTACCGGCTGATGGCCGGCTCATTCACATGAACACGGGCTTGTCGCCATCGGTGTTCGGTTTGTTGATGCCGATGTTGCGGTTGCCGAGCGCGCCCGGTGCCTCGACCAGCTTCACAACAAGGGCGGCGACGCTCTTGCGTGCGACTTCGGTGCCCTTGAAGGGGTCGGTGCGCTCGGTCGTCTCGTAGTCGACCTCATCCGCATCGGTCAGCCAGGCTGGGCGCAGCACGGCATAATCCAGCCCGGATGCCTCGATGAGATCAGCCGCCTTGCGGTAGGGCGGGAAATACTCACCGATCTCCCGGTTGTTCCATTCCCCGAAAAGCCGAGCGGCGAAATCCGGCTGAACGCGCCGCGTGTGGTCTCGCAGCATTTCATCGAACCGCATCTGGGAGAATTTGCTCGCCGGTATCCGGAAGTCCGTGTCGAGCTGTTCATCGATGACGGGCTGGGCGATATCGTTCGGGAAGGCTGCGACGCAGACATTCGCCTGCGCGAAAGCGTGACGGACACGATGGTCGCTGTACCGATCACCCCTCCTGTTTCCCTGGCCGTAGTTGGTTCGCCGGCCTATTTCGCGTCCAATCGGCGACGAGGCCCAGGCATTCTCTGGTGCAATCGTCGACGACCGTAAGCACCCGGAACCTGCGACCATCGGTGAGTTGATCCGAGACGAAGTCCAGTGACCAGCGATCATTGGCGGCAAGCGGGATCAGCATCGGTGCTCGGGTGCCGATCGCTCGTTTCCGGCCGCCGGGCTTGCGCACCGTAAGCTTCTCTTCCCGATAGAGCCGCAAGAGCCGCTTGTGGTTCACAAGGTGACCCTCACGCCTGAGCAGCACATGAAGGCGTCGATATCCAAAACGGCGGCGTTCATGCGCCAGCACCGCTCGCGAAGGTCATGGTCATCGCTGCGCCTGGTTTCGTAACGGATCGTCATCCGGCAAAAGCCGATGGCTTTACACGCCCGCCGTTCGCTCATTTGGTGGTGATCCATCAGATGAGCGACAGCTTTCCGCCTTGTTGCGGGCGTCACCACTTCTTTCCCAAAAGGTCTTTCAAAGCCGCATTGTCGAGCATCGCATCTGCCAGGAGCCGCTTCAGCTTGGTGTTCTCGTCTTCCAGCGACTTCAGCCGCTTGGCTTCGGATACGTCCATGCCGCCAAATTTGGCTTTCCATTTATAGATGCTGGCATCGCTGACGCCGTGCTTGCGGCAAAGCTCCGAGACCGGCGTGCCCGCCTCGTGCTCCTTCAGAATGCCGATAATCTGTTCGTTTGTGAAACGGATGCGCTTCATTCTCTGGTCCTCTCGATGGGCCAGAGCTTACTTCAAAATGGATTATTTCAACGGGGCAAGGTCAGATGCCTTGGGCTTATGCCGAGAAGCCGATCCTCAAGGCCATGGTCTGAGAACAACGCTTACCGAGAACCTGCGTGCGTTCCATCAGCTTACCCTCCTGAGCCTGTCGTAACTGGCGCAGCCGGCGACCGGCTCATGGGCAAGCCGAAGCGCATCCGGGATTTGAAGGGTTGCAGCGGGAGCCGGATCGCGACTTCGCGCCAGAATGTTGATGATCACCCCGCCAGAGCGGTCAATATTCCACGCCGAAACACACGTAATGAGCTTGCCGCTGTTTCTGGATACAACAATTGAGATCGTATACTGTGCCGAAGTTGGACGACTTCGTTAGAGACCTGAAGCCTTGGTCAAATTAACGCGGAAGCGATCGCGACGACGTTGATATCGGCGGGTCATTTCAGCCGAAGCGTGGCCCAACTGCTTTTGCACATATCGTTCGTCGACTTCGGCAGACGAAGCGAGGCCCGCGCGTAGCGAGTGGCCGGAAAACTTGGAGACACGCTCGGCCTCGCTCAGATCGCCACGAACGCCAGCGGCCATCGCGGTGCGTTTCACCAATCGCGCGACCTCCTTGTCGTTCAATCGATCCGGCCCGACAGTCTTTCCATTTGCAGTAACGCGGCGGAAGAGAGGACCATGCGCGAGCTTGGCGAATTTTATCCAGGTTTCGATTGCGGCAACAGGGCAGGTGGCGTTGGATGAGCCGCGGCCTATCTCCACCTCTCGCCACCCTGTCTTGCCTCGCAGGGTGATCAGCATTCCTTTGTCGAGAATTTCGATCCAGCCGCGTCCGTCTTCCGTCTGGTCAGCCTTCAGATCGAGGCCGACGATCTCCGAGCGGCGAAGTCCGCCCGTGTAACCGATCAACAGCATGGCTCGATCGCGCAAACCACGTAGCGTGCCTCGGTCGAGGGTTTCGATCATGGCGAGAATATCTTCGACCATGACCGCTTCCTTCTGGACAGGGGGCCTCGCATGGCTGTTGCGGATCCCGGCCATAACCGTTGCTATGTGCCTGTCTTTGCGATCAAGGGTGAGGCCGCGTTGAGCATAGTTCCAGGATAGGGAAGACAACCGCCTTTCGATCGTCGATACTGAGTTCGCTTTACCGCGCCGCTCTGCCGCGCCTGATGCGCAGGCGGTCACATAGAGTCCAACCGTCTGGGGATGTGGGGGGATGGGGGTGAGATTGGATCGCCGGCACCAGGCGGAAAAGTGCTTCCAGTCAGAAGCATATGCTTTTCTGGTGTTCGCGGAACTGGCTGCGTCCACGTAGCCGCGCGCGCGATCGGCGAGATCTTGTAAATGTGCCGGGAAGTCGGGTGTCGATTGCGCGACAGAGGAGGGGAGGTCAGCGTCGGTCGACAACACAAGCCCGGGTGCATTGTGTTTCGATATCGCGAGGTTCACGCCGTCTACATCTCCCATGGATTGATCACCGTAGCATCCGTGTCTTCGAAATCCTTGACGTTGCGCGTGACAAGGATCAGGTCGTGGACGATCGCGGTAGCGGCGATCAGGCCATCGACATCACCACGCGGACGGATCGCGGCAATGCGCCCCCATTCGACAGAGATTTCGTCGGTGACCGGCAGGATGCGGTCGAGGTGATCATGGCGCAGTTTGCGTAACCATTCAGCGAGGTGAGCTGCCGCGCGCGGGTCCGCTTTCTGCTTCAGGGCAATGCCGCGCATGACCTCACCCAACGTCAGGGCGCTCAGGTAAACGCTCAGAGGATTGACGGATCGCAACCATGACACTGCCTCTGCAGTGCCGCGTCGGGCTTCTGAAACGATGTTGGTGTCAACGAGGTACATCAGAAAGCAACGTCCCGGCTGGGGGTTTGGCTACGCGTCTCGACCGCCTTCACGAGATCATCGTCCCAAACCGGGCCGCCGAGGAGTGCATCAACGACTGTGGGTCGGCCAGCACGCAGGGCATCGTAGTCGCGTGCGGATAGTACTACGGCAGTCCGTTCGCCGCGAACCGTGATCTCCTGTGGCCCTTCATGGCGGGCTTTCTGAACCACTTTCGAGAACTGGTTCTTAGCATCCTGTAGCTGCCAATCCATTCGTCCGCTCCAATCTGGCTAGTCTGTCTAGCTATATATATGATAGGTCTGCCGCGATTAAAAGCGCCCTGTGGCAGGCGAGGGAAGGTTTGCGCAATGTCTTCGCCCATTCTAACGCCTATCCAATTATGTCCGATAATGCAAACTTATCGGTCATTATAAAGAAAAGACAGGCTGTGCGGTTTTTGTGGAAATATTGGCAGTAAGCGCACCTTCGTTGTAAGGTACTCATTATGGATTCGCCCGCTGACCCGCCCGCATCGCCCCTCACGCGACCCGCTGCCCTGCCCGGCTGGACCCTGCCGCGCAGGCGCGAGCCGGACGATCTTGGCGCAGCGTTCGCTGCCGGCATCGCGTTGAAATCGTTCGACGATCTTGTCCGATCCGAACCCGTCTGGGCAGGCTGCTGGCGATCCCGCCAGGCCCTGAGATGCGGCGCCGCGGCGGTTCGGCTCATGGGCCGTGGCGAGGACGAGGCCGCCTTGCGCGACGCGGTGCTGCTGACAGCGCCGGGCGACGATCCGGGGCCGGGCGGCAGGGTACTTCTGGCCTTCAAAAGGCTTGCCACGCGCAAACCGGTCTTCTCGTCGAAGGCGGTGGCGGAGCTTGCCGATCTGTTGGAACTGGCCTGGGACGATCGGCTGACCGCGGCGGTTGATCATGCCGACGATGCGCTGCAGTCCGGCCGCCCCGCGCCGCTTGCCGCGGCAGACCTGGTCACGGCGATGCATGCGGTGCGGCCGGATGCCGAGCCGCTCGCCTGGATGCTGGCCGACCTGCTGATCGCCGCACTGCTGAAATGGGATTGTGCCGTGCCGCTACTGATGGCGGAGCGCTATGGACCGGCCTTCAAGACGCTTGGGGGCAGGGGCCGCGTGTGCCCAGGGGAGTCGGCCTTTGCCCGCGCCGTCTGCCTTGCCCTCACCGAGGCAACGGGCGCGGCCCTGCGCACCGCCGGCGAGATCGCGCGCCGCGCCGAGACGCTGCGCGTGGCAGCGCCAAAGGTTCGCACGAAGGGCGCTGGCGCCGTCATCCAGACCCTGCTCGACGAGGATGCCGTGGCGGCCTCGGCGCCCGGCAGCAAGCTCTCGCGCTGAGCGGCGACCCGGCTGTTCGACAGGCTGGAAGGCTTTGGCGCCGTGCGCGAACTGTCAGGTCGCAGCGCGTTCCGGATCTATGGATTGTGACATGAGTGGACCAGGCGCACGCAGCAGATCGCGAAGCCGAAAGCCGAAGTCGGAGGACGACGCTCTCTTTGACCACGAGTTGGCCGATCTGCCGCCGGACCTGCGCTGGCGCGAATGGATGCTGCGCGTCGAGGCGGTGATCTTTTCCGCGGCCGAGCCGGCGGGCCGCGAGACGCTGGCTCGTGTCGTCGGCAAGGCAGCAGCATCGAGCTCTTGATCGACAACCTGCAGGAAGAACTTCGTGACCAGCCCTATGAGATCGTCTTCGTCGCCGGGGGCTGGCAACACCGAACGCGTTCGCGTTTCGCCGTTTCGATCCGGGCATCGCAGGCGCCGACGCGGAGTGCGGCGCCGGTCCTATCCGACTTCGAGGCCATGGTGCTGATGGCTATTGCGTATTTCCAGCCGATCACCCGCGGCGACCTGTCGAAAATCTTCGGCAAGGAGGTCAGCCGGGACACGATCGCCAGCCTGCGCAACGCCAATTTCCTCGCCTCCGGCCCGCGCAGCCCGACGCCGGGCGCGCCCTATACCTATGTCACGACGAAACAGTTCCTCATCGCGTTCGGCATCGAGACGTTGCGCGATCTGCCGGATATCGAGGCGCTGGAGGATGCCGGCTGCTCAGTCGAGACGGCATGCAGGCGGAAGAGGCGGCAAGTGAGACTGAGAAGAACGAGGAATAGTGATGCAAGTCGGTCAGGACGGCATCCTCTCGTCAACTTTCGCTCATATATCTGCAGCTCTACTTTGGCCGACTTTTACCGGATTGTTTACCAATAATGGTAGGCTTCAGAGATTACTCGGAGCGGGCGATGGCTGAAACAACAATAGAATGGACCGACGCGACCTGGAACCCTGTCGCAGGCTGCTCCATCATGAGTGCTGGATGCACCAATTGCTACGCGATGCGAATGGCGGCTCGCTTAGAGGCAATGGGTGTCGAAAAATACAGAGGATTAACCCGCAAGAGCGGCGGAAGGCCGAAGTGGACTGGCACACTATATCTCGACGAAAGCGCACTGAGAATTCCTATGACATGGTCTCGGTCGAGGAATGTCTTCGTCAACTCGATGTCCGATCTATTCCATCCCGACATCCCAGCAGATTTTGTTCGAAGGGTTTGGAAGGTTATGGCGGAAACACCGCGCCACACTTACCAGATTCTCACAAAGCGACCGGATAGAATGGCGGAAATACTGCAGGCGGATTTTCCTGTCCTGAACAATGTCTGGTTGGGGACGAGCGTCGAGGATGGGCGGGTTTTGCATCGGCTCGATGAATTGCGAGTGGTCCCTGCAGCCGTGAGGTTCGTTTCATTCGAGCCTCTCATCGGCTCGGTATCAGCTGGTAATCTTAAGGGAATCCATTGGGCAATCGTGGGCGGCGAGTCGGGTCCAAAGGCGCGACCGATGGATCCGATGTGGATCGACGAAATCTTCGATATGTGTACGGATTCTGATACAGCCTTTTTCTTCAAGCAGTGGGGCGGGCTGAACAAAAAGAAAACTGGCCGCTCCTATCGCGGGCAAACGTGGGATAACATGCCCGCCAGCGCCGCCTAAGCCCTTTCGATCTGATCAGCGTCGTCGGGCGTGCGTCGTCTTGACCCGTTCAACTTCCATGTTTCCTTGATCTCACCGGCTTTTCCAAGTTCGACGCAGATCTGTTTAGCGTCTGTTCGCCTCAACATAAATTTGTCGAGCATGGGCGGCCAGATTTCTGCAAATGTTTTGGGACATCGTGGCAGTTCCGCTCGTAGCCAATCTTTTGCTTCGCCCCTAATTCCTACCACCTGCGCTTCCATAGTCATCTCGGCCATTGATGCAACGGCGTCCGCATCGAAGAGGCCAATCTGACCGGTCTTAGTCTCTCGAATGGCTTCGCGAGCAGCGGCTCGCCGCATATCATGGTCCTTCAATGCCGCAAATTCGACATCTCTGTAGGCCGCGAGACCCTCCGGACTGCGCGTTCCATAGACAACGTGGAAATGGGTGCGATCCGATATTTTCTCAATCGGCGTGCTTAGGACGTATTGAAAATTCCCTGCTTTCCAAAACTGCTCTGAGAAAAGCTCCATCAGAGCCTCTCTTCGCGGCAAACGTTTGTCCAGGCGGTCCTTCCAGTTTGCGCCCAGGATGCCATCGAACGACGCTAGAGTTATGGGGTCCGAAGAAGCTGTGAACCGATTGACGAAATCGTACATGAAATTGAGGAGAACCTCTCCCGGCTCGTGCTCGAAGATTGGTTTGACTTTGTCGAACTCATAACCGGTCCAGCCAGTTGGGTCGATGAAGGTGAGGGCAAAAGAACCCGCCATTGTCTTTTGAATGTGTCCAACAGCGTTTTCGAATTTGCCGTTGAACGTCTCAATAGAGAAGCCGTTGGTCGGATCGTGATGAGGTGCGACCGCTGCCTTGAGGTGGGTGTACGCGTCCCTGTTTTCTTCAGAGAAAAAGCATCTAATCCGAGGGTTTTTTCCCCCAGCGCGGACCTTTGCTTGAGCATCCTTCAGGACCTGTACGGCTATCATGAACGATGAGTCGGAATGGTCGGATGTTCGAGATTGCCAAGGGCCGGAGAAGCCATCGATGTATGCCAGCGTGTTCCAACCGCCATACAAAGTCTTGAAAGCAAGCGTCTGCAGATATCGTCTCAGTATGAAGTGCTTAGCTTCGGTCTGCTCACGGCCTTGATAGATATTCGTCATGGCGAATCCCAGCTTCTGATGTACTCAACCTAAGACTAATTTCTTGTTTCGCCAATGCATCCAACAGTAAAACTGCATGCTCCACTTATTCAGAAGGTTATGCTTTCCTCGATCTCGACGTGAGCATCATCCATCTCAAAGCCGGGCCATTCCGGATTGAAAAGCTCGATTGATGCACCGTGACTCACAGTCAGCCCGTTAAATCCGTCTGTCGCCTGCACAACACTGCCTGAACCTGATTTGCCAGTGTGGCTATATTCATCCCGAGCCTGATCTCGACCGCGTAGACTGCGCCCGCACGAGAGTCGCAATAGACAGATGAAATCCGGGGGCGGATTGAAGAGCTCATAGCGTCAACGAGGTTTTTCACCGTCTCGAACTCATGCTTGACCGAAAAGCGACTGACTAGGCAGTGTGGACGGATTGCCGCAGGTTTAGTTGCTGCTATTCCCAAATCAGGTTTTGAATGATTCATAAGTTGCCGGTTTCATAGGAGATCGGCGATGCTGACGAAGATGACAGAAACGGACTGGGCGGTCGCGCTTGATGTTTT
>JAFKJU010000096.1 GCA_017305935.1 Hyphomicrobiales bacterium | reverse complement strand
CGTGGCGCGTCCCGCCGTCCGATGCACAGCATTAGGCGGTGCGGGGGTATGCAGCCCTGACAGGCCCGCCAAAGGTCGGCATGATGGGGGCATGAAAACACCCGCAAACGACAACGGGGATTTTGACCCGTACCACGGCCACGCCTCAACCGATGGATGCGCCGCCGGCATCGAGCGGCCGCAAATCCTGGGCAGCTCGCCGGCGGCGCCGATCGAGCGCAAGTAAGCCCGATAAAATCGGCACTTCTGCGCGGTCGATCCAAACGGCCAAAAATAGATGGCCCGAAACAACCATTTTTCGGGCCGTCCGTGGCCGTGTCGCCGCTTCGCCGTGAGGTTGCAGCGAAAAGGCGGGGATCGCTCCCCGCCTCGGCCCGCTATTCGGCATATTGGTCTATGTCGTCGCTCGGCGTATTGTTGCTGTGTAAAATCCAGTTATAAGCCTGATTGATAAGGTTCGCGGCCTTGAGAAGATCACGGGCCGAAAGCGACTTGCTTTCCTTCCAGTCGTCGCCGTCTTTGTAAGAGCGGGTCAGATCGACCGAGTAATAAGATTTACCGTCATGCTCGTTTTCCCAGATGGTCACGGCCAAAAGACCGTCGCGGATTTTGTGTGCGGGTTTGTTGCTCATGTTGTTTTGCTCCATGTGTTAGCGGTTTCTTTCGATGCCGCCGATTGGAGCCGTGCGAATTGTCAGGACTGTAAAGTGCTAATTGGGGGGTGCGCTTGCGAGGAGCCGGATTAGTGCTTTATGGGCGTGGCCGCATGGTCCAAGGTGCATCAAGTGAAAGAAAAACCGCGCCCAACACATCGGGGCGCATGAGCATAAAAACCCCGCTTCACACGCTCGGCGGGCTGTCGGCTTCATCGTCCTTCTGCACAAAAAACCGCATAGGCTGAATCTGCTCGGCTCGGTCGTTCGCTTCTTGCCAAGCGGCGGCGGGAAGGTTGCCGGATGCCTTCGGCGGCTCCGCAATCGCAAGGCCATCAACCAAAAAATCAGGGTGGCGGTTCCGGTTCGCTTCTGCCGGAATCCGGTCGATCAGC
>JAFKJU010000086.1 GCA_017305935.1 Hyphomicrobiales bacterium | reverse complement strand
GGCCGCGTCATCACCGGTGCCAACAAGCGTCCGCTAAAGTCGCTGTCCGACATGCTCAAGGGCAAGCAGGGCCGCTTCCGCCAGAACCTGCTCGGCAAGCGCGTCGACTATTCCGGCCGTTCGGTCATCGTGACCGGTCCGGAACTGAAGCTGCACCAGTGCGGCCTGCCGAAGAAGATGGCGCTCGAACTGTTCAAGCCGTTCATCTACGCCCGCCTCGACGCCAAGGGTTTCTCCTCGACCGTCAAGCAGGCCAAGAAGCTGGTTGAGAAAGAGAAGCCGGAAGTCTGGGATATCCTCGACGAGGTCATCCGCGAACATCCGGTCCTGCTGAACCGCGCGCCGACGCTGCACCGCCTGGGCATCCAGGCCTTCGAACCGATCCTGGTCGAAGGCAAGGCGATCCAGCTGCATCCGCTCGTCTGCACCGCCTTCAACGCCGACTTCGACGGCGACCAGATGGCCGTTCACGTACCGCTGTCGCTGGAAGCGCAGCTGGAAGCGCGCGTGCTGATGATGTCGACCAACAACATCCTGCATCCGGCCAACGGCGCCCCGATCATCGTTCCGTCGCAGGACATGGTTCTCGGCCTGTACTACTTGTCGATCCTGAACCAGAACGAGCCGGGCGAGGGCATGGCCTTCTCGGACATGGGCGAACTGCACCATGCTCTGGAAAACAAGGTCGTGACGCTGCACGCCAAGATCCGCGGCCGCTTCAAGTCTGTCGATCTCGATGGCAATCCGGTGTCGAAGATCTATGAAACGACCCCCGGCCGCATGATCATCGGCGAGTTGCTGCCGAAGAACGGCAATATTCCGTTCGATATCTGCAACCAGGAGATGACCAAGAAGAACATCTCCAAGATGATCGACACCGTCTACCGCCATTGCGGCCAGAAGGACACGGTCATCTTCTGCGACCGCATCATGCAGCTCGGCTTCACCCATGCCTGCCGCGCCGGTATTTCGTTCGGCAAGGACGACATGGTGATCCCGGACAGCAAGGCGAAGATCGTCGGCGACACCGAGTCGCTCGTCAAGGAATACGAGCAGCAGTACAATGACGGCCTGATCACCCAGGGCGAAAAGTACAACAAGGTCGTCGACGCATGGGGCAAGGCCACCGAAAAGGTCGCGGAAGACATGATGGCCCGCATCAAGGCCGTCGAGTTCGACCCCGAGACCGGCCGCCAGAAGCCGATGAACGCGATCTACATGATGTCCCACTCGGGTGCCCGCGGTTCGCCGAACCAGATGCGCCAGTTGGGCGGCATGCGCGGCCTGATGGCCAAGCCGTCGGGTGAAATCATCGAGACGCCGATCATCTCGAACTTCAAGGAAGGCCTGACCGTGAACGAGTACTTCAACTCGACGCACGGCGCCCGTAAGGGTCTGGCAGACACCGCCTTGAAGACCGCGAACTCCGGTTACCTGACCCGCCGTCTCGTCGACGTCGCCCAGGATTGCATCGTCAATCTGGTCGATTGCGGCACGCCGAACGGCCTGACCATGACCGCCATCGTCGACGCCGGCCAGGTGGTCGCCTCCATCGGCGCCCGCGTCCTCGGCCGCACGGCGCTCGACGACATCGATCATCCGATCACGGGTGAGCGCATCGTCGATGCCGGCAAGATGATCCTCGAAGCCGACGTCGTCGAAATCGAGAAGGCCGGTATCCAGTCGATCCGCATCCGCTCGGCCCTGACCTGCGAAGTGCAGACCGGCGTTTGCTCGATCTGCTATGGCCGCGACCTTGCGCGCGGCACGCCGGTCAACATGGGCGAAGCGGTCGGCGTCATCGCGGCGCAGTCGATCGGCGAGCCGGGCACCCAGCTCACCATGCGTACCTTCCACCTGGGCGGTACGGCGAACGTGGTCGACCAGTCGTTCCTGGAAGCGTCCTATGAAGGCACGATCCAGATCAAGAACCGCAACATGCTGCGCAACTCGGACGGCAATCTCGTCGCCATGGGTCGTAACATGGCGGTCGCGATCCTGGACGAGCGTGGCGTCGAGCGGTCTTCGCAGCGCGTGGCTTACGGCTCCAAGCTGTTCGTGGACGATGGTGACAAGGTCAAGCGCGGCCAACGTCTGGCCGAGTGGGATCCCTACACCCGTCCGATGATGACGGAAGTGGAAGGCGTCGTCCATTTCGAAGACCTGGTCGATGGCCTGTCGGTTCTCGAAGCGACCGACGAGTCCACCGGTATCACCAAGCGCCAGGTTATCGACTGGCGTTCGACGCCGCGCGGCTCCGACCTGAAGCCGGCGATCGTCATCAAGGATGCCGGCGGCAACGTCATGAAGCTGTCGCGCGGTGGCGAAGCCCGCTTCCTTCTGTCGGTCGATGCGATCCTGTCGGTCGAACCGGGTCAGAAGGTCAGCCAGGGTGACGTGCTTGCCCGTTCGCCGATGGAAAGCGCCAAGACCAAGGACATCACCGGCGGTCTGCCGCGCGTTGCCGAACTGTTCGAAGCGCGTCGTCCGAAGGATCACGCCATCATCGCAGAGATCGATGGCACGATCCGCCTGGGACGCGACTACAAGAACAAGCGTCGCGTGATCATCGAGCCGTCGGAGGACGGTGTCGAGCCGGTCGAATACCTGATCCCGAAGGGTAAGCCTTTCCATCTTCAGGAAGGCGACTACATCGAGAAGGGCGACTACATCCTCGACGGCAACCCGGCGCCGCACGACATCCTGGCGATCAAGGGCGTGGAAGCACTCGCTTCCTACCTCGTCAACGAGATCCAGGAAGTCTACCGTCTGCAGGGCGTTGTCATCAACGACAAGCACATCGAAGTGATCGTGCGCCAGATGCTGCAGAAGGTGGAGATCACCGATGCGGGCGACTCGACCTATATCGTCGGCGACAATGTCGACCGGATCGAGCTGGAAGATACCAACGATCATCTGATCGAAGTGGGCAAGAAGCCGGCTTCGGGCGAACCGGTGCTGCTCGGCATCACCAAGGCCTCGCTGCAGACGCCGTCCTTCATCTCCGCCGCGTCCTTCCAGGAAACGACGAAGGTGCTGACGGAAGCGGCGATCGCCGGCAAGACCGACACGCTGCAGGGTCTGAAGGAAAACGTCATCGTCGGCCGCCTCATCCCGGCCGGTACCGGCGGCACCATGACCCAGATCCGCCGTATCGCCACCTCGCGCGACGAGCTGATCCTGGAAGAGCGTCGCAAGAGCAGCGGGGCAGGAACCGCAACGCCAATGTTGCAGGATCTCGCCGGCGAGAACGCACCGGCCGCCGAATAATCGGCCGGCCTCCGAGACAAGACAAAACGCCCGGAGCAATCCGGGCGTTTTTGTGTTTCAACCTGCTTGAGAAAGGAAGGGCAGAGGCGGATCAGCCGAAGCGGATGATCGCGACTTCGCCTTCGAGCGCGCCCTGATAGGCGGAGGCGTGCGGTTCGTCGACCGGCGGTTCGGTGATGGTGCCGATCTGGTCGAGGTCAGCTTCGAGGAAACCTTCCTCCTGCAGCGCGTTCAGCGTCATGCGCACGGCGGAATCGTCATCCGGAGCCTGCAGCATCACATGCAGTTCAATCCCTTCGCCATCCTTCTCCAGATATGCGCGGCCGATAACGATGAAGACGAAGGGGGAATCGTTGTGGTTGTCGTTGTCATAGGTGGAAATCATGAGATCGTCCTTTCCGCGGGGAAACCGCCCGCGACTCGCCCGATGCGAGTCGGAAAACTGGCTGCGGCCGCTGGCGCGGCGCCCCTGACTAGCAGAAGAGCAGGGCTTCACGGAGAATTATCTTGCGCCGGAAGAGGATTGCCGGCAATTTTAGTCGGAAACGCGGCGCAAGCCGCCGCGTCAGGCCGCGTGCGGTGACAATATACGCAAATGCCCTTGACGTTTAGGGGTTTAATCAGTAGTACGCCGCACATCGGTTCCCATGCAAGGCATGGCTTTACGGGTTATTGCGCCCGGAAATGGCTTCTCGCAAGGTACCAAAACGCACGTTGACATGAAATGCCGCTCGCAAGACGCGTGATCCTCACACGTCCTCTGGTTCCCGTGGTCCATCCGTCGAACGCGGATAGGGCCACGTTTGTGCATGAAAGACGCGTGTGCTCGTCGCCGGAAACGGCAGGAAAACGCCCGCAAGGGCAAGTTTAGTCGCAAGGGATGGTTCAATGCCTACCGTAAACCAGCTGATCCGCAAGCCTCGCCAGGCACAGGTCAAGCGTAACAAGGTTCCTGCCCTGCAGGAAAATCCGCAGAAGCGTGGCGTTTGCACCCGCGTTTACACCACGACCCCGAAGAAGCCGAACTCGGCTCTGCGTAAGGTCGCCAAGATCCGCCTCACCAATGGCTTCGAAGTCATCGGCTACATCCCGGGTGAAGGCCACAACCTGCAGGAACACTCCGTCGTCATGATCCGTGGCGGCCGCGTGAAGGACTTGCCGGGTGTGCGTTACCACATCATCCGCGGTGTTCTCGATACGCAGGGCGTGAAGAACCGCAAGCAGCGTCGTTCGAAGTACGGTGCGAAGCGTCCGAAGTAATTCGGACTTTTCAGTTTTTTCCAGCGCCGCGCGAGGTACTCCGCGTGTTAAGGCGCTTTCCAGTTTGAGAGACAAGTAAATGTCCCGTCGTCATAGTGCAGAAAAGCGCGAGATCAATCCCGATCCGAAGTTCGGCGATCTCGTCGTCACCAAGTTCATGAATGCCATCATGCTTCATGGCAAGAAGTCCGTTGCGGAAAGCATCGTCTACGGCGCGTTCGACGCCGTTCAGGCAAAGGCGAAGCAGGAGCCTCTCGGCATTTTCCATAGCGCGCTCGATAACGTTGCGCCGCATGTGGAAGTGCGTTCGCGCCGCGTCGGTGGTGCGACCTATCAGGTTCCGGTCGACGTCCGTCCGGAGCGCCGTCAGGCGCTGGCCATCCGCTGGCTGATCGCCGCCGCCCGCAAGCGCAACGAGACCACCATGGTCGATCGCCTCTCCGGCGAACTCATGGATGCCGCCAACAACCGTGGCAGCGCCGTCAAGAAGCGCGAAGACACGCACAAGATGGCTGACGCGAACCGCGCCTTCTCGCATTATCGCTGGTAATCGACGGCAATTTTTGAAAGGCAGTCCACAATGGCTCGCGAATACAAAATCGAAGACTACCGCAATTTCGGTATCATGGCGCATATCGACGCCGGCAAGACCACGACCACCGAGCGTATCCTTTACTACACCGGCAAGTCGCACAAGATCGGCGAAGTTCATGACGGCGCAGCCACGATGGACTGGATGGAGCAGGAGCAGGAGCGTGGTATCACCATCACCTCCGCTGCCACCACGACCTTCTGGAAGGGCCGTGACGGCAAGATGCGCCGCTTCAACATCATCGACACGCCCGGCCACGTCGACTTCACCATCGAAGTCGAGCGTTCGCTTCGCGTTCTCGACGGTGCCATCGCACTCCTCGACGCCAATGCCGGCGTCGAGCCGCAGACCGAAACCGTCTGGCGTCAGGCTGAAAAGTACAACGTCCCGCGGATGATCTTCTGCAACAAGATGGACAAGACCGGCGCAGATTTCTATCGCTCGGTCGAGATGATCAAGACCCGCCTCGGCGCAACCGCCGTCGTCATGCAGCTGCCGATCGGCGCTGAAAGCGACTTCAAGGGCGTTGTCGACCTGGTCGAGATGAATGCGCTCGTCTGGCGCGACGAATCGTTGGGTGCAGCCTGGGACGTCGTCGAAATCCCGGAAGACCTGAAGGCCAAGGCTGAAGAATATCGCGAAAAGCTGATCGAGACGGTTGTCGAGATCGACGAAGCCGCGATGGAAGCCTATCTCGAAGGCAACTACCCGGACAACGACAAGATTCGCGAACTCGTTCGCCGCGGCACCATCGACGTGAAGTTCCACCCGATGTTCTGCGGGACCGCATTCAAGAACAAGGGCGTTCAGCCGCTGCTCGACGCCGTCGTCGACTACCTGCCTTCGCCGCTCGACATTCCGGCGATCAAGGGCATCGATGCCAAGACGGACGCCGAGATCGAGCGTCACGCTGACGACAGCGAACCGCTGTCCATGCTGGCGTTCAAGATCATGAACGACCCCTTCGTCGGTTCGCTGACCTTCGCCCGCATCTATTCCGGCAAGCTCGAAAAGGGCTCGTCGGTCATGAACACGGTCAAGGACAAGCGCGAGCGCGTCGGCCGCATGCTGCAGATGCACTCCAATTCGCGTGAAGACATCGAAGAAGCCTTCGCAGGCGACATCGTTGCTCTCGCCGGCCTCAAGGAAACCACCACGGGCGACACGCTCTGCGATCCCCTGAAGCCGGTTATCCTCGAGCGCATGGAATTCCCCGAGCCGGTCATCCAGATCGCGATCGAGCCGAAGTCCAAGGGCGACCAGGAAAAGATGGGCCTCGCGCTCAACCGACTGGCGGCCGAAGACCCGTCCTTCCGCGTCAAGACCGACCAGGAATCCGGCCAGACGATCATCGCCGGCATGGGCGAGCTGCATCTCGACATCATCGTCGACCGCATGCGTCGTGAGTTCAAGGTCGAAGCCAACGTCGGCGCCCCGCAGGTTGCCTACCGCGAAACGATCACCAAGCTCTGCGAAGAAGACTATACGCACAAGAAGCAGACCGGTGGTACCGGCCAGTTCGCTCGCGTGAAGCTCGTCTTCGAACCGAACCCCGATGGCGAAGATTTCGTCTTCGAATCCAAGATCGTCGGCGGTGCCGTTCCGAAGGAATACATCCCGGGCGTCCAGAAGGGTATCGAAAGCGTTCTGTCTTCCGGTCCGCTGGCCGGCTTCCCGATGCTGGGCGTCAAGGCGACCCTCATCGACGGCGCCTTCCACGACGTGGACTCCTCGGTTCTCGCCTTCGAAATCGCATCGCGTGCCTGCTTCCGTGAAGCCGCCAAGAAGGCCGGCGCACAGCTGCTGGAACCGATGATGAAGGTCGAAGTCGTGACGCCGGAAGATTACGTCGGCGACGTGATCGGCGATCTGAATTCGCGTCGCGGTCAGATCCAGGGTCAGGAATCGCGTGGCATCACGATCGTCATCAGCGCGCACGTTCCGCTCGCCAACATGTTCAAGTACGTGGATAACCTGCGCTCCATGAGCCAAGGCCGCGCACAGTACTCGATGACCTTCGATCATTACGCACCGGTCCCGTCGAACGTTGCCACGGAAATCCAGGCCAAATATTCCGGCCAGAAGTAATCGGCCTTCGGGCTTCTGAAAGAAACAGGAACATCCCCCCGATAGAGGGGGGAATCAAGAAAACGGAGAGCCGAAAATGGCAAAGAGTAAGTTTGAGCGCAACAAGCCGCACGTGAACATTGGCACGATCGGCCACGTCGACCACGGCAAGACGTCTCTGACGGCTGCGATCACCAAGTTCTTCGGTGAATTCAAGGCTTACGACCAGATCGACGCAGCACCG
>JAFKJU010000004.1 GCA_017305935.1 Hyphomicrobiales bacterium | reverse complement strand
ATAGAACGGTATCTTGCCAAAGGCAAAACCGGACCAAATAAAACGGCGTTTTGCCAAGGCAAAATACCATGGCGCGGGGTGGAGCAGCCCGGTAGCTCGTCAGGCTCATAACCTGAAGGCCGCAGGTTCAAATCCTGCCCCCGCAACCAGCTTTACTTGCGACCCCGCAGCCTTGCCCGCTGCGGGGTTTTGCTTTTCTTATGGCTGGCTTTGGTTGTCATGCGTCATGCGGTATGGAGGCTCCCCATTTCACCGGACAGATCGGCTAGTTTGATTTAGCCCTGATGAACTGCCGAGGGGAAGCCATCTTGAGGGCGGAATGGGGATGGATTTCGTTGTAGTCTTCGATCCATCCGTCGATGAGCCGGAGCGCCGTTTCGGCGTCCGGTAGAGCCGAGATGCGGATGTAATCCCGCTTCAGGGTTTTGACGAAGGCTTCCGACATGCCGTTCGACTGCGGACTGGCCACGGGCGTGAAGCAGGGCGTCAGATTGAGCGCCTGGGCAAACAGCCTCGTATCCCTCGCGGTGTAAGCCGAGCCATTGTCCGAGAGATGCTCGATTGGGTTCGGGGCTCGGGTTGCTGCGAACGGCTTCTCGACAGCCTCCAGCATCATGTCGCGCACGTCCGAGCCGGAGATGCCTGCATTGGCGACAGCCGTCCAGGCGATGATCTCCCGGTCGAAGGCGTCGATGATAAAGGCGAGACGAATGGCCTCGCCATTCCAGCAGGTAAATTCCAGTCCATCCGAGCACCATCGCAGGTTGGAGCGCATCACCATGACTTTGCCGTCGTGGATGCGACCTTTGCGAACGGCCGTATGCTTCTCCAGCAGCATGGCGTGGTTGCCCATGATGCGATGAACCCGTTTGGCGTTGACGACAGGCTGATCGGCGGCTCGCCTTTCGCGATTTAGGAGCGCGGCGATCCGCCGATAGCCATAGGTTGGCTTTTGATCCACCAGCCTGCGGATGATGGGCAGCAACTCTGCATCCTCGGCCTTGCGATAGGACCCGCGCGGCTTTGATCTGCCTTTCAACCGCTCGACGAGGTTGGAACGGGAAACGCCCA
>JAFKJU010000085.1 GCA_017305935.1 Hyphomicrobiales bacterium | reverse complement strand
ACGGGGGTATAGCCGTCATGGATATCGACATCCCATAGGAGGTCTGTATCGAGGTCCGGCCACAAATCGGCACGGAGGCTTTCAGTTTTACGGGCTGCCCGCTTCTTTTTAATCGGTGCCATGCGGCTCTCCACAACGAGAGGAAAAGGGGCGGCTGGGGTTTGGACCCCCAGCCTAGGGTTGGCGTTATGTGCTTCACGGGCTTGCATCCGTGCATCCTTCCGGAGGCAAATGGGTGGCCTAGGTTTGGACCCCCGACCTGATTTTGCCGCCTGTCTGAGGAAGCGGGCTTGCATCCGCTCCTTGTCGCCATCGAACCAACATCATGAACATATATATAGCAAAATAATTCATAAAAATCAATGACTTAAATAATTTTCGACAGGCAGAAAGGGTCGAAACAAGCCTTTCGGCGATTTTATTATAGATGCCGCATATAATCCACTAAAATAAACTATCCGGAAGTCGGCCAATTTTTTTATGCAATGAAAACAATGATGAATAGCACATTTTCCAGTATCGGGTGATCCGGTATTCGCGTGATCACGTCTTCGGGTGATCGGGTGGGAAGAGCGCGGGTGGCGGCCGTCAGGCGTTATGCAGGGCCTTCGGCTTCTTGATCACCGGCAAAATAGGAGCGGACTTACGGCGCGCATTCTCGCGCTTCAGCTCCCGTTCTTCCTTGATCCACAACAGAAACGACTTGCGACCTGCTTCGGTGGAGACATGATCGCAAAGAGTGGCTTTGCCGTTAAAGTTGGAGGGAATGCCACGGGCAAGACCGCCTGCTCTTTTATTACAGCGCAAGCGCTCAATAGGAGCCTTCCGACTGCGCTTGCCGTCCTCATTGAGCTTCAGGTCATTGAAGGTGCCGCCCATGCCCTGCTGGACATAGAGAACCTTGCCTATAGGCCCTTTCGCAGTCACCCCGTTAAAGGTGTAGCTCGTTCTCCAGTCCGGCTTAGTGATCTTGAATTGTATCCGCCCGCCCATGTTTCCGGCCTTGCCGAAAACGAGTTCCAGCTTGTCGCGGATTTGCTTCATGCTTTGGCGTAGAGGTAGGATTACGAGTGCGTGAAAATGCAGGTTCCCAATGCCCCGCTTCTTTTCGCCCCAGCGCTTCGTGGATACTGTTTGGAAGAAGACAAGGCGCTGCCAGTCTACGCCCTTGTCATGGAAACGCCGGTTGAAATAGGTCTTGATGTTGCCGGTCTCGGCGGCGAGTGCAATAAGGCGATGATCTATGCGCCCATCTATGAAGACAGCGCGCTCACCATAAGTAGCGATCATGGCGGCCGCGATATGGGCTTGCTTCAGCACGTCGGTTTGCTTTTTCCAGACAACCGTCTGCAAGTCGTCCAAGCTACAGGCCGTAGCGATAATGTCTCGGCAAATCCTTCTTTGCTCGGGTGTTATCTAGCTCTCCATGGATCGCAAGGCTGGGCGCTACTAAATACTGGAACAAATGTAGATTACCTGTTCAACACCCTGATTTGCAAGGAATTGATGGCATTCCGCAGGGTCTTTGTACCTCAAAAAAAGGCCTGCTGGCAAAACGTGAACAAATCCGGCCTGCGTCGTGAACGAATGACGCGGTTGTAGCGTGCGGCAGTGACGCCATGCGGGAGGTGCCTGCGCCTTTTACCTAGTGAGGCCTTTACCTTTTGGGTATACCCTAAAGGAAGTACATCAAAAGCACTTCGCTAAATACCTGTTGACGACTTAAAACGAAGTTCACACTATCGAAGTGCCTAAAACGAAGTGAAAGCCCTCCCATGTTCATCCGTGCTTATCTCCGCGCCAGCACCAGGGAGCAGGACGCCACCCGCGCCCAGGAGGAACTGAAGGAGTTTGCCGCCGCTCGCGGTTGGACGATTGCGGCCACCTACCTCGAGAACGAAAGCGGGGCGACTTTGCAGCGCCCGGAGCTGTTCCGGCTTTTGTCGGACTGCCAGGCCGGGGATGTGCTCCTAGTCGAACAGGTGGACCGGCTTAGCCGCCTTACGGCTGAGGATTGGGAACGGCTTAAGCGCGAGATTCACGCGCGCCAGGTGCGCGTAGTAGCGCTCGACCTGCCGACCTCGTGGGCCATGCTCACGGCCGAGCAGGACGAGCTACACCGCCGCATGTTCGAGGCCATTAACGCTATGATGCTCGATATGTTGGCAGCTATTGCTCGCAAGGACTACGACACCCGCAGGCATCGCCAGCAGCAAGGGATCGCCGCTGCGAAGGCGGCAGGACGCTATAAGGGACGGCGGGAGGACACCGCACGCAATGCGGCTATTCTCTCTATGCTTCGTTCCGGCCAATCCTGGCTAACCATACAGAAGGCGACGGGATGCTCCAGCTCGACGCTCCAACGGCTAAGCAAACGATTGCGGAACGCGGAGGTCTTTTAAATGAGGTCCGTATATTTAGGCCACATTGATCCTATCCAAAACATGGATCGTTTCTACACCATGATCTTGCAAGAGACGTTATTCGGCGAGTGGTCGCTTGTAAGAGAATGGGGGCGCATCGGCCAGGGCGGGCAATTGATGGAATCTCATCACACTACCGCGCAGGAAGCGCAGGCATGTGCCGAGCAAATTCTCAGGCAGAAACTCCGCAAAGGTTATCAGATCATGTGATTTCGCAGTGCTTTATATCTCGCAGATCTAACGTTAACTTTAACATTAGCGCTAAAGTTACCATCACCGTTAATGTCAAGGTTAATGCTTATTTTAACTTTTCCGCTTAGAATGCTGCCAGAGATAAGGAGCGGCCATGTTCACCATCACCTTCGCCAACCCGAAAGGCGGTTCGGGTAAAACCACCTCAGCGATGTTGCTAGCCGAGCAAATCCGCGCGGCCGGGGCGACCGTCGCCATTCTCGATTGCGACCCCAACCAGAACATTGTGCAATGGGGGGCGCAGCGCGCCGAGAAAGGGAAGGCAGTTCCGTTCAACATTCGCCCGGCGCCCAATGAGGCCACGTTCCTAGATACCGTGGACGCGATACGCGGCACGGCCGATTATCTGATTATTGACCTTGAGGGCACCGCCAACCAGCTCGTGACCTATGCCATCAGCCAGTCCGACCTTGTGCTGATACCCTTCGAGCCGACGCCCATGGAAGCCCGCCAAGCCGCCCGGGCCGTGCAACTCGTGCGGAATGCGGGCCGCATGATGAGCCGCAGCGTGGCCCACGCTCTGATGTTTGTGAAGGTCAACGCGGCCATTCAGACCAATGACGAGAAGGATGTGCGCAAGGAAACCGAAGCGAACGACATTCCCGTGCTGCGTTCAGCCATCGTGCGCCGCGCCGCCTACACCCGCATCTTCCGCGATGGCTTTCTGTTGGGCGAATTGCTCGAACAGGCCCGCGACGAAGTGAAGGGCAGCACCGCGTCAGCGCAGGAGCGCGTCCTCAAGCCGCTGGACGCGGCGATGCAGAACGCCCGCGATTACACCCAAGAAGTCGTCAACCTCCTGTCCCAAGAGAAAGCCGCCGCATGAGCTACGGATTCGAGAAGAAGGCCGTGGACGCTGTGCAGTTGCCCCCGCAGTCCCGCGAAACAGTGACTCCGCGCCCTGCCATGGGGCAAGTGTTGCAGGCCGCCGCCGAGCTGGGGTTCGTGTCGCGTGAAGCCGCCACACGGCGCCGACCTGGCCCCCGCCGTACCGAAGCCCAGGATAAGATCACCGTAACCGGCCCCAAACGCGTCCTCGACCGCCTCAAAGCCTTTTGCGACACGACGGGCGAAGCGTCCTATTGCGCGGCCATCGAACGGTTGCTGGACATGGCGGAGCAGGGCGGGAAATAATCAGGCCATGACCGACACCTTTACGCCTGACCTGTCCATAATCCGCGATACCGATCTGAAAAAGAAGCTCGCCCAGGCCCGCGAGCGGTTCAAGATGGACGCGGTGTTTGCTGTGGAAGCGGGCGAGATATTGGCCGAACAGGTCGCACGCGATGCGAAGGCCCAAGCCCGCGCCAACGAGGTTGCCGCCATGGCACCGGGTGCCCGCCGCCGTGCCAAGAGCAAGGATGCCCTTGAAAAGGGTGGCGAGCGCCAAGACCTCCGCCATATCCACAGCGTTCTGGCGTTGTGCGGCTTGCCCTATAGCCGCCAGTCGATTGAAGAGCGTGAATACCGCAGCAAGCAAGGCAATATGCGCCTCATCGTCAACGCCGGGGAGCTGTTGTCGCCCCAAGGTGAGTTCGTCAAACAGCCTCTGCCCTACGGCTCAAGGGCGCGGCTGCTTCTCCTGCACCTGTGCAGCGAGGCCATTCGCCAGCAATCGCCCACCATCAACATCGATGACAGCCTGACCGCCTTCATCAACAAGATGGGTTTTGATGCCAATGGCGGGCCACGCGGCAACCTGACTGCCTTCAAGCAGCAGGTTAACGCGCTGGCCGCCTGCAAGATGACCATCGGCACCTTTGACGAGAAGGGCGGCCGGGCAAAGACCGTCAACACGGCGCCGTTCGCCTCGCTGGACGTATGGTTCCCGACCAACCCCGGCCAGCAAATGCTTTGGCCCAGTACCATCACGTTCACCCGCGAGTTCTATGACACACTCGCCAGGCACGCCTTGCCGGTGAATGTCCACGCCATTCGCGCGTTTTCGGATTCGCCCCGCAAAATCGACATTTACTATTGGCTTAGCCACCGCAGTTACAGCCTCAACGAGCCGATTTCCATCAGTTGGGAAGCCTTGAAGGAACAGTTCGGGGAGGGGCATTTCGTGACCTCCGGAAAGACCGGCGGTTACGCGCGCGACCGCGATTTCAGGGCCAAATTCAAGCAGGAGCTAGCCCACATCTGCGAGGTTTTCCCGAAACTGCCCGTGACCGTCACGGAGACCGGAATCCGGCTGAAACCGGCCGATTCTGATGTCCTGTCAATCCCGGCCAAGCGTTCCACGAAAAAAGCGTGAAACAATAAGGATTTAGCTACGCTGAATCGGTCGCGCTTAGGTCTGGTTTTGACCCCATATGATTCAAAGACTTAAACTTGCGGTTACGCTGAATCGGTCGCGGGGTCACGCTGAATCGGTCGCGCTTGGCTGAAAAGCTACGCTGAATCGGTCGCGCCATTTACGCTGAATCGGTCGCGCTTTTACGCTGAATCGGTCGCGCATATATATAGAACTGAACATTACGGAACATTGCTGAACATTTTTTCAAAACACTTTTCAGAATTTTCAGAACAGGAAAATTTCAAATTTTGAATGGAAAATGGGAACAGCAGCCACAAAAGCACCCAGAGCCGAAAGGCATATTAGGTTGGCAAATCCCGCAAACCCTCCCCGAATTGATGCCAGCCGGTGCCAAAGTCTCGCAGCTCGTCCGCTGCTTTCAGCAGAAAGCGCCCCCAGGTGGGACTAGACGAGGGCGGCATTCCTTTGCGCTGAGGCATAACCCGCAGAATTCTGTCCCGAAGGTCGGACGTGTCACAGACTATAAGGACGCGCGCCGCCTTATCGTCAGCGCCCAGGTTAAGGCTCACGTCCACCTGGTCGCCAGCCAGCACATAGGGTTCCATCTGTTCGAGCGGATGGCTAGAAACTCCTTCACTGTAACGGCTGCAATAAACTTCGATGACGTAAACCCGATGATTTCCGGCCGTGTCTGTGGCCCGGAATATCGCGTCAGCGATTGCTGCCTTGCTGCCGAGATCAAGGCCCGTTATCGGCTTGGTGTCTTTCCACTGCATGTAAGTCTGAAAACCCACGCTTTCCTTGTTTGACGTAGCCGCCCAACGGTCAGCGGCAATCAAAGCATCTACTGTGAGCATCCGGTGCCACCAATGCTTCTCTTTGATCCCTCGCACACGAGGGGCTTCTACCTGTTCACGGTTAGCCTCACTTACTAAACGCGCGCCTTTTGCCGTGAGCCAGTGGGCATTGGGTAAACGGCCACTGCTCGGCCCCAGGCGGAACTCTTGGAGACGGATAAGACCAGCGGTTTCTAGTTCCTTAAGTCGTTTTCGTAGGTTTTTCTCGTCCCCAGCTCCCAGCCTGACGAGCTGGGAAACGGTCAGAAAACGATAGCGCGCCAGGTAATCGAGGGCGCGCCCCTCTACCATCTTAATCAAATGCACGGCTAATCCTTATTGTGGGCGTCTCTGGTGCGTTTTCAGGGGTCGGTTGAGGTATCTCCTCAACCGGGCGGTAAAAACGCTTCATGGAGGCTTTGAGGGCGATTTTCTGACTCGGCTTCATCTGGTGCCTGTCGTCGGCCAGGTCGCTCCGGGTTTGCAGGTGGAAAGGTGGATGTGCACCCCACCGCACCACAAAGCCGCCCTGGCGTAATCCTGTGCCTTCATAGCCCATCACAGCAGCCAGAGTCGGGGAGTGGTCGGTTTTTCCCATCATCTTCACCTCAGCCAGAAGCACGGTGCCCTGGTCGTCCTTGTCGAGCTGGCCGAGGTATTGGTTCGCCAGGGTAACATGCACACCGTACTTGCGCAGCTCGGTGATAATGGTGCGAGTAGCGGGGCCGGTGAAGTTTTGGCATTCGTCTAGGAAGAGATGAATCGGCCGCCGGTCTTCCCGTTGCATCTCCTTCCGCACATCGCCTATGGCGGCAATCATGCTCACAAGCATCTTACCAATGACCACCGCGTTATCCGTCCCCGCCGCGCCGAGCGAAAACAACAACACCTTGCCCTCCTCGATGAGGTCGTAAAACGGAACGGTATTACGGCCGCAGGTCATGGCTTTGAAATCTTCGTGCAGCAGCAGGTTTTTAAGGCGCACCTGCATTGCGGACTTGGACGCATCATAGGTGGCGTTGTCCCAGTCCTCGTTGAAAAACGCCCGGATGCTTTCAACGGGATGCTGCCGGCCGGCGCGTACCAGGTGCGCCGGCGGGTCCTGGGATAGAAACTCTGACAGTGTGCGCAGGGTCGCGCCTGGCATGTCGAGCAGCACGCGCACCGTCACCTTGGCAATGTTGACCATCCGAACGCTGAGGGTTGAGCCGCCTTCCCCACGGCAAATTTCGCCAATTACTTCCGAGAGCCGGTTGGCGATTTTTTCCTTGGTCCGGTTGTCAGCTCCGGCCGGAATCTGGAACGGGTTGATGGTTGGAGTCTGGTCGGGAAAGTAGCGCGGGGCAATGTAAACCGCTCGCCGTTCGGCGTTGAATTCCGGCCAGTGCAGAACTTGTTCGCACATGTCGGAGTGGGCATCGATGACGACAACAGCCCGCTTCTGTAACACCTCGTGTTGTATGAGAACTTTCAAAAGTTCGGTTTTTCCCGAGCCTTGCGCGCCGACAATGTAGGTATGTCTTAGGCGTTCCTTGTCCGTCACCGCCCTTGGCACAGGGTGACGAATACCCAACTTTTCATCCGCAATGAGGGCGCCAAAGGCGCCCAGATTCACCACCGCATCCCTGCTCATTGTTACCCTTTTATTGCTTTGCCAAACTACCTGATAGACTACCCAGTTATTACCAGGTTCGTGTTCAAAAAAATATCATAAATTACATATGGTTAGGTATGGCCAGGCCCCGCTACTTCAGTCCTTCGGACAATGTTCATCACTTCACATTGTCCTCACTCCTTCACCGGCCCTATCTCGCCAGCGCCCCGCAG
>JAFKJU010000003.1 GCA_017305935.1 Hyphomicrobiales bacterium | reverse complement strand
ATCGTCCAGTCCTTCCCGCTGATGAGCGACAAGAAACGGGCGCTCAGGGTAGTATACGACGTCGAACGGGAGATATCCCGCTACCTGTTGACCATCGCGCTGATCAATTGCGGGCTCGGCCTTCTCATCGGGCTCGGCCTGTGGGCGATCGTTGCCCCGTGGTTGCTGAGCTTTGCACACCTCGACGCAGCGACTATTGCGCATGTCGTGGCGGGTCTGGTGATCGCGTTCGTTGCCGCCAGCAGTCTTTGGTCGACGCCGGGGCGGCCATATTCGACCGCATGAGCCATTCACTGGCCCGGCTTCGTGCCGGGCCAGTATTCTCCGCCTGCAGGAAGGCCACCGGCCGTAGGCATCAGTCAAACAATCGCCGTTCTTTCGGAGGGGATTGTCACGGAGATGAACAAGAAGACTCAGTTCAATATCGGCTACTGGATTGCAGCGTTTTTTATCTTCATGCTCTTCCAGTATGTGTTCACGACCGCCACGCAGGTCGTGCAGATTCCCTACAGTCAGTTTGAGACCTATCTCGACCAGGGCGTGATTGCGGGAGTGGCGGTATCGGACCGCTTCATCCAGGGAACATTTAAGGAGCCGGTCGACGGCCACCAGATGTTCATCACCACGCGAGTAGAACCGGATCTGGCGCGCCAGCTCCTGGAGCAGGATGTCGTCGTCACCGGGCAGATCGAGAGTACATTCCTGCGCGATCTTCTGTCGTGGATCGTCCCGGTCGCGCTGTTCGTCGGCGTCTGGATGTTCATGCTCCGGAGGATGAGTGCCGGAGGATTGGGGGGTGGTCTCATGCAGATCGGCAAATCCAAGGCCAAGGTCTATGTCCAGTCCGACACCGGCGTAACCTTCAAGGACGTCGCCGGCGTCGACGAGGCCAAGGACGAACTCAAGGAAATCGTCGACTTCCTCAAAGACCCGGACGGCTATGGACGGCTAGGGGGGCGTATGCCGAAGGGCGTTCTGCTCGTCGGTCCGCCCGGCACCGGCAAGACCCTGCTTGCAAAAGCCGTCGCCGGCGAAGCGGGCGTGCCGTTCTTCTCTATCTCGGGTTCGGAATTCGTCGAGATGTTCGTGG
>JAFKJU010000030.1 GCA_017305935.1 Hyphomicrobiales bacterium | reverse complement strand
AGCAAAAACACCCAACAACAAAAGCAAACCGCCCTCGCCGCCAGAAGCGCTTCCGCCGCCGCCGATGAACGGGCTTATAGAACCACCCCACCCAAACAGTCAACAGAGCGCCGTCAAAAAAATGAAGCAAAATGAGAAGTGACTGGTTTTATTGGACTATTTACGCCGATTTCTTCACAGGCGCCCATTCCACCGAGCCCGCTGCGTTGCGCCGGCTCCGGAATTCTAGTCCAAATGGTCAAAATTTTTCAGGATATCAATTCTGGCGGGCAATGCCCGCAAGAACCGATCCCGGGAGGCCGATCGCGGCCGTGCTTTTCTTGGCAATCGACGCGTTCTAAGGAAAAACGCATAGTCGGGGCGGATTATCCGTCCCTCCCCTTCGTCTATATATGAGCCACCTGAATGACCCTCGACCTGCCGCAGCTGCCCGTCTCTTCCGTACTGCGCGATATCGCCACGGGTCTGGCCCGCGAGGGTCGCGCGGTTCTGTCGGCACCGCCGGGGGCCGGCAAGACGACGCTGGTGCCGCTGTCGCTGCTCGATCAGGACTGGCGCGGCGACGGGAAGATCATTCTCCTGGAGCCGCGGCGGCTGGCGGCGCGGGCGGCGGCGAGCCGCATGGCCTCTCTGCTGGGTGAATCGGTCGGCGAGACGGTGGGGTATCGGATGCGGCTCGACAATCGCGTTTCGGGCAAGACGCGGATCGAGGTGGTGACCGAAGGGGTTTTCGCACGGATGATTCTGGAGGATCCGGAACTGTCCGGGGTCGCGGCTGTTATCTTCGACGAATTCCACGAGCGCTCACTGGATGCGGATTTCGGGCTGGCGCTGGCGCTCGACGTGCGCTCGGCGCTGCGCGACGACCTGCGCATCCTTGTGATGTCGGCGACGCTGGATATCGAGCGGGTCGCCGGCCTGCTCGACCATCCGCCGTTCATCGAAAGCCAGGGGCGGAGTTTTCCGGTCGAGGTCCGCCATCAGGAGCGGCCGGCGGGCGAGCCGATCTGGGAAACCGTGGCGCGGGCGATCCGGGCGGCGCATCGCGAGGAAGGCGGATCGATCCTTGCCTTTCTGCCTGGCCAATCCGAAATTTTACGCACGGCGGCCTTGCTGGAGGAGCGGCTCGATCCCGACACGATCATCGCGCCGCTCTATGGCAATCTTTCCCAAGCCGAGCAGGACGCGGCGATCCGGCCGGCACCGGCCGGGAGCCGCAAGATCGTGCTCGCCACCTCGATTGCCGAAACCTCGATCACCATCGACGGCGTGCGCATCGTCATCGACAGCGGCTTGCAGCGGCTACCGGTGTACGAGCCGGCGACGGGTATCACACGGCTGGAAACGGTGCGGGTGTCACGCGCCTCCGCCGACCAGCGCGCCGGCCGCGCCGGGCGAACCGAACCGGGCATCGCCATTCGCCTGTGGCATGCGGGGCAAACGGCAGCCCTGCCGGCCTTCACGCCGCCGCAGATTCTCTCCAGCGACCTTTCGGGGCTGGCGCTCGATCTTGCCCATTGGGGCGTGCAGGATCCGGCAGGCCTCGGCTTCATCGATCCGCCACCGGCGGCGGCCCTGGCCGAAGCGCGGGCGCTGCTGAAGCTGCTGGGCGCGCTCGACGATTCGCTGGCGCTGACGGCGCAAGGCAAACGCATGCGCGACATGGCCCTGCCGCCCCGGCTGGCGGCGATGGTTCTGGCGGCGGCGAAGGAAGGAAAGGCGCAGGAGGCGGCGCTGCTTGCCGTGCTGCTGACCGAACAGGGAGCCGGCGGCACCGGCATCGATCTGGAGGACCGGCTGCGCCGCTTCCGCAGCGAAAAGGGCGCGCGCGCCGAGGCGGCGCGGCAACTGGCGAAGCGGCTGGCGGCGCAGGCAGGCGGCGGCAAAGGGGATGGCATGCCCGCTTTGCCCGGCCCATTGCTGCTGCATGCCTTTCCCGACCGGATCGCCAGCCAGCGCGGCGGACGTGGGCGTTATGTCATGGCAAATGGGCGTGGCGCGGAATTGCCGGAGGCCGAACGGCTGGCGGCGAGCCCGATGCTGGTGGTCGCCGATCTCACCGGCCGCGCCGCGCAGGGGCGCATCCTCGCGGCGGCGGAAATTTCCCGGGGCGACGTCGAGGCGTATCTGCCCGGCGCCATCGTGCAGGAGGAGCAGAGCTTTTTCGAACGGGCCTCGCGCCAAGTGCGGGCGCGCCGCGTCACCCGGCTCGGCGCGATCATCTTCGACGACTCGCCGCTTCCTCGGCCGAGCGGCGAGGCGGCGGCGCGCGCACTGGCCGAGGGCGTGCGCGATCTCGGCCTCGACGTATTGCCGTTCAGCAAGGAGGCGCGGCAATTGCGCGATCGCATCGGCTTCCTGCATCGCGGCAGCGGCGAGCCCTGGCCGGACATGAGCGACGCGGCGCTGCTCGCACGGCTCGACGACTGGTTCGTGCCCTTCCAGGGAAGCGCGCGCGGGCTCGACGATATCGCCGCCGGCAGCCTGACGGAGGGGCTGATGTCGCTGGTGCCGCACGAGATCCAGCGCGATCTCAACCGTCTCGCGCCGACGCATTTCGTGGCGCCGACCGGGCAGCGGCATCCGATCCAGTATGACGGCGAGGAGCCTGTGCTGGCGATCCGCGTGCAGGAACTCTTCGGGCTGAAGCAGCATCCGACCGTCGGCGCCGAGCGCCGGCCGCTGCTGCTCGACCTGCAGTCGCCGGCGCACCGGACGATCCAGACGACCCGCGACCTGCCCGGTTTCTGGGCGGGCTCCTGGAAGGACGTGCGCGCCGACATGCGCGGACGTTATCCGCGCCATCCCTGGCCGGAGGATCCGGCCGACGCCGCGCCGACGACACGCGCCAAGCCGCGTGGTACATGAAGCGTGATGCGCAAAACCGGGCGGCGGTTTTGCAGCAACGACATGCGGCAATCGAAGCCCTGAGGCGCAGGAATGCACTGCGCTTCAGAGCGGTTTCTATGAGAGGTTTCGAACATCATGACGGATGCGGTCGAACGGCAGTCTCCCTACCACCACACCAGCCGACGCCTGCGCCTGCAAACGCTGATCTGGCTGCGCTGGCTGGCGGTCGGCGGCCAGACGCTGACGGTGTTGATCGTCGCGTCCTGGCTGAAATTTCCTTTGCCGCTTTTGCCCTGTATCCTGCTGATTGCGGCGCTGGCCGCCGTCAACGCCTATCTGACGCTGCGTTATCCCGCCACCTACCGGCTGGAGCCGCCGGCCGCCTTCGCGCTGCTCGGACTCGACCTGCTGCAGCTCAGCGCCCTCTTGTCGCTGACCGGCGGGCTTGCCAATCCATTCGCGCCGCTGGTCTGCGTGCCGGTGATCATTTCCTTCGCCTCGCAACCCTTGCGTTATTCCATCGCACTGATCCTCTTTGCGATGATAGCCACCACGGTCATGGCCTTCTCGCCCTATCCGCTGCCCTGGTATACGGATCGGGAGATGTCGGTGCATGTGGTGTTGCAGCTCGGCGTCTGGAGCGCCATCGTCTCCACGATGGCCTTCGCCGCCTTTTATGTGCATCGCGTCTCCAACGAGGCGCGGCAGCTTTCCGATGCCTTGGCGGCGACCGAGCTGGTGCTGCAGCGCGAACAGCACCTGTCGCAGCTCGACGGGCTGGCGGCGGCGGCCGCGCATGAGCTTGGCACGCCGCTCGCCACCATCAGCGTCGTCGCCAAGGAGATGGAGCGGGAACTCGGGCAGGACGAGCGTTTCGGCGAGGATGTCCAGCTGTTGCGCAGCCAGAGCGAGCGCTGCCGCGACATCCTGCGGCGGCTGACGACGCTGTCTTCCGGAAACGAGGCGCATATGCGGCGCCTGCCGCTCTCCTCGCTGATGGAAGAGGTGATCGCGCCGCATCGGGAATTCGGCATCCAGCTGGAACTGGTCGAAAAGGGCGGCCGGGCCGGCGAACCCATCGGCACACGCAATCCCGGCATTCTCTACGGGCTCGGCAATCTGATCGAGAACGCCGTCGATTACGCCCGCTCGAAAGTCACCGTCACCGTCGAGCATACGACTCAGGAAGTGATCGTCACCATAGAGGACGACGGCGAGGGCTATGCGCCCGATATTCTCGACCGGATCGGCGAACCTTACGTCACCTCGCGTCCGCGACATGCGACGGCGGGCGGACTGGGCCTGGGATTGTTCATCGCCAAGACGCTGCTGGAACGTTCCGGCGCCCGCCTCACCTTCGAAAACCATCAGGGGGCGCGGGTGAAAATCCTCTGGCCGCGCGCGCTGATGGAAGGCGGCGAACGTAGCGCGGATGCGATATGACGCCTCCATTGCGGCAAAAACGCAGGAATTGCTTTACCCCTGCGATTGAAGCGGCCATAACCGAACCCAGATAAGGCATTTCGAGGAAAAGCGGAGCCCGTTTTCCCATCGGACATGCATTGAGACGCATTTGGAAAGAGTTTTCTTCCGCAAGGCACGAGCGACAGCGACATGACCGAAAAGATGCCAGCGACACCCGAGACGGCCGACAGCGGCCATGACGATATCGGAGCCGACCCCTCCCTGCTGATCGTCGACGACGACGCGCCTTTCCTGCGCCGGCTTGCGCGCGCCATGGAGACACGCGGCTTTCAGGTGGAAACCGCCGAAAGCGTCGCCGAGGGCATCGCCCGCTCGAAGGCGCGTCCGCCGAAATATGCGGTCGTGGATCTGCGCCTCACCGACGGCAACGGCCTCGACGTCATCGAGCAGATCCGCCAGCGACGCGAGGATACGCGCATCATCGTGCTGACCGGATACGGCAACATCGCCACCGCCGTGACGGCGGTCAAGCTCGGGGCGCTGGACTATCTGGCCAAACCCGCCGATGCGGACGAGATCTTTTCAGCCTTGACGCAGCGGCCGGGCGAGCGCGCCGAACTGCCGGAAAACCCGATGTCGGCCGACCGGGTGCGCTGGGAGCATATACAGCGCGTCTACGAAATGTGCGAGCGCAACGTTTCGGAAACCGCCCGCCGGCTCAACATGCACCGGCGCACGCTGCAGCGCATCCTCGCCAAGCGGGCGCCCAAGTAAATCTAAGCTTCGTTTGGCGACCTCATTCGCCGAAGGCGTTGTCGTCGTCGGACAGGCTCTCTCCGGCAAGCGGTTTGCCTGTCGCCCATTCAGCCAGCATGAGACGATCGGCGGCGGCGCGGGCGAAACTTAGCGTCACCGATTTTCGCGTCGCCGGCGGCAGGCGATGTTCCGGCGCCTCGCGCAGCAGATGCGCGCCGTAGCCGTCCGACAGGAACAGGCCGCAGTCTTCCGGAAAAATGTCGAGCGGCACGTCCTTGTGGGTGGCGAAGAACAGCCGGTCGCAATGCAGCCGATACTCCGGCCATTTGCGATCGACGCGAAAATCCTCGATCGACGTCTTGATCTCGACGATCCAGATCTCGCCCTTTTCCGAAATCGCGATCAGGTCGGCGCGCCGCCCGCTCGCCAGCGACAGTTCCGGCAGCACGGACAGGCGCATCTCGCGCATCAGGATCTGCACGCCGCGACGCACCATCATGGCGCGATCCGACTGGCGGCCGTCGATTAACGGATTGTTATTGTAAACGGAAACAATGGTCACTGGATAAGCTTTTCCCGGTGCCGCCGGCTGTTGCAAAAAAACCATGGGATTCTAATTTGCGCGGCGGATTGAATTTGCTGCACGGCAGCAGCTTGCCAAGGCAAATTTAATCGAAAATAAACCATAATCAAAGATGGTTCGAAAGAACCTCGATTCAGCAGCAGATTTTCAAGAGAATTCCATGCGCCTCCGCACTGCAATGACCGCGCTCGGCCTGGCGGCAACGCTCGCTTTGGCCGGATGCTCGACGACGAGCGAATCCGCCGACAAGGGCGGCAAGCCCGAGACCAAGAAGACCGAAACCGCCGAGTTGTTCGACAACGCCTACGGCTCGGTGACCGATGCCGGCTATACCCTGCCGGGCATTCCGGTGGAACGGGTCAAGCCGCAGTTCCGTCGCCAGATCGTCAGCTATGACAGCCAGGAACGCCCGGGCACGATCATCGTCAACACGCGCGAGCGCCATCTCTATTACATCCTGCCGGGCGGCAAGGCCGTTCGTTACGGCATCGGCGTCGGCAAGCAGGGCTTTGCCTGGGCGGGCGAGGCCTATGTCGCCTGGAAACAGGAATGGCCGACCTGGCACCCGCCGAAGGAAATGGCGCAGCGCCGTCCCGACGTCGCGCGTTATGTCGAAGCCGGCATGGGGCCTGGCCTCACCAACCCGCTCGGGGCGCGAGCCATGTATCTGTTCAACGAAGATGGCAAGGACACGCTGTTCCGCCTGCACGGCACGCCGGAATGGGCCTCCATCGGCACCGCCGCCTCCTCGGGCTGCATCCGCCTCATGAACCAGGACATCATCGACCTCTACAAGCGCGTCCGTCCCGGCCGCAGCTCCAAGGTCATCGTCATCCAGTAAGAACGGACGGGATCGATAGAATTCGAAAGGCCGGCGGAGCGATCCGCCGGCCTTTCTCATTTGGTGTCATTTACCAGAAGAGCGCCTCAGGCGGCGCTCTTCGCCTTCAGTTCCAGCCGGCGGCGGTGGAGAACCGGTTCGGTATAGCCGTTCGGCTGCTCGCGGCCCTTGAGCACCAGTTCGAGCGCGGCCTGGAAGGCGACGGAGCCATCGAAATCGGCGGCCATCGGGCGGTAGAGGGGATCGCCGGCATTCTGTTCGTCGACGACCTTGGCCATGCGCTGCATGGTTTCGCGAACCTGCGCTTCGGTGACGATGCCGTGATGCAGCCAGTTGGCCATGTGCTGGGCGGAGATGCGCAGCGTGGCGCGGTCTTCCATCAGGCCGACATCGTTGATGTCAGGCACCTTGGAGCAGCCGACGCCCTGGTCGATCCAGCGCACGACATAACCGAGAATCCCCTGCGCATTGTTGTCCAGCTCGCGCTGCACCTCCTCCGGCGTCCAGTTCGGCCTGACGGCGACCGGAACGGAAAGGATGTCGGAGAGTTTGGCGCGGGCGCGATCCTTGAGGCCCTGCTGGACGCGGGCGACGTTGACGCGGTGATAATGGGTGGCGTGCAGGGTCGCGGCCGTCGGCGACGGCACCCAGGCGGTGTTGGCGCCGGCCTTGGGATGGGCGATCTTCTGCTCCAGCATCGCCGCCATCAGGTCCGGCATGGCCCACATGCCCTTGCCGATCTGCGCATGGCCGGACAGGCCGCATTCGAGGCCGATATCGACGTTCCAGTTTTCATAGGCCGAAATCCAGGCGGCCTGCTTCATGTCGCCCTTGCGAATCATCGGGCCGGCTTCCATCGAGGTATGAATCTCGTCGCCGGTGCGGTCGAGGAAGCCGGTATTGATGAAGACGACGCGCTCGCGCGCGGCGCGGATGCATTCCTTGAGGTTGACGGTGGTGCGCCGCTCCTCGTCCATGATGCCCATCTTCATGGTGTTGCGGGCCATGCCGATGGCATCCTCGACGCGCGAGAAAATCTCGGCAGCGAAGGCGACCTCCTCCGGTCCGTGCATCTTCGGCTTGACGACATACATCGAGCCGGCAGGCGAGTTGGCGCGTCGGCCATTCGGACCGACATCGTAGAGCGCAATCAGCGCCGTGATCATGGCATCCATGATGCCCTCCGGCACCTGGTTGCCGTCGCGATCGAGGATCGCCGGATTGGTCATGAGGTGGCCGACATTGCGCACCAGCATCAGCGAGCGGCCGCGCAGCGTGGCCGGAGCGCCCTCCGCCGTGGTCAGGTCGAGGTCGCCATGCAACTTGCGCGTGAAGTTGCGGCCACCCTTGCTGACCTCTTCCGTCAGATCGCCCTTCATCAGGCCGAGCCAGTTGCGATAGACCACGATCTTGTCGGCCGCATCGACGGCGGCCACCGAATCCTCGCAGTCCATGATCGTCGTCAGCGCCGATTCGAGGCCGACATCGGCGATGCCGGCAGGATCGTCCTTGCCGATCAGGCTGTCGGGATCGACGAAGACCAGGCTGTGCAGGCCGTTCTTGCGGAAATACAGGCGATAGGCCTTGTCGCTCTCCCGCTTGAAGCCGACATACTGGCCGGGATCGGCCAAACCGGTGCGGCCTTCGGAAGTATCGACGAGCAGCGCGCCGTTCTCATATTCGAAACCGGTGACATCGGCCCATTTGCCGGCGGCGAGCGGGACGCTGGCATCGAGGAAATCCTTTGCCCAGGCGACCACCCGCTTGCCGCGCGCCGGATCATAACCGCCGCCGGCGGGCAAATCTCCCAATGCATCGGTGCCGTAAAGCGCATCGTAGAGCGAGCCCCAGCGGGCATTGGCGGCATTGAGCGCATAGCGCGCATTCATCACCGGCACGACGAGCTGGGGCCCGGCGACGGTGGCGATCTCGGGATCGACATTGGTGGTGGTGACGGAAAAATCGTCGCCTTCCGGCAGGATGTAGCCGATCTGGCGCAGGAAGGCCTGGTAGGCTTCCATGTCGGAGGGCGCGCCGTTGTCGCGATACCAGGCATCGATCCTGGCCTGGAGGTCGTCGCGCTTCGCCAGCAGCGCGCGGTTGCGCGGCGCAAGGTCATGGACGATGGCCGAAAAATTCTCGAAATAGCGTTCCGGGTCGAGACCGGTGCCGGGGATCGCCTCGTTCACCAGGAAATCATGCAGGGCGGCGTCAAGCGCCAGTCCAAACTTTTCGATGCGGCTCACGATGCCTCTCCCGTCGATGTCAGTGTCATCATGCCAAAATGCGCAAGCTTGATTGATAGTCAATTCGGCAAGGATGACAAAGATTTTCGCCGGCAGGGAAAAAATAGCCCGGCCGTCGATGGGATCAGTGATGGGCGATGCGCGGCCGGCCGCTGGCGGTGGCGATGAAGCGCGCCTCGACCAGCTTGCGCTGGCCCTCGATCTCCGGGGCGGCGATATCCTCCAGCAGGTTGACGACCGGATCCTCCGCGCCATTCTGGCGGGCCTGCGCCAGCGCCGCTTCGCTGGCGCGGGCGCGCGCCAAGGCAAAGCTTTCCGCCTCGTCCAGCAGCCGGACGCTGCCGCCGGCGCCGTTGACGATATAGATGCCCTCCTCCGGCATGGTGACGAAGACGGATGCGGCGGCGCGCACCTGGCCGACGACCGCGCCGATGGCATTGGCGACATCGGCATCGGCGGGAATGGCCGATTCGGCCCCCAGCAAGTCGGCAATCGCGGGATAATAGACCGGGGCCGAAGCGCCGAGGCCGATCAGCGGCCGGTCGAGCGCCACGGCGAAGCGGACGATGCCCTCGGCGCGCTTCAGGGCGCGGTCCACGGCATTGGATTTCGACGGGTCGATCTCGGCGCCGTCTTCGGCAAGACAGGCGGCGAGGATGACCTCGCCGGACTGGCGCGTCAGTCGCGCGACGATCTTTTCGGCCAGTTCCTCCGCCGAGGCGGCAATCGGCCTTGCGCTGCCGTCCTTGATGCGCATGGCAAGCTCCAGCCCGAGCCTTGCGGCCTCCGCATTCCACTGCGCCTGCCGGCCGAGCACATGCATGGCATCGGACGGGGTGATGCCGCAGAGATGCACGAGGCCGCGGGCCACGAGACGGTCGAGCGTCGCCTTCTGCGGCGTCGTGGTCAGCAGATCCTCCAGCGCCACCGGCACCTTGCCGATCCGGGTAAACAGCGCCTGTTCGCCGGCCTGCAGGCCGCTCGCCAGATGATCGGGAACGCCGGTGCGCACCGCGAAGCGGCCGTCATGACGGCCGACATGCGGGCTGCGCTTCTGGCGTTCGAGCACGGAGAGGATGGCATCGCCATGCAGCGCGGCGGCGAGGCTGAGCGGCAGCAGGCGGCGCGGACCGAGCCGGAAGCTGGCAGTCAATCCACGGTCGTTGACATGCACTTCCGAATCGCCGCCGAGACCGTATGTGCGCATGGCGACCGCCTCGACCATGGTGCGGTACCCGCCGACCACGGCACCCTCGGCGTCGAGGCGCGGGCGGCCGTTTTCCAGCACCGCGACGTCCGTCGTGGTACCGCCGATATCCGAGACAACGCCGTTGTCGAGGCCGGTGAGGTATTGCGCGCCGACGAGGCTGGCGGCCGGGCCGGAGAGAATGGTCTCGATGGGCCGCACCTTGGCTTCGCTGGCGGCGATCAGCGCGCCGTCACCGCGCACCACCATCATCGGCGCATCGATGCCGTGGTCGATCAGAAAGTCCTCGCAGGCGCCGACGAGACGGTCGATCATTGATACGAGCCTCGCATTGAGCAGCGTCGTCAACGCCCGGCGCGGGCCGCCGAGTTTTGACGACAGCTCATGGCTGCAGGTGACCGGCAGATGCGAGATCTCACGGATACGCTCGCGCACGCGGATCTCATGCGACGGATTACGGACGGCAAAATAGCCGGCGACGGCGAAGGAGGAGACGTTTTTGGCCAGCTCCGGCAGCGCCGCATCGAGCACGGAGAGATCGAGCATCGTCTCGTTGCCATGCACGTCATGGCCGCCGGGCACGAAGATGACCGGATCGTTGCCGAGCGCTTCGGCAAGGCCGTCGCGCTTGAGATCCTCGGGGCCGAAGCCGACCATGACAAGGCCGGCGCGGCCGCCCTGCCCTTCGACCAGCGCATTGGTCGCCAGCGTCGTCGACAGCGACACGAGGCTGATCGCCGACACCGGGGCGGCCGCCTGCTCCAGCACGGCATGGACGGCGCCGGCGATGCCGACGGCAAGATCGTGCCGGGTGGTCAGCGATTTCGCCTTGGCCATCACGCCTTCGGTTTCATGAAAAAGCACCGCATCGGTATAGGTGCCGCCGGTATCGATGCCGAGCATGTATTGCGAGGTCACGCGCTGTCATCCCCAAAACGACGAGAAGAGATCCTTATGATCTACGCTGTTAGGACAGGGAGAGGATGGCCGGCAAGCGACAAAACATTTCACGTGAAACATTTGCTCACGGTTTGGGCCTTTCGCTGACGCGCATCGGCAGGCCTTCAGCCGGCTGGGTCGTCAGTTTCTGCACCGGCCACGGGTTCGTCTCCGGCGTCACGTCGAAGCGGAAACGGCGCATCAGCACCGCGAGCGCGATCACCGCCTCCTGCAGCGCGAAGGTCGCGCCGATGCACACGCGCGGGCCGGCGCCGAAGGGCAGGAACTGGAAGCGGCCGATCTTGCCTCGATTTTCCGGCAGAAAACGCTCTGGCAGGAAGGCGCGCGGCTTTTCCCAATAGAGCTCATGACGATGCAGCGTCCAGGGCATAATCAGGATGGTGACGCCGGGCTCGATCACCAGCGTCTTGCCGTCCGGGCTTTTCCACGTATCGCGGTCGATGGCGGCGCGATTGATCGAGGGCGCCGGCGGATAGAGCCGCAGCGCCTCCTCAAAGGCAGCGCGCACATGCGGCATCCGGTCCAGCCAGTCGACCGGCTCGGCCCCCTCGTCCAGAACCGCGTCGATCTCCGCTTCCATCCGGTCGCGGAAATCGGGGGTGTTGGCGACGCAATAGAGCGTCCAGGCGAGCGCGCGGGCCGTGGTCTCGTGGCCGGCGCCGATGAAGGTGAGGATATTGTCCTCGATCTCGTCCATGGTCAGGCCGTCCGGGCCGGCTTGCTCCAGGAGCAGGGTCAGGAAATCGCCGGGAACGCTCGCCCGGTCGCGCTGCATCGCCTCCAGCCGCATGGCCATGGTGTCGGCGACGATGCCGCGAAATTTCGCCAGCACTTTTCGGCCGCCGATGCGTGTCAGGCGGGGCACCCAAGGCGGGGCGCGCAACAGGTCCATCGGATCGACCCGGCCCATGCGATGCAGCAACTGGTCGACATCGTCGGAGAATTTTTCCGATTTGGTGGCGATCTGGCCGGAAAACAGCGTGTCCGAGAGGATGGCGAAGGCCAGTTCCGTCATATCGACCGAGAGGTCGTGGATTGCGCCGTCCGGGCCGGAATTTTCGTATTTGCGGGCATAGAGCTCGGACTGGCGCAGCATCTGCCCGGCGAAACCCTTGGCATGGCGGGGGGTGAAGACCGGGGCCATGGCTTTTCGCGAGCGTTTCCACACCTCGCCTTCGGCGGTCAGCAGCCCGTCGCGCAGGATGGGCCGCAGCAGCAATTGCCGGATCTCCGACATGCAGTAATTGCCGACATTATCGACTAGCACATGGCGGATCAGGCCGGGATCGTTGACGATCAGCGTCCGCTCACGAAAAAATTCTGTGTAGATCCATGGCAGCGTGTAGGACGGCACGCCCCAGAGTTCCAGCGGATTGCGCATGACGGTGCGCACGATCTCCAGCCGCGACGGCGGCGTGCTCCGCGGAATCGGGGCCGGCGGCTCGAAGGGGTCTGGGCGCATGTCCATGGATCAGCCTTTCTTCATCCGCCCGTCCGATCCCTTGTGAGGATCCGTCAGAGCAGGGCTTGCAGCTCGGCCAGCTTGTCGTTGATCAGCCAGCCGTAATAATTCTCTTCCGGCCAGACGGTCGCCCCGCCGGCATTTTTCGCGGCAAGCGCCCGGGCGCGGGCTTTCGAATTGCCGATATTATAAAGCGTCGCGGTCAGGCCCGGGTTCCGCGAAATATCCATGCCGGCGATCTTACGATAGTCGTCGATGGATTTGCGGATGATCGCGGCGGTAAAGGCCAGCGACTGGTCCGGATCCATGATGGCGCGATAGACCTCGCCGGCATCGTTCTCATCGAGCTTCGGCAAGCCGGAGGTGCGCGACACCATATCGGACATCATCAGCGCCGTCAGCGGATTGACCTGGCCGAGCCCGAACGTCTGGCCGGCATAGAAGGGCTGGAAGAAGACCGCACTGAACCGGTTGTCGGGATAGCTCCTGCCGCCGACGCTCTTACCCCGAAACTTCGCGTCCCAGATATCCTCGCGGCAGGTCCACAGCTCATAGGAATCGCCCTTGCAGCCAGCAAATTCCGGCCGCTTGATGAAATCGGCGATCGATTCCCCGTCATAGGCGAAGCGGAAACTGTTGCCGGCATAGGACGCGGCCTTGACGTAGTAAGACTGCAGCCGGTCATAGGCATCGACATTGTAGGTATGTTCGCCGACCAGCGCGCCGACGATATGGATCGGCGCGATGCCATAGGCGTTGGCCGTCGACTTGATCTTGGCGATCAGCTTCTTGTCCGAGGCCAGCAGGTCGCGGATCTTTTCGTATTTCTGATCGAAACTGGTCTTGCCCGCCTTGGTGCGGCGCACGGAGGCGCCGGGTATGGCCGGTTGCTCGGCATTGCGATTGCCAGAGGGCACCATGGTCGCCGCATGCGACAGCGTCGGCGCCAGCAGTGCGCAGGAAATCAGCAGGGAAAAGGCAAAGCGCCGCATGTCAGCATTCCTTCCAGCGGTGCCGATCCTGGCGACAGGAGCCTTTGCGCGTCGCCCGCGCCAAAGGCCGAACGGATCGGGACGTCTCAAGCCAGCGGGCCTCTCCATACGGGGAACCGGCCCGGCTGTCGAGTGCCGTTCGGCACTCGCGGCGGCGCTTCACGCGATTATGAATCACGTGAAGCGCCGCCAATTTCAGGTTTAGAGAATGAACCTGGACAGGTCGGTGTTGCGAGCGAGGTCGCCGACATGCTCGCGCACATAGGCTTCGTCGATGGTGACCGACTGACCGCCCTTGTCGGGCGCGGCGAAGGAGATTTCGTCGAGCACGCGCTCCATCACCGTCTGCAGGCGGCGGGCGCCGATGTTTTCCACCGAGCTGTTGAGATGCACGGCGACATCGGCGAGCGCATCGATGGCGTCCTCGGTGAATTCGAGCGTCAGATCCTCGGTGCCCATCAGCGCGATATACTGGCGGATGAGGCTGGCCTCGGTCTCCGTCAGGATGCGGCGGAAGTCTTCCTTGGTCAGCGGCTTCAGCTCGACGCGGATCGGCAGGCGGCCTTGCAGTTCCGGCAACAGGTCCGAAGGCTTGGAGACATGGAAAGCGCCGGACGCGATGAAAAGGATGTGATCGGTCTTCACCGGCCCGTATTTGGTCGAAACCGTGGTACCCTCGACCAGTGGCAGCAGGTCGCGCTGCACGCCTTCGCGCGAGACGCCGGCGCCCATGCCGCCATCGCGGGCGGCGATCTTGTCGATTTCGTCGAGGAAGACGATGCCGTCGTTCTCGACCGAGCGCACCGCCTCGCGGCTGATCGCCTCATTGTCGATCAGCTTGTCGGATTCGTCGCGAATCAGTTCCTTGTAGCTTTCACGAACCGTGGTCTTGACCCGCTTGGTACGCCCGCCCATCGCCTTGCCGAACATGTCCGACAGGTTCAACACGCCGATATTGGCGCCGGGCATGCCCGGAATCTCGAAACCCGGCATGCCGGAGCCGCTGTCGGCGATCTCGATCTCGATTTCCTTGTCGTCGAGCTGGCCGTCGCGCAGCTTCTTGCGAAAGCTGTCGCGGGTGGCGGGCGAAGCGGTCGAGCCGACCAGCGCATCGAGAACGCGTTCCTCGGCGCTGGCATGGGCCTTGGCCTGGACGTCGGCGCGCTTCTTCTCGCGCACCAGGCCGATGCCGATCTCAACGAGGTCGCGCACGATCTGCTCGACGTCGCGGCCGACATAACCGACCTCGGTGAACTTGGTGGCCTCAACCTTGATGAAGGGCGCGCCGGCCAGCTTGGCGAGGCGGCGCGAGATCTCGGTCTTGCCGACGCCGGTCGGGCCGATCATCAGGATGTTCTTGGGCATGACCTCGTCGCGCAGGTCCGCGTCGAGCTGCTGGCGGCGCCAGCGGTTGCGCAGCGCAATCGCCACCGCGCGCTTGGCCTCATGCTGGCCGATGATGAAACGGTCGAGTTCCGACACGATTTCGCGGGGGGAAAAAGTCGTCATATCGTCTGTCTCCGGCGATCCCGAAAGCGGCAATCGCCTCAAAAGAAGAAGTTATTCGGCGTCGAGCGTTTCGACCACCAGATTGTGATTGGTATAGACGCAGATATCGGCGGCGATATCGAGGGCCTTGCGGGCGATTTCTTCGGCCGACTGGTCCGTATCGATGAGCGCGCGCGCGGCGGCGAGGGCATAATTGCCGCCCGAACCGATCGCCATCACCCCATGCTCGGGCTCCAGCACGTCGCCATTGCCGGTGATCGCAAGCGTTATCGTCCTGTCGGCGACGATCATCATCGCTTCGAGATTGCGCAGGTATTTGTCGGTGCGCCAGTCCTTGGCAAGCTCGACGGCGGCGCGCATCAATTGCCCCGGATACTGGTCGAGCTTCTTTTCGAGGCGCTCCAGCAGCGTGAAGGCATCGGCCGTCGCACCCGCAAAACCGGCGATCACGTCGCCCTTGCCGATGCGCCGCACCTTGCGGGCATTGCCCTTCATGACCGTCTGGCCGAGGCTGACCTGGCCGTCGCCGGCCAGCACCACCTTGCCGCCCTTTCGAACCGTAATAATCGTTGTCATCGAACACCTTTTCCGCCGGCGTGGCCGGCCCTTCCTGCCGCCCGACAGGGCAGCGTTTGAGGCCTATGTAAGCGGTGCCGGCGCGATTACAATCCGTTGAAAAACGTCCGTCACAATCCCATCTTCGCAACCGTACCGCTTTTGCCCCTTCGCGCTGGATTCTTGGGGCGGTGCCTGATATGGAGCGGCAACCGTCTATCAGTGGAGTCTGCGATGGCCGATAACAAGCAAAGCCGCAGCGCGAGCATTTCCCGCACGACCAACGAAACCTCGGTTTCCGTCTCCGTCAATCTCGACGGCAGCGGCATCGCCAAGATTTCGACCGGCGTCGGCTTCTTCGACCATATGCTCGACCAGCTTTGCCGACATTCGCTCATCGACATGGAAATCGAGACCAAGGGCGACCTGCATGTCGACGACCACCATGCGGTCGAAGACACCGGCATCGCCATCGGCCAGGCCATCGCCAAGGCGCTCGGCGACCGGCGCGGCATCACGCGCTATGCCTCGCTCGACCTCGTCATGGACGAGACGATGACCAAGGCCGGCGTCGATCTTTCCGGCCGCCCCTTCCTCGTCTGGAACGTCAATTTCAGCGCCCCGAAGATCGGCACCTTCGATACCGAACTGGTGCGCGAATTCTTCCAGGCGCTGGCCCAGAATGCCGGCATGACGCTGCATGTGTTGAACCATTACGGCGCCAACAACCATCACATCGCCGAAACCTGCTTCAAGGCCGTTGCCCGCGTGCTGCGCACCGCGACGGAAATCGATCCACGCCAGGCAGGGCGCGTTCCTTCCACGAAGGGCACGCTTGTCTGAAGCAATCCGTGACACACGGGGCAAGGCAACGACATGGCAAGCTATCTCGTCTTGACGCCGCCGGGCGGACCGGATGCCGAGCACGCCCGCACCCGTTTCGTCCGTGACGGTTTTTCGCTGATCGCCTTCCTGTTTCCGGGGCTCTGGCTGCTGGGCAAACGGCTTTGGTTCAGCGGCGCTCTGGCGCTGATCCTGCAGGTGCTGGCGATCACCATCGCCCGGCAACCCGGTCTTTTCTTTGCCGGCCTGGCATTGGCCGTGGCCGTGTCCATGCTCGTGGCACTGGAAGGGCCGAGCCTTGTCGCCGGCGATCTCGAACGCAAGGACTGGACGCTCGACGGAATCGTCGTCGCCGACGATATCGACACGGCCGAGGAACTCTATTTCAACGATCCGGCAACGGCAGCCGCCACGCCATCCGGCCCCGACTGGAGCGCGTTGCCCGCGCCGAACAACGCACGCCGCGCCACCAGTTCCGCGCTCGGTCTACTCGATTTTGACGGAGGACGCTGAATGCGCGTCGCAATCATCGATTACGGTTCTGGAAACCTGCGCTCGGCGACGAAGGCCTTCGAGCGCGCCGCCCGCGAAGCCGGGATCGACGCCCATATCGACCTGACGGACCGGCCGGAAAACGTCGCCATCGCCGACCGCGTCGTGCTGCCCGGCGTCGGCGCCTATGCCGATTGCCGCCGCGGCCTCGATGCCGTCAACGGCATGAGCCAAGCGCTCATCGAGGCGGTCGAGGCCAAGGCCCGCCCCTTCCTCGGCATCTGCGTCGGCATGCAGCTGATGTCGTCGCGCGGGCTGGAAAAGACGATCACCCAAGGCCTCGGCTGGATTGCGGGCGACGTCGTCGAGATGACGCCCGCCGATCCCACGCTGAAAATCCCGCAGATCGGCTGGAACACGCTTACGCTTGCGAGCGCCCATCCGCTGTTCGAAGGCATCCCGACCGGCCCGGACGGGCTGCACGCCTATTTCGTGCATTCCTACCATCTGGCCGCCGCCCATCCCGAGGATGTCATCGCCACCACCGATTACGGCGGGCCGATGACCGCCTTCGTCGCCCGCGACAACAAGGCGGGCGCGCAGTTCCACCCCGAGAAAAGCCAGAAACTCGGGCTCGACCTGATCGCCAATTTTTTGCGCTGGGCGCCCTGAACGAGGTCCAAGACATGATCCTTTTCCCCGCCATCGACCTCAAGGACGGCCAGTGCGTGCGCCTCAAGCTCGGCGACATGAACCAGGCGACCGTCTACAATCCCGATCCCGCCGCCCAGGCGAAAGCCTTCGAGGATCAGGGCTTCGAATGGCTGCATGTGGTCGATCTCAACGGCGCCTTCGCCGGCCAGTCGGTCAATGGCGATGCGGTCGACGCCATCCTGAAGGCCACGAAGAACCCGGTGCAGCTCGGCGGCGGCATCCGCACGCTGGAGCATATCGAAAGCTGGCTGGCGCGCGGCCTCGCCCGCGTCATCCTCGGCACGGTGGCCGTGCGCGATCCCGCACTCGTCATCGAAGCCTGCAAGCGCTTTCCCGGCAAGGTCGCCGTCGGCATCGACGCCAAGGGCGGCAAGGTGGCGGTCGAAGGCTGGGCGGAAGGCTCCGAGCTCGGCGTCATCGAGCTGGCGAAGAAATTCGAGGGCGCCGGCGTCGCCGCGATCATCTATACCGATATCGACCGCGACGGCATTCTCGCCGGCATCAACTGGGCTTCGACGCTGGAACTGGCCGATGCCGTCTCCATTCCGGTGATTGCTTCCGGCGGTCTCGCCTCGCTGGACGATATCCGCCGGATGATCCAGCCTGACGCCGCCAAACTGGAAGGCGCGATTTCCGGCCGCGCATTGTATGATGGCCGCATCGATCCGGCCGAGGCGCTGGCGCTGATCAAGGCCGCAAGGGAGGCCGCGTAAATGACTTTGAAAGCCCGTGTCATCCCCTGTCTCGATGTCAAGGACGGCCGCGTCGTGAAAGGCGTGAACTTCGTCGACTTGATCGATGCCGGCGATCCGGTCGAGGCGGCCAAGGCCTATGACGCCGCCGGGGCCGACGAGCTCTGTTTCCTCGACATCACCGCCTCCTCCGACAATCGCGACACGATCTTCGACGTCGTCACCCGCACCGCCGAGCATTGCTTCATGCCGCTGACGGTCGGCGGCGGCGTGCGCGCCACCGCCGATATCCGCAGGCTGCTGCTCTGCGGCGCCGACAAGGTGTCGATCAATTCCGCGGCGGTGAACAACCCGGATTTTGTGGCCGAGGCCGCCGACAAGTTCGGCAACCAGTGCATCGTCGTTTCCATCGACGCCAAGCGGGTTTCGGTAGCCGACGAAGCACCGCGTTGGGAAATCTTCACCCATGGCGGCCGCAAGCCGACGGGCATCGACGCAATCGAGTTTGCGATCAAGATGGTGGAGCGCGGCGCGGGCGAATTGCTGGTCACCTCGATGGACCGCGACGGCACCAAGAGCGGCTACGATATCGAGCTGACGCGGCGCATCGCCGATTCGGTGCGCGTGCCGGTGATCGCATCCGGCGGCGTCGGCTCGCTCGACGATCTCGTCGCCGGCGTGCGCGACGGCCATGCGACCGCGGTGCTCGCCGCATCGATCTTCCACTTCGGCACATTCACCATTGGCCAGGCAAAGGCATATATGTCCGATCACGGCATTCCCATGCGGCTGGATTGAGGCGCGATCATGAGCGGATTTTCCCTTTCCGACCTGGAAACCATCGTCGCGGAGCGCGCCAAGGCGCCGCCTGAAGAGTCCTGGACGGCGAAACTGGTCGCGGCCGGCCAGCCCAAGGCTGCCAAGAAGCTCGGCGAGGAGGCGGTCGAAACGGTGATCGCCGCCATCGCCGACGATCGCGACAATCTCAGATACGAGGCGGCCGATCTGCTCTATCACCTGCTCGTCGTGCTGAAGATCGCCGATATTCCGCTCGCCGCAGTGCTGGCGGAGCTGGAACGGCGCACCGGACAATCCGGCCTCACGGAAAAGGCAGGCCGGCAACCGTCATGACCATCGTCACCAAGGATATCGCAGTGCCCGAAGCGCTCGATCACTTCCAGGCCAACAGTTTTTCGCCCTATCATTTCTTCACATCCGACGAATGGGCGAAATTCCGGGCCGACACGCCTTTGACCCTGACGGCGGATGAAGTGAGCCGGCTGCGATCCCTCGGCGACCCGATCGATCTCAAGGAGGTGCGGCGCATCTACCTGTCGCTGTCGCGACTGCTCTCCTCGCATGTGGAATCCTCGCAACTGCTGTTCCAGCAGCGCAATCGCTTCCTCAATCTCTCCGGCGCGGCCAAGACGCCCTTCGTCATCGGCATTGCCGGTTCGGTGGCCGTGGGAAAATCGACCACCGCCCGCGTGCTGAAAGAGCTGTTGGCGCGCTGGCCGTCGAGCCCGAAAGTGGACCTGATCACCACCGACGGCTTCCTGTTCCCGAACGCCATTTTGCAACGGGACAATCTGATGAACCGCAAGGGTTTTCCCGAAAGCTACGACACGACCGCGATCCTGCGCTTCCTTTCGGCGATCAAGGCCGGCCAGCCGAACGTGCAGGCGCCGCTCTATTCGCACATGACCTATGACGTGCTGCCGGACGAATTCCGCACCATCGACCGGCCGGACATTCTGATCTTCGAAGGCATCAACGTGCTGCAATCGCGCGACCTGCCGGCCGATGGCAAGATCGTGCCGATGGTCTCGGATTTCTTCGATTTCTCGATCTATATCGATGCCGACGAGGACCGGATTCACGACTGGTACGTGACGCGCTTCATGCGCCTGCGCCAGACAGCCTTCCGCGATCCCTCCTCCTATTTTCACCGCTATGCCTCGATCAGCGAGGAGGATGCGCTGGAGACGGCCGAAGGCCTGTGGCAGAACATCAACCTGAAAAACCTGCGTCGCAACATCCTGCCGACCCGGCCGCGCGCCGACCTCATCCTGCGCAAGGGCGACAACCACCTGATCGAGACGGTGGCGTTGCGCAAGCTGTAAACCTTTTACGCCATTACGGGCACAAAACCGCTTCACGCTTTTTCCGGAATTGCTTTATTGAGCTGGATTCACCCGCCGCAGGGTGAGATTGATGCGGCCGCCATTCTTCAGCAGCGTCGAGGTGTTGGGATAGATGCGGTCGACGCCGTGAAACAGCAGGCGGCTGTCGCCGCCGAGCACGACGATATCGCCGCTTTCCAGGCGCACCGACGTCGTCCTGTCCTTGCGCTCCAGGCCACCGATGCGGAACAGGCAGGCATTTCCCAGCGAAATCGACACGACCGGCGCCGAAAATTCGCGCTCGTCGCGATCCTGGTGCAGACCCATGCGCGCTTCGTCGGAATAGAAATTGACCAGGCAGGCTTCTGGCTCCAGCGGCGTCTCGCCGACATCGCGCCAGATCTCCATGAGGCGCGGCGGCAGCGGCGGCCAGGGAGCGCCGGTCACTGGATGGGTCTCCTGGTAGCGATAGCCGCGATCGCGATCCGTCACCCAGCCGAGCATCCCGCAATTGGTCATGCGCACCGACATCGGCTGGCCGCTGCGCGGCATCACCGGCACATAGAGCGGCGCCACGGAGACCACCTGCCGGATCACCTCGACCAGCGCCTCCTGTTCGGCACGGTCGAGATAGCCGGGATAGCGGCGGACGCCACCCGGCAAAACGATCATCGATTTCTGGTCCCTATCCATCCTAGCCGGATTCCAAACCCTGTCTTGCGCAACGAACGCGAAAACGCTTCGCACTTCTGCTGGAAATGCCTTAATCGCCGCCGCTCGGGCGCCCGCGCATCTTCTTGACGTCGGAGCGGCCGGCCTTTTCCTTCAGCCGGCGCTCGACCGAGCCGCGCGTCGGCCTTGTCTTCTTGCGCGGCGGCGGCGGCGGCTTGGCCGCTTCGAGGATCAACTCCTTCAGACGCTCGCGCGCCTCTTCACGGTTGCGATCCTGGCTGCGGGAACGGCTGGCCTCGATCATCAGCGTGCCGTCCTTGGAGGCGCGCCGGCCGGCGAGCACCAGGGCGTTGCGCTTGACGCGCTCGTTGAGCGCGGGAGAATTGGCGATGTTGAAGAACAACTGGACGGCGGTCGAAACCTTGTTGACGTGCTGTCCCCCCGCCCCGCCGGCCAGCACGAACTGCTCGGTCAGTTCCCAGCCCGCGATGGTGATGCGGTCGTCGATATAGAGCGGTTCGCTTGCCATGGCCGTAGTCTGTTCGTTGTCCTTGCCGAAGAGAATCGCGTAAAACATCTGCCGGTTTCACGCAATCCGGCAAAATTGCCGCCAGACGCAAAAACCCGGCCGCTTTCGCGACCGGGTTTCACGTGAATCACCTGGCTTGGCCGGCTTATTCGGCGGCGATCCGCACGGCGGGCGCGGCGTCGCGCACCTTGCCGTCGACATGGGATTCGAACTTGGCGAAATTGGCGACGAACATGTCGACCAGTTTTCGCGCTTGCGCGTCGTAGGCGGCAGCGTCGGCCCAGGTCGAGCGCGGATCAAGCAGGGCGCCGTCGACGCCGTCGAGCGAACGCGGAACCGCGATGCCGAAATTGGCATCGGTGCGGAACTCGGCATTCTTCAGCGTGCCGTCAAGGGCAGCGGCCAGCATGGCGCGCGTCGCCTTGATCGGCATGCGGCGGCCGGTGCCGTAGGCGCCGCCGGTCCAGCCGGTGTTGACCAGCCAGCAATCGACGCCATGGCGGCTGATCAGTTCCTTCAGCAGGTTGCCATATTCAGCCGGGTGGCGCGGCATGAACGGCGCGCCGAAGCAGGTCGAGAAGGTGGCCTCCGGCTCGGTCACGCCCTTTTCCGTGCCGGCGACCTTGGCGGTGTAACCGGAGAGGAAGTGGTACATGGCCTGTTCCGGCGTCAGCTTGGCGATCGGCGGCAGCACGCCGAAGGCATCCGCCGTCAGCATGATGATCGTCTTCGGATGCGGCGCGCGGCCGGTGTCCGAGGCATTCGGGATGAAATGCAGCGGATAGGCGCAGCGTGTGTTCTCGGTCAGCGAGCCGTCGTCGAAATCCGGGCGGCGCTCGTCGTCGAGGACGACGTTTTCGAGCACCGTGCCGAAACGCCTGGTCGTGGCGTAGATTTCCGGCTCGGCCTCGGCCGAGAGGCGGATGGTCTTGGCGTAGCAGCCGCCTTCGAAATTGAAGACGCCCTCTTCGCTCCAGCCATGCTCGTCGTCGCCGATCAGCGTGCGCGAGGGGTCGGCCGACAGCGTCGTCTTGCCGGTGCCGGACAGGCCGAAGAATACCGCGGTATCGCCGGCCGGACCGACATTGGCGGAGCAGTGCATCGGCATCACGCCCTTGGCGGGCAGCAGGTAGTTCAACGCCGTGAACACCGACTTCTTCATCTCGCCGGCATAGGACGTGCCGCCGATCAGGATGAGACCGTTGGTCAGGTCGCAGGCGATCACCGTTTCCGTGCGGCAGCCATGGCGCTCGGGATCGGCGCGGAAGCTCGGCAGGTCGATGATCGTCAGCTTCGGCACGAAGCTTTTCAGTGCCTCACGCTCCGGGCGGATCAGCAGGTTGCGGATGAACAGCGAATGCCAGGCGAATTCCGTGACGATGCGCGAAGGCAGCGCGTGGCCGGCATCGGCGCCGCCGACGAGATCCTGCACGAACAGCGTGGCGCCTTCGGCATGGGCCAGCATGTCGCGATGCAGCACCTCGAAATGGGCGCGCGACATCGGCTTGTTGTTGTCCCACCAGATGACGTTCTCCGTCTCATCGTCACGCACGACGAACTTGTCCTTGGCGGAGCGGCCGGTATGCTGGCCGGTGAGCGCCCGCAGCGCTCCGTCCGCCGTCAGTTCCGCCTCGCCGCGGCGAATCGCTTCTTCGTAGAGCGGGGCCTCGGTGAGGTTGTAGAAGACATGCGCGGCGCCGCCGAGACCTGCCTGTGCGATCTTGTGATCGGGATTGTGAACGCCGATTTCTTGCATGCTGCTTCCTCCGCCAACACGATGGCTGATTGAAAATCTGCCGCGAAAATAGAAGCAGATTTAAAACATGACAAGATAGCTTTGAGAAAAATACAGTAAAATCAATATATTAATCGATTTAAAAAAAATTTGTTTCATTTAAATCGTTTACATCCGAGCCGCCGTCGCGTCGAATCCGGGGCTTTTCAGAACAGGGTTGCGCCCGGCGACGCTGTTGCCTCTTCCCCTCCGCCACAATTTGTTCCACCTTTATCCCCATGAAGCGCGCAATCGCCGTGATGCACGCACTCTGCCGGGTGCAATGGCGAGGCCATATTCCAGACGGAGACCCTGATCATGCTGACCATCGCGCTCGTTGACGACGACCGAAACATTTTGACTTCGGTATCGATTGCCCTCGAAGCCGAAGGCTACAAGGTGGAAACCTATACGGACGGCGCCTCCGCCCTCGACGGCCTGCTGGCCCGGCCGCCGCAGCTCGCGATCTTCGACATCAAGATGCCGCGCATGGACGGCATGGAACTCCTGCGCCGCCTGCGGCAAAAGTCCGATCTGCCGGTGATCTTCCTCACCTCCAAGGACGAGGAGATCGACGAATTGTTCGGCCTGAAGATGGGCGCCGACGATTTCATCACCAAACCGTTCTCGCAGCGGCTGCTGGTCGAGCGCGTCAAGGCGGTGCTGCGCCGCGCCCAGAACCGCGAGAACGCGGCTGCTGCCGCAGCCAGCCCCAAGCCTGGCCAGCCGCAGCAGGCGCGCTCGCTCGAGCGCGGCCAGCTCGTCATGGACCAGGAACGCCACACCTGCACCTGGAAGGGCGAACCGGTGACGCTGACGGTCACGGAATTCCTCATCCTGCATTCGCTGGCGCAGCGCCCGGGCGTGGTGAAAAGTCGTGACGCTCTGATGGATGCGGCCTATGACGAGCAGGTCTATGTCGACGACCGCACCATCGACAGCCATATCAAGCGGCTGCGCAAGAAGTTCAAAATCGTCGACAACGACTTCGATATGATTGAAACTCTGTACGGCGTCGGCTACCGCTTCCGCGAAGCCGCCTGACACCGGCAGATTTTTCATGCACGCAGCGGCAGCGATATGAGACAGGCTGCTGCGGGAGGCATTCGACTTGGCAACCGTGCCGCTGGACAGCGATATCGACGACAATGAAGGGGCTGCGCCGCCACGCGGCGGCCGGCGCTACTGGGCGCATCCCTTCACGCTGATCCGCCGCGTCTTCGGCAATGCCGTCTTTTCCAGCCTGACGCGCCGCATCCTGTTCTTCAATCTCGCGGCGCTCCTGGTCCTGGTCGGCGGCATTCTTTATCTCAACCAGTTCCGCGAAGGCCTGATCGACGCCCGCGTCGAGAGTCTGCTTACCCAGGGCGAAATCATCGCCGGCGCGATTTCGGCCTCGGCCTCGGTCGATACCAATTCGATCACCATCGACCCGGAAAAGCTGCTCGAACTGCAGGCCGGCCAGAGCATCACCCCGATCCCCAACGACGAGGATCTGGAATTCCCCATCGATCCCGAGCGCGTCGCCCCCGTGTTGCGCCGGCTGATCTCGCCGACGCGCACGCGCGCCCGCATCTTCGACGCCGACGCCAACCTGCTGCTCGATTCGCGCCATCTCTATTCGCGCGGCCAGGTGCTGCGCTTCGACCTGCCGCCGGTCGAGGACGAGCAGGCCGGCTGGGGCGCCTGGGCGGCCGGCTGGTTCAACAAGATCCTGCAGCCCGGCAACCTGCCGCTCTACAAGGAAATGCCCGGCGGCGACGGCTCGATCTATCCGGAAGTGATGAATGCGCTCACCGGCGTGCGCGGCGCCGTGGTGCGCGTCACCGAAAAGGGCGAGCTGATCGTCTCGGTCGCCGTGCCGGTCCAGCGGTTTCGCGCCGTGCTCGGCGTGCTGCTGCTGTCGACGCAGGCCGGCGATATCGACAAGATCGTCCATGCCGAGCGCCTTGCCATCATGCGCGTCTTCGGGGTCGCGACGCTGGTCAACGTCGTGCTGTCGCTGTTGCTCTCCTCGACCATCGCCACGCCGCTGCGCCGTCTGGCCGCTGCCGCCGTGCGCGTGCGGCGCGGCGCGAAGACGCGCGAGGAAATCCCCGACTTCTCCGCCCGCCAGGACGAAATCGGCAATCTTTCCGTGGCCTTGCGCGAGATGACGACGGCGCTTTACGACCGCATCGACGCCATCGAAAGTTTCGCCGCCGATGTCAGCCACGAGCTGAAGAACCCACTGACCTCGCTGCGCAGCGCCGTCGAAACGCTGCCGCTCGCGCGCAGCGACGAATCGAAGCAGCGGCTGATGGACGTCATCCAGCACGATGTGCGCCGCCTCGACCGGCTGATCTCCGACATTTCCGACGCCTCGCGCCTCGATGCGGAGCTGGCGCGCTCCGATGCGAGGAGCGTCGATCTCGAAATCCTGCTCGGCAATCTCGTGGAAATCTCCCGCCAGATCCGCTCCAGCAAGAAACCGGTGACGGTGGATTTCACTGTGGAGCGCAAGCCGGGCGTCAAGGCCGGCTTCACCGTCAGCGGCCATGACCTGCGCCTCGGCCAGATCGTCACCAACCTGATTGAGAACGCCCGCTCCTTCGTGCCGGTCGACAGCGGCCGCATCTCGGTGCGCCTGTCGCGCTCGCGCAGCCGCTGCATCGTCGTCGTCGAGGACAACGGTCCCGGGATCCAGGCCGAGGACATCGACCGCATCTTCGAACGTTTCTACACCGACCGTCCGGAATCCGAAGGTTTCGGGCAGAATTCCGGCCTCGGCCTGTCGATCAGCCGCCAGATCGCCGAGGCGCATGGCGGCACGCTGAAGGCGGAAAATGTCGTCGACCAGGACGGCGCGGTGCGCGGCGCACGCTTCACCCTGACGCTGCCGGCCGAGCAGGTGGCGTGACATGGCCGAGGTCAATATTCACGGCACCGCCATCGTCGTCGGCACGCAAGGCCTGATCTTCGTCGGTCCCGCGGGCAGCGGCAAATCCACCCTCGCCTTCACCTGTTTGGCGGCCGCGCGTCGGCTCGGGCTGTTTTCGGCGCTGGTCGCCGACGATCAGACGATGGTTTCGGTTCGCAACGGACAGGTGCTCGCCCGCCCGCCCGCCACCATCGCCGGCCTGATCGAACTGCGCGGCAGCGGCATCGTCACCGTCGAGACGCTGGCGCCGGCCGTCCTGCACTACGCGGTGCTGCCCGTCGACCTTGCCGAGGCAGAGCGGCTGCCACCGGAAGCGGAGGATCTGGAGCTGACGCCGGAGGCGATCCTGCCGCTGATCCGCCTTTCGGGGCGCACTCCCGACCCGCTGGCGATGCTGGCCGCCTTCATTCCGTTTAACGGCAAAGCGCCCTCCTGAGGCCCCGACGAAGGTCTTGACTCACGCTTTTGGGCTTGCACTTCGGCTTTTCGCTGCCAAGATGTGCGCCCGGCGGTGGACGAGATTGTTGCATTGCGATATCTCAGCCACCTGTTTGCGGATGCAGGGAGCAGAATAATCATGATCGGACTTGTGCTTGTCACCCATGGCAAGCTGGCAGAAGAGTTTCGACATGCCGTGGAGCATGTGGTCGGTCCACAAAAGCTGATCGAAACGATCTGCATCGGCCCGGAAGACGACATGGACCAGCGTCGTCAGGATATCCTCGACGCGGTCGGACGGGCCGACGAGGGTTTCGGCGTCGTCATTCTGACCGACATGTTCGGCGGCACCCCGTCCAATCTGGCGATTTCGGCGATGAGCAGCGGCCATATCGAGGTCATCGCCGGCGTCAACCTGCCGATGCTGATCAAGCTTGCCGGCGTGCGCGGCGAGAATAATATGGAAAAGGCGCTGGGGGAGGCTTCCGAAGCCGGACGCAAGTACATCAACGTGGCAAGCCGCGTTCTCAGCGGCAAATAACGGACGAACGACGGAGCTCCATGACGCATACGCGGGAACTTTTGATCATCAACAAACGCGGCCTGCACGCGCGCGCCTCCGCCAAATTCGTTCAGACGGTCGACGGCTACGACGCCACCATCACGGTTTCAAAGGACGGCATGACCGTTGGCGGCACCTCGATCATGGGGCTGATGATGCTCGCCGCCAGTCCCGGCACCACCATTCTCGTCAATGCCTGCGGCAACCAGGCCGCCGAAGCATTGGAAGCCATCGACGCGCTGATCCGCGACCGCTTCGGTGAAGAGATATAAACCTTAGCCATATAAACATATAAAGACCTCTTTATATCAATATTGCCTTGATCCCCAAACCCTGATAGACGGGACGCATCGTCCGTTTCGACGGAAGGAATTGCCGCGTCCGCTCATCGATGAAGCGCGACGGCGGCCAGCCCAGTGGGAGCGCTTCATGAGCACTGACAAGGATTACATCGTCGCGGATATCGGCCTTGCCGATTTCGGTCGCAAGGAACTCGATATCGCCGAAACCGAAATGCCGGGCCTGATGGCCTGCCGCAGCGAATTCGGCGCCTCCAAGCCGTTGAAGGGCGCGCGCATCTCCGGCTCGCTGCACATGACCATCCAGACCGCCGTGCTGATCGAGACGCTGACCGCGCTCGGCGCCGAGGTTCGCTGGGCCTCGTGCAACATCTTCTCGACCCAGGACCATGCCGCCGCCGCCATCGCCGCGACCGGCGTTCCGGTCTTCGCCGTCAAGGGCGAGACGCTGGAGCAGTATTGGGAATATACCGACAAGATCTTCCAGTGGGCCGATGGCGGCCTGTCCAACATGATCCTCGACGATGGCGGCGACGCCACCATGTACATCCTGCTCGGCGCGCGCGCCGAAGCCGGCGAGGACGTGCTGTCCAATCCGGGCTCTGAGGAAGAAGAAATCCTGTTCGCCCAGATCAAGAAGCGCCTCAAGGCTTCGCCGGGCTGGTTCACGAAGCAGCGCGACGCCATCAAGGGCGTGACCGAGGAGACCACCACGGGCGTGCATCGCCTCTACCAGCTTGCCGAAAAGGGCCTGCTGCCCTTCCCGGCAATCAACGTCAACGATTCGGTCACCAAGTCGAAGTTCGACAACAAGTATGGCTGCAAGGAATCGCTTGTTGACGGCATCCGCCGCGGCACCGACGTGATGATGGCCGGCAAGGTCGCCGTCGTCTGCGGTTACGGCGATGTCGGCAAGGGTTCGGCCGCTTCGCTGCGCGGCGCCGGCGCTCGCGTCAAGGTCACGGAAATCGATCCGATCTGCGCCCTGCAGGCCGCCATGGACGGTTTTGAGGTGGTGCAGCTCGAAGACGTCGTCTCCTCGGCCGATATCTTCATCACCACCACCGGCAACAAGGACGTCATCCGCATCGAGCATATGCGCGAGATGAAGGACATGGCGATCGTCGGCAATATCGGCCACTTCGACAATGAAATTCAGGTCGCGGCCCTGCGCAACCTGAAATGGACCAACGTCAAGCCGCAGGTCGATCTCATCGAGTTCCCCAAGGGCAACCGCATGATCCTTCTCTCGGAAGGCCGCCTGCTGAACCTCGGCAACGCCACCGGCCACCCGTCCTTCGTGATGTCGGCGTCGTTCACCAACCAGGTGCTCGGCCAGATCGAGCTGTTCACCAAGGGGGCAGAATACAAGAACCAGGTCTACATCCTGCCCAAGCATCTCGACGAGAAGGTCGCCCGCCTGCACCTCGAAAAGCTTGGCGCAAGGCTCACCGAACTGAGCGACACCCAGGCCGCCTATATCGGCGTCGAAAAGCAGGGTCCTTTCAAGGCCGAACACTACAGATATTGATCGCTAACGATCCATGAACAACATCTGGTGGCCGCCTTCCCGAAACGGGAAGGCGGCCTCTTTTTTGGACGAATCCCTTCCCGGCCATGGCGCGAAACAGTATTGTTTTGGGACTTGATTCGCGGGAATCGGTCTTTTCGACCGGTGTCGCGGCAATCGGATGTCTTGTCGGATGATGCGGCACGAAGGACGGAGACAGACCGGAAATGGCGGATGTGAAAAGCTGCCTGTCCATGCGGGCAGGCTTGGGTGACGACACTTGCGAGGGTGTGGGCGCTAAGGACGGAACGTCTGCGTCCCGTATGTGCGTGGCCGCCCGCAGCGGTGGCTGGACGCGTTGGCGCAAGCGTCTGCGGACCGGCTTCCTGTCCGCGACGGCGTTGTCGGGCTTCTCCGGCGTCGCCTTTGCCGCCGTCGAGGTCGAGGAGGCGGTCACGGCCCGGCTGTTCACCTCCGCCGAAATGGTCACCTCGTCGCTGGTCATCGGCGTGATTTCCGCCGCGCTGCTCTCCGCTATCTGGCTGATCCGCCAGAAGGGCAATATCGAGAACGAAAGCCGCGAGACACGGGCAGCGCTTTCCGACGCCAACCAGACGATTTCCCGCTACCATTCGCTGATCGCCGACAAGAACCGCCGCATCGTCGTCTGGGATGGCGCCGGCGCTTCCCCGGAATTCCTCGGCCAGCTTCCGGTCGAAACCGGCGCACCACAGCAGGATCGCGATTTCCTCGCCTTCGGCCGCTGGCTGAAGAGCCATTCGGCCGGCGAGCTGGAAAAGGCGATCGAGCGCCTGCGCGGCCAGGCCGAAAGCTTCGACATGGTGGTCGAGACCCAGCGCGAGGAAGTGCTGGAGGCGCAGGGCCGGGTTTCCGGAGGCCGCGCCTTCGTGCGTTTCATCGCACTCAACAACCTGCGCGCGGAACTGGCCGAACTGAAGATCGAGCGCGACCGGCTGCTCGCCTCGATGAACGCCTTCCAGACCCTGCTCGACGCCATCGACCTTCCTGTCTGGCAGCGCGATCAGGACGGCAATCTGATCTGGGTCAACGAGGCCTATGGCGAGGCCGTCGAGGCGCCTTCGCCACAGGATGCGATCCGTGAGGGCCGCGAATTCCTCAGCGCCGTGGCCCGCGAGCGCATCCGCGCCTCCGCCACGCCCGAATCGCCCTTCCATGACAAGATTTCCACCGTGGTGCGCGGCAACCGCACCTTCTTCGACGTCGTCGACGTCAAGAGCCGCGACGGCTCCGCCGGCATGGCGGTCGACGTTTCCGAAGTCGAAGCCGTGCGCGAGGAATTGAAGCGTACCCTCAAGGCCCATGCCGAGACGCTCGACCATCTGGCGACACCCGTCGCCATTTTCGACGGCGACCGCCGTCTGCAATTCTACAACCAGGCTTTCGTACAGCTCTGGGGGCTTGATTTCGCCTTCCTCGAATCGAAGCCGGACAACAGCGAATTGCTCGACCGGCTGCGCGCCGCCCACAAGCTGCCGGAGCAGCTGAGCTGGAAAACCTGGAAGGAAAACGCCCTTTCGGTCTATCGCGCGCTCGACACGCAATCGGACCTCTGGCACCTGCCGAACGGCCAGACGCTGCGCGTCTTCGCCACCGCCCATCCGCAGGGCGGCGCCACCTGGGTGTTCGAAAACCTCACCGAACAGGTCGATCTCGAAACCCGCTACAATACCCTGGTGAAGGTTCAGGGCGAAACCATCGACCACCTCTCCGAAGGCGTTGCCGTGTTCGGCCCCGATGGCCGGATCAAGCTCTGCAATCCCGCCTTCCGGGCGCTGTGGGGCGTCACCGAGGCCGATTCGAAGCCCGGCACCCATATCCGCGCGGTCGAGGCCGCCTGCACGCCCTCCTACGACCAGCCGGATGGCTGGCGCCTCTTCGGCCAGATGATCACCAGTTTCGATGATGAGCGACCTTCGCTGCAGGGCACGCTGGAGCTGTATACCGGTCTGGTGCTCGACTATGCCGTCATTCCGTTGCCGAACGCCCAGACCATGCTGACCTTCGTCAACATGACCGACAGCGTCCGCGCCGAGCGGGCGCTCACCGAAAAGAACGAAGCGCTGCGCAAGGCCGACGCGCTGAAGAACGATTTCGTGCAGCACGTCTCCTACGAGCTGCGCTCGCCGCTGACCAACATCATCGGCTTCACCGACCTTTTGAAGACGCCGGGGGTCGGCGATCTCAATGCCCGGCAGGCGGAATATGTCGACCATATCTCCACCTCGTCCTCAGTGCTGCTGACCATCGTCAACGACATTCTCGACCTTGCCACCGTCGATGCCGGCATCATGCAGCTCAATTACGCGCAGATCTCGCTGGACGACATGCTGGACGACGTCTCGATCCAGATCGCCGACCGGCTGCAGGAAAGCGGCGTGACGCTGGAAATCACCGCGCCGGCCAATCTCGGCACGCTGGTCGCCGACCAGCAACGGCTGAAGCAGATCCTGCTCAAGCTGCTCACCAACGCCGCCAATTTCGCCCCCGAGGGTTCGTCGGTTGCGCTGACCTGCTGGCGCGAGGGCACGGATTTCGTATTCACCGTCGCCGACAAGGGCCCGGGCATTCCCAAGGAAATTCTGCAAGCGGTCTTCGACCGCTTCTCGACCGGCGGACGCGGCGGCAAGCGCAGCGGCGCCGGCCTCGGCCTGTCCATCGTCGAAAGCTTCGTCAGCCTGCACAAGGGCAAGGTCGGCATCGACAGCCAGCCCGGCGAAGGCACGCTTGTCACCTGCCGCATTCCCTCCGGCGAGCTGTCGCAGGTCGCGGCCGCCGAATGACCGAAGCGCTGTGTATCCGCCTTGCCGACGAAGCCGCGACCATCCGGCTCGGCGAAGACCTGGCGCTGGCCTTGAAGCCCGGCGATTGCCTGGCCTTGACGGGCGATCTCGGCGCGGGAAAATCGACGCTGGCGCGCGCCTTCCTGCGCGCCATGGCCGACGATCCCGATCTGGAAGTGCCGAGCCCGACTTTTACGCTCGTCCAGTCTTACGAGTTGCGCATTCCTGTCTCGCACTTCGATTTCTATCGCATGGGCCATGCCTCGGAGATCGACGAACTCGGTTTCGAGGAGGCGCTTGGCCTCGGCATCTGCCTGGTGGAATGGCCGGAAATGGCCGGCGACGAACTGCCGCTTAGCCGGATTCGCCTGACGCTGACCCAGGACGGCGACGGCCGTCTGGCGGTGATCGAGGCATCCGAGCCGCAGCATTCCCGCATCGAAAGGGTGCTGGCGATGCGAGCCTTTCTTGCCGCCAACGGCCATGCCGAGACGCCGCGCCGCTACCTCACCGGGGACGCCTCGATCCGTGCCTATGAATACCTGCCGCTGGAAAACGGCGAACGCCTGATCCTGATGGACTGGCCGCCGCTGCCGGAAAGTCCGCCGGTGCTGGATGGAAAACCCTATCCGAAAGTGGCGCATATCGCCGAAAACGCCTACCCCTTTGTCGCCATCGACCGCTATCTCAGGGAAAACGGTTTTGCCGCGCCGGAGATTCTGGCCGTCGATTATGTGCGCGGCTTCCTGCTGATGGACGATCTCGGCAAGGACGGCGTGCTGGACGCGGACGGCGAGCCGATTGCCGAGCGTTATCTGGAAAGCGCCCGCTGCCTCGCCGCCCTGCACGCTGCGCCGCGCCCGCGCGAAATTCCGGTGACGGCGGATCACATCCATCGCATTCCCGATTTCGACCGCACGGCGATGAAGATGGAAGCGCGGCTGCTGCTCGATTGGCACCTGCCCTGGAAACGCGACGGTGAGCCGGCAAGCGACAGCGAACGCCGCGCCTATGAGGCGATCTGGGACGGCTTGATCGACCGGCTGGAGACGGCGGAAACCCATCTGTTGCTGCGCGATTTCCATTCGCCCAATCTCATCTGGCGGGGACGGAAAAGCGGCTTGCAGCGCATCGGCCTCATCGATTTCCAGGATGCGATGATCGGCCCGACGGCCTATGATCTCGCCTCCCTGGTGCAGGATGCGCGCGTCACCATCGATCCCGCCCTTGGCGCGCGGCTGATGCAGGCCTATCTTGACGACAGGCGGGCGCAAGCGCCGGGCTTCGATGCGGAAAGCTTTGCGGCGACCTATGCGATCATGGCGGCGCAGCGCAATTGCAAGCTCGCCGGCCTGTGGGTGCGGCTGATGCAGCGCGACAAGAAACCCGGCTACATGAAGCATATGCCGCGCACGCTGACCTATCTGCGCACGGCGCTGGCCCATCCGGCGCTTGCCCCCTTGCGCGACTGGTGCGCGGAGGCTGGAATAGGCAACCTCGAATCATAGGCTTTTTCGATGACCATCACCCAAGCCATGGTGCTGGCCGCCGGCCTCGGCACCCGGATGCGCCCGATCACCGAAACCATGCCGAAGCCGCTGGTGAAAATCGCCGGCAAGCCGATGATCGACTATGCGCTGGATGCGCTGGCGGAAGCCGGCGTCACCCGCGCCGTCGTCAACGTTCATCACCATGCCGAGCAGATGGAGGCGCATCTTGCCGGCTACCAAAAGCTCGACATCACCATCTCCGACGAGCGCGAAAAACTGATGAATTCCGGCGGCGGCCTCGCCAAGGGCTTGAAGCTGCTTGAACCCGGCCCGCTGCTCGTCATGAATGCCGACCTGTTCTGGATCGGCGAGAAAGCCGGCGAAGCAACCAACCTACAGAAGCTCGCCGCCTTCTTCGATCCCGGACGCATGGACATGGCGCTGCTCTGCGTGCCGCTCGAAAACACCACCGGCCATAACGGCAAGAAGGATTTCAGCCTTGCCGAGGACGGCCGCCTGACGCGTTATCGCGACGGCGATCCCAATCCCGTCGTCTATGCCGGGGCCATCGCCATGACCTCGGCGTTGTTCGACGACGCGCCGGACGATGCTTTCAACCTCAACGTCTATTTCGACCGCGCCGTCGCCGCCGGTCGCCTCTTCGGCCTCACCCTGTCCGGCCATTGGCTGACGGTCGGCACGCCGGAGGCCATCGGCGAGGCGGAAGCGGCCATCGCCCGTTTCCACGAGCCGGCCTGATGGCGGGCGCCGCCAATCCCGTCCGGACCATCGCCCCCGGCCTGCCCTTCCTGCGCGTGCTGGCCGAGGCGCTTTGCGACGGCCGGCTGGCACCGGGCTATCGTTATGACGAGACCGACCCGCTATCGCTGGCCTCGGTAACCATCTTCGTGCCGACGCGCCGCGCCGCACGCGTGCTGCGCTCGGAATTCGTCGATTTGCTTGGCGGCCGCTCGGCCATCCTGCCGGTCATCCGCCCGCTTGGCGAAACCGATGACGATAGCGGCTATTTCGACATCGATTCGCCCGTGATCATGGATCTGGCGCAGCCGCTGCCGGGCACGGCGCGGCTGCTGGAGCTTGCCCGCCTCGTTCTCGCCTGGCGCAACCGCCTGCCGCAGATCGTCCGCGACATCCATTCGGATTCGCCGCTGGTCGCGCCCGCCAGCCCCGCCGACGCCATCTGGCTCGCCCGCGATCTTGCCGACCTCATCGACTCACTGGAAAACGAGGATCGCGACTGGGAGGACGTGCAGAAGCTGGAGGCGCAGGACCATGCGCTCTGGTGGCAGCTGACCACGGAATTCCTGAAGATCGCCAGCGCCTTCTGGCCCGCCCGGCTGGAGGAACTCGGCCGTTCCTCGAATGTACGCCACCGCAATGCGCTGCTGCGTTCCGAGGCCCAGCGCCTCGCCAATCTGCAAGCCGCCGGCCCGGTGATCGTCGCCGGCTCGACCGGCTCGATCCCCGCTGCCTGCGCGTTGATCGGCGCGGTCGCGAAGCTGCCGCAGGGCGTCGTCGTGCTGCCCGGTCTCGATCTGACCATGGATGCGGCCGACTGGGCCGAGATCGATCCCGTGCTGCCGCCCGGCGGCCGGGCCGATCCGGCGCATTGCACCCATCCGCAATTCGGCCTGTTCCAGCTTCTGAAACGCTTGGGGCTGACGCGCGAGGATATCTTGCCGCTGGGCGAACCATCGGCCGATCTCTCCTTGCGTGCAAAAATCCTGTCGCATGCCATGGCCCCTTCGCGCAGCACCGACCGCTGGAGCGGATGGCGCAATGCGCTGGATCCTGAAGGCATCGCGCAAGCCTTCGCCGACGTCGCCCTGATCGAGGCCGCCAATGAGCGCGAGGAGGCGACGGCCATCGCCATCGCGCTCAGGCTGGCGCTGGAGGAGCCGGGCCGGCATGGCGAATCGCAGGCAGCATTGATCACTCCGGACCGGGCGCTCGCCCGCCGTGTCGCCGCCGAGCTGGCCCGCTTCGGCATCACCGCCGACGATTCCGCCGGCACGCCGCTCTCGGCGACGCCGCAAGGCACGCTGCTGCAGCTCATCCTCGAAGCAACATTGCGCCCCGGCGATCCCGTCGCCATCGTCTCGCTGCTGAAACATCCCCTCGCCCGCTTCGGCCTGACGCCGGACACACTTGCCCGTGCCGTCGATGCGCTGGAGCTGCTGGCGCTGCGCGGCGGCGTCAGCGAGGTCGATATCGGCGCGCTGGAGCCGCTGCTCGACCTGCGGCTCCAGGAACTGGCCGAGGACCGCCACGCCCCGCGCTGGCGCACCGCCTTGCCCGAGACAGCCGCCGACGAAGCGCGCGACCTCGCCAAACGCATCGCCGCCGCCACCGAGCCGCTGGCCTCGGCGCTGGTCAAGCGCCGCCGCGACGGGCGCGGGCTGACCACAGCCTTCACGCTCAGCGAATGGGCCTTGCGCACCGGCCGGGTTCTGGAAGCCATCGCCGCCGATGCGCGCGGCGATCTTGCCGCACTCTGGTCGGGCGAGGCCGGCGATGCGCTGGCCGAACTGCTGCGCGGCATCGTCGAGACCGACGGCCAGATCGAGGCGGACGGGCCGCAATGGATCGACATCATGGCCGCCTTCACCACCGGACAGGCGGTGAAACCCAAGGCGATGAGCCATCCGCGCGTCTTCATCTTCGGCACGCTGGAAGCCCGCCTGCAAAGCGTCGATACGCTGATCCTCGGCGGGTTGAACGAGGGTTCGTGGCCCGACCAAGCCTCCAACAACCCATTCATCTCGCGCACCATGAAAACCGAAATCGGCCTGCCGCCGCCGGAGCAGCGCATCGGCCAGCTGGCCCACGACTTCGAGATGGCGAACGGCACGCGCAAACTGATCTACAGCCGGGCGCTGCGCCAGGGCTCGACGCCGACCGTCGCCTCGCGCTGGCTGCAACGGCTGCTGGCGCTGGCCGGCAAGGAGTTTGCCGAGACGCTGAAACAGCGCGGGGAGCGTTATCGCCAATGGGCCGGCCTCATCGACCGCGGCGAGCGCCAGACGCTGGCCAAACGCCCCGATCCGAGGCCGCCGAAAGAGTTGCAGCCGGTTAAATACTCCTTCAGCGAGGTCGGGCGGCTGCGCCGCGACCCCTATTCCGTCTATGCAAGGCGGGTGCTGAAGCTCGATCCCGTCGATGCCTTCAACAGCGATCCCGGCGCCTCCGAGCGGGGCACGCTCTATCATGCCATCGTCGACCGCTTTGTCCGCGAGGGCCATGACGCCGGCACGCCGGAGGGCATCCGGGCCATGGAAACCATCCTCAACGACCTTTTCGACGCCGAAAAGCTGCCGGCGCATATCGATACCGTCTGGCGGCCGCGCTTTCGCGAGGTTGCCCGCGCCTTCCTGCGCTGGGAAGCGGCGCGGAGGCCGGAGATCCGCAAGACCTTCACCGAGGTTCCGGCCCGGCTGGCGGTGGCGCCCGTCGGCATCGACATCACCGGCATCGCCGACCGTATCGACGTCACCGGACCCGACAGCGCCCATATCCTCGACTACAAGACCGGCTCCAACCCCTCGCCGAAACAGGCCCGCACCCTGCTCGACCCGCAGCTGGCGCTGGAAGCCGCCGCCCTGCGCGCCGGTGCCTTCCGCAAGACGGGCGCGCTGACGCCGGAAAAACTCACCTATGTGCGCCTGCGCCCCGGCGACCGCTTCCATGTCGAGACGGTCAACAATGAATTTTCGGCGCGCGACAAGAACAATGCGAAGTCGGCTATCGATCTCGCCGAGGAGGCGATGGACCAGTTCGTCAAATTCGTGAGCCTGCTGCAAAGCGGCGAGCGCGGCTTCGTTTCCCGGCTCGTGCCGATGCGCGAGCAGGATTACGGTGGCGAATACGATCATCTGGCCCGCGTCGCCGAATGGGCGACGGCCGAAGCACAGGAGGAGGACGGCGATGAGTGATGCCGCGCTTCTGCCCGAGGGCGACGATCCCGGCGTCTGGATCGGCTGGACCACCCGCCAGCAGGCGCTGGCCTCCGATCCAGAGCGCTCCGCCTGGGTCTCGGCCAATGCCGGCTCCGGCAAGACGCATGTGCTGACCCAGCGCGTCATCCGCCTGCTGCTCTCGGGCGCGCGGCCCTCGGCCATCCTCTGCCTCACCTATACCAAGGCGGCGGCGTCGGAAATGTCGAACCGCGTTTTCCAGCGGCTTGCCGACTGGGCGACGCTGGCGGACGAGGAACTGGCCAAACGCATCGAGGTCATCGAGGGCGCCGCCCCCGACCTCTTCAAGCTGGCGGAGGCGCGGCGGCTGTTCGCGCGCGCGCTGGAAACGCCGGGCGGGCTGAAGATCCAGACCATCCACGCCTTCTGCGAGGCGCTGCTGCACCAGTTTCCGCTGGAGGCCAATGTCGCCGGGCATTTTTCCGTGCTGGACGACCGCGCCGCCGCGACCCTGCTCGCCGATGCCCGCCGCTCGCTGCTGACCGCCACCTCGGCGGAGCATGACGCGGATCTCGCCGAAGCCTTCGCGCATGTGCTCGACCTTGCCGACGATACCGGCCTCGAAACCCTGCTCGGCGATATCGTCGCCAACCGCAATGCCGTGCGCCACTTTTTGCAAGCGGTCGAGCAGAGCGGCGGCTCGCTGGAAAGGGTGCTGCGCGACCGCTTCGGACTGGAAGACGATGAGGACGAGGCCTCGGCGCTGGCCGGCTGCTGGCCGCTGCCGGGATTGTCCGGGCTGACGCTCGACCTCTATCTGACGCTCGCCACCGAAAAGGGCGGCGTCAAGGTGCAGGAAGTCGCCTATGGCCTGCGGCTGGTGGCGCAAGAGCGCGATCCGGCCAGACGGCTGGAGCTGCTGGAGGGCGTTTTCCTGACCAAGGCGGGCGAGCCGAAGGCCGATTCGTCGCTGGTCGCCAAGGCGATGAAGGATGCGGCGCCGGAGCTGGTCGAGGCCGTCGATGCGGCGCGCCGCCATGTGGTAAACTGCCGCGACCGCCTGCGCCTCATCCGCATGTTCGCCGCCACGCGCGCGGCGCTGACGTTGGCGCAGCGGCTGAATCAGGATTACGACGACCTGAAGAAGGTGCGCAGCCAGCTCGATTTCGAAGATCTGATCGACCGCGCCGCAACGCTCTTGACCCGCAGCGGCGTCGGCCCGTGGGTGCATTACAAGCTCGACCAGGGCATCGACCACATCCTCGTCGACGAGGCACAGGATACCAGCCCGGTGCAATGGACGGTAATCCAGTCGCTGGCCGAGGATTTTTTCTCCGGGGCCAGTGCGCGGGGCGGCCGTCGCACGCTGTTTGCGGTCGGCGATGAAAAGCAGTCGATCTATTCCTTTCAAGGCGCCCGCCCCGAGCGCTTCTCACAGGAAAGCGAGGCGACGGCGCGACGGGTGCGGGCCGGCGGCCAGACATTTTCGCCGGTGCGCCTGCCGCTTTCCTTCCGCTCGACGGCGGATGTGCTCGCCGCTGTCGACCAGGTGTTCACGCTGGAAGACAATGCGCGGGGCTTGAGCGCCCGGGCGGAACCCGTGGTGCATCGCTCCAGCCGCATCGGACATCCCGGCGCCGTCGATCTCTGGGAGACCATCGTGCCGGAACCGGCCGCCCCCGAGGAAGACTGGACTGCCCCCTTCGACGCCACGCCCGAAAGCGCCCCAGCCGCGATCCTCGCGCGGCGCATCGCCTCGACCATCGAGACGATGATCAAGACCGATACGGTCATCGAGAAGGATGTGGAGCGGCGCATCGAGGCCGGCGACATTCTGGTGCTGGTGCGCAAGCGCGACAATTTCGTCAATGCGCTGACGCGGGCGCTGAAGCGCCGCGACAATATCCCCGTGGCCGGTGCCGACCGGCTGAAACTCACCAGCCATATCGCCGTGCAGGATCTTCTGGCGCTCGGGCGTTTCCTGCTGCTGCCGGCCGACGACCTGTCGCTGTCGGCGGTGCTGAAAAGCCCGCTGTTCGATCTCTCCGAAGAGACGATTTTCGAGATCGCCGCGCGGCGCGAAGACAGCGAAGGCGTCTGGGCGCATCTGCAACGGCTGGCAGAGGACGATGCCGCGATTGCCGCCGCCGTCGAGCGGCTCAAAACCTTCCGGACGTTGTCACGGACGCTCTCTGTACATGATCTCTATGCGCGGATTCTCGGCAGCCTTGGCGGGCGGCGACAGTTTTTGGCCCGGCTCGGCAGCGAGGCGAGCGACATTCTCGACGAATTCCTGACCTTCGCGCTCGACCACGAAAAATCCGGCCTGCCCGGCCTGCAATCCTTCGTCTCGACGCTGGAGCTGGAGGCCCCCGAGGTCAAGCGCGAGCAGGACAAGGGTCGCAACGAAGTGCGCATCATGACCGTCCATGCCGCCAAGGGGCTGGAGGCGCCGGTCGTCTTTCTGGTCGATGGCGGCGGAAAACCGTTCAACCATAGCCACCTGCCGAAATTCCGCATGATCGGCGGGGAGGATGGCCCGGTGCCGGTCTGGGTGCCGGTCAAGGCGCTGTCCAATCCGCTGACCGAGGCCGATACCGCCCATATCCGGGCGCAGGCGGAGGAGGAATATCGCCGCCTTCTCTATGTCGGCCTGACGCGCGCCGCCGACCGGCTGATCGTCTGTGGCTATCGCGGCAGCCGCGATCCCGGCACCACCTGGCACCGGATGGTCGAGACGGCGCTGACCGCCGACACCGAACATTGCAAGCCAAAGGTCTTTTCCGGGCCGGACGGCGAATGGCAGGGTTATGCATGGCGCGTACCGACCGTCGGCAAGCCGATTGCCAAGCATGACGGCATCGATATCCGGCGCACGGAGGAAAGCCTGCCGGAAGCGCTCAGCCGGCCGCTGCCGCCGCAGCGTTACCTGCCGCGCCCGCTTAGCCCCTCCGGCGCCGCGCTCGTTCTCGATGACGAGGCGGACGACCTGATCGTGCCCTCGGCGCTGTTTTCCGAAAAAAAGGCCAGCGACCGCTCGCTGGAGCGCGGGCGGCTGACGCACCGTATGTTGCAGAGCCTGCCCGACATGCCGCCGGAGGAGCGCCCGGCGGCAGCACAGCGTTATCTGGAGCGGGCGGCGCGCTACTGGCCGGCGGCGGAGCGTGACAGCCTGGCGCGAGCGGTGCTGTCCGTGCTCGATCATCCCGGACTGGAGGCGGTGTTTTCGCCGACGAGCCGCGCCGAGGTCTCGGTGATGGGCACGCTGAGGCTGAGCGGACAGGATTATGCCGTCTCCGGCCGCATCGACCGGCTGGCGGTCGAAAACGAGCGCGTCATCCTCGTCGATTTCAAGACCAACCGGGTGCCGCCGGCCGATGCCGGGGCGGTGTCGTTGTCGCACAAGGCGCAGCTTGCCATCTATCGCGAGATCCTGAAGCCGCTCTATCCCGGCAAGCGATTCGATTGCGTTCTGGTCTATACCGAGACGGCGGCGGCGATCCGGCTGCCGGCGGAACTGCTGGACGACAGCCTTGCCGCCATCAAGACAAAGTGACATCTAGGGCATTGAAATCCGCGGCTTCCGCGATCACATAGTACCCGACCCTATTCTTCCGCAAAGGAGCAGCCCGCACATGGCTACCGTAAAAGTCGACAGCGCCAATTTCCAATCCGAAGTCCTCGATTCCGCCGAACCGGTTGTCGTGGATTTCTGGGCCGAATGGTGCGGCCCGTGCAAGATGATCGCCCCCAGCCTTGAGGAAATCTCGGCCGAGCTTGCCGGCAAGGTCAAGATCGCCAAGCTGAACATCGACGAGAACCCGGATCTGGCCGCCAAGTTCGGCGTGCGCTCGATCCCGACGCTCGCCATCTTCAAGGGCGGCGAAGTCGCCGACATCAAGGTTGGCGCCGCACCGAAGACCGCGCTGACGAGCTGGATTTCCGGCGCCGCCTGATACCGCCGACATTACCGCATGAAAAAAGCCCGGTCTCTGCCGGGCTTTTTTGCATCGGTTTTCAGGTCGGCGGCGTGCCGTTGTCGGCGAGCACATCGCCCGCCAGATAGAGCGAGCCGCCGATGAGGATACGCGGCGCCGCCTTGTCCGGCTTGCTGAGCCGACGAATGCCAGCGAGCGCTTCGGCCACGCTCGACACCGGCTCGGCGACGAGGCCGGCGTCATAGGCGGAACTGGCCAGCGCCACCGGATCGATGCCGACATCGCTGTTACGGATCGGCACGGTGAAGACATATTCGGCCAATCCGACAAAGGCGCGCAGATAGCCGATGGGGTCCTTTGTGTTGATCATGCCGACGATCAGGAACAGCGGCCGCGACTGCTTTTCCTCGAAGCCGGCCAGTGCCTCGGCAATGACCTCGCCGGCGCCGGGATTGTGCCCGCCGTCGAGCCAGACTTCGGCACCTTCGGGCGCTTCCGCGACCAGAGCGCCGTCGGTCAGCCGCTGCAGCCGCGCCGGCCATTCGACCGAACGCATCGCCGCCTCGATCTCGGTATCGGTGAGCGAGAAGCCGGCCGAGCGCACGGCGCGGATGGCGGCGGCGGCATTGGCATATTGATGCCGGCCGGGCAGGCGCGGCAGCGGCAAGTCGGACAGCCCGCTCTCGTCCTGATAGACGAGGCGGCCATATTGTTCGAAGGCCAAAAAGTCCTGCCCGAAAACCTGCAGCGGGCAGCCGAGGCGTTCGGCGGTCTCGATCAGCACCGCACGCGCCGCTTCGAATTCCTGCTGGCCGATGACCACGGGCACGCCGCGCTTCATGATGCCGGCCTTTTCGGCGGCGATCAGCTCGACGCTGTCGCCGAGATAGGCCTGGTGGTCGAGCGAGATCGGCATGATGACCGACACCGCCGGGGACTTCATGACATTGGTGGCGTCGAAACGGCCACCGAGCCCGACCTCGATGATCGCGACATCGGCCGGCTGTTCGGAAAACAGCAGGAAGGTGACGGCGGTGAGGATCTCGAAGACGGTGATCTGCTGGCCGCCATTGGCGGCGGCGACGCGGCGCACGGCATCGGCGAAGACGGCGTCCTCGACGAGTTGGCCGGGTTCGCCCTTGCGGCCGATCCGGTATCGCTCATGCCAGTTGACCAGATGCGGCGAGGTGTGGACATGCACGGAAAGGCCGGCCGCCTCCAGGAGCGCCCGGCAGAAGGCGGTGACCGAGCCCTTGCCGTTGGTGCCGGCGACATGGATCACCGGCGGCAGCCTGTCCTGCGGATTGCCAAGCGTTTCGAGCAGCCGCGTGACGCGCTCCAGCGACAGGTCGAAACCCTTGGGATGCAGCGCCAGCAGCGCCTCGATTTCGCGGGCGGCCTCGCTCATCGATGCGGGGTGGTTCGTGGGCAGCATCCCGCGTCTCCTTAAGGCAATTCCAGCGAAAGTGTGGAGCGGTTTCGTGTCGGGAATTGCGTCAAACAAAAAGTCCGATCGCTTCAGGCCGTCAGACGGCGGCCTGGGCTTCCGATTTTGCGCCGTTCAGCGCCTTGGGTACAGCGCCGTTTGCGACAGGCATGGTTTCGGCGGGAACGCGCATCAGGATTTTCAGGAGCCGCGCCAGCGTATCGGCGAGATCATGGCGCTTGACCACCATATCGACCATACCATGTTCGAGCAGATATTCCGAGGTCTGGAAACCTTCGGGCAGCTTTTCGCGCAGGGTCTGCTCGATGACGCGCTTGCCGGCAAAGCCGATCTCCGCACCCGGCTCGGCCAGATGAATATCGCCCAGCATCGCATAGGATGCGGTGACGCCGCCGGTGGTCGGGTTGGTCAGCACGACGACATAGGGAAGGCCGGCCTCCTTGAGCAGGTCGACGGCGACCGTGGTGCGCGGCAGCTGCATCAGCGACAGGATGCCTTCCTGCATGCGCGCGCCGCCGGAGGCAGGGAACATCACCAGCGGGCATTTCTCGGCGATCGCCCGCTCGAAGGCCTTCACGATCGCCTCGCCGGCGGCCATGCCGAGCGAGCCGCCGATAAAGTTGAACTCATGCACGACGGCGACGAGCTTCAACCCCTGCACCTTGCCGAGACCGGCGAGGATCGTATCCTCCTGCTCGGTCTTGAGCCGGCTATCCTTGAGGCGGTCGATATAGCGCTTGGAATCGCGGAATTTCAGCGGATCCTGCGCCACCTTCGGCTGCGGCAGAGATTCGTAAGACCCGTCGTCGAACAGGTCGTCGAGACGCGCCTTGCCGGGCATCTTCATGTGATAGCCGGAGGCGGGAATAACCCATTTGTTGTCTTCCAGATCCTTGTGGAAGACCATCTCGCCGGTCTCCGGGCATTTGATCCAGAGGTTTTCCGGCACTTCACGGCGGCCGAGCATGGAGTTGATCCGCGGCCGCACATAATTGGTGATCCAGTTCACGATTTACACTCCTGATTTGTCAGGCCGAATCGGCTGTCTTGGTTCTTGGCAGGATTATTCGGCAGCAACGGGGCGAGCGGCGTGTACGCCGCTGGCAAGCCCGCGCACGAGGGTGACGACAGCATTGACCGTATCCGCCGATGCCTTGCCGTCCGCCGACAGGCTGCCGGCGATCTGGGCGACGATGGCCGTGCCGACGACGACGCCATCGGCGGACGCGCCGATCAGGCGGGCATGCTCGGCCGTCTTGACGCCGAAGCCGACGCAAACGGGCAGCGGCGTATGCGCCTTGATGCGCTCGACCGCGCCGCCAATCAGCGACGGATCGGGCAAGGCCGAGCCGGTGATGCCGTTCATCGAGACGTAATAGACGAAACCGGAGGTGTTCTTCAGCACCGTCGGCAGGCGCTTGTCGTCGGTGGTCGGCGTCGACAGGCGGATGAAGTTGATGCCCTTGGCGAGCGCAGGGATGCACAGCTCGTCATCCATTTCCGGCGGCAGGTCGACGACGATCAGGCCGTCGATGCCGGCAGCCAGCGCGTCGTCGAGGAAACGTTCGACGCCGTAGATGTAGATCGGGTTGTAGTAGCCCATCAAAACGATCGGGGTCGTCTGGTTCCCTTCACGGAACTGGCGCGCCAGATCGAGCGTGCGGGCCAGCGTCTGGCCCCCCTTCAGCGCGCGCTGCGCGGCGAGCTGGATCGCCGGGCCGTCGGCCATCGGATCGGAGAAGGGCATGCCGAGCTCGATCACGTCGGCGCCGGCAGCCGGCAAGGCTTTCAGGATCTGCAGCGAGGTCTCGTAATCGGGATCGCCGCCCATGAAATAGGTGACCAGCGCCGGGCGGTTCTCGGCCTTCAGCTCGGCGAAACGCTTGTCCATACGTGCGGTCATGATCTTAAAGCTCCATACCGAGGATCTTGCCGACGGTAAAAATATCCTTGTCGCCGCGGCCGGAGAGGTTCATCACGATGATCTGGTCCTTGCGCATTTTCGGCGCACGCTTGATCACTTCGGCAATCGCGTGGGAGGGCTCCAGCGCCGGGATGATGCCTTCGAGCTTCGTCAGCAGCTGGAAAGCTTCCAGCGCTTCCTCGTCCATGATCGGCACGTATTCGACGCGGCCGATATCGTGCAGCCAGGAATGCTCCGGGCCGATGCCGGGATAATCGAGACCGGCGGAAATCGAATGTCCTTCCTTGATCTGGCCGTCACCGTCCTGCAGCAGATAGGTGCGGTTGCCATGCAGCACGCCGGGCGAACCGGCGGTGATCGAGGCGCAATGCTCCTCGCCCTGCAGGCCCTTGCCACCGGCTTCGACGCCGACGATCTGCACGCCCTCGTCATCGAGGAAGGGATGGAAGATGCCGATGGCGTTCGAACCGCCACCGACAGCCGCAACCACCAGATCCGGCAAACGTCCCTCGGCTTCGAGAATCTGTTCGCGGGCTTCCTGGCCGATGACAGCCTGGAAATCGCGTACCAGTTCCGGATAGGGATGCGGGCCGGCGGCGGTACCGATCAGATAATAGGTGTCGTCGACATTCGTGACCCAGTCGCGCAGCGCCTCGTTCATCGCGTCCTTCAGCGTGCCGCTGCCGGAGGTGACCGGGCGCACTTCGGCGCCAAGCAACTTCATGCGGAAAACGTTCGGCGCCTGGCGCTGCACGTCAGTCGCGCCCATGTAGACGACGCAAGGGAAACCGAAGCGCGCCGCGACGGTCGCGGAGGCGACGCCATGCTGCCCTGCACCCGTCTCGGCGATGATGCGCGTCTTGCCCATGCGCTTGGCCAGCAGGATCTGGCCGATGCAATTGTTGATCTTGTGGGAGCCGGTGTGGTTCAGCTCCTCGCGCTTGAAGTAGATTTTTGCGCCGCCGAGATGCTCCGTCAGGCGCTCGGCGAAATAGAGCGGGCTGGGGCGGCCGATGTAATGGGCGCCGAGCTGCTTCAGTTCCGCCTGGAATTCGGGATCGGTCTTGGCCTTGTTCCACTCGTCCTGCAGGTCGAGAATCAGCGGCATCAGGGTTTCGGCGACGAAGCGGCCGCCGAAAATGCCGAAACGGCCGTCTTCATCCGGCCCGGCGCGAAACGAATTGGGTTTGGGCGTCTCGTTCACTTCTTGCTCCCTGCAACCGCGCTAGCGCCAGTCGCCTCTCTAACAGCATCGAAAAAGGCGTCGATCATCGCCAGATCCTTGACACCCGGCGCGCTTTCGACCCCCGAGGACACATCGAGGCCGGGGGCGCGCGTCACCCGCAGCGCCTCGCCGACATTGTCCTTGTTCAATCCCCCGGAAAGCATGTAATCCACGCTTGCGTCAAGCGATTGCATCAGCCGCCAGTCGAAGGACACACCATTGCCGCCCGGAAGCTCGGAACCGACAGGCGGCTTGGCGTCGAACAGGAAACGCTCGACAATCCCGATATAGGGATCGATGCGTTCGAGATCAGCAGCTTCGCGCACGGAAAATGCCTTCATCACCGGCAGGCCGTACATGGCGCGGACTTCCAGCACCCGTTCGGGGCTTTCCTTGCCATGCAGTTGCAGGATATCGGGGCGCAGCAGGGCGACGATCTCGTCGAGATCATCGGGATCGGCATCGACGGTGACGGCGACGATTTTTGCCCGGCCGCGCACGGCATCGGCAAGCTGGCCGGCCAGATCGGGCTCGATGTTGCGCGGGCTTTTGGCGAAGAAGATGAAACCGATATGGCTGGCGCCGCGCGCCACCGCGCGTTCCACCGCTTCCGGCGTCTTCAGTCCGCAAATCTTGATATCGGGCTTCATGGCCTGCCCAAGTGACAGAAAAACAGTGCGGAGTCGAGATAAATCGCCACCCGCGGTGGGGCGCGCGTCAGTCGAAATCGATGGCATGCAGCATCGAGCCATGGCGTTTCAGCCAGCCCTTGGCCTCGTCCATCTGCGGGCAGAGTTTCCGGCACAGCGCCCAGAAGTCCGGCCCGTGATTCATCTCTTTCAGATGCGCCACCTCATGGGCGGCGAGATAATCGATGACCAGCGGCGGCGCCATGACGATGCGCCAGGAGAAGCTCAGATTGCCCTCATAGGAACAGGAGCCCCAGCGGCTGCGGGTATCCTTCATCGCGATCGAGGCATAGGGCTTGCGGATCGCGCCGGCATGGCGCCTGACCAGCGCTTCCAGATCGCCGCGCGCCTCCTTCTTGAGGAAATCGGCGAGGCGGCGGCCAAGATGTTCCTCCATGCCGGAAACGCGGATGACAGGTTCACCCTCCAGCACAAGCGCCTCGGTCAAGCCGCGCAGCTTTCCGGTGTGGACGATGCGATGCCTGATGCCGCGCAGGGGAATGGTAGCACCGGGCTTAAGGCCGGCATTTTGCGGAAAGCGGGCGAGCTTGGTCATCAGCCAGCCCTGGTGACGGTCGAGGAAGGCATCGACCTCGCGCTGCGCGAGCCCGGAAGGAATGGTCATCTTCAGCGCCCGTCCACCCGGCTCGATGCGCAGGGTGATACGGGTGGCGCGGCGGTTCTGGCGGATGGTCAGCGGCATGGCGCGTCCGGCGACATCGAGCATCCGCTCGAGCGGCGGCGGCAGTGGCTTTGGGCTTTTCCGGGTCTTTTTCAGAAGCGCGAACATGAGCCGTGTTTTAGCCGATGCGCGGCCGAATGGGAATCGACGGCAAACGAAAACCGGCATCCTCGCGGATGCCGGTGTCAGGATTCATGAGGCTGGCCGGTTCATGCCATTTCATAAGGAGCGCCCGGGCCCTTGTCGTCACCGGTCGCCGGCGGCTTGCTGCGGCGCTCGCGCATGAAGCGGTCGAATTCTTCCTGGTCCTTGGCGCGGCGCAATTCGCGCATGTAGCTATCGAAATCGGCGCGCATTTCGTCGAGCTTGCGGCGCTCCTCTTCCAGACGGTCGAGTTCGGCCTTGCGCCAGTCGTCGAAGGCGACGTTACCGGTGTCGCGTTCCCAGCCGCGACGATGGCGGCCGCGGCGGCAGCCGGCAAAGAAGCCGTCGGTCGCCTGGTTGACGTCGCGCTTGAAACCCTTGAAGCGTTCGCCGAACAGGATATAGGCGAGCATGGCAAGGCCGAGCGGCCAGAACACCACGAAGCCCAGAACCATGAGGGCAACCGTCGCCGGGGTCCAGTCGGGACGGAGCAATGCTGACTGATTCATCGTTCGTAACCCTTTCTGCCGAGGCTGGCCGGATGCCTGCCCCTGATCGCCATGTGGTTACGCCGGCCCGCCGCTTCAAGCGGCAGGCGTACCGAAATTGGAAAAACAGACCTTGACAGGCAGCGCCTTCACGGCGCTGCGAGGCGGCAACCCGGCCCGGCGTCAGGCAGACTTGCCGCCCTGGATGACCTGCTGAATGCCGGTCTTGGCTTCGGTCTTCGAATGCTCCCGGGCGAAGGCGACAATGCGCGGGGCGATCTCACGGCGGAAGCGCGAACCGTTGAAGACACCATAATGCCCGACATCCGGCTGCATGTAATGCATGCGCATGGCCTCGGGAATATTGGTGCAGATCGTCTGGGCCGCATGAGTCTGGCCGACGCCGGAGATATCGTCGTTCTCGCCTTCCACCGTCAGCAACGCCACGCGGCGGATGGCCGAAGTATCGACCCGCTTGCCGCGATGCATCATCTCGCCCTTGGGCAGCGCATGGCGCATGAAGACGAGATCGACGGTCTGCAGGTAGAATTCCGCTGTCAAATCCATGACCGCCAGATATTCGTCGTAGAAATCGCGGTGCTTTTCCGCCGGCTCGCCGTCGTTCTTGACCAGATGCCAGAAGAAATCCTTCTGGGCGATCATGTGGCGGTCGAGGTTCATCGACATGAAGCCGGAGAGTTGCAGGAAGCCGGGATAGACCTGGCGCATGAAGCCCGGCTGCGGCCACGGCACCGGCATGACGACATTGTCGCGGAACCAGTCGAGCGACTTGCTCTTGGCGAGTTCGTTGACGGCGGTGGGGTTGATGCGGGTATCGATCGGGCCGCCCATCAGCGTCATCGAGGCAGGCGCCAGCGGATCGTTGTCGGCTTCCATCAGCGCCACCGCGGCCAGCACCGGCACGGACGGCTGACAGACGGCAATCACGTTGGTACGCTCGCCGAGGTGATGGATCATCTCGATGACGTAATCGACATAATCGTTGAAATCGAAGCTTCCTTCCGACACCGGCACCATGCGGGCATCGATCCAGTCGGTGATGTAGACGTCGGCGCTCGGCAGCAGCGCCTCGACCGTGCCGCGCAGCAGCGTGGCGTAATGGCCGGACATCGGCGCGACGACCAGGATTTTCGGGTCGGGCGCATGGCCGGGCGGCAGGATACGCTGGAAATGCAGAAGATTGCAGAACGGCTTCGACCAGACGATCTTTTCCACCACCGGCACGCTCTGGCCGTTGACTACCGTCTGCGGCAGGTTGAAGGCCGGCTTGCCATAGCGGCGCGTCGAGCGCTCGAACACTTCGAGACCGGCGGCGACGGACCGGCCGATGACCGTATGCGACAAGGGATTGAGCGGATTGCGATAGGCCAGAAGCGACAATTCCGCCAACATCCGGAACGGCGCCATTGCCGCATGATTCATTTCATAAAACTGATAAAACATCGGACACGCTACCTCTCTTGAGACAGACTGTCGGGAAAGCCGCTCCCAATCCGGCGCTTCCTTCCGTCTCGCTGCACTGCGAAATGAGGAAGGATAAGCACCGTTTCTGCCGCAGAGCAACAGAATTGACGCGTGGCAGTTGCCCGGAGGCGGCTGATAGGCCCGCCTCTCCGTCGATTGTTATAATGGACTTAACGCGTTAACGTTCCCTGTCCATTTGTTGCATTGCATCGAATACCGACTCTCTTTCAAGATCTATTGCTCCGGGCAAGCTCCAAAATGACCCGGATCGCCGCTTCGGCATCCTCCTTTTCCATGTCGAACTGACCGGCCTGGAAGCGGATGGCGACCGCCCCATCGACGCGGGTCTGCGTGAGATAGATACGGCCGTCATCGTTGATCCGCTCCAGGAGCGCCAGATTGTGTGCATCGGGCTCGGCGGCGCTGCGGTGGCGGAACGAGAACAGCGACAGAAAGGGCTCGGTGACGATCTCGAAATCCTGCTCCGTCCGCAGCCGCTCGCAGACCATGCGCGCCCAGTCGACATGGTTGCGGATGCGGCGGCGCAGATCCTCCAACCCATGGCAGCGCAGCAGGAACCATAATTTCAGCGCCCGGAAGCGGCGCCCCAAGGGCACGCTCCATTCCGAATAATTGACGATGCCGTCACGCCCCTGCGTCTTCAGATATTCCGGGCGGATGGCGAGCGTGCGCACCAAAGCTTCGGGATCGCGGATGAACTGCACGGAGCAATCGAACTGCGCACCCAGCCATTTGTGCGGATTGAAGACGATGGAATCGGCGCCCTCGACGCCGGCCCATAAAGCGCGGAATTCCGGGCAGATCATCGCCGAGCCGGCCCAGGCGGCGTCGACATGCAGGTAGAGATTCTCTTTTCGCGCCACAGCCACGGTTGCGGCGATGTCGTCGCAGGCACCCGTGGACGTGCCGCCGACGCAGGCGATGATGCCGGCGGGCAACAGGCCCGCCGCACGGTCCTTCGCGATTGCGGTTTCCAGGGCCGCGATATCCATCGCCCTCTCCGGGCCTGATGTCGGGATGCGCACCAGATTGGCCTCGCCGATGCCGGCGATCCAGATGGCGCGGTCGATGGACGTATGCACTTGGTCCGAGGCATAGATGCGCAGCTTTGCCTGACCGGACAGGCCCTCTGCATTCCCCCGCCAAGCCAGCGCCTTTTCACGCATCACCAGCACGGCGGCGAGCGTCGCGGTCGAGGCCGAATCCTGGATGACGCCGGAAAAGTTTTCGGGCAGGCCGAGCGCCTGGCGCAACCAGTCGACCATGCGGGTTTCCAGTTCCGTCGCGGCCGGCGAGGTCTGCCACAACATGCATTGCGCCGCCATGGCGCTGACCAGATATTCGGCGACCACCGAGGCCGGCGCGGCATTGGCCGGGAAATAGGCGAAGAAACGCGGATGCTGCCAATGAGTCATACCCGGCACGACGATCTTCTCGAAATCGGCAAACACCGTCTCCATCGCTTCACCGGTTTCCGGCGGCGTGGCGGCGATCTGCGCCGCGATTTCGCCGGGCGCCGTCTGGGCGCGCACCGGCTTGTCGCGCAGGCCGTTGCGATAGTCGACACCCCACTCCGCGGCCTGTTTCGACCAGTGGCGGAATTGCTCCTCGTCCATGGTTCATGCTCCTCCTCATTTCAGAGGGGGAAGGGTAATGCATGAAGCATGAGCGGGGCTAGCTCCGCTTTTTGCCTGGTCGGGCATGCGCTACAGAATTTCCTCCAGTTTCGGTCCGACCGGCACGATGCCGTTGGGATTGAGCGCCGCGATGGAATAATAGCCGCGCTTGATGTGGTCGATGTCGACGGTCGGGGCGATGCCCGGCCAGTCCAGCATCCGCCGCAGGAAAGGCCGCAAGTTGCGATAATCGGCGACCCGGCGCAGGTTGCATTTGAACAGGCCGTGATAGGCGGCGTCGAAGCGGATCAGCGTCACGAACAGCCGGATATCGGCTTCGGTCGGATGATCGGCGAACAGGAACTTTTTCCCGTCCAGCGCGGCGTCCACATCGTCGAGGCAGGTGAAGACATCGGCAAAGGCTTCTTCATAGGCGACTTGCGTGGTGGCGAAGCCGGCGCGGTAGACGCCATTGTTCAGCGCCGGATAGATACGAGCGTTGAAAGCATCGATCGCCTCGCGCTGTCCTGCCGGATAGAGGTCGATCCTTGCCGTTGCGAGGCTGCCGAAACCGTCATTCATCATGCGCAGGATATCGGCGGATTCATTGTTGACGATGGTCTGCCGCGTCTTGTCCCATAGCACCGGCACGGTGGCGCGGCCGGTATAGAGCGGATCGGCCTTCGTGTAGATCTCGTGCATATAGGTGGCGCCGTTGACCTCGTCGCGGGTTGCGCCCGGAAAATCGCCGAAGGCCCAGCCTTCCCTGGTCAGCACCGGCTCGACGATGGAAACACTCAGCACGTCCTTCAGCCCCTTGAGGGCGCGGCCGATCAGGGTGCGCGAGGCCCAGGGGCAGATCAGGGCCACATAAAGATGATAGCGCCCGGTCTCGGCCTTGAAGCCGCCCTCGCCCGTCGGGCCGGCAGACCCATCCGGGGTCACCCAGTTGCGAAAGCCGGAGACCTGGCGGACGAAGCCGCCCTTCTCATCCTTGGCCTGCACCGGATGCCAGTCCGCCGACCATTTTCCATTCACCAGCATGATGTGCTCCGTCATTCATCGATGGCGGCCATCCTATCCATTCGCGCGCGCGACGGCAGACCCCAATCTCTGGACACAGTGTCAAACGGACACGACAAACCGTTTCACAGTCTTCGCCCGAGCGATTATGGTCCGCTCCTCTCAATTGTTTCATCGCATTTCCGAACGGAAAACCGGTTTCCACCTTTCCTGGAAGTGCTCCAACAAACAGGGCCGTCCCATGACCACCAGCAACCACCGCCACACCGATCTGCCGATCGATCCGCTATTTCTCGACCGCTGGTCGCCGCGCGCCTTCAACGGCGATGCGATTTCCGAGGAGATGCTGCTGACCATCCTCGACGCCGCCCGCTGGGCGCCCTCGGCCGGCAACGGCCAGCCCTGGCGTTTCATCTATGCCCGGCGCGGCACGGAGGCATGGCCGGCACTGCTGCAACTGCTCGACGAAGGCAACCAGCGCTGGGCGCAGAACGCCGGCGCGCTGATCATCCTTGTGTCTCGCACCCATTCGCTCTCGACCAGCACCGGCGAGCGCCGCGCCATCTACACCCATGCCTTCGATACAGGGGCGGCCTGGATGGCGCTGGCGATGCAGACGATGAAGCTCGGCCTGCACGCCCATGGCATGGGCGGCCTCGACCGCAACAGAGCGATGGCGGAACTCGGCATTCCCGCCGACGATTACCGCGTCGAAGCCGCCGTCGCCATCGGCCGTCTCGCGGACAGGGAGACCCTGCCCGACGATCTCAAGGCGCGCGAAACGCCGAGCCAGCGCAAGCCGCTTTCGGAACTGGCTTTCGAAGGAAAGTTTGCCGGTTAACGACCGCGATGTTTCACGTGAATCACATTAACCATGATTCACGTGAAACCCGGTTTTCGGCTAACCATGAAAAAAGCCCGCCTCCCAAGGAAGCGGGCTTTTTTGCCGTGAATCGCCGGGCTGGATCAGATATCGAGGTTGGCGACGCTCAGCGCATTTTCCTGGATGAACTCGCGGCGCGGCTCGACCTCGTCGCCCATCAGGCGCGAGAACAGGCCATCGGCATTGGTGGCATCGGCGACGCGGACCTGCAGCAGCGAGCGGACATTCGGATCGAGCGTCGTTTCCCAGAGCTGCTCGGCATTCATCTCGCCGAGACCCTTGTAGCGCTGCATCGACAGGCCCTTGCGGCCGGCGGCGAAGATGGCGTCGAGAAGCGCGCGCGGGCCGGAGAGTTCCTGCACCCCGTCCTTGCGGCGAAGCTTCGGCGGAATGGCATAGATATCCTTCAGCCGCGCCGTCATCTGGTCGATATGGCGGGCATCGGAAGAACCGATCAGCGCCATGTCGAGGAAGGTGACTTCCTTGACGCCGCGCACCATGCGCTCGAAGCGCAGGCCGCCGTCGCCGGCGACATGACCCACCCAGCCGCGCTCGGTTTCCTCGGCGATCAGGTCGAGTCGATGGGCGACGTCGGTCGCGATCTGTTCCGCACGCGAGGGATCGGCGGCCAGCTCGACATTCATCGCGCCCGAAATCGCCGCCTGCTCGACCAGCGAACGGCTGTAGCGCGAATGCAGACTGTCGACCAGGGCGCGCAGGCGCAGCGCATCCTGCACCACTTCACGCAGATCCTGGCCGGTGCGGACTTCGCCTGTGCCCAGTTCCAGCGCGGCATCGTCGAGGCCCATGCTGATGAGATAGTCTTCGAGACCCTTCTCGTCCTTGACATATTGCACCGACTTGCCGCGCGTCACCTTGTAGAGCGGCGGCTGGGCGATGAAGAGATGGCCGCGCTCGATCAGTTCCGGCATCTGGCGGAAGAAGAAGGTCAGCAGCAGGGTGCGGATATGGGCGCCGTCGACATCGGCATCCGTCATGATGATGATCTTGTGGTAACGCAGCTTGTCCGGATTGAACTCGTCCTTGCCGATCGAGGTGCCGAGCGCGGTGATCAGCGTGCCGATTTCCTGGCTGGACAGCATCTTGTCGAAACGGGCGCGCTCGACGTTGAGGATCTTGCCGCGCAGCGGCAGGATGGCTTGGCTTTCGCGCGAGCGGCCCTGCTTGGCGGAGCCGCCCGCCGAGTCACCCTCGACGAGGAACAGTTCGGACTTAGCCGGATCCCGTTCTGAACAATCGGCGAGCTTGCCGGGCAAGGAGGCGATGTCAAGGGCGCCCTTGCGCCGCGTCAACTCGCGCGCCTTGCGGGCGGCTTCACGGGCGGCGGCGGCTTCGACCACCTTGCCGACCAGCGTCCTGGCTTCCGTTGGATGTTCTTCCAGCCAGTTGGCCAGCGCCTCGTTGACCAGGCTTTCGACCACCGGGCGCACTTCCGAGGAGACCAGCTTGTCCTTGGTCTGCGACGAGAATTTCGGGTCCGGCACCTTGACCGAGAGAACGGCGGTCAGGCCTTCGCGGCAGTCGTCGCCGGTCAGCGAGACCTTTTCCTTCTTGGTGATGCCGGAGCTTTCGCCATAGGAGGTGATCTGGCGGGTCAGCGCCCCGCGGAAACCGGCCATATGCGTGCCGCCGTCGCGCTGGGGAATGTTGTTGGTGAAGCACAGCACGTTTTCGTGGTAGCTGTCGTTCCACCACATGGCGACTTCGACAGTGATGCCGTCCTTCTCGCTCTTGATGGCGATCGGCTGGGTGACCAGCGGCTTCTTGGCGCGGTCGAGATAACGCACGAAGGCTTCGAGGCCGCCGTCATACAACATCTCTTCTTGGCGGACGTCGGAATGGCGCTTGTCGGTCAGGAGGATGCGCACGCCGGAATTCAGGAAGGCAAGCTCGCGCAGGCGATGCTCCAGCGTGCCGTAGTCGAACTCGGTCATGGTGAAAGTCTGGGGGCTGGCGAGGAAGGTGACTTCCGTGCCCGAGCGGCCCTCATATTCGCCGATCACCGCCAGCGGCCCATCGGCGACGCCATGGGTGAAGGCGATCTCGTGCAGCTTGCCATTGCGGCGAATGCGCAGCTTCAACCATGTGGACAGCGCATTGACCACCGAGACGCCGACGCCGTGCAGGCCGCCGGAGACCTTGTAGGAATTCTGGTCGAACTTGCCGCCGGCATGCAGCTGGGTCATGATGACCTCGGCCGCCGAGACGCCTTCGCCGCTGTGGATGTCGGTGGGGATGCCGCGGCCGTTGTCGGTCACCGTCACCGAACCGTCGGGATTGAGCGTCACCGTCACCAGGTCGGCATGGCCGGCCAGCGCCTCGTCGATGGCGTTGTCGACGACTTCGTAGACCATGTGGTGCAGACCGGAACCGTCGTCGGTATCGCCGATATACATGCCGGGCCGTTTGCGCACGGCATCCAGGCCCTTCAGAACCTTGATCGAATCGGCGCCGTATTCGGCATTCGCGCCGCTGGCGGTTTCAGGTGTTTCGGTCATGAAAAGTCTTTCCAGATGTGTCAGAGAAGACAGCGTTTTCCCGGCGGCGAATCAGCCGCAGTCCTGCCCATGAATATAAGGTTTCACAGGCATTTTTCCAAATTTCGAGCCATGAAACCTTCAAGAAAATCGGGGATTAGTGCCCGAATTCACGGCGTATTGGCGGCTTTCGTCAGAAGCCTGTCCATTTCCTCTATCACGTCGGGATCGAGTTGGCGAATCATCCGCGCGAGACGATTGGCGAAGGCCGTGTGTTGGGCCGGCAGGCCTGACGTATCGAGGCTGACGCGCGGCGCAGAAAAGCCGGCCAGCGCAAACAGATCCTCGGCCTCGTCCCAGATGATGTTGAAATAGCCGGCGATCCTCTGCAGCAGGTCGAAGGTCGGCGTGCCGCGCCGGCCATGCTCCAGCGCCGAGAGATAGGCCGGCGAAACGCCGATGGCCGCCGCCATCTCCTTCTGCGACACGCCTTTGCGCTGCCGCAGCGCCCGCACCGCTTCGCCGAACGGCGTCATTCGCCGCCGCCCCGCACGCGCGACAGCCGCACATACAGCGCGCCCTCGCCGCCATGCTGGCGCGCCGCCGGCTCGTGCGAGGAAATCAGGTGGCGGAATTCCGGCTTGGAAAACCACATCGGCACGACGCGCTTCAACGCCCCGTCGCTGCCCATCGAACTGCCCTTGCCGGTGATGACCAGCACATGGCGCAGGCCACGCCCATGGGCGCGGATGAGGAAATCGAGCAGCAGGAAATGCGCCTCGCTCTGCACCATGCCATGCAGGTCGATGCGCGCTTCGAGCGCAAGGCGGCCCTTGGCCAGCTTCTTCTTGGTCGGCTGTTCCAGCGGGTGGTGGCGATGGTCCTTCGATTTCAGCACCGGCGGCTGCGGCGCCGGCGGTTGCGTCTGTTCCGCCTTGGCCGCGACCGTTTCCGGCTCGGCCGGCTTCAGGCTTTCCTCGATTGCCAGCAGATCCTGCATCCGGCCCGGCAGGGCGCGTACGCTGCGCGCCACCTTGCCCCAGAGGATGCGGTCTTCGGCATCGAGCTTGCGATCCTTCGCCATCGGCTCAGCGGAACCTTTCGGCCGCCCGGCGGGGAATGAGGATATGGAAATCGGCGGCGTTGCGCACGGTGCCGGCCAGTTCGCCGGCCTCATCGCCGGAGCCGGTAAAAATATCGCCCCGCGCCGGACCAACGATGGCCGTGCCGGTTTCCAGCGCCAGCATCAGCCGCTGGAAGGGTTGGCCGGCGTCGAGATGGGTTAGGGATCGCGAATGGATATAGAATGGAAAGCCGAAGGTATGAATCCTCCGGTCAACGGCGAGCGCCCGTCCCGGCACCAGCGGCACCTTGGCCGCCGCCACCGGCCCCAGCGCCTCGTCCTCCACCTCCGCCTCGCGGAAGAAGATGTAGGATCGGTTATGCGACATCACCGCATCCGCTTCATCGGGATGGGCGCGCAGCCAGGCGCGGATCGACTGCATGGAAATATCGGCGGGCGCGATCTCGCCGCGATCGATCAGCAGCCGGCCGATGGGCGAAAAAGGATGCCCGGCCTTGGCGGCATAGGTGATGCGCCTGAGGCTGCCATCGGGAAAGCGCAGCCGCGCCGCGCCCTGCACGTGCACGAAAAACACATCGATGCGGGATTTCGCCCAGGCGATCTCCAGCCCCCGCCCGTCGAGATAGCCGTTATCGATGGCGAGGCGGTCGGCATAGGGCTCGATGCCGTTTTCGGTCTGCCGGGCGAAGGCATAGGACGGGTCGAGGAAGGACGGGCGATTGCCGTCGTCCAGATCGACCAGATCGTCCGGACGGCGATAGAAGGGGAATTTCCATTCACCGCCGGGTGTGGCGCTGACGTCGATTTCCGGCTCGTAGAAGGCGGTGACGAAGCCGGGCTCGCCATCGGCGCGCTCGACCTTGAAAGGCCGGCAATGGGCTTCGAAAAAGGCGCGCGCCTCGGCGGCATTGCCGGGTTCGGCGGCTTCGGCGGCATCCAGAAGCGGCATCAGATCGCCGACCGTCAGGCCGAGCGATCCCGTCTTGTAAGGTTTTATCTGAAGAATATGCCGGCGACAGGCCCGCAAAGCGGCAAACAGGGCGGAGGGATCGTCATCCCCCCACCCCGGCAGATCGGCAAAACTTTGCGGCCGAAGCGCGAAATCGATCGGGCCGGCGCTCATTGTTCGGATTCGGTGGCGATCAGCTTCCAGTTCGGATCGCGCGAACGGGTGTCGCGGGCGAAGGTCCAGACGTCGTTGACCTCGGCGACATTTTCCGCATCGCCATCGACCAGCGCCCCGGCGCGGTCATAGGTGGCGGAGATCAGCTGGCTGGCGATGCGCAAGGTCACCTGCGCTTCCGATCCCTGCATCTCGGCATGGGTGAAATCGCATTTGTCGATGCCGACGAAGGTGGATTTCACCGTCTCGCCGTTCTTCTCGCGCTCGGTGATCGCAGCGTCAAAGCCTTCATAGACTTCGCGCGACAGCAGGCCCTTCAGCGTCTTGCGGTCGCCATCGGCAAAGGCCATGACGATCATTTCATAGGCCATGCGGGCGCCGTTCAAAAACTCCTTCGGATTGAAGGAGGGATCGGTGCGGGCAATATCGCGCAAGGCTGCGTTCAAGGCGCTGCCGGCCGGGGCCACGGCATCGATTGGCGCGAAAGCATCCTCACCGGCCTCACCCGGCTCGCGTCGCGGCAGGGTGACGACCTTGCCGTTATCGGCGCTCGCATCCGGGTTGCCGGCCTTGTCGCGCGCAGAGAATGGATCGAAGGGCGGCTTTTCGTTTCCGGTCCGCCGGCCCAGCACGCTGCGAAGCTGCAGGAAGATGAGTACCGCCGCTACCAGAAAAAACAGTGTCACGAAATCGCTAGAGCCCATATTATCCCAGAACCGCTGTTAAAATTCGCCGCTTCAAACCCCATATAGTCCGCAGCCGCCGATCATTCAAATAGTCAAAGTGCAATCCGGCCCTGATCCTGACGGCGCCGCCAACCTTTAACGGTATATCATCATGCGCCCCTCGGTTCTTCCGCTTTTCGTCCTCCTGCTGCCGTTTATCGAAATCGCCGGCTTTATCGTCGTCGGCAAGGCCATCGGCGTGCTGGCGACGCTGGGGCTGGTGGTGGCGAGTTCGCTGCTCGGCATCGTGCTTCTGCGCCGCCAGGGCACCGGGCTTTTGAAGCGCCTGCAGGCCGAGGGCCGCAACGGCGTCGTGCCCGGCCGCGAGCTGGTGCATGGAGCGATGATCGTCGTCGCCGGCTTCCTGCTGCTTTTGCCCGGCTTCGTCACCGACATCATCGGCCTGCTGTTCTTCATCCCGGCGGTGCGCGATCTCGCCTGGAAGCTGATCGGCGCGCGCATGGTGGTGACGACCGGCGGATTTAGCCAGCAGGGTTCGCCCTTCTCCGGCGCCCCGCGCCGCAACGGCGGGCCGGTGGTCGATCTCGACGCCGAGGATTTCAAGCGCGACAACGATCCGGATTCGCCCTGGTCGAACGGCCCACGCATCGGCCGGTAATATCGGGCGCCAAAGGCGAAGGGTTGTAAGCAAACCGCTGAAATGATAAGTGGCGCGACACTGATGTCGCCTGTCTGCGCACCAGGCCTTTACCGTTTCGCGAGGAAACCCCCGATGACCGATGCCAGCCCGAGCCTCAATATCCTTGCCCAGTACATCAAGGATCTTTCCTTTGAAAATCCGGGCGCGCCGCGCTCCCTGCAGTCCCGCGACCAGGCCCCGGCGATCAACATCAATGTCAACGTCAACGCCAATCCGCTGTCGGATACGGATTTCGACGTCGTGCTGACGCTGAACACCGAAGCCCGCGACGGCGACAAGGTCGTGTTCAACTGCGAACTGGTCTATGGCGGCGTGTTCCGCATCTCCGGCTTCCCGCAGGAGCACATGCTGCCGCTGCTGTTCATCGAATGCCCGCGCCTGTTGTTCCCCTTCGCGCGCCAGATCGTCGCCGACGCCACCCGCAACGGCGGCTTCCCGCCGCTGATGATCGACCCGATCGACTTCACGCAGATGTTTACGCAGCGCATGGCCGAGGAACAGGCCCGCGCCAAGGTCGAGACCACGAACTGATCGACAGAAATGTCCGACAAAAAACCCGGAGCTTCGCGTCCGGGTTTTTTGTTGTCTATCGTTTGGCGGGATCAGGAATATTGCTTCCACAACGCCTTGTCTCCAAGCTTGGCGACCAGCGCCGCATGGGCTTCCGCTTCCGCGACGCTGACGCGCGCCGCCAACGGACGCGGCCGTTCGCGCACAATGGTGACCGTCACTTCTTCCTGGATGCCGACAGCCACCTCTTCGCTGCCGGCCGGCGCCAGACCGAGGGCGGCCTGGCGGCCGCCGATCATCTCGATATAGACTTCGGCGAGCAGCTCGGAGTCGAGCAGCGCGCCGTGCTTGGTGCGGTGCGAATTGTCGATGCCATAGCGACGGCAGAGCGCGTCCAGCGAGTTCGGCCCCATCGGATGCTTGCGCCGCGCCATCGACAGCGTGTCGATCACCTGATCCGGCAGGATCGGCGGCAGGCCGAGACGGCCGAATTCGGCATTGATAAAGCCGATGTCGAAGGTGGCGTTGTGAGCGATCCACTTGGCGCCGGCGAAGAAGTCGACGATCTGCTGGGCCACATCCGCGAAGGGCGGCTTGTCCTTCAGGAACTCGTCTGTGATGCCGTGGATCGCCAGCGCATCGGGATGGACCTTGGTCTCGCCGGGGCTGATGTAGAGATGCAGCGTGTTGCCGGTCGGGAAATGATTGAACAGCTCGATGCCACCGATTTCGATGACCCGATCTGTCTTATTGTCGAGGCCGGTGGTTTCCGTATCGAAAATGATCTCGCGCATCTCAGTCCTCGTGTTTCGTTTGCCGGCTGCGGATATCGGCAATAATGGCGGATACACGCTCGCGCGCCGCCTCGATGCCGTGGCCGGTATCGACGATATAATCGGCGCGTTCGCGTTTTTCACGATCCGGCATCTGCCGCGACAGGATCAGCTCGAATTTTTCGTCCGTCATGCCTGGCCGCGACAGGACGCGCTGGCGCTGGATCGCCGCATCGCAAGTGACGACGACGATCCTATCCACCCGGTTCTCCCCTCCCGTTTCAAACAGCAGGGGAATATCAAGCAGCACCATTTCCGTTCCAGCCGCGCGATGGCGGGCGAGGAATGCCTGTTCGCGCGCCTGCACCAGCGGGTGGACGATAGCCTCAAGCACGGCAAACTTAGCCGGATTCTCCTTCAATTTCCGGGCAAGCTCAACGCGGTCTACCGCGCCGTCACGAACGCTGCCGGGAAAGGCGGCACCGACCGGCGCCACCGCCTCGCCACGATAGAGGTCGTGAACAACGGCATCGGCGTCGTTGACCGGCACGCCGGCTTCGGCAAACATTGCCGCCGTCGTCGACTTGCCCATACCGATGGAGCCGGTGAGACCGATGACGATCATGCATGGCGCTCCATATCGGCGACGATCAATGCCCGTAGCGCCTCATCGACGGCCGGCCGCCGGCCAAACCATTTTTCAAAACCGGGCACCGCCTGATGCAGCAACATACCGAGCCCATCGACAATCGCAAAGCCTTGCGCCTGCGCCTTGATCAGCATCGGCGTCATCAACGGCACATAGACGATATCGGTGACGACCGCACCGGATACCAGCGGCGCAAAATCGAGGTCGATGGCATTCTCGCCATCCATGCCAACCGAGGTGGTGTTGACGAAGAGATCGGCGCCGCGCATCACCTCGCCGAGCGCGCCTTGCGGATGCGCGAAAATTTTCGGGCCGAACCGGTCCGCCAGTTCCTGCGCCCGCGCGACGGTGCGGTTGACGATATGCACTTCCGAAAAACCACGATCGCGCACTGCCTGGACGATGGCGCGCGCAGCACCACCTGCCCCAAAGATCACCGCACGCAAGCCCTTGTCCCAGCCGGGATGGCAGGCATCGAGATTGGCGGTGAAACCGTAGCCATCGGTATTGGTCGCCCGCACCTTGCCGTCCTCGACCCAGAGCGTGTTGGCGGCGCCGAGTTCCTTCGCCAGTTCATCCGGCGTATCCACCAATCGGCAGGCGGCTTCCTTGTGCGGAATGGTGACATTGCCGCCGACGAAGCCGGCTTCGCCGGAGCGCAGGCCTTCGATGAAGCCGGCAAAGTTTTCCGGTGCGACATCCTCGGCCGTATAGCGCCCCGCGATGCCGAACTGCTCCAGCCAATGGCCGTGTATCAGCGGCGAGCGTGAATGCCTGATCGGATGGCCGCAGACGAAGGCGCGTCTTGTTTCACGTGAATCAACCATCGATGACTCCGAGACGGCGCAACTGCGCCAGCAGCGGCAACAGCGGCAGGCCGATAATGGTGAAATAATCGCCCTCGATTGCCGTGAAGAGTTGAACCCCCTCGCCTTCGAGCTGATAGGCGCCAACGCTTTGCAGCGCCTTGTCGCCGACACAGTCGAGATAGGCCTCGACAAAATTTTCCGAGAGATCGCGAACCGTCAGCCGCGCCTCGGAAACATGCCGCCACAGGACGTCTGCGCCGCGGGCCAGAACCATGGCGCTGTTGAGCTGATGCGTTTTGCCGGACAAGGACAAGAGATGGCTTTTTGCTTCATCGCGATGAGCCGGCTTGTGATAGACCCGGTCGCCGAGCGACATGGTCTGGTCGGAGCCGAGCACGATGGCATCCGGGTGACGCCCGGCCACATCCAGCGCCTTGGCCTGCGCCAGCGCCAGCGCCACCTCCTGCGGACTCGCGCCATTTTCCGCCAACGGCGCCTCGATGGCGCGCTCGTCAATGTTTGCCGGATAGGCTTCGAAGGTCAATCCGGCATTGTCCATCAGCATGCGCCGGAACGGGCTGGAGGATGCCAGGATCAGGGAGGTGTTTTGCATGCCGCCTCGTCGCGCCGGAGGTTTCATAAGACCGCTCTAACGCAGCTTCGGCCGCAGCGCAACGATGGCCGCCGCCGTCTCCTCGATGGAGCGGCGGGTGACGTCGATGACTGGCCAGTTGTTGTGGGCGCAGACGGCGCGGGCATATTTCAGCTCCTCGGCAATCGTCGCCCGGTCCGTATATTGGCTGTTGCTGTAATCGCCGCTGGCGCCGAGAATACGGTTTTCGCGCACCTGCGAGATGCGATCCGATGTGGCGATCAAGCAGACGACAAGCGGTTTCACCACCTTCAGCAGCGCTTCCGGCAGGGGCATGCCGACAACGATCGGCACATTGGCGGTCTTGATGCCGCGATTGGCGAGATAGATGCTGGTCGGGGTTTTCGAGGTGCGGCTGATGCCGATGATGACCACATCGGCGTCCTCGTAGCCGTCCGGCGCCTGGCCGTCGTCATGGTCCATGGCAAAGTTCATCGCCTCGATGCGGGCGAAGTAATCCGCATCCATGCGATGCTGCGCCCCCACTCGCCGCCGTGACGGCGCCCCGAGATAGTTCTGGAAAATATCCATCACCGGTTCGAGCACATTGACCGAGGGCACCTGCATTTCGGCGCATCGCTCGCGAACGATCGCCGCCAGTTCCTGGTCGACCACCGTATAGAGCACGATGCCGGGCTCACGGTCGATGGCCTCCAGCACCGGCATCAACTGCCGGCGATTACGGATCAGCGGATAGACATGCTCGATGGGATGGCTGAGCTTGAATTGCGCCGAGGCCGCGCGGCCCGCCGACATCAGCGTCTCGCCCGTGGAGTCAGAAATCAGGTGCAGATGGAAGAAATTTTTGCGGTTCTCCACGCTAATTTCCCTCGCCTGTTGATGAATTGGGATAAGCAACCGGTTTCCCCGGCGACCGGCGCGGCGGCTGGGAAAAGTCCCGGGTTTTCCACACCGCGCGATCGTGTGGCTCTTGCCTCTCCCGGCCTGTGGGTTCTGTGGACAAGGTTTGCGCGCCAAGCTTTATCCACAGCCCGTCCACCGGTCAACTCCATACGGAAATTTCATAAATTGCTGTTTTTCAATGATTTTCAGGGTTTTTCCGTATTCCCGCCATCAAGTCAGGGTTTTATCCTTATCAGGGATTACCCGCGCGGCAATTTGTACCGTCTGGGGATTGACTTTAATCCTTGATAGTCACCGACTCTAAGAAATAGAAACCCTTTCAAGATCTCTTTTATTAAATGGATGGAACCGTGAGCGTCGAACGCGCAGTCATGAAAGTCCTTGACGGCGAAACGCTGTCGCCGCCTCCCCTGTGGCTGATGCGTCAGGCCGGCCGTTACCTGCCGGAGTATCGGGCAACCCGCGCCAGGGCCGGGAGCTTTCTCGATCTCTGTTATTCGCCGGAATTCGCGACGGAAGTGACGCTACAGCCGATCCGCCGCTACGGCTTCGATGCGGCGATCCTGTTCTCCGATATCCTCGTCATTCCCGACGCTCTGAAGCGCGACGTGCGCTTCACCGAGGGACATGGCCCGCAGATGACGCCGATCGATGCGGATGGCATTCACGCCCTGAAGCCGGATGGCGTCATCTCCCACCTGGCCCCTGTCTTCGAGACGGTGCGCAACCTGCGCCGGGAGCTGCCTGAGAAGACTACCCTGCTCGGCTTCTGCGGCGCGCCCTGGACGGTGGCGACTTATATGATCGCCGGCCACGGCACGCCCGACCAGGCCCCTGCCCGCCTCTTCGCCTATCGCCATCGCGAGGCTTTCGAGTATCTGCTCGCCTTCCTCGCCGAGGTCTCGGCCGATTATCTCGTCGAGCAGATCGATGCCGGCGCCGATGCCGTGCAGATCTTCGACTCCTGGGCCGGGGTGCTCGGCGAGGCGGAATTCGAAGCCTTCGCGATCGCGCCGGTGCGGCGCATCATCCAGTCGGTCAAGGCGCGGCGGCCACAGGCCAAAATCATCGCCTTCGCCAAGGGCGCCGGTTATCAGCTCAAATCCTATCGCCAGAAGACCGGCGCCGACGCCATTGGCCTCGACTGGTCAGTGCCGCTCGCCTTTGCCACTGAATTGCAGAAGGACGGGCCGGTGCAGGGCAATCTCGACCCGATGCGGGTCGTCGCCGGCGGCAAGGCGCTGGAGGACGGCATCGACGCTATCCTGCAGGCACTCGGGAACGGACCGCTGATCTTCAATCTCGGCCATGGCATCACGCCGCAGGCCGATCCCGAGCATGTCACCGCCCTCGTCGCCCGCGTGCGCGGCCGTCAGGGAAGCTCGGCATGATCGAGCAGACCGATCCCGGTCTCGGCCGCCGGGCGCGCCTCAGGGCGATGACGGCCCTTGCCGTCGCCGTCCTCATCCTCAGCAGTCTTTATCTTTGGAACCCGGATAATTTCTATCTCTGGGCCAAGGCGCTGCATGTCGTCGCCGTCATCTCCTGGATGGCCGGCCTGCTCTACATGCCTCGACTTTTCATCTATCACTTCGATTCCGAGCCGGGTTCAAAGCAGTCGGAAACCTTCAAGGTGATGGAACAGAGGCTGTTGTCGGTCATCATGCGTCCAGCCATGGCGGCTGCCTGGCTGCTCGGGCTCTACATCGCCTGGACGATTTACGGTTTCCACGGCGGCTGGCTGCATGCAAAACTGCTGCTGGTCGTGCTTCTGACGGGTTATCACGAGTTCCTGGGGAAGGCGGTCAAGGATTTCGCTTCCGACCGGCGCGAAAAATCCCCGCGCTTCTGGCGACTGATGAACGAGGTTCCGACGCTGCTGATGCTCGCCATCGTCATCCTCGTCATCGTCAAACCCTTCTGAAACAGACTATTTTTCGAATTCGTCAGGGTTTTTTCCCTGCCCCCTTGCGGCTTGCCGTTTCAGTCGCTATTTTCCGCGCATCTCATCTTCGTGGCATGTGTAAGCATTGCGTCGATCGCGGAGCCCTTCCGCAGCATCGCAGACGATCCCACGCCTTCCCCTCGACAATACGACATGGTCTCTCTTCATGGCTGAAATGAAGCTTCAGGAACTCAAGAACAAGACTCCCACCGATCTCCTGGCCTTCGCCGAATCACTGGAAGTCGAAAACGCCAGCACCATGCGCAAGCAGGAGCTGATGTTTGCGATCCTGAAGGTTCTTGCCAACCAGGACGTGGAAATCATCGGCGAAGGCGTGGTCGAAGTGCTGCAGGACGGTTTCGGTTTCCTGCGTTCCGCCAATGCCAATTATCTGCCCGGCCCCGATGATATCTACATTTCTCCCTCGCAGATCCGCCGCTTCTCCCTGAAGACCGGCGATACCGTTGAAGGCCCGATTCGCGGACCCAAAGAAGGCGAGCGCTATTTCGCCCTGCTCAAGGTCAACACGATCAATTTCGACGACCCGGAAAAAATCCGCCACAAGGTGCATTTCGACAATCTGACGCCGCTCTATCCGAACGAGCGCTTCAAGATGGAACTCGACGTTCCCACCTCGAAGGATTTGTCGCCGCGCGTCATCGATCTCGTGGCGCCGCTTGGAAAGGGTCAGCGCGCCCTGATCGTCGCGCCGCCGCGCACCGGTAAGACGGTGCTGTTGCAGAACATCGCCCATTCGATCACCGCAAACCATCCGGAATGCTACCTGATCGTCCTGCTGATCGACGAACGCCCGGAAGAAGTCACCGACATGCAGCGCTCGGTGCGCGGCGAAGTCGTATCCTCCACTTTCGACGAGCCGGCCGTGCGCCACGTTCAGGTCGCCGAAATGGTCATCGAAAAGGCCAAGCGTCTGGTCGAGCATGGTCGTGACGTCGTCATCCTGCTCGATTCGATTACCCGCCTCGGGCGCGCCTACAACACCGTCGTGCCGTCTTCCGGCAAGGTTCTGACCGGCGGTGTTGATGCCAACGCCCTGCAGCGCCCGAAGCGCTTCTTCGGCGCGGCGCGTAACATCGAGGAAGGCGGCTCGCTGACGATCATCGCCACCGCCCTGATCGATACCGGCAGCCGTATGGACGAAGTCATCTTCGAAGAATTCAAGGGCACCGGCAATTCGGAAATCGTCCTCGACCGCAAGGTCGCCGACAAGCGCATCTTCCCGGCGATGGACATTCTCAAATCCGGTACGCGTAAGGAAGACCTGCTCGTGCCGCGCCAGGATCTGCAGAAGATTTTCGTACTGCGCCGTATCCTGGCGCCGATGGGCACCACCGACGCAATCGAATTCCTCATCGACAAGCTCAAACAGACGAAGAACAATGGCGATTTCTTCGACTCGATGAACACATAATAGACCGTTCTCTTAGCCAGAGTCGAAAAGGTGGGCCTCGCCCACCTTTTTGTTTTAGCCGAGCAAGGAAATGAACGACACGATTTTTGCCTTATCCAGCGGCGGTCTTCCGTCCGGCGTGGCAGTCATCCGTCTCAGTGGGCCGGCAGCGTTCGATATTTGTCGACAAATCGTCGACTCGATACCGGAACCACGAAAAGCCGCTTTGCGCACGCTGCACCGGCGCGATGGCCAACCGCTGGACCATGGCCTCGTCCTCCTTTTCCCCGCCCCGGCGTCCTTCACCGGCGAGGATTGCATCGAGCTGCAAATCCACGGCGGCAAGGCGGTTGTCTCTGCCGTGCTGGACGAACTGGGGACATTTCCCGGCGCCCGTCTTGCAGAAGCCGGTGAATTCTCTCGCCGGGCCTTCGAAAACGGCCGCATCGATCTGGTTGAAGTCGAAGGCCTCTCCGACCTCATCAATGCCGAAACCGAAATGCAACGTCGCCTTGCGCTGGAGCAGATGGCCGGTCATGTCAGCGCGATCTACGACGGCTGGGCCGAACGCTTGAAATTCGCCCGCGCCATGATCGAAGCCGAACTCGATTTCCCTGACGAGGAAGACGTCCCAGGATCCGTCTCAGATCGCGTCTGGCACGATATGCGTCAACTCGCGTCGGAGATCGGCGATCACTTGACCCGTAGCAAAGGCGGCGAAATCATCCGCGATGGTCTCAAGGTCGTAATCTCCGGCCCGCCCAACGCCGGCAAATCGACCTTGTTCAATGCGCTTGTACAGCGCGACGCCGCCATCGTCACCAGCATTCCCGGAACCACGCGCGACATCCTCCAGACCGACATCTTCATCGACGGCTTTCCTGTCCGCCTGACTGATACTGCCGGTTTGCGTGAAACCGATGACGTCGTAGAACAGCTGGGCGTACAACGTGCACGAACTGCAACAGAGAGTGCTGACGTCGTTCTGCGTCTTCATAGCGCTGAGTTGGAGGTGGACAATACCCCAATCCAAACGGCAGGCCGCATTATCAATATTTGGGCGAAATCCGACGTTCACATCAAACCGGATGATTTTGAAATCGCGATTTCGGCCGAGACCGGCCAAGGATTGGAAGCGCTGAAAACCTTAATCGTTAAAGATGCTAAAGCCTTGACCGCGAACGGGTTCGTTCTCGCGTCTCGGCAGCGCCAACTCACGGCTCTGCGTACGACTCAAGAACGCATCGATGAAGCCTGTATCTCCCCTCATCTTCCGCTTGATCTGCGAGCTGAGATGCTTCGTCAAGCTGGCAATGAGCTTGGCAGGATTACCGGTCGTGTTGACGTCGAGCAGCTGCTTGACGTAATCTTCTCTCAATTTTGCATCGGGAAATGACTCACGTGAAACACTTCCACCTGAGCGAGTCCTTCCAGATGTTTCACGTGAAACAGTAGAACCGATCATGACCAAATTTGATGTCATTGTCATTGGCGGTGGCCATGCCGGCTGCGAGGCGGCGGCTGCGTCGGCACGCATGGGCGCCAAGACGGCATTGATAACTCATAAGCACGCCACCATCGGCGTGATGTCTTGCAACCCCGCTATCGGTGGTTTGGGCAAAGGCCATCTTGTCCGCGAAATCGACGCGCTGGACGGATTGATGGGGCGCATCGCCGATGCCGCCGGCATCCAGTTTCGGCTGCTTAACCGCAAGAAGGGACCGGCCGTTCGCGGCCCGCGCACCCAGGCGGACCGCAAGCTCTATCGCCAAGCCATGCAGGCCGAGATCGATAATTACGCCAATCTCACCGTGATTGAAGGCGATGTCGCCGATTTGCAACTGGAAAACAGTGCCGTCCGTGCCGTCGTTCTCAGCACCGGTGAGGTCTATTTTTGTGGTGCCGCGGTTCTTACGACTGGTACATTTTTGCGTGGCCTTATCCATATTGGTGACCGAAAGTTTCCGGCAGGGCGCATGGGGGAAGAACCCTCGACAGGTCTCTCCAAAACCTTGCAATCTACCGGAATAACTCTCGGACGTCTGAAGACTGGCACACCCGCAAGGCTCGACGGCAAAACCATTGCTTGGTCCGAAATCGGCTCACAAGCGGCGGATAGCGATCCGAGCCCCTTTTCTTTCCTGACCGAAACGATCTCGAACCCGCAGATTGAATGCGGTGTAACGCGTACGGTCACGAAAACCCATCAGATCATCAAAGATAATATTCATCGCTCAGCGATGTATTCCGGACAGATTGAGGGCATCGGCCCGCGCTACTGCCCCTCTATCGAGGATAAGATCGTTCGTTTTGGCGAACGCGATGGGCACCAGATTTTTCTGGAACCTGAAGGGCTGGATGACGATACAGTCTATCCAAACGGCATCTCGACGTCGCTGCCGGAGGATGTGCAGGACGCCTTTATCCGCTCGATCCCTGGCCTCGAGAATGTTCGCATTCTTCAGCCCGGATATGCTATCGAATATGACCATATCGATCCGCGCGAACTGCGCCCTTCCCTCGAAGTCAAGGCGGTTCCCGGCCTTTTCTTGGCCGGGCAGATCAATGGCACTACGGGATATGAAGAAGCTGGCGCACAAGGTCTCGTCGCAGGTTTGAATGCAGCCCGGTTTGCAGGTGGTTCGGAAGCCTATGTCTTCAGCCGTACCGACTCCTATATCGGGGTCATGATCAATGACCTAACATCGCGGGGGATCACAGAACCGTACCGTATGTTCACCTCCCGCGCCGAGTATCGCCTTTCCCTGCGTGCCGACAACGCCGATATGCGCCTGACCGAACTCGGCGTGGAAATCGGTTGCGTAGGAGCAACGCGACGCGAAGCCTTCTCTTGCTTCAAGAACGATCTTGATCGTTATCGAGCCGTTCTCAGGAACAAAGGCCTGACACCTTCCGAAGCCGGGCGCCATGGGTTGCGGCTGAACCAGGATGGACAGAGGCGGTCCGCTTACGAGTTGTTGGCATATCCAGATCAGTCTCTTCTCGGCTTGTCGCGAATCTGGTCGGAGTTGGCAGAGATACCGCGCAAGCTCGGGGAAGCTCTCGAAATCGAAGCGATGTATGCGGTCTATATGGACAAGCAGGCACGCGACATCGCGGATCTCCGCCGGGATGAATCGATGGTTATTCCGGACGATTTCGAGTATGCCTGCCTGCCCGGCCTGTCGAATGAACTGAAGCAGAAGTTAGCCAGATTCCGGCCAAACAATCTTGCCCAAGCTGCGATGGTCGATGGCATGACGCCGGCGGCGGTGTCGTTGCTGTTGGTTCACCTGCGCAAGCGGGCATTGGAAGGGAAAGCGGCGTAAATGGCATTCGATCCCCAGACCTTGAACGTTTCACGTGAAACGTCCGATCGGTTGGCACATTTCGTCGAGTTGTTCGTCAAATGGGCTAAAGTCATCAATCTGGTCGCGCCATCAACCTTGGTAGATGTCTGGCGTCGGCACGTCGTGGATAGCAACCAGCTCTATGATCTCGCGCCAGGGCCTCATCGCTGGGTCGATCTGGGCAGCGGTGGTGGCTTTCCGGGGATCGTTACAGCGATCCGGCTGGTGGAAATCGGTGAAGGCTGGGTGCATCTGGTCGAGAGCAACAACAAGAAAGCCGGCTTCTTGCGCATCGCTTTGCAAGAAACGGGCGCGAGAGGCAGTATTCATCCGATCCGTATTGAAGAGGCGGTAAGGGAGATTCCGGGTTGCGATCGGATTTCTGCGCGGGCGCTTGCCGATGTCGATAAGTTGCTGGGCTATGCGGCGCCCTGGTTTGAGAACAATCCTCAGTGTCGTGCTTTTCTCCACAAAGGACGGGAATACCGCGAGGAGCTGCGCAATGCACATGGAAGTTGGAGATTCGATCTGGTAGAACACCAGAGTATTGTCGAGACCGACTCGAAAATCCTCGAAATTTCCAATTTGCGGCGTTCATAGCGATTTCAGGTGCGGCATATGGCCTATGAGAAGAACCGGATAATCACAATTGCCAATCAGAAAGGCGGCGTCGGCAAGACGACGACCGCGATCAACCTGGCGACCGCCTTGGCGGCGATTGGCGAGCGTGTTTTGATTGTCGATCTCGATCCGCAAGGCAATGCAAGCACCGGGCTCGGTATCGACCGCCGCGACCGAAAGCTGTCGTCCTATGATCTGCTGGCTGGCACCGAGAATATTCTGGATACGGTGACGGAAACCGCGGTTCCGAATCTCTACATTATCCCCTCAACCATGGACCTTCTGGGTTTCGAAATGGAATTTTCGCAAGCCGCCGACCGCGTCTTCCGGCTGCGCCGGGCGCTTGAATCGGATCAGGCGTCGGCGTTTTCCTATATCTTGCTAGATTGCCCGCCCTCTTTCAATCTGCTGACCATGAATGCAATGGCGGCCGCACATTCCGTCCTCGTACCTTTGCAATGCGAATTCTTTGCGCTGGAAGGTTTGAGCCAACTTCTGGAAACCGTGAATCAAGTACGTAGAAGCGTCAACCCGCTGCTCGATATCCAGGGCATTGTGCTGACCATGTATGATTCCCGCAACAATCTTGCGCAGCAGGTGGTCAACGACGTGCGGACGCATTTGGGCGACAAGGTTTATCACACACTGATCCCGCGCAATGTGCGCGTGTCGGAAGCGCCGTCCTATGGCAAGCCGGCTATCCTTTATGATCTTAAATGCGCCGGCAGTCAGGCCTATCTGCAGCTTGCTTCCGAAGTGATCCAGCGCGAGCGCCATCGCAAGGCTGCCTGAACCCGACCGCCAGCGACGATCCTGTTTGATGCGGTTCGGCATGGAGAGCGGAACCGCCCTGAAGAAAGAGATGCGCCATGAATGACGATCTTTCGAAACGCCGCCTCGGCCGCGGCCTGGCAGCCTTGATCGGCGAGATGGACCAGCCTATTCCAGTCGGCGAAAAGCGCAGCGTTGTCAATCCGGACCGGATGATCCCGATCGAATTCGTTGCGCGCAGCGCTCGCAATCCGCGCCGCTATTTCGATGAAAACGAATTGCAGGACTTAGCGAATTCGGTGCGCCAGCATGGTATCGTACAGCCAGTTGTCGTACGAACCGTCGGCCCCGATCGTTATGAGATTATTGCCGGTGAGCGCCGCTGGCGCGCGGCCCAGTTGGCCGGTTTTGTCGAAATTCCCGTCATCGTGCGCGATGTCGACGATCGGACAGCGCTGGAAATCGCCATCGTCGAAAACGTCCAGCGCTCCGATCTCAATCCGCTCGAAGAAGCGCTTGGTTATGAACAACTGATCGCAGAGCACGGCTATACGCAAAATGACCTTGGGGAAATTATCGGCAAAAGCCGCAGTCATGTGGCCAACAGCCTGCGACTGCTGAAGCTGCCGGACCCGGTACGCGATATGCTGGCGGCAGGCGCGCTTTCGGCTGGCCATGCGCGCGCGCTTGTCTCGACTTCCGATCCGACAGTGCTTGCCAAGCAGATCGTCAGCAAGGGCATGTCAGTGCGCGATGCGGAAAAGCTCGCGCAGAACGACATCAAGGCGCAAAGCGATCCCGGCTATGGGATGCGCAAACGCGACGAGAAGGATTCGGATACGCTGGCGCTTGAGCGCAGTCTTTCCGATACACTTGGACTCGATGTCACGATCAATCACAAGGGTAGCAGCGGCCAGATCCGCATCGCTTACAAAACCCTTGAGCAACTCGAAGATATTTGCCGACTGCTTGAGAAACGATGATCTCTTAGATGCGCTTGCCTGATTGTAAAGTCAGCGCCAGCAGGGTTTGCAGGGCGATACTGTCTTCCAGCGCCTGACGCTGACGCGTCTGCAGGATTGCAGTATTGACGCGGCGCATTTCCCGAGCGATGGCCGGCGGCGACCAGATACGCAAGGCTGCCTCCAGGATCGGCTTGCGACGGAAATGAACGTGACGCGCATGAGTCTGCATGACCTGTTGCGGCGAGAGCTTTTTCTCTTCCATTTCCGAGCGCAGGATGTCGAGAAGCTGTAACTGCTTCAGGCAGGATTGAAGCAGCAGGAAGACCGGCGTTTTTGACGTAAACACCTTTCCGGTTTCCTGAATAAAACGATCCTTGTCGCCGCTGAAGATCGCATCGACCGCATCGTCGACGGAGGTTGAGCTGGCGTCGCCGACGATGTCGGTGACGTGCTGTGCATCGATCGTTTGCTCACCGCGAGCGTAAAGCGCAAGTTTTTGCAGTTCGTTGCGGGAGGCAAGACGGTCGCCGCCGAGGCTGTCGATCAGGATATCGCGGGCCTCGGGCGTGATGCGCAAATTTTCCTTGGCGAGTTCGGTGTCGATCAGCGCGTTCAGGGCGCGACGGTCGTCGGCATAACAGGCAATCGACGCCACAGACTTATGGCCGTCGACCAGCTTTCTCAAGCCCACGCCCTTCTTGATGTCGCCGGCTTCGATGATCAACACGGTGTCGGTAAGGTTCTGTTCGACAATGCGCGGCATGGCGTCGATTAGGCCGCGATCATTGCCGCCACCCTTGACCCAGATCAGCTTATCTCCGCCGAACAGGCCAAGTGCGCCGACTTCATCGAGCAGCCGCCCTCCCCCTGGGCCGAGATCGCCGGCATCGAGCCGGGTCACCGAGAAGGGGTCGTCCAGCGCAATGCCGGATTTCTGGGCGATGGCAGACGCGCGTTCCGAAACCAGGCCGCGATCCGGACCAAAGATAACGAAGATTCGATAAGACCGCATTCCCTGAGCGAGAAACGCATCGAATTCGTGTGATTTGATCTCGGTCATCGGTTGCGTTTGCTTCAGCGGCCGAGCGCAGCGGCGAGATCGGCGCGCACCAGTTCCGCTGCCTCATTGGCGGCACGGTTTTCGGCATCGCGGATGGCGCGGACCTTGGCGAATTCCTGAACCGGGAAATCGACGAGGGAGATTGCCTGGCGATGGCCAGCCTTGAGAACCTGGCCGTCGGCATTGCGCCGCAAGATATAATCGACCGCCACGGCGACCTGCCCGGCGCGAGCGCGGTCGGAGGTCTCGACCAGCAGAACCTGGGCAACCGAGCTCGTCACCGTCAGATCGACCTTGTATTCAGGATTAGCCGGCTCACCATTTCCGCCTGCTGTCAGGAAGATCAGCTTGTTGCGCACCACCTGACCAATGCGGCTTCCGGCCTCCGAATAGGCGATCGATCCCAGTTTTTGGGCAACGCCGCCCGCTTCGGAATAAAGCGGGCGAACCTGGCAACCGGTGGCCAGAGCGGAAAGCGCAATCAGAACGACAGCGCCGCTCGTACGAAGGAGCTTCGAGCGGAAATCAGACGACAATGTTCACGATCCTTTGCGGCACCACGATGATCTTCTTCGGCGTCTGCCCGGCGAGGGCCGCCTGAACGGCTTCGAGCGCGAGAACGGCGGACTGGACGGCATTCTGGTCCGCATCTGGCGCGATTGTCAATTCGGCGCGCTTCTTGCCATTAATCTGCACCGGCAGGGTGATTTCGTTGTCCCTGGTCAGCGCCTCTTCATAGGCCGGCCAGCTCGCCTTGGCGACGAGGCCGTTCTGCTTCAGTGTTGCCCAGCACTCCTCGGCCAGGTGCGGCGTCATGGGGGCGACGATCTGCACGAGGATCAGCACGGCTTCCTTGACGGCGGCGGTGTAGGCGGGATCCGCGTCGCCATTCGCCACCTTGGTCAGCGGCGCGGCAAGGGCGTTGACCATCTCGTAGATGCGTGCCACGGCCTTGTTGAAGTTCAGCTTGTCGTAATCGCCCTGCACCGCCTTCAGGGTCTTGTGGGCGATTTGTGAGATGGCGAGCGCCTCTCCCTCGCGGGCGGGTGCGGCATCGACACTACACAGCCGTTCGGCGGCCTCGGAAATCAGCCGCCAAGCACGCTGGACGAAACGATGCGAGCCTTCGACGCCGGCTTCCGACCAGATGACGTCACGATCCGGCGGCGAATCCGACAGCACGAAGAAGCGGGCGGTATCGGCGCCGTAGGAGGCGATGATATCGTCGGGATCGACGACGTTCTTCTTCGACTTCGACATTTTTTCGATCGAGCCGATCTTGATGTCTTCGCCTGTCGCCAAGAGGACGGCGCGGCGCTTGCCGTCGAGTTCTTCGATGCGGATATCGGCGGGCGCCACCCATTCGCGCTGCATGCCTTCGCCGCGGCTATAGGTTTCATGCACGACCATGCCCTGCGTGAACAGGCCCTTGAAGGGCTCCTTGAGATCGACATGTCCGGTCTCGCGCATGGCGCGGGTGAAGAAGCGCGAATAGAGCAGGTGCAGGATCGCATGTTCGATGCCGCCGATATACTGGTCGACCGGCAGCCAGTGGCTGGCGACCTTCGGGTCGGTCGGCTTGTCTTCCCAGGGCGCGGTGAAGCGGGCGAAATACCAGCTCGAATCGACGAAAGTGTCCATCGTGTCGGTTTCGCGGCGGGCATCGCGGCCGCAATTCGGGCAGGCGACGTGGCGCCAGGTCGGGTGACGGTCGAGCGGGTTGCCGGGCACGTCGAAGGTGACGTCGTCGGGCAGCTTGACCGGCAGGTCGGCCTTCGGCACCGGCACGACGCCGCAATCGGCGCAATGGATGACCGGAATCGGGCAGCCCCAATAACGCTGGCGGGAAATGCCCCAGTCGCGCAGGCGGAAATTGACCTTGCGTTCGCCCTGCGGCTGGTTGCCGAGTGATTGGGCGCCAAGCTTCTCGGCCACGGTTTCGAACGCTTCGTCGGTGGTCATGCCGTCGAGGAAACGCGAATTGATCATCACGCCGTCTTCGACATAGGCCTCGTCGCCGATGGCGAAGGTGGCGGCGTCGCCATCCCTCGGCATGACGACCGGGACAACCGGCAGGTCGTATTTGCGGGCAAAATCCAGGTCGCGCTGGTCGCCGGAGGGGCAGCCGAAGATGGCGCCGGTGCCGTAGTCCATCAGCACGAAATTGGCGATGTAGACCGGCAGTTCCCAGCTCGGGTCGAGCGGGTGTTTGACGCGGATGCCGGTGTCGTAGCCCTTCTTTTCGGCGGTTTCGAGCGCGGCGACCGAGGTGCCGGCACGGCGGCATTCCTCACAGAAGGCTTCGATAGCCGGATTCCGGGCGGCTGCCTCCTTGGCGAGCGGATGGTCTGCGGCGATCGCCAGGAAGGAGGCGCCGAACAGGGTATCGGGACGCGTTGTGTAGACTGTCACTTCCTGGGTGCCGGCCGGGGCGGTCTCGGCAACGATCTCCCAGCGCACGCTCATGCCCTGCGAACGGCCGATCCAGTTCTTCTGCATGATGCGGACTTTTTCCGGCCACTGGTCGAGCGTGTCGAGCGCATCGAGCAGATCCTGGCTGAAATCGGTGATCTTGAAGAACCATTGCGTCAGCTCGCGCTGCTCCACCAGCGCGCCGGAGCGCCAGCCGCGGCCATCGATGACCTGCTCGTTGGCGAGCACGGTGTTGTCGACCGGGTCCCAGTTGACCTTGGACTGCTTGCGGTAGACCAGGCCCTTTTCCATGAAATCCAGGAAGAGGTATTGCTGGCGATGGTAATAATCGACGTCGCAGGTGGCGAACTCGCGCGACCAGTCGAGCGAAAGCCCCATCGATTTCAACTGGTTACGCATGGTCGCGATGTTCTGGTAGGTCCAGTCCTTGGGATGGACCTTGTTCTGCATGGCGGCGTTTTCGGCCGGCATGCCGAAGGCGTCCCAGCCCATGGGATGCAGGACGTTATAGCCGCGCGCACGCTTGTAGCGGGCGACGACGTCGCCCATGGCGTAGTTGCGCACATGCCCCATGTGAATGCGCCCCGAGGGATAGGGGAACATTTCGAGGACGTAATATTTCTCGCGCGGATCGTTGTTGTCGGTGACGAAGACGCTTTCTTCGTTCCATTTCGCCTGCCAGCGGGGTTCGGCGTCGCGCGGATTGTAACGTTCGGTGGCCATGGGAATAATCGTCCAAAATCAGGGAGAATTGGGGGTGACCTTCACCATGAAACCGCCCAAGCGTCAAGTTTTGTGGCCTGCGGAAGGGTTTTATCTTTGTCATGGGTGCGATAATCGCAGCATCGCATGCCTTGGCAAAGCCGGCATCTGCGGCTAGGCAGGAACTTGGAAAATCGAAAGCGGGACAAGGGCGATGGACGTTCAGGAGCGGCTTCAGGAAGTTAAGACGCGGATCGAGACCGCCGAGCGGCAGGCGGGCCGCGAGGCGGGCGCGGTGACGCTGGTCGCCGTCTCCAAGACCTTCGAGGCCGATGCCATCCGGCCGGTGATCGCCTCGGGCCAGCGTGTGTTCGGCGAAAACCGGGTGCAGGAAGCGCAGGGCAAGTGGCCGGGGCTGAAAGCGGAGACGCCGGAGATCGAGCTGCACCTGATCGGGCCGCTGCAATCCAACAAGACGGCGGATGCGGTGGCGCTGTTCGACGTCATCGAGACGGTGGACCGGGAAAAGATCGCCCGGGCGATTGCCGAGGAAATGGGCCGCCAGGGACGGCGTCCGCGCCTCTATATCCAGGTCAATACCGGGCTGGAGCCGCAGAAGGCCGGCATCGCGCCGGATGATGTCGTCGCCTTCGCCGGACTTTGCCGCGACGAGCTCGGCCTCGATATCGAGGGGCTGATGTGCATTCCGCCGGCCGAGGAAAATCCGGGGCCACATTTCGCGCTGCTGGCCATGCTGGCGGTCGAATGCGGCGTCGAGCGGCTGTCGATGGGCATGTCCGGGGATTTCGAGGCGGCGATTGCTTTCGGCGCGACCAGTGTGCGCGTCGGCTCGGCGATCTTCGGGACGCGGTGATACTTCGCCTTTTGTCCTAGAGCTTTGGTCTGACTTTCCATTTGCACCTTTTCTTCCGATACAGGAAGCTGAGCCGGGGAGAGGCTCGGCAATCGGGAGGAAGACATGCAGAGCAGATATGCCGAAACCTATGCCGCGTGGGAACAGGATCCGCACGGCTTCTGGGCGGATGCTGCCGGGGCGCTGGACTGGTTCCGGCCCTTCGATACGGCTTTCGATCCGCAGCTTGGCGTCTACGGACAATGGTTTGCCGGCGGCGAGACCAATACCTGTCACAACTGCATCGACCGGCATGTCCTGGCCGGTCGCGGCGCGCAAGCGGCGCTGATCTATGACAGCCCGATGGCCGGCGAGAAGCGCCGCTATAGCTTTGCCGAGATGCAGCGGGAAATCGAGGCGGTGGCGGCGGTCCTGATCGGGCTCGGCATCGGCAAGGGCAGCCGCGTCATCCTCTACATGCCGATGATCCCCGAAGCGCTGTTCTCGATGCTGGCCTGTGCCCGGCTCGGGGCTATTCATTCTGTGGTGTTCGGCGGCTTTGCCGCGCATGAACTGTCGACCCGCATCGACGATTTCGAGGCCGATCTGGTGATTGCCGCAAGCTGCGGGCTGGAGCCGGGCCGCATCGTCGCCTACAAGCCGCTGGTCGATCACGCCATCGAGGGCGCGCGGGTAAAACCGCGCCATTGCCTCGTCCTGCAGCGGCCGCAATACGAAGCGGCGATGACGCCCGGCCGCGATGTCGATTTTGCTACCCTGGTCGAGGCGGAGAAGGCGAAAGGCACGCGCGTGCCCTGCACGCCGGTCAAGGCGACCGATCCGCTCTATATTCTCTACACGTCAGGCACCACCGGCCAGCCCAAGGGCGTCATCCGCGACAATGGCGGCCATATGGTGGCGTTGCGCTGGTCTATGGAGCATATCTACGGCATGAAGCCGGGCGAAGTGTTCTGGTCGGCCTCGGATATCGGATGGGTGGTCGGCCATTCCTATATCGTCTATGCGCCGCTGCTGGCCGGTAATACGACCGTGGTCTACGAGGGAAAGCCAGTTGGCACGCCGGATGCCGGCGCTTTCTGGCGGGTGATTGCCGAATACGACGTCAAGGCGCTGTTCACCGCCCCCACCGCCTTTCGCGCCATTCGCCGCGACGATCCGGACGGCGAGTTGATCCAGCAATACGATCTTTCTGGGCTTCGCGCCCTGTTCCTCGCCGGCGAGCGCGCCGACCCGGAAACCATCAAATGGGCGGAGCGGATGCTCGCGATTCCCGTCATAGACCATTGGTGGCAGACGGAAACCGGCTGGGCGATTGCCGCCAATCCGCTGGGTCTCGGGCAATTGCCGGTGAAATACGGCTCGCCGACCGTGCCGATGCCGGGTTATGCCATCCATGTGCTCGACGACGAGGGCCATGCGGTGGCGCCGGGCACGCTCGGCAATATCGTCATCCGCCTGCCCTTGCCGCCCGGCAATCTCGTCAGCTTCTGGAATGCAGACGAACGCTTTCGCAGCGGCTGCCTCACGGAATTCGCCGGCTACTACAAGACAGCCGATGCCGGCTATGTCGATGAGGACGGCTATGTCTACATCATGGCCCGCACCGACGACATCATCAATTGCGCCGGCCATCGCTTGTCGACCGGGGCGATGGAGGAGGTCTGCGCCATGCATCCCGATGTCGCCGAATGCGCGGTCATCGGCGTTGCCGACGCATTGAAAGGGCAGATCCCCTGCGGTTTCCTTGTGTTGAAGAACCGAGCGACGCGCACATTGCAGGAGATCGAGCACGAGGTCGTGTCGCTGGTGCGCAACGAGATCGGTCCCGTCGCCGCCTTCAAGACGGTGATGATCGTCCAACGCCTGCCGAAGACGCGTTCGGGCAAGATCCTGCGCGGGACGATGCAGAAGATCGCCGACGGCCTGCCGTGGAAAATGCCGGCGACCATCGACGATCCGGCGATCCTCGACGAAATTCAGGGCGTGATGCGTGAACGCGGTTTCACATTGACCTGATCGCGGCAAACAAAAACCCGGCGCGCGATCCGCGGGCCGGGTCGATGTCAAGCAAGGCTTACGGACGGCGATCAGTAGCGATCGTCTTCGTCCTCGTCTTCCGTGTGGGTCGATTTCAGCGACTTGAGCTTGGCGAAGACGGCGTCGGCGTCGATTTCCTTCTCTTCCTCGCGGTCGTCCTGATAGCTGAAGCGCTCGGTTTCCTGCGAAGGCTGCAGTGTCGCGCCGAGTTCGGCGGCAGTCGGTAGCGGTCGGCCCTTGGAGGCTTTTTCCACTTCGAAGTCGAGGTCGATCTGGCTGCACAGGCCAAGCGTCACCGGATCCATCGGCGTCAGGTTGGCCGAGTTCCAGTGGGTGCGGTCGCGAATCTGCTCGATGGTCGACTTGGTGGTGCCGACGAGGCGCGAGATCTGCGCGTCCTTCAATTCGGGATGGTTGCGCACCAGCCAGAGGATGGCGTTGGGACGGTCCTGGCGCTTGGAAACCGGGGTATAGCGCGGGCCCTTGCGCTTGGATTCCGGCACGCGCACCTTGGGGTCGGAGAGCTTGAGCTTGTGGTTCGGATTGGCTTCGCCGCGGGCGATTTCCTCGCGCGAAAGCTGGCCTGTGGCGATCGGATCCAGGCCCTTGATGCCCTGCGACGCTTCACCGTCGGCAATCGCCTTGACTTCGAGCGGATGCAGTTTGCAAAATTGCGCGATCTGATCGAAAGACAAGGCGGTGTTGTCGACCAGCCAGATGGCGGTCGCCTTCGGCATGAGCAGTTGTTGAGCCATGGATATAGTCCTTCTGTCCGCCCGCGCCGGTGTCGCGGGACGTGGCGTTGACCACAATTTCCGGGAGTTATGGACGCTCTATAGCGATATTGTCGCAGAATTGCAATTCTTTCAAAGTCAAATGACCTTTGTCTAATTGCGGCAGCCGGTTGACCTGCTATGTAGGGCGCACATAGATAGTTCGGCGCATCAACATGGAGGAGGAGTTCATGTCAGCCAAGCTTTATCCGGTCCCCAAATCGGCCAAAAGTCGCGCGCTCATCGACGGCGAAACCTACCGCAAATGGTATCAGGAGAGCATCGAGGAACCTGATCGCTTCTGGGGCAAGCACGGCAAGCGCATCGACTGGTTCAAGCCCTATACAAAGGTCAAGAACACCTCCTTCATCGGCAAGGTTTCGATCAAGTGGTTCGAGGACGGCGTGACCAACGTCTCCTATAACTGCATCGATCGCCACCTGAAGACGCATGGTGAGAAGACCGCGATCATCTGGGAAGGCGACAATCCCTATATCGACAAGAAGATCACCTACAACCAGCTTTATGAAAACGTCTGCCGCATGGCGAACGTGCTCAAGAAGCATGGGGTCAAGAAGGGCGATCGCGTCACCATCTACATGCCGATGATCCCGGAAGCCTCCTATGCCATGCTTGCCTGCGCGCGCATCGGCGCGGTGCATTCGGTCGTTTTCGGCGGCTTTTCGCCGGATTCGCTGGCGGGCCGCATCGTCGATTGCGAATCCACCTTCGTCATCACCTGCGACGAGGGCGTGCGCGGCGGCAAGCCGATCCCGCTCAAGGAAAACACCGATACCGCCATCGATATTGCCGCCAAGAACCATGTGATCGTCAACAAGGTGCTGGTCGTGCGCCGCACCGGCGGCAAGATCGGCTGGGCGCCGGGCCGTGACCTCTGGTATCACCAGGAAATCGCCACGGTGAAGCCGGATTGCCCGCCGGCGAAGATGCGGGCGGAAGACCCGCTGTTCATTCTTTATACGTCCGGCTCGACCGGCAAGCCGAAGGGCGTGCTGCATACCACCGGCGGCTATCTCGTCTATGCCTCGATGACGCATGAATATGTCTTCGATTACCATGACGGCGACGTCTACTGGTGCACGGCCGATGTCGGCTGGGTGACCGGCCATTCCTATATCGTCTATGGCCCGCTCGCCAATGCGGCGACGACGCTGATGTTCGAGGGCGTGCCGAATTTTCCCGATCAGGGCCGTTTCTGGGAAGTGATCGACAAGCACAAGGTCAATATCTTCTACACGGCGCCGACCGCCATTCGCGCCCTGATGGGCGCCGGCGACGACTTCGTCAAGCGTTCGGATCGTTCCTCGCTACGGCTGCTCGGTTCGGTCGGCGAGCCGATCAACCCGGAAGCCTGGGAATGGTATTATAATGTCGTCGGCGAGCAGAGATGTCCGGTTGTCGACACCTGGTGGCAGACGGAAACCGGTGGCATCCTGATTTCGCCGCTGCCGGGCGCCACGGACCTGAAACCCGGCTCGGCCACCCTGCCCTTCTTCGGCGTGAAGCCGCAACTCGTCGATGGCGAGGGACATGTGCTGGAGGGAGCGACGGACGGCAATCTGTGCATCACCGATAGCTGGCCGGGGCAGATGCGCAGCGTCTATGGCGACCATCACCGTTTCATCCAAACCTATTTCTCCACCTATAAGGGGAAATATTTCACCGGCGACGGCTGCCGCCGCGACGAGGACGGCTATTACTGGATCACCGGCCGCGTCGACGACGTGCTCAATGTTTCCGGTCACCGTCTCGGTACGGCGGAAGTCGAATCGGCGCTGGTCTCGCACCATCTCGTCTCCGAAGCAGCCGTGGTCGGCTATCCGCATGGACTGAAAGGCCAGGGCATCTATTGCTATGTGTCGCTGATGGCCGGCGAGGAAGGCAACGAGACATTGCGCCAGGAACTCGTCCGTCATGTGCGCAAGGAGATCGGACCGATCGCGACGCCGGACAAGATCCAGTTCGCCCCCGGTCTGCCGAAGACCCGCTCCGGCAAGATCATGCGCCGCATCCTGCGCAAGATTGCCGAGGACGATTTCGGAGCGCTCGGCGATATCTCGACGCTCGCCGATCCGGCCGTCGTCGACGACCTGATCCACAACCGCCAGAACCGCGCCAACGCGGCGTAGGTTTTATTGAAATACAGAACAAGGGGGCCGGGGATTTCTCCGGCCCTTTTCCGTTTTAGGTCTCCCGGGCCATCGCACGTCATTCTTGACCTCGTGCCGAGAATCTGCCGACGTCTGCTGGTCAGATGTTCGGGACAAGTCCGAGCATGACGATGATGGGGATGTCCAACGCTTGGACCGGACTGAATTCTGGCGCTTCTCCTATTCCAGCGCAGCCGTTGCCGCGCAATCGATAGCCGGCTTGCGGCCGCCGTGATAAGCGACGGCGAGGCCGGCGGCCTGCAGATCCTGCGCCGGGTCGCGGCCATCGGCAAAGGTGACGTCGGCGACGATGCGGCCGAAATATTTGTCGCCGCCGATATTGCGCAGCCAGACCGTACCGGTTTCGCCGGCCATGTCGATCAAGGCCTGGCGCGCCGCTTCGGCGCGCGCCCGCAAGGCCGGGCAGGATGCGTTGAGTTCCGGCGTATCGATGCCCCGCAGCCGCACATAGACCTCCACCCGCTGCTGCGGCCAGGGCATGGCCTCGACCAGCAGCGTATCGCCGTCGACCACACGCAGGATGTCAGCCGCCACCGGGCCGGCGATTCGGTCGTCGCGGGCGACAAGCGGTCCCGCCAGGAGGGCAAGGATGACGATGGACAGGAGGGTTCGGACCGGGAAAAACATAAACTAGGGTCAGGACCCATTGATTTGAACTGACGGCTGTGATTCAGATGGGCGTATAGGAGCCCGACTGATGAGTAATTTGTTTTGGCTGACGGACGAGCAAATGGCTCGTCTTCAGCCCTATTTCCCCAAGAGCCATGGCCGCCAGCG